>NZ_RZMY01000014.1:0-251 GCF_003992615.1 Flagellimonas beolgyonensis
TTATCCGTTATTTGTCCATTGTTCCTTTACCCTACACCAAAAGAAGTTTCTTTGCTTCGCCCAGAAAAATAGGATGCGTGGTCATTTCGACATGAGGAGCGTAGCGACGATTGAGAAATCTCCTTTATACCGAACTTGCGTTGCCTTGCACGTCTCGACTGCCCCTTCGACTGCGCTCAGGGTGACATCTCTACATGACATTGTTCATTGTCCTTTGTTTATTGTCCATTGTTAATTGGACATTGTCCCTT
>NZ_RZMY01000014.1:301-20057 GCF_003992615.1 Flagellimonas beolgyonensis
TTTGTTTATTGTCCATTGTTAATTGGACATTGTCCCTTGCCCCTTCACCTTTTAGCTTTTAGCGAAAGAACAGATTTCTCACACTCGTTTCACTCGGTTCGAAATGACATAAAAGGCATACATTGTCATTCCGCGGGGATGCTGAGCACCTGCCTGCCGGATGGTCAGGAAGTCGAAGCAAGATGCGGAAGCCATTACCTTGTGAGATTCTTCACTTTGTTCAGAATGACACCAGATTGTTCATTGTTTACTGATTATTGTATATTAATCATTGGATAAAATCCATATATTGGGAAATAATCCAATGCAATGTCAACTGAACAATTTACCAAAGGACGGGGTGCACAGCAAAATCCACACAATCGTTTTTCCAAGCAGGTGTATGAAATGCGAGAGGATTTTCTCGAATTTTTTCGATTGGAGGGGGAAGAACCGGAGGGCAATCAAACCCAATATATTCCCATTTTTCCCAAAAGCATTGTTAATAAGGTTGACAGTCCCGATGTGGGCATGTCCTATTCACTAAATCCATACCAAGGATGCGAACACGGGTGTGTGTACTGCTATGCCCGTAACACCCACGAATATTGGGGTTACAGTGCTGGACAGGATTTTGAACGAAGTATTTTGGTAAAACAAGCAGCACCCGAGTTGTTGGAGGCCAAGATCAGAAATAAGAAATGGAAAGCAGCCACCATTGTGCTGTCGGGCAATACGGACTGTTACCAACCCGCTGAACAGAAATTTAAGATTACCCGAAAATGCTTGGAGCTATTTTTAAAATACCGCCATCCGGTGGGCATCATCACTAAAAATGCCTTGGTACTGCGAGATTTGGATATCTTGAAAGAACTGAATGAGCATGGGTTGGTCGGTGTCCATGTTTCGGTGACCTCCTTGTCGGAAAAAACAAGACGAATATTGGAACCCCGCACCACCACCATTAAAAAAAGATTACAAACAATCAAGACCCTTTCTGAAAACAACATTCCGGTGAATGCCATGCTGGCCCCTATTATTCCCGGTATCAACAGCCATGAGTTGTTGCCCTTGGCCAAAGCCGTGGCCGACCATGGTGCCCGTTCCTTTGGATTGACCGTGGTGCGACTCAATGGGGCCATCGGTCAAATTTTTACCGATTGGATTCACAAAACCATGCCCGACAGAGCAGAAAAGGTACTGCACCAAATACAGGAGTGCCATGGGGGCAGTTTAAACGACAGCCGATTCGGATTGCGAACCAAAGGGGAGGGAAAACTCGCGGAACAGATTCACAGTATGGCCCAGTTGGCCAAACAACGGTATTTTAAAGATCGGGTGTTCCCCAAATTGAATACCGAATTGCACCAACACTACAAGGATGGACAATTAAAATTGTTTTGAACACAATCAATATTGTCAGGTGGAGCGCAGTCGAAACCTTTCGGTCCATGAACTTCATTTTGTTCTCGACTCCGCTCGAACTGACAATTATTTAAATCCTATTTTAGGAAAATGGGTTATTTAACTTCCCAACCTTCACGGTATTCGCGGGTAACCCATTCGTTGGCCTTGTCGTAGTTGGTGATCTTCATGTTGTCCCCATCCCACATCAGTTTTCGGCGACCTGGGGAATCATAAGGGTCCCAATCGGTTGGTGTTTTTCCGGGTTTCAATTCCTTGTATTGGTAGGCTTTAACAGCCAAGTTCCCCATCAACACTGTCTCGGTCAAGCGACCGGCCTTTTCAAAATTGGAAGAGGTTGGTGTACCGTTTTGGCAACCATCCACAAAATTGGCAATATGGCCTCCCATACTTCCTTCAACTCTGGGGTATTTGGGTTCTGGTGATTTGTACAGATCCATCATTTCCGATGGTAATAGTCTGGCGTTTCTTGAATACGTATCGCAGATCAATGTGCCCTTATCCCCATAGATTATGGTTCCACCACCGGTATCGCCAATGGTTTCCCCGTCCTTCAATTCGTCGGGCAGATCGGGTTTTATACCACCATCGTACCAGTTAAGGGCAATATCCCCATGGTGTTCATGTTCAAATTTCAAGTGAATTTTGGAAGATGGAGGGCAGGAGTGGCTGTAATCGGCCTCCACAAAATCACCGACCCAAACAGTGGTGCAGCTTGCTTCTGCTTCTATAGGATATCCTAGATCCAATACGCTGAAGGGAGTCTCCATAATATGGCATCCCATGTCGCCCAAGGCTCCGGTTCCAAAATCCCAGAAACCTCTCCATTTAAACGGAAGGTAGGCATCATTGTAATCGCGCATGGCAGCCGGACCCAACCATAGGTCCCAGTCCAACCCTTTTGGAATACGGTCTTTTTTGGTGGGCATGGGTACCCCTTGTGGCCACACTGGGCGATTGGTCCAACAGTCGATGGTGTGTACTTTGCCAATAATACCGGACTCCACCCATTCACGGGCGATACGGCTATCATCACTGGATGCGCCTTGGTTGCCCATTTGGGTAACGATTCCATTTTCCTTGGCCACTTTGGTCATCAAACGGGCCTCATAAATATTATGGGTGAGCGGTTTTTCCACATAGGCATGTTTTTTTTCCCGCATAAAGGGAAGTGCAATAGTGGCATGCGTGTGATCGGGGGTAGCCACCATAATGGCATCGATATCGCCCAATTGCGCATCATATACTTTTCTAAAGTCCTTATAGCGTTTTACGTCCGGGAACATTTCATAGGTTTCCTTGGCCCTGCGGTCATCCACATCACAAAAGGAAACAAATTTAACTCGGCCGGTTTCGTTCAAGCCACGGATAACACTGTTGCCCCGGCCCCCGACACCAAAAGCACCGACGTATAGGGTGTCACTGGGTGGAACATGGGTTTTGCCCAGCACAAAACTTGGAACAATGGAAAACGCAGCCGAGGCAGCGGCTGTATTCTTAAGGAACTTTCTTCTTTGCATTTTGTTTAGTTTGATTATGTCCCCACAAGATACAAAAATCAGGAGCTAATTAAAGGAGGAAACCCTGAATCATCCAAATGGTATTCAATAGTTGGATTTGTAACATTTTGTAATCTTAACGTATGCATTACGATGCTTTTTGTATTTCTAGTTAAATAATTTTTAAAAAGCATCTAAAACTGATTCTGTTACGTAAATCCCACCAAACGTTTATTATCCAATCTTATAAAATGGGGCAAACCACAATGGATGAAATGAAAAATTCATCGAACCAGAAAATTGAAATTACCAACCGGATTAAGGCAAAATCCAACATAAAACATCGAATCCAAAACTTTTTCGAGACCGCCGATGCATGGGGCGTTTTTGTAATGGGAAGCACTTTTGTGCTGCTTTTGGGGGCATTGTATCTTGTTTATGTGCTTCAAAGCGATTTTGAAATGTACAATTTGGAACGAATGGGCTCCAAATTGGGTATTTCCATTTTAGTAGTCACGGGTTTGTTGTTCCTGTTCAGGGTCGGATTTTTTCTCTATACGGTATTTCGCTACTTCAAATACAAGGCCGTTGGTTCTGTCAGTGATGAAGAATTGCCAAGTTGCACAGTAATTGTTCCCGCCTATAATGAAGGTAAGCAGGTTTATGCAACGTTGATGAGTTTGGCCAGCAGCAATTTTCCAAAGGAAAAATTGCAGATACTCGCCGTGGATGATGGCAGTAAGGATGATACCTGGTATTGGATTCAACAAGCCAAGATCGAATTAGGGGACGCCTTGGCCATTTACAAGCAGCCCAAAAACATGGGTAAACGCCATGCGCTTTATTTGGGGTTCAATGAAGGTTCGGGAGAAATTTTTGTGACAGTGGACAGTGATTCCATAGTGGCCGAGGATACCTTGCGAAACTTGGTTAGTCCGTTTGTCACAAATTCAAATTGTGGTGCAGTGGCCGGAAACATTCGCGTTCTGAACAACGAAAAGGCCCTGTTGCCCAAAATGTTGGATGTAAGCTTTGTGCTGAGCTTTGAATTTGTGCGTTCTGCTGAAAGCACGCTCAACTCGGTACTTTGTACCCCAGGTGCTTTAGCGGCATATCGTAGTAAGGCCGTACATGCTTGTCTGGAAAATTGGATCAACCAAACCTTTATGGGAAAGCCATCGGATATCGGTGAGGATAGGGCCATGACTAACATGATCCTTAAACAGGGTTACCACGTGTTGTTTCAAAGAAATGCCTATTGCTATACCAACGTGCCCGAAAAATACCGTGGCCTGTACAAGATGTTCATTCGATGGGGACGCAGCAATGTGCGCGAGAACATTGAAATGTCCAAGTACGTATTCCGTAATTTTAGAAAGGGACCCAAGTTTGGTGCGAGATTGTTGTTTGTGAGTCAGTTTTTGCGGATCATCATGAGTTATCCCTTGTTGTTGTTCATGCTGTTCTTTGTATTGTCGCATCCTTTGTTGTTCTTGAGTTCAACATTGGCGAGTATATTGATCGTCACTACTTTTCCGGTGCTATTCTACGCCAAACGTTACGAACTATCCGAATCGTTTTGGGCGTACTCCTATAGCATTCTTTATACTTTCGGATTGTTTTGGATCACACCCTACGCCATAGCCACGGCCAATAAAAGAGGGTGGTTAACTAGGGAACTTTCTGTTAAAAAATAGATTTATGGGGTGTCCTTGGGTTGATGCCCCCACTCTTTATAAAACTGCTCAAGAAAGGCCAGCATAAAGTCATGTCTTTCTTGGGCTATTTTTTTCCCCGCTGCTGTATTCATACCGTCTTTTAGTAACAACAATTTTTCGTAAAAATGGTTGATGGTCGGCGCGTTGGATTTTTTGTATTCCTCCTTGGTCATATTGAGGTTGGGCGGAATCGCCGGATCGAACAAGGCCCTATTTTTGAATCCTCCATAGTTGAATGCCCGGGCAATACCAATGGCTCCCATGGCATCCAATCGGTCAGCGTCCTGAACGATTTCGAGCTCCAGAGACGAAAAACGCTCACCGGAATTGTCCAGACTGTTTTTGTAAGACATGTGCTGGATGATATTCACAATATGTTCGATCAAATGCGCCTCAAGAAGTTGGGAAGTGAGAAACTCCCGCGCCACTTTGGGGCCAATGGATTCATCCCCATCATGGAATTTTGGATCGGCGATATCGTGTAAAAGAGCTACTAATTGTACTACCAAAGCATCAGCCTTGCTTTCAAATTGTATTAAGTGAAGGGCATTCTTGTAAACCCTTTCAATATGGAACCAATCATGACCCCCTTCGGCATTTTTCAGGGATTCCTTTACAAAATCAATGGTATTCTGTACCAATAGGTCTTTTTTCATGCGCTGATTTGGATTCCTGAAACCACTTGTTTTTCAACCGCTTTGATGGTGGAATCCAAGTCTGCCGAAATTTCCATGGGTGGATGCACCTCAAATTTGACATGTGACCCCAGTCCCATTGGAAATTTGCCATAACGCAATAATTTCCAGGAATTGTTTATACTGATGGGTATAATCAAAGCGGAGGGTGCATTCTTCATCAACACTTTTAGTCCGGTTGTCCTGAAGGGTTTGGGTTCCCCTGTTCGACTGCGGGTTCCTTCCGGAAAAATCACAGCACTACGGTTATGGGCTTCGATATAATTTCCAAGTTTTTCCAATTGGGCAATGGACTGCTTCGGATCCTTTCGGTTGATCAATACCGAGCCACCATGTCTTAAATTATAGGACACACTAGGTATGCCCTTGCCTAATTCGATCTTGCTCACAAATTTGGGATGGTACTTTCTCATGTGCCAAATGATTGGGGGAATGTCGTACATGCTTTGATGGTTGGTCACGATGATCAACGGTCGGTCGGTCGGAATGTTTTGATCGTTTTGGAAAGTGTATCGGGTTCCCAAAATGCGGGTACAGCCCATTAGGCACCAATTTAAGATCGAAACACTGCGCTTGTGGGCATTATAACCAAACAAGTTCAAACAAATCCATTGGATTGGGTGAAAAATGACCAATGCCAGTCCAAAAAAGATAAAAAATAGGATAGTTAAAGGGTATGAGAGCAATTTGGCCACTAGATTCAGTTTGAGTTCGGTGTAAAAATAAAAAAACCACCCTTATAGGTGGTTGTTCTTTGATATGTTGGAAACCAAATTAACAAAACTCGTTATAGGCTTCCATCAAATTTTCAGCGATCAGTTCGGCTGGCCTACCTTCAATATGATGTCTTTCGATCATGTGCACCAATTCCCCGTCTTTAAATAGCGCCATACTTGGCGAAGAAGGAGGAAAGGGGACCATATGGTTTCTTGCGGTGGCCACGGCTTCCATGTCCACTCCGGCGAAAACCGTTACCAAATGATCGGGTGTTTTACTGTTTTGAAGGCTCAATTTGGCAGCAGGCCTTGCATTGGCCGCAGCGCAACCACAAACTGAATTCACCACCACAAGGGTAGTGCCTGGTTCTTTAAGTGCATTTTCTACGGCATCACTTGTATGTAGTTCCTCAAACCCGGCATTGGCCAAGTCTGCTCGCATAGGTTTTACCAATTCTTCAGGATACATAGGCTTTTTTTTAATTTGATGTCAAAGATACGGCATTGTTCGGTTTTTTCATCGTCCTTAACATTGCTTAAAGTATGGTTTACTGGTCAAAGCACTATATTTGGGCTTTAAAATTTATGGGATGATCAAATGGGTGGCCGCTGTTGTGGGCTATTTTATTCTTCGCTTTCCCGGCGCCATACTGGGATTTCTTTTGGGCAGCCTTTTGGAAAACATGGGCGGCTCTGAAAGTGGTGCCAAATCGGTTTTTAAAAGTACGGGTCAACAAAATGTCTCTCCGCGCGATTTTGAATTGAACCTGCTTTCCCTTTGTTCCATTATCATCAAGGCCGATGGACAGGTAAATCCACAGGAGTTGGAATATGTGCGACAGTATTTTTTGAGCACCTACGGAAAGGAGAGGGCCAATGCCATTTTCAGGACCTTTAACGAAGTGATCAAGAAAAGGGAAATTTCGGCCCAGCGCATATGTGCCTACATGGAACAACGGACCCGGTACGAGGTACGTTTGCAACTCCTCCATTTTTTGTTTGGCATTGCACAAGCTGATGGACAATTGAGCCCATCGGAAGTGGCTAAATTACGTGAGATTGCAGGCTATCTTCGTGTAGGAAGAAACGATTTTGAAAGTATTATGGCCATGTTCGTCAGGTCTGCGGACAATGCCTACAAAATCCTGGAAATCGAAAAAACGGCCACGGACGAAGAGGTGAAAAAAGCCTATCGCACCATGGCCAAAAAATACCATCCCGATCGGGTGGTCACGGAAAACGAGGCCATTCGAAAAGGGGCCGAGGAAAAGTTCAAGGAGGTACAAAAAGCGTACGAAACCATTCAAAAAGAGCGAGGAATCTCATAATTGGAAAGCATGGAAGAATTTATGTTTTATGTGAAAATGGGTTTGGATCATGTGCTGGATTTCAGTGCATACGATCATATTCTGTTCCTATCGGCCCTAGCAGTGCCCTTTACCTTCAAAAATTGGAAGCATGTGGTGATATTGGCCACCATTTTTACCGTGGCGCACTGTACTTCGTTGGCATTGTCCGTTTATGAGGTGGTAACCGTGGATGTTGGCCTCATAGAATTCTTGATTCCTGTAACCATTTTCATCACGGCCCTTTTCAATTTTACCTATGTGTTCAAGGAAGGGGTGAACTTTGGAGAACTGTTGCATTATATCGCTACCGGTTTTTTTGGTTTGATCCATGGTTTTGGGTTTTCAAACTATTTCAAAATGTTGATGGCGGAGGAAGAAGATAAGATCACCCCGCTTTTGGGGTTTGCCACCGGGATTGAGTTATCCCAGGTCACCATAATTTTGATGGTTTTGGCACTGGCATTTCTCTCTGTGGACCTGTTGAAGTTAAAAAGGACCCTATTTATCGCAATTGCCTCCATTTTGATCATAGCCATCACAATACCCTTGCTTATTGCAACGTTTCCCCAATAGGACCTTCGTTAAATTTAATCGAATAAGGTTGTAAGGGTCTTCCAAAGCAGGTATATTTATTTCATTATCAGCTTATTTTTGACTGAATGAAGGAGAGCAAACAAGAAAAATACGACAAGGCCTATTTACGGATGGCCCAGGAATGGAGCAAACTTTCCTACTGCAAAAGAAGGCAAGTGGGTGCCATTATCGTAAAGGATCGCATGATCATTTCCGATGGGTACAACGGAACCCCCACCGGTTTTGAGAACTTTTGTGAGGACGAGGAGGGTTACACCAAGTGGTACGTACTTCATGCCGAGGCCAATGCCATATTAAAAGTGGCCGCCTCAACACAGTCTTGCGAAGGGGCCACCTTGTACATTACGTTGTCACCATGCAGGGAATGCAGTAAGTTGATTCATCAATCTGGCATAAAACGTGTGGTGTATAAAACAGCCTACAAGGACGACTCAGGATTAAAATTTTTGGAACGCGCCGGCGTAGAGGTCGTTCATCTTCCGGTTTTGGAAGAAATGGTGTAAAACCATAATTGCTATATGAAAAAGATCAAAGGATATATTTGGCCCACTTTACTTGCCCTGGCGGTTGCCATTGGTATTTTTATTGGGGGCAAACTACACTTCAACGACTCACCCGAACGATTGTTTTCCACCAATTCCAAAAAGGATAAACTCAACCGGTTGATCGATTATATCGATTATGAATATGTGGATGAGGTGGATACCGATAGCATTGTCGATGTTACAGTGAACAACATATTGGGCAAATTGGATCCCCACTCTGTGTACATTCCCAAAAGCGAAATGGAAGAAGTTTCCGAGAACATGAAGGGTGATTTTGCGGGAATCGGAGTAAGCTTTTATATGTACCGGGACACGATTACGGTAATCCGGACCATAAAAAATGGCCCGAGTTATATCAGTGGTATAAAGCCTGGCGATCGCATATTGATGGCTGATAAGGACACCCTTTTTGGGAAAAGGATTCCGAATGACGATATCGTTTCAACGTTAAAGGGTAAAATAGGCACGAAAGTGAATCTTAAGGTGTTCCGCAAATCGGAAAACAAGACGCTGGATATGGCCGTAACCCGGGATCGGGTGCCCATTCGCAGTGTGGATGCCTATTACATGCTTTCCAACGATATGGGCTACATTAAGATCAATCGGTTTGCCGAATCCACCTATGCCGAATTTAAGGATGCCCTCAAAAAACTGAAGTTAAGAGGTGCCGAGAAGTTGGTTTTGGACCTTCGCGATAATCCTGGAGGGTATTTGGGCATTGCTGAAAAAATGGCCGATGAGTTCCTGTCCGATGGTAAGCTTATCCTTTTCACCAAAAATAAGAAGGGTAGGATCAACAAAGCCTATGCCACCAAAAAGGGCGATTTTGAGGAAAAACCGGTTTATGTGTTGATCAATGAACGCTCCGCATCCGCCAGTGAAATTATTGCGGGAGCCCTTCAAGACAATGATATAGGGACCATTGTGGGCCGTCGTTCCTTCGGGAAGGGATTGGTGCAGCGGGAAATGGAATTGGGAGACGGCTCTGCCGTTAGACTTACCGTAAGTCGCTATTATACTCCTACCGGTCGTTCCATTCAAAAATCCTATAAAAATGGCAACCACGATTACTATAGAAAGTTCATGGACCGCTATACCAACGGAGAATTGACTTCAGCTGACAGTATTAAAGTTGCCGATTCGCTAAAATTCGTCACCCCTGGCGGGAAAGTGGTATATGGTGGTGGCGGAATCATTCCAGATGTGTTCGTTCCCATTGGCAGCAATCAGGAAGAGGCGATCGAAAGCATGGACGATACCTATCAGTTCTTTTCACGATTTATTTTTGAGCATTTGGAAGAGGACCGAACCCGGTATGATGGGTACGACCAATATGAATTTTTAGAGGAATTCCATGTGGATGATATCCTGTTCGATCAGTTTATCCAATTTGTGTTGGACCGAAAGGTGAAATTGGATTTCTATGCTTATGAGGATAAGATCAAGGCCTATTTGAAGGCCAATATCGCCGAACAATTGTATTCACCGAACCTTTCGGCCCAAATTAAAGGGGATTTTGATGCCATGCTCACCAAGGTCAAAGACTTGGATGCTGCGCAAATTGCACCTTCACAGGTGGGGTCGGTAGATGTAAAGCCCTGATCAGTCCTTCAGCTTTTTTTCTATTTTTTTAGAGGTCATAAAGATCAACAGCAAAACCACGGCACAAAGGGAAGCTACTATTCCGATCAGTGCAATGGTGCTATCTCCCTGCAAAGGATTTTGGAAATCCACCAAGGTCACGTTAAAGGCAATCAAAGCCAACGCCAATAGGATAAGGACAATGCTAAATGTTTTGTTCATAACGGGTTTTTAAATACCGTGTGCAAACAACTGGTTTATATTGGAGGCAAAAAGCTTTACAGCGATGGCCATAAGGATAACACCAAACACTTTTCGGATGATATTAAGTCCGTTTTTACCCAATATCCGTTCAATCTTTGCACTCGATTTTAGAACGATATATACAAAGATAATGTTTAGGATAATGGCAACAATAATGTTCTCCACATGATATTCCGCACGCAACGAAAGCAGCGAGGTCATGGTACCCGCTCCGGCGATCAAAGGGAAGGCAATGGGCACAATGGAGGCGGTCTCCGGCTCATCGTCCCGATACAAGGTGATGCCCAATATCATTTCAATGGCCAAAAAGAAGATGATAAAGGCACCGGCCACTGCAAAGGAGTTGACATCGATACCGATCAGCTTTAGGATTTTTTCACCGACGAACAAAAAAGCGACCATAATGCATGCAGCTACCACAGAGGCTTTTTCTGATTGAATGTGCCCAACCTTGTTGCGTAACGAGATTATTATCGGAATACTCCCCAAAATATCGATCACAGCAAAAAGAATCATACCAGCGGTTGCTATTTCCTTGAAATTGAAATTCATTGTGCTTATTTTTTTCGGACTGCAAATGTACGTGTAAAAAACACTTTTGGATGTCAATGTAAAGTTTATAAATCATCAATTTTCGTCATTTGATCTACCTTTGCCGACAAAAGCATTCCGAATGTTCCAGATAGGAAAAACCATTGTGTCCGAAGAAATTTTGGAAAACGATTTTGTATGCAATCTTAATGCCTGCAAAGGGGCCTGCTGTGTGGGAGGGGAATATGGCGCCCCATTGGATGAATCCGAAACCGAAATATTGGTGGAAATCTATACAAAGGTGAAGCCCTTTCTGCGCCCAGAGGGCATCAAGGCCATTGAGGAACAAGGGGCTTTTGTAAAGGGTGAAGATGGTGAATGGGAAACACCGCTGGTAGACAATAGTGAGTGTGCCTACGTGGTTTTTTCATCCGATAGGATTGCCAAATGTGGTTTGGAAGAAGCCTATTTGGCTGGCGCCACCAAATGGAAGAAACCCGTTTCGTGCCATCTATACCCAGTACGAACAAGGGAGTATTCCGAATTTACGGCCGTTAACTACCACAAATGGGAAATCTGTGACCCTGCATGCGCCCTGGGCAAGGAACTGAAGGTGCCGATCTATACCTTCGTTAAGGAAGCCCTGATTCGAAAATTTGGCAAAAAATGGTATGCCGAATTGGAAGAAGTGGCCAAAGGAAATCCTAAATCGTAGGGATGTCCAGAACAACCTTGGTGCCATTGGGTTTTCCGTTGTCATCGTAAAGGTCCACAATGTCCACATCAAAATTGTTTTGATAATCTTTGGCGAAGTTGGCCAAGCGTTCTTTGGTAATGTGGATGCCTACAGATTTGCGCTTGAGCACCCTGTTTTCCTTGTTGGCTTCGGCCATGGTCCGGCCCACGCCATTATCCAAGATTTCGATGGACACATGGCCTTTGTCCTTTCTTTTTACATGGATGTGGATTTTCTTTTCACCTTCCTTGGGCGAAAGACCGTGCCAAAGGGAATTCTCCAAAAAGGGCTGAAGGGTCAAAGAGGGAATCTTTACGTTGTCCACATTGATATCCTCGTCCACTTCAACACGGAAATCAATTTCATTGGAAAAGCGAATGTTCTCGATGTTCATGTAAAGTTCAACCGTTTCCAACTCTTCGGCCAGGGAAATTTCCCGTTGTGAGGAGGCCTCCAAGATCTTTCGCACCAATTTGGAAAACTTGTTGAGGTAATGAACGGCATTTTTCTGCTCGTTATTGATGATGTACAGCTTGATGGAATTGAGCGAATTGAACAAAAAATGGGGGTTCATTTGGCTTCGAAGCATCTTCTGTTCCAAGGTCAAAACCCTTTTTTCGTTCTTGCTCTGGTACTGTCGGTACAGAATGTACAGAATAGAGGATATCAACCCCACGATCAAGGCACTGACCAACAATGTGGTTTCATTTTTCTTGAGTCGAAGCCGTACAATTTCATTTTGCTTGGCCAAAACTGCAATTTGGTTGTTCTTTTTGTCCGTTTCGTAACGTTCGATAATGTCGTTCATGTACCGAAGGTTGGTGGCGCTCGAAATCTGTGCGGCATTTTCATCGGCCTTTTTGTAATACTCATAGGCTTTTTTGAAATCGCCCCTGTCGTATTCCAGTTCGGACAATTTTTGATAGCCGTACAAAATGCTGCTGGGCATATTTCGGTTGATGGCCATGTCCAGGCCTTTGGAGATGAAATCGTGTGCCTGATCAAAATTGCCCAATTTGGTATGGGCCCAACCTGTATTGATAAAAATGGAAGCAGTAATGAAAAAATCACCAATGCGCTGCGATGCCTCCAATAAAGGTTCCAACAACACGAGGGCCGCATAGGGCATATCCTGTTTCAAATAGATTTGCGCCAGACTGTTTTTACAGATAATGGTTCCGTATTCCGAACCGATTTCTTCATTATAGGCCAGGGATTTACGATAGTTTTCGAGGGCCGACTCCAAATCGCCTTTTTCCTCCAAGCAGTTCCCAATGTTTTGATGGTTGATGGCAAGCCCCAATTTATTGCCCAATTCCTCCTCAAGCTTCAAGGCCCTTTCAAATTGAACGATTGCTTGGTCATATTGCTCCAAGGTCTGGTATAGGTTTCCAATACCGTTAAGGGCAACATTGATGCTTCTTTTGATGTGCACCGAAGGATTGTCTACACTTTCTGCCAGTTCCAATGCCCTTTGGTTATAGTCCAATGCAGTCTTTATGGCATCAGTACGCCGATAGACCACCCCTAACATGTTTAAGCTTAATACGCGAAGTTCAGTGTTGTTTGCCTTTTCTGCGGCTGCAAGGGCATCAAGGTGTAAATCGACCGCTTTTTGATATTGCGAGGTATTTCGGTACATGGTTCCCAATTGGTTAAGAGCAAAGGCTTGACCTTCCCAATAATCGTATTCCTTGGCCAAATCGGCGAAGAAACGCAATAAGGTAGTATCACGTTTTTCCTTCGAAAGTTCTTCGTCCAGTGACTCGTAGGTCTTGGGTTGCAGCTGCACCAAGGTTTCCGCTTTATCCTTAAATTCTTCCGGAATATTTTGTCCAAAACCGATTATGGGCAAAAAGAAAAAACAAAACAAAACCAGACGGCTCGATAGGGATCGATGTAGGTTTTCGATTTGTTTGGTTGTGGTATTGGGCACAGGAAGTGGGTATGTTACAGCATATCCAGAAAATCGGATTTTTTTTGCCGAGAAACTGGGATTTTATGATTGGATTCCAAAACCACATAACCGTCGGTCTTCAGGAACTCCTTGATTTTGTTCAGATTGATGATGTAAGAATTGTGAATCCTGAAAAAACTGCTTTGGGGCAACAATGCATTGACCTCCTTCAACTTTTTGGTCAATAAGATCTTTTGGCCATCCTTCAAGAAGATGGTGCTATAATTTCCGTCAGATTCGGCATAAAGAATGTCGTCACTGTTCAAAAACACCAATTTACCATCAGTGTTTATGGTGATCTTTTTGCTGTGCGATTCCGAATTAAAGTTCAACAACATCTTCTCCAAACGCTCAATAGTAAGGTTCTTGGCGTTGAATTTTTTGATCTTGGCAATGGTAAGTTCCAGATCATCCGTATCTATTGGTTTAAGCAAATAATCAATGGCCTCGTTCTTTAGGGCCTGTAGTGCATATTGGTTGTATGCTGTAGTGATAACAACAGGAAAATCCTTGTTTTTCAGGTTTTTAATAAATTGAAACCCATCCATTGCCGGCATCTCAATATCAAGGAAAAGGCAATCTGGTGTATTTCGTTCCAGGTAGTCCAAAGCCTCGTGCGCATCGGTAAACGATGCCACAATATCCACCTCATCGCTCAAATTGGTAAGTTCCCAGCTTAAACTTTGCAGTGCCTTGATCTCATCATCAACAATAACAGCTTCTAACATACTGATTGGATATAGGTTAATTCAAATTTAGGATTATTCTTGATACCGTATTAAAATAATGTGCTAATGGGCGGGTAACGCGTATAACTGGTAAAAAATGGAAAATCAAGGGAAAAACCTACATTTTTCAAGGTTCAGTTTGTAGGGTTGGACCATTTTTTGGCAAGATCTAAAAAATGCCCACACCAACTATACACAAAAAAGAACCGATTATACATAGCGCTGGGGTTGAAAGGGTATTGTTCAATATCTTGGCTCTGTCAAAAATTTAAAGACACACCTAATTCGAATGCAATGAGAAAATGTATTGTTCTTTTCGTGATTTTAGTGGTAGCTCTTGTTTTTGCCGCCATTTCCGAAAGTAAGGAAGCAAAGCTGAAATTGGATTTGGAGAAGGTCGTAGCAAAAAAATGACCTCACTGAAAAGTTCTTAAATTATTGTATTACCAACAAGTTGTACGGCCGAAGCAACCATCTCTTGATTATAGAAACAGCTTGCAACAATATATCTTCGGTTTGGACTTGATTCAAAATTGGATTTAGGTTTCGGGGGAACTACCTAGAACAACTAAGAATCGTTTGGTCGATCTCGGAGAGGCCGTACTGTTTGGTAATATTTGGGCCACGCGCCGGTTCATCATAGAAGACAAGACCGAACAGTATGTACAACAATACTTTTCGGTCTTTTTTTTTGCCATGGCGCCCGTTCCAAAAAGCTATCCACGATCACTTTCCATCCCAAGCCCAGCAACGACTTGGGCCATCGCAGATTTCAACAGTTTCTGTTAAAAACTTTGATCTCGATTTGGCTTTGTGCACTTTACATTTCACGAACAATTTTAAATATTTGTTTGCTCATTTCGAGTAAGCCATCCCTTCCTAACCAGAAACTTTTAAAGATAGATTATGTCCGAAGCAATTGAGCCCATTTTACAGGAAAACAAAGACAGATTCGTAATATTTCCGATTCAGCACCATGATCTTTGGGAGTGGTACAAGAAATGTGAGGCCTGTTTTTGGACCGCAGAGGAAATAGACCTTCATCAGGATCTTACGGATTGGAACAACAAACTGAACGATGATGAGCGCTACTTCATTAAGCACATTCTTGCATTTTTTGCAGCATCGGATGGTATAGTGAATGAAAATCTGGCCGAAAACTTCGTCAATGAGGTGCAATATTCCGAAGCCAAGTTTTTCTATGGTTTTCAAATCATGATGGAAAACATTCATTCGGAGACCTATTCCCTTTTGATCGATACCTATGTTAAGGATGAGAAGGAAAAAAATGTGTTGTTCAAGGCCATTGAAAATTTTCCTGCCATCAAGAAGAAAGCGGATTGGGCATTGCGCTGGATCGAATCCCCCAGTTTTGCCGAGCGTTTAATTGCTTTTGCTGCGGTGGAGGGTATTTTCTTTTCAGGTGCTTTCTGTTCCATTTTTTGGTTGAAAAAGAGAGGGCTTATGCCTGGTCTTACCTTTTCCAACGAGTTGATATCGAGGGATGAAGGCATGCACTGCGATTTTGCCGTACACCTACATAACAAACACTTGATCAACAAGGTGCCCAAAGAACGGATTACCTCCATTATTGTGGATGCCTTGAACATAGAAAGGGAGTTTATTACCGAATCATTGCCCGTTAGTTTGATCGGGATGAATGCCAAATTGATGACCCAATACCTGGAGTTTGTAACCGATAGATTGTTGGTGGAATTGGAATGTGAGAAGGTATACAATGCGACCAATCCATTCGATTTTATGGACATGATATCGCTCCAAGGAAAGACCAATTTCTTTGAAAAACGCGTTTCCGAGTACCAAAAGGCAGGGGTGCTGAACAAGGAAAAGGACACCGATTCGCAAAAAATCAGTTTCGACGCCGATTTTTAAGAACCTTTACCCTAATAGTCCCACGAACTTATTGTACTGGGAATTTGTGGACCTTAATCTAAAATGTTAATTTTTTAACATTTCAAAATAAAACCAACAACTAAAACCGAGAAGCACTATGTATGTTGTAAAAAGAGACGGGAGAAAAGAGCCGATCATGTTCGACAAGATCACGGCCCGAGTACGAAAATTGTGTTATGGACTCAATAGTCTTGTGGATCCTGTTAAAGTGGCCATGCGCGTCATTGAGGGCCTTTATGATGGCGTAACAACATCCGAATTGGATAATTTGGCAGCGGAGATTGCCGCAACCATGACCACAACCCATCCCGATTATGCAAAATTGGCTGCCCGTATCTCGGTTTCCAACCTGCATAAGAATACCAAAAAGTCCTTCTCGGAAACCATGAAGGACCTGTATGAATATGTGAATCCGAGAACCGGTAAAAAAGCACCCCTTTTATCCGATGAGGTTTACAAGGTAGTTGCCGAAAATGCCGAAATATTGGATTCCACCATTATCTACAACAGGGATTTTGGGTACGACTATTTTGGTTTTAAAACGTTGGAGCGATCGTACTTGTTAAAGATCAACGGTAAGATTGCGGAACGCCCACAACACATGCTCATGCGGGTGGCTGTTGGTATTCATTTAAACGATTTGGAGTCGGCCATAGAAACCTATGAGCTGATGTCCAAAAAGTATTTCACCCATGCCACACCGACCTTGTTCAATTCGGGTACACCCAAACCCCAGATGTCATCCTGCTTTTTGTTGGCCATGAAGGACGACAGCATCGATGGAATTTACGATACCTTAAAACAAACAGCCAAGATTTCCCAATCGGCCGGAGGAATCGGATTGTCTATCCACAACATAAGGGCTACGGGATCATACATTGCGGGAACCAATGGTACCTCCAACGGTATTGTGCCCATGCTTCGTGTTTTCAATGATACGGCCCGTTATGTAGACCAAGGTGGCGGTAAAAGAAAAGGAAGTTTTGCCATCTACGTGGAGCCTTGGCATGCTGATATTTTTGATTTCCTGGAGCTTAAAAAGAACCACGGTAAGGAAGAAATGCGGGCTCGCGACCTGTTCTATGCCATGTGGATTCCGGACCTGTTCATGAAAAGGGTGGAAGCCGACGGTCAATGGACCTTGATGTGCCCCAACGAATGCCCCGGACTCTTTAATTCACACAGCGAAGAGTTCGAGGCCTTGTATACCAAATATGAAGCCGAAGGCAAGGGACGCAAGACCATAAAGGCACGTGATCTTTGGGAAAAAATCTTGGAATCCCAAATAGAAACGGGAACACCTTATATGCTGTACAAGGATGCCGCGAACCGTAAGAGCAACCAAAAGAATTTGGGAACCATTCGCTCTTCCAACTTGTGCACCGAGATTATGGAATATACCGCGCCCGATGAGGTTGCCGTATGTAATCTGGCTTCCATTGCCTTGCCCATGTTTGTCAAAAATGGGGAATTCGACCATAAGGAACTGTTCAAAGTAACCAAAAGGGTTACCCGTAACCTGAACAAGGTTATCGACCGCAACTTTTATCCTGTGGAAGAGGCAAGAAACTCGAACATGCGACACAGACCGGTCGGTTTGGGTGTCCAGGGGTTGGCAGATACCTTCATCATGTTGCGACTGCCCTTCACCAGTGATGAGGCCAAAAAATTAAACCAAGAAATATTTGAGACCCTGTATTTTGCTGCTGTTACTGCCTCCATGGAAATGGCCAAAGAAGAGGGGACATATTCTTCCTATGAGGGTTCGCCCATTTCCAAAGGGGAATTTCAACACAATCTTTGGGGCATTAAGGATGAAGAATTGTCCGGCAGATGGGATTGGGCCAAACTGAGAAAAGATGTCTTGAAGAACGGCGTCAGAAACTCGTTATTGGTCGCTCCGATGCCCACAGCGTCCACTTCACAAATTTTAGGGAACAATGAGTGCTTTGAGCCCTATACGTCCAACATTTACACCCGTAGGGTACTTTCTGGCGAATTCATTGTGGTGAACAAGCACCTCTTGGAAGATTTGGTGGCCCTGGGTCTTTGGAACGAGAATTTGAAACAGGAATTGATGCGTGCCAATGGTTCGGTACAACATATTGATGCCATTCCGGCCGAGATCAAAGAACTGTATAAAACAGTTTGGGAACTCAGTATGAAGGACATCATCGATATGAGTAGGCAAAGAGGTTATTTCATCGACCAGAGCCAGTCCTTGAATTTGTTCATGGAAAATGCCAATTTCGCCAAACTCACCTCCATGCATTTTTATGCTTGGAAGAGTGGTCTTAAAACAGGTATGTATTACCTAAGGACCAAAGCTGCGGTGGATGCCATTAAGTTTACATTGGACAACAGCAAGAAAAAAGAAGAACCGGTAACTGTTTCAGTGGAATCGGAGAGTACTGCTGCAACTGCCGAAGGTATTCAGGTGACTGCCACTTCCGTGGGCCCACAGGAGATAGATATTCAGCCCATGTCGCCAGAAGAAATGAAAGAGATGATTGCACGTGCCAAAGAAGGTCAGGCAGATGATGATTGCCTGATGTGCGGATCATAGTTGGTGCTGGTTCCACCAGCACTAGGATAGTGTTTATTGATAAAATGCCTCGGTTTGGTTCACCCCACATTAGAACGTTCCGAGGTATTTTTTTGCCATAAAAAAAGCCTCCCGATCGGGAGGCTCTTTGTTTTATGCTTGGTTGAACTTTTGCTATTCCGACCAGGCCTTTCCACCGGTAAGGGTGTCCAGGTCGCCACAGGCGATGTACTCCCCGGGTATGGGAAGGTAGGCAAGCACCTCCTCGCCCACGTACTCCGAGGACTTGTAGGCCCATGTGGCCAGGTCCCTCAGTTCGTTGGCAAAGGTGAAGCGCGCCACCTCGTCGTCCAGGGTGGCCTCGCCGCCCTCCATGACGGCCTGCATATAGTTCATCACCGCCTCCATGTGCAGCTCCTCCTCCTCATCGGTGCGCTTGCGCAGGTAGGTGGCCAACACCGGCTCGATGTCCCCTGCCTCTATCTCCGAAAGGTTCTCCTTGCCGGAGCCCTCCAGGACCTTGGCGTAGAACCGCTCCATCTTCATCATCACGTAGTCCCGTTGTTCAAGGGGCATCACCTCGTCCAGGTAGGCATCGATGAAGGCGTGCACGTTCACCTCGGTGGCCGAGGGGGTATCGGTCTTGGGAAGGATCACGTCCACGGTGCGGGCCAGGGCCTGGCCCTGTTCCCTGCTCAAAAAGCCGGGGACCCATTCGGCATAGGCCGGCTTGTCCTTGCAGCTCTGCAGCAGGCTTAACAGTGTGGGGGTGGCCACGGCGTAGCCGAAGGCCAATCCCATGTTCTTGAGTGCTGATCTTCTTTCCATTATATGTTTCCTTTTTTGAGTTCCTGTGCCGCGTGGTTTGCGGCCCTTGCGGTAAATGCCATATAGGTGAGCGATGGGTTCACGCAGCTGGCCGAGGTCATGAAGGCCCCGTCGGTCACGTAGACGTTCTTGCAGGCGTGCACCTGGTTGTA
>NZ_RZMY01000015.1:0-205363 GCF_003992615.1 Flagellimonas beolgyonensis
ATTCACCCTTGACGTGGCAGCCAGCGGCATCACAACAAACGAACTGGCCGACAACGCGGTGACACCTACTAAAATCCAGCCTTCAGGAATTCCTGGTCAGGTTCTAACAACGGTTGGAGGCAATTCAATTTGGCAAAGCCCCTATCACGCAATTGGTAAAATGAATTCAAATATAATTACAAATGGAAATGGCATATTATCTGTTAACTATCTAGGTATTGGTAATTATCAAGTGTTATTTTCCAGTAATGCCAATTCCGCAAACTATGTCATACAATTAACGCTATTAGGTGCTGGCAGTGGTTCAACCATTGAAGTAACTGCTCAAAGTGTTACCGATTTTACAATTCAAATATCAGATTCGACTAGTTCACCCATTGATGCCGAATGGTATTTCACTGTAATTGATTTTTAGAGTTTGAAAAATCTACTGAACATACCCATCCTCCTCCTCTCCTGTTTTGCCACAGCCCAAACTGGGTTGTACAACAGTGGCAACTTGCAGGTGTATGGCAACCTTGGCCTGCATACCAATTTGATCAACGATGGTAATTTTGATCAGACCCAAGGCTTGGTCGGTTTTTACGGCAATGGAGTGATCCAGGTGAGCGGGAGCATTCCGGCCACTTTGTGGGATAGTGAAATTTTGATGGGTTCCAACCTGTTCCTTCAAAATGTGATGTACGTTCGGAATAATTTTAATTTTATTATTGGCAACGTAGCCACGGCCAAGAACAACCAAGCCATTTATCTCAGTTTCATGGACCAAGGCTTTTTTACAGGGGAAAGCAATGCTTCCAAGATTACTGGTTTTGCCGCAGCGACCAATCGGGATGTTTTTTCCTTCCCGGTAGGCGACCAACAGCAATTACGACCTTTGATTCTCAATTCTCAAAGTGTCAGTCCCTTCGCCATTTGCGCCTATTTCTTTGAGAGCCCCTCCAATCCGTCGTCCATAACCGATACGTTCGATGTGGATGCCAAGGTACAGGATATCGGCACCGTTTCTGACAAAGAATTTTGGATCGTTCAAAGCGATGTGCCTGCCCAAGTCACCATCAGTTGGAACCCCCGCAGTGCGCTTGGACTCATTCCCAACGCTACCCCAGAGTCCATCATCATAGTCGGTTGGAGCAAGGCTTCCAATCAATGGGTGATTTTGGGCAATTCCGCCTTTAGTGGCGACATTAATCAGGGTTTTGTTACCTCGGAAGTCTTTGTACCCAGCGAATTTGCGGCCATAACTTTCGGCACAACACCCCTACCTACAGATACCTTCGCGGTGAACAATCCCAGTTTGGGCAACTATTTTTTGAGTCCCAACGGCGACGGCACCAACGATGCCCTAATCATTGAGGGCTTGGAGGAGTCTCCCAACAACATTGTGACCATCTACAACCGACTCGGTCAAAAGGTGTTTGAGAAAACCAATTATGTGGATGATTTTAGGGGTGTTTCCAATACGGGTTCCCTTATCCTCAACCAAGAAAAAGGCTTGCCCGAAGGGGTCTATTACTACATTGCCACCCTTTTGGACCTCGAGTTGGAGTATACCGGTTTTCTGTTTTTAGATCGATAACAGCATCGCCCTACCCTTCCAATGAGTGAAAAATACTTCTTACCTTGGAGACCAAAATAGTTTCCATGAAAAGAAGGACATTCATTAAAACAGCTTCAACCTCCTCTTTAGCCTTTGCCGTTCCAACGATTTTCCCCCTTACCGACCCTTCACCTTATAGCACTGAGGAATTGATGGGCAAGGCCGATGTTGATTTGTTCGGGGAGGGCATCAATCTGCGGAAAGAAGCCTATGAATCCTTTTTGGACATGAAAAAGGCGGCGCAGGCCGATGGCATTGACATTAAAATCGTGTCCAGTTTTCGGGACTTTTACCGACAGGAAAGTATTTGGGAACGCAAATACCTCCAATTTACCGAAGACGGAATGTCTCCTTTGGACGCCATTGACAAAATCATTGAATATTCTACCATACCCGGCACCAGCAGGCACCATTGGGGCACCGATATCGACATTATTGATGGCCGACCTAAATCATCGGGCGACGTTTTGGTTACAGAAAAATTCGAAAACAATGGTCCGTACGTGGGGCTAAAGCAATGGATGGACAAAAACTCGGAAACCTTTGGTTTTTATTTGGTGTACACCGACAATCCGAGACGCAGGGGCTTTAAGTACGAACCCTGGCATTACAGTTACGCACCCATTTCCATTCCCATGCTTACGGCCTACCGCAAACTGAACGTGCTGAAATTGTTGCAACAAGAAGAGTTTTTGGGCAGTGAACACTTTACCACTGGCTTTGTAAAAACCTATGTACAGGACAACATTCTGGATATAAATCCAGCCTTGTTATGACCCATTTTTTTGTATCTTCCATTAGCTAAGAACACTACACCATGAGAAGAGGAAGTTGGAGAATTCGTATCCTGATCGGGCTTGCCATTGTGGCCTTTGCCTTTATCCGTCGATGCAGCAACCAGGAAGAAAACCCCTATACCGGTCGAGTTCAGAACATCGACATGACCACTGAGCAGGAAATTGCCATTGGGTTGCAAAGTGCTCCCGAAATGGCCCAACAACATGGGGGTCTTTACCCCGACCAACGTATGCAGGCACTGGTGGACGCGGTGGGCGACAAATTGGTTCAGCAAAGTATCGCCAGGGAAACACCATACCAATATGAATTTCATTTGTTGGCCGATGATCGGACCATCAATGCCTTTGCGCTCCCCGGCGGACAGATTTTTATCACCTATGCCCTATTTTCCCAATTGAACGAAGCCCAGCTTGCAGGGGTTTTGGGCCACGAGATTGGGCATGTGATCGGCAGACATTCGGCCGAACGTATTGCGGAAAGCGGTTTTTGGCAGACCTTGGCCACCGGTGCTTCCGTAGGGGGCGATATGGGAAATTTGGTGGCTGGAATAGGCCAGAACACCCTGTTGAAAAATGGCAGGGGCGATGAATTGGAGAGTGACGAGCTCGGGGTGC
The DNA here is from genome assembly GCF_003992615.1 of Flagellimonas beolgyonensis. Classification (GTDB taxonomy): domain Bacteria; phylum Bacteroidota; class Bacteroidia; order Flavobacteriales; family Flavobacteriaceae; genus Flagellimonas; species Flagellimonas beolgyonensis. The sequence goes on from NZ_RZMY01000015.1 coordinate 3,013, forward strand.
TGTTCATGATTCAATCGGGGTATGACCCAAACGAAATGATCAAGGTCATGCAAATTTTGAAAGCGGCGGCCGGGCCCAACCGTGTTCCCGAATTCCAAAGTACGCATCCCGATCCCGAAAACCGGATTGAAAAAATCAAGGAAGCCATTCGAAAATATTCAGGTCGATAGAATCGCTCTGTTCATCGATTAAACAATGTAAGTCATCAGAATTGGTTACCTTTGGAAATACCCAATCTTCATAACCTTTCTTACCCCATTTGTGCTATCCAAAACGAGAGAACACTATGGGAACACTATTACACTTTAAGCACCTCTATTTTGAGGCTTTTGACGATTTGAAACCAAGTTATGTAGTCCTTTTTTTGAAAGGATACTCGATTTTTTGTGCTGTAATGCTGGCCATGGCCGTATATGCATTTTTGTACAGGGCCTTTACCGGTTTTGAATTCTGATTGGAAAATTTTACTCTTTTGCAAGGACACTACATAGGTAAATGAGACAAAAAAACCCACCAAATGGTGGGCTTTTTGTTTTTGGACGAATAAACTCCTTTCTATTTTTTCATAGCAGCTTCCAAAACGGCCAGAGCATCATCGGCATGCGACCTTTTTGCATACCAAACAGCGTTCATGCCCTTATCACATCGAATTTTCAAGTCAGCTCCGTTGTCAATAAGCACTTGTAAAACTTCAGCCTTATTGTAACGTGCAGCATAGTGGATAGGTGCCCGACCCAAAGATTTTTGGTTGACATCCTCTCCTAGTTCAATTAATTTTTTCACGGTATCCACATCGCCCTGCATTACGGCCTTGCAAAAGGCACTGAGTTCTGGGGCAACGGTTATTGGGTTCAGGTTGTTGGAATGGGATTCCAGTTCGTTGGCAGAAATACCGCCAGTGGCCAGAAGACAAACTGCGGCCACGGTAAAAATTGCTTTTTTCATGATGATTTGTTTTTGATTAATGAATGATAGTCTTATAAAGGTAGACTCCATCTAAACCAAAATGTTACGGAATTAACAGTTATATAACTAAAGTTTAACAACATCTCAATATTAACATAAAATTATTAACAGATTCACAATAAGAAATCCAATCAATTGCTAGGGTGTACGCCAAGATCAAATTATTTTTGCAGTAGAATTTTATGTCATGAACAAAAAGGTAATCCTAATGATTTTGGACGGGTGGGGAAAGTCCCCAGACCCTAAAGTTTCTGCCATTGCACAGGCCGATACGCCCTTTGTAGACTCCCTATACAAGAAATACCCCAATGCCGACTTGCACACGGACGGCATGAATGTGGGGCTACCGGAAGGGCAAATGGGAAACAGTGAAGTAGGCCACATGAATTTGGGTGCAGGACGCATCGTTTATCAAGATTTGGCCAAGATCAACAAAGCGGTAAAGGAAGACACGTTAAAAAACGAACCTGTTTTAAAGGAAGCCCTTGACTTTGCAAAAGCAAACAACAAACCTGTTCATTTCTTGGGATTGGTCAGTGATGGAGGGGTACACAGTCATATCGACCATCTAAAGGCCTTGATCAAAGTAGCCGATGAAGCTGGAGTGGAAAAATCTTATGTTCATGCCTTTACCGACGGTCGGGATGTGGACCCCAAAAGTGGCAAAGGATTTTTGGTGGATCTAACCAATTACTGTGCTGATAGGAATACGAAATTGGCAACCGTTGTCGGTCGCTATTATGCCATGGACCGCGATAAACGCTGGGAACGGGTAAAACTGGCCTATGATGTGATGGTGAACTCAGAAGGAACCAAATCCCAGGATATTGGAGCGGCCATGCAACAAAGCTATGATGATGGGGTCACTGACGAATTTATAAAGCCATTGGTGATGACCGATGCCAATAACGAACCATTGGCCAAAATCCAGGAAGGCGATGTGGTGATTTTCTTCAACTTCAGGACCGACAGGGGCCGCGAGCTCACCCAAGCTTTGAGCCAACAGGATTTCCATGAGCAGAACATGCACAAAATGAATCTGTATTACGTGACCATGACCAATTATGATGAGTCTTTCAAAGGCATCAAGGTCATTTATGATAAAGACAACATTAAGGACACGCTGGGGGAAACCTTGGCCAAAAATGGCAAGAAACAGATTCGTATTGCCGAAACTGAAAAATATCCGCACGTCACTTTCTTTTTCAATGGAGGGCGCGAGGAACCCTTCGAGGGAGAACAACGCATTCTATGTCCATCTCCAAAAGTGGCCACCTATGACCTGCAACCGGAGATGAGTGCCTACGATATTCGTGATGCTATTGTTCCTGAGCTTCAAAAGGGAGAAACCGATTTTGTATGTCTTAACTTCGCCAACCCAGATATGGTAGGGCATACCGGAGTTATGGAAGCGGCCATCAAAGCGTGTGAAACTGTGGATGAATGCGCCAAGGATGTAATTACCGCGGGGCTGGCCAATGGGTATTCCACCATTGTTATCGCCGACCACGGCAATTGCGATACCATGGTGAACCCGGATGGCAGTCCGAATACAGCACATACCACCAATCCGGTCCCGTTGATCATCGTAGACAACGATATCAAGGAAGTCAAAAGCGGTGTGCTGGGCGATATAGCTCCTACCATTCTGAAAATGATGGGCGTGCCACAACCTGATTTGATGACCCAAAAACCGTTGGTATAACAATCATTCCTTAAAATCCATAGAATCAATTTATCTTTGCGCCTATGATTCACGTAAAGACAGCAGAGGAAATTGAATTGATGCGCGAAAGTGCGTTGGTAGTATCTCGAACTTTGGGTATGTTGGCCAAGGAAATCAAGCCCGGTGCCAACCCCTTGAAATTGGATAAAATGGCCGAAGAGTTCATCAGGGAACAAGGAGCCGTTCCTGGTTTCCTGGGTATGTACGATTTTCCAAACACCTTGAACTGGAGCCCCAATGCACAAGTGGTGCACGGTATTCCCAACAATGAACCCTTAAAGGAAGGAGACGTTGTTTCCGTGGATTGTGGAGCCATTAAAAATGGGTTCCATGGCGACCATGCGTATACTTTTCAAGTGGGCGAAGTAGCCGAAGAGACCAAAAAATTGCTTCGCGTAACCAAAGAGTCCCTGTATATCGGTATCCGTGAATTTAAGGAAGGGAACCGTGTGGGCGATGTGGGCTACGCCATCCAAAAATATTGTGAGGACCATGGTTATGGCGTGGTACGCGAATTGGTGGGCCACGGGTTGGGCAGGGAACTGCATGAAGATCCCCAAATGCCCAATTATGGCAAACGCGGGCGTGGTAAAAAATTCGTAAATGGCATGGTGGTGGCCATCGAGCCCATGATCAACATGGGTACCCGTCGCATCAAACAATTGAAGGACGGCTGGACCATTTTGACCGCAGATGGAAAACCAAGTGCCCATTTTGAGCACGACGTGGCCCTTGTGGACGGCAAGCCGGAATTACTTTCCACTTTCCAATACATTTACGAAGCGTTGGGCATCGAAAGCAACGAGGAAGATGAATTCCGCGCCCAGAAATTGGTATTGTAAAATACCTTAACTTGTCCGACACGGATTTCTCAAATTACTCGAATAAATGTCCCAAATCATTTATAAAAACGAGTCCTACTTTGTCATTGGATTATGTATGGATATCCACAATGAACTCGGTAAAGGATTCAGCGAAGCAGTTCGTAGCGATGCCCTTGAAATGGAACTAAAATCCAATGGTGTTCCTTTCCAAAGAGAAGTGAGATTCGATATCATCTATAAAGGAGAGAAATTAAAACACTATTATTATGCCGATTATTTAGTGGACGACAAATTCATTTTGGAACTCAAAGCCGTTGAAAAAATCAGCAACAGTCACATAAAACAAACCTTGAACTACTTGGCGGCTTCTAAAATGCAATTGGGATTAATTATAAACTTTGGTGAAGATAGTTTATCCTATAAAAGAGTAATATTGTAATCCAATTAGAGCAAATTCGGGTAATTCGTGTCAAAATTATTCAAGTACATTCTCAATTTAATCCCAAGACCCTTACTGATCAGATTAAGTTATTGGGTGCGCCCATTGATTGCGTGGTCATTGAAGGGAAAAAACTTTACCGACCCCATCGATGGAAAAAGTTTTCGAACGTTTTTACCCTACGGTTATGAAAATCCACGGGAAAATGTACTCTCCCCTTCTACCCTATCCTTGGAGCGGCATCGCTTGTTGTGGCTCTATCTGAAAAACGAGACCAATTTCTTCACCCAACCCCATATACTTTTACATTTTGCCCCAGAACAGGCTTTTTACAAACGATTTAAAAAGCTAAAGAACATCGATTACGCCACCACGGATTTGAACTCGCCGTTGGCCGATGTAAAAGCAGATATTTGCAACCTGCCGTTTGCAGACAATTCCTTTGATGTGATTCTTTGCAACCATGTTTTGGAACACATCCCTGATGACACCAAGGCCATGCAAGAACTCTACCGTATACTGAAACCTGGCGGATGGGGCATTTTTCAAATTCCGCAGGACCTAAAGAGGGAGAAAACCTTCGAGGACAATTCCATTACCGACAAAAGGGAACGCGCCCGAATTTTTGGCCAATATGACCATGTGCGTATTTATGGCAGGGACTATTTTGACAAGTTACGTTCCGTTGGCTTTACTGTGGAAGAAGTGGATTACACCCGTACGCTTCCAAAGGAAGATGTGGAAAGATATCGCTTGGCACAAGGGGAAATCATTCCCTTGGTTCGAAAATGATCATTGCTTCACCAAAGCGGCAAACCCATCCGTAAAAAATTCCTGTGTGTTTCCGTTTTCATCCAAATAGATGATGTAGGCTTCCAATTCATCATGTTTATTGAGCACTTCCTTGGATGCATCCAAATCCATCGCCATGAACGAGGTCGCAAAGGCATCGGCGACCGCACAAGTTTTTGCCACCACACTGGTCGCCATAATGGATGAATTTTTGGTATACCCCGTTTTGGGATTTATGGTATGCACGTACTTTTCACCGGTTTCGGGATCTACCCTAAACTTTCGGTAATTTCCGGATGAGGCCATGGCCCTATCCTTCAAAGTGACAATACGTTTCAATTGACGGCCTGTCTCCACTTGGGGGTCATCGATACCTACAGTCCATTCGTTTCCGGAGATCCGATTAGTGCCCTTGGCCAGCACCTCACCACCCACTTCCACCAGGTAGTTGGTTATTCCCTTTTGATCCAATAGGGCGCCCAATCGATCAATGGCATATCCTTTGGCCACCGCATTAAAATCGAATCGAATGGATGGACTGGTTCTGCTGATGGTATTATCAGCATTCATTTTAACCTTTTCCCACCCCACGTATTGCAATAGACTGTCAACCCTTAGGCTATCGAGCTCCAACTGTTCTCCTGGACCAAAGCCCCAAGCATTGGCCAAAACCCCCACAGTGGGGTCAAAATAGCCATTGGAAGCCTCATGCACCTTGGTGGAAACAGTAAACACTTCACGGAACATGTCATCCACCACAATGGTGGTATCCCCTTCATTGATCTTGGATATATCCGATGTTGGAATGTACGTGGACATGGATTGGTTCAATACCTGGAACACCGAATCGATTTCCTGTTGATAATCCAACGTCTCATCTGCAATATAGATGATGGAATAGGTAGTTCCGAGGGCATTGCCCCAATTTTGATTTTTAACCAAATCCCGGGGACCGCAGCCCAAAACCAAGACCAAAAACGCAATTGATACTATCTTTTTCATTAGGAAATCTCTATTAATCCTTGATAATCCACGATATATTCCTCATCCAAAAACACGGGTAATTTTTGATTGGCCGCATTGGACAATCCGACGCCTGCAAAAAAGGTACGTGCCTCGAACTTTTCGGCATGGTTCTTTACTTTCTCCATCAATTCGATGTCAAACTCCCTTGGATCTTGAGGGAATTCGATATTGCGAACCACAATAAAATGCAATGTTTTTTCCTTCAAACATACGTATTGCGGGTTTTTCTTGAGCTTGCTGTTGATGGCCATAAATTCAAAGCCATTCGCCTCCAGTTCCCGGCCCACGATGTTCATGGCCAAATTGTGCAGTTCCTGTTCCGTTAGTGGTCGTCCCATAAAATTTGAACAAAAAAACCGATGACTAGGCATCGGTTGGTTGTTATGTGTACCTCTCGGCAATGCCCGAGGTGAAAAATCAATACAAATTATCCTCCAAAGTCATCGAATCGGATATTCTCATCCGGAATACCAAAATCCTCACCCATTTTTTGAACCGCTTTGTTCATCAATGGGGGACCACAAAAATACAATTCGATATCTTCAGGGGTTTCGTGGTGGTTCAAATAGTTATCGATCACACAATTGTGGATGAACCCAACAAAACCGTCACCCTCTTTGTCATCAATGTCCTTTTTCACCTTCCAGTTGTCCTCTTCCAAAGGCTCAGACAATGCCATGAAGAATCGGAAGTTTGGAAACTCCTTCTCCAATTGCTTGAAGTGGTCGATGTAGAACAACTCCCTTTTGGAACGTCCACCGTACCAGTAGGTTACTTTTCGGTTGGTCTTCAAGGTTTTGAACAAGTGGTACAAATGCGAACGCATCGGTGCCATACCTGCTCCACCACCCACATACAGCATTTCCGCTTCCGATTCGTTGATGAAGAATTCACCGAATGGACCGGAAATGGTCACAGGATCCCCCTCTTTAAGGCTGAAAATGTAGGATGACGCCACACCTGGGTTCACATCCATCCATCCATTTTTAGATCGGTCCCATGGTGGTGTTGCAATTCGTACGTTCAACATGATCTCACGCCCTTCTGCAGGGTAAGAGGCCATGGAATAGGCACGCTCCACGGTTTCTGGATTCTTCATCACCAACGGCCACAAATTGAACTTGTCCCATTCCGCTTGGAATTTATCCGGCGTCTCATGCTCTTCTGGGTGTGCGGTAATATCTATGTCCGAATACTTGATTTCGCAAGGTGGAATCTCGATTTGGATGTACCCACCGGCTTTGTAGTTCATGTCTTCAGGAATCTCCACCACAAACTCCTTAATGAAAGAAGCCACGTTGTAGTTACGCACCACCTTGGCGTTCCATTTTTTGATACCGAACACCTCTTCGGGAATGGTGATCTCCATATCCTGCTTTACCTTCACCTGACAGGCCAAACGGGCTCCTTCTTCCAATTCCTTTTTGGAAAAGTGTGGTGTTTCGGTCGGTAGGGCCTCCCCACCTCCTGAAAGCACGTGACACTCGCATTGGATGCAGGTTCCACCTCCACCACAGGCAGATGGTAAAAATATTTTTTGGTTACCCAAGGTCGACAACAAGGATCCTCCCGATGCCACCTCTACTTTTTTCTCACCGTTGATCGTAATGGTCACCGGACCAGATGGGGATAGCTTTTCTTTGGTGAACAGCAATAGGGCCACCAACATCAACAATAGAACAAGAAATGCTACTACGGTAATTAAGATAGTACCTCCGGTACTTGCGGCTAATATCATCTTTATTTGTTTATGGCTTCGTTATAAGAGACTGCTTTTTCCTCGTCCTCAATCTCCTTCTTTATTTCCTTTTCCTTCTCAACCTTTTCGGTCTTCACAGTGGTTATGTTGGCATCCTCTGGTGGCTCATTGTCACCGGTCAACATACCTCCAAAACTTTGGAAACCGATTCCCATCAATCCAGTGATGATGAAGGTGATTCCCAAACCACGCAATGGCGCGGGCACATTGGAATATCTGATTTTCTCTCGAATGGCAGCAATGGCCAAAATGGCCAAGAACCAACCAATTCCAGAGCTAATACCGTAATTGAAAGCTAGACCGATATTGGGAATCTCACGGGTCTGCATAAATAGCGACCCACCCAAAATGGCACAGTTTACAGCAATCAAGGGCAAAAAGATACCCAATGAGTTATATAGGGATGGGGAAAACTTCTCTACCACTATCTCTACCAATTGCACCATGGTTGCAATGGTTGCAATAAACAGAATGAACGAAAGGAACCCAAGGTCATAATCGGCATACTCTGGGCCTAACCAAACCAAGGCACCGTCTTGCAACAGGTATTTGTCCAACAACCAGTTCAAAGGAACGGTAACCCCCAATACGAAGATTACGGCAGCCCCCAGTCCGACGGCGGTGGAAACTTTTTTGGATACGGCCAAATAGGAACACATCCCCAAAAAGACCGCAAACACCATATTGTCTACGAAGATCGACTTAAAAAACAGTTCTAAATGCTCTAACATATTGCCTCAGTTTATGCTTCTTCAATTAATACCCTATTTCTGGAGCGTTGTACCCAAATAATGATGCCCACAACAATCAATGCTGCTGGTGGAATAATCATGAACCCGTTGTTTTCATATCCCAGGGAATACAAACCGGTCTTGGTAACGGGATCACCCAATACCTTGAAACCGAACAGGGTTCCTGAACCCAACAATTCCCTGAAGAATCCAACAATGACCAAAATGATACCATATCCCAATGCATTCCCGATACCATCGAAAAATGCTTTTTTGGGACCGTTACCCAGGGCAAATGCCTCAAAACGTCCCATGATGATACAGTTGGTGATGATCAATCCCACGAAAACCGATAGGGTCTTGCTCAACTCGTAGGCAAATGCCTTCAACACCTGATCCACGATGATTACCAAAGCGGCCACTACCACCAATTGTACGATGATTCGGATTTTGGATGGGATGATGTTACGTAGCAAAGAAATAACCACGTTACCCACACTTAGTACGAACAATACTGAAAGGGCCATTACCACAGATGCCTTTAGCTCTGCAGTGATCGCTAAGGCAGAACAGATACCCAATACCTGAATGGTGATGGGGTTGTTGTCCGCCAAAGGGTCCAATATCAGTTTGGAATCCTTTTTGTTTAGTAGTGCCATATTAATTTTTTCTTATGGTTTGTAAATACGGTTTGTACAACTTGACGCTTTCCTTGATCATGGCAGACACCCCATTTCCTGTAATGGTTGCCCCTGCCAAGGCATCAACTTCATTATCTTCCTTGTCGTTGTTCAACGGATCGTTGTTTCCTTTGGCCACGGAGATACCCACATAATTGTTGCCATCCATAATGGATTCCCCTTTAAAGTCGTCCATAAAGAAGCGTTGCTTGATGTTGGCCCCTAGACCTGGCGTTTCACCCCTGTGATCAAAATATACCCCTTGTACCACCATTTGGTCGTCCAAAGAGATGTAGCCCCAGATGGCATCCCACAATCCTTTTCCGAACATGGGGATAATATAAAAGGTCTTTCCATCCTTCTCACCGATCAACAATGGAAGTTCGGCGTCTTCTCCACTTTTGGCCTTGGCCAATGCTTTTTGCACATCGATCAAATAGGCGTTGTCCTTTTCGGTGGCCGTGGAACCCGTTACTACCATTTGTTTGGTAATGTACTGGGAGAACTCGCCTTCCACTTGGGTGGTTGGAATGAAGGTTACATCACCTTCGCCCGTATTTTCGTCCACACCCATTGCATAAAGGATGTTCTGTTGCTTTTCGAAGCGTTCGTTTTCCACAATCTTTGGTTTGAGTCCCGATGCCACAAAGGCCAACAAGGAACCCACCACAATCACCATTAGGACTGCAAAGATTACGGTATAGCTATTTTTCTCTGTATTGATTGCCATAATTACTAAGCTGTTTCCGTTTTTAATGAATCAACCTCATCCGAAGCTTTGGGATAAATAGTGGCTGTCTTCAATCGTTTCAATCTCTTTTTGATATTGCCACGCACCACGTAGTGATCGATGGTCGGTGCAAATACGTTCATCAACAAAATGGCCAAGAAAACGCCTTCGGGATAACCTGGGTTGAACACCCTGATCATTACGGAAAGGAATCCGATCAAGAAACCGTAGATCCATTTTCCTTTGTTGGTCTGTGAACCTGTAACCGGATCGGTGGCCATAAATACAATACCAAAGGCCAAACCACCCACCAACAGATGCTGCCAGTAAGGAAAGCTCATCAAGGTATGGAACTTGCTATATTCGGGAAGCCAACCAGCATCCACAATGCCATTGAAGATCAATCCCATCGCCATGGAACCGATTACGGCACTTACCATAATTCGCCAAGAAGCGATTTTGGAGAATATCAGGAACAATCCGCCCAACAAAATCAAAAAGGTTGATGTTTCCCCCACTGAACCTGGAATAAACCCATAGAACATATCGGAAAGGGAATAGCTATAATCGGAGCCTTGTGCCAAGGACCCCAAAATGGTTTCCCCAGAAATGGCATCTGCCGTTCCCGCACGCTCCACTGCGCCGTGTACCCAAACCTTATCGCCACTCATCCAAGTCGGGTACGCGAAGAACAAGAAGGCACGTATGGTCAATGCTGGGTTCAAAATGTTCATCCCGGTACCACCGAATACTTCCTTGCCGATCACCACACCAAAGGCTACGGCAATGGCCAACATCCAAAGCGGGGTATCCACAGGTACGATCAATGGCACCAACATACCGGTTACCAGGTACCCTTCCTCTACTTCGTGACCTTTGATCACTGCAAACAGGAACTCGATACCCAAACCAATACCATAGGAAACAATGACCAAAGGCAATACGGTAGTAATCCCGATCAAAAAGTTATCCCAGGTCAAGAAATCGTTGACCAGTGAAAAGTTTTCAGGAAAACCATTGATGGCTGAATAATGTTGGTACCCTGCGTTGAACATTCCGAACAACAAACAGGGAATCAAGGCCATAATGACCGTGTTCATGGTACGCTTCAAATCGTCGGCTCCACGCACATGTGCACCTGAGTGGGTCGTTTCGTTCGGCGTATATAAAAAGGTATGCAGTGCATTGAAGGCAGGAGCCATCTTTTTGCCCTGATACTTAAGTTTTAACTGATGTAATTTATCTTTCATGCCCATATTATCCTAGTTCTTTTTGCAACAAATCCAATCCTTCCCTGATAATTTGTTGGTGTGGTTGTTTAGATATGCATATGAATTCTGTCAATGAGAAATCCTCTGGAGCCACCTCATAAAGGCCCAATTGCTCCATTTCATCCAAATCTTTTACCATACAGGCCTTAAGCAGCTGTAATGGGTAGATGTCCATCGGAAATACTTCCTCATACTGGCCCGTTACCACAAAAGCACGGTGTTCCCCATTGGTATTGGTGTCCAAATCGTATTTTTTATTGGGCTGCAACCAAGAAAAGGTCAATGCCCTGGTATTGGATATCTTATTGAAGACAGGCTTGTTCCATCCAAAGAATTCGTAATCGTTCCCTTCTGGAATGGCGGTCACTGTATTGTTATAGAAGCCCAAATGTCCTTCCGTGTGGGTTTTGGTACCGGTAAGCACATCCCCATTGATCAATCGGAACCTTTCCTCGTTCACACCGCTGGCATATAGGAAAGTAGCGATTTCCGCTCCTATTTTGGTGGTATAGTATTTGGGTGCCTTGATTACCGACCCAGCCAAAGCTACGGTTCGTTCTGCATTGAATTTCCCGGTCATCAACAACTCACCCAAAATCACCATATCTTGGGGAGAAATGGTCCAAACGGTTTCACCCTTGTTCACCGGGTCGATCATATTGATCTGCGTACCCACCAAACCAGCTGGGTGCGGTCCGGAAATTTTGTGCAATTCGATGCCCTTAAGATCTGCAAATGCAGATCGACTATTTTTTCCAATGGAAACATGGATCTTTCCAGGTGTCATTTTTGACAAAGCCGTGATGGCCACCTGCAATTCCTGCTCCTTGCCTTTCAACACATAATCGGCATCTGCTGCCAAGGGCGCAGTGGTGTATGCGGAAACAAAAATTGCTTTTGGTGTTGCCTCTGGATTGGCGATTACGTCGTACGGACGTTGTTTGATGAATGGCCAACCCCCGCATTGCAACAGGTAGTTTTTAATGGCCGCCCCATCCGCCGTGTCCAAATCGGGCACTTTGTTGATTACGTAATCCTGTGTTTTGTCGGCAAGAATCTTTAGGCTCAAAATCCTTCTTCTTGCTCCCCTTACAATTTCCACCAATTCACCGCTCACAGGGGACACGAAGTGCATTTCTTCGTAGTTTTTGTTGTAGAAGAGGGGTTCGCCCGCTTTTACTTCTTCCCCTTGTTTTACCAACATTTTTGGAGTGATTCCGTGGAAATCATCTAGGTTTAGGGCATATACGTTACTAGTAACGGCTTTGGAGGTAGTCTGCTCTGCTGCCCCGACGAGGTTGATATTCAACCCCTTTCTAATCCGGATGTCTTTAGACATATTGTTGTAGACCTTTTGTTATCAAAATCGCTCGCAAATTTAGTACTTAAAGGATTGTTTTCATAATTATTATCCATAAAATTGGGATTATATCGAGGTAAATTCACTAGGCACACTTTTTGTTTACCTTTACCCAAAATAAATGCCCCAAATGCGTTATTTGATCAAACAATTTTTACTCTTTTGCTGCACTTCAGTGGCGCTGGCCCAGGTGCAAGAGGAAGTAAATCCACCGGAAAACATCAAAACGATCAATTTTCGGGGGCCTACAGAAGATCAGTTTCCCGTTATACAATTGGGTGAAACCATTACTTTGGAGTTTGATGACCTTTTGGCCAACGAACAGGACTATTATTACAAAATCGCTCACTTTGATTACGATTGGACACCTTCCCAATTATTGAAATCGCAGTTTTTGGACGGCGTGGACAACCAACGGATCATTGATTACGAGAACAGCTATACCACCCTACAGCCCTATTCCAACTATCGCCTTACCATTCCCAACGAAAATGTTCGATTAAAGGTGAGTGGCAACTACGCCCTGGAAATCTATAACAGTTATGGGGACCTGCAGTTTTCCCGACGTTTTGTGGTCTATCAGGATAGAGTGGTGGTTCGGGGATTGATCAAACGTTCCCGGGATTTCAACTATCTGAACGAAAAACAAGTGGTACAGTTCACCATAAACACCGCTCGTTTTCCCGTAATTAACCCGAAGCAAGAGATCAAGGTGGCCATCCTTCAAAATCATTTTTGGCCCACGGCCTTGTTCAACATCAAGCCACAATTTACCATTGGCACCGAATTGGTCTATAAATATGATCAAGAAACCAGCTTTTTTGGCGGCAACGAATATTTGAATTTTGACACCAAGGACCTTCGCTCGCCGACCTTCGCCATATCGCGGGTTGAATTTGGCCCAGTGTACAACCACTATTTGTTCACCAACGAATATCGGTTCGACAAGCCCTACACCTATTTCCCCGACATCAATGGTGATTTTGTGATTCGCACCATGCAAGGTGATGATGTTTCAAGGGAAGCCGAATATTCCCGTGTGCATTTTAGCCTGCCCTACTCCAACGTCATTGGACTTGGCCAGGTCTACGTTACCGGCAAGTTCAACAATTATGCCCTTACCGATGAAAACAGAATGACCTTTAATGAGGAAACCGGAAAGTTTGAAGTTTCCCTCCTCATGAAACAGGGCTTTTACAATTATAAATATGTTATGGAACACGGCGATGGCACCGTAGAACCCAATTTAGTGAGCGGCAATTTCCATTTTACAGAGAATAACTACCTGATCCTGGTTTACTATCGCAATTTTGGCGACATGTATGATAGTATTATAGGTATTGGCTCGACCAATTCCAGAACAATCAGTAATTGATTATATTTAGCTACAAAACCAACCAATCATGTCAAAGAAGGGCGGGCTGATCACCAAAGGCAGGTATGAGCTTCAGTTCAGGGGTGTCAAATGTCTCAACTGTGGACATCCACTGGACATCAGTGATAGATATTGCCCTAATTGCTCCCAGGCCAACAGCACCAAAAAATTAACATTGAAGGATTTCTTCGATGAATTTTTTTCCAGTCTCATCAACTACGACTCCAAGTTGCTGAAGACCCTTTCGGCCCTTTTATTGCGACCGGGATCGATTACCAGGGACTACATTGAAGGCAAGCGCATAGCCTACACCAATCCGTTCCGCTTTTTGTTGAGTTTGGCCTTTATCTACTTTCTTATTTTCACCTTCAACAACCGCTTTGCAGACCTCGACAAGGCTGCCCAAAAGTTTGATGGCACCATTTCGGGAGGTGGACCTGTTTCGTACGATATCAATTCCGGCGATGTTATTGTGGACAGCTTGCGCATGAAGGAACAGGCAGAGAATGTACTCCAGTCCTTGGATTCCATTGAACGGTCGCACCCTAGTATTTCCTTTGGACTCAAAAAATTTGACTCCATTAAAAATTCCGACCCTGAGGTGGCCAAACAACTGGGTGTTTTGGATTCTATTTCCAAAGTGAAGAATTCCAAGAAGAAAATCAACAAGGATTCGTTGATGGCTGCCAATCCCAAGGGATACTTTGACAGCATCAGCAAGGAAACGGGTATGGGGGCCTTTTCCAACAAAGTTGAATTCTTTATCCATATGATAAAACAGGACACTTTGTTCAATTTTGAACAGGCGAGCGAAAAATATAACATCAAAAGCAGCCTGTCCAACAAGATGGCCTTCAACACCTCCAACAACATTTTGACCATCATCCAACGGCCCAGCAGCTTTTTGAACTCTACCATTTCCAAGCTGCCCTTTGTGATATTTTTCTTTATGCCGTTGTTCACCATCTTTATTTGGTTGGTGTACATCAGAAATAAATATACCTACACCGATCATCTTATTTTTAGTTTTCACAATCAATCCCTGTTATTTATATTGCTCATCCTTAGCTTACTGTTGGATACCATTTTCAATACCAGCACAGCGGGATTGTTTGTGACCCTTTTCAGTATTTATCTGTTTATGGCCATGAAACGGTTCTATGGCCAAGGTTTTTTTAAAACGATTGTGAAATACATTTTTTTGAACACCATCTTTACCATTTTGGCTTTCTTTATGGTACTGTTATTGTTCACGGGAAGTGTCTTTATATACAACTAACATATGTTCACACAGGTTACAAAAGGAATAAAGGTTTCGGTCCAGACCACGTTCGAGGGTACATTTTTTAAGAACTATAAAATGCACTATGCCTTTGGCTATACCATCACCATTGAAAACCAAAGCAAGGACACTGTTCAGCTTATAGCAAGGCACTGGGATATATTTGATGCCCTCAAAGAGATGGAGACCATAGATGGTGAAGGGGTAATCGGAAGAAAACCTGTGATCAAACCCGGAAAATCGCACACCTACAGTTCGGGCTGCCTGTTGGCATCACCGATTGGTGCCATGAACGGGCATTACGAAATGGTAAACTTTACCACCTCCGAAGAATTTGAAGTGGACATACCCACATTCAAGTTTGCTGCTCCTTTTGCCATAAACTAGTACCGATCATTTTCTATTCGATATAGGTTTCCTTACCTTTGGTGGAATTTTAAAACACATAAAAAACTTCACCATGGGAAAAGGATTTTTTCAAGTTCCAACCGCATATAACGAACCCGTAAAAAGCTACGCACCCGGCTCGCCTGAGCGCGAGGAAGTGTTGAAGGCCTACAAGGCTTATTACGAGGGTCAAGTAGAGGTTCCCCTTTACATCGGCAGCGAAGAGATTAAAACAGGCAACACCAAACCGATGTCGCCTCCCCACGAACACAAACATGTGGTGGGACACTACCATACCGCCGATAAAAAACATGTGGAAATGGCCATTGCCAATTGCTTGGATGCCCGTAAACAATGGGCCAACCTGCCATGGGAACAACGTGCCGCCGTGTTCTTGAAAGCTGCCGAATTGATTGCAGGTCCTTACCGCGCCAAGATCAACGCAGCCACCATGATGGCACAATCCAAAACCATACACCAAGCCGAAATCGATGCAGCTTGTGAGTTGATCGACTTCTTGAGGTTCAATGTGGAATTCATGTCCCAGATCTATGGGGAACAACCAGAATCTTCAGAAGGTATTTGGAACCGGGTGGAATACCGTCCCCTTGAAGGATTTATTTATGCCATTACCCCATTTAACTTTACTGCCATCGCCGGAAATCTTCCTGCCAGTGCAGCCATGATGGGCAATGTGGTGGTTTGGAAACCCAGTGATAGCCAAGTGTTCTCTGCGAAAGTGATCATGGATATCTTCAAAGAAGCCGGATTGCCCGATGGTGTGATCAATATGGTTATGGGAGATCCGGTAATGATTTCCGAAACCCTACTTTCCAGCCCTGATTTTTCCGGGTTGCACTTCACAGGATCCACTTTCGTGTTCAAGGAACTTTGGAAACAGATTGGAAACAACATCCATAATTATAAAACCTACCCAAGAATCGTTGGGGAAACAGGAGGAAAGGATTTTATCATCGCCCATCCATCGGCAAAACCAAAACAAGTGGCCACGGCCATTGTTCGGGGTGCTTTTGAACTGCAAGGCCAAAAATGTAGTGCCGCTTCCCGGGTGTATCTTCCAAAATCGACCGCCGATGAGATTCTGGAGTTGGTAAAAGCAGATGTCACTTCCTTCAATAAACCCGGTTCACCGGAGGATATGAGCAACTTTATCACTGCGGTGATCCACGAGGGCTCGTTCGATAAGTTGGCAAAATACATCGATCAAGCCAAGGCCGACAAAGATGCTGAAATCATTGTTGGGGGCGGTTACGATAAATCTGTGGGCTACTTTGTGGAACCTACCGTGATTTTGACCAGCAACCCAAAATACGAGACCATGTGTACCGAATTGTTCGGTCCAGTGGTCACCGTTTATATTTATGAGGACAAGGATTGGAGCGAGACTTTGAAATTGGTGGATGGCACTTCGGAATATGCCTTAACCGGTGCAGTACTTTCAACCGATCGCTATGCCATTGAAGAAGCCACCAAAGCACTACAGGATTGTGCAGGTAACTTCTACATCAACGACAAACCTACGGGAGCAGTCGTGGGCCAACAACCTTTTGGTGGTGCCAGGGCCTCAGGAACCAATGATAAAGCCGGTTCTGCCCAAAACCTATTGCGATGGGTTTCACCAAGGTTGATCAAAGAAACGTTTGTTACCCCTGAAGATTATCGTTATCCATTTTTGGGATAATCGGGAAATACCTAATTTAAAGGCCATCAATAAAATTGATGGCCTTTTTTATTTCCTTTAAACTTGATCGATTATGCCCAGACCTTATATTTTGGCCGAAACCAATTGGAAACATTTAAAAGATGAATCGTTTGATCTGGCCGTACTGCCCTGGGGGGCCACGGAGGCCCACAACTACCACTTGCCCTATGCCACGGATAACATAGAAGCAACAGCAATTGCAACGGAATCGGCTCGTTTGGCCTGGGAAAAAGGATGTAAGGTGGTGGTTCTGCCGACCATTCCATTTGGGGTCAACACCGGGCAATCCGATATTTATTTGGACATGAACCTGAACCCCAGCACCCAATTTGCCATTTTAAAAGATTTGATAACCGTTTTGGACCGACAGGGCATTCATAAATTCATGATCCTGAACAGTCATGGGGGCAATAATTGGCAACCTATTGTTCGGGAATTGGGACTATTGTTCCCGAATATGTTCCTGTGTGCCACGAATTGGTTTAAAATGGTTGAAAAGCAAACGATTTTCGAAAATCCCGGTGATCATGCCGATGAAATGGAAACCAGTATGATTTTACATTTGGCTCCCGAATTGGTTTTGCCCAGAAGCGAATGGGGCGCAGGCAAGGAACTCAAAAATAAAATCAAGGCCTTTTCGGAAGGTTGGGCCTGGACCGAAAGACCCTGGTCCAAAATAAGTACCGACACTGGAGTTGGCGATCCCAGTAAAGCATCCGAAGAAAAGGGCAAAGCCTTTTTTAATGTGATTTGCAACAACATGGCACAATTGTTCCGCGAGCTGGCCAGCACTGATGTGAACAATCTGTACGAATAGATTCTTTGGTCACAAAAACACCATCCAAATGGCATTTTAATTGGGATTTCCAATGCAAAATGTACACTCCAACACAATTTATATGTAAATTTAACGTTAAGTAATTGTAAATTATATGTAATCTGATTATCTTTAACATATAAAATGTCCCGTTATGAAAGATAGAATATATGCTTGGTGGAAAAAATTGGTACAATCCTACGATCGTGCATGGCTGTATGCCAAAGACTATGCTCGAAAATGCCGATTGGTCTATAAAAGAATGTACAGTATTTAGGAATTGGCCCTAGATTTCTGGGGCAGGTACACTACTTTTTTGGTCTCGAAAAAATCCTCTTCAAAATAATCCTTGAGATCAAAAATCTGTACAGAGGCATAATCCTTTAGTTCCTCGGTAAGATCGCCCCCTTTTAAATAAAGAATCCCATTTTTACGCGCATGCGCTGAGTCCCGTTTGATCTTGCCCTTGGTCCAATGTACAAATGTCGGCATGGCCGCTACCGCCCTGCTCACAATAAAATCGAACTGACCGGGAATATCCTCCACTCTTGAATGAATGGCTGTTATATTTTCCAATTTCAGGCCTTCCACCACTTCTTCAACCACCTTGATCTTTTTACCAATGGCATCCACCAAAGTAAAATGCACATTGGGGAACAAAATGGCCAGCGGAATCCCTGGAAAACCACCACCCGTTCCCACATCCAAAATAGACGCGCCCTCATTAAATGTCTGAATCTTGGCTATGCCCAGTGAATGAAGCACATGACGGAGATAGAGCTCATCAATATCCTTTCTGGAAACCACATTGATCTTCTTGTTCCAATCCTGATATAGCCCCTCCAAAGCCCTAAAATGTGACTTTTGTTCCTCGGTGAGCGTCGTAAAATATTTTTGGATCAGATCGGCAGTCATTCCGGTAATGCTATTTTTAGCAAAATTAATACTTTTAGTAACCTTAACACCGTTCTAACAGTACCCTTTTGATCTCATCGGATTAAAAAGGCTATTTTTGTAAAAACAATTATTATATGAATACGAGTACCATCCGGTTTTCAAGAAAGGATTCAGCACAATTTTTCAGGACACTGAACAAGCGTGTAAACGATTACTTCAACGAGAACAATCTCAAAAAAACCGGGAACTGGAAACTTCACTTGAAAACCATAGTGATGTTCGCCATTTTTTTGACCCCTTATTTTTTAATCTTAACCCTTAACCTGCCCTTTTGGGCCTATTTGCTATTGTCCGTAACCATGGGCATCGGTATGGCCGGAGTGGGCATGAACGTAATGCACGATGGCAACCACGGCGCTTATTCCAACAAAAAATGGGTAAACAAGCTCATGGGAAGCAGCATCTACATTTTGGCCGGAAACGTGTACAACTGGCAAGTACAGCACAATGTGCTGCACCATACCTACACCAATATCCATGAGCACGATGAGGATATGGAAGCAGGTAGGATCCTACGGTTTTCCAAACATGCCGAATGGCGCAAACACCATAAGTTCCAGCATTATTATTCCATTTTTCTATATGGATTGCTGACTTTTAACTGGGCCATTACCACCGATTTTCAGCAAATGTACCGCTACATGAAACGAAAATTGAGCTACGGTAAACTTCCTAATCCTGTTATCAATTGGAGTACGTTGGTGATTACGAAAATCCTTTATCTCACCATTTGGATCGTATTGCCCTTGATTTTTGCCGACATTGCATGGTGGCAGGTATTACTTGGATTCTTTATAATGCACTACGTTGCAGGCGTGATTTTGAGCGTTGTGTTCCAATTGGCGCACATTGTGGACCATGCCGATCAGCCACTTCCCGATGAGGAAGGCAATATGAAGAACACCTGGGCCATTCACCAACTGTTCACAACCGTAAACTTTGGCACCAAAAACAAAATTGTCAACTGGTTTACCGGCGGTTTAAATCATCAGGTAGAACACCATATCTTCCCGAACATCAGTCACATCCATTACACAAAAATTTCAAAAATTGTGAAACAGACTGCGAGGGAGTTCAATTTGCCCTACCACGAATATAAAACTACCCGAAAAGCTATAATTTCGCACTTCAAACATTTGAAGGAGTTGGGTAAGGAACCCACGTTTCAATACCAGTAAAATAGCATAACCGATGAGCAACCATTTATCTGACAGGATCAAGAACATGTCCACGTCAGCAACGTTGGCCATGGCTGCCAAAGCCAGGGAACTGAAGAGCGAAGGAAAGGATATAATTGGATTGAGTCTGGGTGAACCCGACTTCAACATTCCCGATTTTATAAAGGAGGCCGCCAAACAGGCCATCGATGAAAATTACAGCAGCTATACCCCTGTGGACGGCTACGCCGAACTCAAAAAGGCCATTGCCCTTAAATTCAAAAGGGATAACGGTTTGGAGTACGGATTGAACCAAATCGTAGTATCGACAGGTGCAAAACAATCCTTGTTCAATGTGGCCATGGTGGTGCTGAATCCGGGTGACGAGGTTATTTTACCTGCACCGTATTGGGTAAGCTATAGCGATATCGTAAAATTGGCCGAGGGTGTTCCGGTGGAAGTTCCAACCGGAATCGACACCGATTTCAAAATGACACCTGCCCAATTGGAGGCCGCCATTTCGCCAAAGACTAGAATGATTTGGTTCAGCTCACCTTGTAACCCCAGCGGTTCGGTGTACAGCAAAGAAGAACTGGAAGGTCTTGCGGCTGTTTTGAGAAAACATCCAGACATTTATGTGGTATCCGATGAAATCTATGAGCACATCAATTTTGCAGGTGGCCATGTGAGTATCGCCGGAATCGATGGCATGTACGACAGAACAGTGACCGTAAATGGTGTTTCCAAAGCCTTTGCGATGACAGGTTGGCGAATTGGATACATCGGGGCACCGGAATGGATTGCCAAAGGATGTACCAAATTACAGGGTCAAGTTACCAGTGGCGCAAATTCCATAGCCCAACGTGCTGTGATCACCGCTCTGGAAGCACCCGTGAGTAAAATCCAATTCATGATTGACGAATTCCACAAAAGAAGGGATATCGTTCTAGATCTTTTGGGTGAAATAGAAGGCTTCAACCTTAATGTTCCTGAAGGGGCATTTTATGTTTTCCCTGATATCTCAGCTTACTTTGGAAAAACCTTGAACGGCGTTACCATCAACAATGCGTCTGATTTCGCTTTGTATCTTTTGGAACACGCAAATGTGGCCACGGTAACAGGCGAAGCGTTTGGAAACCCAAATTGCATCCGAATTTCCTATGCCGCATCGGAAAAGGAACTTCGGGAGGCGATTGCCAGGATCAAGGCAGCGGTTTAACATTGGTGTGTCATGCTGAACTCGATTCAGCATCCCATCAAACTAGTTAAAATACTAGTGGGCCCCTGAAACTAGTTCAGGGTGACACGCAAACCTCAACAATAATCTATGAATACTTTATAAACCTCTTGGAGAAAACTTCAGGAGGTTTTTTTATATCTTTTTCCAGAAATACGGGGTAAGCACAATGAGTACGGTAAAAAGTTCCAAACGACCCAATAACATGAGAAAACCGCACCACCATTTACCGGCAGCTGGCAAACTGTTGTAATTGCTCACCGGATTCAAACTACCAAAGGCTGGCCCAACATTTCCCAAAGAGGATGCCGATCCACCGACGGCCGATTCAAAATCCAAGCCAAGGAAACCAAGGACCAAAGCCCCAATAATAAACAGCAACATGTACAGCACAAAGAAAGCGATAACGTTGTACACAATATGTTCCGTTACTGTTTTCTGGTTATATCGCACTGGGATAACGGCGTTTGGATGCAGGGTTCTCATAAATTCCAGAATTCCATTCTTTATAATCAGGATGTGCCGCATCACCTTAATACCCCCTGCAGTGGAACCGGCAGAACCACCAAGAAACATGAGTCCAAAGAAGAAAACCGTTAAAAATGGGGTCCAAGAGGTAAAATCTGCTGTTACAAAGCCTGTGGTCGTAATGACTGTGAGTACTTGAAAAAGTGAATGCCGAAAGGCACTTTCCGCCTCTCCCCAAACCATGGGATGAAAATCGGAAACAGGTACATTGGCCTCAAAATAAACGACCAGGGCAGCGACAATGGTAAAAATGAAAATGAAAAAGAAATAGTATTTGAACTCTTCATCCTTGATAATGCGCTGTACCTTTCCGGTCAATGCGAAATAGCTCAATACAAAATTGCTCCCTGCCAAAAACATGAACACAATCACAATGTATTGAATCACAGGTTGATTGTTCCAATAGGCCAAACTTGCATTTTTCGTGGAGAAACCACCTGTGGACATCGTTGCGAGTGAGTGGTTGATGGCATCAAAAAAGGTCATGCCTGCCAAGTTCAACAAAATGGTTTCCAAAATGGTATAACCCACATAGATCAACCAAAGTCGTTTAGCGGTATCCGTAATCCTCGGATGGAGTTTGTCACCGCCAGGTCCGGGTGCTTCAGCAGCAAACAACTGCATTCCCCCAATCCCCAAAAGTGGTAAAATGGCGATAGCCAAGACAATAATTCCCATCCCTCCTATCCAATGGGTGAGGCTGCGCCAAAGCAATACCCCCTTGGGCAACGACTCAATATCGTCCAAAATGGATGCACCTGTTGTGGTATATCCTGAAATAGTCTCAAAAAAAGCATCGGTAATGGAAGGTATCGCTCCAGAAAACAAATAGGGCAACATACCTGAAAGGGACATCACGATCCACCCGAAGGTCACTACAATGTAACCTTCCTTTCGTTTTACTTCTTTTTTATGGCCACGGGTATAGAACATGGCCATGATTCCAAATAACATGGTAACAATGGCAGCCAATGTAATATCCAATGTAGCACCATCCTTATAAATGCCACTGGCAAAAGCGGCCAACAACATAAATGAACCATTGCAAAGCAACAACAGTCCCATAATGTGGATAATGATGCGGGTATTCAGTCTCATTACAGGAACAGCTTTTCAATCCTAGGAATGGCCTTGGGCAGGCAACAGACCACCACGCGGTCACCTTCCTTGATCCTGAAATCACCCAATGCAATAATGCCTTCCCCGTTACGGATCACACCACCAATACTGGCTTCCCTTGGAAAATTCAATTCCCGGATGATCTCCCCGTTCACCAAAGAAGTGGCCTTTACCTCAAACTCAAGGATTTCGGCATTCAAGTTGTTCAATCGGGTAAGAGCCAACACTTCCCCTTTTCGAATGTAACGGAAGATGCTGTTGGCCGCCAACAATTTTTTATTGATCAATGTATCCACGCCAATGGAATGGGATAACTGGAAGTAATCCATATTCTCTACCAAGGCAATTGTTTTCTTGATACGTTTGTTCTTGGCCACCAGGCAAGACATGATATTGGTTTCGGAATTTCCGGTCACGGCAATAAAGGCATCCATGGAATCCAAGCTTTCTTCTTCCAAGAGTTCCACATTTCTACCATCACCATTGATTACAAGGGCGTGGGGCAGTTCATCCGCAATATCGAAGGCCTTTTCCTTGTCCTTCTCAATAAGTTTAACATTGAATTTTTTGGCACATAGATCCCTCGCGGTCTTGAAACCTACCTTACTTCCGCCCAAGATCATCACATTCTTGATCTCTTGCTTTTGCATGCCGGTGAGTTTGTACAACTCCTCCACCCCTTTGTCCGAGGTAATGAAATAGACTTGGTCCCCTTCCTTAAAAATGGTATCCCCTCTGGGTATCAAGGTAAATTGGGTACCGGTTCGTTGAAGGGCTATGGGCATAAAGTGCAGCTCGGGGAAAATACGAGCGGCCTCTTTCACCATTTTGCCCACAAAAGGGGCTGTTTTGGGAAGAATGACACCGAACATAGTAAGGACCCCTCCCTCAAATTCATACGTATCGTTAAATGCGGACTGGTTCAACATCAGCTGAATTTCCATGGCCGCCAATCGTTCAGGAGAAATCAATTCATCGATACCGAGTTCTTCAAACTTGATGAGTTCGCGATTATCCATGAATTCCGTATTGGATATACGGGCCATGGTTCGTTTGCACCCCAATTGCTTGGCCAATACACAAAGTGTAAGGTTGGTGGTCTCGGAAGCCGTAACCCCGATTACCAGATCGGAACTGTCGACCCGGGCATCCTGCAACACCTGAATGGAAGTTGCATCCCCACGCAGCACTCGAATATCCAGATGATTATCCGCATAGGACAACCGTTCCTTATCCGTATCGATCAACGTAATATCTTGCGCCTCATAGGACAATAGTTTTGCCAAATGAAACCCTACCTCACCAGCTCCAGCAATAATGATCTTCATTGATAATAAAAAGATGTGTTTCCAAAAAATACCAATTTGTTCGGTATAAACGAAAAATAGAAATGCAAACGTAGTCTAATTGACATACAATTAAGTAAATAAGGAAAAGTTTTTCCCATTTAAAGGGCAAAATTACACAAATATTTTTGTCCACCTGCCATATGGGTAAGTTGTATATTTGCCAGCAAAAGTTAGAGATGTCTAAGAAAGTAATGCCCTATAAGGAATCGGAGCTTGGCAAAAAGGAGCAGGTAAAACAAATGTTCGACAATATTTCGGGCAGTTATGATGGACTCAATAGGGTCATATCATTTGGCACGGATGTAAAATGGCGAAAAAAAATTGTTGCCTTCCTTGCCGATAAAAACCCTGAATCCATTCTGGACATTGCAACAGGAACTGGCGATCTTGCCATCGCCATGATTGGCACAGGAGCCAAAAAAATTGTAGGACTGGACCTTTCGCCCGGCATGCTGGAAGTGGGCAAGCAAAAAGTAGCCAAAAAAAAGTTTCAGGATACCATTGAAATGGTAGTGGGCGATAGTGAAAACCTCCCTTTTGAAGACGACACTTTTGATGCGGTTACCGTGGCATTCGGTGTCCGTAATTTTGAAAACCTAGAAAAAGGCCTCCAAGAAATCTATCGGGTATTGAAGCCAAGTGGCCATTTTCTGGTTTTGGAAACTTCGGTGCCGACCAAAACACCTTTCAAACAAGGGTATCGTGTCTATACCCGGCATATAATGCCTGCCATTGGAAAACTCCTTTCAAAAGATCGTTCCGCCTATTCGTATTTGAGTGAATCTGCCTCTGTTTTTCCACATGGAGAGGCTTTCAACAATATTTTGGACAAAATTGGGTTTATAGGAGTAGAGAACAAACCCCAGACCATGGGTGTAGCCACCATTTATGTCGCCACAAAATAGTTTAATGAAAAATGCCCTGATCCTATTTGGACTGCTTGTTATGGCATGTCCACAAGTCGATGCCCAATTTGGCAGAGAACCCATTCTCAACCTTCAGAATGAAGATAAAAAGTTTTTGAATTGGGGGTATTATCTGGGTTTCAACCAATACGATTTCCAATTTGAATACAAAAACGACATTGGCCGCGATATTTTGGTCGACAAGTCTATTGGTTTTAATGTGGGGTTGATCGGGGAACTTCGCATCAATGAATTTTTGGATGCCCGTTTCGAACCGGGATTGCTGTATACTTCCCGTACATTGGGCTTTCCAGGTTTTACAACACCACAGGATGCCATAAGGGAAGTACGTTCCACCTATATCCGTTTCCCCCTTTTATTGAAAGCCAGTACACGAAGAATTGGCAACTGGAAACCTTTTATCGTGGGCGGCTTGTACACCTCCATGAACCTGGGAAGCAATGAAGATAGTTTGGACGACAATAGCAGTGGCCAATTTCGGATGAAGAAAAATGTGTATGGTTATGAATTGGGCTTCGGCATCGATTTTTATACCGAATACTTTAAGTTCACCCCTTCCATTAGAGGTGTTTTTGCGTTAACCGACGAATTGGTACCTGACAACAACCCCAATAGTCCCTGGACCGGAAACATCAATGCCATGCGCACACGAGGCATCTTCATCAATTTTACGTTTGAATAAACTAGATTATTGCATTTTTGACTTCTGGATGTCTTCGAGGCAGACTATCAAAAAATCCAACTGACGAAACGTCCGATCACCTCTTTATTTCACTCAAGAGTATAGCCGTTGCAGTGGCCACATTCAAACTTTCGGTGGATTGATTGCCGAATTGCGGAATGGCAATGCGTTTCGTGATCAAGGCTTCCACAGCTTCGGAAATACCGTTGGCTTCATTGCCCATGACCAAAATGCCATTTTTGGGCAGCTTTTCTGTATAAACAGAAGTACCATCCATGAACGCCCCAAAAATGGGTCGCTCGCTATCCGCCAAATAGGTTTTCAAATCGGTATACAAAATCTGCACCCTTGCAATGGAACCCATGGTGGCCTGCAACACTTTGGGATTATAGCAGTCCACAGTGTCCGGAGAACAAACCAATTGTTTGATATTGAACCAATCGCACAATCGGATAATCGTACCCAAGTTTCCAGGATCGCGTACCGCATCCAGCACCAAAACCCAATCCGATTCGGTTTGCATTTCGGCAGTGGGCATTCGAAAAACGCCCAAAACACCATTGGGCTGTTTTAAACTGCTCATCTGTTTCAACTGGGACGCCCCTACCACCTCGGCCTCCGGAAAAATTTCAATTTTTTCGGGTGAGTCCACATACAACCTCTGGACCTTCAACTTTGCCGCCAACAACTCCCTCACCACTTTTTCCCCTTCTACAACAAACAATCCATGTTGAGATCGGTACTTTTTTTGCTTTAGGTTTACAACTAGTTTAATTTGGTTTTTTGTAACCATCTAAATCGTTTATTTTTGGCGTCTATGAGGGGTTTTTCACGTCCAATGTGCAACAGGGCAAAAATAGGATTATTGTTGCTTATGTTCAGCATGGCAGGATGCAATACGCTTAAAAAGGTAGGCGATGATGAATTACTGCTTACCAAAAACTCCATTTACATTGATGACGAAAAGGTAACCGACGGCGAAATCAAGGGACTTATCGATCAAAAGCCCAACAGCAGTGTGCTAGGGTATCCTCTACGTTTGAACCTTTATAACATGGCCAAGGAGAATCCAGATTCCTCCTTTCAGGATTGGTTGCACCGAAAAGAGAAACGGGAAAAACGCCTCAACAATCTCCTTTCAAAAAAACAGGTGAACCGGCTTCAAGAATCTTTTATTGTTAAAGGCGCCAGTGCCTTTTTAGAACGAATCGGGGAACCTCCGGTGATCATTGACACTTCACTGACCCACAAATCCCTAAATCGGATGAAGGCCTATTACAACAGCAAGGGCTATTTCAACAACAGAGGGTCTTTTGAAATCGTGGAAAGCAATCGTAAAAAGAGGGCCAAGGTCGATTATAACCTTACCCTAAATGAACCGTATATTATTGATACGGTACAAAAGAACATTTCCTCACCAGAGTTGGATTCCATTTACGATGTGTCCGCCAAGCAGAGCTATGTGCAGAAAGGTGAAACGTTCGATCTTCAAAAATTCACCCAGGAGCGGGAAAGACTGACCACTCTTTTCCGAAATTCCGGGGTCTACAATTTTCAGGAGAGTTCCATTTATTTTGACATTGAAGGAGATACGACCATCACCTCATCCGAAAAATTGTTGGATGCCATATTGAACATCAAAAAATTCCGAAGTGCCACCGATAGTACCGACACCAACAATCCCTACCGGGTCGCTCGCTTGAAGGAAATCAATATTTATGCGGATTACGACATTTCAGGAGATTCGGACTCCCTAAAGACATTGGTGCATGACAATTACATCATTCACTACGCCAATGAACTGCGTTATCGGCCAAAAGCATTGACCGATGCCATATTTTTTGAGAAAGACAGTGTGTACCGTGACATTGACCGAATCCGAACGTACCGACAGATCACCAACCTCAACACCTTTAAATATCCCAACATCGAGTTTATTCCGGATTCTACGCAAACGCAACTGGTCTCCAATATTTATTTGGCAGCCAAAAAGAAGTTTTCGCTGAACCTGAACTTTGATGTGACCCATTCCAACATCCAACAGGTGGGAACGGCCTTTAGTGCCTCGGTAATTACCAGAAACGTATTTGGAGGAGCGGAAACCTTGAACGTTTCTGCACGGGGATCTGTAGGTTTGTTGAGCGATGCCACCATCTCCAATGAAACGTTTACCTCTGAACTCGGGGGGGATATCAACATTACCTTTCCTAGAATTTGGTTGCCTTTCAACACCGAGAAGATCATTCCCTACTACATGTTACCGCAAAGTCGGCTTTTGGTGGGGACCAATTTTCAAAAGAACATTGGATTGGACAAGCAATCGCTCAATACCATATTATCCTATAACTGGTCCCCATCTGAACGTTTGAAAAACAATATCGAGCTGTTGAACGTGGAGTTTGTACGCAATGTAAACCCAAACAATTTTTATAACGTTTACCGCAATACATTTTCCAACCTCGATGGTATTGCCGACCAATTTCAGGACGATCCCCAATACGCTTCCTATTTTAATCCAGTGGAGGATGGCGAAGAACCTACTTTGAATATTCCTGATGGTGCCAATGAGTTTGTACAGGCCGTACGCAATGGATCTATTCCCGTAACTTCGGATGAATTGGACGAGGTAAACAGCATTGAAGAACGCAGGATCCGCTTGACCGAGAACAACCTCATTTTTGCCACCAATTTCACCCACACCAAAAACAGCAAGGCCGGCATCAACGACAACGACTTTTACCAATACCGCATCAAATTGGAAAGTGCGGGAGGCATGCTAGCACTTATTGCCAATGCGGTTCCTTACAATAAAAATGATAACGGCCAATCGTTGGTGTTTGGAGTGCCTTTCTCCCAATATGTAAAATCCGAATTTGATTTTATCCGCCATTGGGATATTGGCGGTTCGCAAGTGCTGGCTTTCCGCAGCTTTTTGGGACTGGCCGTACCCTATGGCAACTCCAACAGTATTCCGTTTGTGCGCAGTTACTTTGCCGGTGGTTCCAACGACAACCGGGCTTGGAACGCCTATGAATTGGGTCCTGGAAGAACGGACAACATCAATGACTTTAACGAAGCCAATTTAAAAATGTCCTTTAACCTGGAATACCGTTTTCCCATTGCAGGGGATGTAAAAGGGGCACTCTTTGCCGATGCAGGCAACATTTGGAACGTTTTCGACAACGAAAATAACCCAGATGCCATTTTTACCGGATTTTCATCCCTTTCCGATATTGCTTTGGGAACCGGGCTTGGACTACGATACGATTTCACCTATTTTGTGTTCCGATTGGATGTCGGCTTCAAAACCTACAATCCCGCCAAAGTGGGTTCCGATCGCTGGTTTGATGGCTATAGCTTTAAGAACGCTGTATTTAACATCGGGATCAATTATCCATTCTAGAGCAAATATTTTATTACTTTTGTTTCCTATTTTAACTCGAAACCAACATAACTATGTCCCACAATATTAAGCCAGGTGTCGCCACCGGTGACGAAGTACAGGCAATTTTTAAACATGCCAAAGAAAATGGTTATGCATTGCCAGCAGTCAATGTGATCGGATCGGATAGCATCAATGCGGTAATGGAAACCGCAGCTAACTTGAACTCACCCGTTATCATTCAATTTTCCAACGGAGGTGCACAGTTCAACGCAGGTAAAGGGTTATCCAACGACGGACAAAAAGCAGCCATTTTAGGTGGAATCGCAGGAGCCAAACACGTGCACCAATTGGCCGAGGCCTATGGCGCTACCGTAATTTTGCACACCGACCACTGCGCCAAAAAATTGTTGCCATGGATCGATGGCTTGTTGGATGCCAGTGAAGCCCATTTCAAAGCCACGGGAAAACCGTTGTTCAGCTCCCACATGATCGATCTTTCCGAGGAACCTTTGGAAGAGAACATCGAAATTTGCAAAGGCTATTTGGAGCGCATGAGCAAAATGGGCATGACCCTCGAGATTGAATTGGGAATAACCGGAGGTGAGGAAGATGGTGTGGACAACTCCGATGTGGACGACTCCAAATTGTATACCCAACCAGAAGAAGTTGCCTATGCTTATGAGGAACTTTCCAAAGTAAGCCACAGGTTTACCATTGCAGCTGCATTTGGTAACGTACATGGGGTTTACAAACCAGGTAACGTAAAATTGACCCCGAAAATCCTAAAAAATTCACAGGAATATATTTCTGAAAAATACGGTGTGGAGCACAACCATATCGATTTTGTATTCCATGGTGGTTCTGGTTCTACAGTAGAAGAAATTAGGGAGGCTATTGGCTATGGTGTGATCAAAATGAACATCGACACCGATTTGCAATACGCATTTTTGGAAGGAGTAAGGGATTACATCCAAGGAAAATCCGCTTATTTGCAAGCCCAGATTGGAAATCCAGAAGGCGACGACCAGCCGAACAAAAAATACTACGATCCAAGGGTTTGGCTACGAGAAGGTGAAAAAACCTTTATCGCTCGCTTGAAGCAAGCTTTTGAAGACCTTAATAACGTGAATACACTGTAACCCTTCGTTTAACTAAATTATTGATTGCATGTCGTCTTGGTTTAAAAGAAAGGAAAAAGGAATACAGACCTTAACGGAAGAAAAAAAGGACACCCCGAAGGGCCTTTGGTATAAATCTCCCACAGGAAAAATCGTAGAGGCCGAGGATTTGGCCAAAAACTTTTACGTAAGTCCCGAGGATGATTACCACGTTCGAATCGGAAGCAAGGAATATTTTGAGATCTTATTTGATGACAACAAGTTCAAGGAACTTGATGCCAATATGACGTCTAAAGACCCGTTGAAGTTTGTAGATACCAAAAAGTATTCGGACAGACTTAAGGCCGCCGAGCAAAAAACCGGGTTGAAAGATGCGGTAAGAACGGCTGTGGGTAAATCCATGGGCAAGGAAATTGTTGTTGCCTGTATGGATTTTGCCTTTATCGGGGGATCTATGGGAAGTGTGGTCGGTGAAAAAATCGCCCGTGCCATAGACGTGGCCAAAAAGAAAAAGTTGCCCTTTTTGATGATTTCCAAATCGGGGGGTGCCCGTATGATGGAAGCGGCTCTGTCATTGATGCAATTGGCTAAAACATCGGCTAAATTGGCACAATTGGCCGAAGCACAAATCCCCTACATTTCTTTATGTACCGATCCCACCACTGGGGGAACCACAGCATCGTATGCCATGTTGGGCGACATCAATATTGCCGAACCAGGTGCTTTAATCGGATTTGCGGGACCTAGAGTGGTAAAGGATACTACGGGAAAAGATTTACCTGAAGGTTTCCAAACCGCAGAATTTCTAAAAGAGCACGGCTTTTTGGATTTCATCGCGCACCGAAGCGAACTGAAAAAGAAGGTCAATCAATATATTGACCTGATTACCAATCAGCCTTTAAGAACATAAAAAAAGCCCCGGTTGTCGGGGCTTTTTTCTTTCCAATCCATAACTAATTCATAAATCTTCGAAGAAAAATTTCTTCTTGGGTTCCATCTGGATAGGTCAAGGTGCCTTTTGCATCACAGGTGCCGTCCCCAAAATCCAAACTAACCGTATTGCCCAGTCTAGAGATTTCAAGAACACCGCTAACAATAAATCGACACGACATCTCCCTGCGCAATGGTGTAGTTACTTCTTTCACAAATTCATTGCCCGCTCGGCTCACATAGGTACGCTTACCGGTAATCAAGAATACATTGTCGCCCCAAAAGCCGGTGCCGAAGCCTTCTATCCATTCACGGGTTCGGGTTCCCGAAAAGGAAGCGGTAGCCCCATCAGGCCAAGTGGCCGTAAAGTTGGCGTTTGCCGTTCCCTGCGGATTCCCATTTTCATTGCTGCGCACGCGAACAATGCTGGACGACCCTTCCACGGCAACGCCATTGAACATAAAACCCTCAAGATTAAGTTCAATGGTATTGGTTGCTGCTTCAAAATCCTTGGCATAACTCAGGTGTACCAAACCCGCAACAAGGTTTCCATTTCGCAATTCACAACCTTCACCAAAATCAAGGGTCACTTCTTTGGTGGTATCCGTTAGAACTACGGTGACGGTAACGCAATCCGGTAAATAATCGGAGTGGTAATCGGATTTGGCAGTACTGGAAATCTCATCGGATGCAAATACATCTTCAGCCAAGGTGGAAATTTCCTCTGAAATCATTTCAGTCTCATCACTGTACTTTAACTCAGTTGCCGATATGACTTCGGTAGCAGTAAGTTCTTCCGTTTCGGTTGAGGTATCCTTGTTACAGGAAACAATAGTCAATAGCAAGCTTCCAGCCATGATGATGGCCATGTTTTGAAACAAAGGTCTAAGATTCTTTTTCATATTGATTGAATTTAAAGGGTTTGCCTCTATGACCATGGCTTTGTGAAAAGGTTTAATTTCTTCTTAAAATTCGTAGTTTCAAAAAAAGAGATTATCTTTGCACGCTGATTGAAGGTCAATCAATACATAAAAATCATTTAAATAATATTGGAATGTATTTAACCAAAGAAGTAAAGGCCGAGATTTTCAAGAAACACGGCGGCTCAGAAGGCAACACCGGTTCTACGGAAGGACAGATCGCTTTGTTCACACACCGTATCAACCACTTGACAGAACACCTTAAAAGAAACCACAAGGACTACAACACAGAGCGTTCTTTGGTTCGATTGGTAGGTAAAAGACGTAGTCTTTTGGATTACCTTAAAAACAAGGATATTGAAAAATACCGTTCTTTGATCAAAGAATTGGGTATCAGAAAATAAAGACAACGGGGAGGCATCAGCTTCCCCTTTGTTTTAGTTGGACGGGCTCCAACGAAAAGTCCCGACCCTAAAGTTGGGCAAACACAAAAAGCTACATATAGTTTTTCATTGGTCAGTGCCCCAGGCACACACAACAACAACACAACCCGACCGCCCGGAAGGCGGTAGACCAAATGTTTAACGACCCGTGTCCGTTTGGACAGGGTAAGATTATTTTTATGATTCCAAAAACTTTTAAAGAGGTCATTGACCTCGGTGACGGTAGGGAGATTTCCATCGAAACCGGAAAATTGGCAAAGCAGGCCCATGGTGCTGTGGTTGTCCAATCAGGCAAATGTATGTTGCTATGTACAGTTGTCTCCAATTATCAAGCATCGGATGTGGACTTTTTGCCACTTACCGTTGATTATCGCGAAAAATTTGCCGCTGCTGGGCGTTACCCAGGCGGATTCTTCAAACGTGAGGCCCGACCCAGTGATGGTGAGGTTTTGACCATGCGTTTGGTGGACAGGGTACTTCGCCCCTTGTTCCCAAAGGATTACCACTCTGAAACCCAGGTGATGATCCAATTGATGTCACACGACGAAAACGTAATGCCAGATGCCATGGCAGGTTTGGCCGCCTCTGCAGCCATTCAATTGTCCGATATTCCTTTTGAATGTCCAATTTCTGAAGTGCGTGTCGGTAGGGTAAACGGTGAATTGATCATCAACCCGACCATGTCACAATTGAAAGAATCGGACATCGATATGGTAATCGGTGCTTCTGAGGATTCTGTGATGATGGTGGAAGGTGAAATGGGTGAAATTTCCGAAGAGGAAATGGTGGAAGCCATCAAATTTGCCCACGAAGCCATTAAAGTCCAATGTGCCGCACAGGTGAAATTGGCCGAAGCTTTCGGTAAAAAAGAAACCAGGGAATACGAGGCTGAGACCGAAGATGAAGACTTGAAGAAAAAGATCCACGACATGGCCTACGACAAGGTATATGCCGTGGCAAAAGCCGGTTCTTCCAAAAAAGAGCGCAGTGAAGCATTTGCTGCCATCAAGGAAGAAATCAAAGCATCTTTCTCTGAAGAAGAGTTGGAAGAAATCGGAGGTTTGGTTTCCAAATATTACCACAAAGCCGAAAAAGAAGCTGTTCGTAACCTGACTTTGGAAGAAGGGCTTCGTTTGGACGGTCGTAAAACAACCGATATTCGCCCCATCTGGTGCGAAATCGATTATTTGCCATCCGTTCACGGTTCCTCCATTTTTACACGTGGTGAGACCCAAGCTTTGGCAACCGTAACGTTGGGAACGTCCAGAGAGGCCAACCAAATTGATATGCCATCGTACGAAGGTGAAGAAACTTTCTATTTGCATTACAACTTCCCTCCTTTCTCAACTGGTGAGGCGCGACCTATTCGCGGTACTTCACGTAGAGAGGTTGGTCACGGTAACTTGGCACAACGTGCACTAAAAGGTATGATTCCTGTGGATTGTCCTTATACCGTTCGTGTGGTTTCCGAAGTATTGGAATCCAACGGTTCCTCTTCCATGGCAACGGTTTGTGCCGGTACTATGGCCTTGATGGATGCCGGGGTACAATTGAAAAAACCAGTTTCCGGTATAGCCATGGGCTTGATCACCGATACAGAAACCGGCAAATATGCCGTTCTTTCGGATATTTTGGGTGATGAAGATCACTTGGGCGATATGGACTTTAAAGTAACCGGTACCGCCGATGGTATCACTGCTTGTCAGATGGACATCAAGGTAAAAGGGCTTTCCTACGAAATTCTGGTAAATGCCTTGAAGCAGGCCAGGGACGGAAGAATGCACATTTTAGGAAAATTGACCGATGCTATTGCCGAACCAAGACCAGAAGTGAAATCCTATGCACCAAAAATCATTACCAAAATCATTCCTGGTGAATTCATCGGAGCCTTGATCGGTAAAGGTGGTGAGGTGATCCAAGATCTTCAGAAAAAATCGAAGACCACGATTGTGATCAACGAAGACCCAGAGACCGAAGAAGGTATCGTGGAAATCTTGGGCACCGATCAAGATGGTATCGACATGGTATTGAAGAAAATCGATTCGTTGATGTTCAAGCCGGAAGTGGGTAGTATATATGAGGTAAAAGTGATCAAAGTCTTGGATTTTGGCGCCGTAGTCGAATATATGGAAGCTCCCGGAAATGAAGTATTGCTTCACGTGTCCGAATTGGCATGGGAACGTACCGAAAATGTAACCGACGTGGTGAACTTGGGAGACGTTATTGATGTGAAATACTTCGGTATCGATCCAAAGACCAAAAAGGAAAAAGTTTCCAGAAAGGCTTTGCTGCCTAAACCAGAAGGTTACAAGGAGAGACCTCCCAGAGATGACAGAGGTGGCGACCGAAGAGGTGGCGACCGACGAGGTGGCGACCGACGAGGTGGCGATCGCGACAGAAAACCAAGAAGGGATTAATCAAATCCTTAATATAGAATAGAAGGCCCCGGGAATTCCCCGGGGTCTTTGTTTTTAAAAAAAGTGTACCAAAATGTAACTTTTCACTTTTTTCTACGTATAACCTAATGAGCTTCGGTTCACAAACATAAAAATGAAGGGAAAATTTAGATGAGACAATTAAAGATTACAAAACAGGTTACCAACAGGGAAACCGCATCGCTGGACAAATATTTGCAGGAAATCGGCAAGGTGGATTTGATCACCGCTGATGAGGAAGTGGAGTTGGCACAGCGAATTAAAGCGGGAGACCAGGTAGCTTTGGAAAAATTGACTAAAGCCAACCTAAGGTTCGTCGTTTCGGTGGCAAAACAATACCAAAACCAAGGTTTAACCCTCCCCGATTTGATCAATGAAGGGAACTTGGGATTGATCAAGGCCGCCCAACGTTTTGACGAAACCCGTGGTTTTAAATTTATTTCATACGCCGTTTGGTGGATTCGTCAGTCCATTCTTCAGGCATTGGCTGAGCAATCCCGTATTGTGCGTTTGCCTTTGAACAAGATCGGTTCCATCAACAAAATCAACAAAACGTTTGCTTTCTTGGAGCAAGCACACGAAAGAACCCCATCTGCCGAGGAAATTGCCAAAGAATTGGACATGACCGTGGAAGATGTAAAACAATCCTTGAAAAACTCCGGTCGCCACGTATCCATGGATGCGCCGTTGATCGATGGTGAAGATTCCAACCTGTACGATGTATTGCGCAGTGGGGAATCCCCTAACCCGGACAAGGAATTGTTGCACGAATCCTTGCGCACCGAGATCGAGCGTGCTTTGGAGACCCTTACCCCTCGTGAAGCCGATGTTATCCGACTTTATTTTGGTTTGGCAGGTCAACATTCCATGACCTTGGAAGAAATTGGGGAAACCTTCGACCTTACCAGGGAACGTGTTCGTCAGATCAAGGAAAAAGCAATCCGACGTTTGAAACACACCTCTCGAAGCAAGATTTTAAAGACGTATTTGGGATAATTTGTGAATTTTAACCAAATTAATTACAGTTAAACTATCCTTAAATTTGATTTTTGGCAGGAAAGTTGTAATTTAGTAAGATATAACAGTTTATCATGACTGTTCGTTTTTTGATTGATGAATAAACTCCGGCTGATTACCGGAGTTTTTTCATTTTAGGAAAGTGGTAATTGGCTAACTTTGTAATATGAACAACAAGATTATCGCTCCTTCGCTCCTGGCATCCGATTTTGCCAATCTTCAACGGGATATTGAAATGGTCAACCAAAGTGATGCCGATTGGTTTCACCTGGATATAATGGATGGGGTTTTTGTCCCCAATATTTCCTTTGGAATGCCCGTGGTGAAAGCCATTGCCAAGCATGCCAAAAAACCGCTCGATGCCCATTTGATGATCGTGGATCCAGATCGCTATATCAAAACCTTTGCCGATTTGGGTGTGGACCATCTTAGTGTGCATTATGAGGCATGTCCACACCTGCACAGAACCCTTCAGGCCATCAAGACCGAAGGTATGTTGGCCGGCGTGGCCATAACGCCCCATACCTCTGTCCGCTTATTGGAAGATACCATTCAGGACATCGATATTGTGATCGTGATGAGCGTGAACCCCGGTTTTGGAGGGCAATCCTTTATTGAAAACACCTACAATAAAGTATCCGACCTTAAAAATTTGATCATCCAAAAAAAATCCAAAGCACTGATTGAAATTGATGGCGGGGTAAACGCCGGAAACGCCAAAAAATTGGTGGAGAAAGGCGCTGATGCTTTGGTAGCAGGCAGTTTTGTGTTCAAGAGCGATAACCCTACTGAAACGATTAAAAACCTTAAAGCGGAAATAGCATAATGCAGGAATTTGATGTTGTAATCATTGGAGGAGGACCCATTGGAATTGCCTGTGGGCTGGAAGCCAAAAAACAAGGATTGAGCTACATCATCATCGAAAAAGGGACGATTGTAAATTCATTGTTCAACTACCCGGTGAACATGCAGTTTTTTTCCTCTTCGGAGAAACTGGAAATCGATGAAATTCCCTTTATCAGTAAAGAGGCCAAACCCAAACGAAATGAGGCCTTGGAATACTACCGTAGGATCGTGACCTCCAACCAATTGAACATTCATCTGTTCGAAACGGTGACCCATGTGAAAAAGCAAGAGGATGGGTTCATCATTACCACAAACAAAGCACAGTACAAAGGGAACAATGTAGTGGTTGCCACAGGGTTCTACGACTTGCCCAACCGCATTAATGTTACTGGTGAGGATTTGCCAAAAGTGTCCCATTATTATAACGACCCTCATTTTTATGCCAGTCAGAAACTGGCGGTGATAGGAGCCAGTAATTCCGCAATTGATGCGGCATTGGAATGTTGGCGAAAGGGTGCAGAGGTTACGTTGATCATCCGAGGTCCAGAAGTGGGCCAACGGGTAAAATATTGGGTACGTCCTGATATCATTAACCGAATTGAGGAAGGCAGTATCAAAGCCTATTACAACTCCGAAGTAAAGGAAATAACCCCAACTGCCATCATTGTTACCACTCCCAATGGCGATGTAACCCTCGAAAATGACTTTGTGCTGGCCCTAACCGGTTACATGCCTAATTTTGAGTTTTTGGAAAAACTGGGGATTGCACTTTCCGAAGACGAAAAACGATTGCCATCCTATGATCCTGAAACCATGGAAACCAACATTGAAGGGCTCTTTTTGGCAGGCGTGATCTGTGGTGGTATGGAAACCAATAAATGGTTTATCGAAAATTCCAGGATACACGCACCGATCATCATGAACACCATAAAAAAGAAGACTCAATCGGGCGTTGCACATTAAACCAAAGTGCCGATAAATGGAAAAAACAACATTTAGGATTCCCAAAATGGACTGTCCTTCGGAGGAAAATCTTATCCGAATGAAATTGGACGGTACTGCCAGCATCAAAAATCTTGACTTTGACATACCAAATCGAGAATTGACCGTATTTCATGAAGGTTCCCTAGCCCAAATTGAAAAATCAATCGGTGAATTGAATCTTGGTAGTCAGATGATATCCACTGAGTTTACCGAACAGACCCTTTTTGAAGAAAATAGCAACCAGAAAAAATTACTTTGGACGGTCCTTGCCATCAATTTTGCCTTTTTCGGCATTGAAATGACCACCGGGTTGGTTTCCCGGTCCATGGGCTTGGTGGCCGATAGCCTGGACATGTTGGCAGATGCCTTTGTGTATGGCATCAGTTTATTTGCAGTTGGGGGAACTTTGATCCGCAAAAAAAGGATTGCCAAATTGGCCGGAGTTTTTCAACTGGTGTTGGCCATGCTGGGATTCGTAGAAGTGTTACGCCGTTTCTTGGGAAAAGAAGCCATGCCTAATTTTGAGACCATGATTGTGGTATCCGTATTGGCCTTGATTGCCAATGGCATATGCCTTTACCTACTGCAAAAATCCAAAAGCAAGGAAGAAGCCCATATGAAAGCGAGTATGATCTTCACTTCCAACGATGTAATCATCAACATTGGGGTCATATGTGCGGGAGTTTTAGTAAATTGGTTACAATCGAACAAGCCCGACCTTATTATCGGAAGCATTGTTTTTGTATTGGTCGTCCAAGGCGCTATTCGCATTTTAAGACTCGGAAAATGAAAATTGCCTATAGAAAAAGGCATTTGAACTTTAATCTGATTTTTGGTCTCGTTTGGGGCATCGTTTTTTTTTGTTGCTTACATTACCGAGGATAAATTAAGATGGAATGACTACACTTGGTTGGTACTTTCGGTGATTTATTTGGGAATGTACGGTTACCAAAAGCATTACAGATATCTAAGTATTGAGAATGGAGTAATCAAAGAAAATGGGCTCTTTGGTAAGCTAATTGAGTTGGCCAAGGTGTTACGGTTCAAAAAATTTGCGGGGGATTATATTCTTAAGACCGAAGACAAGGAGTTCATCATCAACACCCAGATTATTGACCCGAATTCCATGAACGATTTGGAAAACGCTCTTCAACCTTTATTTGGGGAACAATCATAACAAAAAAAGAATGCATTATGGGATTTTATGATATTGAAGCAGAACGTTTGGATGGAACCGTCGAATCCATGTCAACCTATAAGGGAAAAACCGTTATTGTGGTGAACACGGCCAGCAAATGTGGCCTTACCCCGCAGTATGAAGGATTGGAAAAGTTGTACGACATCTACAAAAACCAAGGCTTGGTGATTCTAGGGTTTCCTTGCAACCAATTCGGGAACCAAGAACCAGGAAATGCCGAAGAAATCGAGGAATTCTGCCAATTAAACTACGGCGTAAGTTTTCCCATGTTCGCCAAGATAGAGGTCAACGGTAAAAACACCCACCCTATCTTTAAATACCTCAAATCGGAATTGGGCGGATTTTTGGGGAGCGACATCAAATGGAACTTCACCAAGTTTATAATCGATAAAACTGGAAAACCGGTAAAGCGATTTGCCCCCATTACCACCCCTGAGTCGATGGAGGATTATATTGTGGAGCTGTTATAATTAAAGAATCAAACAATCCGTAGTTGGGCTTGCAAAGCGCCATTTTCCCGCAACATGGCCCGGCCATCCTTAAAGCTTAAGTACGCATGTCCGTTTTGGTGATTTCGGATACTTACCTCACACATTAAGCCCCAATGCCTTGACACCTCACGCCAGGCCCAAAACAAGGAATGTTTGGGATCGTAAATGTGGGTGGCTTCGCCTCCAGCGCCGTTGATCTCGATCACACTGAAATTTTTCCCCTCACAAAGTTCTTCAAAGGATTGGTACAATACATCCAACCTTCCATAATGAAACCCCTCTATCTGAGAACAGACCCCATCAATGGTCGCAATCAATTTTTCATTGATTTTATGACTGATATCCACAAACATGGCACCTCGGGTATGGCTTCCATAAGGCACCAATATTTTAACTTCCCCTGCTTTCAGCACATTGTTAAGTTGATCACCCCACTTTTTTCGAAGTGATTTTAACTGCAAATGACTTCGCGGGTTTTTCTTGATCAAAGTCAGCAAAGTGCTCTCCCCATCCCCAACAACCGATAAAAATTGCTTGGATACGACCCCCGTGATGCACCCCTTTTCTTCACCTGGTTTTCGTACATAAAAAATCCCAACCTCCTTCTGGTAGGGAATAAGCTCCTGAACCAAAAAGTCGGATGGGCTCCACAGTACATAATCCTTAAGTTCTTCCTTATTGTGGATTTTTTCCACACCAAAAGACTTCATGCCAATATCGGGCTTGGCGATAAAGGGAAACCCTATATCAGATGCCAAAATCCGTTCCAGGGCCACTTCTGGGGATTGATCTTTTGGGATAAATACCGTTTTGGGAATCCATTGCTTCGGAATCAAATGATAGATGGCCATTTTCGATTCCATGGCCATACCCCCATTTTTCATGGCCGGGTTGGCCGCATTGAAAAAGAACAGCGAACGTGCTTTTAGGGCATAATACAGCCAAACAGGAAACATAGGATAATAGATCAGCCAAAAAGGCCAATATTCCCAATGTGTTGCCCGGTGCCACCATAATTTTAAAGCATCCATTGCACCTAATAAGTTAGTTGGTTGGCGTTGAACGGAACTTCATAGGAAGCATTGTTCATCAGGTCGAAATGGCGCATCAGAAGAGCCTCATCCCCAAGAACTGCTTGGGTAACACTAAAGGTCTTCAGACCGGATTCCCTATTGATGATAAAACCATTCTCAAAATCGTCATAATTATTGGAATGAAAATCCACCACATCGTCAGGTGCCGCTTTCGGGTTATTGCACATAAACCGATCGAACAATTGGGCCCGTTGTGCTATGACTTCATCCTTGTACAGGGTGGCCGAAGACCAAATATGATTTTTGGTCGGATCCAATGGCCTGAAATATTTTTGGCTACCATCCCATCTAAACTCCAACAGTTCGTTGTCGAACACCACCAAGGTAAAGGGTTCAATCCCAACTAAGTCCATTTTCCAAAGCAAGTCCTTAGGTTCATTGGAATAGGCCACATCCAAAACCACCAATCCCCGACTCTTGGCATACGAGCCATTGGAGATGTGTCGCGTAAATGCCCCATTGAGCAAGACCACGGACACCCCATTTTCATTCAATGCAAACCATGTCCCCCCAGCTTTGGGGTCTTTTGGAAAAAGCACACGGGAACCACCTCTCGTCTCAAACTGTGGCCGATAGGCCACAGGTCGGGAAACGTGCTCATCCCTATTGGAAGTGATAAAATAACGATTGCCCGAAGGAATAAAACTTACTGTGCACATGTTTCCCGATATTGCATGGTTGATGGAGCAACCCCAAAGGAGGCAGGCAGTTCCAACGCCGTAAAATGTT
This sequence comes from Flagellimonas beolgyonensis, assembly GCF_003992615.1. Classification (GTDB taxonomy): domain Bacteria; phylum Bacteroidota; class Bacteroidia; order Flavobacteriales; family Flavobacteriaceae; genus Flagellimonas; species Flagellimonas beolgyonensis. The sequence continues at coordinate 44,446 of NZ_RZMY01000015.1, forward strand.
CAATGCCCACTTTTATCAAGGCTTGGTGATGAATGGTGTGTTCCAGGTTGTACATTACTTCACGGTAGTAATTGGAATCCATAAAAGTTTCCTCACCTGCCAATTCATAACTGATCTTGATGGTTTTGTTGGGCCGTTCCAATTGTTGTTGGATATGTTCCAATTGGGCAATGGCAAATGAAAGCTCACGTTCTATACGCACATTGCGCTCTCTTCGATCGTAGGATACATCGGCAGCATCGTACCCATTGATCAAACATTGGTACAACTCTATGATATGACGGGTGTGTTGGCCTATTGTGGAATCGGAAAGCACCTTGCATTGCTGCGCATAGCAATCCTTTGGCAGGGTAAGTAACACCTGTTTGAATTGCTCCAAAGTATCCAAGGAAGTTTTAAACATTGTCATTGATTATTGGTTTTTAGTCGTTTTTTGATAAGTAGAAACAAAAGATAGAAAGAAAATCCAAGGTAAACAGACCCTATAAGGATATTCGTTATTGCGTTATAGTCGTTGTATCGGTCGAAAAAATAGGCGCCAATCACAATGAACGTTGCCAAGGCTATAATGGTTCCCAACCCGATCCCGATCAAATAGAAAACATAGTGCCTCTTGCTTGATTGAAGAATGCCCCTGCTTTGCAGTACCTTGTTCCATGTCATCCAAAAAGGCACCTGTAGTGGGTTTACAGCACTTAAAAGTAGGCCCAACACAAAAGGTGATGGCATTTGTACCAAAATTCCCGCTTTGGCGATGGTTTCCCCATTGGAAATGGGCCCCGTAAAACTGGAATAGGCCAAATACCACAGGAACAAAATAGCTAGTGGAAAAAGATAGTTCTCAAGCTGATGGCTGACTTTGATCCGCTCACTACCAAATAGTGCCAATCGAACCACACAGAGTTCCACGAAAACAACGGCAAACGCAAACCAAAGGGCCGGTACAATTCCTTGGGAGGCAGAAATATCGAAAGCGGTCAGGTTGAGCGTGCCAAATGGCAAAGCACCTATAAAACTGATGGCCAAACCTGATAAACAAACTTTGATTCCGTTCACTGCCTTGGGATTTTCTATGGAAATTGGCTCCCTGTCCCTTAAAACAGGATGACCATATACCTTGTTTGACGTAAAACTTCCCAAAAAGTTACTAATTCTTTATTTTCTCCCAATTTTTGTCAGCCTTAACCTTTAAGGTGTTTGGAGACTCGTTTAGCCATAACTCCAAAGTGTTCGTTTTTCCGGCATTGTAAAAGAGATACAATTTGCCGTCCCGAATTTCGTAGGTTTCAGGATTTACATTTACCTTTTTCCCGTTCACCGCAACTGCATAGGCGCAGTATCCACCGTATTCGGGTAAAAAAGCTGTTGGGTTGTTCTTGAATTTTTCGAGATTCGCCTTATTGGCGAATTTGTATTTTATCCCATCATAGGTAAAGGTCAACTCCTTCACCCCTTCCTTTGGTGTACCATCAAAATAGGAAACTACATCGTACCCGTGAGCTGCATAGCCTTTTTTGGTATTGTAATCGATACTTTGTGCTTGTGCTTTAACGGCGAATACCAAAATCAAAAGCATCACTATTTTTCTCATAGGATTTCCCTTTTACAGATGTTTAACATTGTTCCTGCCAAGATCTTACTCATTGGATGGATTTGGAACAATTAGTCACAAAAGGTTGGTATTCCTTTCAAAAGTCTTCAAAATATTTACTTTACCTCTACAGATTCTCAAGCGCTAAAATGGCATTGATCTCCCATTTGCCGCTCAAAAGAATTACTCCGAACATCGAGATATTCTGCAGAACATCCTTAATACTTCTTAATTCACTCTTCTTTTTATTGCTTTGAATGTATTTTCCATAGGAGAGTATTTTAAAAAACCAACAAACTGAAACTTGCCTTCCCAAAGGGCAGTATCAACAAAGCCTACTTTATGCGCCTTAACAGAACTATGACGGCGAATGTGCTGTCACTGGCCTTTTTTTTGACCACGTCCATTGCCGCTTTTGCGCAATCCGTTGCAGACTTGGATTCAAATTCACTTTCGCTTCGCCCCAAAACCTCCATTTTTATGGCAGGGACAAAGCAATATGGGTTTGATCAAATACTACAGGATGAAGGTCTGACCTTTGTTCCCCTAACGAGCATTAAAGAAAATATTGGTTTTTCCAATGAAAACTACTGGTTAAAGTTTGACATTGAAAATACTACTGCGGAGTATGCAGAGTACTACATAGAAACGGCAAGGCCCATAACAGATGTGGTCAACCTATATCTTGTTGATCGGAACGGACATGTGGAACAACAATTAAGTGGCGATAAAATACCCTTTTCACAAAAGTCGGTCCAACATCGTAAATCCATTTTCGATGTTCAATTGGAACCTTTTCAAAAAGTATCGGCCTACATTCATATTCAAAGTGATGGTGAAGTGGTCATGTTCCCCTTGGATGTTTATAAAAAAGACCAGTTTTTCAATTTGACCTACAAGGAGCAAGTGTTTTATGGATTCTTTTATGGCATTTTGATTTTGGCCTGTATCATTTACCTGTTCTTCTTTTTTGCCCTAAAGGACAAGGCCTTTATTTATTATGGCCTCTACGTGCTTTTTATCGCTTTGATGCAATTTTCCCTGGATGGATTTTTTCATCAATACATTGCCCCACAAGGCGGTTGGGTATCAGACAAGGCAGTTTTGTTGACCGCATTTATTTCCCTGTTCTTTTTCAGCAAGTACGGGGACACCTTCTTGGATCTTAAAAAGAACAGCCCTTTTTTACATCGAAGCAGTCAGATATTGACTATGGCGATACTGGCAGGTTTGGGAATAATGGCATTAATACCCGGTCTTTTTGCATATTGTTACCCTCTTGCCAACGGCATTGGTATTTTGGTTTTGGCCCATATGATTGCTTCCATTGTGACCTTGAAGTGGAAAAAAGTACCCATAGATCCCTATTTCATTGTAGGTATTTCCTTTTTGGTAGGTGGGTTTATCGTTTTCATTCTCAACAATTTCAACACTATTGAAAACTCTTTCTTTACCAACAATGGGGCAAAATTTGGCATCGGGCTGGAAATCATCTTTCTGTCCATTTCGATGAGCAATCGGATTCGTGACCTTCGCAGGGAAAACGAAAAAAACCAATTATTGGCCCTGCAGCGGGCCGAGGATATGAATGAAATCAAATCCTCATTCTTGTCTAACATCAGTCACGAACTTAGAACCCCTCTGAACCTGATCATGGGTGTGGCCTCTGCCCTACAACAAAACAATGAAGAGGAGGATTTGCAGGAAAAATGCCGATTGATCTTGAGCTCTTCCAAAAACTTATTGGGCAACATAGAGGATATCCTGGATTTTACTGTAATCGAAAAAGGCGACCAGGAACTGAAAGAGGTTTCCTTTGATCTTCAAGATACCCTTAATAAGGTTATTGCAGTCCAAAGAAAGAAGGCTGAAGCCAAAGATCTCGATTTTAGGACATCACTTCCGGGAAACTTGCCCACCCGAATTGTTGGGGATAAAGGAAAATTGGTGCAGATATTGAATCATTTATTGGACAACGCCATCAAGTTTACCAACAAAGGGAGCGTGAAACTAGCCGTAGCCGGCAAAACAAATGGGGACGGACGTATTTCATTGACCATTAACATTACGGACACCGGTATTGGAATCACCAAAGAAAAAATGAGCACTGTTTTTGAATCCTTTACCAAAAAATCCTTTACCGATAAACGGGAGTACAGTGGATTGGGTCTTGGACTGTTCATTGTTAAAAACTATGTGGACCTTCAGGGTGGCACCATTCGTATCGACAACAACGACCTCAACGGAACCACTTGTGAATTGAACCTAAACTTTGAGGTGGATGAAGATGCCATGGTACTAGAGCAGGTGGATATGGAAGAGCAATCTACCAATGGACTGCACGGGTCCCATATTCTTTTGGTGGAAGACAATAAAATGAATCAAACGGTGGTCAAATTACTGTTCAAGAAATGGCAAAACGCCAACCTGACCATTGCCAATCATGGGAAAGAGGCCTTGGAGCTTATGAAAAACAACACCTTCGACCTTATTCTGATGGATCTTCAAATGCCTGAAATGGATGGATTTGAAACCACGGCAATCATTAGGGAAGGTAAGGCACCGTGTAATCCCCAAATACCTATTTTGGTACTGACGGCGGACAATACCAGCACAACCAGAAAAGAAATCTTAAGATTGGGAGCGAATGATTTGGTCACCAAACCCGTAAACGGTGCATTGGTATATTCCAAAATGATCAAACACATTTCGGCTAAAAATAGTGTAGCTTAAAATTTAAGGGATATCCAAAAAACAGAAAAACCTGAAAATACATGATTTTCAGGTTTTTCATTTGAAATGGTAGTGACCCAGGGAGGATTCGAACCCCCAACCCTCAGAGCCGAAATCTGATATTCTATCCAGTTGAACTACTGGGCCTTATTTCAATTTTATTTTTATAAATTCCCTACCTATTCCCGTTTTAAAATATTGTTCCCTTTTTCTCGCTTCTGCACTCGTTTCAAACTCTTCAAAATACACCAATTCCCAAGGCATGAATCCTTTAGTGGATTTGGTTTTTCCTGAATTGTGTTCCAATAGTCTCTTCTGAACGTCCTTTGTATGGCCTTTGTAAAGTCTGCCGTCCATCAAACTTCTTAAAACATATGCAAAATATGCCATTTTAATTCTGATATTCCCTGCCTGCCGGCAGGCAGGTATCCAGTTGAACCCCGCCTGCCGGACGGGCAGGTACTGGGCCTTCACTTCTTGTATTATGAACTCAATTTAGCCTTTACTATGGCAGAAATGGTCTTGCCATCGGCTTGGCCTGCCAATTCCTTGGACACGATGCCCATTACTTTCCCCATATCCTGCATACCGGTTGCACCAATGGAATCGATGGTCATGACCACCACTTTTTCAATTTCCTCCTCGGTCAATTGCTCCGGTAGGAATTGTTCAATGATGGCTGCCTGTGCCAATTCCGGTTCGGCCAAATCTTCCCGACCTTGTTCGGTATAAATAGCAGCACTGTCCTTACGTTGCTTCACCAACTTTTGAACAAGTTTAATTTCCTCGTCCTCGGTTAGCTCGGCACCTGCCCCTTTATCGGTTTTAGCCAACAAAATGGCGGATTTTATGGCACGCAATGATTCCAAGGCAATGGTATCCTTTGCCTTCATGGCGGCCTTCATTTCTGTCATTACCTTATCCTGCAAACCCATTTCCATCTATTTTGGGCTGCGAAGATAAAAAATAAACCCGAAAGTTTATCACTTCCGGGTTCATGCTTTCCATTAAAAATGGATGTTAATTTAAACACTACTAATCAACATTATCGTGTAGGAAAGAATTATTGGATCGCAATTGTAAATCATCGTTGCTATCCTCGCTCAAAGTGGTCCTGGAAACTTTTTGCTCCTTGGGAACATCGTTCAGGTCCACCCCTTGTCTTTTGTAGGCAGGTTGCTTTTCAATTTCATCAATACTGCTCCTGTTGTTCTGGAACTTGTAATTGAAATTTTTAAGCTTTCTCCTTCTTTCATCGGCCCTATCTTTGAGGATTTCGCTAATGGAACTGTTCATTGGGTCCAAATTCCCGTTATCCTCTTCTTCCTTGACCTCGGTTTCCACCTTTATGGTTTTCTTTTCGAATACCAACTCATTTTCCACCATTTTGGGCTCGTGGGTCTCTGCCAAGGACTTGGCACCGGTCAACTTGTTCTCCAATTCCATGTATTCCTCCAAGTTGTATCTAGTCTCACCTTCCTTTTTGTATTCAAGTACCGGTTTTACCTCCACGTACTCATTTACTTTTACATCGCCGATACCATCATCCAAATTGAAGGTAATGGTATGTTCTTTCTCCTCCTCTTCTTCCTCAACCTCATTCAATGGCAAATCAAAGCTCAAGGTGAATTGGTCCTCATTCGCTTTTGGTGATACGACCTCTGGTTCCACCACCTCAATATTATTGATGATGTTCTTCGCTTCTATGATGATGAAATCATCTTCCACATATTCGGGTACCACTTCCTCATAGAACACATTGAAATTTCTGATATAGCTCGATGTGGGTATCAAGTCAGAATCCATTGGCTTGGGCTGTGGCTTTGGTTCCTCCACTTCCTCAATTTCCAAGGTATGTTTTACAATGGATGGTTCTGGTTCTTCAACTGGCTGTCGCTCCACCCTTACCTCTTGGACCGAAGTTGCCTCTGGGGTAAGATCTTGCTCCGCAATCTGCTCATCCTCCAAGGTGTAGAACACTTTTTTGGATTCGGTATTCACGATAGTGTCCTGTTGGTCCACATTGAACCCAGTGGCAATAACGGTAACCGCAATCGCTTCACCCAAGGTCTCATCCTCACCCACACCCATAATGATGTTGGCACCATGTCCGGCCTCGATTTGGATATGGTCGTTGATCTCCCCGATTTCATCAATGGTGATTTCCTGACTGCCCGAAACTATCAGTAACAATACATTTTTGGCCCCGTTGATTTTGTTATCGTTCAATAATGGGGAATCCAATGCCTTCATGATGGCCTCAGTTGCCCTTGCCGAACCGGATGCCGTGGCTGAACCCATGATGGCCGTGCCGCTGTTGGACAATACCGTTTTGGCATCCCTAAGGTCAATGTTCTGTGTATAGTGATGCGTAATTACCTCTGCGATACCCCTTGCCGCAGTGGCCAATACCTCATCTGCTTTTGAGAAACCGGCCTTAAACCCAAGATTGCCGTATACCTCACGCAGTTTATTGTTGTTGATGACAATGAGGGAATCCACATTGGCACGCAATTTTTCTATGCCCAACTGTGCCTGTTTGTTACGCATGGCGCCTTCAAACTGGAAAGGCATGGTAACAATCCCCACAGTAAGGATGTCCATTTCCTTGGCCAATTTGGCAATGACAGGGGCGGCACCAGTACCGGTTCCTCCACCCATACCTGCCGTGATGAACGCCATTTTGGTATTCTGTTCCAACATGGCTTTGATATCTTCCATACTTTCCAATGCTGCCTGTTCCCCAACGTCAGGATTGGCACCGGCCCCCAATCCTTCTGTTAAGGAAACCCCTAACTGGATTTTATTGGGAACGGAACTGTTTTGGAGTGCCTGGGCATCGGTATTACAGATTACAAAATCAACACCATTGATACCGGCCTGGAACATGTGGTTGATAGCGTTGCTACCTCCTCCACCTACTCCAACAACCTTTATTACGTTGCTCTTGTTCTTGGGCAAATCAAAAGCGATGTTATCAAATTCTGTGTTCTTACTCATAACGGTCGTGTTTCTTTATGGGGTTATTATTCTGCGTTGTCCAAAAAATCCTTCAACTTCTCGGACCATTTGTCAAATATGGATTTTCGCTCTCCATGGGTGGCAACGCTTGGCTGTCCCACCACATGGTCTTGTTCCACCAACACTTTTTCATCTTGGGGCATGTCCCCTTGCTCCAGTATATGGTGCCTTTTGGTCGTTTCAAGGGCTTTCATCAATAGTCCAACTGCAGTGGCATAGAGCGGGCTTGCGATTTCTTCATCGGAATCACCTGCCAAATGTTCGTTCGGATATCCGATACGGGTATCCATGCCCGTAATGTATTCCACCAACTGCTTCAAATGCTTCAATTGGCTTCCACCACCGGTTAAAACAATACCGGCGATCAATTTTTTCTTTTGCTCTTCGTGACCATAATTCTTGATCTCCACATACACCTGCTCAATGATCTCCACCACGCGTGCATGGATGATCTTGGAAAGGTTTTTCAGGGTGATTTCCTTTGGCTCACGACCTCGTAATCCGGGAATGGAAACAATCTCATTGTCCTTGTTTTCCCCGGGCCAAGCCGATCCGAACTTTATTTTTAGCAATTCAGCCTGTTTCTCAATAATGGAACAGCCTTCCTTGATATCTTCCGTGATCACATTGCCTCCAAAAGGAATTACGGAAGTATGACGGATAATACCATCCTTGAAAATGGCCAAGTCCGTGGTTCCACCTCCTATATCTATCAAGGCCACACCCGCCTCCTTTTCTTCCTGACTTAATACAGCATCGGAAGATGCCAAGGGCTCCAGGGTAATACTTCCCAAATCCAGTCCTGCACTTTTAATGCAACGACCTATGTTTTTGATGGATGAAACCTGTCCGACCACCACATGGAAATTGGCTTCCAAACGACCTCCGTACATGCCTTTAGGCTCTTTGATCTCGGATTGACCGTCCACTTTGTATTCCTGTGGCAATACATGAATGATTTCTTCCCCTGGAAGCATTACCAATTTGTACACTTGGTTGCACAATTTGTCCAGATCCTCGTCTTGGATGACTTCCTCAGAATTTGGCCTTGTGATATAATCACTGTGCTGCAAGCTTCGGATGTGTTGTCCGGCAATACCGACCACCACGGATCCAATTTTGAGGCCCGAATTCAACTCAGCCTGCTCCACAGCTTGCTGAATGGAGGAAATGGTCTGCGTAATGTTGTTGACCACTCCACGGTGCACCCCTAAACTCTTGGATTTACCGGTGCCCAGTATCTCAATTTTTCCATACTCATTTTCCCTACCGATGATCGCAACGATCTTGGTAGTTCCAATATCCAATCCAACTGAATAATTACCTTGTTCCATACATTATATTTTGGTGCAAACCACTTGGTTGTTGAATTCCAGACTTACTGTAACATACTCCTCCAAGGAATTGTCCTTGGAAGCTTTGGCGTAAAACGCCATAAAATTTTTAAACTTCGCGTTAAGGTTGTCTACCCCGCCCAGGTTCACCACAAAGTTTTCCATGCGGAACCGAAGCTGATAGTTTCCTTCTTCCTTAATGTGTATGCCGATGACATTTTTCCGTAGAAAATCGTCCTCATTTATATAGTTCAATATGACATAGGCATCCTCCAAGGATTTCCCGGTTATTTCACCTGTAATAATCGGTACGCGTGCCGAATGGTGCTTAGACAATGGCATGCGTTTTCCCGTATCATCCAAATAAAATTTAGAGATTCCCTCAACTCTCCCTATTGGTTTTCGCTGAACAATCTTAGAGATAAGCTCCCCGTTTACAGTAAGATAGACTTGGGCGTTTTTCACCATATCGTTGGACAGAATTACCTCCTCTATGGTATTCAAAACTAACTGTTCTTTGGCCCTATTTTTTAGGGGTCCGTATTTTTGTATTAACAATTTATTAACCGCATCTTCGGTAATGTAGAGATTTTCGTCGCCTACAAATTTGACGGTTACCGTGTTCACTTTTTGTTGTTTGCTCCTGTGATCGGCAAAGCCATACAATGTGACCACAGCTACCGATAAGCATGCCAGTTTGATATGGTTCCAATTAACCCGCATATGCCAATTCTTTTTTGATTTTTGGTACTTCCATTCCAATATCACCTGCCCCAAGGGCCACCAAAACCCCGGTTGTGCAGTTTGTAAGTGCTGTCAACAAATCCGATTTGGCCACAAGCTTTTTGTTCGGATTGTTGATTTTATCCAATAGCCATTGCGAGGTTACCCCTTCCATGGGCTCCTCCCGCGCTGGGTATATTTCCAAAAGGATGATTTCATCGAACTGGGCCAGACTCGCGGCAAAATCATCAGCAAAATCCTTGGTTCGGGAAAACAGATGGGGCTGAAAAACAACCGTGATCTTTTTGCCGGGATGCATCTCCCGAATGGCCTGATACACCGCATCGATTTCCGTGGGATGATGGGCATAATCGTCGATGAAAACAAAGTTTTCGTTCTTGATCTGATAGGAAAACCTACGCTGTACGCCTTTGAAGGTCCCCAAAGCTTCGGCAAGGCGGTGTGGTGGGCAACCAGTTTGCACCGCCATCGCGAAAGCAGCTAATCCATTGAGCAAATTGTGCCTTCCCGGTTTATTGAAACGAACGTTGGCAATAACCTCGGAAGGCGTTACGAGATTAAAAATGTAGGTTCCATGTTCAATGTTGATGTTTTCTATTCGATAATCTGACCCGTCAGCTATGCCAAAAGTGATGCCCTCCATGGGCAATCCCTTGCGGACAAATAGCTTTCCACCCGGTTTGATCCTATTGGCAAAATCCCCAAAGGCTATCTCGAGTTCTTTTTTACTTCCATAAATGTCCAAATGGTCCGCATCCATACTGGTAATGCAGGCCACTGTGGGGGTCAATCGCAAAAACGAGCGATCGAACTCATCAGCTTCCACAACGGAGTAATCGGTACCATCCAGCACAAAATTACTATTGAAATCTTCCGAAACCCCTCCCAGAAATGCAGTGAACGGTAAGCCACATTCCTTTAACAAATGGGCCAAGATGCACGAAGTGGTAGTCTTACCATGGGTTCCGGCCACAGCCATGCAAAAGGAATCCTTGGTGATAATACCCAATACCTCTGACCGCTTTTTGATATCGAAGTCGTTTGATCGGAAATAGTTCAACTCTTGATGAGAAGCAGGAACGGCCGGAGTAAACACCACCAATGTACCTGGCTGTTTGAAAGTATCATCAATCAAATCCACATTATCTTCGAAATGAATGGAGATACCCAACTCGGCCAGTCCGTCGGTAATGGGTGTCGGGGTTTTGTCGTACCCTGCCACGGGCTTACCGATAAAATTGAAATACCGGGCCAAAGCGGACATACCAATGCCTCCGATACCAATAAAATAGACGCTATGTATGTCCTTCACATTCACTTCAACAACTTTTCAATTTCATCCACAATATGTTCGGTTGCCTTTGGCATGGCCAATTTTTTAATGTTTTGGGCGAGCTCCAATTGCCTTTCCTTAGACCCCATCAACTGTGCAAACATATCTTCAAAATGTCCATCCAATTCGGATTCCCGCAGCATTAAGGCTGCATTCTCACTGACCAAGGCCTGGGCATTTTTGGTTTGATGGTCTTCGGCCACATTGGGCGATGGGATAAAAACCACTGGTTTGCCCACCAAACACAATTCGGAAACCGAACCGGCACCTGCCCGCGAAATGATAATATCCGCCGCTGCGTACGCCAAGTCCATTTTATTGATGAAGGCCAAAACCTTCACCGAACCCGAATCGTACTTTTTATATTCCTCATGATAGAGTTTGCCGCATTGCCACAGGACATGTAGACCCATCTTTTCAAAAAAATCCAATTCCTTTTCTATCAATTGGTTAATGCGACGCGCACCCAAGCTGCCGCCCAAAACCAACACTGTCTTTTTACTTCCGTTCAGGCCAAAGAATTCCAAGGCTTCCTTTTTGTTGACCTGGATATCTTCAAGGTTCATGCGAATGGGATTTCCCGTCTTCACAATCTTTTCCTTTGGAAAAAACTTTTCCATGCCATCATAGGCCACACAAATCTTCTCAGCCTTACCAGCCAATAGTTTGTTGGTAATCCCAGCAAAGGAATTCTGTTCCTGCAACACACAAGGAATACCTGAGCTTGCAGCCATTTTTAATAAAGGGCCACTTGCGAAACCACCTGTGCCAATGGCCACATGAGGTTTGAATTGCTTCAGTATTTTCCTTGCTTCCATCAAACTGCTTATCACTTTAAAGGGAAACATGAGATTTTTCAAAGTCAGTTTCCGTTGTATGCCACTTATCCACAAACCCTTTATTTCATATCCGGCCTGCGGCACTTTTTCCATTTCCATTTTATCCTTGGCCCCTACGAACAAAAACTGGGCATTGGGATGCCGCTTTTTCAATTCGTTGGCGATGGCCACTGCAGGATAAATATGTCCTCCCGTACCCCCTCCAGAAAGTATAAACCTATAATTGTCCACTCAATACTTCTAAAGGGTTCGTCTCATCGATATCATAGGATTGCTCCTCCAAATTCTCCTTCTTGTTGCTCGCGCTCAATACGATTCCAATCGCCATACAGGTCATCCAAATGGAGGTACCTCCCATACTGATCAAAGGCAACGGTTGTCCTGTAACCGGAAACAGCTGCACCACTACCGCCATATTGATGAACGCTTGAAAAACTATGGGCAAACCTACCCCGATCACCAACAGTTTGGAAAACACCGTTTTGGCCGAATGGGCCACCACGACTATCCGAAACAATAGCAGCAAATAGAAAAAGAGCAAAGCTCCACCCCCCAGCAAGCCATATTCTTCTATGATGATCGCAAAAATGAAATCCGAGGTACTTTGGGACAATAGGTTCTTCATCACACTCTTCCCAGCTCCTTTACCAAACACCCCGCCTTCGGCCACTGCAATTTGGGCCAAAGTCAACTGATGAAGGTCGTCCTTATCGGCATTCTCCGGATGCCAGAAAGTCTCGATCCTGGACTTCCAGGTTCCCGCACGCTGCGGCAATATTTCGGGCGCCTTGAACAGTACAAAAAGGAACATGCCGCCCAAAACGATACCCGTGGCCAGCATCACAAACAAATATTTCAGAGGATATCCACCCAAAAAACACAACACCAAAACCATGAAACAGATAATGGCTGCTGTGGAAAAGTTTTCGGGCAAAATCAACAGGACCACCAAGGCTACGGGCAACCAAAGTGGCAATATGCTTTCCTTGAACGTGATCTTAATATCCTTGATCTTGGTGAGGTAACGTGCGATCCAAATCATCAACACCACCGATGCCAACGTAGAGGTCTGGAAATTTACCCCTACAAAAGGAATCTTGATCCAACGATTGGCCGTTACTCCCCCGATTCGCGTTTCCACGGTAAGGGTATAGGCCAGCAACAGTAAAACAATGGGCAGCGCAATAATCGAAAGTCCCTTAAAGTAATGGGTGGGAATCCGATGTATGGCGTAAATGATACCGAAGCCCAAAAAGAGCAACACGGCATGTTTTATCAAATGCCCAAAGGTGGTACCGTCACCATTCACGTACACCAAATTGGTACTGGCGCTGTATACCGGCAAAAATGAGAAAAGCGCCAAAAGGGCCACTACGCCCCAGATGGCTTTATCACCTTTCAGATTTTTGAAAATTGCAAACACGTTTACAGGTTTTTTACGGCATTTTTAAATTGGTTACCCCGGTCTTCATAGTTTTCGAACAGGTCGAAACTCGCACAGGCTGGTGACAACAAAACGGCATCGCCACGCTCGGCAATCTTATAGGCCACCTTTACTGCTTCCTCCATGGAATAGGTCTCCACCATGAGGTCGATCACATTTCCAAAAGCATCCTTCAATTTGGTATTGTCCATTCCCAAACAGACAATCGCCTTTACCTTTTCGCGCACCAAAGGCATCAATTCCGCATAGTCGTTTCCTTTGTCCACACCGCCCACGATCCAAACAATGGGTTTTTTAATGCCATCCAAGGCATAAAACGTAGCGTTCACATTGGTCGCCTTGGAATCGTTGATGTATTCCACATGGTTGATTTTCAACACCTTTTCCAATCGATGGGGTGCTCCCTGGAACGACTGGATACTTTGGCGAATGGTCTCCTTGCGTACCTTCACCAGCAGGGCGGCCATACTTGCGGCCATTGTGTTCTTCACGTTGTGTTGCCCTTCCAAGGCTAAAATATCTGTACTCATTTCCAAGGTTTTATGTTCTAATTTTATTTTTATCGTTTCATTTTCGAGCCAGGCTCCTTCTTCCACCTTTCCCCTCAGGGTAAATGGAACCAATTTGGATCGAACTGGGTGTTGTTTCAACCAACCTGTTATCACTTCATCGTCGGCATCATAAATCAGGTAATCGTTTTCATCCTGGTTCATGGCTATCCGAAATTTGGAGGCGATATAGTTTTCAAATTGGTACTCATATCGGTCCAAATGATCGGGCGTAATATTAGTGATCACTGCAACATGGGGCTTGAAATCGACAATCCCATCCAACTGAAAACTGCTGATCTCCAGCACATACTGATCAAAATCCTGCTCCGCTACCATTTTAGCATAGCTATCACCAATGTTTCCTGCCATTCCCACGTTCAGCCCTCCTTCTTTCAAAAGATGGTAGGTCATCATGGTCGTGGTGGTCTTTCCGTTGCTCCCGGTTATTCCCAATAGGGTCGCATCCGTGTATTTGGATGCAAACTCGATTTCCGAAATCACAGGAATGCCCTTGGCGACCAATTGTTTTACCAGTGGCACCTTATCCGGAATTCCAGGACTTTTCATGACCACATCGGCATTCAAAATCTTGGATTCGGTATGAGTGCCCGATTCCCATTCAATCCCAAAATGTTCAAGAACTTCTTTGTATTTCTCTTTGATCTCGCCTTTGTCCGAAACAAAGACTTCAAATCCTTCTTTTTTTCCCAAAATGGCGGTTCCCACACCACTTTCTCCACCTCCAAGTATCACCAACCGGCCCATCTATCGAATTTTTAGCGTAACAATGCTAATGATGGCCAACAATATGCCTATGATCCAAAAACGGGTCACGATCTTACTTTCGTGATAGGATTTTTTCTGGTAATGATGGTGCAATGGCGCCATCAGGAATATGCGTTTGCCTTCCCCATATTTCTTCTTGGTATGCTTGAAATAGCCTACTTGCAACATCACCGACAACGACTCGGCAAAAAAGATTCCGCACAAAACAGGCAGCAACAATTCCTTTCGAACGATGATGGCTATGACTGCGATGACACCACCAATGGTTAAACTTCCCGTATCGCCCATAAATACCTGGGCCGGATACGCATTGTACCATAAAAACCCGACCAATGCCCCTGTGAAGGCAGCAATGAACACTACCAATTCACCCACACGTGGCAGGTAAAAAATATCGAGGTAATCCGAGAATTGGATGTTGCCCGAAACCCAGGCAAAAATGCCCAGCGTGAGCACAATGATCGCGGAAGAACCGGCGGCCAATCCATCGATTCCATCCGTTAAGTTGGCTCCGTTGGAAACTGCAGTAACAATCAAAATGACCACAGGTATGAAAATGAGCCAAGCATAATCGGCCATACCCTCTCCCATCCAACTGATGAAATCTGCATAATCCAACTCATTGTTCTTAAAAAAGGGAACATTGGTGCGAACTGCTTTGGTCTCCTCACCAAATACCCGCTCTACTTTAAAATTTTCGGTGATAGTGCTGCTATCTTTTTCCTTGATGGTCACTTGGGGATGGAAATAGAGCGTCAATCCCACTATGAGTCCCAAACCGACCTGGCCCATGACCTTGAAGCGACCTTTTAGGCCTTCCTTATCCTTTTTGAAGATTTTTATATAGTCATCAATAAAGCCGATGATGCCCATCCAAACGGTGGTCACAATCAACAAAATGACATAAATGTTCTTGATATCCGCAAAAAGAACTACAGGCAATAGGGTTGAAATTATGATGATGATACCGCCCATTGTGGGTGTTCCCGCTTTTTGTTTTTGCCCCTCCAGTCCCAAATCGCGGATACTCTCCCCTATCTGTTTCTTCTGAAGGTACAGGATGATTCGTTTACCGTATACCATTGCAATTAAAAGAGACAACAATACGGCCATGGCCGCCCTAAAGGTGAGGAACTGGAACAGGCTAGCTCCCGGCAGTTGGTATTGTTTCTCTAAAAACTCGAACAAGTAGTATAACATGGACTACATTATTTATTAAGGCTTTCCAGCGCTTCTTTAACTTCTTTAAAATCATCGAACTCTACCCGAACCCCATTGGTTTCCTGATAGGTTTCATGGCCCTTTCCAGCCACAAGAATGATGTCGTTGGGCACGGCCAGTTTACAAGCCGTTTTTATGGCCTGCTTTCTGTTTTCGATGGACAACACTTTTCTTGCATTTTGGGGCTCCACACCCGCTTCCATTTCTTCAATGATTGCTGATGGTGATTCCGTTCTTGGGTTATCGGAGGTGAAAATGGCTTGGTTGCTCATCTCTGTGGCGATATGACCCATAACCGGACGCTTAGACTTATCTCTGTCACCACCACACCCCACTACGGTGATAACATTTTCATTTCCAGTCCTCAATGCATTGATTGTAACCAATACATTTTTTAGTGCATCCGGCGTATGGGCATAATCAACAATAGCCGTTATCTTATTTTTTGAAATGTAATATTGGAACCTTCCGTCCACATTCTCCAACTCGCTCATCAACCGTAGAATCTCCATTTTTTCCAATCCCAAAATATCTGCAGTGGCATAAATGGCAAGCATGTTATAGGCATTGAAATCACCTATCAATCGGGACCACAATTCATTGTCATCCACCTTCAGCAATTGACCGTTGAACTGCTTTTCCAAGATCTGTGCCCTGTAATCCGCAAAGGTTTTGAGGGCATAGGTATATTTTTTGGCCTTGGTGTTCTGCAACATTACCAAGCCATTTTTGTCATCGATGTTCACCAATGCAAAAGCGGTCTTGGGCAGGCCATCGAACAATTTTTTCTTGGTATCTCGATACTCGGCAAAGGTTTTGTGGTAATCCAAATGATCGTGGGACAGGTTGGTGAAAATGGCACCGGTAAAATGCAAACCCTCCGAGCGCTTTTGATGGATACCATGCGAGCTGACCTCCATGAAACAGAACTCCACTCCGGCAGCGTTCATCTTGCTCAAGTAGCTGTTGATGGTCATCACATCCGGTGTGGTATGGGTGGTTGGATATTCCTTTTCATCCACCATGACCTTGATAGTCGATATCAACCCGACCTTAAATCCTGCCTTCTTGAACAAATTGTACAACAATGTGGTCACAGTAGTTTTGCCATTGGTACCCGTAACACCGACCAACTTTAGGTTTTTTGATGGATTATCATAAAAGTTGGACGCAATTATGGCAAGGGCACTGTTACAATCCGTTACTTCCATATAGGTAACACCATTGACCATAAGTTCTGGCAGCTCTTCGCACACTATGGCCCTGGCCCCGGAATCGACTGCCTTTTGGATATAGTTGTGGCCGTCGGTAACGGTGCCACGAACGGCAACAAAAACATCATCCATTTCCACTTTTCGGGAATCGAAATGAATATTGTTCACCATTACATTGGTATCCCCGCTGACAGCGTTAAGGCCTACACCATATAATATGTCCTTCAATAACTTCATGAAAGCTCCAGTACTATTTTTTTCACTTGTTTAATGTCCGTTCCTTGATCAATGGACTGCTTCTTCACTTTGCCATTGCCATGAACTTCCACTTCAATACCCAAATTTTCCAACAAGGAAACGGCATCCATACCGCTCATGCCTTTTACATTGGGTACGGTATTGTATTTTTTTTGCGCTGCGGCATAATATTTTTCAAAATCTTGATCCAATTCCTCATCTCCCAGTTGACCTTCTTCCACCTCATCCACCATAGGGGATATAGCATGGATTTTCTGGGCCATGGATTTAAAAACCGGTCCAGAAACATCGGCACCATAATACCCGACACTCTTATCGGGCTCATGAATGATCACGATGCAGGAATATCTAGGATTGTCAGCCGGAAAGTAGCCAGCGAATGTGGATATATAGGCCAATCGGTCTGGATCCTTTTCTACATAGTTCTTTTGGCAAGTCCCTGTTTTTCCGGCCATGGAAAAGTTTTTGGAATAGAGTTTATGACCGGTCCCGTAATCCTTTTCCACCACATCCTTCATGAGTTGCTGTACCTTCTTCACCGTTTCCTCGGAACAAATGGATGGGTTAATGACCTGCTTTTCAAAGCGTTTTACCACCTTGTTGCCTTCGCGTACTTCTTTGATCAACTGTGGTTTCACGAACTCACCATCGTTAGCAATCGCATTGTAAAAGGCGAGGGTCTGCATGGGGGTCAGGGAAACTTCATAGCCATGGGACATCCAGCCCAATGAAATTCCGGACCACCCTTTATCTCCAGGATAACGAATCACGGGATCTCCCTCACCGATAATGGGAAGACCCAATTTCTTGTGAAGGCCCATGTTCATCAAGCGGTCGACAAACTTTTCAGGGTGTTCCTTGTAATTTTCGTTGATGATCTTGGCAAATGCCGTATTGGACGAAACGGCAAATGCTTTGGCGGTTGAGATTTTTCCATAACCTCCCCACCTGGAATCCTTGACCACTCCATCATAAATGCGGTACCTTCCATTTTCCGTATCGATAACCGTGCTGGTATCGACCACTTTATCTTCCAAGGCAGCGACCAAGGACATCAACTTAAAAGTGGATCCTGGCTCGTGTGACTCGCCAATGGCATAGTTCAACTTTTCATAATATTTTCCTTCGGAGGTGCGGCCCAGATTGGAAATGGCCTTAATCTCTCCTGTTTTGGTCTCCATCACCACCACGCAACCATGGTCGGCTTTGTATTTTTCTAATTGCGCCAACAATTCATGATGTGCAATGTCCTGAATGTTCACATCGATGGTGGAAACCACGTCCAAACCATCTTCGGGCTCCACAATATTGTCCAGACCCACCGGCTTCCATTGCCCCTTCGCTATTTTTTGCTTTAAACGCTTGCCTTCCTTCCCTCGCAAATAGGATTCGCCAAAGGCGCCGTCCATACCCACACGGGTGTAGTAGCCGTTTTCATCCACACGCTCGTAACCAATGCTACGGGCCGCCATTTTACCCAAGGGATATTCGCGCACCACACGATGGGTTTCGATAAAGCCCCCTTTATAAGGTCCAAGATTGAACAATGGAAACTGCTTTATACGAACATAATCGAGATAATCTACATCACGGGCCACCAATTTGTAGCGGTTACCGTTAGCCCTCGCCTTGCGGAACAATTGTCGGTAATAGGATGATGGCCGGTTGAACATTTTGCCCAACGAATCGGAAAGGGCGGCCACATTGTTCTGGAAATTCTCTTCGGTTACTGTCTTGGCATCAAACCTGATTTCATATTTGGGCACCGAGGCGGCCAGCAAACTGCCATCTTCCGAATATAGGTTGCCGCGATTGGGCTCTATGGTGAACATTTTTTCGGTTTTGCTCAAAGCCAGTTCCTTGAATTCATCCCCTTTCACCATTTGGATATCCACCAGCTTAACTACCACGGCAATGGCCAATACCAAAAGACCCCCGGAAACCAGGTACAGTCTGTTCATGATATTTTTTTCAGTGATAGGCATCAATCGGCTGATTTAACTTTTATTTTTTTAGGGGGATCCTGGGACGGCACCAGTCCTTTGTCGGCCACCGCTTCTCGCAAGGTGGACTCCAATTTGAGTTGCTGTACCCTGGAACGACCCTCCACAAATTCACTGCGGAGCTTGCGAACCTCTTCGCTCAAGGATGCTATTTCCAAAACTTTTTTATCGGCATTGTGGCTACTGGAAATCATGAGTGCAGCCAAAAAGGAGGCATATAACAAAAACATCCAGTTCTTGGGTGCATCGCCGCTCACCAAAAACTTTCCTTTTAGTATGTCCAGTAATCCCTTTTTCATTTTATTGTTCTCTATATGCGTTCCGCGATGCGGAGCTTGGCACTTCTCGCCCTGTTGTTCCTTGCAATTTCTTCCGCTGATGGCACAATCAATCCGCCAACTTTTTTTAAGGGCACATTAATGTTCCCGTAGAAATCCTTTTCCGGCTCTCCCTCAAAACGCCCATCCCTGATGAAGCGCTTTACCAATCGATCTTCCAAGGAATGGTAGCTGATCATGCTCAGCCGCCCCCCTTCCTTCAACACTTCGGGAACCTGTTCCAAAAATTCCTTCAATGCTTCAATTTCTTGGTTGACCTCGATTCTGATCGCCTGATAGATCTGCGCCAGAATTTTGTTTTCTTTCATCTTGGGAAGGAACCGTTTCAAGACGGTTTTCAGGTCGTCCGTTGTCTTTATCGGATTTTGCCCCCTTGCCTCCACAATGGCTTTTGCCATGGCGTTGGCATTGCGCAATTCCCCATATTGAAACAGCACCGACGCAAGATCCTCCTGCGGATAGTCATTGACCACTTCAAACGCTGACAATGCTCCGGATCGGTTCATCCGCATATCCAAATCAGCATTGAACCGGGTGGAAAACCCGCGTTCCGCCTCGTCGAACTGATGGGAGGAAACCCCGAAATCCGCCAAGATTCCATCAACTTTCCGAATGCCATAGAACTTAAGGTATTGCTTGAGGTAGCGAAAGTTTTGATTGATCAACTGAAATCGCTCATCATCAATCGCATTCTGTAGGGCGTCCTCGTCCTGATCAAATGCGAACAACTTTCCCCCTTCTCCCAATCGCTTCAATATTTCTTTGGAATGTCCTCCGCCACCAAAGGTGACATCTACATACACCCCATCCTTTTTTATGTCCAATCCGTCCACCGACTCCTGTAACAAAACCGGATTGTGGTACGCACTATTCATCATCAGCAAATATCTCTTCGGCTAGATCAGCATAATCCTTCTCCCCTTCGGCCAAGACTTTTTCGTACATGTCCTTGTTCCATATTTCGATCTTGTCAAAAACGGCATTGAGGACGACCTCCTTTTCTATTTTGGCATATTCCACCAAATTTTTGGGAATCTGAAGTCTTCCGGTATCCCCATCGATGACCACTTCCTTCATGCCTGCCACAAAGTTTCTCACGAAAGCATCGTACTTTCTATTGATCTTACTTTTCTTCATGACCTTTTGCATGAGCACATCAAATTCCTGCTTGGGATACAGCTCCAGACATTGCTGAAAAACGGACCGCTTGATCACGAACCCCTCCTTTAAAACAGGCAACAACTGGTTCTTCAAGGAAATAGGCAGGAGCACCCTTCCCTTGGAGTCAGCTTTACAATCATGTTGTCCTATGATATGGGTCACTAGAAATCAATTGGTTAGTTAATACAACTCAAATATATATATTTTATTTCCACATTTCTCCACATAACTCCACATTTGTTAATAAATTCCCCACTTTTCGATGTAAAACCTTTTTTTGGGACCAAAAATCCACTTGATGGATGCTTTTGGGAACTTCTTCAATTTTCCATTACACAAATATTCTTGTGCGCCATATGACAAAAACCTGAAATCTTTGTGATATGAATTGCCTATATTTGCGCCTCCTACCACCAACTAACTATAGATGGAAGAGCATTTAAAAGAGGATGGCAAATACAGGTATATAGAGAAGGGCGAAGGAACCCCAATGATCATTTTACATGGATTGATGGGCGGATTGAGCAACTTTCAGGGTGTATCGGAATATTTCCCATCCAAAGGGTACAAGGTGTTGATTCCCGAACTACCCATTTATGACATGCCGATTCTAAAGACCACCGTAAAAAACTTTGCCAAGTTCTTGGAAGAGTTCATCGAGTACAAAGGATTGAAGGATGTGATTCTTTTAGGCAATTCGCTGGGTGGCCATATTGGCCTTTTGCACACCAAAATGTTTCCAAAAATGGTGAAGGCCCTGGTGATCACAGGAAGTTCCGGGCTTTACGAAAGTGCCATGGGCGATGGTTATCCAAAGCGTGGTGACTACGAGTTCATCAAAAAGAAGGCCCAGGATGTTTTTTACGATCCAGAAGTGGCTACCAAGGAAATCGTGGACGAAGTTTTCGCAACGGTGAACGACCGGATGAAATTGGTCAAGACCCTCGCCATTGCCAAAAGTGCCATTCGCCATAACATGTCCAAGGATTTACCCAAAATGCACACCCCTACTTGCATTATTTGGGGAGAGAACGATACGGTGACCCCCCCAAATGTAGCGAAGGAATTTCATGAGTTGTTGCCCGATTCCGATCTTTATTGGATCGAGAAATGTGGGCATGCCCCGATGATGGAGCATCCTGAGGATTTTAATCGCATACTGGACGCTTGGTTGAAAAAGCGTAACTTCTAAGCATGAAAATTACATCGGCGGAATTCGTAATGAGCAACTCAAGTGTGGCCAAATGCCCCAATGAGCCTTTGCCAGAGTATGCCTTTATTGGTCGATCGAATGTGGGTAAATCATCATTGATCAATATGTTGGTGGACCGCAAGGGATTGGCCAAAACTTCCGGCCGACCCGGAAAGACCCAATTGATCAACCATTTTAAAATCAATAACAATTGGTTTTTGGTGGATTTGCCAGGCTACGGGTATGCCCGGGTTTCCAAAAAGGACAAAAAGACCTTTCAGAAATACATCACCGAATATTTCCAAAAACGCAAACAATTGGTGTGCGGCTTTGTACTTGTCGATATTCGCCATGATCCACAACCCATAGATCTGGAATTTATGGAATGGTTGGGCACCAATCAAATTCCATTTGCCATCATCTTTACCAAGGCAGACAAACTGAAGCCCGGGGCAGTGGAAAGACAGGTAAACGCCTACTTGCGAAAAATGGTGGAAGGTATTTGGGAAGAAGCGCCCCCACATTTTACCACCTCATCCACCAATAGAATGGGTCAAGAAGAGCTATTGGCCTTCATAGACGGAATCAATCAGGATTTTTTCAAACAATCCTAAACCGCTGCTTTGTCCTCTTGTTCGGGAGCAACCCAAAATCGTAAGGAATTTAGGCTCTTATCGACTAAATTTGCTTGAAAATTGGTTAGAAAAAGAAGATTTATGAAGACAGTTTACCACAAAGCCAACACTCGAGGACACGCCAACCATGGTTGGCTGGATTCCCACCACACCTTCAGTTTTGCGAGCTACCAAAATCCGGAACGGATGCATTTTGGGGTGCTTAGGGTTCTTAACGATGACCAAGTGGCTGCCGGACAGGGTTTTGGCACGCATCCGCACGACAACATGGAAATTATTTCCATTCCCTTGGAAGGCGACTTGGAACACAAAGACAGTATGGGCAATGTGGCCACCATTAAGGAAGGGGATGTACAGGTTATGAGTGCAGGCACCGGAATTTACCATAGCGAATACAACAAGAACCAAGACAAAGAGGTCAAGTTTTTGCAGATTTGGGTGTTTCCCAACAAGCGCAATGTAGAACCACGTTACGATCAGATTTCCATCCGAGATATTGAAAAGAAGAACAGCTTTTATCAAGTGCTTTCGCCCAAAGCAGATGATCAAGGGGTTTGGATCCATCAGGATGCCTGGTTCCATTTGGGGAGATTTGATGCAAACGCCTCCGATATCTATACCTTGAAATTGAAAGACAATGGTGTTTATGTCTTTGTCCTGGACGGTGAAGTGGAAATTAATGGGCAAAAATTGGAAAAACGGGATGGCTATGGGATTTGGGAGACCGAATCTTTCGAGCTCAAATCCCTTACCGATAGTCGAGTGTTACTGATGGAAGTCCCGATGAGCCTCGGCAAAATTGGGAGATAACCCTTAAATAGAATTTGAAAGCCCCTTTTTGGGGCTTTTTTTATGGAATAATTGGATATTTTAGTGGCAACCAACCATTTTCCAAAATGAAAAAATTACTGTTACCGCTACTATTTCTCGTTGCCTTCCAAATTTCAGCTCAAGGTAAATTGCAGCCTCCCTGTCCCGAAATCTCCGATTATTCCCTTTCCCAATTTTTAACCAAACTGACATTGGCCGTTGGCAAAAAGGACAAAAAATTTATTCTGGACCATATGTCACCCCACATACTCAATAGTTTTGGGGGCGATGGCGGCATAGAGGAGTTTAAGGCCTATTGGGATTTTGATTCGGCAGACTCAAAATTTTGGGAGGTCACCGAACAAGTATTGCTCATCGGCGGACCCAAACACAAAAAGGACGCTGAAGACTATATTATACCGTTCACATTCAGCGATTGGCCCGAAGATTATGATGCCTTTGAACATTTTCTGGTATTGGGCACCAATGTAAATGTTCGGGACAAACCCAACACCCAGGATTCCCAAATTTTGGGACAATTCAGCTATCAAATTGTAAAATGGAACAGGACAGAAAATGATAATTCCAACACGGAACCGCAATGGTACAATGTGAGTTCTGTGGATGGTAAGCTTACAGGATATGTTTTTGGCAACTACTTGGTAAGTCCCATTGGATATCGAATGGGCTTGACCAAAACTGAAAAGGGCTGGGTCATTTCCTTGTTGGTGGCAGGGGATTAATCTGTATTTTGCAACCAAACTTTTTGATTATGGCAAATACCGTAAACCGAATTACACCAGGAGGATTTCTAAAAATGCTATCGTTTTTGCATCTAGGCATTGCGGCAACCCCAATTGCCCTGGGCATCTTTTTTTACGTGCAATCCCAAAATGCGGAGCTTAGTCTAGAGGATGAGGGCGATATGTTTATGGCCATTGTTCCCTTAATA
This sequence comes from Flagellimonas beolgyonensis, assembly GCF_003992615.1. Taxonomy (GTDB): domain Bacteria; phylum Bacteroidota; class Bacteroidia; order Flavobacteriales; family Flavobacteriaceae; genus Flagellimonas; species Flagellimonas beolgyonensis. The sequence goes on from NZ_RZMY01000015.1 coordinate 68,606, forward strand.
GCCGTCAGTAGCATTTTTATTGGAGACTTTCTGTTCAAAAAATGGATAGGGAGCCTGCCCGAAAAAATGGCACTACGCGACAAATTGGCCAAGTTCCAGTCGGCGGCGATCATCAAATATGCCTTAATGGAAGGGGCAGCTCTGTTCGCCATGGTCATTTTCTCGAACACACAAAACCTCACCTATCTTTTAATAGGGGTCTTCATGATTTTCTATCTCATCCTTCAAAGGCCCACAAAAGATAAAATCGAAAGAATACTGAATCTTAGAGGTGAGGAAAAGGCCCAATTTGACCAATTGAACGAGCCTTTGGACTAGCGCAGTTTATCCAGCTCCAATTTTTCTTCGAAGTAATCGCAAAAATCCTTCATGGTAGCGGTCATCTTCTCGTCTTGGGTGGCTTTCATGAAAGTATCGGCCATGGTCACCAAGGTCTGATGGAAAAATATCTTCATTTCATCCACGGGCATGTCCTTCGTCCAAAGATCTATCTTCAATGATTCCCTATTGTTGCTGTCCCAAACTGAAAGAAACATGGCCTTGGCTTCTTCATTGTTCACACCGCCATCTTCGGCAGACCAATGCAATGTTTCGGGCACCCGATTTTCATCCAACCCTACTTTTAATTTTATTTCTGATGTATGTTCTACAGCCATCTATTTTCTTGGTTTGTAATTCGATTGTTTTAAAATTTCGTCAGCTGGCATATCCAACAACTGTTTTAAGGATATCGGATTTTTATCAACAAAGGCCCTCACAATCTGCCAGCCCATGTACCTTCCCAATCGTGGTGGTGACTCATTATCGAGCTCCAGACCAAACTTGGAAAAAGGGGCCGGATCCAAAAACCTACGATCCAATTGGGAGTCTGTGCTGTACAATAGTTCCCGTTCCACAAAATACGTCCAGATCTGCTCTTCGTTGGCCATGGCCCAATCCATTTCGGCATCGGAATAACCCATCTTTTGGGCATCGGTATCGTTTGGCAATAGCCTATCTTTCAGATACAACTCTTTGCCATAATAGATCATTCGTGCCAAAAATGTACGGTTTCTTGGCATGGGAACCACTCTTTTTGAAAAGGCACTTGCCACATCGGAAGCCATAAATTTTTTATCAAGACCTGCGGCAATATAGCGTTGGATACCTTCATAAAAATGATGGTCCTCGCCCAAATAATTATCAAGTCCGATCAATAAAAGGGTATCGGTGAGTATGATGCGGTCTTCATAACGCACATCAGAAGTCAAGGTGACCACCTTGGGCACCGGAAATTGGGGAAAATAATACTTGATATGTTGAAACAGGGATTCCAATGCATCGGTTTCCTTGGTAAAACTCCCAAATTCCCTATCCACTTCACTGGATAGTTCCATTTGTATGGTATCCGTAAGCTTGGCCACCCAAATACTGTCGGGAAACTGGGTCGGAAACAGATAGGGATATTTTGATTTCAAACCTGGTATGGCCGCTGCATCAGCTTCTGCAAACTCGCGATCGAACCTTGCAATTTTCAGTTCCAAAGGAATTTTGGCAATCTCGGCCTCCACCTTATCTTCTTCCTTACAGGATAAAACCAAAAGGGAAAATGCAAAAAGCACCCCCATTATAACTCTATTTTTAAAGTATTTGGACAACCACTTCATTTTTAAGGGCACAGCGATTAAATTTACAGGCCACAAAGGTAAATTATAGAAACTAAATAGGAAGATATGCAAACAGAAAAGGTGATAGACCATATCGTAAATTGGCTAAGGGATTATGCCACCAATGCAAAATGCAAGGGATTTGTGATCGGTGTTTCCGGTGGGATCGATTCGGCAGTTACCTCCACATTATGTGCCAAAACAGGTCTGGACCTTCTTTGTCTGGAAATGCCCATTCACCAAGGCGAGAACCAAGTAACCCGAGCCGACAGGCATATTGATTGGCTCATGGAGCATTTTCCCCATGTTTCTCGTCAACCTGTGAACCTGACACCTGTTTTTGATAGTTTGGTTGCAGCCTTTCCGAAGGTGGACAATGAGGAGTACAGACATATGTCGCTGGCCAATACCAGAGCCAGACTTCGGATGACGACCCTATATTATTTTGCGGCACTTGAAGGCTATTTGGTTGCAGGCACAGGCAATAAAGTTGAGGACTTTGGCATCGGATTTTACACCAAATATGGTGATGGAGGTGTAGATTTGAGCCCAATCGCCGACCTTGTTAAAACAGAGGTCTATGAATTGGGAAGGGTTCTTGGCGTAAACCAGGACATTATGGAAGCGCCACCAACGGATGGACTTTGGGGTGATAGCAGAACCGACGAAGATCAAATCGGCGCCAGTTATCCCGAATTGGAATGGGCTATGCAAATGGATGAAGCGGGGAAAAATTTGGATGACTTTTCTGATAGGCAACGGGAAGTATTCGCTATTTACAAAAAGTACAATACTGCCAATAAACATAAGATGGTTCCCATCCCCATATGTGAGATTCCAGAAGACTTAAAATAACCATTCAACCTATAAACCCCAGTTTAAAACGAAAAAAACCATAGTTTTTCTGTGGTTTTAAGAAAAAAATTACAGTTTTACGACCGCAATGTGTTATCTTGCTGGCTATGTTAAGCTTATTGCGCAGCACTAACCAAACGAAAAATTAATTTTATTACCGAATGATAAAAGTATTGATCGCTGACAGCCATCCCGTAGTCAGATTAGGTATAAAAAAGGTACTTGAATCCAGTTCAGACATCGAAATCATTGGCGATGTTTCCACCACAGAAGAGCTTTTTGAATCCTTAAAAAACGTTTCCCCGGAGGTCATCATTTTGGAGATGGACATTCCCGAAATCAATGGCATTGCAGCCCTAAGAAAGTTGAAATCAGAGTTCCCTGACATCAAGACTTTGATGTTCAGCGGACAATCCGAAGATGTGTATGCCCTGAGCACCATCCGTGCAGGCGCTTATGGCTACCTATCCAAAACAGCCGATTTGGACTACATCGTATCCGCCGTAAAAAAGGTGAGCGAAGGCAACATGTTCATCACCAATGAACTTGCGCAGCGTTTAGCATTTGACGAAGGCACACAAAAACCACGTAGGTTCTTTAGAAAATTATCTTCAAGAGAGGTCGAAGTACTTAAACTTTTGGCCAGTGGAAAGCGTAACAAGGAAGTGGCCGAAGGCCTCAACCTTAACGAAAAAACCGTGAGCACCTACAAGGCAAGGTTGATGAAGAAGTTGAACGTTGATAATTTGGTGGACCTATTACAGCAGGCCAAAGCCTTGGAATTGTATTAAAATACCCAACCAAACCAACTATAGTAATTCCCTTTCGTTTTTACGGAAGGGTTTTTTTGTTCAGGAAAGTACCCGGTTCAATTTGGCGTTCAATAGTTTGTTCAGCTGAAGGTAATTCACTATTTCTTCCAAGATCTCGGAATTGTCGCCATTGTGGTCCTCGGTTTTCTCTTGCAGTTTTTGGATACGGTTTTTGATCAGATTGCATCGCAAGGTCAATATGGTTTCCCCTACCAATTGGGCCACGCCCAGTTGTTTTTCTTTGGGGTAGATTTCCCTACGCTCCCAATCGTGCAATACATATTGCTCTTCTTCCATTAAAATGGAAGAAACCTCAGCAACAATCTCTTGATCCAACTCTGCCATAAAGGTATTGATGGAAAAATCGGCATCCTCATTCAACCGTTCTATCAACTTATAGTAAATGACCTTAAATTGTTCGTTGGTAAGTTCAATCTCATCTTCCTGAAGGTCCAAATACACTTTTTCATAGACCTTAGCCTCCACAATTTCCGGTTCCAAAACCAATTCCCCTTTTTCATTTTCCTTAAGGACCAAATCCTCGAACTCCTGTTTTTGGTCCCCATAGAGCAATAGCATCTCAATGATCTTGCGCTCGAGTTCGTACTGCACGTCCACCTTTTCGACCACAGCATCGTTTCGGACCACTTCGAAGGCCTTTTGTTCCTGCTTCACCTTCTTGGAAGCGTCGGACAGTCCTTTTTTATCGATTTGTGCCAGCGTGTTGTAGAGCACTTCTTCCGAGATTTGCATGATCTTGGCGCACTCTTGCACATAGATTTCCTGCTGTATCCGATCGGGAATCTTGCTGATACTATTTACGATGTCCCGGACGGTATCGGCTCGTTTTATGGGGTCGTTGGCAGCTTCGTTGGCCAACAATGAGGTCTTGAACTGGATAAAATCCTTGGCGTTCTCTTCCAAATAGAGCACCAAATCTTCATAGGTGTTGCCCTTGGCAAAACTATCGGGGTCTTCACCTTCTGGAAAGGTACACACCTTAACGTTCATGCCCTGTTCCAAGATCAAATCGATTCCACGGAGCGAGGCCCGTAATCCGGCCGCATCGCCATCGAACAATACCGTGATGTTCTTGGTCAACCGATTGATCAACCGAATCTGTTCGGGAGTAAGTGCCGTGCCACTGGACGATACCACGTTTTCCACTCCTCTTTGGTACATCTGGATCACGTCGGTATACCCTTCCACCAAGTAGCAATTGTCTTCTTTGGCTATGGCCTGTTTGGCATAATAAATACCGTACAGCACCTTACTTTTGTGGTAAATCTCACTTTCAGGGGAGTTCAGGTATTTGGCCGCTTTCTTGTCGTTGCCCAAAATTCGGCCACCGAATCCCAGCACCCGACCGCTCATGGAGTGGATGGGAAACATGACCCTTCCCTTAAACCGGTCAAAAGTTTTGGCATCACCACCGGTCTGCTCCTTCACAATGGTCAAACCTGTTTTTTCCAAGAACTCCAGTTGATAACCTTCATCCAAAGCACTTTTGGTAAAGGCTTCCCACTCATCCAAACTATAGCCCAGTCCAAATTTCTTTATGGTATCGTCGGTAAACCCACGTTCCTTAAAATAGGAAAGTCCAATGGCCTTGCCCGGTTCTGTTTCCCAAAGGGTATTTGAAAAATATTTTTGTGCGTACTCCGAGACCAAGTACATACTTTCCCTTTCGTTGGCCTGTTCCTTCTGCTCGTTGGTCTGCTCGGTCTCCTCTATTTCAATGTTATACTTTTTGGCCAAATATTTTATGGCCTCCGGATAGGTAAAATGTTCGTGTTCCATTAAAAAAGCAACCACATTGCCTCCTTTTCCGCTACTGAAATCCTTCCAGATCTGCTTCACCGGACTTACCATAAAACTGGGAGTGCGCTCATCAGTGAAAGGACTCAACCCCTTAAAATTGGAACCTGATTTTTTCAATTGCACAAAATCCCCGATCACCTCCTCTACCCGGGCGGTCTCATACACTTGGTCTATGGTATTTTTTGAAATCAAGGAGTTGTAAATCTTAGACCGATAAAGGTAACTAAAATACAAGATTCATCCCTAACGAAATCTGCCCATACCTTACCAAAGAATTTGCTTTTCCAATGGGCACATGCTGACCAAAGTCATAGGGCATTTACAATGTTTTTTGTCCCTTTGATGGATGGAACAAAACAGCGAAGTCATGAAAATTTTGATCATTTACGGAACCATTGAAGGACAGACCCGCAAGATTGCGCGGTATATGGAAGATGTACTGCAAGAGGCCAAACATGCGGTCGTAATTTCCAACGCAACCGAAGATCCACCATCACCCAAAGAATTTGACATGGTACTGATCGGAAGCTCCATACACCTGCACAAATACAACAGCGCCATCAAACACTACGTTACGGAGCACGTAGACGAGTTGAACAAGAAACCGAGTGCGTTCTTTTCCGTATGCATGGCGGTAGCCTCCAACATTCCCGAAGAGCACGAAGAAGTAGCAAAGATCGCATCCGATTTCCTGGAACAAACTGGTTGGAAAACCAATACCGTTTGGCATTGGGCAGGGGCATTACGCTATACCCAATATGACTATTTTAAAAAATTGACCATGCGTATGATTGCCAAAAAACAAGGGGGCGCCACTGATACGAGCAAGGATCATGAATACACGGATTGGGATAAAGTAAAAACTTCGGTTCTGGATTTTGTGCAATAAAATCGTTAACTTAAATGCATATGGACAAGCATAGTTTTGACACCCTTTCCGAAGCAGTAAATACATTGACCCAAGAAGGGTACGAAGAAGATTTTGAAGCTGTAGGCAATTGTATTAAAGCACTCTATTCCAAAAAGGAATACCAGCCCAATGACTTATTGATCGTTGACACCTATCGATTCGAGGGCATGACCAACCCCGACGATCAGGCAACGGTTTTTAGTATAATGGCCAATGATGGGACCAAAGGCACCTTAGTCATGTCCTATAGTGCCGAGCATAGTCAAAATGTTGCATTGATCCAACAAATTCCTATTAAAAGGGATTGATTGTTATCCGAAGAATTTCCCTAGAGCCGAAGGCTGATACAATAGCCACCCTGTTAGGCTAAATCTACTTTTGTGGGCTTCCAAAACGGCGTGGGGCACTGTGGCACTTTTAAACATCACGCAACGAGCCGCCAACGGTTCCACCAAAAAGTTGGAGCCGTCCTTTTCGAAAATTTCCAGCTCGCCCCCATCTCCTGGTTGCCAATTTTCATTCAGGTACATGATCACGGAAATCATCCGGTTGTTCCTATGTTCAAACTGGTCCAAATGTTTGTCATAATGGCCACCGGATGGGTAATGGGCCAAATGGAACTCATAACCCGACAAGCTTAAATAGCAGTATCTGTTGAACATGTGGACAATCTCATCCACCAAAAACCAAAAAGGTTCCAGTTCGGTATCACGTTTACGATCCAACCAATAGGTGAAATCGCCACGGACCTTGGTATTGATTTGGTTGTCGGCGTTCGCACCGATACCGGCTTCGGTAAAACTGTTCAACTTGGACAAAAAGAAAGAACGGACCTTTTCGTAAAGATCTTGGGGTAGAAATTGGTCCACGACCACATAATCGTTTTCGGAGATGTCATCCATCCAGGACAACCAGTTCTCCTCACCATGTACGGTTTTCAATTGTTATAAAACGTGCGCGAATGTAGAAAATATTTAAAAAGGAAATTCAAAATTTTAATCAAGCCAAAGGAATGCTATAACTTAGCCTTGTCATATCAAAACAACAACCCCTACGCAATGATTCTCTTTTTCGGAACACGGCCCGGTAAAAAAAACATCAAAAAACTGGACGGTGCAACCTGCCCTTATTGTCATCAGGTAGACACAATGACCGCTGTTATGCAACCGAATTATGCCCATCTATTTTGGATTCCGGTCTTTACCATAAGTAATGTGAAATATGCGGAATGTTCGTATTGCAAACGCGGTTTTGACAAAGAGGAATTTACACCGGAAATGGAAGGGGCACTTACTGAATAAAAAACGCAGTTGGAAACGAATCCCAACTGCGCTTGAATCAACTGCTTGTTATCGGTTAAATATCGAACCGAAGGCCCAAGGAAATATTGTTCTGTTTGATATCGGCATCCTTAAAAATGGGATTCAGGTCATATTTCAAATACAACAAAACCCCGTCAAAGCCCATGTACCCACTTACTCCGTAGATCAGGTCGCTGGTATTGTAGTCGCGTTTCAATTTATCCTTTACATTTTCGCCATCGCGGTCATATTTCAATTTCTGTCGCGTACCCAAATTGAATCCACCATAGCCGCCGACACCCAATCTAAATTGATTTCTGATGGAATAACGAACAGTGCGGTCGGTCTTTTTGAATTTTGAGGGTCCAAATTCAAAATGAACGGGGAATACAAGGTTATCCATACGCAATTTGGCCTTGTCCAGATCAAACTCGAAATCTTCCAAGACGGTTTGATCGCCATTTTGGACAAAAATCTGGTTTCCTTCGGGCTTTAACCCGTTAAACTGAAATGAAAATCCATAGTTAAAGCGCAACCAGTTGGAATTCCGAAATACACGGGTACGCCATTGCCATCCCATTTCAAAAAATCGGCTACCTCCAATTTTATAAGGTGAATCATCGATGGACTGTCCCTCGATCAAGGCATTGTTCAACCCAATGGCAAACACAAAATCGGAATACGTTCGTCGGTCGTATTTGATCTTATGCCTCCATCGATGGGTATTAAAGGAGAAGGCAGGTCTACCATCGATCATGATACCCAAGTGCACCCGGTCATCATTATCCAGGGAATCCACCGTCGTAAGAGTCAACACATCACCTTCATTTCGTTCCAACAAAGCAATTTTGTTATCGATGATACCTACACGGTTCTCGATGTTCAAGGCGCGCCTTTTGGCTACCTCTTCTTTCAGGATCTTGGCTTCGGCCTCCGAAATATCGCCCCGTTCCATTCGTTTGTTGATATCCCTGACCTCAAATTTCAGGGCCTCCTTTTCCTGTTCAATGATTCGCTCCCGTTGGGCTTTGAGGATTTCAACCTCTCTTTTGTAATCTTCTTGTCCCCTTACCTGAAAAGCAACGAACAAAAAAAACAAAGCTGCTAAATGAAGTGTAATTTTTCTCATGATTGTTTTTGATTTATGGACCTCCGCTCCCTGCCCACCCATTGTTGGGCAGGAATCTGGAAAATCCTTTTGATTGATGAATAATTAATTGTTTCTATCGGCCACGGCAGTCCGCAATTTGAGATAGCCGTCTTTAAGGGCATCAAAAATTTGGTCACGGAACGATTCGTCGAGCTCATCCTCCACTTCGGCCAAAAGGGACATCGCATCCACTGAACCGCTTTGGGTGAACAGTTTATCGGTCAGTATTTGTCGTTGTGCCCTGCGAAGCAGGGAATCTACTTCCGCGTCGCTGACCTCCTGTTTTTGGTGCTCCAAAAGTTGTACCTGGGCAACCACTTCCTCCACTTTGAGTGCAATCAATTGGTCGGTAGGCTGTTCAAGTTCATTGTTAATAGGGGTCTTGGGAGTTTGGAGGGCCAATTCCCGTTCTTCACTTGAAAGTACATCCTCTACAGCATCATTACTTTCCCCTTTGTGTTGCGGTGGCAATGCATTTTCAACCCATCCATCTTGTTCCTTAATCGGCTCCTCTTGAACGATGGTGCTCTCGCCTTGGATTTCCTCAACATATTCGATACGTTGATTTCCCTCCACCACTTGGGGTTGCATTTCCTTAGCGGACTCCGCAGTAAAGAACAAGTAAGCAACCAGTACTATACCCAGAAAACTGGCTGCAATGGCCAAAGGGTACCAAGTACGCTTTCTTTTTTGTGGGGCGGTCGAAAGTTGGGACGCAATTTTTTCCCAAGCCTCTGGCGAAGGAGCAATTTGTCGCTCCTCCAATTTGTCTTTGATATGTTTTTCCAGTTTGTCCATATCCTTATCTTTTGTTGGCCCCGGTCTTTTGGGGTGCCATTCCATTCAATCTTAAATTTTCCTGTAACATTTTTCGCGCCTTGAACAACTGGGATTTTGAAGTTCCCTCCGAGATGTCCAGCATTTTGGCTATCTCTTGGTGTCCATATCCTTCAATGGCATACAGCAAAAAAACCGTTTTGTACCCTTCGGGCAGATCATCGATCAACTGTTGCACATATTCAACATCCAATAGTCCCTCCGTAACGGAATGTTCCGGATTTTGGGACTCAAAAACGTAATCATCATATACCACAAACTGTCTTTTTCGCAAGTAGGAGATACTTTCCCGGACCATAATGGTCCTGATCCATCCCTCAAAACTTCCCTTGCCCTGAAAATCAACCAAGTGGTTGAACACTTTGATAAAACCATTGATCATTACATCTTCGGCAAAATGTTGATCTCGTATGTACTGTCTGCATACCCCTAACATTTTGGCAGCATACTTATCGTACAAAACCTTTTGGGCCTGTCGATCCCCCTTGATCGACTTTTTGATCAATTGGGTTTCATTGCTATATAAAGAAATAATCTTCAATGGTTCGGTTTCAACAGTGTTTCTATTTACATAGACGGAAAGATGGGACAAAGCGTTGCCTGAAAAATAAAATTTTTCACAACAAATTGAATATCAAAATATTAAAAATTACTTTTTTCGGTCGACCACATATTCGACCATTAAGGTGAGGGCGCTTTTATATTCAGAATCGGGGTAAGCATCCAAAAGGGAAAGGGCCTCATCCTTAAACTGGAGCATTTTGGCAACGGCGTACTCCAATCCCCCCATTTCCTTGACATAGGCAATAACCTCCTTAACCCTTTTTTTGTCCTTGTTGTGTTTTTTGATGGAGTTGATCAACCATTTTTTCTTTTGGTCGTCACTTTGATTCAAGGCATAAATAAGGGGCAGGGTCATTTTTTGTTCCTTGATATCGATACCTGTGGGTTTGCCAATTTTCTCGGCGCCGTAATCAAAAAGGTCGTCCTTGATCTGAAATGCCATACCACAGAGTTCCCCAAATTTTCGGAAGGTCTCCACCTCTTCGGAATCGGGACGTACGGAACAGGCCCCCATACTGCAACAGGCTGCAATAAGAGTGGCTGTTTTTTGGCGGATGATATCGTAGTACACCTCTTCGGTGATATCCAATAATCGGGCCTTTTCAATTTGAAGGAGTTCACCTTCACTCATATCGCGGACCGCATTGGAAATGATATGTAGCAGATCATAGTCCTTGTTTTCCAAGGACACCAACAAGCCTTTCGAAAACAGAAAATCGCCCACCAATACGGCAATCTTGTTTTTCCAAAGGGCATTGATGGAGAAAAAACCGCGGCGTTTGTTGCTATCGTCCACCACATCGTCGTGCACCAAACTTGCCGTATGGATCAATTCGATGATGGAAGCCCCGGTATAGGTACGTTCGTTGACTTCCCCATTGAGTAATTTGGCAGTAAGGAACACAAACATGGGGCGCATTTGCTTGCCCTTCCTATTGACGATATAATAGGTAATCCGGTTGAACAACGCCACCTTGGAAGACATGGATTTAAGGAATTTTTCCTCAAACAATTCCATTTCAACCTCTATGGGTTCCCTTATCTGAGATACAATTTTCAAGGTTTGGGTTTGGCCTTTGGTTTTGAATGTCTAAAAGTAGCGAAAATGACAGAGTTGCTCGAATGAAATCGAAGTTTTAAGATAGTGTACAAAATCTATCGACGATTGGTGACGGATTGAGGGTGAAGGGTGAAGGGTGAAGGGATAAAACTAAATGATAATTGTTAATTGGTCATTGCTTATTCGCCAACTGTCCACAGGCAGCGTCGATATCTTTGCCCCGGGATCTACGAACCGTTACCGTAATCCCGTTTTGTTCCAGGGTGTTTTTGTACAGCTCCACCGCTGAATCCGAAGCTTGTTGGAACTCTCCATCATCAATGGGGTTGTATTCGATGATGTTTACTTTGGATGGCGCAAACTTGCAGAACTTTACCAAAGCATCGGCCGCTTCTTGGGTATCATTGATCCCTTTCCAAACCACATATTCGTAGGTGATCCTGTTTTTGGTCTTGTTGTACCAATATTGAAGGGCCTCCCTCAATTCTTTGAGTGGAAAAGTGGCATTGAAAGGCATTATGGAGGTCCGCACCTCATCGATAGCGGAATGAAGGGATACTGCCAATCCGAACTTCACTTCTTCGTCCGCCATTTTTCGGATCATTTTGGGTACGCCCGATGTAGAAACCGTGATACGTTTGGGTGACATCCCAAGCCCTTCCGGCGAAGTGATCATGTCAATGGCCTTGAGCACATTGTTATAGTTCATCAACGGCTCGCCCATGCCCATGAACACAATATTGCTCAACGGACGATCATAATACAATCGACTTTCGTTATCGATGGCCACTACTTGATCATAGATCTCATCGGCATTCAGGTTACGCATACGTTTCATTCGGGCTGTGGCACAAAATCGGCAATCCAGGCTGCACCCCACCTGACTGGACACGCAGGCCGTGGTTCGGGTATCGGTCGGGATCAACACGGACTCGACCACCAAGCCATCGTGCAACCGAACCGCATTTTTAATGGTCCCATCGGAACTGCGTTGCATTTGATCTACCCGAATATGGTTGATCACAAAGTTGTCCTCGAGCATCTGGCGGGTTTCTTTGGAAATGTTGGTCATTTCATCAAAAGAATGGGCAGACTTTTGCCACAGCCATTCGTAGACCTGATTGCCACGAAAGGCCTTGTCGCCCTGCGACACAAAAAAATCGCGGAGCTGATTTTTGGTCAGTGCCCTTATGTCCTTCTTTTTTATTTCCACCATTTAAAGATACGCAAGAAAAAATCCCGTCGGTCGATTCACCGGACGGGATTTCCATCTATGAAATTAGTTGTTATAGAATCAACATGGCATCCCCGTAGGAATAGAACCGATATCCTTCCAAGATAGCCTGTTTGTAGGCCTTTTTAATCAAATCATGACCCGCAAATGCCGATACCATCATCAACAGGGTTGATTTTGGCAAGTGGAAATTGGTGATCATACAGTTGGCAATGCTAAAATCATACGGAGGGAATATGAACTTGTTGGTCCATCCTTCAAACGTATTCAAGGTGTGTTCGGAGGAAACCGCACTTTCCAAGCCCCGCATCACAGTAGTTCCCACGGCACAAACCCTTTTCTTATTGGCCTTGGCCTTGTTCACGATTTCAGTGGCCTTTTCATCGATGACCAACTCTTCACTGTCCATTTTGTGTTTGGACAAATCTTCCACCTCAACTGGGTTGAAGGTTCCCAAGCCTACGTGAAGTGTCACTTCGGCAAAATCGATGCCCTTGATCTCCAAACGCTTCAATAGGTGTTTGGAAAAGTGCAGCCCGGCTGTAGGAGCTGCAACGGCACCTTCGTGCTTGGCATATATGGTTTGGTAACGCTCTTCATCTTCTGGGGTTACTTCCCTTTTTATGTATTTTGGAAGCGGGGTTTCGCCCAACTCCCTCAATTTTCTTCTAAAATCGGTATAGGATCCATCATACAGAAAACGCAAGGTACGACCTCTGGAAGTGGTGTTGTCGATTACCTCTGCCACCAAACTTTCGTCATCTCCGAAATACAGTTTGTTCCCGATTCGAATCTTTCTGGCCGGATCTACCAAAACATCCCAAAGACGTTGTTCTTGATTCAATTCACGCAACAAGAAAACCTCGATACGTGCCCCGGTTTTTTCCTTGTTACCATACAATCGGGCAGGAAATACCTTGGTATTGTTCAAGACCATTACATCACCTTCATCAAAATAGTCGATAAGATCTTTGAACATTTTATGTTCAATTTTTCCAGTATCCCTATGAATTACCATTAGTCTGGATTCGTCCCTGTTTTCCGCAGGATGTTCCGCCAATAGTTCCTTTGGCAATTCAAAATTGAAGTTGGATAATTTCATGTATGCTTTTTTTGGATTTTTTAAAGAGGGGCAAATATACAACCTCGTGATAGGGGATGTCAAGTAAATCCATGATTAAATGTCCCTTACACTTCCGCAATGCCAAAACCAAGGGTTTCGAGGTCGCGCCAGAAATCGGGATAGGATTTGGAGACCACACCTGCATCGTTCACGATCAAATCGGTTCGGAGGGCCAAGGGGCCAAAGGCCATGGCCATGCGGTGGTCATTGTAGGTATCTATGGCAACACCAGTTTTAAGGCTGTTTGCCGGTTGCAATGTTAAACTTTCTGAATCGATTGCTACCTGGGCTCCAAATTTGGACAACTCTGTTTGAAGAGCCGCCAATCGGTCGGTCTCCTTAATGGGAAGGGTGTGCAACCCTGTGAGGTGACATCCCATTCCGAGTCCAAGACAAGTAACCGCAATGGTTTGGGCAATATCAGGAGCATTGGCCAAATCATAATTGACGGTTTCAGGATGTTCGTTTGAGATTTTTGAAAGTGTTATTTGATTTCCATAAAAGTTTGTTTTCACCCCAAAATCAGCATATATTTTTGAGAGCACACTATCTCCTTGCAACGAGTTCTGTTTGTAGGACGATAAATCAATTGTTGTACCCACATCGCAAAGGGCAACAATACTGTAAAAATAGCTGGCCGAACTCCAGTCGGACTCCACGACTAATGTGATATCTTCCACCGAAGTTTTCGGCAATACCACAATGGTGTTGCCCTCAAAAGTTGTCTTTATCCCAATCTGTTCCAGCAACCCCAGTGTCATTTTAATGTAGGGCACCGAGGTAATCTTGCCCACCAGTTCTAACTCCAAACCATTGGGTAAACTGGGAGCTATCAACAAAAGGGCAGAAATATACTGGCTACTGATGTTGGCCGGTAGGGAAACTTTGGACTGCTCCAATTTTTTCCCACCGATCTTTAGAGGGGGATAACCCTCATTTTTCACATATTGAATGTCTGCTCCCAAGGTGCGCAAAGCCTCGACCAAAACCTTAATGGGCCGTTCCTGCATACGTTCTGAACCTGTGAGCACCACTTCCTTGCCGGGTTGAGAGGCAAAATAGGCGGTCAAGAACCGCATGGCGGTGCCTGCATGGTGAATATCCACTTCCCCTGTAGCAATTTTTAATCCTTTTTGCATGACCTCCCCATCGTCCGAATTGGAAAGGTTCTCAATATTGATTTGGGGATACAGGGCCTGCAGCAATAAAGATCGGTTGGTTTCACTTTTGGAACCCGTGATCCGCACAGATTTCTGAATCAATTTTACTTGAGGGAAGGAAAGATGAAGTCTCAATTCGTTTTAGTTAGCATGAAATTTCAAAACTAGAAAAAACCGAACCAATATGCCCTTAGGGCACCAACTTTATTTGAGCTTTTTGTTATTTTGGTGACGATCGTGGTCGCGTTTGGTCTTCAAATCCAATTTTTTGTCGAATGCCGCCTGAAGATCGATGCCCGTTTGATTGGCCAAACACAACACCACAAACACTACATCGGCCAACTCTTCACCAAGATCCTTGGCCTTGTCGGATTCCTTTTCACTTTGCTCCCCATAACGCCGGGCAATAATACGCGCCACTTCTCCCACTTCTTCCGTAAGTTGAGCCATATTGGTAAGCTCGTTAAAATAGCGAACCCCATGGTTTTGAATCCACTCGTCTACCGCCTTTTGTGCATTTGCTATGTTCACCTTCGATGCTTTTTTTTGATCATTTGTTTCCTATTCCAAATGTACCAATCATTTTTTTAAAAGCTATTCCTTTTCGAAGACCATGTAACTTTGGTTCTGCACTGCCACAGCATTTTCAAAAAACTTTTTGACGTAGGCGTACCCCTCACTGGTATATTGGGTCGACTTTAATTGAAGTGCAAACTGCACCATGACCATACCTTCCGACTCGATACAATTGAAACGCAAAATCCCGCTATTATCCGGTAGGCCGATATTTATCGATTCCGGCAGTTGCTTTAAACGATAACCGGACGGGACCTTGAAATTTGCAAAATATTTGTAGGATCGTACATACCCGAAATCAATCGGATAGTTCCTTGTTTCTGTTTTAAATGGATTGGATTTAAAAAATTGGATGATAAACGGATTCACGTACATGGTTTGTTTTGCTTCCAAATTCTCCGTTTCAAAAGAAAAACGTTCCACCAACTTGAGCTCATTGGAACTTTCCGCATCCAAACTGTAGGATCTGATGAAAAAATCTTCGAGAGTGCTCTCCTCTATTTTCTTGAGATAGTCCTCTTCGGCCAAATTTGCCAATTGATTCCTTTTAAAATAAGCTTCATATCCAGTAGAAATTTCATCCATTTCCCCAGTTCCCTTGCCGTTTTCAAAATCCAGTTCCATTAGTACCCGAATGGCACGTCCGTGCGATTTTTCAGGCTCTATTTCATACCAATAGCTGTCGCCATCCAAATCCATGACTCTTCCATAATAATTGAGACAGCGGTAGGGCAACATTCCAAATGGCAGTTCTTTTTCGGTTGCATCCAAAAGGTAGATTACTCCATCAATTTCTGTCTTGGCCACCAAATAATTGAAATCAGTCATTACGGGATGGCTTCTTTTAGGAAGTCCGTGTGCCCTGGTTGAGATCATCATCAGGTCGGTTTCGATGTCAGCAGCATTTAATAAGTTGATCAACGTAATATTGATTTCTGCCACATTTCCCGTTCTTTCATCAAATGCCTGTTTTACCCGATTGTCCCTTAGTACGCCGAACTTTTCGTTCCACGTATAATGGGACTTGACAAATGCATAGATACGCTTTGCCTTGGTTAGTTTATCCTCATTTGCCGATAACAATTCCAAAGGAACATTTCTCTCGAAATAATTTTTCTTACGTAGCTGCCCCCCTATATCGCGATCGGTCCTAAATTCCTTGTCCACATCTTTCCAAGATTTGGTGAATTTCTCTTTTCGTCCATCAAACCCAAGGTATTCGGACATTTCGAACTCCAACCTTGCCCTATAATTATTTTCAGACAACATGTAGTCTTCATCTGCCTTGAAAGCAGGAACGTCATGCATGACATATTTGAGCACTTCGCAATCGGCAGGTTCTACTGAAGAATCTGGAATCCTGAAACAATTCTTGCGTATGGTTGCATCATTCACATCAAGGGTCAGCTCACCAATTAAGGCTCTATTGTACCTATAATTTCCAGGAATTTTGGCAGCATACTCGGTATATACTTTTGGTATATCTCCTTGAAAGTCCCAACCGTTAAGATTAAATAGAAAAGGGGACTGTACCTCATAAACGTATTCCAAAATGGAGCCTTCTTTTACATTGGGAAATGTGAACCGTTTTTCGGACCAGCGATCATTTACATCCACTTCATATACATCTTCTTGCAGCAAACTGGATTTGACAATACCGTTATGGGTAATGGCCCTGATGTTACTGATTTTTTCGGTCCGATCCTCGGTGTGGTAATAGGGAATGGCAATTTTGGATTCATCAAAACCCTGCTTATCCAGAATCTTAATTTTGGCATGGTATTTTGTGATCAAATACACATAGTTGCGTCGTACCTCAAAGTAATTCTCCCCTTTTTCAAATAGATACACGGCATGGGCCGTAGTATCCTTTTCATAGACCTTGAAATTTTGTTCCGAAGGAGCAAGTTGGCCAAATTCTGTTTCTTTTTGCGCCATGGCTGAAGTTCCAGCAAAAAGAAGTAAAGCCAAAATTGTCTTTCCAACGAGATTCATCTTCACTTATGCTTTGACCAAAACTACCTTTTCCGCTTCCTTTTCCACCACTTGACGGTACAGCTCTTTTAAATTTTGATAGTAATGTGGCGGAAAGATCGACGCATTGACCTCCATTTCCACACGAAGTGAAATTTGATTGTTGGTTGCCGAAATATTATAGGTGAATTTACCCAATCCTTCCGGTAATGCCAGACTGATGGGTTCAGGCAAATGTTCCACTTTGTACCCTTGGGGTATTTGAATTGTGACAATGTGCTTATCCTCCCAAGGAAACCCATAATCTATTGGATATTCCCTACTCTCAGATTTGAACGGATTTTCCTGTACCGCCAGATGAAACAAAGGTGATACATAAATTTTCCCCGCTATGGCCTCAAAGGCATCTTCCTTGTAGAAGTCATATGTTTGGACAATTGGTTTTCCAAGATCCAAATTATTGTCCAATTTATAGTCATTTATCTCGATATCTCCCTGCTCTTTTTCCAATTCATCCAAAAACGCCTCTTCTGTTCCCTTATTGTATTGATTTCTAAACACAAAAGCATTATTATTGGTGTATTGTTGTCTTAGTTTCGCTTCTATGGATCCATCCTCGTTTAAGGAAACACTCATCATAACAGCATCCATGGATTTGTGTTTGGGCATTAAATCGATTACCTCTGATGTACCTCCCTCAGAAACAATTCTTCCGAACCAATTTAATGCCCTTGTTGGCAAAACATTGACTGTACTGAAAGCATTGGTGGCATCCAATAACTGATAAGTTTCCCCAACCTTTGCTGCAGCAACTACATAATTGAACCCTTCCAAAGTGGGGAAAATGGGGATTCCGTTATCCCGTGTGCTTACCAATACAGGATAGGCTTTAACATTGGCATGATTTAACATGGAGACCAACATAAGATTGATATCGGCGCTATTGCCTGTGCCTTCCTTGTAAGCCTTTCGTGTACCTTCATCAGAACCAAACCCCAGATAGGTATTCCATTTCACTTTTTGTTTGACAAAGTTCAGCACAATAAACATTCTTGCAACCTCATCCGATGTTGTTGCCAGCAATGCGTCCAATTCTTCTTCAAAGTAATTTGTGCGCTTGAGCTCCTCTCCAAACGAACTACTTTCATAAATGGTACGCACTACATCATCCCAAGTTTTGGCATAAACTTCGTACAAAGAACCAGGTATTTCCAAGGATACAATTTCAAACTTCACACCGGATCGGTAATTGTCCATATTGGTCACAAACCTCTCTTCTTTTAGGGCCGGTATATCAGCCATGTCAAAAGCCACTTCCGTCACATTGATGCCCAAACTATGGTCGGTAACCACATTGGTATTGGAGTCGATTATCAAAAATCCCTTTGTTCTCTGGTTAAACTTAAAATATTCCAATATCCGCATCTTTGCCACCAGCTTTTTAACCGGTATGGCATGCTGGAAAACAAACTCATCTATACTTTGTACGAATGGAGAGGTAATTTTATATTGGTATTCAACCACCGAACCTTCCTTAACGTTCGGCATTGTAAATTTTACTTGTTTGTGATTTTTTGATACTTGGGTGTCAAATATGCTTTCCTTGTCCAATTTGGTCTCGACCATTTCCCCGTCATCCATAGTATAGGTATAACCCTTTAACCCGCTTACCCTCTCATCTGCCCCACTTGTCTCATATAAGTTGATAGCCTCGGAGGCATAATCAAATCCATCCTTAGAATAGATTTTAATCCTGTTATGAACTTCGGTGATCAATCGTAACCCAACACCTTTGTCGTAACGGTAATAGGAATTCCGCTTTTTGAACAGATAGGCAGCTGACGCCGAGGAATCAGTAGGATGCTGTTTTTCAAGTACTTCCTCTTCAGAAACCTTCCCAAATTTATAGTCTTGGGCATGCACGGACCCGAAAAAGAACAAAACGATCAATAGTTGTACAAGTTTAGTTTTGGCTGTCATTCTTTAAAATGATTTTTTGGTTGTCATTTTTTGCAATTGCTCTCATAAACGCCCTGAAATCTTGATAGGATTCCTTGGGATATTCCCCAGCATTGAGCTGTAGGGATCTTTTGAACAGCAATTGTTTTTCACTTTTTTTGATGACCTCGGTCTTGTAAGCACCAAAAATTGTTTCTTGAACCATTTTTTCCGGAAGCGCGGTAAAATGAAAATTATCTGGGATTTCTATTATGGTTTCGTCTTCATCCAAAAACCCACGTTGTACCACAAAGGGCATTTTCCTGTCCCTGTACCTGGGGGGCACATACAAACCATTGTTGAATGCATTGAGGGTTAGGAGATAATCATTACCATTTTTGGACAGATAGTTCAAGGCACTCAATTTCACATTTTCCGTGAAAACTACATTCTCCTTATCATTATCAAACTTAAAATCGAGTATGTCAAGCCCATTGATGTTGTCCCAGAAGTTTTTGTAATACTCAGTGTTGTCTTCTCTAGATCCTTTCTCCAAGGAAAATCGACCATCATATTGGATTCCCGTTGTTTTCAGTGTAACCTCACCCTTCATTGAAAGATTCTCCAAAACTCTATATCTGGCTTTAATGCTCTGTTTGTTCTGTTGGTTCAAGTATGAAGTTGTCGTCATAATCTCGCCACCATCAGGTTTAACCACCAATACTTTTCTACCATCGGTAAAATCTCCGATAAATCCAAATGGTAGGATTTGAGAGGTACAGTCTACCCAATAATACTGACCTTGATAGGGTATGGCCAGAATTACATGGTCTCCCTGGACCAAATCCGCAAAATCTTCCTCAAAATCAATTTTTGCACTACCCGATTCCACTACCGCATAAAAAGATTCGACTCCTACAGCCTTTAGCAAGGCCTTGGTGTAATTGGTCAAGCCTTTGCAGTCACCATATTTAACCTTATCAACTTCTATGGCACTGATGGGCTGGATACCCCCTATTCCAATTTGAACACTGATATACCTCGTGTTGTCCTGGACATAGTTGTAGATTATTTTGGCCTTTTCCAGGTCATTATCAATCCCTTTGACCAGTTGTTGTATTTCTTTTACAGTGTTCTCCTCCAAAACATCCCTTCCTGCCAGCAATTCTTCTTGTATCCATATACCCATCTCGTGCCAATCATTCACTACGGCTTGGTATCCCTTGTAATGGAATTTGGGCAAGCGTATGGATAAGCTGGGTGCCAACAAACTGAATGAAGGGCTCAAACTTTCGGCCTCCATTGCTGGTATATTGGTGGCACTATACTGAAGTGAGCCCGCAATATCTGTCTTTTCAACCTGAACATTCTCCAAGTTCTTTTCCTTTACGATAGGTTTAAATTCAATAGAGGGATAGACAATGGAATATTCACTTTGCTGCACACTTATCCCATAACCTGATAAAAAATACCACGGTGGAAAAAATCCGGTGTCCGAAGTTTCAATCTCATAAGTAAATTCAACCGTATAAGGATATTGGGTTGGCACGTACTTATAGTACAACACCCGATTGTCCAAATACAATGAAAAACCATCCACAGCAGCAACATCCTTGAAATCCCTTCTTTTTGCAACTTCAAGTTCATTTCCAAAAGCATCAAAAAAGGTAGCTTCAATTTTTTTTATTTTTCTTTCATCATCATACATTACCCTAGTGGCAGCATATTCGCTACCTGACTTGTTCAGGACTGTAACCACCTGCTTTACTGAATAGGTCATTTTATCTATGGATTCAATATGGATATCCATCCGATCTAAACGACCAACGGCATCGGCATTCTCCAACATTTCTTTGGGAATCTCGGCTACGCTATAATTTTGGGAAATGGAAAACTGGGCAACTAGGAAAAGGAGAAACGTAAGAAATCGCATTCGAGGTTAAGTCTGGCTAATTAATGGTCTGGCTAAAGTGGTTAATTTCTTACAATGTAAAGAACTTTTTCGACAAAAAACAACTATTCTTTGTTTTTGGTGTCGATACTGATCGTCACTGGACCATCGTTCAACAGTTCCACTTTCATGTCGGCACCGAAGATTCCCGTGCCCACTTTTTTGCCCAAAATTGCTTCCAATTTATCCACAAACTCCTCATACATTGGAATGGCAATAGCTGGTTTTGAAGCTTTTATATACGACGGACGATTGCCTTTTTTGGTGAGTGCGTGCAAGGTAAACTGGCTTACCACAATAACTTCGCCACCGGTATCCATCACCGAAAGATTCATAACACCGGCTTCATCATTAAAAATTCGAAGATTGGCAATTTTTTGGGCCAACCAATCAATATCATCAGTTCCATCGGCATCCTCAATGCCCAATAGCACCAACAGTCCATGACCAATGGAGGAAACTACTTCACCATCAACGGTAACACTTGCTTTGGAAACACGCTGAATTACTGTTCTCATTATCGTTCCCTATATGGATTATCCTCTTCCCCGGTCAACATTTGCACATAACTGCGGTAACGGCTCCATGCCACCTCATCATTTTCCAGTGCTTCCTTTACCGCACATTTGGGTTCATCCAAATGCAGGCAATTATTGAACTTGCAATGCCCCTTCAATTCGAAAAACTCCGGAAAATAATCCCCGATTTCCTCTTTCTCCATATCCACGATACCAAATCCTTTAATGCCGGGGGTGTCAATGATCCGGGCATCGAATGATAGATCATACATTTCGGCAAAAGTTGTGGTGTGCTGCCCTTGAAGATGTTGCTCGGATATTTCTGCGGTTCTTAAATGGAGGCCTGGTTCCAGTGCATTTACCAAGGTAGATTTACCAACACCGGAATGGCCCGCGAACATACTGGTCTTACCCAGCATCATTTCCTTTACCTTATCCACGTTTTTGCCAGATTTCGCTTCTATTTGCAAACAAGTGTAGCCAATTTTGGAATAAAGATCCATAAGAAAGGCCACCTCACCTGTTTCCTCTTCGGAATAGGTATCCATCTTATTGAAAAGTAAGACTACTGGGATATCGTAGGCTTCGGCGGTGACCAAAAAACGGTCAATAAAACTGGTGAAGGTCATGGGGTTGTTCAAGGTGACCAACAAGAAAACCTGATCCAAATTGGATGCAATGATGTGGGTCTGTTTGGACAACTTGACCGATTTTCGGATAATATAGTTCTTGCGCTCCCCTATCGCTGAAATGACCCCAACAGTTTCATTGCCAATGGTTTCCAATTCGAACACCACATGATCTCCCACTGCGACCGGATTGGTGCTCTTGATGCCTTGGGTACGGAACTTTCCTTTGATGCGACATTCGTAAAATGCACCATCTTCAGCTTTTACGGTATACCAGCTACCGGTTGATTTATAAACAGTTCCGTTCACAATTTGTTCAAATTTTCACTACAAAGAAACAATATTCCTCGTTTTCCGTCGTATATCTTTGTCAACAGTTATTAATAAACATTAACGTATCCAACATGAAAAAAATCGTTTTTATCGCAGTGATGACCCTAGCTGCCGCATTCGGAGGGAATGCCCAAGAGTACAAGGTAATTACCAGTGTGGAGTCCATTGTGCCCAACGGATTGGGAAGATCCAGGATCATCAATGCCCTTGAAGACAAAGATTATAGGGAGTTTACCAGTGTTCAGACCGAAGATGACAACACCCGAAACAAGTCGGACAGGGGCGAAATCAGGGTAAAAAACTTTGAGGAGACCAAATTGTTGAACTTCTACAACATTGGTGGTATCCGATTCCAGAACATTGCGGCCAACGATGCCGTGATCACCTCTATGATCAACGACATGATCGCCAACGGCTGGGAATTGGCCTTTGTGGTAAGTGGTGTGGAAAGTGAAGGCGGAAAAGGAGACGGACAGGGCATCTTTATCACCCGTTATATTTTTAGAAAATAACAATCTTTGTTTAAATAACTATTGCCCTTTGATTTGGTTCGAAGGGCTTTTTCATTTCATCTACTTTTAAAGACAATTTGACAAAAAAACTAACCGTAAGCTTTTTCTTTCAAATAATTGAATTAGTTTTTACCTCAATTTTAATAACTAAACACATTTTTATGAGAAAGTTCTTATTGCTTTTTTTACCATTTTCGGTATTTGCACAAACCAATCTTTATGAAAATCCAGATTTTGACAGAATTGCGATTGATCACAAAATAATTGCCGTCGTGCCTTTTAAAACACAGGTCAAACTTAGACCCAAACAAATGAAGGATATGACCAACGAACAATTACATAGGCTTGAAAAATCGGAGGGAGAAAGCATACAAACCGCTATGTACTCGTGGTTTTTAAAACGAAAAAAGAGAGGTGACATGCAACGCATCGAGGTACAAGATCCAAATACCACGAATGCCATATTGGGAAAACAAGGTATCGACTATAATAATATAAGGGACTATACTCCCATGGAACTTGCCAACATTTTAGGTGTAGATGCCTTAATTTCTGGTAATTACGAAACCGATAAGCCAATGTCTGAAGGTGCATCGGTCGCCCTTGGACTTTTGATAGGCTTTTGGGGAAGTACCAATAATGCACTGGTAAATATGAGTGTCCACAACGCAGCAGATGGCATTTTGCTTTGGAACTATAACAAAAAAGTAAGTGGCAGCATTGGTAGTAGCCCTGATGATCTAATTAATAAATTGATGCGAAAAGCTTCCAGGAGATTGGCTTATACAAAAGAAAACTAACAAAAAAGCCCCTTCAGTTTTGAAGGGGCTTTTTTTATCCATCTATTTTTCATCAGTCTTTTATATAGACCCTGCCGCCTACAAAGGTCTTTTTGTTGACCTGTTTTGGACTACCGTACACATACACATCACCACCGGCCTTCACATTGATATCCACCACTTCGGAAGCGAACACATCGGCCTCTCCCCCTGCTGAAATTTTAACATCGGTATTGGTGGTTTGTAAAGCCCTGCCTTCAAAAATACCACCGGTATTGAGCACCACAGTTTGGCTTTTGGCCAACCCGGAAGCTTCAACAATACCTCCGGTCACAGCCCTAATGTCGGCATAATCGACATCCATTCCAATATGGATCCTGGCACCTTCCTGGGCACGCAATTCGATCCTGTTCCTTTTCACCAGCTCATTACAGGTAATTTGGGCTCCTTCGTTCCCATCGATCACATCGAGGTCGGTGTAATAAACTTCAATCATCGTATCCTCACCCTGAAACTTTTTGTCCAATTGCATGCGTAGTTTTAATACGCCGTTTTTGTTGGTCCAGATAATGTCGTCCACGTTCCAACCCTTGATCAAGATTCGGTTTTCATCGGATTGGATCAAATTGACTTCAATAAGATCAAAAACCTTGATTTCGCGGAATTCTCCCACCTCCCTGTCAATGATTCGCTGGGAAAACATGACCAAGGGAAGCAAGAGCAAATTAAGTGTATATATTTTTTTCATGATAGAGTGTTTTTACTTTTGAAAGAGGGCAGAGAAATGAAATTGTTACAGTAGAAAACAAAAAAACCACCCAAAGACTGGAAAAATTCCTATCCTTGAATGGTTCCTTATCAAAGAATTAAACGACTATGCGTTGATGATCTTTTCTTGGTGGTTGATGGATTCCTGATGGATGGCTTTGAACATTTTCAACACAAATTCCTCGCTCAATCCACGTTGCTCTCCTTCCAAGATCATATTGCCCAAAATGGCGTTCCAACGATTGCTTTGCAAAACGGCAACGTTTTTCTGTTTCTTTAATTCACCAATCCCGTCGGAAACCTTCATTCGTTTACCCAACAACTCGATCAATTGGTTATCGAGCACATCGATCTGTGCGCGAAGATTGCTCAATTTGCTATTGTATTCTGCTTCTTCATCGGTTTCCTTACGAATGCGAAGATCTTTCATGATCTGCACCAATCGTTCCGGGGTCACCTGCTGAGCCGCATCACTCCATGCGTTATCTGGATCACAATGGGTCTCAATCATCAAACCATCGAAGTTCAGGTCCAACGCGGTTTGGGATACGTCAAAAATCATATCGCGCTTTCCGGTAATGTGGCTTGGATCGTTGATGATGGGCAGATCGGGGAACTTGGTCTGCAACTCAATGGCCAACTGCCATTCCGGGATGTTACGGTATTTCGATTTTTCATACGTTGAAAATCCACGATGGATAACACCCAATTTTTCGATATTGGCAGAGTGCAACCGTTCCACTGCACCCAACCACAAGGACAAGTCTGGATTTACCGGGTTTTTCACCAAAACAATTTTATCGGTCCCCTCCAAAGCATCGGCAATTTCCTGAACAATAAACGGACTTACCGTTGACCGAGCTCCGATCCACAACAAATCCACATCATATTCCAACGCCAATTCCACATGTGCCCTGTTGGCCACTTCGGTAGCGGTTTTCATTCCGGTCTCCTCCTTCACTTTTTGCAACCATTTTAAACCTATGGCACCCACGCCCTCAAAATTTCCCGGACGGGTTCTGGGTTTCCAAATGCCTGCCCTATAATAGTTGACATCGGTGTCTTTAAGTTCGTGTGCGATCTTTAGCACCTGTTCTTCGGTTTCGGCACTGCATGGTCCTGCTATCACCAATGGATGACCCAAATTCATGTCATCCAACCATTTTCTCATTTCCTTCGTGTTTTCCATACTACTGTCTATTTTTTTGTAAGTGGAATTCCTTTTAGTATTTGTTTTATTTTATTGGTATTGCTCATTTCTTGATGGACATTTTCAAAATCGTTGTCCTCTATCATTTGTTTGAACGCGGTAAGGTTTTGGATATATTCTTCCAACGTCTCAACCACATTGTCCTTGTTCTGTTCAAAGATGGGCGCCCACATGTCGGGAGAGCTTTTTGCCAACCGCACGGTGCTTTCAAAACCACTGCCCGCCATGTCAAAAATATCGCGTTCGTTCTTTTCTTTTTCGATAACCGTTTTTCCCAACATAAACGAACTGATATGTGACAAATGGGATACATAGGCAATGTGCTTGTCGTGCGCCACTGGGTTCATGTACCGAATTCGCATCCCGATATCTTGTACGAGGGTCAAGGCCCTTTCCTGAAGTTTGAAGGCAGTTTTTTCCACCTCACAAATGATCATGGTCTTATCTTGGTACAAACCTTCCAAAGCAGCGGTAGGCCCTGAGAATTCGGTACCTGCAATGGGGTGGCATGCCAAAAAGTTTCTTCGCTTGGGATGTTCGGACACACTATCACAAATCAATCGTTTGGTAGATCCTGCATCTAAGACTACCGTGTCTTCACCAACCGCATCCAAAATCTTCGGCAGCTCCATTACCAAGGCATTTACGGGTATGCTCACATAGACCAAATCAGCAGAGGACAAGGAAGCATAGTCGCCCTTTTCATCAATGATTTGCAATTCCAAGGCCTTATCCAAGTGATCTTCACGTTGGTCAAGACCGATGATCTTGGCATACGGATGCAATTTTTTGACATCCTTGGCAAACGACCCTCCAATCAACCCTATTCCTATTATCGCAACTTCCATGGTCAAAATCTAGCTATGGCTTCTTTAATTTTTTCTTCCTTTACGCAAAGGGAAAACCGGATATACCCTTCCCCATTGCTCCCAAAAATGGTTCCCGGTGCAATAAAAATGTCCTTTTCGTACAACACCTCATCAATGAATTGTTCCGAGGAAGGTGCACCTTCGGGCAACTTGCACCACACGAACATGCCTACAGCATTTCTGTCATATTCACAGCCCAATTTATCGGCCAACTCAAACATCAACTCCCTTCTTTTGGTGTAGACGTGATCCAATGCTTCAAACCATTCCGGACCGCTTTGCAGGGCCACAACGGCTCCTTTTTGAATACCGTAGAACATGCCCGAATCCATGTTGCTTTTCACCTTGAGCACTGCATTGATGTGCTCCGCATTGCCCAAAACCATGCCCACTCTCCATCCCGCCATATTGAACGTCTTGCTCAAACTGTTCAATTCAAGTGTACATTCCTTGGCGCCATCAATGGACAATATACTGGTTGGGTTGTTGGACAGCACAAAACTGTACGGATTATCGTTTACCAAAAGAATATTGTTTTCCTTGGCGAAGGCCACCAACGACTGCAATTGTTCCAGAGTTGCAGTTGCCCCGGTGGGCATGTGCGGATAACTCACCCACATCAATTTCACATTGGAAAGATCTTGTTGCCCCAACGCTTCCAGATCGGGAAACCAGCCATTTTCTTCCTTAAGGTCATAGCTGATGGGTACACCACCCACCAAATTGGTCACCGATCCATAGGTTGGGTAACCGGGGTTCGGCAACAAAACCCCATCGCCAGGATTTAGGAATGCCATGCTAATGTGCATGATGCCCTCCTTGGAACCCATCAGTGGCAAGACCTCAGTGTTGGGGTCTACTTCAACCCCAAATTTTTCATTATAAAAATTGGCAATGGCTTTTCTCAGTTCCGGCAAACCTTGATAGCTCTGGTACTGATGCGCACCCGTATCCGATATACAACTTTGCAAAGTTTCCAAGACTTGGGGCGATGGCGCCAAATCCGGACTGCCTATCCCCATGTTGATAATGGGTTTCCCTTGATCGATCAATCCCCTGACTTCCCTCAATTTTTTGGAGAAGTAATATTCCTGTACGCTATGTAACCTATCGGCTGTGATCATAACAACAACGCGTTTTTATATTCACCCAAGACCTGAAAATCTTCGGACATGATGTCCAACAAGGATTTGGCCTTGGCAAAATGTTCGTATTTATCAAAGGTCACATCCACGAAAAAGGCATATTTCCATGGGGTCTCAATTACAGGAAGTGACTGTATTTTGGTAAGGTTCAAATTGCAATCGCTCATCACGTTCAAAACCGTGGCCAAACTGCCTCTCTTGTGATCGGTGATGAACCGCAACGAAGCCTTATTGATTTCCTCCTCCGGCCATACCTTGTTCTGTTTTTTCAGGATGATAAACCGGGTGGAATTGTTCTTAATGGTCTGGATGTTATCCGCTATAATTTCCAGATCATAGAGATCCGATGCCATTTTTGGTGCAATGGCTGCAATATGTTCCAATTTTTCATCATTGATGCGTTTGGCGGTTTCCGCCGTATCCGCACTTTCCACCAATTTGATTTGTGGATAATCCTTGAAAAACTCCTTGCACTGCAGCAAAGCCATCGGATGCGAATGTACTTCCTTCACATCGTCCATGGTTTTACCCCTCAACACCATTAAATTGTGATGAATGTTCAAATAGTGTTCCCCGATCACATGGATCTTGTTATGATACACCAAGTTATAGTTTGGAATAATGGAACCGGCTATTGAATTCTCTATGGCCATGATTCCCTTGTCCGCAGACCCGTCCAACAAATGTTGCACTACGGCATCGAACGAGCTGCATTCCAACAATTCGATATCGTTGCCGTAAAAATCGATGGCAACCTGGTGGTGGTTGGAACCCTTTATTCCCTGAATGGCAATTTTTAAACCCATTGCAAAAAAAAAGCCCCGATTTGAAATCGGGACTTTACATATTGGTTATACTTTAAACGTACTCAAAACAGTCCCGATCCTCTTTGAAAAAAGAAGTAAAAATAAAAACCGTTCCAGAAATACGTGTTTGTCATGTCGTTGTAAAATCTTGGCTAATTTAGGTATTCAATTCGAAACAGGCCTTCTTCCTTAAATTTTTTTTGATTTTTCTCAAATTCGGAATATTCATTGCGTTTTGCCTTGAAGAATCATTACTTTTTTGAGAATATCACTGTTTCCAATCCGTACAACTCCAAACTTGGATGTCCAATCAAAACATCCTTCAACTAATGGTGTAAAAGTGTATTTTTGGATTTCAAAACCTTTTCGAATGTCGATAACCGTTCAAAACATCACCAAATCCTTTGGCCAACAAAAAGCATTGAACAACGTTTCCTTTTCCATCAAAAAAGGAGAAGTGGTCGGTTTTTTGGGACCGAACGGGGCTGGAAAATCGACTATGATGCGCATTTTGACCACCTACTACAAAGCAGATGGCGGTGATGCTGAGGTAAACGGATTTGATGTGTTGAAATCGGAACGGGACGTGCAGAAAAGCATTGGCTATCTTCCGGAGCACAATCCATTATACCTGGAAATGTATGTTAAAGAATACCTTGCTTTCAATGCGGATGTGTACAAAGTGCCAAAGTCAAAAATTGAAGCCATCATTCAACAAACCGGACTTACGCCCGAAGCACACAAAAAAATAGGACAACTGTCCAAAGGTTATCGCCAGCGGGTCGGATTTGCAGCAGCTTTGCTCCATGATCCCGAGGTGTTGATCTTGGACGAGCCGACCACGGGTCTTGACCCCAACCAATTGATCGAGATCCGAAAACTGATCCGGGAGATCGGAAAGGAAAAAACAATACTGCTTTCCACACACATCATGAAAGAGGTGGAGGCCGTTTGCGATAGGGTAATCATCATCAATAAAGGACAATTGGTTGCCGACAAGCGATTGGAAGAATTGCGCGAAGCGGAGGAACAAATCATCGAAGTGGAATTTGATTTTCGTGTGGAGGAGCAACTGTTACAACAAATGCCCCATGTGGCCAAAGTAATTAATACCGGAGGTTTTGTCTACGAGATTACCTTCAGCACTTCCAAAGATATGCGCCCGGCCGTGTTCGATTTTGCCCACGACAACCAATTGAAAACCCTTCAATTGAGCCGAAAGAACAAAAACCTGGAAAGCCTTTTTACGGAGTTGACCTCAAAATAGCAACTCATCCATTTAGTCGATTGATGGACAAATGTCATGGTAAAACCTATTCAAATATGGTACTTTTGCAGTTCAATTGAATCTTGATTTATGGGGAAGAACAACGCCAGATTGGAATTGCCAAAAGAAGCGATGAAAGCCTACGGGTATCAAATCGTGGATGCCATTGTGGAACACCATGTTACGCAGGACCAAAAATTTCCGGTTGCCTTCGGCTCAAGGGAAGAAATGGACAAATTGTTCTTGGAGGAAGCTCCTGAACAAGGAATGGACCCATCCGCTGTTCTGGATTTCGTGTTGGAAAAGGTAATGACCAACACCACCAATATGGCCCACCCCAAATCATTTTCCTTTGTACCCGGCCCCAGCAACTTCGTCAGTGTGATGGCCGATGCCTTGGCCACTGGTTATAACATTTTTTCCGGTGGATGGTCCATAGGTCCAGCGGCGGCGGAGCTGGAGATTGTCACCATTCAATGGTTGTTGAAAATCTTTGGCTTTCCGAAGAAAAAAGGAGGTGGCATCTTCACCAGCGGGGGTTCCATGGCCAACCTGACTGCCGTGGCGACCGCTCGACGAATCAAATGTGGTGATGATTTTTCCAATGCGGTGATCTATTTGTCCGATCAAGCACATTCATCCAATATCAAGGCCATTAGGGTATTGGGCTTTAAAAAAGAACAAATTCGGATCATCCCCACCGATAGCGAACTTAAGTTCTCCTTGAACAAACTCAAAAACTGTATTGCCAAAGATCGTCTCGAAGGGCTTCACCCCTTCTGCTTAATCGCTTCTGCAGGAACTACCAATACGGGGACCGTGGACCCGTTGAGTGAACTGGCCAAAATCTGCAAGAAAGAAGATATCTGGTTCCATGTCGACGGGGCTTATGGCGGGGCTGCCTACCTTTCCCCAAAGGGGAAAACCATGATGAAGGGCATTGAAAAGGCCGATTCGTTGACCGTTGATCCCCACAAATGGTTTTACCAACCCTATGAAATGGGCTGCCTTTTGGTGCGGAACCACAAAGATCTGAGCCATACATTTACCGAACACCCTGAGTATTTAAGGGATATTGAAGGAAACACTTCAGAAATCAATTTTTATGACCACGGCATCCAATTGACACGAAGGTTCAGGGCCCTCAAGTTTTACATGTCATTAAAAACCTTTGGTTTAAAAGCATTCAGGGATGCGATTACCTATAACATCGACCTTGCGGAAGAAGTGGAAAACCTGTTACGGGGCAGTAAAAGTTGGGAAGTGGTGTTTCCTGCCACCTTGGCCGTAATCAATTTCAGGTACCATCCTATCCACAAAAATTACAGCGAAAAACAACTGGATGAAATCAACCAGTACATCTCTGAAAAAGTTGTTGCCTCGCGAAAAGCTTTGTTGGTCACTACGCTATTGAACAACCAAGTGGTATTGCGCATGTGTTTGATCAACCCCAGGACCACCATGGACGACGTGACAGAAACCTTGGACCTTTGCCGAACCTTTGCTCTGGAAATTGAGGAGAAAATGGCGCAAAAAGTCTAAACCATTTGTTCGAAAAAGCAAGAAATAGCTTCATCCAGTTCCTTTTGCACTTTGGGATCGGTACAATTGATTAAAATGGAAACCACTTTTTCTTCTTTTGGATAGATAAAAAGATTGGTGTAGACCCCGACACTGTTGCCCACATGACCCACAAATGATTTTCCTGCAGCATCTTGGCTCACTTGAAAGCCCAAACCATAATAAGTTGGCTTTCCATTTACGTTTTGCGAGGTCAACAATTGATCGTAGGTTTCCTTTTTGAGCAATTTGCCTTCCAGTACCGCCTGTCCCAATTTGGCGATATCAACACTGGTGGACAAAAACCCACCTCCTGCCAATTTGTAGGTATTGTTCACGGGCACCGCATGTTTAAAACAATGGGATCTTTTGGTATAAAAGTTAGCGGCATTCTGTTGTCGGTCCTCCGTAGTGTATGTGGAATCCAATCCCAAGGGCATCAACACTTTTTCCTTAACATATAGAGGAAATGGTATTCCGCTGGCCTCCTGCATGGCTAAAGAAAGCAAAACAAAATCAAAACTGTTATAGAGGTATCCATGACCAGGTTGAAAGATCAGGGGGTCGTTTTTAAAGACTTGGATACTATCCTTAATGGAAAAATCCCGGTCCATGGCGAACTCTTTTCCTTTGTAGGCCCGAATGCCAGCTGTATGGCTTGCCAATTGACGTAGCGTTATATCAAAACCCTTTTTGGGGAAGTAGGGTACGTGATCGTACAAAGAATCGTCCCAACCCAAGATACCTTCTTCCACCATCTTTCCGAAAGCCAATCCGGTTATGCATTTTGAAATACTGGCAATCCTAAAAACAGTGCTTTTGGGGTCTATTTTTGTCCTGGATGCCAAATTGGCAAACCCATATCCTTTTTGCAGGAGGACCTCCCCTTTATCAAAAACACTGACTGCCAATCCAGGTACTTTACGTTCGGCCACCAAATTGTGGAACAACACATCTGCTTTTTCCAAACCGTGGAGTCCATCCAATGACCTAATCTTTGGAAACGGAGCAAACCAACTTTTGATAAGCGATAGTAAACGCATTCAACCTGTTTTATTGAAAATCGAAAATACCAAGAATTATTTGGGACTGGTGCTTAATCCCTAAAAATTAGTCGCCCATTGAACAGTTCTTCCACCTCGATATTTGGCGGTCGGTTTACACTGATCACATCCCCAGTGGAACGAATGACCCCACTAATACGTTGTTGTGGATTCACAAATACATCATTGGTGCCACGATGATCCAGAACCACATTTTGCGCCACCAGATTTTCGGCCTCAATGCGAGAATCCCCTGCAGCAATGGAAACATTGAAGGTTTGAGCGGCACCCTTTAACTTAAAATAAGCAATGCCATTCACAATGATTCGGACATTGGTCGAGTTCAGTTCCAAATCAAAAGAACCATCGGTAGTTTCCGTTTCCGGGTTGGTAAAGCTTTCGGAAATCAGGGTCAAACTGGGATAATCCAAAACACCATCACTGGAAATAGGAAAACCAGTGCTGCTTCGAATTTCTGAAATATTGGGAGAAGTTATATAAATGGTGGTCAACCCATACTTCCGCACATAATTACAACCATTTTCGTTGCGCAAAACTAGGCGACCATCGATCACTTCCGCTGAAACATCGTTCAATAAAAACTCCCCAGTTTCCACTTCCACCTGTTGGGTTTCACCCTGTTTCAAAACCACATTAAGGTTTTCAAAAGCGGTAATTTTGGTAAACTCGGATACATCCAAAGTTTTTCGGGACAAATCCCCTGCATTTTGGAAGCAATCGGGTACATTTTCACCATTACAGGAGATTTGGAGAACAGTACAAAGCAAAACAAATACTTTCCAGATTCCTCTGGAAGCGATTAGTGTGCCATTTTTTTCCATTGTCAACATCCCTGCCTAAATTCTGATTCCTATTCCAAATTCCACTGCCTCTGCCTTCGCTGCATGCGATTTTAAGGTGATTGCTCCATACACCTTATCCCCGAAATATCTTTTGAGTCCAATCCTGTTGTACACCCTTCCTTCAAAATCGAACGGATAGTACACGTAGTAGCCCAATTGGGCGATAACGCTCATTTTGTTGATGAACAGTTCGTGCCCCAAAAACAGCCCTACCCGTTTATAATCCGTATCGGCGGCCACATTGTTTTCAGGAAATGCGATGGATTGGTAACGAATCAATTCCTTTAAAAAATTGGAGAAATAAACGTCCGTTCCCAGTTGAATGGCACTCCACCGCCCTACTCTCTTATCGGCATAGGCCGAAACTATCAAAAATCCGTAACGCCCCGAATTGATCACATCACTTTCGTTCACCCCTGCGCGTAACGCCAAATTCAACCGAATCGGTTCAGTAATTTTAACTTTCTCCCCGGGTTCCACAAATTCGAAAGTTTGATGATTGTCCAGATCATAGGTCAACCCAAAGTTCACCGCCATGGTATTGGTGGATGTATTGGGCGCCTTAAAATTGGCGTTCGAATAATGAATGAGGGAAATCCCAGCCTTGAAACCAAATCCCGCAACCAAGTTTTCCTTATGGTAGTTGAACATGACCAAGGTGCTTGCCAACAAGTGGGTACCATAGGCATTGTTCCTAAAATTGGTGTTTTTATCGTACGGGTTGGTACTGTAGGCCATTCCTTGCCCTATTCGAAGCTGCAGATTTCTTTTAAAAAAATAGAAGTTGTAATGGGCATACAATCCATAGAGGTCCCCCAATGTTGCATTGTTGGTGTTTTGGTAGACGAAGGAAACACCGGTATCCGGATAACCGAAATCGGATTCCCAATCCTCATGGCCATATCGTTTGCGGTTGAATCCCAAAATGAGCCCACCGGGATGCTCCGTGATCAAATGGGAAATATCGGTATTGTGCAACAAAATGGAGCCATAAAATTGACTGGCATCCACCGTATATTTTTTGGGCACTTCCCCGTTTTGGGAAAACCCAAAGAGCACACTTAAAAATAAAGTCAGGCTAAGTAGGTACCTCATTGGGCGCAAAAGTAGGAAATTAAAACACCTCCTTGGCAATATCCTTGATGTTATCCGATTTTCCCATGGAATAATAATGCAACACTGGCACTCCTGCAGCCTTCAATTCCTTGGATTGTTGAATGGCCCATTCCACACCAACCTGCCGTACCTCTTGATTGGATGTACAGGCTTCCACAGCCTCGATGAGCTCTTGTGGAATGTCTACTCGGAATACTTGGGGCAACAACTGCAGATGTCGTTTTACCGCGATGGGCTTTATTCCAGGAATGATTGGCACATTGATACCCAGGGCACGTGCAGCTTCCACAAATTCGAAGAATTTTTTATTGTCGAAAAACATCTGGGTCACCACATAATCGGCTCCGAGTTCCACTTTTTCCTTCAATCGTTTTAAATCGGATTGCAGGGATGGGGCTTCCATGTGTTTTTCGGGATAACCGGCCACCCCTATACAAAAATCACCACATTCGTTGGATTCAATGGTATCGTGCAGGTATTTACCCTGATTGATGTCATGAATCTGTTTCACCAATTCGGAGGCGAATTGATGGCCACCTTTGGTGGGCGTAAAGTATTTCTCCTCTTTTCTGGCATCCCCACGAAGTGCCATCACATTTTCAATTTCCAGATATTGACAATCCACCAATAGATATTCGGTTTCCTCCTTGGTAAAACCGCCACACAATACATGGGGAACGGTATCCACATCGTATTTATGCTTCAAAGAGGCACAAATACCTAAGGTTCCGGGCCGTGTTCGAGTCAGTTTTTTGTCCAACAAACCATCTTTCTCTTTATAGATGTACTCTTCCCGTGAGGTGGTGACATCAATAAAAGGTGGTTTGAACTCCATCAAGGGATCGATATTCCTGTAGAGTTCCTGTATACTTTTTCCCTTTACCGGCGGAACAATTTCAAAACTGAAAAGCGTTTCTCCCTTCGCTTTTTTTATATGGTCCGTTATTTTCATTTAATGGTCGTCTGCTATATTCGGTGCCAGCCACTTCTGGGCTTTCTCCAAAGTTATCTGTTTTCTGTTTGCAAAATCCGCTACCTGATCTTGGGTTATTTTGCCCAGTCCAAAATACTTTGCTTGTGGATGTGCAAAATAGTAACCGCTTACACTGGCCGCTGGCCACATGGCCAAGCTTTCGGTCAGGGTTACCCCAATATTTTTCTCGACATCCAACAATTCCCAAATGGTCAATTTTTCCAAATGATCGGGGCATGCAGGATAACCTGGGGCCGGACGAATGCCTTGGTACTGTTCCGCAATCAATGCCGTGTTATCCAATTGTTCATCGTCGGTATATCCCCAATAATTGGTCCGTACCTCTTTATGCAAGTATTCGGCAAATGCTTCCGCCAAACGATCGGCCAGTGCCTTAACCATAATGGAATTGTAATCGTCATGTTCCTTTTCGAAAGTTTCGGCCAGTTCTTGGGCGCCAAATCCGGTACTCACACAAAAACAACCTATGTAGTCCTCAATACCCGATTCTTTGGGCGCGATAAAATCGGCCAGTGCGATGTTGGGCACTCCTTCCCTTTTCTTGGATTGTTGACGCAGTGTCCTGAAAATTGCTTCCTCCCCTTTGGTCACAACCTCAATATCATCCCCATTGATTTGGTTGGCAGGAAACAATCCAAAGACCGCTTTCGCTTTCAATAATTTTTCGTCGAATATCCTCTGAAGCATCACCTGGGCATCCTTGAAAAGATCAGTGGCATGTTCGCCCACCACCTCATCCTTCAAAATGTCAGGATATTTTCCGTGCAGGTCCCAACTTCTAAAAAATGGGGTCCAGTCAATGTAATCCCTCAACAGGTTCAAATCTACATCCTCCAGCACTTGTATGCCCAATTGGCTGGGCTCTTTGACATCCGATGGGTTCCAGTCGATTTGAAGTTTGTTCTTTCGGGCTTCTTCAAGCGACAGATATTCCTTTTGCTTGCCCCGGTTCAGGAACTTTTCCCTGAAACTCTCATAATCGAGCTTGATAGATTTTTTGTAGTTCTCCGAATCTTTATGCAACAAATCACCCACCACGGTCACCGCCCTGGATGCATCGTTCACGTGCACCACGGAATGACTATACATCGGGTCGATCTTGACCGCTGTGTGTGCTTTACTGGTGGTGGCACCTCCAATCAAAAGGGGCACGTTGAAATTTTGGCGTTCCATTTCCTTGGCCAAGAACACCATTTCATCCAAGGATGGGGTAATCAAACCACTCAATCCAATTATATCCACCTGTTCTTCCTTGGCCTTGTTGATGATTTTTTCAGGAGGCACCATCACCCCCAAATCAACAATTTCATAGTTGTTACAGGCCAATACCACGCTGACAATGTTTTTGCCAATATCGTGCACATCGCCCTTCACTGTGGCCATCAGTATTTTACCAGCAGCCTTGGTATTTTTATCCTTCGATGCTTCGATATATGGCGTAAGGTGAGCCACGGCCTTTTTCATCACCCTTGCCGATTTGACCACTTGGGGCAGAAACATTTTTCCACTGCCAAATAAGTCACCCACCACGTTCATGCCGGTCATCAAATGACCCTCGATCACTTCCAATGGTTGCTCGACACTCAATCGGGCCTCCTCAACATCTTCCACGATGTATTGATCGATACCTTTTACCAAGGCTCGGGTAATTCGATCTTGTAAGGGTTCTTCCCGCCATGATAGATCTACTTTGCTTTCCTTCGCAGTACCTACAACAGTTTCCGCAAATTCAAGCAATCGTTCGGTGGCATCCTCGCGTCTATCCAGCAACACATCCTCTACATGCTCCAGTAAATCCTTGGGGATATCATCGTACACCTCCAACATGGTGGGGTTTACGATACCCATGTTCATCCCTGCCTTTATGGCGTGGTACAAGAATGCGGAGTGCATGGCTTCCCTTACCGTGTTGTTTCCGCGAAAGGAAAAGGACACATTGCTAACCCCACCACTCACACTGCAATATGGGAGATTTTTGCGCACCCACCGTGTTGCTTCGATAAAATCGATGGCATTGCGACGGTGTTCTTCCATCCCCGTGGCAACGGGAAATATATTCAAATCAAAAATGATGTCTTCCGGGGCAAATTTTACTTTGTTCACCAAAATATCGTAGGAACGCTTTGCGATTTCAATCCTGCGCTCATAATTGTCTGCCTGGCCCACTTCATCAAAAGCCATCACAATGACCGCTGCACCGTAGCGCTTGATCAATTTTGCCTGATGGATGAAGGTTTCTTCACCTTCCTTTAAACTGATGGAATTCACCACACACTTACCCTGGACCACCTGCAATCCGGCTTCGATGATTTCCCATTTGGAGCTATCGATCATGATGGGCACACGGGCAATATCCGGCTCGGAAACAATCAAATTCAAAAACTTGACCATGGCTTCCTTGCCATCGATCAGACCATCATCCATATTCACATCAATGATCTGGGCTCCCCCTTCCACCTGGTTTCGGGCAATGGCCAATGCCTCGTCGAACTTTTCTTCCTTGATCAAACGCAGGAACAGCTTGGAACCGGCCACATTGGTGCGTTCCCCCACGTTGATGAAATTGCTTTCCGGGGTAATGACCAGGGGCTCAAGACCACTCAGACGCAATACGCGTTCTTGGTTATGCGTTGTTCGTTTTTCGTTAAAAGCGCTCATAACTTCTTGTGATAGTTAATGAATCCATTCAGTAATTTTTTTACTCTTTCTACTTCATTCAGAATTCCATCAACGTCTGTTTCAGTTAGCTTTAAATCCTTTGCTAAAAGAATTTGGGTTTCAGCTTCAAACAGTGAACCTCTTGCAATATGTAAAAAATCTATGGTTTCCTTTGCTGTTTGTCTACCACATCCTTCTGCAATGTTGGAAGAAATGGAAATAACACATCTTCTTAATTGGGACGTTAGAGAAAACTGCTCTTCTTTTGGAAAAGTTCCAGAAAGCTCGTACACTCTCTTTACCAACTCTCTTGCTTGCACCCAAACATCCAATTCTTTGTAATCCATATCTTTGATTTCCAACAACGATTAACGATTAACGGATAACAACCTGGGTTTATAATTTTTTACCACCTCTGCAATTTGTTTGATGTGTTCCGGGGTGGTACCGCAGCATCCGCCCACAATGTTCACCAAACCTTTTTCCGCATATTCCTTGATTTGGGCCGCCATTTGTTCCGGGGTTTCATCATATTCCCCAAAAGCATTGGGCAAACCGGCATTGGGATGTGCAGAGGTTGCGAATTCCGTTTTGGCCGAAATCACCTCTAAATGGGGCACCAATTGTTTGGCTCCAAGAGCACAATTGAACCCGACCGATAGAATGGGGATATGGGATATGGAAATTAAAAAGGCTTCAGCTGTCTGCCCCGATAAGGTCCTGCCGGAAGCATCGGTTATGGTTCCACTGACCATTACGGGCACTTCAATGTTGCGTTCGTCCTTTACTTCTTCAATAGCAAAAAGGGCCGCTTTGGCATTCAACGTATCAAAAATTGTTTCGACCAACAATAGGTCTGCGCCACCATCCAACAACGCTTCGACTTGCTGTTTGTAAGCTTTTCGGAGTTCATCGAACGATACGGCTCGATAACCAGGATCGTTCACATCGGGCGACATACTCGCCGTTTTGTTGGTGGGGCCCATACTGCCTGCCACAAAACGTGGTTTACTGGGATCTTTTTCGGTATACTCTTGGGCAACTTGTTTGGCTATTCTTGCTGATTCATAGTTCAACTCGTATACCAATGCTTCCATACCATAATCAGCCATGGCAATGGTTGTCCCTGAAAAGGTATTGGTCTCAATGATATCGGCACCGGCATCCAAATAGGCTCTGTGGACATCGGCAATGGCCTTCGGCTGGGTCAACGACAACAGGTCGTTGTTTCCTTTTAGGTCACTTGGCCAATCCTTGAACCGTTCGCCCCTAAAATCTTCCTCCTCGAATTTATAGCGCTGCAGCATGGTACCCATGGCACCATCAAGCACCAAAATTCGTTCGTTCAGAATGTCTTCAATCTTTTGCATAACATAATCTCCTTTCTAAAAAGGCTATAATGGGATCAAGAAAAGCAAAGGAAATACTGCGAAGTATTCGATTCGTTATCCTTCCCCATTTGGCAGGACTTGCTCCTGACCTTCCCGAGAATAGTTCAGGATAAGGGTAGAATGTAGCACCTTCTCGAAGACGAGGGTTGCTAAGGCTTCGCAGGGTCCAATCCCTCCACCTTTCTTGATAACACTTTCAACTTATTAATGAACTGGACTGCAAAGAAACGGCTCTCCCTACTGAAAAGCAAAAAATGGACCTTGATTTTTACATTTCAAACAATAAAAAAACGGATTGAAAAATCAACCCGTTTTATAACACTCATTGTTAGATTTTAAATCATCATACCGCCGGAAGCTTCAATGCGTTGGGCGTTGATCCATCGGGCATCCTCGGTACAGAGAAAAGCCACTATGCCACCAATGTCTTCCGGCACACCTACACGCCCCAAGGCCGTAAATTTGGAAACAATGTCCCTTTTCACCTCATTGGTTTTGTTCTCACCCCCTCCAAAATCGGTTGCAATGGCCCCCGGTGCCACTACATTGGCCGTTATTTTTCGCGGTGCCAATTCTTTGGCCAAATACCGTGTAAACACCTCCACTCCCCCCTTCATGGAAGCGTATGCCGACGAATTGGGAATCGTAAATCGGGCCAATCCGGATGAGATATTGATTATTCTTCCACCATCGTTCAAATAAGGCAATGCTTTTTGGGTGAGAAAATAAACACCTTTCAAATGCACGTTCATCATCTCATCAAACTGCTCTTCCGTAGTGGACACAAAAGGTTCATAAACTCCCGTACCTGCATTATTGATCAGAAAATCGAAGGTGGAGGTTGCAAAGGTTTTTTTTAATCCATCCGCCAATTGATCATAAAACCTATCAAACGATTTAACATTGGAGGTGTCCAATTGCAGGGCCAACCCTTTCTGGCCCATTTTTACAACTTCGGAGACTACTTCATGGGCACTGCTTTTATTTGAATGGTAGGTCAACACCACGTCGAAACCTTTTTTTGCCAAGTTGACAACCATATTTCTTCCCAGTCCGCGACTTCCTCCGGTCACTAGTGCAATTTTGTTTTCTTTCATTTTAAATTGATTTTATTTTTCATGCAAATGTTGGGCTATATCCTTGAATGGATTTGCATGCTTCAATCCATTTCTTGCAAAAATCAAATTTCGATGCCCTTCCGAAATTTCAGAGGAGAAGTATTGGACAATTTTTTGAAGAAGTTGGAAAAATGGGCGGGATCTTCAAAACCAAGTCCAAAAGAGATCTCCGAAATGGTCCAATCCGTTCTTTTGAGCATTACCTTCGCCTCCTCAAAAATGCGCGCATGTATGATTGCCGTGGTAGTGAGTCCGGTGGTTTCCTTTAATACTTTATTGAGATGGTTTGCATGCACCGCCAAACGTTCGGCAAAATCGTTGGCCGTTCTAAGCGCCAATTGTTGTGAAGGCGTATTTATGGGAAATTGACGTTCCAACAATTCAACAAACAAATCGGTTATACGGGTGGAAGCATTTCTGTTGATTTCCATGGGCTGAACAGGATGTAGTTTTTGGCCCAGGTGCAACAGTTCCAACACATATGCCCTAATCAAATCAAATTTGTACACATAATCTGATGACAGTTCCCTTTCAATTTTTTTAAACAGGTGTTCCACTTCGGTAAACTCACCAGTATTGATGGTGAATATGGGCAGCCCACCAGGTTGGAACAGAGGCAGACTATCCAAGACCATCCCACTTTTATCCTTGGATAAAAAGTTTTCGGTGAAGACACAGAAGTAACCCGATTGATCCTCATCCTGGGGTACATAATGATAGGGAATGCGAGGTGATGCAAATAACAGGGCCCTATCTTCAATCTGAATTTCCTTGTCCGCATATTCGGCCTTGTTCCTTCCTTTGATCAAACTGATCTTGTAATAGGATCGTCGATCGTACCGCATTTCCCCATTGTTCAATCGAGTTCGGTATTCGGCAATGTTGAACACATTGAAATGACCAATGTCCTTTCCCAAGCCTTCGGGAAACGGAAGATTCAACTTTCCATAGAAATCCGTAAGGGTATATAAATCTTGCATCTTGTAAAATTCAAATATACTCCAAAACAAAAAAACCTTCCAAAAACAGTTTTGGAAGGTTTTGAGATAGATATAATGATTTTAATTGATGCTCTGAACCACTTCTTTTTTGGCTTCTTTTTTGGAACCATCAAATCCTTCAACCCCTCCAACGGTGGTATACTTCATCACATACCGCTTATCTGGATTGATGATCTGATAGGCATATTGACACATCACGGCCGCCTCATGGAACCCGGACAAGATCAATTTCAATTTTCCGGGGTAGGTATTTACGTCGCCGATGGCGAACACTCCGGGAACATTGGTTTGGTAGTCCATGGCATTGTTCACCTTAATGGCATTTTTCTCGATTTCCAGTCCCCATTTGCCAATCGGCCCTAGTTTGGGTGATAGGCCGAACAAGGGTATAAAGTAATCGGTTTCCAAATAGGTTTGTTCCTTGGACTCGTCATTGTATTTGATGACCACGGCCTGCAAATCGTCCTTGCCATGAATTTCGCTTACTTCAGCTTCGGTAAACAGTTGGATCTTGCCCAACTTGGCCAATTCCCTCGCTTTTTCAACTGAATCCAAAGCACCTCGGAACTCGTTTCTACGGTGGACCAAAGAAACTTCGGATGCCACATCGGCCAAGAATATGGACCAATCCAAAGCGGAGTCGCCCCCTCCGGAAATCACCACTTTTTTATCGCGGAACTCTTCGGGATCTTTGATCATATATTCCACGCCTTTACTTTCGAACAGGTCCAAATTGGCAATCAATGGCTTTCTGGGTTCAAAAGAGCCCAAACCTCCAGCGATGACCACGACGGGTGCCTGATGTTGTGTTCCTTTGTTACTTGTGACGATAAAAGAACCATCTTCTTGCTTTTCCAGGGTTTCGGCTCTTTCGCCTAAGGTAAACCCAGGTTCAAATGGTTTGATTTGCTCCATCAAACGTTCCACCAAATCCCCGGCCAATATTTCTGGGTAGGCCGGAATATCATAAATCGGTTTTTTGGGATAGATTTCCGCACACTGACCTCCTGGCTGTGGCAAGGCATCTATTAAATGGCATTTGAGTTTCAACAAACCTGCTTCAAAAACGGTAAAGAGTCCTGTGGGCCCCGCACCAATAATGATGATATCTGTTTTGATCATAATTTTCCTTTTAATTCCTCTCGGCTATCCATGGCCGATGACTTGATTACACTTTTACTAGCAATTCTTTTCCCTTGTTCCGGTATTCCTTTTGAATATCCTGTATTTTTTGGCGATGGTTGACTACCTCACCGATGATAATTATGGCAGGATTGGCCAACTGCTGCTCCTTTGCCTTGTTCTCAATGGAAGCAACAGTGCCAATTCCTATTTTTTCGTTTTCGGTGGTTCCATTTTGAATGATGGCCACCGGAATGTTTTCCTTTCCTTCGTTCTTGAAGAGTTGCATGATTTCTCCCAATTTGGACATGCCCATTAAAATGATGACCGTTGCGCTTGACTTTGCAGCTAAGGCCACATCATTGGACAGTTTGTGTTCTTTGGTGGTTCCGGTGATTACCCAGAAACTTTCTGCGGCACCTCTTTTGGTAACTGGAATATGTTGTGATGCTGGGACTGATACCGAAGATGAGATGCCAGGCACTACAGCCACTTCCACTCCAAAAGCAGCAGCATGTTCCATTTCCTCGGCACCACGGCCAAAGACAAACGGGTCCCCCCCTTTTAGGCGAACCACATGCTTCCCTTGTTGTGCACGTTCCACGATCAGATCATTGATTTGTTCTTGTTGGTAGGCATAACACCCTTTGCGTTTGCCCACGAAAATCTTTTCGGCTTTTGGTGCATACGCCAACAACTCCTTGGACACCAAAGCATCATACAGCACCACATCTGCACTTTGTAAGGCTTTGACTCCTTTTAATGTGATCAAATCCACATCCCCGGGTCCTGCCCCTACCACTGTCAACTTTCCGCTACGCATGTTGCAATTCCAATTTTCTGTATGCCTCCAACCGTTCCAACACGGTTTTGGCATCTTCCAAATAACTCTTGGCAAATGCTTCAGAAGGTTCATTTTGGTTCAATTGCAATGCCAATTGTTCAAATCCTCCTTCGAAAGCAATCTTTTCTGTCGCCACATACAATGCATCAAAATCCTTGATGATGCTCGCATGGGTATTGGTCTTCACTTTTTCTGCCGTGAGCAGGGCCTTGGCCGAGTTCACGATGGACTGGTAGGAATAATAGATACTTGCAGCCCATTTTTCTTCCTTGATGGCTTCTTCAGCGCTTTCCAGCTTCTCTTGGCTTTCAAAGAAAAGGGTGGCCACCAAATCCACAATGGCACCGGCACATTCCCCAATTCCTATTTCTTGTTTGTATTTCTCCTCATTTCCCCAATCGATAAAGTCTTCCGTGGTAAGGTTTTCCACATCGGTCAAGGGTTTCAGCAACTCATAGAAGTACAATTCTCCTTTTTCCGCATAATAATCAGTATAGGAGGTACCGTTTCCATTGGCTTCAAAATCATCCAAGATCAAACGAAGGGCCTGTGGACCTCTTTTACTTGGAATCTTTGCAACCTTGTCGGCAAACTTTCCTTGTCCATTACCCAGATTGCCACCGCCCAACAAAACTTGAAGTGCAGGTGCCACCAATTTATCCTTGGTTCGGATGGACATGCCCTGAAATCCAATATGGGCCATGGTATGTTGTCCACACGCATTCATACAGCCACTTATTTTAATGACTACATCGGGATTACTGATGTATTGTGGGTATTCTGCCTTGATAACACGTTCCAATTCGTCCGCTATTCCTGTACTGCTGGCAATGCCCAAGTTACAGGTATCGGTTCCCGGGCAAGCAGTAATGTCCAGTGCTTTGTTGTACCCTGCGTCCGCAAATCCGAGTTTTTTCAATTCCTGGTAGAAAAAGGGCACCAGTTCGGTTTTCACAAAAGGGATCAAGATGTTTTGTCGCAACG
Source organism: Flagellimonas beolgyonensis (assembly GCF_003992615.1). Lineage (GTDB taxonomy): Bacteria > Bacteroidota > Bacteroidia > Flavobacteriales > Flavobacteriaceae > Flagellimonas > Flagellimonas beolgyonensis. Next base: position 113,048 of record NZ_RZMY01000015.1, read on the forward strand.
TCAAACGAAGTTCGCCAGCAGCGTAGTCTTGGACCAATTTGGCCAATTCCCTTGCTTTATCGGTATAGAAATCCCCCAGAAGCACCTTAATTCCAATGGCCACATATCCATCTTGTTTTTGGGGCACCAAGTTGGTCGATTTCCATTGTTCAAAAGCTTGTTCATCTTCAACTTGAACGTCCGGAACTTCCACTTGGGCCACTTTAATGGCCGGATAGTTCCAAAATTCTATGGGATAGGATTGATGGGGCACTGCCAATTGTTCTTCCTCCAACAAGGCCTTAAATCCATCCAAGCCAATATCCTTCAATAAAAATTTCATACGGGCTTTGGCCCTACTTTTTCGTTCTCCATACCGGTCGAATACACGAACCACCTGTTCCATAAGGGGAATTATTTGGTCTGTAGGCAAAAAGTCATACAAAGCATCGGCATGTCGTGGTTGTGAACCCAATCCGCCTCCCAGCATCACTTTAAAACCCCTTACCCCGTTTTGCAATTTGGCGATAAAGCCGAGATCGTGCATGTAGGACAATCCGGTATCGGCATCACTTGAGGAAAAAGAAACCTTGAATTTCCGACCCATTTCCTGACCGATGGGATTCCGTAAAAAATATTCAAAAACGGCCTGGGCATACGGCGATACATCAAAGGGTTCATCCACATCGATGCCTGCTGTTTCACTCGCGGTAACATTACGGACCGTGTTGCCACAGGCTTCCCGTAGCGTTACCTCATCGCGTTCCAGCTCGGCCCACAATTCTGGGGTGCGTTCCAGGTCCACGTAATGGATCTGGATATCCTGACGGGTGGTGATGTGCAAACGTCCTCGGGAATATTCATCCGAAACATCGGCAATGCGCAACAATTGCTTGGATGTCACTTTTCCGTAGGGCAGTTTGATACGAATCATCTGAACGCCTGGCTGACGCTGTCCATAAACCCCGCGTGCCAATCGAAGGCTACGGAATTTCTCCTCGTCGATATTTCCTTCCTTGAACTGGCGGATTTTTTTCTCCAATTCAATGATATCCTTTTCTACAATCGGATTTTCTATCTCTGTTCTAAAACTTTGCATATCCTAGTTATCCTATTATTTTTATAGGTTTATAACAAAAACCTTTCCCTACCCCTGAAAATATAACACGGGTTGATTTTACTCTATGAACCCAACACCTGCTGTGTTGTTGGTTCTACTGTCGATAATGATAAAGGAACCGTTGGTTCTATGTTCTTTGAACCTATCGTAAAAAATGGGCTTGTTCAATCGCAATTGCACTCGGGCAATATCGTTCATCTGCAATGAAACCACATTTTCTTCTATCCCGGAATAATCGGGATGAATCTTGTGTTGAATGGCATCCACTTTGGCCAAAACTTTGTTCACCCCGTGTTGTACCACATATTTTCCGCCGGTCACCAAATTATTGGAATCCATCCAGGAAACCGTTGCGGTCAATTGTTTGTCGATGGTGGGCAAATCTCCCACTTTGACCAACATATCACCACGACTCACGTTGACCTCATCCTCTAAGGTGATGGTAACGGATGAACGTCGAGGTGCAGTTTGATACTCTTGGTCGTAAAAATAAATGGCCTTGATCTTGGAACGGGTCATGGAGGGCAGAACAACCACTTCATCACCCACACTTAGTTCACCACCATATACTTTACCGGCAAACCCACGGAAATCATGGAACTCGTCCGTTTTTGGCCGTATCACATATTGTACGGGAAAACGCGGGGTACCTGTATTGTAGATATCCTGAAGATCCAATTCTTCCAAATGTTCCAACAAGGTTGGACCTTGGTACCACGCAGTGTTAACGGATTGATGTACCACATTGTCACCTTTAAGGGCACTTACCGGTATAAATGTGATTTTTTGATCTTGATAGTCCCGTTTGCCCATCAACTCCTCAAAGTCCGATTTTATTGAATTGAAAACATCTTCTGAGAAATCCACCAGATCCATCTTATTGATGGCCACAATCACATCCTTAATGCGCAACAGGTTGTTGATAAAAAAATGCCTATTGGTTTGTTCGATCACCCCTTTTCGGGCATCGATCAAGATAATGGCCGCTTGTGATGTAGAGGCTCCGGTAACCATGTTCCGGGTATATTCCACATGGCCAGGGGTATCGGCAATAATGTAGCTCTTGGATGCGGTTGAAAAGTAGATATGGGCCACATCAATTGTAATACCCTGCTCCCTTTCGGCCACCAAGCCATCGGTTGCCAATGAAAAATCGAGGTAATCGTACCCTTTTTGTTTACTGGTTCGCTCTATGGCTTCCAATTTATCGTCGGTCAATGATTTAGTATCGTACAACAATCTTCCGATCAAGGTACTTTTTCCATCATCCACACTGCCTGCTGTTGCTATTTTTAAAACTTCCATATTTAGTTTTTGGTTAAGGGTTGTTCGTTGTTGGTCATCCAAATGATTCTGATGAACCAGCAACTATAAACCATCAACTTTTTAAAAGTACCCTTGTTGTTTACGTTTCTCCATGGCTGCTTCCGAACGCTTGTCATCGATTCGGGCCCCTCTTTCCGAAATTTTGGAATTCCGGATTTCTGCCACGACCTTATCAATGGTATCGGCATGGGATTCCACCGCAGCGGTACAGCTCATGTCGCCTACGGTTCGGAATCGCACCATTCGCTCTTGCACTTGTTCATCATCTGCCCGGAAGACCACATCATCCTCGGCAGACCAAATAAGGCCATCGCGTAGGAAGGTATTTCTTTTGTGGGCAAAATAGATGGAGGGTATTTCAATGTTTTCCTTTTGGATATAGCTCCATACATCCAACTCGGTCCAGTTGCTGATCGGGAACACCCGTACATTTTGGCCCAATTCAATTTGGCCGTTCAACATATCGAACAATTCCGGGCGTTGGTTCTTTTCGTCCCACTGGCCAAAATCGTCACGCACGGAAAATATGCGCTCCTTAGCCCTTGCTTTTTCCTCGTCCCTTCGGGCACCACCGATACAGGCATCAAACTTGAATTCTTCAATGGCGTCCAATAGGGTTGTGGTCTGCAACATATTCCTACTGGCATATTTACCGGTTTCTTCCACAACCTTTCCCTGATCGATGGAATCTTGAACATTGCGAACAATAAGTTCCACGCCCAATTCTTCCACCAATCTATCCCTAAATTCAATGGTTTCCGGGAAATTGTGCCCGGTATCGATATGCATCAACGGAAAAGGAATCTTGGCGGGCCAAAACGCCTTTTGGGCCAATCGAACCAAGGTGATGGAATCCTTTCCCCCGGAAAACAGCAGAACCGGACGTTCAAACTGTGCAGCCACCTCCCGGATAATATAAATAGCCTCATGCTCCAAGGCGTTGGCCTTTGGCCTATCCAAAAAATATTGGATGTCTTTCGACTGTATTTCTTCTGTAAGTGTATTCAAATCTTTATCTGTATTTATACTTCACAACTTTGCTCGAAGTATCCATTCTTACTTAATCTTTTATTAGCTATGCAAGCCACATTCCCTGTTCGCCAAAACTTTTGTTGGGTCGAAATATTTGTGTTCGTTGGGCAGGTTGCGCAGTTTTAGATAGGCATCGAGTTGGGTGTCGCTCCAATGATAGAACGGGCTCACTTTTAGCACACCTTCCTTACTCATACTCAACACATCCAATGAATCGCGATGGGCAGTTTGTCCTTTACGTAGGTTTGTAAACCAAACATCGGGTTTGTGCTCTGCCATGGCCCTTTTAAAGGGTTCCAATTTCACTTGCTCCGTAAATTCGGCATGTTGGGGATCATCAATTTGTGGAATGCCCATTACGGCATCGCGATGTGCGGATGTTTGCTTGGGCACATACAATTTGATGTTTAAGCCCAAACGCTGAATCAATTCCTCTGCATGCTTATAGGTTTGGGGGGTATTGTACCCTGTATCGCACCAAATTACGGGAATGTTGTTGTCCACTTCGGTCACCGCATGCAAAATGGCCACCTCATACGGTCTAAAATTGGTGGTAACCACCGGTTTCTTGCCATGTCCAATGGCCCAAGAAATGATTTCTTCCGGCGGAATGCCCTTGAACTGTCTATTTAGATTTTGTATTTCTTCCTGTGTCAAAGCCATATCTCATTGTATTATTTACCCCACTTGATGGAGTTCCAAATGCGTTCATGAAAAAAATAAAGGACCATTTTGGTCACCAGTTCCACCAAACCAATAGAGAAAGCAAGGGACAAGGTTCCTGTCACGATCCAAGAAATAATAATGGTATCAATCGTTCCCACAATGCGCCAGCTAACGGATTTGGCGATGCTCCTTTTTGGACTTTCAGAAACAACATCCTTGGCGTACGTGGCCTGCTCCTTATTGTTTTTTACAAGTATCTGTTCGGTAATCATCCGTTAATTTATTATCCTATCATTTTACTAGGGTTTTCAAAAATAGAATTAAATTTTAGAATGAAAACTAAAATATCCTTAAAAAATACTTTTAACCTATAGTTTTAGTAGATTATCGAAAATAAATGAGTGATTTTAAGATATCAGCAATGGTTTTTAAGAAAACTTGGGGATCTAAATCAAAGCAAATCGGCCAACGTATTGTTCCGGTACACCTCCAAGGCACTATCCCGTACCTGAAGCATTAGTTTGTGGACCGAACAGGAGTCCTCATCCGGACAATCGTCGCACTTCTCATAAAAATTAAGGCTAACACAAGGCACCATGGCTATCGGTCCTTCCAAAACACGCATAACCGTGGTCATATGAATTTCCTTGGGTTCTTTGATCAGGTAATAACCTCCGCCCTTCCCTTTCTTGGACCCCAAAAATCCATTTCTGCGCAGGGTAAGAAGGATGCTTTCCAAAAATTTTTGGGAAATGTTCTCATGCTTGGCTATTTCGGCAATTTGAACAGGCTCCTTACCCTCTGCCCTAGCGAGGTAGGTTAGTGCTTTAAGGCCGTATTTTGTTTTCTTGGAGAGCATTTCACGAATATAGCGAAATTAAACAATCCCCAATTGAAAATATCCCAAGGTGGTTTACTACTCCAATGCCTGTTCGATATCGGCAATGATATCGTCGATGTGCTCCAAGCCAACCGAAATGCGAACCATACCATCGGTAATGCCCACTGCCTCCCTTTCTTCTTTGGTGAGTTTACTATGAGTGGTCGATGCTGGGTGGGTCACAATACTTCGGGAATCGCCCAAATTGGCCGAAAGCGACAACAGTTCAATATGGTCAAAAAACTGTCGTCCCGCATCAAGTCCACCTTTTACCCCAAAGGCCACTACACAGCCACCGGCCTTCATCTGCTTTTTGGCAATTTCGTATTGGGGATGGGATTTCAAGAACGGATATTTCACCCATTCAATTTTATCATGCCCCTCCAAGAAAGTAGCCAATTTCAAGGCATTTTCACAATGCCTATCCACACGCACGGCCAAGGTTTCCAAACTTCTGGACAAGACCCAGGCATTGAAAGGGGACAACGCGGGACCTGTAATCCTTGAAAAACGATAGACCTTGTCCATCAACGCATTACTTCCCACTGTAATACCAGCCAACACCCTTCCTTGGCCGTCCATCAATTTGGTTCCGGAATGGATTACCAAATCGGCTCCAAACTTTATGGGTTGTTGCAAATAAGGTGTTGCAAAACAATTGTCCACAATAAAAATGAGCCCATGCTTTTTGGCAATGGCACCCAATGCTTCCAAATCCAACACCTCAACGCCAGGATTGGTGGGCGATTCAGCATAAATGATCTTGGTATTTGGTGTAATCAATCCTTCAATGGAATCGAGATCCTGGGCATCAAAATAACTTGTGGAGATATTCCATTTGGGAAAAAAATTGGTAAACAAGGTATGGGTGGATCCAAAAATGCTTTTGGATGAAATCACATGATCGCCCGAATCCAACAAAGCTGCCAAGGTAGAAAAAACAGCAGCCATGCCCGAAGCATAGGCAAAGCCATTTTCGGCACCTTCCATTTTGCATACCTTATCGATAAACTCCGAGGAGTTGGGATTGGAATAGCGGGAATAGATGTTCCTGTCCTTTTCTTCGGCAAAGGAGGCCCTCATGTCCTCAGCATCCTCAAAAACAAAACTCGAGGTCAAATAAATAGGACTGGAGTGTTCCAAATTCTGGCTTCGCTCCATTTGGGTCCGTATCGCTTCTGTTTCAAATTTTTTGTTGCTCATCTTCTTTTTTTTTGGTGGCTGAGCGTAGTCGAAGCCACTTTACTTTTCCACAATGTAGTTGATTGTTGGATGGCTTCGACTACGCTCAGCCACCTTTGTTTTTCTCCTTAAAATATCTATAATTAGAACTGTTCATGTATTCAGCCAAATTCGGTAAAGCTTCCAATTCCCCATTGATAAGGGCCTCCTTCTTTGCTCTCGACCAACTTTGAATTTGTTTCTCCCTTTCAAATGCCGTTGCTATGTTCAAATATTCTTCCACATATAATAATTCAACTGGCAATCTTTTTTTGGTATGATTGGCGCCCCTACCATCTTGATGTTCCTTAATTCGTTTGTCCAATGCTATGGTACTACCGGTATAACAGCCACCATCAGAACATTTCAATATGTAAACATAACCTTTCACAACCTAATTAATGTGGCTTCGACTACGCTCAGCCACCAAATAATCCAAAAACGGTAGCTGAGCGAAGTCGAAGCTATATCTTTTCAGCTATTCGTAATATATCACCGAAAACACCGCGCGCCGTAACGGCCGCTCCAGCTCCTGCCCCTTGAATCACCAATGGATGTTCCCCATACGATTCGGTATAGATTTCTATGATGGAATCGGAGCCCTTCACCTGACCCAGGGCGCTTTCCTTTGGAACCGAAACCAACTTCACCTCCAAAATTCCTTTGTCCTGTTGCAGGTCGCCATGCAAATCCCCCACATACCGAAGCACGTGTCCCGGTTTTTGATTTTTCTTGATGTCCTTATAAATGTTGTCCATTTCCACAATCCTGCCCATAAAATCATTAAAATCCAGTGTCTGTAAACCCTCAGGAATCAGATTTTGGATGTTGATATCGGCAAATTCGTTCTGTAAATCGAGTTCACGGGCCAATATCAACAACTTCCTACCAACATCATTGCCCGATAGATCTTCCCTTGGGTCGGGTTCAGTATATCCATTGGCCATGGCCTCCTTTACAATGTCCGAAAAGTTGGCCTCCTTCTCTGAAAAGGTATTGAAAATATAACTTAAAGATCCTGAGAAAACCCCTTTTATACGGGTGATGTTCTCCCCAGAAAGGTGCAACAACTTTATAGTATCGATCAATGGCAACCCTGCCCCCACGTTGGTTTCGTAGAGGTATTGTTTTTGATTGTCATCCAAACATTTTCTAATGGACTTGTATTTCTCAAAACTAAGGGTATTGGCTATTTTATTGGAGGAAACCAAATCAAAGCCTTTTTTGATCAAGGGTTCATATTGCTCCACAAAAGTGCTGCTTGCCGTATTGTCCACAGCAATCAAGTTTTCCAAATGATGCTTTTGTGCAAAGGCCATAATGTCTTCCAACTGGTAGGGTTTGCCTTCTTTTTCCAATCGCTTTTTCCAATCGGAGCCAATGCCAGAAGCATCCAATAATACCTTTCTGGAGTTGGCCACGGCAAATACCCTCAGGTCGATTCCTTTTCGTTCTTCGATGCTCTTTTCGGAACCCAAAATTTGTTCGATCAACGTGCCGCCCACATTTCCATGACCGAACAGCGCCAAATTGATACGTTTGGCGATTCCAAAAATCTGCCCGTGCACCACATTCACCGCTTTGGTAAGATCGGATTTTTTAACCACCATACTCACGTTCTTTCCGGTCACCGTATTGTTAAAAAGCAACGGAATCACCTGGTTTTTGGCCAAAGCATTGAACGGTTTGTGGAAACTGCTCAAATCCATGCCCACAATGGAAATCACGGACACATCCTTTACCACGGTGATCTGGTTGATGTCCTGGCTGGAATAATCGGTCTCAAACTCAATATCCAATACTTTTTTGGCCTTATCGGCAAGGGATGCATCCACCACCAAACCAATGCCCCGTTCCGATGATCCCTGGGAAACAATGCCCACACTTATCCCGTTCTGACCCAAGGCACGGAATATCCGCATGTCCACACCAACCTTGCCCAACAGTCCCCTACCTTCTAGGTTGATGAGGGCCATATTGTCCAACACCGACAGGGATTTGATGCCTCCATTGTCTGTTTTCGGTCCAATCAACGTGCCTTCATTGTCATCATTGAAGGTGTTGCAGATACGTAGTGGAATGTTCTTTTCAATCAGTGGAATGATGGTTTTGGCATGCAAAATATTGGCACCAAAATTGGCCAACTCGTTGGCCTCACTGTATGATATAACATCGATTAATTTGGCATCCTTCACCAATTCCGGATTGGCCGTGAAAATGCCATCCACGTGGGTATAGTTCACCAACTCCCCTGCATCCAAAAAGTTGGCCAAGAGTGCCGCGGAATAGTTACTACCGTTCCTGCCCAAAGTAGTGGTGGCCCCTTCCCTACTGGACCCGATAAAACCTGTGACCACTGCAATGGTGTTTGGCTCCAGGTTGTGGAAATAGCGAATCACATTCTCCTTGGAGGCACTTTGGTCTACTTCAGCATTGCTGAAAGTGTCGTCGGTCTTGATCAATTTTCTGGAATCGAACAATTTCACCTTCAATCCATTGGCATTGAGCAAGGAGGTGATCACTTTGGCGGAAATCAATTCCCCAAAGGCCAAAATTTCATCCTTGGTCTTCAGGCTGTAATCGCCAGTAAGGGACACCCCGTTCAGGATTCGTTCGATGGTCTGGAGTTCAGCATCAATATCGACGCCCTTAAAATTATTTTTTTGATAGGCTGCAAACGCTTCCAAAGCTGATTTGAAATCTTCTCCCGAGGCAGCCAAATCCAGAAGGTTTTCGAGATCATCCGTTGCATTACCCCTGGCGGAGACCACCACAGCAAAATGTTCTTTTTTATCGGCCCTGTTTTTGATAATCTTCAGAACCCTTTCCAATCCTTCCCCATTGGCTAAAGACTTACCGCCAAACTTGAGAATTTTGATGCGTTCGGTATCTGCTTGACTTTTAAAGACCGACTGCAGCAACTTTTCCAATTGCTCAAACTCCATTAAAAAGGCATCGTGGCCATGAAGCGACTGGACCTCACCATAGGTGACGTTGGTATTGGCCTGTGCCAATCGTTTAAAGGTTTCCTTATTTTCCTCTGCGGTAAAAAACAAGTCGGAATTGACCCCTATGATATGAATTTTGGTATCGCTGTCCTGTAAAGCTTGAAAAGCCTCTTCTCCGTTTCGGGTAATATCGATGGACTTCAACAATTGGTTCATCAACTTATAGGCGGACAGTTGAAAGCGCTCCTGCAATTTTTTGCCATGGTGCATCAGCCAGCTTTCCACATTGAAGACCTGCAATTCTTCGTTCGTACTCCGCTTGAACCGTTCCTTGAAGGATTCCGGAGTTCGATAACAGAGCATGGCATGCATACGTGCATCGTGCACCGGTTGCTTGGAATTGACCAAAAACTGTTCTTGGATCTGGCAGTTTGCAATCAACCAGTCCGTGGATTTCCAATCGGAGGCCACAGGAATGAGGTGTTCGGTAATTCTCGGGTTGAAGGCTGCCATTTCCCAGGCAATGCCACCTCCCAATGAGCCACCAATGATGGCAAACAGTCGGTCTATCTTCAACTGTTCCAATCCCAAAAGAAAGATTCGGGCGATATCCCCTGCCACAAAATCCTTGTAGTTTTCAATTACAAAACCATCATAACCGTTACCCGGAATGTTAAAGGAGAGTACGGTATACGTTTGGGTATCGATGCATTTTCCGTCCCCGATCAAATCGGACCACCAACCTTGTTCCCCGGCCACGTTGGAGTTGCCGGTCAATGCATGGTTCACCAATACAATGGGTGCGGTGTGTAAGGGCTGGCCAAATAATTGATAGGACAGTTTCAAATCCTGCTCGGTTCCATTGATCGTTTTAAAATGCTGTATGTCCAAATGCCTTAATTCCATAATGCAATATGTGACCTTGAAGGTCAATAAATAATAAAAATTGGGTTATAAGAAAGTGGGGCAGAGACTACCGGGTTGCGTTATCTATTCCCAATGGGATAGAATGTAGCACCTTCTTGACAAAAGGGGTCAAGGGTTGCTAAGGCTTCAAAGGGTCTATTCCCTCCACCTTTCTTGATAACTTTCAATACGTGTGTGAACTTCGTTGGACAAAGATACTGATGGAAAAATGGAATTTCCTAATCTTTTGGGATTTTTTCACAATCCCCTTAAAAATACTTTGCCTACAAACAGTTTACTACTTCAACACCGTAAACTCAATATTTGAATCGGTGAAAACGGTATGGGTCTGTGTTTTGAAATCGGATTCGTCCGCTTTAAAGATGTTGTCCACATAGGTCTGCGGGTTCATATCAATCAAGGGGAACCATGTACTCTGCACCTGAATCTGCAATTTGTGGCCTTTTTTGATCGTATGGAACACATCCTGAAGTTTGATGTCCACATCGGTCTTTTGGTTGGGCACAAAGGGCTCAGGGTCAGAAAAACTGTTTCGGAACCTGCCCCGCAATACTTCGCTGCGTACCATTAAATGATAGTTGCTCATTTTGAGGTGATCCTGCATTTCTTCGTTGGTCTCGGCATCGGCCGGATGCACATCGATTACCTTAACGATCCAATCGGCTGCGGTACCCGTGGTGGCCACCTTTAAATGGGCCATAATATCACCGGCCAACGTAAAGTCTTTGTCCATCACCTCGGTCTCAAATACCAAAACATCGGAACGTCGTGCGGCAAAACGCTGATCGTCGGTCATGTACTTTCTTGGAGTGAAAACGGTCTTCACATCTTCGGAATACGGAACGGGTTTTTTCACATCACTGATAAACTGAATGCCTTCGGTTCCTTTTTGGTCCAAAGTAAGTTCCTGGTCTTCGGAAAGGTATAGGGTCTGTTTCACGGCATTCTGAGGAGGCCAGGTATCGTACATTTTCCATTCTTTTTTGCCCGTATCGAATACATAGGCTTCGGGCAATCCGGAATCCATACTACCATCTCCTTTGAGGAAATGGTTGAAAAATTTGGTCTCTATTTTTTCCTGGAAAAACAACGAAATAGAATCTCCAAAATAGTAGTTGCCCACTACATTTCGTTCCCGGTCACGGGCCCACCCCCCGTGATCCCAAGGGCCGAACACCATGGTGTTGTAATTGCCTTCGTTGTATTTTTCAATGTTCTTGTAGGTTTCCAGCGGCCCGTACAGGTCTTCCGCATCGAACCAACCACCCACGATCATGGTAGCCACACTGCTTTTTACATCTTTCAAATGTTGGATCAACCCCTTGCTTTGCCAATGTTCATCATAATTGGGATGCTCTTTCAACTCATTCCAGAAAAAATCATCGGTGACCCCTTCGGGGCGCATGGTCGGGGTATCGGCCGTTTCGTATTCAAAAAAGTGGTCCAAATTCTTCAATGGGCCGTTGTCCAAAAAGAACTGGTATTGATCTTGGGTCGGCAATTCCGGAAGGACATACCAAGCTGTATCAACAGGCTGGTCTCCGTTGGGCCTAGGGGTACCAAACAAACTGGTAGCGCGGAAATAACTCAACAAATAGGCACCGTTATGGTGGAAATCATCAAAAAAGAAATCGCCGATACATGCCTGGGGCGAAGCAGCTTTTAAAGCTGGGTGCGCATCCACCGTAGCGTAGGTGGCATAGTATCCGGGATAGGAAATTCCCCAAATTCCCACATTGCCATTGTTGTTCTCCACATTGTTCACCAACCACTCAATGGTATCGTAAGTATCCGAGCTTTCATCTACTTGATCATTGGACGTTTTGTTGGGAATATAGGCCCGCATGTTTTCATAATGGCCTTCACTCATCCACCTGCCCCGAACATCTTGATAAACGATGATGTTCCCCTCTTTCATCAAATGTTCGTTGGGTCCAATTTTGGTCCTCATATTGCCTTCGCCATAAGGTCTGGAGCTATAGGGCGTCCGCTGCATAATGATGGGATATTTTTTCGAGGTATCCTTTGGCGAATAGATTGTGGTATGCAATGTAACGCCGTCCCGCATTTCAATGTCAACTTCCTTTTTGGTATAATGGTCCACCACGTAGGTGTCGACCACTTCGGTTTCTGTTTTGACGGTTTTTTTGCAGCTTACTGCCAACACCATAAAACCAAGACTAAACAATAGGATTTTGACCGAACTTCTCATGGATTGAATTTTTTGATTCCCTAAAGCTACTAAAGATCATGGGAGTATCCCAACAAAAAAAGGGAGTCCTTGTTAGACTCCCTTCTTCCCAATTGTAATTCAGTATTATAGCCCGAAAGCTTCCTTTACCTTGTCCACCATGTCCAATTTTTCCCAGGTGAACAACTCCACTTCCTTCTCGATTCTTCCGTTGTAGGGCGACTCGAAAATCTTGGTCACCGTTTGGGGCTGTTTACCCAAATGGCCATAGGCCGCTGTTTCCAGATAGATCGGATTGCGGAGTTTTAAACGTTCTTCAATGGCAAAGGGGCGCATATCGAACAATTCGGATGCTTTTTTGGCAATGGCTCCATCGCTCAGACCTACTTTTGAGGTGCCGTACGTATCAACATAAATAGAGGTGGGCTCCACTACTCCGATGGCATAGCTTACCTGTACCAACATCTCATCGGCCACACCAGCGGCCACCAAATTTTTGGCAATGTGTCGTGCTGCATAGGCCGCACTTCGGTCCACCTTGCTAGGGTCTTTTCCACTAAAGGCTCCACCACCGTGGGCACCTTTGCCCCCATAGGTATCCACAATGATCTTACGACCTGTCAAGCCGGTATCGCCATGCGGACCTCCGATCACAAACTTTCCGGTGGGGTTGATGTGGTATTTAATATGGTCGGTAAACAATTTTTGAATGTTCTCCGGCAACAATTTCTTGACTTCTGGAATCAATATATTGATGATATCCGCCTTGATCTTGGCCAACATGTTGGCGTCAGTGTCAAATTCATCGTGCTGGGTAGAAACCACTATGGTATCGATGCGCTGTGGCACATTGTCATCGGAATATTCAATGGTCACCTGGGCCTTGGCATCGGGTCTTAGGTAGGGAATTCGGGTTCCCTCCCTTCTCAAAACAGCCAATTGCTGAAGAATCTTGTGTGAAATATCCAAGGCCAACGGCATGTAGTTTTCGGTCTCCTTGGTGGCATAACCGAACATCATCCCTTGATCCCCGGCACCTTGCTCTTCCTTACTGCCGCGATCTACCCCTTGGTTGATATCTTGTGATTGTTCGTGGATCAATGAAATCACCCCACAGGAATCCCCACTGAACTTGTATTCGCCCTTGGTATAGCCTATGTTGTTGATCACTTCGCGAGCAATGCTCTGTAAATCCACATAGGTGTGACTTTTCACCTCTCCGGCCAATACCACTTGCCCAGTGGTCACCAAAGTCTCGCAGGCCACTTTGCTCTCGGGATCAAAAGCCAAAAAATTGTCCAATAGGGCGTCGCTGATCTGATCGGCAATCTTATCTGGGTGTCCTTCGCTTACGGACTCGGACGTAAATAAATATGACATTGTACTAATTTAAGCGAGAAGGATTTGACGGAGAATGGACCGGGAAATGGCCAACTGCTTTAGCATTTTTTAATGAGGTTGCAATCAGTCAAATCCTTCCTCGGTTCGCGGAGCAAAATTATGGGAAAACCTTTTATTTCCAAAAAGATTTCCAAAAACTTAAAACTACAGCTCATACTTTATTTTGAATACCACGTATCGGGGCTGCACCCTATAGGCCGAAGTACTAAAAAAGAGATCATTGTAATTGTCCCGATTCAAGTCTTGATTATTGGCAATATTGGTAGCGTTGATGCTGTATTCCCATTTGCTGTCCGTTTTTTGATAAGACAAGCTTGCGTTTAAAAAACCATATTTGTTTTCAATACTGCCCGCTTTGTCCCTGTAATAGTAGTGATTGTAGTCGGCCAAAAAGATGAAATTTTTCAAGAGGACCATATCCATTTTCACAAAGGGCCTATCCGTATAAAACGTGGAGGAAGCGGTTCCTGTCCTGTACTGATTGATTGCATAGCGGTAGCCCATTTCCACATTTGGGGCATTCGCAAAACTGGTTCCCACCGAAGCCGAATATTCCTGCGTGAAAGAGGTGGATTTTCGAGGAGCATCGTTCACCACGTTGTTGGTAATGGTTTGGGACAGCACGGCACCACTTGTTATTTTAACCTTGCCAAAGGTGCGTTGGAAATTTCCGGTTGCGTTCAGGGTTTCATCCTCTAGGTCGGAATTGATCGTGGTATTGACCTGATTAATACCGGCAATGGACGTGTTGCTCTTGAAAGCATCCACCCGTTTGCTATAGCTCAATTGGGCAAAAATGTTTTGCATATTGAACATGCTGAAACTAAAAAAATTTAGGGATAGATTATGGTACAGTGCACTTTCAAGGTTTCGATTGCCCTGGTACAGTGAATTGTAATTGTTGAACACATAGCCCCGAGCCAAATTGGTGATATTGGTAAAACCGCGGTCAATATTGTAATTGAAACGGAGGCTCTCCGATCTTTTCATTTGGAAGTTCACAAAAAAGTCGGGCACCAAATTGAAGCGTTTGTCCTGCACCGTGGTCCCCAATTGCTGATTGGTCGCAACATAATTATGAATGTGAAAACCGGGGTTGAAGGTAAATTTTCCGGTCACCATTTTGTAGTGCAGGCCCATGAACACATCAGAGAAACCAAAATCAACGGTGTTGTTCAACTCATCCGAATCGAAATCCAGGTTGGAGCCATTGTCCAGGATCTGAAAAATCCCGGAATTGAACTTTTGTCCGCTCTGTAGGGTTCCCAAAGTGAAATTGAGGTTGCTCTTGGGACCTGTCACCCAAAAATAGTTGAGCTTCAAATCTAATCGGTTGGTGATCACACGTTGCTCTTGGTTCACATTGAACCTATTTTGGTTCTCATCCAAAGGCACAAGGCCCACAAAAGGTTGTTGTTCCCGAATGGCCTGATAAAAGGGATTTTCGTTGGCATACTCGTATTGGGTCTCCAAGGCAAAAATATGCTTCTCGTTTAGGGTGTAGTAAAGGTTCGAATTTTGTCTGATACTGCTTGGGGTCTGCTCCCGGTTTTGAACAATATTGTCGGTAACATCAGAAACGGAAAGGGTGTTCACCGCCTCGGTCTCATCAGACATTTTCAACAGCACATCGTGGTTCCATTGCAAACGTTGCGAGGGTTTATAGTTTGAAGAAAACTTGACCAATCCCAAGTGCGAAATTTGATCCGTGTTGGTACTGGCCGTTTCCGTTTGGTTGCTTACAATATAGGTTTTGCGGGCCTCCGTTTCCATCAGGGTATTGGTATAGGAATAAATTCCGAAACCGCTCAAGCGCCATGTACTGGTGGGCTTATAGCCAAAATTTACCGCGCCGAATCCCGTATTGATCTCCTTGGCGCGATTGTTCTGCAAAAGGGTAAGTCCCAGACCACCAGAGCCCGTATTAAAATTTGTGCCCGTACCTCTGGTTGCCCCGCCAAAACCTCCGGTAAAGTTCCAGTAATCCATTGTGGTAAAGGGTACCTCACCAATGTTGTTCAGATCGGTCAACACATTTAAACTAAACTCGGGACTATAATAAAACAATTTGGGGTGGGCCACATAGCGTTCATCAAGACCCGCTCCCCCTGTTATTTCACCAAACCAAAACTTCTTTTTGCCTTCCTTCAGTTTTATGTTCAGGGCAATATTGTCCTGATTGTTGGTGACCCCACTCAACTGGGACACTTCGCTGTAGTTTCGGAGTACTTCTACCTTATCCAGGGCATTGGCCGGGATATTTTTGGAAGCCAGTTTGGAATCGCCATCAAAAAAATCTTCCCCTTCCACCATTACTTTGGACACCTTCTTGCCCTCTACCTTGATTTCACCCTGGTCGTTGACTTCAATACCGGGCAACTTGCTAAGTACATCTGCCAATTTCCGTTCGGTGCCGCTTACAAAGGAATCGGTATCATAAACAATGGTATCCCCTTTTATGGAAATTGGAATGTCGTACACTACCTCTACCCCTTCCAGATTGGCAATTTGGGGCTCCAACACCACATCTTGAACCATATCCGCTTCTTTGGTCTGCAAGGACAGCTCCTTGGTCACAAAACCAAGGTAGCTCACTTTTAAAATATAGTTGCTATTGGCCTTGACCTTGATACTATACCGACCATTATCATCGGTAATACCAAACCCATCCAAGGCTTGGTTTTCTTGGTTGATTACGACAACGTTTGCTACATCCAATGGTTGTTGGAGTGTATCCCTAACCGTACCCGTAAGTGTTAACTGTTGGGCAAATACCCTTCCATTGCCTCCCCAAAAAAGGCAGACAAACAGTATCCAGAACAATACCCTTCGCATTAACCCTTAATTTCAATACTGATGGATTGACCATCTTTTCTGTGGCTATTGGATTGCCACCTTTCTTGCATTTCCTCCATTTTCTTGGCCAAGATCTCATCATACTCTGCCTGAGATACTTTTTTGCCCTTTGATGGCGGCTCCACGGCTTCCTTTTTATCGGGATTAAGAATGAGCTTACTGCAAAGAATAGCTGTTCTTTCGGTGGTCACTTCCAAAATCAAACCCGGTAGACCCCAGTACGGGCCAGGACCCTGACTGATGGGAATTTCCGGCGTATACCAAGCGGTAATGAGCTGGTCCTTCGGTTTTTCTATGCGGGAAAGCAAAGAGTTGTTTGCAGTGGAATCCTGCGCAACACTATCTTTGCCCATTTCGTTGTCCTGGTTATTGTCAAGTCTTTTTAAGCGCCTAACCAAGGTCGTATCCGGTTTTTTTATGGCGGTTGCCTTATAACAAGTATAATTCCCAATCTTCTTGGTTTCTGAAGTCAACTTCCATTCCCAAGGTTGTAAACTGTCCTTCACCAAAAATAACTTCCCGAACATATCGGTCTCGTTCACATAGGTCTGGGTTTGGACGTTCTTATAATATTTTCCCTGACCGCTTCCGGCAATTACCATGGTAAACCCACTTTGGGTCGCCCCTGGGGTTCCCAAACGCTCTTCCTCTTGGTATATGGAACCGGAACGATCGAAGGTAAGCTCAAAAGACTTTTCCATGCTTTTTTTCATGCTTTCCATGATCTGTTCCCTTTGGGCATCGGAAATGCCTTGGCCATCCAACTTAATGTCCATTGATGTTTTACTTTGGTAAATGGCCTTACCTTGAAAATCTTGGGCCATCAATGGCGCCACTAAAAACAATAATACCCATGTTATTTGTGCTTTCATCATCTTTGATTTTTGGTTTGTCCAAATATCATTTTTTAAGCTGCATGGTAGTGTTAACCAGTGTTAACGAGTGTTAACCGATTGGTTTTACCATATTTAAGCACGTAATTTGGCGTATGGGAAAGTTCAATTACCGATGGATGGTCTATCTGATTGCCACTGTAATCTTGGCCACCATCTGCATTCAGGTATATTGGAACTACAACAACTATTTGGTCAACAAACAGCAACTCATCAACGAAGTACAAATAGGATTGGACAATGCGGTGAATTCCTATTATGAAAACTTGGCCCAGCGCAATACCGTTGCAGTTGCTTTGAATTCTGAGGGCACCAGGGATTTTTTGAAAGGCGATGGGGAGTTCGACAGTTTGATGCATCGGATCGATATTTCCAGTAAGGGTATTCGCGGGTTGGATTCGCTCACCAGGGACAGCACCAAAAAATTTACGGTAATCAGGGGTGTTGCCTCGGATTCTTTGCCCATTTTTCAGGTACCAACATCAAGAGATCATAGCCGATTCAGAAGAGGCTGGACCATTGACTCCCTTGCCGAAAATGACACTCTTAGACCCTTGAATTTTGAATTGTTGACCTCCAAAGTCATCATATCCATAACCCAAGACACCCTCGAGTTGGGCAGTTTGGACACCTTGCTCGCCAATGAGCTGCACCGTAAAAACATTGAAATGCCTTACGGATTGGTATTTCGTCCCGAAAATGGGGAAACCAAGGAACTCCATTCAGAAGTTGTACAAAGCGCAGCCCTATCCACCACCTCGAAATCCAGTTTTTTGCCCAGGGCCAGTACCTTGGAGGTGTTTTTTCCCGATGTGCAGGCCATTGTATTACAACGTATCCTTGGTGGCATACTGCTATCCACCCTATTGGTACTTGCCGTAATCGGCTCGTTGTTCTACCTATTGGCCACCATAAAAAGACAAAAACAATTGGCCGAGCTTAAAAATGATTTTATATCCAACATAACCCATGAGTTCAAAACACCCATTGCCACCATACATGCGGCTCTCGAAGGGATTACCGGTTTTGATGTACTCAACAATCCTGAAAAGGCCAAATCCTATATTGGCATATCGCAAGACCAATTGGCCAAATTGGACCATATGGTGGAAAAACTGCTCGAAACCGCATCTTTTGACCAGCAGGGGCCGATATTGAACAAAAAACGGGTGGACCTTGTACCCATTTTAGCGCAATTGGTGGAAAGGCACCAACTGAATACCGAAAAGAGTATTGCATTTAAGTCCGAGGTAAAAGAGGCCTTTGCCACCATTGATGCCCTGCTTTTGGAGAATGCCATCAACAATGTACTGGATAATGCCGTTAAGTATGGGGGCGATACCATTGAGGTTGTTCTGAACGCCACCGCTTCGTCCTTGGAAATCATCGTGGAGGACAATGGCACTTCGCTTTCTCCTGCGGACAAAGACGCCATTTTTGAAAAATTCCATCGGGTTCCCAAAGGGAATGTTCATGATGTGAAGGGCTATGGCATAGGCCTGTACCACACTAAAAAGATAGTCACCTCCCATGGCGGACAGGTCACCTTGCAACTGGGCAAGCACAAAACCTCCTTTAAAATTTCCATACCCCATGCCTGAGCCCATTACCATACTTTTGGCGGAAGATGAACCATCATTGGGTCTCATCATAAAGGAAAGTCTGGAAACACGGGACTTCAACATTCTTTTGTGCAAAAATGGCCAAGAAGCCCTTGCCGTTTTTCAAAACGAAAAACCACAATTGTTGGTGTTGGATGTGATGATGCCCATGAAAGATGGATTTACCCTGGCCAAAGAAATAAGGGCAATGGACCAAAACATCCCTATTATTTTCCTAACGGCCAAAACCCAGACACAAGATGTAGTGGAAGGGTTTTCCATAGGTGGAAACGATTATCTGAAAAAACCTTTCAGCATGGAAGAGCTCATCGCCCGCATACACAATCTTTTGCGGAGCGCTTCCCAAACAACATCCGGCCCGGTATCCATTGGCAATTACCAATTCGATTTTACAAGGCAAACATTACAATACAAAACCGAGGAAAAAGTGCAGCTCACCCATCGTGAAGCACACTTGTTGCAATTATTGGTGCAGCAGAGCAATACGTTGGTGGAGCGATCGGAAATATTGAAAAAGTTGTGGGGAACGGATGATTTTTTTAACGGGAGAAGTATGGACGTATTTATTACCAAACTCCGCAAGAAGTTGCAAAAAGACCCTTCCGTTGAGATCATCAATGTACGTGGTTTTGGATATAAATTGGTTTTCGATTAGGGTTTTAGGCGCACGACAAAACAAACGTTCCTTTTATCCAATTCCTTTTTCACATCCCGTAATACTTTGTATATTGCGGCGATTAGAAATCCCCTGATCAACAAACACCAACTTAAAACACAATCACCCTATGCATATTGCGGTAGCTGGAAACATTGGCGCTGGAAAAACCACTTTAACCAACTTACTTGCAAAACATTACAAGTGGGAAGCCCATTTTGAGGATGTGGTGGACAATCCCTATTTGGATGACTTTTACACCCAAATGGAACGTTGGAGCTTTAACCTGCAAATCTACTTTTTGAACAGCCGGTACCGCCAAATTCTTAAGATCCGAGAAACGGGAAAAAATGTGATCCAGGACCGTACCATTTATGAGGATGCGCACATTTTTGCACCCAACCTGCATGCCATGGGTTTAATGACCAACCGGGATTACGAAAACTACAAAAGCTTGTTCGAATTGATGGAAAGTTTGGTGCAACCACCAGATTTGTTGATCTATTTGCGCAGTTCCATCCCCAATTTGGTCAGTCAGATTCACAAACGCGGGCGGGATTACGAAAACTCCATTTCCATTGATTACCTCAGCCGATTGAACGAGCGTTACGAAGCTTGGGCCAATACCTACGAAAAAGGGAAATTGCTCATTTTTGATGTGGACAACCTCGATTTCGTATCCGATCCCGAGGATTTGGGTACGGTAATCAACCGTATCGATGCCGAGATCCACGGTTTGTTTTAAAAAATTTACGCCAGAAATATGTAATTTGTTCAATATCCTTCTTTTTGAAGAGATATAACTATATTTAATTGTGTTAATCTGGGATGGACCGTAACCCCTCCATCAAAATAGAATCTTAAGAAAGAGAGCATGAACTCAGACATTTTGAAGCTTTACAAGCAACTGGAAAGTATGGAGCAAACCAAGGAAGTGGTTCAATTACAAAAACAAATCAAGGAAACATTGTACCAAAACCTAAGAACACATTTTCTTGAATACACTAGCATTGGGCGAATTATTGGTTATGACGAACTTCAAGAAGAACTAAAGAAAGCCATGGAACTCCTTGAACTTCAGAAATAAAAACAACCAACTGGGGTGAGTTTACCAAATATCTTTTCCAAATCATCCAATGAATAAAACAATGAGAGGGTATTTCCCTCACCCAAACTACCCGTTCCCTCATTATTGCTTTTAAACATTTGATTTTCAAACTAGTTTCGGATTGGGACTATTCCCACAACCAGTAACTACGCCCTTGCGGCCAAAAATTTGAAAATCATGGAAACAAAAAAGAACCCAAAATCCGATCTACGAAAAAACAGCATCCTTTACTTTTTTGTGGGGATGACCGTAGTCCTCTTTGCCACTTGGTTGGCTTTGGAATGGAAAAGTTATAACGAAACCATCGCTTGTGACTTCGGACAACTTGATCCTGATCTACTGCCTGATGAAGAAGCCCCCATTACCATCCAAAAACTGCCCGAACCTCCAAAGCCAAAAATTCAAGCACCACCAATAATTGAAATCGCTCCCGATGATTCGGACTTTGACGAAACTCCAATTGAAGCTAATGAACCAAATCCAGACACAGAAATAGCCGAAGTGGATGATATTGAAGTTGCCGAAGAAGACATTCCAGATACCGTACCCTTCATTTTGATTGAAAATGCACCCATTTTTCCGGGCTGTGAAAATCAGTCCACCGAAAAAGAAAAAAGGGACTGTTTTCAGGAGATGATGCTCAAACACATCAAGAAAAATTTCAACTATCCTGAAATGGCCATGGAAATGGGATTACAAGGAAAGGTAAATGTAATTTTCACTGTGCAAAAAGATGGCAGCATTGGCGATGTTCGTTTGCGAGGTCCGCACGAGAGCTTGGAGAAGGAAGCCGCCCGGATCATCTCTAAATTGCCCAAAATGATTCCTGGTAAACAACGGGGAACCCCAGTGAAAGTACCGTATGCCATTCCGATTACTTTTGTATTGAACTAAAATGGCATCTCGACTGCGATCGATGTGACAACTATTAGCTTTCTCAAGCTCCCAAAGGTCGGTTCGAAATGACAAATTATCGGAACAGTCATTTCGAAATGAGGATTGTAAAGACGATTTAGAAATCTTAATTCTTACATTGAAAAATAAAAAAACCACGCCAATTGGCGTGGTTTTTCCAGCTTTGCAGAAAAGCAAGCGCTAATTCTTTGCCTCAGCACTTTTATATTCTTGGATCTTTTGCTCCAATTCTTCTTTGGTGGCAGCAGTAAACTCTTCGGTTTCTTCCACTACCTCACCATTGTTTGTGGTACTTGAAGTAACCACGGCTTTAAATGTTCCTTCATCGGTATTGCTCACCTCCACACGGATTTGTTTTTCCATGGCTTGGGTGGTTTGCATACCTTCCTCGGTAACATTGATGGTTTTGGTTTCCTCATGCAACATGCCCATTTCATCGGCTGGAGCAAGGCTTACCAAACTTGGCGCGATTACCAAGGCCACCACGGACATCAATTTCAACAAGATGTTCAAAGAAGGACCTGAAGTATCCTTAAAAGGATCTCCAACGGTATCCCCAACAACGGCTGCCTTGTGGGCATCGCTACCTTTTCTTCCTTGGCTTTCAATGGTCTTTTTGGCATTGTCCCATGCACCACCGGCATTGGATTGGAAAATCGCCATCAACACACCTGCTGTGGTTACACCGGCCAATAGACCACCCAACATTTCAGCACCGCCGATAAAACCAACGGCAACAGGAACGGCAATGGCCAACAATCCTGGGAATACCATCTCTTTAATGGACGCCTGGGTTGAAATGGCCACACATTTTTCATATTCGGCCACCCCATCGGCAGCTTCAAAAATTTCCATATCCTCCTTGGTCGCTTTGGAAAGGTCTGAATCGTATTTACGCATTACTTCCAAAGCCGCTTTCAATTGTGGGATTTCCTTAAACTGACGACGCACTTCCTCAATCATGGACATGGCCGCTCTACCCACCGCATTCATGGAAAGGGCCGAGAACACGAACGGCAACATACCACCGATCAACAAACCAGCCATAATATCAGGTTGGGACACATCGATGGATTGTACGCCGGCTGTTTTCATAAACGCGGCAAACAAGGCCAAAGCTGTCAAGGCAGCAGAAGCAATCGCAAATCCTTTTCCGATGGCAGCTGTAGTGTTACCCACCGCATCCAATTTATCGGTGCGCTCACGAACCTCCCTTGGCAACTCGGCCATCTCGGCAATACCACCAGCGTTATCCGAAATAGGACCGTAGGCATCAACCGCCAACTGGATTCCTGTATTCGCCAACATCCCTACGGCAGCGATTGCGATTCCGTAAAGTCCAGCAAAATGATGGGACACCAAGATAGCAGCAGCAATCAAAATAATTGGAATGGCAGTGGACATCATACCCACACCCAAACCTGCAATAATATTTGTAGCAGAACCGGTTTCTGACTGGCGAACAATCGAGTTCACCGGTTTTGTACCTGTTCCGGTATAGTACTCGGTTACTTTACCTACCAAAAGGCCAGCTACCAAACCTGCAATGGTCGCCCAAAAAACACCCATGGCAGAATATTCTTTTCCGCCCTCTACCCAAGAGTCTGGAAGCATTCCGGTAATGATAAAATAAGAGGCTACCAACATGAGTCCAGCAGAACCAAATTCACCAATGTTCAATGCGGTCTGTGGGTTGCCACCATCTTTCACCTTTACAAAGAAGGTTCCAATGATGGACATCACGATTCCCACAGCGGCCAATGCCAAAGGTAAGTATACCGCTCCAAGGCCATCAAAGGAAGCTTGGAATTCGGGAAGGGTTGCAAAAATAGCACCCAATACCATGGTACCGATGATCGATCCCACATAGGATTCAAAAAGGTCGGCACCCATACCGGCCACATCCCCTACGTTGTCACCAACGTTATCGGCAATGGTTGCAGGGTTCAACGGGTGATCTTCTGGGATACCGGCTTCCACCTTACCCACAAGGTCAGCACCAACGTCGGCTGCTTTGGTGTAGATACCACCACCCACACGGGCAAATAGTGCAATGGATGAGGCTCCAAGAGAGAACCCGGAAAGTACGTTAAGCACCTCGGCCAATTCCCAACCTTGTCCGCTGTAAATCATAAAGAGTCCACTCAATCCCAAAACACCAAGGCCCACAACACCAAGACCCATAACGGCTCCACCGGCGAAGGCTACTTCCAAGGCTTTGCCCAAAGACGTTCTAGCCGCCTGTGTGGTTCTAACATTGGCTTTGGTGGCAACTTTCATTCCAATGAAACCTGCCAATGCGGAACAGATGGCCCCTACAACGAAGGAAACGGCCACCATACCGTTGGAACCGGCTTCGTTACTTCCTTTGAAGAACAATAGCACGGCAACGGCCACAACGAATATGCTCAAAATTTTATACTCTGCCTTTAGGAATGACATGGCCCCATCGGCAATATTCTTGGCAATCCTTGCCATTTTTTCGTCTCCAACCTCTTGTTTGGAGATCCATACGTTCTTAATGAAAACGTACAACAGGCCCAGGATACCAAAAACGGGCAAAAACTTTACGATTAAATCCATAGATTGAGTTGTTTAGATTTTTTTAACGGCTGCTAATGTAGTAAAATACGAAGTAATAAAAAAAATGCGCCTTTGTTTATAAAAGGCGCATTTTTTCAATGCTATTCTTACCTATATGGTGAAGGTACGTTTCTTTTTGTGGTCGCTGTTATCATAACGTTTCACACACTCATGGTAAATCTGGATGGCTTCGTTCACATCGCCCCAGCCTCCGGTATCCACCTTCTTTTCCTCCAAATCCTTGTACACTTGAAAAAAGTGCTCGATTTCCTTCAATCGGTGGGGGTTCAGTTCGCTAATGTCATCACGTTGGCTCCAAATAGGGTCGGAAACCGGAACACAGATCAATTTTTCATCAGGTCCCTTCTCATCCGTCATGTGGAAAACGCCCACTGGCTTTACTTCCACCACAACCATTGGGTAGGTTGGTTCGGTACAAAGTACCAGAACATCCAAGGGATCACCGTCCAAAGCCAACGTTTCAGGAATGAACCCATAATCACCCGGGTACATCATTGAAGAGAACAACGTCCTATCAAATCGGATTTTGTTCAACGTAAAATCGTATTCGTATTTGTTTCGGCTTCCTTTTGGAATTTCTACTAGAACATCAAAGGTTATCTGTGGTTTCTTAGCCATTTTTCGTTTTATTTTCTGCAAAAATAACCAGTATTGCTGGATTTACAGGTAAAAACGGGCTTTTTAGTATGAATTAAAAGTTAAATCCGAAAGTTCCGGTGATACCAAATCTGCGTGCATCGGGATTATCCAAGTAATTCCCCCTAAAGTTGAAGTCGATTCGCAATATTTTAAAGATGTTGCCCACACCAAAGGAATACTCCCAATAAATTTGGTCGGTAGGGGCCATCAATGGGATATTGGTCGGGGCACTCAAGGCAATATTCTCATCGGACAATTGCCCCCAGGCTCCACGTAGGCCTACAATTTCCCTTAAGTTCAACTTTCGTAACACGGGTATCCGTGAAAACAATCGCCCGTTGAAATTGTGCTCCAAATGGACCGTGGCATAGGTATCGGTCACAAATTCATAAAAATCCAAATTGGGGAACACGTTGTACAGCGAGAACAGGGTCTGGTTGCCCGGTATCACACTCAACAGCCCCAATGGCACCGTACCGAAGGTCTTGCCCAGTTCCACACTGCTGGTCAATCGGCCAAAACCACCAATCTGCCAAGGTTGACGATAGGAAAATTGCAGTTTCTCATAATCGAAATCACTTTCCAAAAAACCACTGAATCCTTTGGTATAGTTCAGCACCAAGGTGCTATAATTGTCATTGATATTGGCCCGTTCCACCCCATAGCCAATGGTTCGCTTTCCGGGAGTATAGACGATGGTGGTATTGACATCGAACTGTTTTATTTCCGATGCAATACCCGTAAGCGAAGTCGGGTCCACATAATCGAGGCTAAAGGCATCGGGCAGAGCGGAACTCAACGTACGGAACGAGCTGCCCACACTAAACCGAAAATTCTTCACCGGTTCCATTTCCACATTGAAAGTGGACAGGTTTATGTTCGTTAACCGGTTATTGGAACCGACCGTAACCAAGGATGACGACGCGATGCTTCGCCCCAATACATCATTTGTACTGGTTAGGCTGAGTCCCAATTGTTCAATATCCCTTCGATTGCCCCCGGAAACGATCAATCTGCTTTTTCGGTCCAACAGGAATTTACCGGAAAAACCATGTTTGAACTTTCTATCCTCAAATCCATAGGCCATATACCCTTCCAAACGCCAAGTATCATTTTGGCCGAAATAGGTCCGCGCCCCCGCCCTTAGTCGAATACCCTCTGCATCGTTAAAACCGAAGGTGCTGTAGATATCCCCAATATCGATGTTCCACTTATCGATTTCCACATAACCGGAACCCAAAATACTGACAATGTCGTAATAGGTCCGGAACTTGGGAACGGTCTTCAGGGTATCCAACAATTTGAAAATACCCGATTCATCGTCGTTCAAGCTTTCCAAGCGAGCATTCTTCCAAAAAACACTGTCCTGCGAGAACACTCGTGGGTCATACGGGTCGGAAACGGCCTTGTAGAAAGCTTCGGGTCGGTTGGTATCGAATTGGTAATTGTCAAAAACCGTGGTGCGTTTGCCATATACCCCCCGTGATTCTTCCTTTTTGGAGAAGCTGAAATCACTCAACATGTAATCCCGTTTCAGTAAAAAGACCGAATCGCTCACCACATCGAAGTCCTGTTCAATGTATATTTCCTTCACCCAGTTGATGTTGGCACTCTTGGTGACCTGCATGTTGATTTTCTTGATGGCGAAGGTGGTATCGTTCACCCAAAAGTCCCCTTTGAAGGTCAACTCGTTTTTGCGTCGGGGATAATAGATAATGTTATAGCACCATTTATTGTCGATAAACGTACTGTCGGACAACACATAATTATAAACATCCACCCCCGTTTTGGACAAGGGACTGGTAAAGCTCTTGTCGAAAAATTTGAGGTAATTGTCGTAAATATCATAATCGGAATAAAGGTCCTCCACAAACGCAGTGATGGCCTGATTGCCGCTAAAGCCTGAATTTTTGTTGCCCAATACATCCTCCTTTTCCTTATCGATGATATTGTCCCCATATACTTTGGAAAAGGTTTCGTTCAAAAAGATGGGCAGGTAGGTTTTACCAGTTATCCTAGAAGTATCGAGATCTTCGAACATAAATTCCAACCCCTTGAAAAGCTTGCTCTTGATCAGGGCACTGTCGATGGTATTCAGGTCGAACTCGATTTTCTCGTATTTGTCGTACTGGTATTGTTTAAACATCCGCACCCCGTTTTGGCGCTTTTTGGCCCATATTTTTTTAAGGATATCAATGGCCGGATTGTTCTTTTTGGATTGTTTTCCAGTGTAAACGATCACCTCCCTCAATTGCTCCGCGGATTCGGGCAAAACAATCTCCATTCCGTAATTTACCTTTTGTGGCAATGGGATCTCCTTGGTCTCATAGCCAATGAAGGACACCTTAATGGCACTGTAGGTTTCATCGGATTCCATATAGAAACGACCATTGTCGTTGGTGATGGTTCCTTCGGAGGAGTTCACAAAGATGATATTGGCAAAAGCAATGGGCATGCCGGTCTCATCGGTCACAATACCTTCCACCTTGGTCTGTGCGGAAACCGACAAAAAGATCAAAAAGAAAACGAAAGAAAGGAATTTGTTCATGAGCAGCTATAAAGGACATGAAGAACAGCTGGAAAGCGATTCCACATATCAACTTAGGTCAAATTTGGTTTAAAAGTAATGTCTTATCAAAAACTGTTCCCTAAAAAATAGCCCCGGCAACCATGTTGTCGGGGCTAATATACCTTACTTACAAGTTTCTATAACTTATATAACACTTTCTTAACAGCCTTGATCACATCTTCGTGGTTTGGCAACCATTCGGCCAAAAGCACTGGTGAATAAGGAGCTGGCGTATCAGCGGTGTTCAATTTTACAATGGGTGCATCCAAATAATCGAATGCTTTGTCCTGCACATGGTAAATGATTTCGGTAGCCACGTTGCCAAATGGCCAGGCTTCTTCCAAAATCACCAACCTATTGGTTTTTTTGACCGATGTTAGAATGGTATTGATATCCATCGGGCGAACGGTGCGTAAATCAATGATCTCACAACTGATGCCCTCTTTTTCCAGTTCCTCGGCAGCTTTGTAAGCTTCTTTTATGATTTTTCCAAAGGAAACGATGGTTACATCCGTACCTTCCCTTTTAATATCGGCCACACCCAACGGAATGGTGTACTCGCCTTCGGGCACTTCCCCTTTGTCTCCATACATTTGCTCGGACTCCATAAAGATAACGGGGTCGTTGTCACGGATGGCAGACTTCAACAATCCTTTGGCGTCAGCAGGATTCGAAGGTACCACTACCTTTAGACCTGGACAGTTGGCATACCAACTTTCAAAAGCCTGGGAGTGCGTTGCTGCCAATTGCCCTGCAGATGCGGTTGGGCCCCTAAATACGATGGGGCAGTTAAACTGCCCACCGGACATTTGACGGATCTTTGCCGCGTTGTTTATGATTTGGTCAATTCCTACCAAGGAAAAGTTGAACGTCATAAATTCTATAATGGGCCTATTGCCGATCATCGCAGAACCTACGCCTATACCAGCAAAACCCAACTCAGAAATCGGGGTATCCAATACACGTTCCGGTCCAAACTCATCAAGCATGCCCTTGGATGCTTTATAGGCTCCATTGTATTCTGCAACTTCCTCACCCATCAAATAAATGGATTCATCCCTTCGCATCTCTTCGGACATGGCCTCGGCGATGGCCTCCCTAAACTGTAGTGTTTTCATTAAATCGAACTAAAGAATTTCGTTAGTGTGCTTAAAAACGCAAGCAAAAATAGCAAAAACTACACGAACATCACTTGGGCATTCATCAAAAAAAAGAACAAAATTTATTATGCATGCATAATAAATTTCATAATTATTAGCTATATTTGATGCGATAAACCTAAAGTATATATGAAGATTTTAATTTGCATAAGCAACGTACCGGATACTACTTCCAAAATCAATTTTACGGAAGGCGATACCAAGTTTGATACAAACGGGGTACAATTTGTGATTAATCCCAATGATGAATTTGGGCTAACACGTGCCATGTGGTTCAAAGAAAAGCAGGGAGCTACCGTTCATGTGGCCACTGTGGGTGGTGCCCAAACGGAGCCCACCATCCGAAAGGCATTGGCGATTGGCGCCGATGAGGCCATTCGGGTGAATGCAGAACCAACCGATGGTTTTTATGTAGCCAAGCAGTTGGCCGAAGTAGTTAAAAATGGTGGTTACGACCTTGTCATTGCAGGCAGGGAGTCCATCGACTACAATGGGGGCATGGTTCCCGGCATGTTGGCCACGTTGTTGGACATGAACTTTGTAAACACCTGTATCGGTTTGGAAATTGACGGAACCAACGTTACCGCAATGCGTGAAATCGATGGTGGAAAGGAAAAACTAAGCACCTCTTTGCCCCTGGTGATCGGAGGTCAAAAAGGGTTGGTGGAAGAAAGCGACCTGCGCATCCCCAATATGCGTGGCATTATGATGGCGCGCCAAAAAGCCCTTAATGTGGTGGAGCCAGTTGAGGCTGCCAAACCCACACAAGACCAAAAATTCGATAAACCAGCGGCCAAAGGTCCCGTTAAACTGGTGGACGCCGACAATGTGGGAGAACTGGTAGACCTATTGCACAACGAAGCTAAAGTGATTTAAATAAAAAATTCAGAATTCCAAACTCCAAAAAAACAACTTGGAATTTGAGGTTTGAATATTGAAATTTCAAAAAATTATGTCAGTATTAGTATATACAGAATCCTTCAAGGGAAAATTCAAAAAAAATGCATTTGAGGTTGTATCCTATGCCTACAAAGTGGCCCAGGACCTAGGCACAAGCGTTACTGCGGTGACCTTCAATGCGGAAAACGATGCCGAATTGGGAACCTACGGGGTTTCCAAAGTGTTGAAAATAGTGGACGATCAATTGGCTACCTTTAATGCAAAAGCCTATGCTGATGCCTTGGCGCAAGCGGCCCAAGCCGAAGGAGCAAAAGTGATTGTTCTGAGCACCTCGGCCGATTCCAAATATTTGGCCCCGATATTGGCCACAAAATTGAACGCTGGTTTCGTACCCAACGTGGTTGCTGCACCCGATAGCACTTCCCCATTTGTGGTAAAACGAACCGCATTCAGTAATAAAGGCTTTGCGCACACAGAAATTTCCTCGGACATCAAGGTCATTGGCGTTTCCAACAATGCTTTTGGCGTAGTGGAAAACAACACTTCTGCCAATGTCGAAAGTTTTAGCCCTTCTTTAAGTGAAGGTGATTTTGCGGTTAAATCCGTAGAGGTGGATCGCGTGGCCGGAAAAGTGACCATTGCCGATGCCGATATTGTGGTATCCGGTGGTCGTGGATTGAAAGGTCCTGAGAATTGGGGTATGATCGAGGAACTCGCCGATGTTTTGGGCGCAGCCACCGCATGTTCCAAACCTGTATCCGATTTGGGATGGCGTCCGCATGGCGAGCACGTGGGCCAAACTGGAAAACCAGTGGCGAGCAACCTATACATTGCGGTTGGTATTTCTGGCGCCATTCAGCATTTGGCCGGTGTTAGCGCTTCAAAAGTAAAAGTGGTGATCAACAACGACCCCGAAGCACCTTTCTTTAAGGCTGCAGATTATGGTATCGTTGGGGATGCCTTCGAGGTAGTGCCCAAACTCATCGAAAAATTAAAGGAATTTAAAGCCCAAAACGCTTAAATTTTGTTAATTTGCCCATTGCAAGGGGCTGTTCAGATAACTGGTTACGCCACTTATTTGAACAGCCTTTTTGGCTTTAGGAGGATAATATGAGTTTAGTACGATTAAAAATAAAGGGAATATCATACAGCCAAACCCAAAATGGTGCGTACGCCCTTATTTTGAATGAAGTGGAAGGGGACAGAAAACTCCCCATCGTTATAGGCGCTTTTGAAGCACAGTCCATTGCCATTGCATTGGAAAAAGAAATAAAGCCGCCACGGCCCTTGACGCATGACCTTTTCAAGAATTTCGCCGACCGGTTCCAGATTGTGGTCAAGCAGGTCATCATCCATAAATTGGTGGATGGCGTGTTCTATTCCAGCATAATTTCTGAACGGGATGGGGTTGAAGAGATCATCGATGCACGCACCAGTGATGCCATTGCTCTCGCCTTGCGTTTCAATGCACCCATCTTTACCTACAAGACCATTTTGGATAAAGCAGGTATATTCTTGAAATTTTCAACCAAGGAGGAAGAGGAAAAGGAAGATGATAGCATTGTGGTGGACGAAATTTTACAGGAAGGCGAAACCGTGGAAATAGAATCCGGGGCTGAAGCCCACGGCTATCGCGAGCTATCCCTCGAAGAGCTCCATAAAGAATTGGATAAGGCAGTAGCCAATGAAGACTACGAAAAGGCTGCCAAGTTACGGGACGAAATTTCCAAGCGCAAATAAACATACATGGCAAAAAAGTACTCTGGATTACTGATCCTTCTGCTCCTTTGTTCGGTCGCATTCGGCCAAAATTCAGTACCAGCGGATTCCTTGAACGTTGCCATCGATGCAACCGTTGAAAATGTGGTCACCCAAGCATCACCCGACATTATTCCCAATCAAGGATTTACCATAACCACCTTATTGCGTGGCGCGTTGGGTATGGCCGTTTTGATTTTGATCTCCTTTTTGTTCAGTGCCAATCGCAGGGCCATCAACTGGAAAACCGTGGGTATCGGACTTTCACTACAAGTTTTAATAGCCATTGGTGTACTCAAAGTACCCTTCGTACAATATGCCTTTGAAAAGGTAGGCGGAATTTTTGTGAGTATTTTGGAATTCACCAGGGCAGGAAGCCAGTTTTTGTTCGAGGGCCTTGTAGTAGATATGGATACCTTTGGGTACATCTTCGCCTTTCAGGTATTGCCCACCATTGTCTTCTTTTCCGCATTGACTTCGGTGCTTTATTATTTAGGGGTCATCCAATGGGTAGTAAAAGGTATGGCTTGGTTGCTATCGAAAACTTTGGGCATATCCGGAGCAGAAAGTTTGTCTGTGGCCGGTAATATCTTTTTGGGCCAGACCGAAGCTCCCCTATTGATCAAAGCTTATCTCGAAAAAATGAACCGGTCCGAAATCCTTTTGGTGATGATCGGGGGCATGGCCACTGTGGCAGGAGCCGTTTTGGCTGCGTATATTGGATTTTTGGGAGGAGATGACCCGGTTTTACGACTGGTTTTTGCCAAGCACTTATTGGCAGCATCTGTAATGGCCGCACCGGGTGCCATTGTTATTTCAAAAATATTATATCCACAGACGGAAGCCGTAAATACGGATGTTCAGGTATCCACAGAAAAAATAGGTTCCAATTTATTGGATGCCATTGCCAATGGTACCACTGAGGGCTTAAAATTGGCCCTGAACGTAGGCGCCATGCTATTGGTTTTCGTGGCCTTTATTGCCATGATCAATGGTATTTTGGGATGGATCGGAGACATCACCACCTTTAATACTTGGATAGCAGCCAACTCACCCTACCAAAGCTTTTCGCTCGAAGCCATTTTGGGAACCGTTTTTGCCCCGCTTATGTGGTTGATCGGGGTAGCCAATGAAGATGTGATGCTCATGGGGCAGTTGCTCGGTATCAAATTGGCCGCCAGTGAATTTATCGGGTACATTCAATTGGCCGACCTTAAAAACGTAGCCAATGGAGTGCATTTCACCTACAACAAATCGGTAATTATGGCCACTTACATGCTGTGTGGCTTTGCCAATTTCGCTTCCATCGGCATCCAAATCGGTGGTATCGGTTCCTTGGCACCAGGTCAGCGCAAAAACTTATCCGAATTTGGCATGAAAGCCGTTTTGGGCGGTTCTTTGGCCTCTTTGCTTTCCGCGACCATTGCGGGGATGATACTTGGGTGAAAGGTCAAGGGTTAAAGGTGAAGGGTTAAAGGCAAAAGGTATAATGTCAAATTTAGTTCAATCTCAAAATTTTTAAAGATGCAGTACTATGCGAAATTTTCGAGAATTGGAAGTCTGGAAAGAAGCCAGAATGTTGGTGAAAGACATCTACAACACTACCAAACGACTCCCTAGTTCAGAGCAATACGGCCTAATTTCCCAAATCAACAGGTGTGTTGTTTCTATTCCTGCCAATATAGCTGAGGGTTGCAGCAAATATTCCCAGAAGGACTTTGTCCGATTTTTACAAATCAGTTTAGGCTCAGCCTTCGAGTTGGAAACCCATCTATTACTTTGTGAAGATTTGAACTTTCTATCTCCCGAAGTAACGAAGTCCTCCATCAAAAAACTTCAAAGACTGCAACGAAGGATTGCTTCACTTATAAAATTCAACTTATCCAACCACCACTAACCCTTCACCCTTGACCCAATCTTACCCGTTAATAAAGTTTTCATAAATCTGCTTCCAGCCCTATTGTCCCTTTTCCCTTAACCATTTACCTTTAACCCATTATGAAACAATACCACGACCTTCTTAAACACGTGTTGGAACACGGGAACCAAAAAGCCGACCGCACGGGAACAGGAACCTTGAGCGTTTTTGGCTATCAAATGCGCTTCGACCTTTCGGATGGATTCCCCATGGTGACCACTAAAAAACTGCATTTAAAGTCCATTATTTATGAACTGCTGTGGTTTTTGAAAGGGGACACCAATATCGAATACCTGCAAGAGAACGGGGTTCGTATTTGGAACGAATGGGCCGATGAAAATGGCGACCTCGGTCCGGTGTACGGTCACCAATGGCGCAATTGGAACGGCGAGGAAATCGACCAGATCCAGGAAGTGGTGGATACCTTGAAAAACAATCCCAACAGTCGTCGTATGCTGGTCTCCGCCTGGAACCCCAGCGTACTGCCAGACACTTCCGTTTCGTTCGCAGAAAATGTGGCCAACGGAAAGGCGGCCCTCCCCCCTTGTCATGCCTTTTTCCAATTTTATGTGGCGGACGGTAAATTGTCGTGCCAGCTGTACCAGCGCAGTGCCGATATCTTTTTGGGGGTACCGTTCAACATAGCATCATACGCCCTGTTCACCATGATGATGGCCCAAGTTTGTGGCTACCAACCCGGGGAATTCATCCACACCTTTGGTGATGCCCATATATACAACAACCACTTGGAGCAGGTACAATTGCAATTGAGCCGTGACCCCCGACCCTTGCCCACTATGAAAATCAACCCCGAAGTGAAGGACATCTTTGCTTTCACTTTTGATGATTTTGAACTACTTAACTACGACCCGCATCCACATATTAAAGGGGTGGTTGCGGTGTAAATCTTAATGTTGCTTATGCAAAAAAATGGAGTAATCTTTGACTTTAACGGTACGCTGTTTTGGGATTCCGAATACCAGGAAAAGTCTTGGGATGAATATTTGGCGGCGCACCATATTTTTTTGACCGAACAGCAAAAACGGGATTACATTCATGGCCGCAACGGGAAAGATACGCTTGAAATCCTTTTCAAACGGCCTTTTAGCGACGAGGAAGTGCATCAGTATTCCGAGGAAAAAGAGGTGCTGTACCGCAATGAATGCCTGAAACACAATATGGAACTGGCACCCGGTGCGCTGGATCTATTGGACTATCTAAAAGCCAATAACATTCCTAGGGCCATCGCCACGGCCTCCGGGAAATCCAACGTGGACTTTTTTATAGATAAATTCAATTTGTTGGACTATTTTGAAGAGGAGCATATTGTGTTCGACGATGGCACCGTACGGGGAAAACCACACCCCGACCTATTTGATAGGGCCATCCAACGATTGGGTGTGGACAAAACAGGCTCCATCATTTTTGAGGACTCTCACTCCGGGGTACAGGCGGCGCTCAACTGCCAAGTGGGCCATGTGGTCATCGTGAACTCCACCAACTCGGATTATTCGGATTTTGACCTGCCCATCATTTCCCACTTTGATGGGTTTGATAGGGGGTTGATAAATTTTAGCTATTAATTTATTAGTGTTACTCCCACAATTAAGATGGGAATTGTAGCTTTTTTATCTAATTTGGTGACGGTAGTAAAATTCCTTTTACCATTACTAACAAACTAGTTTACTTTTTAGATGAAAAATATTCTTCCAATTTTCATATTACTTATTTTTTCATGTAATAGAAGTAACGTAAAAGAGAATTCTAAACAAGATTTAATTCTTAACGGCAAAACTTTCATCTTATATCCTGAAGATGATGATGAAAATCTAACCATTCAGTTTCTGGACTCTACATGCAATTTATTTGAATTCCATGCGTACAATCAGCCATGGAAATTGATCAAATTTGAAGACTCTAACGCGTTGGTTTTAGGTCATTTGATTATTTTATTACATCAACAAAATGATTCAACAATAACCGGGTATAGTATTGGAGAAAAAGAAACCAAATTGATATTGAAAGAACAACATCCTAAGTGGAAACTAGAAAATATTTTGGGAAAATGGACTGAAGAACCATGGATAGGGATTGAAAACTCCAAAATACCACCTCCACCAGCCCGTATACCTGATCATGATACTCTATGGCCGCCATACTATGAAATTTTCGAAAACAAAATCATGAGTTATTGCCTAGGCATCGATTCCACCGAGATTCGATTTGATAATTCCCTGGTTTATTTTAACATGAAACAACACCTTCATACTGATTTTGTGGGATATCAAAATGATTGGAAGATATTGGACATTAACGATAGTGTTATGACCATAGAACGCAGGTATACCAAAGAATTTTTCGATGCTAACACCTTACAATATCTTGACAACGTTGAAATTGTTAGGTTAATAAAAAATCGTTAGTCCTCATTTTATAATCAAAATCGTTTTTTAAACTGATTTGTCCGTCAAGCCTTCAAAACCCCATTGATATCCCGCAACGCCCCCGCCACCCGTTGCAGTTCCCTTTGGGAAAAGGCACCTTCCTCCACATAAAAGAGCATTTCCAAACCCAAGTCCAATATATTGGCCAGTTCGGCTGGAGAGCCGTAGGCATCTTCGAACAAAGCCATGAATTTTTGTGCTTTTTGGGTCATGTTTCAAATGTAACCACCTTTAACAGATAAAGGGTCATAACAGATTATGACAAAGTTTCATTTGTAACAACCTGTGCATTCCGCATACCAATATTTAGAATTGAATTATTCAAAATGGCAGGCGAAGGAAGCATACAAAGTATGATAACAATTCTTCGGAACAACCAAAAATTGCTCCGAAAACGAAATCCTTTTCAACGTGGGTTTGGTTTTGAAAAACTCAGAAAGGAGTACCGAACGTATGCCCAAGGAAAATTGGATTCCCGACCACTTTCAAAAAGGGAACGACAAGCCATTCGAGAAAAAATAGAAGCCGAAAACCAAAAGCATTTTGTTAAAATGTGTATTGCAGCATCCATCATTTTAATAGTTGTATTGGGATTAGGTATTCAACTCAACGATTCCTTTAAAAGGAATGAAAAACTTTATGCTCAAAAGGAGTTGGAATCAAAAACCGAACAATACCTTTTTTACGTCAATGATGGTGACAAATGGTTGCAAAAGCGACACTGGCATAATGCCATTTTTCAATATTTATTGGCCAAAAAAATATTCCCGAATGAGTACGCTGTGAATTACCGATTGGCCTTGGCATATGGCAGTTACTGCAAATTTGAAGGCTCCGGATGTATTGAGGGTCATCAACTTTTGACCGACTTGAAACTTCAATTTCCAAATAAGGAAGAATTGCATACCTTGGAGAAAATGTATGTTTCGAAACTCACCAATGAACAGAAAACCAATCATTGAATATATCATCCAACAACTCAAGGAAATCCGTGCAGGTAAACCTTGGATGGGCAATTCCTTTGCCGATAAGCTGAATGATTTGGATGAAACCCTTGTCTTTCAACGTCCACTGGAGAACCTACACAGTGTAGCGGAGATCATTTCGCACCTTACCTTTTGGCGCCGGGAGGCCCTGTTGAAAATTAAAACCGGCCAAGGCAGCAAAACGGACGATGACCCAGAAAATTGGTTGTCGAACGATATTTTACAACTAAAAGGGTGGGACCACATCAAAAAAGAATATGACGACACCTTGTCCGAACTTATCGCCTTGCTAGAGGACAAGGAGGATGTTTTTCTTTCCCAAACGTATTACGATACCGATTTTAAGGGCGATTATCCGTATAGTTTCCTAGTCAATGGAATGCTCCACCACGATGTGTATCATTTGGGACAGTTGGGCATCGTCATCAAACTTTTGGAAAAAAAGAAGTAGTAGATTTAGGGCCCTTCTGCGGGCACGATTGGGCACTGCTTTGCAGGTAAAACATGATTACTTCGAGCAGGAAACCACCGCACGGCACCCTACCGACACTTTAGGAAGGATTGAAATACTTGAACGGCGCCAAAGAATAAAAAAACCGCCATCGGAGCGATCCAATGGCGGTACATTAAAATTATTTTTTTCTAATAAGTTACACTTCCAAAACGGCATTCTCAGCGCCGGCGTAGTCGTTCCACTGGAAACGATCGGCCTCGGCCTCGTTGGTGTAGCTACCGTCGATCAAATATCTAAATTCATAGCTGTTCTCAACAGGAAGTTCGAACGTTCCTTTGAAGGTTCCGTTCTTCAATTTCTTCAAGGTGCTGCCTTTAGGGTTCCATTTATTGAAATCCCCCACTACTGCAACGGTCTTTGCCTCTTCTGCAGGAACTGAAAAAGTTACTTTGCAAACAGGCTTGCTCTTTAGGTATTGTTTTTTAATTGCCATGGTACCAAAAATTTTAATTCCGGTACAAAGCAAGAGATAAAACCATTAATTTACAATTAGTTAGGTGCGATTTGTCATTTTGATAAAATGCGCCTAACAATAGGATTACTTTATCAAAATTGAATTGCGTATTTTCCCAATACGGTATTTATAACCTTACCGCTTTAGGAGTTTGGCAATGGCATCGATTTCTTCTTCGGTGTTGTAAAAGTGAAAACTCAATCGAATTCCACCTCCTCGGGGAGAAGCCACCACCTCTTCCGCTGCCAATTTTTGAAATAGGGCCTTATCTCCTTTTATGTTGAATATGGTACTGTGCTGTTTGCGTTCGGGCACAAAGGACTCCAACAGTCCCATACCATTAAAGGTTTCCATGGCTTTTTTGGACAATTTGTTCAAATGGGCCTGAATGTGCTCGAGGCCGATCTCGTCCAAAAAATTGAGGGCAAATTCGAGGCTGCCAAAGTTGAAGGAATCCAAGTGGCCGGGTTCCAAATATTTGCAGAACGATATATTGTTCCGTTGGGAGGCATCATTGTTCACCGATCCATTGCCGATGCCCTTCAGCTCGAACTGGTCCATAACCCCTTCCTTTACCAAATAAAATCCGTTGCCATACCCTGCCAATAACCATTTGTAGGCACTGGCTCCCAAGATATCGATTCCCGAGTCTTCAAAATGGAAGGGCTCCATCCCCAAAAACTGGGTGCCGTCCGCAATAATGATCAGGTTGGGAAAGTCCATTTTCAGTTGCTTTAAAAAATCAAGGTCGATCCGAACGCCGTTTACCCATTGTACCAAACTCAAGGCGAGGACATCTATGTTGCCCGATTTCACCTTCTCATGAATTTGTTCCTCCATATTACGGTCAATGGTCACATACTCCCGTTTGAAATTGCGGGTTTCGAAGGGCCAATTCAGCGAAGGATAATCGTTCTCCAACAACAATACGGTTTTGTCCTTGGCCAGTCCTTCCAATAACAGGTTCAAACCCAAACTAAAGTTGGGTACCAATGCCACATGCTCAGGCTGGCAACCAAAAAAGCGACCGACCGTTTTCTTGATCTCGGGCATGTGTGCAAAACCCTTGTTCTTCATATCGCTGCCACCGATCAGGTAATCGAGGTCATGGCCTTGTCGCCACTCCATCAAATCTTCGCTGAGCAGTCCGGCCGATGCGGTATTGGCATAGATACATTGGTTGAGAACAGGGAACTTTTTTCTGAGATTTTGCATTACGGGAAATTTGGATACAATTGCGTTATCTTTGTGTATAAAGATAGCCATTCCATGTTGTCATTCGGAAAAAAGAAAACACCGGAAATTGATTTGGAGCAGCACGAACTTTTGGAACATGCGCAAAAACGCATCAAACAAAAGAAACGGTTGTTCACCCACTTTGTGGTTTTTTTGATCGGCAGTATTTTTTTGATCTTGATCAACAAGATCTTCAAATATGGCGATACCTACAATTGGTTTGTTTGGGCCATTACCATTTGGGCCTTTTTGTTCGCACTGCATGCCTTCAATGTGTTTGTTACGCAAAAGTTCATGGGCCAGGAATGGGAACGGCAACAGCGGGAAAAATTGGTGGCCAAGCAAAAGCAGCGGATTGCCGAAATCCAAAAGGAAATCGAAACGGAATTCCCCATTTCCAACATCAATAAAAAAAAAGAGGATTGAAACGATTGATCGTGATTGCCGCCGCGGCGGAAAACAATGCACTGGGCAAAGACAACGACTTGGTTTGGCACCTACCGGACGATTTTAAGCGTTTCAAATCCATTACCTCGGGCCATAAGATCATTATGGGTCGCAAAACCTTGGAAAGTTTTCCGAAACCATTGCCCAATCGGGAACACATCGCCATTACCCGGGATACGGACTACGTACCAAAATTCCCCTGTACCATTGTCCACTCCCTTGATGAAGCCATTGCTTTGGTGGAAAATGGGGAAACCGCCTTTATTATCGGTGGCGGGGAAATTTATAAACAGTCTATGGCCATTGCCACCGATATTGAATTGACCCGTGTACACGGTGTTTTTGAGGCAGATGCCTTTTTTCCGGAAATTGATAAAAATGAATGGGAATTGGTGAACGAGGAGCGCCATCCAAAGGATGAGCGACATAATTATGCCTTCACCTATCTCACGTATCGTCGAAAATAACTTTTAAAAGTTCAAGTACGCCACTTGAACGTTTGGACCATTCACCAAGCTTTTTAAGACTTCCGTGCCTTTGTTGGTATAGAATCGGTGCATAGTAACCTTTCCATCAACAGAAAGCAATTTATTCGCCTGTAATACCGCTTTGGTCTGACGTGCGACTGCCTCACCCGAATCGATGATTGTAACGTTGTTGGGCAACAGCTCCTTCAAGACCGGAATCAAATAAGGATAATGGGTGCAGCCCAATACCAGGCAGTCGATTTGTTGTTCCAGCATGGGTTGCAAAAAGCCCATTAACAGGTTGCGCATTTCGGGTGATCGGGTTTTGCCGGCCTCAATCAACTCCACGAGTCCCTTTCCTTCTTGTTCTATTACAGTGATGCCTTCGGCAAACAATTTGGACGTGCTGTGGAACAAACTGCTTGACAATGTACCCTTGGTAGCCAACACCCCCACTTTCTTGGTCTTGGTTTGCAATGCCGCGGGTTTGATCGCTGGCTCTATTCCGATAAAGGGAACGGGATAATTGGCCCTTAAATAATCGATGGCATTGGTGGTTGCCGTATTACAGGCCACGATGATGAGTTTGCACCCCTGTTCCAGCAAGTACTCGGTATTCTTTATACTGAGCTGCAGAATCGCTTGCTTGGATTTTTCACCATAAGGCGCATTGGCACTATCGGCCAAATATAGGGTATCCTCATCCGGAAGTAATTTTACAACTTCCTTCCAAATAGAGGTTCCTCCAACTCCCGAGTCAAAAATGCCGATGGGTCTGTGCATGATCTAAAAATAGAGACTTCTGATTTTATGGCATAAAAAAACCGCTTTTTCGTGACGAGAAAGCGGTTTTGATTTTA
This sequence comes from Flagellimonas beolgyonensis, assembly GCF_003992615.1. Classification (GTDB taxonomy): domain Bacteria; phylum Bacteroidota; class Bacteroidia; order Flavobacteriales; family Flavobacteriaceae; genus Flagellimonas; species Flagellimonas beolgyonensis. The sequence continues at coordinate 153,744 of NZ_RZMY01000015.1, forward strand.
TCATGGATCGGTTTAGAAACCGAGTTCCTTTTTTACATCGGGCAAAAGATCTTTTCCTTTTGCTACGATCAAGCTCAAACCTGGGGTTGCATCGATTACGTAGTCGAAACCTTGGGCTGCGGCCACTTTTTCGATAGCAGCTTTTGCTTTATCTGAAATGGGAGCGAACAGTTCCTGTTGCTTTTTTTGCATATCCTGCATAGCAGCGTTACGGGCCTCGTCAATGTTCTTTTCGAAACCTTGAAGCTCTTGGGCCCTTTTTTCGTTCTCCTCATTGGTTTTGGAAGTAGCCTCATTTTGATATTGGGTCAATTTGTTTTGAAGCTCCTGCATGGATCCTTGCAATTCTGCGGTGTAGGTTTCCTGCAGTTTCTTCAGCTCAGCCTGTGCAGCCTTCATCTCCGGCATTTCAGACAAAAGTTGCTGTACGTTGATATGGGCAACCTTGCTCTGTGCATTTACAAAACCTGTAGCCGCTACAAACAAAACCAGGGCTACTACAATCCTTTTAACATTTTTCATGATTCTTAGTTACTTATTTTGACGTTAAATTTAGTGTTTCAATATTCAGTATGGTATTGAATCCTTTTGTTCCTCTTGCGCTTTTTTCCGCTCTTCCAATTTGGCCTGGCGTTTGGCCTCGCGCTCTTCCAATAATTTTTTTCTTCGTTCTTCGTAGGCTTTCTTGCGTTCCTCGCGCAATTTTAACTGTTCAGCCCGTTTGTCTTCGGCGGCCTTTGCATTCGCTTGCTGGATGGAATCCGTCCGCTCTTGTCGTTCCCTCAGTGCCTCACTGATCTCTTCATCTGCATTTTCCTCATCGGCCTGGAACTTCTCCAATCGGCTCTGCAGTTCCTGGTTTTTATTGGAAGCACTTACCTTTCTGGTCCGTCCTATCTCCCTCAACACCAAGTCACTGATATCGTGCCTTTTTTCGGAGTACAACATTACAACATCTGCTGATTTATCAAAAATAAAATCGTATCTTTTATTGGCACCGATTTTTTGGACTTCGTTGAATACTTGGTCCTGAATCGGCTGAATCAGCAATTGCTTCTGCAACACCAAATCTCCTTTTGGCCCGAAACGGTCTTGCTGGTAATCCAACATTTCCTTTTCCAAAATCTGGATCTCTTCTTCACGCTCCGTGATCAGTTCATCGGTCAAGAGCACTTTCTCTGCCATCAAATCTTTTTTCATTTGATCGATGGCACTTTGTTTGAGCTCTATTTCCTGTTTCCATTTTTGGGCCTTGGCATTCAATTGTTCGGACGCATCCCTATACTCCTCTACGTTTTCCAGGATATACTCCATATCCACGTAGCCGATGCGCACCCCTCTTTGGGAAAACCCATATAGGGAGGTCATCAAAACAACCAATGACAACAGAAATTTAGTTTTCATCATTACTTCCGCATTTTATACAGAAAATATCGTGCCAAAATAACTAATTAATTTAAAATGAGTTATTTATAATTTAGCACAATTGTATTTTCCTTTGATTAAAATTGCTGCCCGATGATGAAGTGCGTTTGCCAGCCGCTTGGTCCGGTAGATCCTGGCCTGGCATCGGTATCGAAACCATAACCAAAATCAATCCCCAAGAGTCCGAATGCCGGCATAAAAATACGTAGCCCCACTCCGGCAGATCTTTTTAATTCAAACGGATTATAGTCATTAAAATTGTTGAAGGCATTACCTGCTTCCAAAAATGACAGTGCATAAATGGATGCCGTAGGTTTTAACGTAAGCGGATAGCGGAGTTCCATGGAGAATTTATTGTAAATGGTTCCCCCATCCTGTTCCAAACGGCCTGTAATGGCATTGGTGATATAAGGTGTCAACGATTGGTTCTCATAACCCCGTAGCTGAATCACGTCCCTACCGTCCAAGGTAAAGTTACCGAGACCATCGCCCCCTACATAAAAACGTTCAAAAGGCACATCCCCAATATCATGGTTGTAGGCTCCCAGGAATCCAAATTCGGCATTGGTGCGCAACACCAATTTATCCACCAATTGGGTGTACCAATCTCCTTTGAACTTAATTTTATAGTATTCCAATAATTTAAAACGTTCCTCTTCCAAACGCTCCAAATCCCTACTCAACTGATCGGCTTCCAATTGCTCCTCAGCAGATCCCGGGGTTTGGCCAATTTCCAACAAACGCTCTGTGGTGGATTCAATGTCGCTCTTCAATTGTTTGAAATCCTTGGATCCGAACAAAGAATATGGAGGGGTAAACTTGGCTGTTAATTCAAAATTAGATCCCGACAATGGGAAAATCCTACTGGGACCTTGGGAACTCCTTGATATTCCAAAGGTATAGCTCAAGGAATTGGAGCTACCATTACCAAAGTTGAAAAGTCCACTGTTATAATTATTGAAATCGTACAACTGATAGCTAACCGAATGCGAAATGGTGAAGAAATCATCGGGCCATTGCACTCGTTTGGCCAATCCGGCAGAAACACCCGTAATGGCAAATCCTCTTGATTTGTCCACATCAATTCTGTTTCTACTATCAAAAGAGGTCCCAAACTGTTGGGTACGGGACAACGACAAATTAAATCGTACCGGCTTTTTGCCCCCCAACCAAGGTTCGGAGAAGTTTAAACTGTACACGCGGAAGGTTCTACTGGCCTGTAAACGCAGGGCAAAAGTTTGTCCGTCACCCATGGGTACCGGCTTGTAGGCCTCACCGTTAAATATATTTTTAATGGAGAAGTTATTGAAGGACAGACCCAAGGTACCGATGAAACCACCACCACCAAAACCACCTTGTAGTTCAATTTGGCTGGAACCGGACTCCACAAGGCTGTATTCAATATCCACCGTACCTTCATTAGGGTTCGGGTTTTGGATATCCGGAACAATTTGCTCCGCATCAAAGAAGCCCAACTGGCCCAATTCGCGAATGGTCCTCACAATATTTTCCTTGCTGTAGCGCTGACCTGGTCTGGTGTAGAGTTCCCTAAAGATTACATGGTCATTGGTCTTGTCGTTTCCTTTCACCGTTACGTGATCCAAGAACGTCTCCTTACCCTCTATGATCCTGATTTCAAAATCGATGGTATCGTTGACAGCGGAAACTTCCACGGGGTTGATACTTGAAAACAAGTATCCATTGTTTTGATACAGGTTTGTCAAATCCTGGGCGTCGGGTTTGGAATTATCGGCAACCCTTTCCTTAAGCAAAACACCATTATAAGTATCTCCTTTTTTGATGCCAAGCACCTGGCTGAGTACACGATCATTGTACACCGTATTCCCTACGAAGTCAATATTTCCGAAGTAGTACTTATTGCCTTCTTCAACTTTAATCTTTAGATCGATATTGTTTTCGTTCACCTTTATGAACGTATCTGAAATGACACGGGCATCCCTATAACCTCTTTCCGCATATGTATCCACCAAATTGGATAGATCCTCTTTATAATCCTCTGCGATGTATTTTGATTTTTTCCAGAAGCGGTAAAATTTCTTCTTTTTGGTCTTTTTCAACGACTTGCGCAAACGTTTGTTCGAAAGTTTTTCATTCCCCTCAAAAACGATGCTTCGAATTTTGACCTTATCGCCCTTTTTTACATTGATGACCATGTTCTGCACATTGGTCCCTGAAGTATCGGCCGCGGTAGCAATATTTACGTTGGCATTGAGATATCCCTGCTTTTTGTATTTATTCTGAAGGTAGTTCTTGGTATTGGCAATCAAACTTTCGGTAATTTTTTTACCTTTTTTAAGGTCGGTATCGTTAATGATATCCTCCACCTTACGTTTTTTGACGCCATAAACGGTAACATTGTTCAAGGTGGGACGCTCTAAGATATTAAGCTCCAAATAGATTTTATCGCCCTCGATTTTGGTGTAGTACATCTCCACATTACTGAAGAGCTCCAAACTCCACAACTTTTTGATAACGGCACTGATCTCATCGCCTGGCACTTTTATGGGCTGGCCTACCCGCAATCCCGTATAGGTTACTACCGTTTGCTCGTTGTAGCTCTGCAGACCGGTAACCGATAATCCACCCAAGATGTACTGCTTGCCATCCTCAAAAGAAGTTTCCTGCGCAAAACCTTGCCCAGACAAAACCAAAAATGCTGCGGAAAGAAATAGTCGGAGATATATGCTAATTAGGTTTTCGGTAACCTTAGTTGAGTTGTTCGCTTGTTTTTCCAAATCGTCGTTCTCTATTTTGGTAACTTAATATGGCCTCTACCAAATGCTGCTCATTAAAATCGGGCCAAAATACATCAATAAAATATAATTCCGCGTATGCAATCTGCCATAATAAAAAATTGCTGATTCTACATTCCCCACTGGTACGGATAAGTAGGTCAACATCAGGCAAAAAGTGCGCGTAAAGATGTGTATTTATAACGTCTTCATCAATATTTTCGGGCGAAATTATGTTATTTTTAACTTTGACCGCAATCTCTTGTACCGCTGTTTTTATCTCTTCCCTAGAACCGTAGCTCAAGGCAAGGGTAACGGTCATCCCGGTATTGTTTGCCGTTTTTGAAATAACTTCGTTTAGTTCCTTGTAAACTTTTGGTGGCAAGGATTCTATTTTTCCAATGGCCTTTAGCCGGATGTTCTTTTCCTTTAGGTTTTTGAGTTCCTTTTTCAACGCAGTCACCAAAAGTTTCATCAAAGTATCCACCTCGACCTTGGGACGGTTCCAGTTTTCGGTTGAAAATGCATAAAGGGTAAGAAAGGGCAAATTGAGTTTCACACAGGTTTCCACGGTCCGCCTAACGGCTTCGGCCCCGTTTTCATGTCCAAACACACGAAGCTTGCCGCGTTCTTTGGCCCATCGGCCATTGCCATCCATAATGATGGCGATATGTTTTGGAAGTTTGTCCTTGTTTAGGTCCTCTAGCGTGTGCATTTTATTGAAAACAATCCTGGCAGGGCTTGCGTCCAAAGGTATACGTCAACGTAAAACCTGTGAACACATACCAGTCATCGCTCAAAATGTTCCCAAACCTGAATTCCTCAAAATTGGAGCCCTCGGGATTACTTGCGTCCAAATTGTCCGTAAAAGTATACCTGGCCCCAATTTCGGCTCCGAGAATCAGGAACTGACTCAACCGGTATTTTGCCCCAACCGTCATTGGAATTGCAAAACTACCGTCTTTTTGGTTAATATCCTGCACTTGAAGGGCATCAAAATAATTAAAATCGTACCTAAAGTAGGTAATTCCCGTGTAGAGGTAGGGTGTAAAGGCAGGTCCGAGCTTGTGCAAGTTGTATTCCACAAAGTTAATTTCCAATCCGGCAGAAAATTCCAAAATGGAATTATCGACCACATATCCCCGCTGTTGACGGGATTGCATATGGGATTTGGAATCGTCAGCGGTTACTTGTCCATAAATGACACTTCCGCGCCAAGCATAGCGTTTTCCCTTGTTCCATTTAAAGATTCCCCCAAAGGCAGGTCCCGAGGGCAAGAGATAATTCGTTCGCCCCACATCACCAATCATATTGGCACCGCCCGCGAACAATCCAATTTCATAGGTCTGCGCGGTCATCTTGAACATACAGCATAGAAAAACAGCCAATACTATTCGCATACGATCAAAAAAAATTACGAATTAAGGGTAAAGGAAGGTCAATAGATATTGCTTTTGGTTTGTTCTCCCTTGTTAAACAGATTTTCGCCCCTTTTATTGTTTTGAACCGGTTCAATTCCTTTTATCCTCCCCCCAAAGCAATTTATTGCGAAGCGTTTTCAAAAAGCTTTCAGATGTATACTCGATCATTTTAATGGTCACATCCGATTTTTTGACACGAATCTCCTTTCCGTTGGGAATATCGGCGATACGCGAATCCAAAGAGACCAAATGGGTTTTTTCCCGGCCTGATACTTTTAAACGAATCTCGGTATCATCTGAAATTACCAAGGGTCTGGCGTTCAGGTTGTGGGGTGCAATGGGCGTAAGCACCAAAGATTTTGCCGAAGGCGCGATCACTGGCCCTCCACAGCTCAGGGAATATCCCGTGGAACCTGTGGGAGTCGAAACAATTAGGCCATCGGACCAATACGAAGTGAGGTACTCATCGTTCAAATAGGTTTCCACGGTGATCATGGAAGTGGTATCCTTACGGCTTACGGTAACCTCATTCAAGGCAAAGTTGAGCCCATTGAAGGCATCCACGTCGGAGTTCAGGTCCACCTCGACCAAGGTGCGTTCTTCAATGGTATAATGTCCGGCCACAAATTCTGTGACCAACTTACGTACATTCTCTTTTTTAAAGGTGGACAAAAATCCCAACCTTCCCGTATTCACCCCAACAATGGGAATACCGTAATCCTTGATGTAGGTTACAGCCCGCAGCATGGTACCGTCGCCACCAAAGCTTACGAACATATCAAAAGTGGAGTCCAATCCTTTGGATTGATTGAACGTACCTTTAATATGATTGCTTGTTATCCCGGAAATGAGTGAATTGAAATTTTCCTCGACAAATATCTGGGCATCCAACTTTTCGAGCTCCTCCAATAACTCCTCCACACATCGCTTATCCTCCTCTTGAAAAGCTTGACCGTAAATGGCTACCTTCATGTTATACGTTGAGATATTTTTCCAGATAATCCGATCGTTGCTTCAAATCTTCGAGGAACTGATCGTCACTGTTTCCAAAAATGATGGTGTAGTTATAGCGTCTGAAGGTCTGTGCCACCTCGTTCATATTCTGTGTACCGATTTTTAGGGTGATCTGCACCACATCGTTTTCCGAACCAGTGATAAAGGCACCCAACAATCGAGCATTATTGCTCTCGACGATTTGGGCTATTTCACTGAACGAATAATCCTTTATACCTGTAGAGATGACCAAAATAGCCCCTGGCTCCCTAAAAAAGGGAGTGTCAATAAAGACCCCAACGATATCTTCCAAGTCGTAATAACCCAAAACCAATTGCGCCTCATCCAAAATGGGTAATATATTGGCCTCGTTCCTGGAAAACATTTCCAACACATCCAACCACGCCGTTTCCTTGGTCACAAAGAAATTCTCCAACTCATATCGAAATTCCTCTATGGACTTTTCAGGTTCGAAACAAGCCAAATCCATTTCCGATAAAAGCCCTAAAAAGACACCATTCTCTGTTACGGCCACATGGGAATACGTGGTCTCCTCAAAAAACTGGATCACCTCCTTCAACGTTTCGGAAACTTCAAAAACGGGTACGGTCGTTATTATTTGGTCTTGAATGTACATATCGCTTCAATTAGGTGCAAATTACTAATTTTTCATGGCAAAAGGCGTGCCTAATTCTTATTTTTGCACATCTAAATGGACTCCATGACAAAGCTTAGCGTCAATATAAATAAACTGGCCACCCTTCGGAATTCACGCGGGGGCAATGTACCCAACCTGATTACCTCGGCACAGGATATCGAATCTTTTGGGGCCGAGGGGATTACCATCCACCCCAGGCCAGATGAACGACATATCCGCTATCAAGATGCCCGAGATCTGAAAAAGGTGGTCACCACTGAATTCAATATCGAAGGGAATCCGGTTCCAAAATTCATCGATTTGGTATTGGAGGTGAAGCCGACCCAGGTAACCTTGGTACCCGATGCCGAAGATGCCATAACCTCGAATGCAGGCTGGGACACCATTAAACACAAAGATTTTTTGGTAGATGTGATCCAAACCATTAAGGAAAATGGCATACGAACTTCCATTTTTGTGGATCCAAGCGAAAAGATGGTGGAAGGTGCCGCGGCCACGGGGACTGACCGAGTGGAATTATATACCGAAAGTTTTGCCCATTTGTTTGCACTAGGAAAGAAGGAAGAAAGCATAGCCTCGTTTATCAAGGCCGCTGAAATGGCAGATAAAGTTGGTCTTGGATTAAATGCCGGACACGACCTAAGTTTGGACAATATCAAATTTTTTAAAGAGCACATCCCCAACCTTTTGGAAGTATCCATCGGACATGCCTTGATTTGTGAATCGATATATTTGGGACTGGAGAATGTCATCAACATGTATTTACACCGATTGAAATGATGGAAATTTTGCATTCCAAAATACTGGGCGAAGGGCAACCCTTTCTCATCCTTCATGGCTTTTTGGGCATGTCGGACAATTGGAAGACCTTGGGTACCGAATATGCCGAGAAAGGCTACCAGGTGCACTTGATCGACCAACGCAATCATGGTAAAAGTTTCCATTCCCCCGATTTTGACTACCAGTTGTTGGCAGAGGATGTTGTCCGGTACATGAACCATCATCATATCCCCTCTGCAATTGTATTGGGCCATTCCATGGGCGGCAAGACCGCCATGCAGTTGGCCACATCCGAACCTGATCGGGTAAGCAAATTGATCGTTGCGGATATTGCCCCTAAATTTTATCCGCCCCATCACGATTTCATTTTTAATGGACTTTCCCATTTGGATTTCGACCAAATCGCAAGCAGACGGGAAGCCGACGAGGAACTTTCCAAATACATCAAGGATTTTGGCATTAGGGCCTTTTTATTGAAAAACCTGTACTGGGTGGAACAAGGCAAGTTGGGATTTCGCTTCAATTTTGAAGTGCTTCGAAACAAAATGGATGAAATCGGAGACAACATTTCCGCCACTGCAGTCTACGAGGGCCCTACCCTATTTTTAAGGGGTGATCGGTCGGAATACATCATGCCCACAGACGCTTCGGACATCAAAAAACACTTCCCCAATGCCCAAATAGAAACCATTGATCGGGCTGGTCATTGGTTACATGCGGAAAACCCGGAGCAATTCTTTGAAAAGAGCATGGCATTTTTAAATTCATAAAATTTACCTGTTTTTATTATGCATGCATAATTTTTTTGTGCTTTTAATTGTCTGTATAACAAATTTGATATAGATTTGGTTTATTCTGGTTTTACCATAACGATTAACATAAACTAACTCTAACAGATTTTTAGATATGAAAAAGTTGTATGCCTTACTTCCTTTTTTAGGCCTATTCTTGATTGCATGCGAAGACGACACCGTAGTGGAAACTCCGGAACCCACGCCGGTTGAATATACATCAGGTACTGCTGATTTCTCCAACTATGTTGCCATCGGGAACTCATTGACCGCTGGTTATTCTGACAACGCCCTTTTTGAGGCCGGACAAGAGGCTTCTTTTCCAAATATGTTGGCAGCCAACTTTGCACTGGCCGGTGGAGGATCTTTTGAAATTCCTTTTATGGCAGACAACTTGGGAGGTATGACACTTGGTGGAACACCCATTTCAGGTAACAGATTGATTTTGGCTTTCCTTCCAAGTGGTGCGGCACCAACTCCGGTTGCAGGGCAAGGAAGTACTGAAGTATCCAATAAATTGGCTGGCCCTTTTAACAATATGGGAGTCCCCGGCGCAAAAAGTTATGAATTGTTGGCAGATGGCTATGGTAGTGTGGCCGGTGTGGCCATGGGTACTGCGAATCCTTATTTTGCAAGGTTCTCTTCTTCTGAATCCGCTTCGGTGATTACCGATGCCGCTGCCCAAGGCGCATCATTCTTTTCCTTGTGGGCAGGCAACAACGACATTTTATTGTATGCCACTGGTGGCGGAACTGGAGTGGATCAAACTGGAAACATTAATCCAGCCACTTATTCTAGAAACGACATTACCGACCCCAATGTTTTTGCCAATGCGTTAAATCTTATGCTACAGGCCATGACGGCCAATGGGGCCGGGGGTGTTATTGCCAATTTGCCCAATGTTACCGATATTCCTTATTTCACCACGGTACCCCACAATCCAATTCCTTTGGATGCCGCTACTGCCGAATTCTTGAACAGTATGTCCGCATATGGTGCCTACAATGCAGGGTTGGCCCAACTTCAAGGTTTGGGACTAATTTCCGCTGAGGAATTGGCCAAACGTACCATCTCTTTTTCCGCAGGTGAAGGCAACGCCGTTGTGATCATCGATGAAGATTTGACTGATTTGACTGGCTTTAATCCAGCATTGATCAATATGAGACAGGCCACTGCTGACGATCTTATGGTTTTGACCTCAAGGAGTTTTATCGGCACACTGGCAGATCCAAACAATCCAGCCTCTGTGAATGGAGTTGGAGTTCCTTTGGGCGACCAATGGGTATTGACCCCGGAGGAACAAGCCGCAGTAGAAACCGCATTGACAGCTTATAACCAAACCATTGCTGCTTTGGCCGCATCTTATGACCTAGCCTTTGTGGATGCCAATACCTTGCTTAACGATCTTAAAAATGGTGGTTTCCCACAAGCCGATGGTAGTGTGGTGACCGCAACTTTCGCAACAGGGGGTGGATTCTCGTTGGACGGTGTGCACCCTTCTCCAAGGGGCTATGCCATATTGGCCAATGCCTTCGTTGCAGCGATCAACGCCAAATATGGTTCTAATCTTCCCGGTGTAAATCCTTTGGATTATACCGGCTTGTATATTAACTAGACAAACTTAATTTAGTATCTTAAAGGCACCGTTTAGCGGTGCCTTTTTTATGTACAGAACATTAAATTCGTTATTATATGAAACTAATCATGCGTCTTTTACTCAACGCCATTGCCGTGGTCATACTGTCCTATATTCTTCCAGGTGTAGGGGTCGATTCCATGCTTACCGCCATTATTGTCGCCGTGGTGCTCAGTATTCTGAACTTTTTGGTGAAACCGCTATTGGTCATTTTGACCTTGCCGATCACCGTGCTCACCTTGGGGCTTTTTCTTTTGGTGATCAATGCGATCATCATTTTGATCGCTGCCGACCTTATTGATGGTTTTCAGGTTGCCAGCTTTTGGTGGGCCATAATCTTCAGTTTGTTACTGGCCTTTTTACAGGCCATTTTGCACTCCGTTTTAAAGGAAGACCAATAGAATTCGTTTTGTTTGACATTCAAGGGGTTAAAAAGTTGTCGACAAACCAAAAATGCATTACTTTTGCATCCCATTTTTGAATAGCAAATTAGGCAGTAGATGAATATTACAAAAGAGCAGATTGACGACCTTAATGCAGTTGTAAAAGTCGCCATTAGCAAAGAAGACTATCAAGACAAGGTAGATCAGATCCTAAAAGATTATAGAAAACAAGCCAACATTCCCGGTTTTAGAAAAGGCCAGGTTCCTATGGGCTTGATCAAAAAACAATACGGAAAGGCAGTTTTGGTGGACGAAGTGAACAAACTGCTCCAAGACAACCTAAACAAATACCTTACCGAGGAAAAATTGGATGTTTTGGGCAATCCGCTGCCAAAACAACAAGACAACTTCGATTGGGAAAATGACAATCTTGCCTTTGAGTTTGAATTGGGCCTCGCCCCTAGCTTTGAGGTAAACCTGAAGACCAAAAAGGCGGTAACCCAATATAAAATCGTAGCCGACAAAAAAATGATCGACGAGCAAGTGGAACGTATTCAAAAACAATACGGAAAACTGGTTTCCAAGACAGAGGTTGGCAAGAACGATGAAGTAACCGGTACTTTTGTAAATGAAACAGAGGACATCAACAACAAGACCACCATCGAGGTAAGCAAACTAAAGGCCAAAAAAGCCATCGATGCCCTTCTTGGAAAAAAAGTTGGGGATGCCGTGTCGATTTCCACGAAAGGTTTGTTCAAGGAAGATTATCTGTTGTCCAGCGCCTTGGGCATTAGCCGTGACAAGGCCGACAAATTGAACGCAGAGGTCACCTTTACCATTGAGGAAATCAACGAAAGGGAACCTGCCAAATTGGACCAGGAACTTTTCGATAAATTGTTCGGCAAGGACAATGTAAAATCCGAAAAGGAACTTAAGGAACGTATCAAAGAAGATTCAGAAAAACAGTTCGAGCAGCAATCCGACCAAAAATTGTTGAACGACATCACCGAAAAATTGATCGATGAGACCAAGTTTGACCTTCCTGCGGAATTCCTTAGAAAATGGATTCAGGTAAGTGGTGAAAAAATGTTGTCCGATGATGAGGCCAAAGAAGAGTTCGAAAGATCTGAAAAAGGACTTAGGTACCAATTGATCGAAGGAAAGATCATCCAAGAAAACAACCTACAAGTTCAATTTGAAGAGCTGAAGGAATTCGCCAAGGGCTTCATCAAGTCCCAAATGGCACAATATGGCCACATGGATCCAAAAGATGAAGAGTTGGAAGGCATTGCAGCACGGGTTTTGGGCAATCAGGATGAAGTAAGAAGACTTTCGGAACAATTGATGAGCCAAAAGCTTTTGGACCTCTACAAGGAAAAAGCAAACCTCAAGGTGAAGGAAGTATCCTATGATGACTTCATCAAGGAGGCCTATAGCTAGTCGGCTAAAAGAAAATTAAGTATCTTTACGGTGCCGAAAAGCTAATTTTTCGGCACCTTTTTTTTAAGATAAATCGAGCAAGATCCTATGGATTACGGAAAAGAATTCAAAAAATATGCTACCCAGCACCATGGGGTGAACAGCATGTACTATGATCAGATCATGAGCAGCATGTACCCCATGAACATGACCCCAAACATCATTGAAGAACGACAATTGAATGCTGTTGCGATGGATGTTTTTTCAAGGTTGATGATGGACCGTATCATCTTCCTGGGCACGGGAATCAACGATCAGGTGGCCAACATTGTCCAGGCACAGCTACTGTTCCTCGAAAGTGCTGATGCATCAAAAGATATCCAGATATACATCAACTCGCCTGGAGGAAGTGTTTATGCCGGATTGGGCATTTACGACACCATGCAGTTCATTAAACCGGATGTTGCGACCATTTGTACCGGCATTGCCGCATCCATGGCCGCTGTTTTGCTCTGTGCCGGAGAGGCCGGCAAAAGAAGTGGTCTTACCCACTCCAGGGTCATGATCCACCAGCCATTGTCCGGAGCACAAGGCCAGGCCAGCGATATCGAGATTGCAGCCAAAGAGGTTTTGAAAATCAAGGATGAGCTGTATGAAATCATTTCCAAGCATTCCGGCCAGACCTTCGAAAAGGTGTATGACGACAGTGATCGCGATTACTGGATGAAGGCGGAAGAAGCCAAGGAATACGGAATGATCGATGAGGTTTTACGCAGGGAAAAATAAGAAACACCCGGCAATTAATTAAAAAACAAGCTTTTAGCATAGACCAAACGCATTATTTTTGCGTTTATAATGGTCGAATAGTACAAATTATATGGCAAAAGAAAATTTGGAATGTTCTTTTTGCGGTAGAAAAAAACCGGAGACCAATTTATTGATTGCCGGTTTGGACGCTCACATTTGTGATCGATGCATAGAACAGGCCCACAGTATAGTAGCCGAAGAGTCCAAACAATCCAAAACCCAGGACCTTTCCTCAGAGTTGGTGCTTAAAAAGCCGCTGGAGATCATGGACTTTCTGGATACCTTCGTAATAGGACAGGAAAGGACCAAAAAAGTGATGTCGGTTGCGGTGTATAACCACTACAAACGACTATTACAGCCCAAAAGCAAGGAAGATGATGTGGAGATCCAAAAGAGTAACATCATCATGGTTGGGCAAACCGGCACCGGTAAAACCCTGATAGCCAAGACTATTGCAAAAATGCTCAACGTGCCTTTGGCCATAGTGGATGCGACGGTGTTGACCGAGGCAGGTTACGTTGGTGAAGATGTGGAAAGTATTTTGACCCGTTTGCTTCAAGCTGCGGACTATAATTTGGAAAAGGCCGAAAGAGGCATCGTTTTTATCGATGAGATAGACAAGATTGCCAGGAAAAGCGACAACCCTTCCATTACACGCGATGTTTCAGGTGAAGGGGTACAGCAAGGCTTGTTGAAGCTTTTGGAAGGAACCGTTGTGAATGTACCGCCAAAAGGAGGTCGTAAGCACCCCGATCAAAAGTTTATCGAGGTGAATACCGAAAATATTCTATTTGTGGCCGGTGGAGCATTTGATGGTATCGAACGCATCATCACCAAGCGATTGAACATGCAGGCCGTCGGATACAGCGCTTCTAAGGCGGACGAGCAATTGGACAACGAAAATATCCTTCAATACATCATCCCAAAAGACCTTAAGGAATTTGGTTTGATTCCGGAAATCATTGGTAGGCTTCCAGTTTTGACCCACATGAATCCTTTGGATTCCAAAACCTTGCGTGCCATTCTAACGGAGCCGAAAAACGCCATCATCAAACAATATGAAAAATTGTTTGCCATGGACGGTATCGAGTTTTCCATTACCGATCAGGCTTTGGATTACATCGTGGAAAAAGCCGTGGAATACAAATTGGGTGCACGGGGATTACGATCGCTTTGTGAAGCCATTTTCACCGATGCCATGTTTGAATTACCCAGTTCGGAAGAAACCGAATTTAAGGTGAACAAAGCCTATGCGGAGAAAAAGCTTTCCTACGAGACCATCAAAAAATTGAAGGTAGTTTCTTAATGGGACCTTACCATATTTTTAGTCACTTGCTCCAATAGGTTCAGGCAAACCTCCGAAATAATTTTTTCGTCGGAATACATATCATGACCAAAATTGGGTACAATATTTAGGTCAATACCTAATTGTTGTGCCCATTTTTCGCAGGGTTTAAATGCATCGCTTTCACCATAAATCAAATTCAGCTGGGTATTGGGTCGCTGCTCTTCAAAACGGATTCTTGTTGCTGAAATCGCCGTTAACGATTTCATGGGCAATCCCTGCAAACCTGCTTTATAGGCTATGGTACCGCCAGTGCTAAAGGCCAAATAGTGGGCCGGTTCAGTTTCCTTCTTCAACAAATTGGCAACCGCCCTATCAATTCCTCCGTTCAAAAAAGCGTTATGGATATTCTCCTCTGTACAAATGGGCACATCGATATCTCCCAACTGTTGACAATCGTAAAAGTCGATGTTATAGTACTGCTGTAAATACCCGAAATAAGAAGTGATCCAAAGTCCTTTTTTAGCCCCCCACATATCGGAAAGGACAACAAGTTTTTCTGCCATGATTTTAATGGTTTTGTGTTTTTCAAGTGATTTGAGATGGGGAATTTCATCATTAAACGCAAAAAATCCGCTTTTATTTGTTCAAAGGAACCGTTTGCCCGATAAAGGGTTTCTATTTTACGAAAACGTTTTCGTAAATTCCATTATGTCGATACATCCACTACAATTATCCCCAAATGCGCTGCTTGCCTTTATGAATTTAAAACCGGGTCCCAAATGAAATGCCGCCCCAAGGCAAAAGGTCAAAGGGCTCGTCATTGTCAAAAAAGATTGGATTAAAGGTTATCTTGAAAAAGGTTTTTCTGTTCGTGGAATACTTTCTATAACCAATGGCAGGAAGAAAAAATCCGCCCGTTTCATTATCATCCCATCCGGTAAGCAACACCGTATAGGTCATGCCCAATTCCAGGTAATTGCCTTTATTTAAATCCTGTAGATAGTAGAGCCCCAATGGAGCACTTAGTCCACTATACCAACCCGTGTAAAAACCAAGTCCGGCCCGCAAGTTCAAATGGGATTCCTGGAAGAACTGTCGTTCATAATTGATCGATACAATGGGACCTGCACCACCCAATTCCCCATAAATCAGGTTTTCTTGTGCATTGCTAATACCACTTGTAATTAGCATTCCAATTAGAATAATTCGTTTCATGTTCAGTTGATTTTGGTTACTGAACGCAAACTACCCATGCCTGAATTAAAAAAGTCCCAAATCTTCCAATTTGGATATATCAGGACACCTTAAGTCGCCTTTGATTACGGAATTTTTGGGGAGATAACCCAGCTATTTTATTGAATGAGGCATAAAATGCCGATTTGGAATTGAAACCACACTCCAAGCCGATGGAAACAATAGTATAGTGGTCATATTCCGGGTCGACCAAAATGTCCTGTGCCTTGGCCACTCGCTTCCGGTTGATGTAATCCGTAAAACTTTCCCCGGCATGATCATTGATGATTTTGGAAAGCTTGCTTGTCCCCATATTCAGTTCATCAGCCAAACCGTTCAGCCCGATCAAAGAATCCAAATACCTTTCGTTGGAACGCACATATTCGTCCACAGTGTCGAATGCAGTACGTAGGCCCGGTTCGGTCTCCCTCTTGTACTCCAGCACTCCAGCCCTGGCATTTTTTGCCAAGTGGGCCCTTAAACCGATCCTATCCTTCATAACCACATAATGGAAAAAGGCTTGGTAACCCACCCAATAAATGAGCAGGGAAGAAAAAAACCTGAGGGGATAATAACTGTAGAACGGATTTTGCTCTACCGCCATGGTATTCACAACAACGGCAAACAACCAAAAAAAGAATACCGCACCACCCAGTCGCAAAAACCATTTGATCCAATTGAGATTATCCATCTTCAATATTTCCGGGTAGAGATTTTGGTATTTAAAGACCAATCGGATTGACTTGACATACAGAAAAATGGAATAGCTCAATGCGATGATATCCTCAGCCAGATTATAGTTCCGCACCAATGCCAAAGGCGCCAATTCCCTTTTTACCAGAAATATGACGATCAGCCTGGCCACAATGGCCAAAAGAAAGAGCGCCAATGAGATTCGCACAAAGGGCCATCGCTTTTTTTCAATCTGCAGGTAATAGACCAAGAAAGCATAAAATGCAGGTACTATCAACAAATACCAGGGAAAAATAAAATGCCCGTCCAGAAAATCAGCTAAAATCAATTGCTTTTGTTGCAACCAGGTCTGAAAATTGTTCAGGGACAGAAACAGCACGAACATATTCAGGAAAAAGACCTGCAATTCGACCTTTTTGCGAGAGAGAAAGGTGCCAATAACAAAAAGAAATCCGTGAACGGCCCCGATAATCAGAAAAAAATCAAAGATCCGTTCAAAATTCATAGTTCGGGTTTTTATACGTTCATCCGCAGTAGTTCGTCAATATATTCCCGATTGTTGGACAATCTTGGAATTTTGTGTTGTCCACCCAGTTTGTTTTTCGATTTCAGCCAATCGTGGAACAGGTTTTTTCGGGCTACATGCACCTTTGGCATTTTCAAGGTAATGTTGTTATACCGTTTTGCTTCATAATCCGAATTCAAGGCTTTTAGCGCATTGTCCAACACTTCGGTAAAGTAATTCACATCTTTTGGCGGCTTGCGAAACTCGATGATCCATTCGTGGGCTCCCTTTTCCTTTCCGGTCATAAAAACTGGCGCTGCGGTATAATCCATGATCTCTGCCTCTGTTTTTTGACAAATTTGCTTCAAGGCTTCCTCCGCGTTTTCAATGATTAGCTCCTCACCAAACACATTGATATGGTGCTTGGTCCTTCCCGTAATTTTAATCCGATACGGATTTTTTGAAGTGAAACGCACCGTATCCCCGATCTTATACCGCCACAATCCGGCGTTGGTCGTAATCACAATGGCATAGTTGACCCCGATTTCCACATCCCAAAGGGGAATGGCCTTTTCGTGGTCTTCGCCGGCATCCATAGGTATAAACTCGTAAAAGATGCCGTAATCCAGCATCAACAAAAGATCATCCGCATTGTTTCGATCTTGGATGCCAAAAAAGCCTTCCGACGCATTATAGGTTTCATAATAATTGAAACGCTTTCTAGGCAGTAATTTTTTGTATTGATCTCGATAAGGTATAAAACTGACTCCCCCATGAAAATAAACTTCCAGGTTCTCCCAAATTTCGAACAAATGGTTCTTCCCTGTTTTTTGGATCACTTGGTTAAGCAATACCAACATCCACGAAGGCACTCCGGCCAAACTGGTCACATTTTCTTGAATACTTTCCTCAATGATGGCCTCCAATTTGGATTCCCATTCACTCATCAGTGACACTTTGTTGCTGGGCGTACTGCTGTATTCTGCCCAAAGTGGCATATTATCGATCAAAATGGCGGAGAGATCGCCAAAAAAAGTCCCATTGTCCTCGTACAACTCCTTGCTGCCGCCCAACCGGAGGCTCTTACCTGTAAAAAGTTGCGAGTTTTCATTGTTGTTCAGGTAAAGGCACAACAGATCTTTGCTCGATTTGTAATGGCAATCCTCCAAGGCTTCGTTGCTCACGGGTATAAACTTGCTCTTGGCATTCGTGGTGCCACTGCTTTTGGCAAACCACTTGATATTCGTGGGCCAGAACAGGTTCTGTTCGCCCCTTCGGGTTCGTTCGATAAGAGGCGCAATGTCTTCGTAACTCACAATGGGCACCCTGTTTCGAAACTCATCATATTTAGGCATGTCCCGAAATCCATATTGCTTGCCGATCATGGTGTCCTCGGCAAAATCCATCAGTTGTCGCAATACCTCATCCTGCACATCCAGCGGATATTTTAGAAAAAGCTCGATCTGATGATAGCGCTTTCTCAATAACCAAGAAGCAATGGAGTTGAATAAAGGTATTGGCATTTTAGGTATCTTTAACCAAGAAATTTAGTTGGGTGCAATAGCTAAAATAGCTTTTCTGGCATTCATTTTCAAATTCGAACCAAACATTCATTTCAACATGTTGTACGAAGGAGTCCTCCGTAAAATGCGGACCGAAAACGGTCATCCCATTCAGTATTTTCTGGTATTTAAAAACGATTATTTAAACTTGAACCAGGCATTGGACAAGGAAATACGAATACAGTTCATCAAACACCAATGTTTAAATTGTGGTGAAGATAAGCCTATTTACAGACAGGGTTTTTGTCAATCCTGCTTTTTTGAGACCCCATTGGCGGGCGATTGGATCATGAAACCGGAATTGAGCACGGCCCATTTGGACAAGGAAGACCGTGACCTGGACTATGAAAAACAGATGCAATTGCAGCCCCATATCGTGTATTTGGCCAATTCGAGTAATATTAAGGTTGGGGTCACCCGAAAGTCGCAAGTACCCACCCGATGGATCGACCAAGGCGCACACGAAGCCATTGAGATTGTGGAGGCGCCCAATCGATACTTGGCCGGCATCACGGAAGTTGCCCTTAAAGATCATGTAAGTGACAAGACAAGTTGGCAAAAAATGCTCACCAACCGCATTGAGGATGTAGATCTTGTGGAATGGCGCAACAAATTGAAAGCCTACATCCCCGACGAAGCAGCTGACTACTTTATCGATACCAATGATGAGACCCATCTGGATTTTCCCGTATTGCAGTATCCTGAAAAAGTGAAAAGTTTGAACTTGGACAAAACACCGGACTACCAAGGCGTACTAAAGGGCATTAAGGGGCAATACCTCATTTTTGAGGACAGTACCGTTTTTAATGTGCGGGGGAACGAAGGGTATTATGTAGGGATAGATTTCAGCTAAAGCATTGGAACATCTTTTAAAATGAGCGAAAAAATAGGCCTTAAGGAAGCCATTTCCATCGGAATCGGTGGTATGGTGGGCGGCGGTATTTTTGCCGTTCTCGGGTTGGCCGTTTCCCTATCCAAAGGAGGAACCCCATTGGCCTTTTTGTTTGCAGGAGGCATTGCCTTGATCACATCGTACAGTTATGTAAAGCTTTCCAAAACCTACCCTGACCGGGGTGGTACGGTGAAATTCATCAACCAAGGATTTGGACAAACCATTTTCAGTGGTGGCATCAACAACCTGCTTTGGATCAGTTACATCATTATGCTATCGCTCTATGCTTCGGCCTTTGGTTCCTATGCCCCAAACTTGTTTGCGATAACTGGCGGTCAGCTGGATTTTCATATCTACGCCAGCGGCATTATCATCCTCGCTTCGGCCATCAACTATTACAGCATCAAGGTCGTTGGGGTGATTGAATCCTATGCCGTGATCATCAAATTGGTGATCTTGATCTGTTTCATCGGGGTTGGAATTTATGGATTGATGGGCAACCCGAATCTGGATCAACTTGCCCCATCGAACTGGGAGGCTCCTCTCCAATTATTGACCGGCGGTATGGTCATCTTTGTGGCCTACGAAGGGTTTGAACTGATCGCGAATGCCGCGCCGGACATCAAAGACCCAGAAAAGAACATTCCAAGGGCGTATTACAGTTCCATAATTTTTGTCATTTGTCTGTACATCATTATTGCTGTGGTGACTGTTGGTTCCCTTCCCTTTAAAGAAATTGCCACTGCCCAGGATTATGTGTTGGCCGAGGCTGCCAAGCCCATGTTGGGCAAAGTGGGATTTACCATCATTACCATAGCCGCGCTGATCTCTACTTTTTCAGCCATCAATGCTTCTTTATATGGCGGCAGCAGGGTAAGTTATGAGATAGCGGAGGATGACGAACTGCCCAGCGAGTTTACCTATCAACTTTGGAACCAGCCCATCGGTTTGCTGATTACTGCCATACTTACTTTGACACTTACAAATACTTTGGAATTGGAAAGCATATCCACAGCAGGTAGTGTTGGTTTCCTATTGATTTTTGCCATGGTAAATTTTGTTGGATTCAAATTGGCCGCAGAAACGGGCAGCACCAAATGGATTCCAATGGTGGGAGGTGTACTTTGCTGCATCGCCCTATTGGCCTTGTTGCAACAGCAATTCAGTTCCAATGCAATGGGGGTCATCATTGCTGTTTCCTTGATTGCATTCTGTTTTCTTATAGAAATGGTCTATAAAAAAATGGAAAAGAGCCGTTCCCGAACCAAATAGCTTCTTAAATGTTTTTGCGGATTGGATGAACACCGATTCAGCATCATCAAACCAAACCACATAATTATAAATCGACAAGTTGTATCCATTAAGTCAGGTGGTATAACTAACAGCAAATACCATAATTTTAGTCGATACGATTCAAATTTAACAATGATCAAGCTAAAGCTCAATTGGAGATACCTACTGGCCTTCTACTGTATTATAATGTTGTATTCCTCCTTGCATGAACTTGTTCACCATTTTGTCGGTTACCTTATTTGTGGAGAATGGGGCACAAAAAGTTTCAATAGCTTTTCAACGGCTTGCAATGTGGGCAAAGTAACCTACCTAGCCACATACGCAGGACCGTTGTTTAGTTTTATCATGATGTATGTCGGGGCTTATTTAATGAAAAATCACACCTCGGATTATAAAAAACATTTGGGTTTTGCCATGATATTTGCACAATTACCGCTGCAACGAATGGTAATGCCAATGTTCGGGATGAATGATGAACTATTTGCTTCTACCTATATTTTCGGAAATACCTACGCAACCTATGCCGTTGTCACTATTGTCATTTGGGTCATTTGCATTCCACCATTGATAGTTGCCTACAAATCAATCGCCAACAAGTACAAAACCTTGTGGTTTTTATTGTATCTCATCCTATTGCCCTACATCATATGGGGACCTATTTTTGGGCTTTTGGAATATTTAATGGTACAGAAACAAATATTGTCACGTGCAGTTATTGGTATTGGGCTATTGTTTATCATTAACGAAGGTGTAACCATAATCGGCTATTTTTTCGTGAAAAAATATATCAATCCCAATTGGGACAAATAATAATCCGTTGTTATCCCCAAATACTACTCTTTAAACACCAAGGCAACCCCGTCTCAAAATAAATTGTATCTTTCTATCAATGTGTTAATTGGGTCTTTTATATAATATGATATTTTTAACTTCATTTGGAATAAGCATCAGATTTAATGAGGAAGATTTCATGAATGGGTGATTGGGAATACAACCTTCAGTAAAAGGTATCAATTTCGATGCGTTCTCCATTATTTTATTTGAAAACCAACCTTAAATGAAAAAATTTCCCAACGCCTTCGTAATCCTCCTTGGAGTTATTTTACTTTCCTGGGTTTTCACTTACCTTATTCCACAAGGCTCCTACGAGCGAATTACCGATGAAGTTACGGGAGTGACCCGGGTGGTGAACGATTCCTACCAATCCGTTAGTGCTGAAAGTCCAAGTTTTTTTGACCTTTTGGTGGCCATTCCAAATGGCATTGCGGGCCGATCGGATCTTATCGTTCTCATTTTTTTGATCGGAGGCTGCTTCTATATCATTGAAAAAACCGGGGCCCTCAACGATGGGCTATCCAAGTTGGTATCCGCACTTCAGGGTAAGGAGTCGGTTGCATTGGTCATATTGGCCACATTGTTCACCACGGCAGGGGTTACGATTGGCATGCAGGAGGAAGTGGTTGCCATGACGCCCATACTGTTACTGTTCGGTAAAAGTTTGGGCTACAATGCATTTACCATGCTCTATGCCAGTTATGGCTCTACCGTTTTGGGCAGTTCCTTTAGTCCGTCCAACCCGTTTGCGGTGCTTATTGCCCAAAAAGAAGCTTCGTTGCAACTTCTATCTGGCAGTACTTTACGATTGATAGTCTTGTTGATCGCTTTTGTTTTATGGCTAATGTATTTGTTGTATTACGCCCGAAACCATCGGATCGAGAAAACGATAATGGCCCCATCCGATGAAAAAATGGGTGTTCGGAGTACCATCATCCTATGGCTATTGGGCCTCACCTTTGGTGTCACGGTGTATGGTATCCTCAAATTTGATTGGGGTTTCAACCAAATGTCGGCCTGTTTTTTTGGTTTGGGCATCGTTGCTGCCTTGCTAGCCAAAATGAGTTTGAACGAAACCAGCGAAACCTATATTGCCGGTATGAAGGAAATGTTGTTCGCGGCCATTATTATGGGGCTGGCCAACAGCATCTCCATTGTGTTGACCGATGGCATGATCATGGATACGATCGTGTATGGCCTTTTTGGTCCGCTGCAAAACTTTTCCCCGGCCACTTCGGGCATTCTCATGATGGTTTCCCATGCCGTGCTGCATTTTCCGGTACCCAGTTACTCCGGTCAGGCCATATTGACCATGCCCGTATTGGTGCCCTTATCCGATTTGATCGGCCTATCGCGGCAAACCTGTGTACTGGCCTACCAATATGGAGCGGTAATGGCCGATATGCTCGTGCCCACCAATGGCGCCCTCATGGCGGTTTTGGCGATTGCCAATGTACCTTATAACAAATGGCTTAAATTTGCTTGGAAACCAACGTTGTTCATGCTCCTGATCGGTGCCTTGGCCATCATTTTTGCAGTGGCCACTGGGTATCAATAAGCGATAGAGCGGGCAAAACCAAACCATCCAAAAATGCTCAAGTTTTTTAGAAGAATCAGAAAAGGATTCATCGAAGAGAAAAAATTCAGCAATTACCTGCTCTATGCAATCGGGGAAATTGTACTGGTGGTCATCGGGATCTTGATTGCCCTTGCCATCAACAATGCCAATGAAACCCAGGTCAAACGTGAAAAGGAACAGGTATATCTAAAGGGGTTGCAAGCTGAGTTTGAGACCAGTCGGTTAAAATTGAAGGAATTGATAGCGTACAACAAGCAAAGCTATGAGGATTCCAAGAAAATTGTCGCTTACATGGTGAACAACAACACCCAACCTGATGAAATGGAGCTGTCCAACCTGTTGTACAATGCCTTTGCTTTCGATATATCCTTCCATCCCAATAGTTCTTTGTTGAATGAAATGGTCAATTCCGGAAGTTTAAAGGATATTTCGAATCCGCAGTTGCGCATTTTACTGACCAATTGGCTATCAAACTTGGAAGACATCAAGGAACAGGAAAACATGCTGAACCACGAAAGAAACAACGTCATCAATATGTTCCGGTCCAACAAGAATAGCATCAAAACCATTTATGACCAAACCGGGGTTTCCAGTGAATTGAATCTCCCTGTTGGAACGGAACCTATCAGCAACTTATCGCTATTGCAGTCCACGGAATTTGAAAACAATATGCTCATGTTCATTCTTACGAGCATTACCACCGAAACACTGCATTATGCCCCTTTGATGCAAAACATGGATACCATCCTTCAAGTGATCACCAGCGAAATCAAAGAATAAAAAAAGGGCGATTTTCCATCGCCCTTTTTGTTAGTTAACGGTATCCTTTTTCTTTTTCAATAATCCGCCCAATACGGATTTGGCAGTTTTCTTCACCTGGTCTTCGGCTGTAGGTGTCTTGGTGGTATCGGTTTCCTGGGTCTTGTCACCACCCAAAATGGTACCGATGGCATCTTTGACCCCAGTATTTTTGGTAGCAGTGGAATCTCCTTCGTTCTTTTTGAACACGTCCGAAAGCAAATCCTTGGCGGTATCCTTACCCTTATTGACGAGCTTCTGTTTTTGGATTTCCACTAACTTGGTGGTCAGTGTCTTTACTCCAGAAGTTAAATCCGTGGATACGGATGGATCGGTAAAACTGCCCCCGATGTTGGCCGTAACCGGCACGGTAACTTCCTTCAAACTTTCGTCGTTCATTTGTGCGATCAACTTGTTCACTTCTGGACCCAAATATTTGGCGGGCACATCCAAAGTAGCAGTGTACTTCATTTGCTTGTCGAAGGTATGGCTACCATCCACATTGATGGCGATATCTTTATACTTCAATGCAAATGGCTTCACTTGTACGGTGCCGTTGTCAAAGTTCAACACGGTCTTTAGTCCATCCAAATTGATTTCCTTCGTGTCCAAGAAATTCAATTTACTGTCCAAGGAAGATACCAAAGGTGCCTTTTGGGCATCCAATTTGGGGGATAACAGTTCTGCCAACAATTTCCCGGATATAGTAGCTAAATTGGGTGTAAAATCCTCGTTTAGGTTACCGGAAAGGTTAATATCGGAATTCAACTTACCTTCCAAGGCTGCGGCCAAAGGCGTAAGCACTTTTAATAGTTCCAAGCCCGCAAAGGATTCCCCAATATTGAAATTGTTCATACCCAAATCCATATCGAAAGTGGAAGTATCACCTTTGGTGGACACATACCCATCTACCCCCAAGGTACCCCCGAACAAATCGGATGTCAAATTTTTAACGGTAGCCGTTTCATCTTTAATGATCAAGGTGCCCTTTACATTTTTAAGTTTTAGGTCGTCATACAGCACCGTATTGGCGGTTGCCTCAACGGTACAATCCAAAAAGGAAGGAATTTTGATACGTTCGTCGCCTGTGGATGTTGTTTCTCCTTCGGTTCCACCCTCGGTGGGCTCCGCATCTTCCATCATAAAATCGTTCAAGGCAAACTGGTTGGAAGCCAACTTGAAATTTCCCTCCACATTTTCATCGTTGAACATAAAGCCCAATAGATTGGTCAGAGTTCCGGTGGCATTGAAATCGGTCGATCCAGTTTTCCCTTCAAAGGCATTCAGGGTCACCGTTTGCGGGTTAAAGGTCATGGCCGCTTTGTCGATCACCACAGGATGCTTCATTTCCTCGGAGTTGTACTCAAAACCGGTCAACTGCATGGTACCACTGGTCCGGGTATTCTGGTATTGTTTTTTCTCCAAGGAAGCCATATCAAAACTGGTGGTCACATCTGCATTCAACATGCCTTTCAGGTTAAAGCCCGATGGAACGGGATAGGCTTGTGAAATATTGGCCAGGTTGATCTTGCCATCCATATGCCCGTTCACCTTGGTATTGCCCATCAGTTCCCTGATATTGGCATTCATGTTGAACTTGTCCTGATCAATGGTAAAGGACAATTTGTTGATGTTGACATAGGTATCCTCCGTGATTCCGGTTTCGTTGTTGATCTCGGTATCGATGAACACATTGCGTACCGCTTTGGGCAGGTCCGGATATTTGAAAGAGGCATTATCCGAGTTGATGGCAATCTTGAACGTCGGGATATGCTCATCGTCCACAATGCCCTTAAACTGGCCGTTCACTTCAAAGTTGCCCGTGGTTTCCACAGTTTCGATGTTCTTGGAATAGGCTTCGGGAATTACGGCCAAAAAGTTCTTGAAATCGGAAGAGGGTGTTTTAAAGGTGATATCCACCTCTTGGTTGTCCTCGTTCACTTTTACAAAACCATCGAATACCAACGGCAATTGGTTTACCATGGCCTTGTTCTCCAAAAAGGAATATTTGCTCTCCGCGAGGTCTATACCGATAAGCGCATCCAAATTGATCTTGTTCTTGTTCAAGTATTGGGTGCTGTCCATTTCGAAGGAAACCAAGGCATCCGTCAAAGTCTTTAGCTCCGATTTTTCCAAGGACAGATCCCCGGTTCCGGAGTGGTTCATTTCAGAAATGACCAATCGCATGCCCCCTGCCCTATCATCATAAACAATCTCCGAATTGGTAATGGCATAGGAATCCATGGCCAGGGTAAAATTGTCATCAGACCCCTCTGCAGCATCTGATGGGGTGCCTTCTTCTTCCTTGGCGATATCGTAATTGGCATTTTCATCTGCATCCACCAAAATGTTCAATTTGGCCTTATCGATGTTCAACCGCTTGATTACAATCGGCTCATCGGCGGATTTGAACAATTCCTTAATGGACATGGAAAGGGCAATTTCATCCGAGGCAAAAAGAGTGTCGCCTTCAAAAGGGGCCTTGTTCACCAAGGTGATTTTGGTGAGTTCCACATGGGCATTTGGGAAGCTTTTGAGCAAGCTTAAATTAGCATCCTCAAAATCCAAGGTGGCATTGATGCTGTTGTTGACTTTATTCTTGATGATCTGTTCAATCTTGCCTTGCAGGAAAAAGGGAACCGCGATGATCAGAACAAGTAGGATAAGTAGGGTTATGCTGGTAATCTTTAGGACTTTTTTCTTCATACTTACATGTTTTACAACAAATTAAAGGAGAAGATATCAATCCAAAGAAATTTCTTCCCCTATTTTTAAGTTAAATCTTTTACGCATTAGATATACGAGCAAATACAGGAAAGGGGTGTCGAAAAGGGCAATTATTATTTTAAAAATGAAACCGCTGATCAGCAGCCCATAAAATTTATCCCATGGAAGCACTCCAAACAAACACAACAAGGTGATTACGGTCAACGTATCGATGAACTGGGAGGAGAAGGTGGAAAAATTGTTTCGTAGCCACAACATTCTGCCCTCCGTAATCCGTTTCCAAAAGTGATAAATGGTGATGTCGATGTACTGTGCGGCCAAATAGGCCAACATGGATGCCAACACTCCCAATGGCGACAGACCGAACACTTTGGTGAACGTTTCATTGTCCACTGGAGATGAGGGAATGGCATCGGAGTATACCGCCAATAAAATGATGCCCATGGAAAAAAACGAAGCGAAAATTCCGGCCGTGACCACTTGGTTGGCCTTTTTTTGTCCATAGATCTCGGAAATCAAGTCCGTGATCAAAAAGGTGATGGGATAGGGCAAAATACCCACTGACAATTCAAATAGCGGTGCCCCAAAAACGGTGACATCACCAAATGGGTACCAATGAAAAAACTTTTGAAAGATCAGGTTGGACACCACCAAGGAGGTGATGAACAGTGCCCCGAGATAGAGATAAATGGTAAACGCTTTTCTTTTGTCGCCCTGCGTCATACGTTATTTAATGTTCAAATTGAACGGCATCTTGGCCTGAATCCCCTCCTGTTTGCCCAACTCCTTGAATTCTTTCAATAACTTATAGGCTTCCGTTCCGATTTCTTCTTCAATGACCGAAGCACCCAATTTGCTTTTCATGCCGCCCAAATCTTCCATAAAACGTTCAAAATCGGTTTTATACCTTGGATATTTTCGGATACCATAATCCGACAGGTTGGCCATTTCGGCAGCAGCGGCAATGGCATCGTCCAAATCGCCGAGCTCGTCCACCAAACCGTTCGCTTTGGCATCCACTCCGCTCCATACACGTCCTTGGGCAAGGGCATCTACCTGCTCCACGGTCATGTTGCGACCTTGGGCCACCCGACTTAAAAAGGTGGTATACACATCTTCTATCCCTTCCTGCACCACATCGCGGAAACTATCGGTCATAGGTTCAAAAACGGAATAATCCACCGAATTTTTATTGGTCCCGACCTGTTCGGCATTGATCCCAACAGTGCCTGCCAATTCATTGATGTTGGGAATGGTCCCAAACACTCCAATGGAGCCTGTAATGGTGGTCGGTTCGGCAAAAATCTTGTCGCCCCCCACCCCAATATAGTAGCCACCGGATGCGGCCACGTTTCCAAAGGAAACGACCAAGGGCTTTTCTTTTTTGGCCAGTTGCATTTCGCGCCAAATAATGTCGGACACCAAGGCACTTCCGCCAGGAGAATCCACTCGAAACACAATGGCTTTGATGTTTTCGTTTTTTACCGCTTTCTTCAAGGCATCCACAATGAGTCCTTGGCCAATATAATCCTTACCGCCCTCCCCGAAGAAAATCTCGCCCTGGGCATAGATCACCGCTATTTTATCGGAACCGGTCTCCAACTTTCTTGTTTTGGCCTTATCTACATAATCGGTTAGGGATACATAATTGAGTTCGTCGTCTTCGCCAACTCCTATTTTGCTTTTGAGCAGGTCCTCATATTCATCAAAATACAATGTCCCATCCAACAGGCCGGAAGCCACCGCATATTTGGGCAGTCGGCCTCCCAAAGTATCGGCAATGGTGTTCAGGTTTTCAGGGGCTATTTGACGTGACTCCGAAATATCATCCACCATTACATCCCAAATGGAAGTCAGCAATTCTTGGATCTGGGTACGGTTTTCATCACTCATGGTATTGGATAAAAAAGGTTCCACGGCACTTTTATATTTGCCATGGCGTATCACTTCCATTTTGATCCCTGATTTTTCCTGAAGGTCCTTATAGTACAACACTTCCGTGGCCAAACCCTTAAAATCCAAACTACCGACCGGATTTAGGTACACCTCATCGGCCACACTGGCCAAATAATAGTCTTTTTGTGCATAAAAGTCGGAATGGGAGGTTATAAACTTCCCAGATTCCTTAAAGTCCAATAAGGCCTTGCGAATTTCACGGGTCTGCGCCATGCCGGCCTGTAAAAAACCAGTGGTCAGGCTAATGCCTTTTATATGCTCATCTTCCTTGGCCACTTTAATGGCGTGAATGATCTCGTCCAACCCCATCTCTGGTCCCCAAAAGCCTGCAAAGGGATCTGCCTCATCCTTACCCACATAATCCTTGATGGGTGCCAAGAACTCTATTTCCAAAACGGAGTTCTTTTTGACCACTACACCATCATCCCCACTGCCCATTAAGGCCAAAAAGAAAAAGAACATGACCATAATGATTCCAAAAGCCACCAAACTACCCAATATCGAGGCCAAAAAATTTCTCAAAAAGTTCATTCAATAAAAAATTTATTACTCCCCAAATATAACCATTGTAGTATTGTTTTGTTTACTTTGTTTCTTCGATTATGATCCGAAAACAAAAGGTATATCTTTCCCTGGGAAGCAACTTGGGCCATCGGCTGGCAACCCTTCAAAAAGCCATTTTTCGCATTCAAAAGGATGTGGGAACAGTGCTCGACATCTCGTCGGTGTATGAAAATCCGGCTGTTGGTTTTGAGGGCGATCCCTTTTTAAACATTTGCATTTCCCTACTCACTGAACTGAAGCCCAACGAACTGCTGCAACAACTACTGGAAATTGAAAAGGCATTCGGGCGGGTGCGTTCGGAAACGGAAGGCTATTCCTCCCGTACCTTGGATATCGACATTATCTATTACGGGAACGAGGTAATCCACACAGAAGATTTGGTCATCCCCCATCCACAAATGCAAAACCGAAACTTTGTTTTGCGACCCTTGGCAGATATTGCACCCCAATTCTACCATCCGGTATTTCAAAAAGATACCCGCAACCTTTTACAGGAATGCAAGGACCGCAGCCAACTGACGAAGACCAAATACAAATTGTTCAAGGATCGTGCGGGACTGTTTTCCCAGTTGCAACTGATTTCCATCGAAGGCAACATTGGCGCAGGAAAGACCACACTTTCCACCATGATCGCCGAGGACTTCAATGCCAAATTGATCTTGGAACGGTTTGCCGACAACCCCTTTCTCCCCAAATTTTATGAGGATCAGGCGCGGTATGCCTTTCCTTTGGAAATGTCCTTTTTGGCGGACCGCTACCAACAATTTATGGACGATACCTCCCAGTTTGATCTGTTCAAGAACTTTATGGTGAGTGATTACGACATTTTTAAATCGTTGATCTTTGCCAAGGTCACTTTACAACCGGAAGAATATAATCTATACCGAAAGGTCTTCAACTTTATGTACCGGGAGGTTAAAAAACCTGAAATTTACCTGTACCTCTATCAAAATACGGAACGCTTGTTGGCCAATATCAAAAAAAGAGGAAGGGATTATGAACAAAATATTGACCCTGAATACCTTGAAAAAATCAACCGGGGCTATCTGGATTTTATCAAGAGCCACCAGGACCAGAACAGCCTAATCATCGACATTAGCGAGTTGGATTTTGTGCACCGTCCCGAGGATTACGAATTTATCCTGTCCAAACTGGAAGACGATATACTTTCATCAGAGTTTTAAGAGAATTTTTGGAAAATGTTTGGATATAACGAATGGTTTTATTTTCTTAGAGCCCTCTTAAAAAGAAACTAACTAACTCAAGCTTTATATGGAGCCCCGTTCATTCGGGGCTTTTTTTATTTTAGGGCCTTCCACTTGGACCATACATCCCACACCACAATGCCAGCGCTTACCGAAATGTTCAGGGAATGCTTGGTACCAAATTGGGGAATTTCCAACACCTGATCGCAAGCGGAAACCACTTCCTGATCCACCCCTTTTACTTCGTTGCCAAAAATCAGCGCTACGGTTTCTTTAGGATTAATGGCAAAATCATGGAGCTGGGTCGCGTTCTCGGCCTGTTCCACGGCAATGGTTTTTATACCGTTCCGTTTCAAATCTTGAACGAGTTCCAACGTATCCTTGCGATATTCCCAGTCCACGCTTTCTGTGGCCCCGAGTGCCGTTTTGCGGATGTCCTTGTGTGGCGGGGTGGCCGTAATGCCGCACAGATAGATTTTTTCCACCAAAAAGGCATCGGCGGTCCGGAAGACCGAGCCAATATTGTTCAGGCTACGAATATTGTCCAATACCACAATAATGGGCGACTTTTCCGCTGCCTTAAAACCTTCCACATCCAAGCGTTCCAACTCGCTATTCTCCAGTTTTCGATTCATTTTTTTAACCATTGGGGTGAAAATATCAACAAAAATTTTCGTTGGCCCGCGAAAACAATATATTCGTTTCCCTGCCTGTTGCAGGGCAAAAGTAACAGAATAAAATCGCTTTGGCAGCCAATAAAAAGACAAAGAAAGTAACCCCGTTGATGCAACAGTACAACGCCATCAAGGTAAAGCATCCTGATGCCCTGTTGTTGTTCCGCGTTGGGGATTTTTATGAAACCTTTGGCGAAGATGCTGTAAAGGCCGCCAAAATATTGGGCATTATCCTTACGCACCGGAACAATGGGGGCAACCAAACCGAATTGGCCGGTTTTCCGCACCATTCCCTGAACACCTATTTACCAAAATTGGTAAAAGCGGGGCAACGCGTGGCCATTTGCGATCAATTGGAAGACCCCAAACAAACCAAGAGCATTGTAAAGCGTGGTGTAACCGAACTGGTTACACCGGGGGTAGCCCTTAACGACGATATTCTTTCGGCCAAGAACAACAACTTTTTATGTGCTGTCCATTTTGGGCGCAACAAATTGGGGATTGCCTTTTTGGATATTTCCACAGGTGAGTTTTTAACGTCCGAAGGGTCGGTGGAACAGGTGGACAAACTGCTGCAGAATTTTGCCCCCAACGAAGTATTGGTTTCCAAGTCGCACAGAAAAGAGTTTGTGGAGCAATTCGGCAACCAACTCCATACTTTTTTCATGGAAGATTGGATTTTTCAGGAAGATTATGCCGATGAAAGTCTGAACAACCATTTTGGCACCAAGACCTTAAAAGGTTTTGGCATCGACCACCTCAACCAAGGTATCATTGCCTCCGGCGCCGTATTGCATTACCTATCGGAAACACAGCATAGCCGGTTACAGCACATCAATCGTATCCAGCGTATTGCGGAAGAAGAGTATGTGTGGATGGACCGTTTTACCATCCGAAATCTGGAACTGTACCACTCTCCCAATCAGAATGCGGTGACCTTGTTGGACATCATCGACAAGACCCTGTCCCCCATGGGCGGGCGTTTATTGAAACGTTGGCTGGCCCTTCCCTTAAAAAACAAGGAAAAGATACAGGAACGCCATCAAGTGGTGGCCTTTTTGAAGGCGACTACCGAATCCTTGGAAAAAATGCAGCATTGGATCAAACAGATGGGTGACCTGGAACGTTTGATCTCCAAACTGGCCACAGGCAAAATCAATCCGAAGGAAGTGATTCAGCTTAAAAATTCGATGGAGGCGTTGGTACCCATCAAACAATTGGCCGAACAGAGCACCAATGCATCCCTACAGAATATTGGTCAACGTTTGGATGGTTGTGAACCACTTCGTTCAAAAATCAAGGAGGTATTGAACGAGGAGGCCCCGGTAAACATTGCCAAAGGCAACACCATTGCCCAAGGGTACTCCCAGGAACTGGATGAACTCCGCAACCTGGCCTTTTCCGGAAAGGACTATTTGGACCAAATGCTGGAACGCGAATCGAAGGAAACGGGCATTACCTCCCTCAAAATTGCGTCCAACAACGTATTTGGCTATTATATCGAAGTACGTAATACCCACAAGGATAAAGTTCCTGAAACCTGGATCCGCAAACAGACCTTGGTGAATGCCGAACGGTACATTACCGAGGAACTGAAAGAATACGAATCCAAGATCTTGGGCGCTGAGGAACGCATTTACCAGTTGGAGCAGCAATTGTTCGAACGGCTATTGGTCTGGATGCAAGAGTATATCCGTCCGGTACAGCAGAATGCCCATTTGGTCGCCCAACTCGACTGTTTGTGTGGTTTTGCCCAACTCGCTATCGAAAACAATTATGTGCAGCCTGAGGTAAACGACTCCACCGTGCTTGACATTAAGGAAGGGCGCCATCCGGTAATCGAAAAACAATTGCCCTTGGGCGAAAGTTATGTGACCAACGATGTGTGCCTGAACCGGGAGGACCAGCAAATTATTATGATCACAGGTCCGAACATGAGTGGTAAATCGGCCATTTTACGGCAAACGGCCTTGATTGTGCTATTGGCTCAAATGGGCAGTTTTGTACCCGCTTCGGAAGCGAACATTGGTTTGGTGGACAAGATTTTTACCCGAGTTGGGGCCAGCGACAATATTTCGATGGGGGAATCGACCTTTATGGTGGAAATGAACGAAACCGCCTCGATTTTGAACAACCTTTCCGAACGCAGTTTGGTGTTGTTGGATGAGATCGGTCGGGGAACCAGCACCTATGATGGTATTTCCATTGCTTGGGCCATTTCCGAATATTTGCACGAGCACCCTGCCAGGGCCAAGACCCTGTTTGCCACCCATTACCACGAGCTGAACGAAATGACCACGACGTTTCCACGCATTAAGAATTTTAATGTTTCGGTAAAGGAGTTGGAAGACAATGTGTTATTCTTACGCAAACTGGTTCCGGGGGGCAGCGAGCACAGTTTTGGTATCCATGTGGCGAAAATGTCGGGCATGCCCCAACAAGTCATCCAAAAGGCAAATAAAATCCTGAAAAAACTCGAAAAATCGCATTCAAGCGAAGAAATGACAGATAAATTGCAGGCGACCCAGAACGAGATGCAGTTGAGTTTTTTCAACTTGGACGACCCGTTGTTGGAAGAAATCAAGGAGGAAATCTTGCATTTGGACATCGACACACTGACTCCGGTTGAGGCACTTATGAAATTGAACGAGATCAAACGCATGTTGAGCAAAAAGAAAAAAGCTTCTTCCTAAAAAAATTCTTTCTTTTTTGCAGAAATGTATTAAATTTGCATCCGCGCTTAGAAAAAGAGCGGGTTCTTTACAATGCGAAAATAGCTCAGTTGGTAGAGCATCACCTTGCCAAGGTGGAGGTCGCGGGTTCGAATCCCGTTTTTCGCTCAAAAACGCTGCTTGCAGCGTTTTTTTGTTTCAAGTCCAGGCTCGAGTGGTGGAATTGGTAGACACGCCGGACTTAAAATCCTGTGGGCATTATGCCCGTGCGGGTTCAAGTCCCGCCTCGAGTACGCAAAAACCCCGAAGATCAATTGATCTTCGGGGTTTTTCTTTGGCGTTATTATGTATCAGGTTTACTGCCGTTTCCCCTCCACAGTAATTCCCTTCCACCCCATAAGGGCATCATACGTTCCTTCTTCATTTTTTACAAATTCAAAGGACTCCCGTGCCTTGGGGTCTTCAAAAAATACGGTGAGAGACTCGGCCTTCAGTTCGGCATTGAACTCCCCATTCTGCAATATTACCAATCCCCCATCCTGGATGGCGACTTCCAAAACCAACCCATCAAAGTCGTGGAAGGTGTAGAAACCAACATAGTTTTCCAAAACAGCTATCGGAACTTCGATGGCTTGTCTGTTGATTTCCTTGGGATACTCCACTGGTTCCGATTTCATCATTTTAGCCATGTCTTCCACAGTTTGGAAAAAGGGCATTTCATCATAATTGGCCAACAGCACAAAACCAAAATCGTTTTTTAAATCGCGGTATACCTGTGCCCGAATCCCTTTGGAACCTCCATCCTTCTGAATGACCCCTTTGTGCTGCAAAGCGCTGGCAAAGGGTTCCTTGGAAATCGCATCCAAGAATTTCTTTAAATCGGTGGTTGTGGAAAACAATCGTCCCGTACGGAACTCGTCGCGAGAAATATTGGGTACTTCCACCAAAGTGGAGTCCTTCAACACATGGTTTTTAGCCAATCGGGTTATTTTGGCTTCCTTGGTATAAAAATGGACCCCACTTTCATCCATATGCAAAGGCACAAAGAGTTCATCCACCATGCATTGACCAAAGGGCTTGCCATAGATCTGGGCCACAATTTCATACAACAGTTCATACCCCACATTTGAATATTGTGCATCGGTGCCTGGTTCAAAAAGTAAGGGCTCCTTTTTGGCAAGTGCGACTATTTCAGCAGGGGTCAGGTCGATTTCCTCCCCATCCACATGGGTCAGCTCCCTGGGCAAGCCAGAGCGATGATCCAACAACATCTGAAGTGTAATACGATCGCCTTGGGAAAATCCGTCAAAAAAATCATCCAGGGTTTGGTCCATGGACAGTTTATTCTCGGATTGCAATTGCACCAACAAATAATGGGTCATCAGTTTGGAAACCGAATGAATATCGAATTGGGTTTCCGTGGTAACAAAGGTGGAACTGGTATCCCCTTGCATATTGTAGGACTGGTGCAGTACCACATCATCGCCTTTGTACGCCAACACCACACCATTGAACTGTTTCAAATCCGTCAGTTTGGAAAAATAGGTGTCCACTGAATCACGCATTCCCGACCACTTCTCTTGGTCCACTTTTTTATCTGAAGTACTTTTCTGCCCGCAGGCCATTACCATTAGTGAAGCAATCAAAATTCCTAAATACCGCATACTTTAAATTTTTTGCAAAGAAGGTACATGTCGATAAGATAAAATTGTAAAAATGGAAACCTACACGTGCCGCAGCATAAATTCAGGTAGATTATTGAAAAAATACATCGGCTGTACCCCACAAACTTTCTTAAAATCGTTGATAAAATGGGGTTGGTCAAAATAGTCGTACAAATACCCCAATTCGGTCAACGAAATTTCAGGATGTTGTGCCTTGTATTTCACCAAATCCAAAATGCGCACGGTAATGATGAACTTTTTTAAGGGGTAAAGCACCTCTTTCTTGAATACCTTGCCCAAATATTGGCGCGAACGACCAAAACGTTCGCTCAACTCATTCACCGTAACCTTGCCCTGATTTCCATAAACGTATTCGCAAATTTCCCGCACCAATGTCATCGATGGGGATGCATCCAAAGGATGCGATTGCATAAACTCTTCTGCTAAACGGAACCGTTCGGCCAACGTAGTTGCGCTAAACAAAGCTTGCCATAAATTACCCAACCCTTCGTTGGCAATGTCGATAACACCAATTCCCCTGATATCAGAAAAGAAATGCCCATTGGCCCAAGGTTGCACTTTGATGGTAAAAAAAGTGAGTCCGTCTGCTACCTCAATCCGATAGGGTGGCTGCAAACCATGTATGGTAAATACTTTTTTATGGATTGGCAATACTGTTGATTGCGGACCGTAGCTTAAGGTTCCATTGGCCTCTTTGAAGAATACCAGGTCATAACAACAATCATCGATTACCGGAATGCTCTTAACTTCGGCACCCTTTTCCATTTGGATGAAGTAACACTCCTTAAATAGGGCATTGAGGGGTTCCTCCGGATGATAATTTTGAATGACCAAATCGGCTACTTTGGATTAGATCCCTAAAAATACCGAAAGTTGCCCAATTCAATGCTCGTATTTCATTTTGTACGACTCCCATTGATAGCCCATCTGAACCCTTCTGTACGAATAGATATACTCCCCATCGGTGCGTACATTGATAATACCGGGCAACAGTTTCTTGAAACGCCTTCGTGCCACGGTATTGGCACTGGATAGTGAAAAATCGAGATCACCCAAGGTGGTAGGTTCGTCAATGGTGGCCGCTGCCATGTGGGCCGGATCACCAGCATCCACAAACAGCGCCGACAACGCAGTGGAAAACAATAAGGGCTCCTTGCCGCGCACAGCCCTACCAATGGCCCCCAAAAATTTGGCCCGTGGATGGCCATGGTCCGGAACTTCTCCCGAGGAAACCACGGTCACCATTGGTTTTACAGCCTCAAACAAATCAGGGTCGAACTCATGGCTCCCATGATGGGGCGCCTTGAAAATATGGGCGTTTACCTGTAAGGCACCATCGGGTTGGGACAGTAACAAACCACTCCCCTCAATGTTCAAATCGCCAGAAAAAAACGTACGAACGTGGTTATAGCTCATCCGAAACACCAACGAATGCCCGTTAATGGTATGTGACTTGCCACCAAACCATTCAAACGACCCATTGGGTCTCAGGATTGGTCCCAAAATCTCCACACGAAGATCGGGATCGCCAATATCCAAAACACCTGTAGTGCTGTCCAAACGATGGTAATCTATCCCCTTGGCCTTTATGGCGTCGGTCCAATCTTTAAAGGTGCCGGTTAAATGCTGTCCGGTTAAATCGTTCAGGGTATCGTGCTTGGTCACCAGCTCCCCGTTGACCTCATCACCCAATTCGGTATTGAATCCCGATTCGTACAAACCAATGCCATTATGGTAAATATGGTTGATTGTAATCTTGGGGTGATTGACCAAGGGAATGAGACCTTCCACATGATCGGCATCGGCATGGCTCAAAAACAGATGGTCGATGGTCACCGAATTGCCAGGTTGGTCCAATCGGTACTTCCAAATGATAAAACCCAGGGCCCGGTCGCGCAATCCACCATCCACTAAAATTTTGGTATTGTTTGGGGACACTACAAAAGCGGCATCGCCTTGTCCCACATCCAAAAAATACATTTCCAGACTTCGCTTGTTCACGAGATCGGGTTCCTTCATTTCTCCATCGCGACCTCGGTAGCGGATAGGTGTATAGCCAACAGTAGGGGCGTTGCCCGGAAGGGTTTCCACCTCATCTCCATAGATCAGCACGTAGCTCTTTCGTTCGTTTTGGTCTTGAAAATAGAAGCGTTTGGTCTTGTCCCCAATAAATTGCACAGCCATAATTGAAGTTTTTAAGGTTATGGGGAACCTTTCTAAAGTTACAGAATTTTCCTATATTTTTTACACACCCAACACTATAAAACTGGTAAATATATCATTGCCCAAGATTATAGCAATACCTTTGGAGACAGTCATTTATTTCCTTTTTTTACCTATCTTCAAGAGCATTTCCCGCTATCAACCTTTGAGAACCCAACACCTTCGATATGAAAAAACTGTTGACCTTATTCTTGTCCATCCCCCTATTTTATGGATTTACTTTGAACAACCTTCCTTCCTTGGATAGCACCACTAAAGATCCCTTCGGTAAATACGGTGTTTTTGACCACCAAATCAGTATTGGAAAACCAGCCATTCCTGGTACTGTTTCCTATGATTCCGAAATGCAGGAATATACGTTGGAAGGTTCGGGGACCAATATGTGGGCGAATAGCGATGAGTTTCAATACCTGTACAAATCCATTCAAGGAGATTTTATTCTTAGGGCACGGGTAGGATTTATTGGTAAAGGGGTCGATCCACACCGAAAAATTGGATGGATCGTGCGTAATGACCTCAGTGGCGATTCACCCCATATCAATGCGGCTATTCACGGCGATGGTCTGACTTCACTACAATATAGAAAAGAAATTGGTGGTGAGACCGAGGAAGTAATTTCCAGTGATACTGCCCCGGATGTGGTCCAATTGGAACGAAGGGATGGTGTTTTCTTTATGTCAACCGCCAAATTTGGCCAACCCTTTACCACGGTAAAAATTGAAGATGTGCCACTTAGAAATGAGGTATTTGTAGGACTGTATATCTGTTCGCACAACCCCGAAGTGGTAGAAAAGGCAGTTTTTACCAACGTGCGTATCATAAAACCCGCTCCCAAAGATTTTGAACCTTACCGGGATTACATCGGCAGTAACATGGAAATTATGAATGTTGAAACGGGCCACCGAAAGGTCCTGTTCCACTCCGCCCATTCCGTACAAGCTCCAAACTGGGTCAATAATGATGAAGAATTGGTGTACAATTCCAATGGTTTTTTATATCGATATGATTTTAAATCTGACGAGATTTCCCAAATCGAAACAGGATTTGCGATCAACAATAATAACGACCATGTGTTCTCTTTTGACGAAAGCATTTTGGGCATCAGTAACCATAACCAAGATGATGGAGGAAACTCGTCCATTTACATTATGCATCCCCAAGGAGATTCCCTGCCTAGGAAAATCACCAAGGATGGCTTGGGTGCCTCCTATCTTCATGGCATATCCCCCGATAACAAGCAGATGTTATTCACTGGGCAACGCAACGGCAAATATGATATTTACAGCGTAACTATTGCAACTGGCAAAGAGAAACAGCTAACGGATACCGAAAATTTGGATGACGGATCTGAATATTCCCCTGATGGCAAATACATTTATTTCAACTCCAACAGAACAGGCCATATGCACTTATGGCGTATGAAAGCTAATGGAAAAGATCCTGAACAACTGACGAACGACCCCGACTATAAGGATTGGTTTCCCCACATTTCCCCAGATGGCAAGTGGATCGTGTTCATTTCCTTTCCTCCTACCGTTGGGTTTGGCGATCATCCATTTTATAAACATTGTACCATTCGCCTGATGCCAACCTCTGGTGGTACGCCAATAATTATCGGATACGTTTATGGGGGGCAGGGAACCATGAATGTGCCCAGCTGGTCCAAGGACAGCAAACATATCGCTTTTGTGAGCAACAGTGACTAAACTTCAAAACAAAAGGGGACCTTCTGGTCCCCTCTCTTT
Source organism: Flagellimonas beolgyonensis (assembly GCF_003992615.1). Lineage (GTDB taxonomy): Bacteria > Bacteroidota > Bacteroidia > Flavobacteriales > Flavobacteriaceae > Flagellimonas > Flagellimonas beolgyonensis. The sequence continues at coordinate 192,938 of NZ_RZMY01000015.1, forward strand.
ATATCTATATCACATTTTGCTTACGTTAGCAAATTCCCGTTCTCATCCCATTCGGCAATAATGCCCCTTTTGCTCTGGTCCACACATTTGGCCAACCATTCTTCCTCATAGGCAACACCGTGCTGTTCCAAAACATCATCAGGCACCCCGTCCCAAACATTGGGCATGTTTCCTTTGTACCCGATTTCTTCGATACCGATCTTGCTGGTATAGAAACCGGTCATGGTCAGGTTACGGACCAAGGAAAAGAAATTCACCTCAAAAGGACGTTCGTTGGAAGGCACTTCGGGATCGTAATAGGCTATTTCATCCAAAATGGCTTTTTGCTGTTCCTGCGAGGCAGCCTTGAACTCGACGCCATTTTCGGTATTGCATTTATGGTCCAACCACATTACGCCACCCCGAATATCGGGTTGAAAGGCTTCATTGTCCTTTGCCATAAACTCGATAAAATCCACCACCTTGGCATCCGATGCCGCCTTGAATTCCTCCGAACCGGGCAAAATCAAATCACACAAAACTGTCAATGTTTCAATTTCATGCGGATTCAAAAATTGTTCTTCCTCCAATTCGGCCAACAATTCTTCTTCCAATGGGACCCTGCCCGGGTAGGTAATCTTTGGAGATTCGACCAGTTCTTCAGATCCAGCTTCTGGTTTGCATCCGTGTATGGCTAATCCGCCTGCAACGGTGCCCAATACAATCGATTTTAAACTTTTTCTTCTGTCCATCTCCTTAAATATTTTGTTGTTTCAATTGGTCTACAATGTATTCGGAAGCTCTCATGGAAAGGGCCAAAATGGTCCATGTACAGTTCTTGTCTGCCTGCGAGGTGAATACCCCGGCATCGACCACAAAAACATTGTCCACATCGTGCAATTGCTGAAATTTATTTGTCACCGAAGTCTTGGGATCGTCACCCATTCGGGTAGTGCCCACCTCGTGAATGATACGACCCGGTACATGAAGACCATAATCCCTGTCCTTGCCCGGTTTATCTCCCAAGGGAATGCCACCCATGTTGTGGATGATCTCTTCAAAGGTATCATGCGCATGTTTGGCTTGATTGCGTTCAAGGTCCGACCATTTATAATGAAAACGCAACACGGGAATACCGAACTCGTCCACCGTAGTGGGATCGATCTCGCAATAGTTTTCCTTAAGGGCAATGGATTCACCACGGGATGAAATACCCATGGTGGCACCGTAGTATTTTTTGGCCTCGCCACGCAGCACATCACCGTAGCCTCCTACCTTGGTACCGAAGAATTTATTGAACTCGTTCACATTGAATCCGAATCCATAATTGGGCATACCCATGCCACCCCATACTTCAATATGGTAGCCTCTTGGGAAATCCAGTTTGGAATTGTCGCCCCACCATGGGGAGTACACGTGCATACCACCCACACCGTCTTCGTTGTAAGATACCTTACGGTTCATTAAGTCCGGGATAAAGGCAGCCCTGTCTGCTCCTGTGGAATCGTGCAAATACTTCCCGACCACATCACTGCTGTTGCCCAAGCCATTGGGGTGCTGCTTGCTTTTAGAATTCAATAGGATACGTGCCGTACTACAGGCCGATGCCCCCAATACCACAACCCTACCTTTCAGTTTGTATTCCTTTCTATCTTCTTTGTTGATGTAGGATACTCCGGTTGCCTTACCCTCTGCATCGGTGGTTACTTCACGCACCATGCAATTGACGAACAAGTCGACCTGTCCACCATTCTTTTGGGCAGGGAAAATCAAACACGTACCTGCCGAAAAATCGGCATACACCTGGCAAGCGCGATTGCACTGCCCACAATAAAAACAAACGCCCCGATCATTGTTGATTTTCTTGGTCAACATGGACATCCGTGAGGGATATACGGGAACATTGCTCTTGCGTGCCCCCTTGATATAAAACAGTTCGTGCAAACGGGGTTTAGGTGGCGGTAAAAAGAAACCATCGGGATCATTGGGCAACCCTTCATTGGTACCAAACACCCCGATCAATTTGTCTACTTTGTCGTAATAGGGCTTTACATCATCGTAGCTGATGGGCCAGTTGTCGCCATAGCCATCAATATCTTTGTGTTTAAAATCGTTAGGTCCAAAACGGAGTGAAATACGTCCCCAGTGATTGGTTCGTCCGCCCAACATTCGGGAGCGGAACCAATCGAATTGGGTACCGTCCTTTTGGGTGTAGGGCTCTCCTTCAATATCCCACCCACCATAGGCGGCATCAAAATCCCCAAAGGGTCGAAACCGGGTGCTGGCACCCCTTCTCGGACTTTCATAGGGCCATTTCAATTGGGTCTGATGTTCTGGCAAGGCAGGATCGAAAAAGGGCCCCGCTTCCACTACGGCAACCTTAAGTCCCGCTTCCGACAGTACTTTGGTGGCCATACCACCTCCTGCACCCGATCCCACAATAATGGCATCGTACACGGTGGCGTTTTCAATAATTTGCATTGGCTATATATTGGTTTGATAGTTACATTGCTGTATATCAGTACTATTACATTCAAAAACCCCAATAGAATCTTTCAAATAAGGAGCATTTAGAAAAAAGTAACTGCACTACTAGCTATTAAATATACTTTTTCTTAGAACAAATCCGGGCAACTCGATTCCAATTTTCAAGGAAATTCTTTTGAATGAACCAACTCGGGCAACTCGTTAAAATACCCGATATTTGAAATACTCATAAAACAAACCAACTACAAATCACTGTTTCCACATGAACCGATTTTTTTTACCCATTGTAATGCTGGCATTGTCGTTTACCACAGTGCAGGCCCAAAAAGGCAATACCTCACCTCTTAAAATTAAGGATATTATGCAGGGGGATGATTTTGTCGGGCATCTTCCCTCCAATCCGTATTGGTCCACTGACGGATCGACCCTTTATTTTGATTGGAACCCCGATGGTGCCCTGAGCGATTCGCTTTATGCCTATACCCTAGACAGCAAAACCACAAAAAAAGTGACCTTTATGGAGGCCAATGCCCTACCCTCCCAACGGTTGACTTATAACCAAGACAAGTCCAAGGCAGTTTATGAAAAAGGTGGTGATATTTACCTGCTGGATGTGGCCACCTATACCGCCAAGCCAATTACCAAAACCCAAGAACGGGAAAGCAATCCTCATTTCACCCATAACGGCAAGAGTGTGGCCTATACCAAGGGTGGGGAACTATTTACCTGGAGCCTTGCGAACGGGACCACGGAACAACAAACGAATTTTGTAAAGTCCAAAGACAAGGAGCCCAAACGGGATTCGAAAGACGAGTGGTTGTATCAAGATCAATTGGACTTATTTGATGTGCTTCGGGAACGCAAACATAAAAAAGATACAGGTGACGAAATCAGTAAAAAATTGGAGACCCTTCAACCGCTGGAAATTGAAACCGGTGGTAAAACGGTAATCGGTCTTGAAATGGACCCTTCCGGAAATTATATCACCTATATGTTAATGGACCGTCCAAAATCCAAAGGAACCATAGTTCCCCATTTTGTGACCGAATCGGGATATACCGAGGACCAAAACACACGCTCCAAGGTTGGTGACGAGCACACGCAATATGAAATGTTCGTGTATGATGTAAACGAACGCAAAAGTTATCCGGTGGTGCTGGATAATTTGGAAGGGCTGGACTATGTGCCTGAATACACTAAAGAGTATCCGGACAAGCCTTATAAAAATGAAGACCGTATCGGTTTTATCAACGGCCCGACTTGGAATGAAGAGGGCACCAAGGCCCTATTGGACATTCAGGCGAATGATTACAAAGACCGTTGGATCGTTTTATTGGATCCCAAAACAGGAACAGTGGAGCAATTGGACCGTCAACATGACGAAGCCTGGATTGCTGGTCCCGGCATTGGTTGGTTTGGAGGGTCCAAATTGGGATGGTTGCCCGATAGCAAAAGCGTGTGGTTCATGTCCGAAAAAACCGGATACACCCACCTTTACACCATGGATCTCAAATCAAAAAAAGCAAAAGCGTTGACCTCTGGAACTTTCGAAGTGTATGACCCCTTCATTTCCAAGGATGAGACACGTTGGTACTTTGTGGCCAACAAAAACCATCCGGGTGACCGACAGTTTTATGCCATGCCACTTAAGGGTGGAAAAATGGAACAGTTGACCCAAATGACCGGGCGTAACGATGTGTTCCTTTCCCCCGATGAGCAAAAAATGGCCATCCTCTATTCGTATTCCAATACCCCGACCGAACTTTTCTTGCAAGACAATCCCGTCTTCAACAAAGACGCTGGTCCAGCAGAACAACTTACCCATTCCCAAACGGAGGCATTCAAGGCATACAATTGGAAAGACCCTGAGATCATCACTTTCACCGCATCGGATGGCGCTGAGGTACACGCCCGTCTGTATCAGCCGGAGGCCAGTGTCAAAAACAATGCCGCAGTAATCTTTGTGCATGGAGCCGGTTACCTTCAGAATGCCCATAAGTGGTGGAGCTCCTATTTTAGGGAATACATGTTCCACAACCTTTTGGTGGACAATGGCTATACTGTACTTGACATCGATTATAGGGCCAGTGCAGGATATGGCAGGGATTGGCGAACCGGCATCTATCGACACATGGGTGGAAAGGACCTTTCCGATCAAGTGGATGGTGCCCACATGTTGATGGAAAAATACGGTATCGATGCTGACAAAGTCGGTATTTATGGGGGATCTTATGGTGGTTTCATCACCCTGATGGCCCTATTCAATGCACCTGATACCTTCAGTGCCGGAGGCGCCATCAGATCCGTAGGTGACTGGGCAGCCTATAATCATGGGTACACAGCCCGAATCCTAAACACTCCGGCCACCGATAGCTTGGCCTATAAACGTAGCTCGCCCATTTATTTTGCCGATGGCTTGAAGGGCAAATTATTGATTCTCCACGGCATGGTGGATGACAACGTTCACTTTCAGGATATGGTACGCCTGTCGCAACGGTTGATCGAACTGGGCAAGGAAGACTGGGAAATGGCCCTGTATCCCGTGGAACGGCATGGTTTTGTGGAAGCCAGCAGTTGGACGGACGAATACACCCGAATCTTCAACCTGTTCCAAGAAGCACTGTTGAACGAAAAATAATCGAATGGGCCCAATGATCATTGGGCCCATTTTCATTTAAAAAACATATCTTCCGTTTCAAAATTAACCAACAAACGGAATGAAAGCACTGCTAAAAGCACTGGGGCCGGGACTTTTGTTCGCCAGTATGGCCATTGGAACCTCCCATTTGGTATTGTCCACCAAAGCCGGTGCACAATATGGCTGGATCATGGTCATCCCCATTCTACTGGCCAACCTGTTCAAATATCCTTTTTTTGAATTCGGGATACGATACACCACCGTGACGGAAAAAAGTCTGATTCAAGGCTACCTGAACTTGGGCAAAACCTATCTGTGGATCTATGCCCTGGTCACCCTGATTTCCACATTCACCATTTTGGCGGCGCTTTATGTGGTTACGGCCGGTTTGTTCATGAACCTTTTTGAGGTTACTTCGGTGGGTGCCGGAACCATTTCCCTGTGTTTGTTTGTTTTTATCAGTCTATTGCTGATCATCGGTAAGTACCGCTTTTTGGAAAATTCCCTAAAAGTAGTAATCACCATTCTCTTTGTGGCTTTGTTGGTGACAACAGTAATGGTTTTGCAAAAAGGGCCCGTACCCGAAGCAGCTAATTATCAACGACCCGAATTGTTCAATGAGGTGGGCATTTTGTTCCTGATCGGATTGATCGGATGGATGCCGACAGCCGTGGAAGCCTCCGGTTGGGTAAGCATGTGGGGCATGGAGAATTTAAAGACCATGAAAAACAAGCCCACCCTTAAAATTGCGATCCAAGAATTCAACGTGGGCTACATCTTGACAGCTTTGTTGGCCATATTCTTTATGATCATCGGTTGGTACACGCTGTATGGCACCGGAACGGAACTCAGTGGCAATGCCGTGGTTTTCGCCGACCAATTGGTCAATCTTTTTACGGTCCACATTGGCAGTTGGGCCTATATTTTTATTGCCGTTGCGGCTTTCGCCACCATGTTCAGTACGTGTATGACGGCCCATGACGCCATTTCAAGGGTAAGTGTCGATATACTTCAAAAATTATTCCCGGAAAAACCAACTTTTAGGCATAAAAATGCGTTTGCCGTGATGGTTTTGTTGATGACGGCGATCAATTGGATGGTAATCACCCTTTTCAGTGCCAATATGGGCAATTTGGTGGCCTTGGCCACTTTTGTCTCCTTTGTATTAGCTCCCCTTTTGGGCTGGATGAACTTGAAAACCGTAATGGGTAAAGATGTTCCTACGGAACACAGGCCGCGTTTGGGGCTTCGCATCCTCACCTATTGTGGAATGGTATTCCTGACCCTTTTTGCCCTCTACTATTGTTGGATGTTGTTGATGTAACTTAATCAAAAAGGACGTTGTCGTTAAGCACGACCACCAAGGTACGTTGGTTTTGTTTGTGGAGCATTTCAATACAGAAAACCCCATTGGTACAGTTGTTCAGAATTTTGTCTTCCCCATACCCTATGGTATACAGAATACTATTCCCGGGCACGCCTTGGGCTACCAAATACCTTTTGACGGCATCGGAACGGGCTTGTGTCAATTGAAAGTTGGTAGCGCTTCCTCCCCTACTGTCCGTATAGGTTTCGATACGCAGTTGGGCCTGTGGAAACGCTTTTGCAAAAGCGACAACATTATCCAGCTCAGCTTCAATTTCCGGGGTTAACTGTGTGGAACTGGTTCCAAAATAGAACTTGTCCATCTTCACTACTTTCTGACCTTCCTTTTCCTCCACCAGATCATCATACAATGCAATTTTTATATTGTATTCCGAATTGGCCAACTCACTGAGTTGGGTTTCGTCAAATTGTTTTTTAAAGACAGAATAGCGGTCTTTTGTGCTTTCCAAAACCACACCCTTTTGCCATGGCACTTCCAACCGGTAGTTGCCATCTTCATCCGAAAAGGTTTCGGCCAACAGGGTTCCCTCCGTATTTAAAAGTCGTACCACGGCCAGCTCCACCGTACTGGACGGTTCATAGGATTTCACAACCTTACCTTTAAAGGTAATGGTACGCAAACCTGGTTTTTCATCCACTTTAAACCCATAAATATCATCCTTGCCCTTTCCACCGGGTCGGTTGGAGGCAAAATAGCCCAACAGGCCATCCCCATCGTTACGGATAATCAATCCAAAATCATCATATTCGGTGTTGATTCCTGGACCCAAATTAATGGGGATACCAAACTCATCGCCTTCAATATTGGATTTATAAATATCCATTCCTCCAAGTCCGTAAAACACATCCGAAGCGAAGTAAAAATTATCCTCGAAAATGTAAGGTGCCACTTCATTACCCGGTGAATTGACCCTTGGCCCCAAATTGATGGGCGCCGACATTACCTGACCATTGTTGGTGTACACAAAATAGATGTCCGTGCCACCATAACCGTCCCCAAAATCGGCTGCAAAAAAGAGTTTGCCACTGGCATCGTCGTAAAAAGGATAGTAAAAAGAAGTGCTTAAATCCTTTAGAAGCAGTTGAAAGCCACCTCCTAAGGTCTGCATCCCTATGGCAAGTGCATTTTTTCCATTGGCATCGAAGGCCAATTCCCCATCCGACGTGTTCGACAACACATAAAAAACCTTGTTCTGTTGGGAAGAATAATAGGGTGTTGCCGCATGAAAATTAGACTTGGCGATTTGATCGAATAACTGTATCTCCATAACCTGGCCATTTGGCTGAATCATGGATTCATAAATTTTAAAGTAGCCTTCGTTACCTGGTTCGTACCGATAGCGTTTGTCCTGTTGTCGCCCACTGGAAAATAACAATTTGCCATTGAAGAAGGCTGGTGCAAAATCCGTTTGCGGACTATTGGCGGCCAAATTAAAAATAGTGTAGTCCAAATCATCTACCGTATCTGTGCGAAGCAATTGATCATTGAACTCCATATTGACCATCAATTCCTTGGGAAAATTGGACGACATGGAAGCCAGAAAGGATGCCTTTTTATCCTTGTCCTCCGTTTTGGTAAAACTTTGGATCATTTTATTGAAGTGATGGCTATCCATAAGGGTGTCCCTTTTGTACAGCTCCAAATACGCATCGGCCGCTTTGTCAAAACTATTGGTCTGGAAATAGGCATCGGCCAGATTTAGAAACTGTTTTTGGGAAAGGGTACCATTGGCGAGCTGCTCTTCATAAGCGGTTACCGCTTTTTGGTATTCGTATTGAAAGAAAAACTCGTCCCCTTTGGACTTTTTCTCTTGGGCAAAGCAAGTACTAGCACTTAAAAGGGCGATTAAAAAAATGAATCGTATGTTTTGTTTCAGGTTCATGTTAGAAAAATCTTGGGGAATCTATCTGCTTGCCTTTATTCTTGGTGTTCTTGTTCTTGCTTTTTGATTTGCCACTGCCCGAGCCAAAACCTCCACGTCCGATATAGAACTTCAGAATGGCCTCGTGCGACCCTCCACTGTACTCTCCCAGTCCATTCGTATTGTAATCGTAGGAATAGCCAATAAACATGGCATTGGAAATCTGGAATCCCGCCAAACCGCTCACCGCATTATCAAAACGGTACGAAGCCCCAATCGTTAAAGCATCAATAAACTGAAAATTGGCTGAAAGGTTTACCGTTACGGGCGCGCCTTGCAGGTAGTTCAACAAAAAGGCGGGTTTAAACTTGGTACGGTCGCCCAATTCAAAAACATAACCCCCAATGGCATTGAACTGCATGTCGTCTTCCACAATGGTGGCCACTTCGTCATTGTATAGCGCATTGGTCAAAAAGTTGGGCACCGAAAGTCCCAGATACCAATCCGATTCGTGATACAGAAACAATCCTGCCCCCACAGTAGGGTAAAAATTGGTGTAACTGCCCCCCAATAGTAATGGGTCCTCTGGGTCATCAAAATTTCCTTTGGAATAATCAATGTTCAAAGATGACCCTCCGGCATTCAATCCAAAAGCCAATTTGGAATCGTCAGACAATTGGATCTGGTAGGAATAGGAAACATCAAAATAGGTCTGTGTGGAAGGACCCAATTCATCGCTTACAATATTAAGTCCCAAGCCCATTTTTTCATTTTGAAAAGGGATGTTGGCCCCGGCCCGAATGGTGGTGGGTGCCCCGGGAATGTCCACCCACTGTGCCCGATACAAACCGATGATTTCCGGACTTTCCACGGTGGTAGAATAAGCTGAGTTGAAACTACCAATATTATACATGTATTGGGTGTATTGGGGCTCCTTTTGGGCATGTATCAAACCTAACCCAAGTAAGAACACCACAAGAAGCGTTTTATGTGCAGAAATCCCTTTACTTTCTCGCATTATTAATCTCTTATAATTTGAATCCACCCCTTGATCACATCACTGTCACTGCCATCCGTCGTATCCAGATCAAGGATATAGTAATAAGTTCCTTTGGGCAATTGTCCGTTTTTGCCCGTACCGTCCCACGAACTATCGTACCCATCCATTTGGAAGACACTGTTGCCATATCTATCAAACACTTCAAATGAATTGTTGGGATATAGATTTTCAGGATCTACAAATTTCAAAGTGTCATTTATTCCGTCCCCATTCGGAGTGAAAATATTGCAAATGGTTCCCGGGTCTTCACAAGGACTGGCATACACATTTACATCAGCAACACCACTGTTGTTTGCATCATCACCATCATTGGGGAAACTGGAAGCGAGGGTTGCCGTATTTTGTTGCTGACCTACAGCGATTACCCTTACTCTAATTTCCAATGTTGCCAATGCTCCGGCATCAAGTGAAGCGATTGCCCATTCTCCAGTTTGGTCATCATAGGTTCCTGTTGATGCGTTACTATTGATAAATTCAAAAATATCGCCATCCAATACATCACTTACAACAATATTGAACGCGCTGTCCGGTGATTGGTTCTCGACTGTAATGGTAAAGTTCACTTCACTATTTAATAGCGCACTTTCATCATCTACTTCTTTGGTAATGGCTAAATCGATATCCTCATTTAGGTTCACTGTGGCGACATTGTTTGCTGCATTATTATCAGCAGGCAATGAGGAGGTCAATGTAGCTGTATTTTGCAATACACCCGTTCCGGTAATCAAAGCTGTTATTTCTAAAGTTGCCGAAGCATCACTGGCCGTCATTTCGGGGATGGTCCACTCCCCTGTTGACTCTTCATAAGTTCCCAATGAGGCTAAATGGCTCACATAGGTAAAATCGGTAGCCAATAAATCTTGTACTACAATGTCCAACACTCGGACCATATCGGTATTGGTCACCGTGATGACAAACACCACTTGATCGCCCACCAAAAAGGGTCCTGTTCCCTGTACTTCCTTGGTAATGGCCAAATCAATGGCTTCCGGGTTACAATCCGCGGTCAAGAAAGGATCACAGGGGTCCAAAGGATCGGTAGCAGCTTCTGGCACCGCTGGGGTATTGGCATCGTCGATCACCAAAACCTCTTCACCATCGGTTAGCCCATCCCCATCGGTATCGGGGTTGGTTGGGTTGGTACCTAAAACATTTTCTTCGTCGTCGGTCAAGCCATCATTGTCCGAATCCACCGTACAATCACTTACGGAGATGGTAACCTGAACCGTTGCGTTGGTACAGGGTGCCACTGCACTGGTCGTGGTATATTCAAACACGTAACTGCCGCCGGGCAATCCCACAAAATCCACCACATTGCCTGCTCCAATGGTCAATGCACCGCTGGAAGGATCTGTCACTATGGCCCAAGTTCCTGGATCGGCTCCGGTTAAGGTCCCGTCCAAATCGATGGTGTTGGATCCACCATTGCCCACCACATTACAGGCCACCGCGTTTGTTGGTGTTCCTGCCGAAGGCGCTGTGTTTACCGTAGCCACAACTTCCTGACGGGGAGAGGCACATCCATTGGCCCTAGCTTCCACATAGAAAGAAGTTGTTCCGGTTAATTCTGGTGTTATGAAATTCGCGCCACTGCCGATCAAAGTGCCCCCTGTCTGGGCATCGAACCAGTTATAGGTTATAGTACTGGCATCGGCCACTGTGGCACTTGCCGATAATGTTACCGTTCCGGGACCACAACGGGAGGCATCGGTGGTACTATCGATAGTAGGGGTAAAATTGCGAACCAAAGACACTGGCAAAACAGGACTGGCACAATCGTTCACACTATCATAATAAAAACCATAATAGGTTCCTGGATCTAAGACCACACTGCTGATCAGATGGGCATCCGTGACCAAGGGGTCGGGATCCACACTCCAGGTCAAAACGCTTCCTGCAGGTGCGGTTGAAGTCACGTAGCTATCCAAATCTACATTGACCTCATCACAAAAACTGACTGATTGCGAAGTATCAAAAATAGGAGCGGAATTCCCGGCATCACAAGGAATCGTACAATCAATGACCGAAATAATCACGTCCACACTTTGATCCACACACGGAAGCTCCGCAGTATTGGTCGTATAGGTAAAGGTATAGGCTCCTAAAGGCTGTCCGTCAAAGTTGACAATATTACTGCCGTTAATGGTAATGGAAGAACCGGATTGCGCACTGGTCAATGCCCATGTTCCTAAATCTTGGCCAGTAATTCGATCATCCAAATCGATGAGGGTATTGCTACCGCCGGCCGTCGTGTTACATACATTGACTGCATTGGTATTCCCAGCATTGGGTTCTTCATTTACTGTCAAGGTAACTGTTACCGAACTCGGGCTTGTACAATCGTTTAGGGCATCATAGAAAAATCCATAATAAGTTCCTTCAGCGGTGACAGTACTACTATCTAAATAGGCTCCGGTATCCGATAGGTTATTGTTTGTACTCCACTGTAAGTTGGCTCCTGGAGGTGGCGTGGTATCCACATAATCGTTCAAATTTTGGCTGAAGTCGGCCAACACATTTACACAAAACTCGGTTTCAAATCCATTAAGTACCGGTGAGGTAGTAGCGGCACAAGTATCGTCATTGTTGATGGTGTATGTGGTGGTGGTCTGACCCCCGAGGGTTACATCTCCAGTAGGAACACTCAATGTAAGGTTGATGGTCTCGTTGGGTTCAATAAGGGCATCCCCGGTTATAGCCAAAGTTGGTATTGGTATCGCCGTGCCCGCGGTGCCATCATAAGCGCCCACAGGAATGTTCACCACCTGAGGATTGGTAAATGTAAAGTCTGTTCCCGCATTGGCCGTACCCGTTCCAGCGTTGGTAACTGTGACCGAACTGGCATTTGTCACCGTACCTGAAATAAAAAGTACAGGCAAATTGTTGCCTACGTTCTCAGCCGCGGCACCTGTGGCCTGTGAAAAGGCAACAGTCACCAAATCGTCACTGGCAATGGTCACCGTGTCACTGTTCGGGGCGCCCACCGTGTAGCCCGTGCCCGCCGCAAGGGTCAG
>NZ_RZMY01000015.1:205413-205701 GCF_003992615.1 Flagellimonas beolgyonensis
CGTATAGTTCACCGTTATCGCGGAGCCCGTGCCGTTCACCGCATCCAGGCTAACCGTATATTCTCCCGTGGTAGTGCCCGCCTCGGTCGCCGTGTTGTCCGTGGCCGCTATCGTCGCAACCGGGTCCGGAGCAACATCGTCGCTGGCAATGGTCACCGTATCGTTGTCGGGGGAGCCCACCGTGTAGCCCGTGCCCGCAGCAAGGGTCAGGATCACCGTCTCGTTGCCCTCGACTTCCACATCGTCGACAGGGGTCAGGGTGATCGTGGCCGTCTGCTGGCCGTCGGG
>NZ_RZMY01000015.1:205751-205983 GCF_003992615.1 Flagellimonas beolgyonensis
ACTGCCCGCAAGCGCAACAAAGTCGCTGACCGAGGTCGCCGTGCCGCCAACCGTATAGTTCACAGTTATCGCGGAGCCCGTGCCGTTGACCACATCAAGGCTCACCGTATATTCGCCCGTGTCCAAGGGGTTCTCGGCCGCAGCGTTGTCCGTGGCCGTTATCGTCGCCACCGGGTCCGGGGCAACATCGTCGCTGGTAATGGTCACCGTGTCACTGTTCGGGGCGCCCACC
>NZ_RZMY01000015.1:206033-206240 GCF_003992615.1 Flagellimonas beolgyonensis
ACTGCCCGCAAGCGCAACAAAGTCGCTGACCGAGGTCGCCGTGCCGCCAACCGTATAGTTCACCGTTATCGCGGAGCCCGTGCCGTTGACCGCATCAAGGCTAACCGTATATTCGCCCGTGTCCAAGGGGTTCTCGGCCGCAGCGTTGTCCGTGGCCGCTATCGTCGCAACCGGGTCCGGGGCAACATCGTCGCTGGTAATGGTCAC
>NZ_RZMY01000015.1:206290-206534 GCF_003992615.1 Flagellimonas beolgyonensis
CTCGTCGCCCTCGACTTCCACATCGTCGACAGGGGTCAGGGTGATCGTCGCCGTCTGCTGGCCGTCGGGGATGGCAACACTGCCCGCAAGCGCAACAAAGTCGCTGCCCGAGGTCGCCGTGCCGCTTACCGTATAGTTCACCGTTATCGCGGAGCCCGAGCCGTTCACCGCATCCAGGCTCACCGTATATTCGCCCGTGGTGGTGCCCGCCTCGGTCGCCGTGTTGTCCGTGGCCGCTATCGTC
>NZ_RZMY01000016.1 GCF_003992615.1 Flagellimonas beolgyonensis
TTCACCGTTATCGCGGAGCCCGTGCCGTTCACCGCATCCAGGCTAACCGTATATTCGCCCGTGTCCAAGGGGTTCTCAGCCGCAGCGTTGTCCGTGGCCGTTATCGTCGCGACAAATGCATCATCATTTGTTAATGTAATTGTAGATTGATCTGTAATATCAACAGGGATTGCATTTCCCTGAAGATTATTCATGGAAATTGTCAAATTTTCATCAGGCTCAACTGTGGAATCAGAAGTAGGAACTAAATCAAAAGATTGAACTTCTCCTATTGTTCCAGCAAAAGTTAAAGTTTGACCAAGTATTTGGGTATAGTCATTATCAGCTAATGTGGCAGATCCGTCTGTGGAGTTTACATCCACGGCAAAACCTCCTGCAACTGCAATATCTAAGGTAACAGAAACGGTTATTGCACCTCCATCTTCAGCACCGCTTGCATCAGAAATGGTCAAAGTTTGCCCATACCCCAGAACTGCAACAAACAAGAACAAAAAAAACAGGATTTTACCCCGACCGAAGCTGGTAAAGGGTGGATTTGAGGGTTTTTTAAGCAAGGACAACATCCTACAGTCAGATTTAGTTTCTTTCTATGGTGCCATTGCAAGAGTAGGTAACTTGGGAGCCTCCAATATTACGAAAAAGGAGAGGAAACCCCGCTACCAATTAGTTTAAATCTCTATTTATTCGGATAAAGTGTCGGCCCGTTTTTAGGAAACGGTGGCGGAACTGGTTTCGGCCTCTGGACTGATTTTTTTCACCAAGCCCTGAAGTACCTTTCCAGGCCCAACTTCCACAAAGTGGGTTGCGCCATCCCTCACCATTTGTTGCACGCTTTGCGTCCATTTTACGGGGGCCGTCAGTTGCAAGATCAGGTTCTTTTTGATTTCGTCGGCATCGGACACAGCAGTGGTGGTCACATTTTGATAGATCGGGCAACTTGGTGTACCAAATTTGGTATTTTCAATGGCTGCGGCCAGTTCTTCACGTGCCGGCTCCATCAATGGGGAATGGAAGGCACCACCCACAGGCAGCAACAAGGCTCTTTTTGCGCCGGCTTCCTTCAAACGCTCACAGGCCACGTTCACCGCATCCACCTCACCGGAAATCACCAATTGTCCCGGACAGTTATAGTTGGCGGGCACCACAATTCCTTCGGTTTCGGCACAAATCGATTCCACAACGGCATCCTCCAATCCCAAAACGGCTGCCATGGTACTGGGTTTGATCTCGCAAGCTTTCTGCATGGCCATTGCCCGTTGGGAAACCAATTGCAATCCGTCCTCAAAATTAAGGGTGCCGTTGGCCACCAAAGCAGAAAATTCACCCAAAGAATGTCCTGCTACCATGTCCGGTTTGAAGCTATTCCCCAAGACTTTGCTCAAAATCACTGAATGCAAAAAGATGGCAGGTTGGGTCACTTTGGTCTGTTTCAAATCCTCCACTGTGCCTTCAAACATGATGTCGGTAATGGAAAAGCCCAAAATTTCATTGGCGCGTTCAAAAAGTTCCTGTGCCACGGAATGGTTCTCGTAAAGATCCAATCCCATTCCTACAAATTGTGCTCCTTGTCCTGGAAAAATATATGCATTCATCTTAGTCGTGTTTTTTGAGTGGGACAAAAATAGGGAATATTCTCAGATGGCGTTTCGGATTGATGGATTGATGGATTGATGGATTGTTGGATTGTTGGATTGTTGGATTATTGGATTGTTGGATGGTTGGAGTTTTCGATTGTTAGTCTTCCTTGAACCAACTGGCGTATTTGACATAGTTGTTGGCAATCCGGTCAATTTCCCCTTTGCTGAGTTCGGGACTGATGTCCTTGATCTTCTTGGCGGGCATCCCCGCATAAATACTACCGGCTTCCACATGGGTTCCTTTAGTGACCACGGCACCGGCGGCGATGATGGAATTGCTCTCTACCACACAATCATCCATTATGATACTCCCCATCCCCACCAACACATTGTCCTTTAAGGTGCAACCATGCACTATGGCATTGTGCCCAATGGACACATTGTTGCCTATGGTGGTCGGGGACTTTTCATAGGTGCAATGGATCACGGCCCCATCCTGTACGTTTACCTTATTGCCCATTTTGATGTAATGGACATCGCCACGGACTACGGCATTGAACCAAATACTGCATTGGTCGCCCATGGTGACCTCACCCACAATGGTGGCATTTTCGGCCACATAGCAATCCTTTCCCATTTTTGGGGATTTTCCCCTCACTGATTTTATGATCATGCTTTTACACTTTACTTTATACAACATCTCGACTGCGCTCGATGTGACAATTTTTTTTCAGATTTCACCCAGTTCCTTCGACTCCCGCTCAGGAACACAGCCCAACAATTTATTGAAAATACGACAGTAATTCGGCTTTTTTGGAAGCGGATACGGAAAGCTCCTTCCCATTGGACAGTACCACGCTACCGCCCTTTCCTTTTTTGTATTTGACCACTTCGGTCACATTGACCAAATAGGATTTATGGATACGCGCAAATGGATAAGGTTGCAAGGCATCTTCAAAATACTTTAACGTTTTGCTCACCACTATTTTCTTTTTGTCCAAATAGATTTCGGTGTAATTATCGTCGGCCTTACAGAAAAAAATATCCCCTACTTCCAACACTTGGAAACCATCTTGCTGGGGCAGGGTGATCTTGCCTTCCGCCTTTAATGGTTTGGCTTTGAGCACTTGGCCTTCCAAGGCATTTTCCTTTTCCTTGATGGATCGTACATAATCCACCGCCTTGATCAGCTCGTCAATATTGATGGGCTTCATCAAATAGTACGCAGCATGCTGGTTGAGAGCATCAATGGCATATTGGTTGTATGCGGTAACGAAGATGGTTTCAAAATTTCGCTCGGGGATGCGCTCCAATAGATCGAACGCATTGCCAAAGGGCATTTCCACGTCCAAAAATACCAAATCCGGTCCATGGTTCTGGATGGCTTTCAATCCTTCCTCAATATTGGCAGCCTCACCCAAAACATCCACCCCATTGCAATACTTGGCCAAATAGTTACGAAGGATTTCACGGCTGTTCATTTCATCCTCCACGATGATTGCCCTGAGCTGCATCATTGTTTTTTAAGTTTGAGGGACACTTTGGTCCCGGTTTGGTTTTCATTAAGGTCGGAAATGGAAACCTCCACCCGGTTCTTGTACATGTTGTTCAAGATTTCGATACGTTTTTTGATATTGCCCATTCCCTTGCTCTTTTGTTTGCGTTGGTTGGTTGTTTTCAATGCGGCTGACTTTTTACGGCCTATTCCATTATCGGTAATGGTAATCTCCAATACATCGGAAGTGATTTCACGCACGTTTATCTTCAAGAAACCCTTTTCTTCCTTGTAGCGAAGCCCGTGCCAAATCGCATTTTCAATATAGGGCTGCAATAACATGGGCGGAATCTGAAAAGCGTCCATATCCACGCTATCGGCCACTTGGATCTCGTACTCAAACTTGTCCGCAAAGCGGGAATGTTCCAGTTTAACATACAGTTCCAACAACTCCAATTCCTTGGTCAAGGGAATAAAATCTTCCTCCGAATTTTCAAGCACACTACGCATAAGGACCGAAAACTCACTAAGAAACCGGTTGGCACTCCGTTCATCACTTTTAGCGATATAGGTGTTCACCGAATTGAGCGCATTAAAAATGAAATGAGGGTTCATTTGGGTACGCAGCGACTTTAGGGCCAACAAATTATTGGCCAATTTTTGCTGTTTGTTGCTACGGTAGTACAAAAAGGCGGTAAAGGCCAACAGGGCAATCCCGAACAAAAGGGAATAGATGATCCATTTTTGCCTCTTGCTGGTTTCCTCGAACAATTGTTGCTCGGTAACGGCCAAATTGTACTTGCTCTGGGAAAGCTGGCGCTCTTGCTCCAAGCTGGAAATGCGGTTTTGCGTATTGGCAATTTCCCGATTTAAACGGGCTGCCCGCGACAATTCCTGTTCCTTACGGACGTACAGGCTATCCACCACTGCTACATAATCTTGGTATGACGCCAGTGCTTTGGTGAAATCCCCGGTATACTTGTAGACTTCGGACAGCTTTCGGGTGGCGTCCTTCTGGACCACCAAATCATCTTCTTTATCGGCCTCCACTATACTTTTCTCCAAGTACGGAATAGCTTCATCCAACTTTTCTTGGGCAATGTAGGCGTTGGCTATTTTGTAATTGATTCGTTGGCTGGTAATGGTATCTGCGCCTAGGAAACCGGGCTGTGCTTCCGTAACGCTTCGCTTGGGCAATTGTTTCAATTCGTTTAGGGTGCTCTTCCGAAGCTGGATCTCATCGGCATACCTACTTTTTTGATTGTAGTAATCGGCCACCTTTTCGCTTTCCTGGATTAAGCGTTCCGGGGCCACTTTGCGGGAAAGGTTCAGTGAGTTTTGATAGAATCCTTCAGCTTCGACCAAGCGATCTTCATAGGCAAAAACATCCGCCATTTTCGAGTTTAGGTCGATTACCTTTGGTGAAATCTGGTTTTTCTCCGCAATGGTAAGCCCCTGTTGGTAATAATCCAATGCTTTTTTGGCATTGGCCAATCCTTTGTTCGCATCGCCCAAGGCTTCGTATAATTCAACGCGCTGAAAGGGTACCATATTTTTCATGTCGATCAAGGGCAACAAGGTGGATTCCGCATTTTCGTACTCCTTGTTCAACACATAGGTTTTGCCCAACAGCAATTTGGTGGTGTTGGACTGTCTGGCGGCCAGTGCATCCTTAAAATTCGTTATGGCCAGATCATACTGCTTATGGTACATATAGATTTCTCCCAAAGCGGACAATGATTTTGACAATTCGGCCTTATACCCCGAAGACCCCAAAGGTTCTATCGAGCGGGCAATAAAGTCAATACTTTTCTCAAAATCGGTTTTCTTGTACTGGTTGGCAGAGTCCAAAAACCGTTGATGGTCCAATAGCGCATTTCCAGCACTTTTGGTTTCCCTTTTTGCCCTTTTGGAGGCACTGGCATCTCCATAGCCTTCCACCAGTACATCAATATCTTCCTCGGAAGTAATACGATGACGGACCGTTTCAATTTCAGGGCTTTCAAAAACAATAATATCACCAATGGCGGCCTTGATCTTAAACTCACCCAAGCTATTGGTTCGGGCATAACTACCTTTATTTGTGGATATCTGGACACCTGAAATGGGGGCATAGTTTTCCTTGCCCTTAACCGAACCCCTGATCTCCACTTCCACCCGGGCATTGTCCACTTGGGAAAACGCCGGAAGTGTCGCCAGCAAGAACAATAGTATTATGTAAAGCCTTTTACCCATAATTCAAGTAAACTTAGTTCATCCGAAGCGTATTAAAAAATGGATTTTTGCCGAAACGGTCGCTTACAAGGACCTATTTGACCCCTTTACGCAGTGGCTGGCCCGCATGGCTCATTCAAAATGCCCGTTCACTCGATCCTGGTTTTTATTGCAGAAAGTTGCCGATACATTTAGAGCATCAATAAAAATTATTGCATCATGAAACATTTGAATAAATTAATAGGAACCGCTTTTGTTTTGCTAGCTACAAGTACCAGCTATGCCTGTAACTTGAAGGCACAAACCAATGACAACACTGTACTCGTTACAAAATCCACTCCTGAAAAACCAAGCAAGCAGTTCGTGAAAATTGCTTTGTTGTTGGACACCAGTAATAGTATGGATGGTTTGATCAACCAGGCCAAGGCACAGCTTTGGGATATTGTGAATGAGTTTACCCATGCCAAATGTGGCAACCAAACCCGCCCCGACCTTCAAATTGCCCTTTACGAATATGGCAACGACAATCTTTCTTCCCGCGAAGGGTATATCCGTCAGGTACTCGGTTTTAGCCATGATCTGGATGAAATCTCCGAAAAACTCTTTTCCCTGACCACCAACGGGGGCGAAGAGTATTGTGGGGAAGTTATCCACACCTCTTTAAAGCAATTGGATTGGGGGAAAAATCCCGATGACCTTAAAATGATCTTCATTGCCGGCAACGAACCTTTTACCCAAGGTAAACTGGATTATAAGGACGCAGCGATAAACGCCAAGGAGAAGGATGTGATTGTAAATACCATTTTCTGTGGAAATTATGAGCAAGGCATTTCTACTATGTGGAAAAGTGGCGCTGTATTGACGGGAGGTGAATATATGGCCATCGACCACAATCGACAGGTGGTGCACATCAACACTCCCTACGACGATATCATCATCCGTTTGAATGCCAAATTGAACAAAACCTACATTTCCTACGGAGCCAGGGGGCTTGAGAAGAAAGCCCTTCAGGCAGCTCAGGATTCCAACGCAGCCGAACTGGAGGAAGCAGTGGCGGTACAGCGAACCGTGAGCAAAAGTTCCCGATTGTACAAAAACTCCCAATGGGATTTGGTCGATGCCGTTGAGGATAACGAAACCATCATTTCTGAAATGAAAGACGAAGACCTTCCTACAGAACTTCAAGGAAAAAGTGAAACCGAAATCAAGGCCTACATTGCTGATAAAAAAGCGGAACGCGAAAAAATACAGAAGGAAATCCAGGAACTCAATGCCAAGCGGGAGGCTTATATCGCCCAAAACCAAGCGGCACAAAAAGGAGAATTGGAAAATGCCATGCTATCTGCCATTAAAGCACAGGCTTCCAAGAAAAATTTTAAGTGGGATAATTAACGCATGTCACATCGAGCGCAGTCGAGATGTCATAAAAGTTCTCGACTGAGCTCGAACCGACATCTATTCGGGATTATCCTAATTATTCGCAGCGGGACAGTAGCAATCGTAACGTTTGCCATTGTCGCTCTGACCAAAATCATAACCCAACGTAATTTGGTGGAATCCTCCATTGTCAAACCGAATATCCCCTGACTGGTAGGAATAGTTGTATGAGAATAGGAACCGGTTCACATTCACCCCAATGATCGGGGTAAACAATTGCAAGCGTTGCTCGCCAAAATTCCCATTGGACTGAAATTGTGCCCCATCAAAACTACGTCGATAGGACAACCCTGCCCAAACAGTCCCAAAACTTACATCCTTGTACACCTTGGCATTCAAATCCACGGTCTTTTCCTTGGTGAAATCGGTCATTTGAAACAATATGGATGGCTCGATTCGTGTATTGCGACCAAAAACGTAACCTGCCGACAATAAATACCTTCGTAAATTATCAAACTCGGCCGCTGTGTACAAGTCACGACCACTTCCCAAAATATTTAAAATGGCGGCGTGGGCATAAAACTCGAAGAGGTTATAGGAAGCCCCTAAATCCACGTTGAAATAACTTGTGGTATTTTTTACCCCGGTCACTACGGGGTCGGGAATCACGGAACGAAACTCGGTTTCGTCCAAACTGCTCAGAATCACCCCTGCACTCAACCCAAAGGACAATTGATTCAAGGTCCTGAAATCGCCACCCAATTGCAGGTGGTGCGCATAGGTTGCCTTAAAGCCCGTCTGGGAATGATATCCGTTGGAATCATTGAACAAAATACCACCGATACCGCTTCGTTCCCCTACCCTCGAATTGATATTAAACGTTTGAAGACTGGGTGCTTCATCTACATTGAACCATTGCTTTCTCGCTGTAAGCCGAATTTTGGTTCCCTCGGCAATTCCGGCCATGGAAGGATACACCAAATAGTAGTTGTCCGCCAAATAGTCAAAATATACGGGAATACCTTCCTGCGCCTTGGCAAAAAACCCAAAAAGCAGGGCGATGAGAATCGAGGACAAATTGCGTCTCATGTGAGGTCTGGGGCTAATGGTTGTGACTTAAAACGAATCAAACACTATGATAACGGTTTGTGATGTACATTATTATAATATTTTGTTGCTGATGACAACTATTGGTATTTTTGCATCAAATAGGAACAATGAAAGAATATAACATTACGGTTGTTGCCACCAACAACCCGAAGATACTAAAATTTGAGGCCAACCATTTCTTGGTCAAGGGCCAATACGAATATAAAAATATTGATGAGGCCAAGGATTCGCCCTTGGCGCAGCAACTTTTTTACCTTCCCTTTGTAAAAACGGTGTACATCGCCAGCAATTTTGTAGGCTTGGAGCGTTTCGACATTGTGGAATGGGACGATGTTAAACATGAAGTGGCCCAACAGCTTGTGGAATACCTAAATGCTGGGGAACCCATTGTGCAAGAAGAGGATTCCAACAAAAAACAGCCGATAACCGTTTATGCCGAAGTAACGCCCAACCCGGCCGTGATGAAGTTCGTCTGCAACAAACGGATTGTTCCGGCAACTTTTGAGTTCAAGAACATCGATGAGGCCAAAAATTCGCCCTTGGCGAGTGCCTTGTTCCATTTTCCGTTTGTGAAGGAGGTCTTCATGGACGAAAATTATGTTTCGGTAACCAAATACGAAGTGGCCGATTGGGAAGAAGTGAACATGCAACTCAGGGAATTCATCCGTGATTTCTTTTCTGAAGGGAAGGATGCCGTCGCTGCAGAGACCATCCAAAAATCCAATGCCACCAAACAGCAGCAGCGGACCGAAACCAACTACGATGACACATCGCAGCAGATCATCGATATCTTGGAGGAGTATGTCAAGCCTGCCGTGGCCAGTGATGGGGGCAATATCCAATTTCAATCCTATGAAGCGGAGAGCGGCACAGTCAGTGTAATTCTCCAAGGGGCCTGTAGTGGATGCCCTTCTTCCACATTTACCTTAAAAAATGGTATTGAAACCATGCTCAAAAACATGATGGGCGACAAAATACAGGAAGTGGTTGCGCTGAATGGTTAAATTAGTCAACAGGTCAGGTCATATTCCGGTCAATTTTTGTTATCTTGAAGAAAACTAAAAAACATTGACCATGGCAGTATTAAAAGTTATTGAAGTATTGGCTAATTCCGATAAAGGCTGGGAAGACGCAGCCAAAAATGCATTGGAACAAGCCTCCAAATCCGTAAAGAACATTCGCTCAGTATATATTAATGAGCAGAGTGCAACGGTAAAGGATGGAAAAATTGACGATTACCGTGTTAACGTCAAAATTACCTTTGAGGTGAAATAGCACTGAATCCCATTTGAAAGTGTGTCCCTTTAAGGGGCACATTTTTTTTAACCCAATTTGAAGGAATGCACAAAAAGTTACCTCACTTACTCCTAATTTTGATGGTAACCTTTGGTTGTAAACAAAAATCCAACGAAGTGACCTACAAACACACCAATGCCCTTATCAACGAAACCAGCCCCTACCTGCTTCAACATGCCCATAATCCCGTAAACTGGGAGGCTTGGCAAGCCGAGGTTCTGGAACGGGCCAAAAAAGAGGACAAGTTGCTGTTGATCAGTATCGGTTATGCGGCTTGTCATTGGTGCCATGTCATGGAAAAGGAATGCTTTGAGGATGAGGCCGTGGCCCAGCTGATGAATGAGCATTTCATCAATATAAAAATTGACCGGGAAGAACGGCCCGATGTGGATCAAATCTATATGGATGCCATCCAAATGATCTCTGGCAACGGCGGATGGCCCCTGAACATTGTGGCTTTGCCCGACGGCAGACCCTTTTGGGGCGCAACCTATGTTCCGAAGGATAATTGGGTCAAATCGCTTCAGCAGCTGGCCGAATTGTATCAAAAAGACAAACCCAGGATTGAAAAGTACGCCTCCGATCTGTCCAATGGCCTACATGCCATCAATTTGGTGGAAACCGACACCGAAAGCGATCTATTCAACCTTGATCAATTGGACGCTGCAGTACATAATTGGTCCAATTATTTCGATACTTTTTTGGGTGGACACAAACGGGCCCCCAAGTTCATGATGCCCAACAACTGGAATTTTCTTTTGCATTATGCCACGGCCATGGATCGGCCCGACCTCATGGAGTTTGTGGATACTACCCTCACCCGAATGGCCTATGGCGGTGTGTACGATCATGTGGGCGGCGGTTTTTCGCGCTATGCTGTGGACACCAAATGGCACGTGCCCCATTTTGAAAAGATGCTGTACGACAATGGCCAATTGATCAGCCTGTATGCCAAGGCCTACGCCGTATCCAAAAACCCGTTGTACAAAGATGTTGTAGCGGGAACAATTGCCTTTACCCAAGAAGAACTTTTGGATGAATCCGGAGGGTTTTACTCCTCGTTGGATGCCGATAGTTTGGATGAAAATGGTGAATTGGAGGAGGGCGCCTATTATGTTTGGACCCAAGAGGAACTACAATCGCTTTTGAGCAACGATTTTGAATTGTTCCAAGCCTATTTCAATATCAATTCTTATGGGCATTGGGAAAGCGGCAATTACGTTTTGATCAAAGACAAATCCGATGATGCGATTGCAGCAGAATTCAATCTGTCGGTACCTGAACTGAAATCGAAAATCACAGCTGCACTTTCGAAACTCAAAAAGGAGCGCAACAAGAGGTCCAAACCTAGGCTCGATGATAAAATATTGACCTCTTGGAACGGGCTCATGCTCAAGGGACTCGTGGATGCCCATCGCTATGTGGGCAACGACGATTATCTGGAAATGGCCCTCAACAATGCCCATTTCATAAAGAAGGAGCTCATGAAGAGCGATTATTCCCTATTCCGCAACCATAAAGAGGGGAAAAGCAGCATCAATGCCTTTTTGGAAGATTATGCCATTGTAATCGATGCCTATATTTCGCTTTACGAAGTCACTTTTGACATGCAGTGGCTCCAGACGGCCAAAAACCTGTTGGACCACACACGAGACCATTTTTACGATGAAACATCAGGCATGTTTTTTTACACTTCAGACAATGACCATTCGTTGATTCGAAGAACGATAGAAACCGATGACAATGTGATATCTTCCTCCAATTCGATAATGGCACATAACCTTTTTAAAATGGACAAGCTTTTTGCTGAAGAAGGTTATGACACCATCGCCAAACAAATGGTAAAAAACATCCAAAAAGATTTTGAGCAGCGGGCACAGGGATTTGCCAATTGGCTCGACCTGGCACTTCTTCTTAACCAAAATTTTTATGAGGTCGCCATCGTGGGCAAGGATTATAAAACATTGGGTGAAGAAATTGCCCGGGCTTATGTTCCGAACAGCATACTTGTTGGCAGCCCCAAAGATGGGGCTATTGAACTACTCCAAAATAGGTTTGCCGAAGATCTGACCTTGATCTATGTTTGCCAGGAAGGTGCTTGTAAATTGCCCGTGGACACGGCCAGCAAGGCTTTACAACTTGTGGGCAACTAATATTAACATTTGTTTACCTTTCTTTTTTTTTAATTCAAATCGATATTTCTTAGGTTATAAAAAAACAGAAACCATTATGAACGCATTTGAAAACTACCAAACTTATATTGATGAAGCCGTAGATTGGACTTTAGGCGTGCTGCCCAATTTGATCACGGCCGTTGTAATTTTTATTGTCGGCTATTGGATCATCAAGCTGATCAATAAAATGGTCCGTCGCTTTTTCGCCAAAAAGGATTACGAAGAAACCTTGGAATCCTTCCTTCAGAGTTTTATCAGCATTGCCCTAAAAGCACTTCTATTTGTATTGGTCGTGACCCAACTTGGGGTAAAAACCTCTTCTTTGGTGGCCATTATCGGTGCGGCCGGTCTTGCGATTGGTCTTGCACTGCAAGGGTCGTTGGCCAATTTTGCCGGTGGGGTGCTCATCCTCATTTTCAAACCTTTTAAGGTCGGGGATTTTATTTCGGCACAAGGTATCGACGGCACCGTTAAGGAAATTTCCATATTCAATACCAAATTGAGCACGTTCGGCAACCAGATTGCCATTCTTCCGAACGGACAATTATCGAATGGGAACATTGTCAACTACAACATGGAAAGTACGCGTCGGGACAAAATTGACGTGGGAATCGGTTATGGCTCCAACATTAAGGAAGCTAAAGATATCCTCCTCAAAATCTGTGCAGACAATCCGAATATCAATACCGAACCTGCCCCAGAAGTATACGTAGGCGAACTGGGTGACAGCTCCGTAAACCTTACCTTGCGCTTTTGGGCCAATACCGATGTGTTCTGGCCAGCCCACTTTTATGTGATCGAACAAACCAAACTTCGCTTTGATGCTGCAGGTATCGAAATTCCATTCCCACAACGAGTTATGCACCAACCTGTAAAAAGTTAAACCTTTTTCTTGCTTTGGATAACGAAGTCTTTTAAATAGTAAGGCTCAAAATAGGCCACGTCCTCAAATTGCTTTGCCTGAAATTTTTTAAAGGCCAAAGCAGCCATTTCCCTTGCTGAGGGAACAATGGTTGCGTCAAACTGAAAATTGGGGTGTTCCAGAACACCCCTACATTTTTCTGAACCACTACCGATAAGATAAACTTTTGAAGTCGATACATATTCCGCAAAGGAACCTTCATCAATAATTTCAGCACGGGTTTCCCGAATTTCTTGGTAATCTGCATCATACACGCAGGAATATACCTCCATACGACGGGCATCCAAAACTGGAATCACAATTTCACCAGCTTGGAGTTCAACTTGGCGCGCCATACTTTCCAGGGTGGGAATGGAAATTAATGGAACATCCAGCGAAAAACAGAGTCCCTTAACTGCAGACACACCTATACGCAATCCGGTATAGGAACCCGGGCCCTTACTGATGGACACAGCATCAATGTCCGAAAATGACAAAGAAGCCTCTTGCAAGGCTTCTTTGATAAAGATGTGCAATTGTTCCGAATGGGAATAATTTTCCGCATTGTTCTCCTTTAGGGCAATAATCTTATCATCCTTGGAGATGCTTACGGAGCAATTGGTCGTTGCTGTTTCTAAATTCAATAGTATGGCCATAGCGGCCACAAATATACTACTAGTTCAATGCAATGGGCAAACCAAAATAGAACTCCAATATCTTTAATCGGAAAATATAATCGTATTTGGTTCGAATCACATCGGCCCTGGCATTATCCACCCTGGCTTGGGCCTGACTAAAATCGAAGGCATTCATCAAGCCGTTGTCATAACGTTCCTTAGCATAATCATAGGCCAATGTACGGGCTTCCAAGGTTTTCAACGCAGCTACGTAAGCCTTTTCAAAAGTGCTAACATCAACATAAGCCTGTTGAATGGTGTTTTCCAGATCCAACTTGTCCTGCTCAAACTGCAACTTGGCCTTTTCCAAAGTAATCTTGGATCGTTTTACGTTGTTTCTGGTGCTCCAGCCATTGAAAATTGGAATGTTCAACTGGGCCCCATAACTGATACCATCAAATATCCATAACTGATCGGTAAAGTTTGGAGTATAAACCCCACCATTACCGTCAGGAATTTGGGTTACATCAGAATACCTTGATCCATATTGAAAGAAAGCGCCGAGGGTAGGCAAATAGGCCCCCTTGGCGATCTTCAAATCCTGTTCAGCCAAATCCACGTTGGATTGGGAGAATTTGATATCGTTTCTAAAAGACAATGCTTTGTCAAAAATCACCTTGGGGGAATTTTTTAAAATGTCCGATGGTGGAATCTCGAATTCTTCCTCTGCGATATCGAAGTTCTCATAATCAGTTATCTGTAATAATTGTGCAAGATTTACACGGGCAATCAACACGTTGCCCTCTCCGTTAACAATCTGTTGCTCTTGGTTGGCAGCGGTAGCCTCAATTTCCAACAAATCCCCTTTGGGCAACACTCCGGACTCGACCAATTCCTTGGTTCGTTTCAAATCTTGCTCGGTGACGGCATATTGCGCCTTAAAGGTCTTCAATTGCTCCTTGCCGGACAATACCTGCAAATAGGCATTTGCCACGTTCAATCGAATATCATCCTTTAGATTATCCAGACGGTATTGGTTCGCAATGGCATTCATTTTGGCACGGTTCATCTGATGGATGTTCCGCAAACCATTGAATAAGGTCACGTTGGAACTCAATCCAGCATTTACGTTGAATGCCGTGCTGTTTGTTGGCAAGTTATTGGTTGGGTTAATGGAAAAACCCGTGTTGCTGGAAGCTGACGCCTGACCATTCAACGTGGGCAATAAATCACCCAATGCATCCGACTTGTCTATTTTGGCGTTTTCAAGATCCAGTTCAAACTGTTCTATGGTCAGGTTGTTCTCCACTGCATAGGTCACACATTCCTCAAGTGTCCATTTGCGCATTTGTGCTGTGGACAAGGTAACTGTGAACAACAGTAGTATGATCGTTATGCTATTTTTCATTCGTTTTTTGATTTTTGTTCTTTAAATATTGGTTAGCCATTCTTAATCTTCATCCGATTTTTTCTCAAGCTTGTTCCAAACTTTGATCTTGGCGTCCTCATCGATTCCGGAAACAATTTCTACATCAATACCATCACTCACACCCAATTCCAGGTCTTTTCTTTCAAACTTGTTTTCGCCTACCTCAACTTCCACATAAGGCTTTTCGGTTTCTTTATCGAACTGTAACAAAGCTTCTTTTATCGCAAGTACATCCTTTTTCTCTTCCAGTACAATGGATGCGTTGGCACTGTAACCGGCCCTCACATAAGAAGTAGAATCTGGAATCTGCATATCCCCTTCGATCTTGAACTGGACCGCGCCTTCTTCCTCAACACCTTTGGGTGCGATGAACTTCAATTTGGCCTGGAACTTTTCCTCTTCCAGGGCACCCATGCTGATTTCCAACGGCATGCCCACATGCAGTTTACCTACTTCGGCCTCATCCACTTCGCCTTCAAAGATCATTTTGTTCATATCGGCAATGGTGGCTATGGTGGTACCATCATTAAAATTGTTACTTTGGATGACTTGGTCACCTTCTTTGACCGGAATTTCCAAAATAGTTCCGGAAACCGTCGCACGTATGTTGGTGTTGGCACTTGTGGACCCACCGGCAGATCCTTTTCTGATGATCTGATAGTCTGCCTGGGCATTTTTCAATTCCTGGGTTGCCTGATCAAAGGTCAACTTCAGGTTGTTGAAATCTTGACTGGAAATCACACCTTTATCAAACAGAGCCTTATTACGATCGTACTCAATCCTGGCATTGTTCAAGGCCAATTCTGCATTACGCACCCTACCGGCAGCTTGGTTGAGCGATTGCTCATTGGGCACCACTTTGATCACGGCAATCAAGTCGCCAGCCTTCACTTGGGTACCTTCTTCCAGCATTATCTTATCGATAATCCCGGAAATCTGCGGTTTGATGTTGATTTCATCCTCTGGAATCACTTTACCGGTCACAATGACCTTGTTGACGATGTCCTTGCGTTCCACCGTTTCAGTTTTATAGAGTTCTACGGGTGTACTGTTCTGTTTAAGAAAGTAAACAATGGCGGCCAAGATCCCGATGACCACTACTCCAATCAATCCGTATTTTACATACTTGTTCATTATCGTTTATTTGATTCGTTATTTATAATAGTTGATTATTCTTCTCTCAATGCTTCTATGGGGCGTACCTTAACGGCCCGGTTTGCCGGCAATAGTCCTATCAATACGCTAAGTCCTACCATCAATATGAATGAAACTATGAACTGGGGCACACTGATCATTGGATTCACGAAGGGGAAATCATCCCCACTGCCCCACATGGAATTCATAATGGATAGGATGCCCACTGCGATGGCAAAACCGACCAAGCCAGCAAATGCTGTCAATACGATGGCTTCCACCACAATTTGACGTTTCACGATTTTAGGGGTGGCCCCCAATGCCCTTCGAACCCCAATCTCCTTGGTACGCTCCTTTACAGTGATCAGTAGAATATTACTGATGGCAATTACACCTGCCAACAGGGTAAAGATGCCCACAAAGAAGGAGAACCCTTTTAACACCGTGGTAAAGGCGGTGATATTGTTGAATATTTCCGACATATCGAAACTGCCAATGGCACGTTCATCGTCCGGATGGATATCGTATTTCAACTTTAAGATATCCTTGATCTGTTTTTCCACAACCGCTACTTGGGTTCCCTCTTCCACTGCAATGGCCATCCAGCCCATTCGGTCCCCGGAATTGAATGCTTTTTGGAAAGTGGTAAATGGAATGAACACCGCATTTTCACCATCGATATTGATATTGTTGTTCGGTTTGTAGATGCCCACCACCGAAAAGTAGATGCCGTTGATACGGATTTCCTGACCTATGGCTTCTTCCCCTTTGTCAAAAAGCAGTTTATAGGTTTCTTCACCGATAACACACACCTTTTTGGAATCATCGATATCGGTCTGGTTCAAGAACCTACCTTCCACTAATTTCTTTTTGGTGATATTATCGATTTCAGGAAAGTCCCCATACACCGACGAACCACTGGTTTGTCCATTTCTGTAAACAGTTACGACGCCACGATGGCTCCCCAACTCAATTCGTGGTGCCAAAACTTCAATTTCTGGAATCTGCTTTTTCAAGATTTCGGCATCTTCAATTTTATAACGTATACGTCGCCCACGTTCAAAACCTTTGTAAGGCATTGAGGTCTGCTGCCCCCATACAAACAAACTGTTGGAGGCTGTACCCGCAAAAAGTTTATTGAACCCATTGCTCATGCCATTGGCGGAACCAAGCAAAAGCACCAATATGATCATGGCGAAAATCACACCCAGCATGGTCAAGAACGTACGAAACATGTTCTTGCCCAGTGTATGAAATATTTCAAACCATAAATCCCTGTCGAATAACCACATAATTATTTATCGCTTAGTGCTACAATTGGTTTAACGTTTGCCGCTTTCATGGCCGGAATCCAACCCGCCAAAACTCCAGCAATGATCAAGATGATGGTGGCCGTGATCACTGTGGATGCATCCACCGATGGATTACTGAAGGCCGGGGATTGTATTGTGGGCCCAATGGCAGCCAGGATCATCCATGCGAACAACAGTCCTACAAAACCAGAGAGGGTGGTGATAAAAACCGACTCCAACAATACCAGGTTAATTATTTGATTTGGTCTTGCACCCAATGCCTTTCGCACCCCTATTTCCTTGGTTCGTTCTTTAATGGTAAAAACCATGATATTGCCAATCCCAACAATACCTGCAATCAATATCAAAAAAGCAACCCCAATCCCAATCCCATTCAATACAGCCGTAAAACTGCTGATATCATCAAAAGCCTGAGCATAATTAAATATGTAAAGGCCAGCCTGATCATCTGGATCGATCCGATGTCTTCGCTTCAGTAAAACCTCCAGTCTATCTGAAAATTCCAGTGCTGTGGAAATATCATAGGTTGGATTGTACGTCAAAGCAATCATATTCACATCATTGGTATTCCCGTATATCCTTTGGTAGGTGGAAATGGGTGCATAAATTCGTCGTTCCGCATTATCATCACCATCATCAGTAAATATGCCAATTACCCGGAAGGGCAAATTGTTCAACTCCACAAATTTGCCCAAGGCATCCTCATCCTTAAAAAGATCTTCGGCCACCTTTCTTCCAATAACGGCCACTTTGGCCTTGTTCACGATATCGGCCTCGTTTACATACCTGCCGGCAACAACCAATGTTTTTTCAATGGCCTGGTGATCTGGGCTTGTCGCTTGAATCTGATAGGATCCGGTTTCACTTTTATATCTCGCAGCTGCATTCGCGTAATATCTGGCACTGATGTATTCCACATCCTCAGGAAAACTTTTTTTGATGTATTCAACATCATCGTTCTTCAATTGGATACGGCGACCAGCTTCAAAGCCACCATAAGCTTTGGAGGTTACACCAGGCCGTACAAAAATGGAATTGGTGGCGTCGTCATTGAACTGATTGTAAAAACCGTTCTGCATCCCATTGACGGAAGCCAACAACATCACCAAAATGAAGATGGCCCACCCCACTGAAAAACCCGTAAGGAACGTCCTTAGCTTATTGGTCTTGATGGTATTGAAAATCTCTTGCCAAATGTCGCGATCAAACATACTGCTCTGCCCTTACTTGTTCGATTTTTTTATCCTCTACGATCACACCATCCTTTAGGTGCACAATACGCTTGCACATGTGTGCAATGTCTTCTTCGTGGGTAACCACCAAAATAGTGTTGCCCTCATCGTTTATTTTCTGGATCAAAGCCATTACTTCATAGGAGGTCTTACTGTCCAAGGCACCTGTTGGCTCATCGGCCAATAACACTTTTGGCTCCGCTGCCATGGCACGTGCAATGGCCACCCGTTGTTTCTGTCCGCCGGAAAGCTCGCTGGGCAAATGGTGCGCCCAAGGCTTCAATCCCACTTTATCCAAATATTGCATGGCCTTTTCCTGACGTTCTTTTCTGGGCACTTTTTGGTAGTACAATGGTAAGGCCACATTTTCCAATGCGCTCTTATAATTGATCAGGTTAAAGGATTGGAAAACGAAACCCAAAAACTTGTTTCGGTATAGGGCCGCTTTGGTCTCACTTAGGTTTTTGATCGGAACGCCATCCAAAGTATATTCCCCCGAATCGGCACCGTCCAGCATTCCCAAAATGTTCAAAAGGGTAGACTTACCCGAACCTGAAGATCCCATAATGGCGACCAACTCCCCGTCCTCTATATTAAAATTGATCCCTTTCAAGACATGAAGGGAGTTGCTACCCATTTTATAGGATTTATGAAGATCTTTGATTTCTATCATGATTGGTTATGTTAGCTATCGATTTTTAACCTCTTGCTTGTTAGACCTACAAGTTGTTAAAATGTTACAGCAATTGTTTAAATATTTTGTTAAATGATTGATTAACCGATTATTCCTCAGCCAAAGCGTTCCAGATTTTTACTTTATCACTTGCCGACAGGCCAGATTTGACCTCCACGAAAATGCCATCGCTCACACCCAATTCCACCTCACGACGCTCAAATTGTTGGGGGGCCGTTTCCACTTCCACAAAGGGCTTTTTGGATTCATCATCAAATTGCACCAAAGCTTCTTTTATGGCCAACACACCATCAGCCCGTGCCAAAATAATGGATGCGTTGGCACTTAAGCCGGCCCGTATGAACGTGGTGTCATGTTTGGTGAGGCTGCCCTTTATTTCAAACTGGATAGCACCGTTCTCTTCTTTTCCCTTTGGGGCGATATAATCCAGAATGGCATCAAAAACCTTGTTTTCTATGGCACCGACCGTAATTTCCAAAGGAAGGTCTTCCTTGATCTTTCCTACTTCGGACTCGTCCACCTTTCCTTCAAAGATCATTTTATCCACATCGGCAATAGCGGCAATGGTGGTACCCTCGTTAAAGTTGTTGCTTTCGATTACCTGGTTGCCGACCTCCACGGGCACTTCGAGTACCATACCACTTACCGTGGCGCGGATCATGGTATTGGCCGCATTGCTCAAGCCACTGGTGGTACCGGTTTTTACAATATCATACCGCTTGTTGGCAGCAGCATAGGCTTGTTTCGCTTGATCGTACGATACTTGGGCGCGTTCCATGTCGGCCTTGGAGATCACTCCTTTCCCGAACAAAGTGGATTGCCGTTCAAAATTGCGCTTTTGATCATCCAGACTAATTTTGGCCTCATCAATTGCATTCTTGGCATCGTTCAACGCAGAAAGATTGGGCACGACCTTGATACGGGCCAACAGGTCGCCGGATTTGACATAATCGCCACCTTCCACAAAAATTTCTTCGATCACCCCAGAAATATTGGGTTTAATTAATACTTCCTCCAAGGGAAGAATACTACCTGTTGCCACTGCTTTTTTCACAATGGTCTGGGTGGATGGGGTCTCGGTTTGGTACACGATCGGGTCTTCCGCATTTTTTTGGTAGAGATAGTACATGGAGCCACCGAACACGATCACGATGAGCAACAAGATGACAATGGTTACCGATTTTTTCATTTTAGTCCTTTATTTATTTTGATTGATTTTTCACTTTTATTCTGTTCGTAACGCCTCAATGGGCCTAACCCTTATCGCACTCTGTGCGGGAATGAAACCAGCCAACAGCCCGGATACCATTAAAATGGTCAAAGCGCCCGACACAACACCTACACTCACACTGGGGCTCATGAACATATCCACAGGCCCCACACTGTCCAACAGCGAGTTGATTCCGAAAATGACCAACGAGCCGAAAATAATCCCAACCATGCCCGATATCAGCGTAAGGAAAATGGATTCCATCAGAATCTGTTTTTTGATGGACCAAGGTTGTTCGCCCAGCGCCCTACGGATGCCTATTTCCTTGGTGCGTTCCTTAACCACAATGAGCATAATGTTACTGACACCGATGATACCCGAAAGCAAGACCATAATACCCACGATGTAGGCCACCGCTTTTAGCGCGCCAAAAAGACTTTCCACACGGTTGTATTGCTCGTACAGATCAAAATAACCAACCGCACGGGTATCCTCGGGATGTACCTTGTGCCTTTCCTTCATCACACTGACAATTTTATCCTTCAATACCGAAATGGAACTGCCATCATTGGCCGTAATCGCCATCCACCCGACATCTTCACCCCTGTTAAAGGCTTGGGAAAACGAAGTAAAAGGCACAAAAATTTCCTTTTGACCTTCCTCCCCACCTCCGCTATTGTTCTTTTTATAGGTACCAATAACCATGAAGTTCACCCCTTGGATTTTGATATAAGTCCCCAGCGGATCCTCATCTTTATCGTATAAATCGTTCTTGACCCCCAATCCAATTATGGCCACTTTCCGTTTTTCGGTGATGTCGTTGTAGTTCAAAAACCGGCCAGAGGTCACTGCCATGGGATCTTGATTGATGATTTCAGGATAATCGCCATACACGTTGTAGGCACCCGTCCGGATACCACGCACCACATTATTGTTGCCACCAAAACCACCCAATTGGTTTCTTGGGGAAATAAAACGAAGGTTGGGCACATTGTCTCGAATCGCCTGCACATCACTGATTTTGAACTCGAATCGTCTGCCCTGTGGCAATCCTTCGTAGGCCCTGGTGGTGGCCCGGGTCCACATGAACATGGTGTTGGTGGCTATATCGCCGAAATCCTTTTTTATGCCATTTTCAAGACCCTTCCCTGCTGCCAACAATACAATAAGAATAAAGATGCCCCAGCAGACGCCAAAGGCCGTGAAGATTGTGCGCCAAACGTTGCTCGTTAGCACCTCCAAGATTTCCCGCCATCTATCTTTATTAAACATCGTTGGTTGTTGGTTTTATAGTTTCTTATTCATCCCGAAGGGATTCTATGACCTTCACTTTTGCCGCACGATAGGCTGGCACAAATCCTGCCAGGGTACCTGCTACGATCAATACGAGCACGGTTGAGAAGGCTACATTAAAATTCACGGATGGATTCAAAACGTAATCGACCTCAATATTGGGTCCGACCAGTTCCAATAATGCCATACTAAAAATAAGTCCGCCAAACCCGGATATAGCTGTTACAAAAATGGCTTCGTGCAAGATCATTCCGATGATGGACCAAGGTTTGGCCCCGAGTGCCTTTCTGATTCCAATTTCCCGGGTGCGTTCCTTCACCACGATCATCATGATGTTGCTCACACCCACCACTCCGGCAATGATGGTACAAATGCCCACAAACCAGAAAAATAATTTGATGTTATTGGTAAGGCCGTAGTACCTTTTGGCCTCTTCCATGGCACTCCATACCTCCAAAGCACTGCTGTCCTCTGGGTCGATGGTGTGCACCTGTTGCAAGTATTCCTTAAGCCCATTTTTGAAGTTGATGGCCTGGGCCACTGCCTGATCAAAATTATCGACGGGCGGGAGCGTAAAGGACATGTTGTTTACCCGGTTTCCTCCATTGAACGCTTTTTGTGCGGTGGTAATTGGAATATAGATACGCTCTTCTTCCCGTTCCTCCATTTCCTTGAACACTCCAATTACCTTGAAAGGTATACCTGAAATGTCTATAAACTCCCCAATGGGCGTATCGACCTCATGGAAAACATCTTTTTTGATCTTATTGCCGATGATGGCCACTTTTCCGGCACTTATTTCATCCTGATAGTTGATAAACCGACCTTCCAGCATGGAGGCATTTTCGATAAATTGAAAATCTGCGGCAACACCCTGCACACCATAGATCAAGGCCTCTTTGCCATAATTAACGGTTATACCGCGAACAAAGATGCGCGAGGAGCCATATTCAATATCACTTTTGAACATGGCATCGGCATTGTTATAATTTTCGTTTACCAGTTGAATACGCCGGCCAGGATTGAGCCCTTTGTATTCTTTGGAAGTTACCCCAGGCCATACCCATATACTAGTGGAGGCATCTTCTTTGAATTCATGCTCGATTCCATTGCGCATGCCTTGCCCAAAACCCAAAAGAATTACCAAAATGAAGATACCGGAGGCCACGGAAAGCCCGGTTAAAAAAGTGCGGAGTTTGTTCTTTCGTATGGTGTCAAAGATTTCTTGCCACCGCTCCAAGTCGAACATGGGTTAGCGATTTTTGATTGATGAAATACGCAGGCGTACATCTATTAGATGAAAAAAATCGCAAAATGTTACACTAAAACCGCAAAAAAGTTGAGGAATGGTTTACCCTCTCATCTTTCTGTAGATAAAATAAAAAAGTCCGGCCACCAAAACATAAGGAAGGGCCATGAGATATACAATGCCATTGTTGATACCCTGAGCTGTTTTTCCATCGGCCTCGCTCTCCACCACGGCCCTGCACATGGCACACTGGGCCTCTGCCAAAGACGGAAGAAGCAAGAGCAAAACAACAACCAACAAGAGCTTTCGGTTCATGGCTTTAGAATTGATAGTAGGGGGAAATCATCAGATACACGATAACACCGGTAACTGCCACATATAACCAAATGGGGAAAGTGTATTTTGCCCAAATTCTGTGGCTCTCGAAATCGTCCAAATAGACCTTCGAATAGGTGATCAATACTAAAGGGATTACCGAGATGGACAGAACGATGTGTGTCATCAAAATAAAATAATACACATATTTCCAAAAACCATCGCCTCCGTAAATGGTAGTTTCCGAAGTCATGTGATAGGCAACGTACATTACCAAGAAAAGAGCGGAAAGTACAATGTTGGTGGTCATTAATTTTTGGTGCAGGGATTCCTTGCCATTTTTAATGGCAACCACTGCCACAACCAACAAAATGGCCGTAATGCCATTTATAGTGGCATATATTGGTGGTAGAAAAGATAGCGGTTTTGCATTGGGTATCTTATACCCAAACAACAATGCCACAACCAATGGAATCGCAATGGAAATCACTGTGATCCATTTGTTGAATTTTTTTTCCCTTAAAGAAATTTCCTCGGTCATTCTGCCAATAGTTTTTTAATGTCCTCTTTTAAAATGGTAATCTGCTGGGATTCACCTTCATCATTTACTCCCTGCTTTTCTGTTATGGTTCCGCGGTAATAAATTAATGGGTTACCGAACTGATCCTCACGGGAACGAATATACCCATTTTTGTCCACCAATGCGAACATCCCTGAGTGCTCAAAACCTCCCGGAGCATCCTGTTCCTCACTGGCATAGATATAAAATCCTTCTTGAGCCAATTGATATATTTTGTCCCTGTCGCCAGTCATTAAATGCCAGTTTGCATTGGTAATACCATACTTTTTGGCATACTTTTTCAATATTGAAGGGGTATCATATCTTGGATTGATGGTAAAGGAGGCTACTCCGAAATCTTCCTCCGTTTGAAACATTTGCTCTATGGCGACCAAATTCTCGGTCATTATCGGACAAATGGTGGGGCAGGTAGTGAAGAAAAATTCTACTACATACACTTTGCCCAAATAATCGGTGTTGGTTACCAACACACTGTCTTGGTCATAAAATGCAAAATCGGGCACTTTTCGTTTTTTTCCGTCGTTGACCACAAAGGCCAATGGCTTGTGCTGCATTCCTGTGCTCATACGGTCATTTTCGACCATGGTACCTCCCTTTATCCGCTTGGTTATTTCGTAAACGGCAAAGGTGCCGAACAATAAAATGATCGCGGACACCCACACGTAGGTATACTTCTTTTTACTATTTGCTCCTGTTGGCATTGTTCTTTTTTAAAGCAAGGCGATACTCGGCCAAGATAATCTTGACATCGTCCACCATTTTATTATTGAGTTCGGCTACGGAAGTTGTATCAAAACCGTATTTAAGGCCTTCATCCTCATCGTCTTCCCTACCTCTAAGATTACGCTCTTTATCAATTATAAAAACATAAGGAGTCGCCAAATTATCATCAAGGGAAAGATTGGTACCCAAGCTCTGAAAGAGGTCTTCAATCTGTTCCGAGGAACCAAATGTAAAATTCCATTTATCCACTTCCGATAATTCACCCAATTCCTTTTTTAGGGCCGCCGCTTTTTCTTCATTGCCATGGGTCACGACCATTATCACTTGAAAGTCGTTAAAATCACCGAAGCGCTTGTAAATTTTTTGATTGAGATTGAAGGCATTTCCTTTTTTGGCGTTCACATCATTTCCCAAAAATCCTAGAATGGTAATTTTACCATCAAGAACCAGGCTCCCGTCC
Organism: Flagellimonas beolgyonensis; assembly: GCF_003992615.1. Classification (GTDB taxonomy): domain Bacteria; phylum Bacteroidota; class Bacteroidia; order Flavobacteriales; family Flavobacteriaceae; genus Flagellimonas; species Flagellimonas beolgyonensis. The sequence continues at coordinate 24,394 of NZ_RZMY01000016.1, forward strand.
AGTTCGGATACATCGGAGACATTTTCTGTCAGTACCGGTAGCTTTCCGAAGTTGTTTACCCCCGAGGCAAAAAAGAGATAGGCCACAATGGGAAACACAAAAAGGATAACAAGAACTACAGTTTTTTTCATAGCATTCTCAACTGTACAAAAATAAAAAAAGACGGTATGAAAACCGTCTTTTTATGCTGTTAATAGTTTCTTAGAAATTCCAGGTTACAAACCCGTCCTTGTAAACGTTGTAGATATAATCCGCTTCAAATAGCAGGATAAATATCAAATAACAGATCAAGAACACGGGCGTCCAAACGATAACCCTTCGCAATGCGGTTTTCTCGTCACGCAAGTGCATAAAATCCCATGCAATGTAGTATGCTTTTACCAAGGTAAGGGCGATGAATATCCAGTTCAACAATTTCATCCCCAAAATGTGGCTATGTGTTAGCGCATGTGGTTTCACGATACCCAGTGCTACCTCGACCGTTGTTACGATGGAAAGGAAAATAAGAACACCCCAAATTTTTTGAACGTTGGACTTAAATTTCAACAGTCCCCTAAAAATCTCAAGTTTGTGTGCGTGTGCCATTTATAATCGATGTTTTTAAACCAAATAAAAGAATGTAAATACGAATACCCATACCAAATCCACAAAGTGCCAGTAGAGTCCAACCTTTTCCACCATTTCGTAATGACCCCTACGCTCGTAGGTGCCCAAGATTACGTTGAAGAAAATGATGATGTTGATCACTACCCCGGAGAATACGTGGAATCCGTGGAATCCGGTGATAAAGAAAAAGAAATCGGCAAATAGTCGGTTTCCGTATTCGTTGTGTATAAGATTTGCGCCTTCCACCACTTGGACAGCATTATTGATCTGCGCCAAAGACTGTGCACGGTCCAAAACCGTTTTCTCGCCCTCATCGTTCAATTGCTCGGTCCTGATCAGGATGTTCGGATTGGCCTTGAAACCTTCCACCACCTCATTCAATGAAAATGAAGTTTTGTACCCTTCACTCTGGAACCAAATGCCTTCATTGCTCATATGTTTTACACGTTCTTCCGGCAATTCGGTGGTAAAGTCTGCCAAGGCAGCCCTTTTTCCTGTTTCCGCATCAACAAACTGAAGGATTCTTCCCGCCTTTGTTTCCAACGCTCCGTAATCGCCTTTAATGAAAGTTGCCCATTCCCAAGCCTGTGACCCGACGAAGATCAAACCGCCAATCACGGTAAGGAACATGTAAAGAATTACCTTTTTTTGTTTCATATTATGGCCTGCATCCACGGCAAGTACCATGGTAACGGACGACATGATCAGAATAAAGGTCATGAAGGCCACATAGTACATGGGTGCATCCACACCATGTAAAAATGGGAAGTGGGTAAACACTTCATCGGCAATGGGCCATGATTCGATGAACTTAAACCTTGAAAAACCGTATGCCACCAAGAACCCAGAAAAGGTCAGGGCATCCGAGATGATAAAGAACCACATCATCATTTTTCCATAGCTTGCGCCGAGTGGTCGATTTCCGCCTCCCCAAACGCTGTCTTCTGTACCGGTCGTTACCGTTGCATCCATAAAAAAGGTCGTTTTAGTAAAACTTTCACAAATTTACATTTTTTGATGTATTCGAAAAGATAAACTTGAAGTAAAACCACTCCAAGCAAAAATTATTTCACGAAATACATAAATAGAATTAAGTATACCCAAAGAAAATCCAAAAAATGCCAAAAAGTGGCACCCAGCTCCATCCCCAACATATTTTCCGGTGTATATTTTCCCCTAAACTGTTGCACCATTACCACCAATAGTGAAATGAGTCCCGCCACCACGTGGGCAATGTGTACCGCTGCAATCAAGAATACATAGGACATTTTAATATTGCTCGTTGGTCCCGTAAAATAGTAGCCATTGGCCAACATTTGGGAGAAACCCACAAATTGTAAAACAATGAACGAAATGCCCAGCACCAAGGTCAAACCCAAAAACAAGGTGCCCAAGCGTTGATTGCCCTTACTTACCGCTCTTTTGGCAATGACATAGGTAATACTGCTCAACACAATAATGGCCGTACTTACAAAAAAGGCATCGGGTAATTGCAGATCACTGATCCAATCGTCGCGCTTGCTACTCACGATATAGGCACTGGTCCAACCAGCAAATCCCATGATCAAACTAACAATGCCAAACCAGAGCATCATTTTTTTGGCCCTGCGTAATTTTTCCTGTTCTGTTCCTTGGGTCAAATCCATATTAACTGATAAACTTATCTACAACATATATTATTTGAATCAAAGAGATGTAGGTTACACTGGCCAACATAAGCTTTCGCGCAGAACCGTTATCTCTTTTCTCGTACAATCTAAAAGCATAAAACAGCATTACCAACCCTGCCAAAAGCACAATGGCCGCTGCAGTAATGGACAACTGCAATCGTCCAGTAATACCAAAAACGGGTACAATGGATATAACGATCATCCAGAAGGTATAGAAAATGATCTGAATCGCCGTTCCTTTATCCTTGTTACCGGTAGGCAACATTTTAAAACCTGCCTTTTTATAATCCTCATCGAGCATCCATCCCAAAGCCCAAAAGTGAGGGAACTGCCAAAAAAATTGGATCATGAAGAGTGTTCCCGGCTCTATACCGAAATCGTCCGTTGCCGCTACCCAACCCAACATGAAGGGAATGGCACCGGGAAAGGCACCTACAAATACCGACAATGGCGTCTTGGTCTTTAAGGGAGTGTACACACTTGTATACAAAAAAATGGAAAGTGCACCGAACATTGCGGTCTTTGGACTAAGTGCCAATAATGAAAGTACACCTAAAACTGTTAAGACGATGGCAATAGTGAGTGCGGTTTTTACCGACATCCTGCCAGATGGAATGGGCCTATTCTTGGTCCGTTTCATCAAAGCATCCAAGTCCTTTTCAATGATCTGGTTATAGGCGTTGGATGCACCAACCATGCAATAACCTCCAAAAGTCAACAACAAAAGGGAAACCACACTGATCTGGTGAGCGCCCAAAAAATACCCTGCAATGGATGAAAACACCACACTAACGGCCAACTTGGCCTTGGTGATTTCCTTGAAATCGGAATAAATCAAGGAAAGGGTATTGCTTTTAACGGAACCTACTGCAGATTTCATCCACTTACTTAATTGGCTGGCAAAGATAACGTCGGCCGTACTGTTATGCAACCAATGAATGTCTTTTATGATTGTTGGAGAAGGATTTAACGCTAGTGGCCATAAAAAAAGCCCTGACGTTACCATCAGGGCTTTTTCCATTCCTGCCTCAGCAGAAACTTAAATCATTTATTGCAATTTAAAGGTAATCGGAATACTGAAAGGTACCTTTACTGGTCTTCCTCTTTGCTTACCTGGAGTCATTTTAGGCAATTTTGAAATAATTCGCATTGCTTCTGCTTCCAAGTTTTTATCCGGTCCACGCATTCTGATATCCCCGATGCTACCATCTTTCTGGATAACGAACACTACGCTCACCCTACCTTGTACACCCATTTCTTGGGCGATTTCAGGGTAACGGAAGTTTTTACGGATGTGGTCCTGCATTTTTTCCTGAAAACATGCTTTTTTATCCTTGGCGCTTTCACAACCTGGGAAAACGGGTACGTCTTCAATTACGGCAAAAGGCACTGAAATATCTTCTTCCACTTCCTCTACTTCCACTTCCTCGATTTCAACCACTTCTTCTTCCTGGCTGGTTTCGGTGGATTCGATTACAGTTTCTTCCACTTCTTCCTCATCCTCTACAACCTCGATTACTTCGGGCGCTGCTGGTGGCGGTGGTGGCGGTGGAGTTTTGATCTGTTCCGTCATCGGTACTTCTTCATCCAACTGGTCTTCTACATTCAAGGCAATGTCATAATCATTGGCCTTATCGTATTTCTTCCACTCCATGGCACCGTAAACGACTCCCAAAACAGCAGCCAACCCGACTACAAAGTACAGGGTGCTGTTTCTCGCTACGTCTGCTTTTGGATTCTTCTTTAATTCCATCCTTTTCTAAATTTAGTGTTTGCTAATTTAATTATTAATTGGTTAAATAAACAATTAAAATTTCCATTTTAACGGCTTTTCCTTAGAAAAAAGCCATCGAATCAGTCCTATTCCTGCGAATGCCCCCAATGAATTGGCCAAAGCATCGGCCCATTCGGCCATTCGGTCCGTGGTCAGTGTATATTGTAACACCTCAATAAGTATGCCGTAAGATATGGCCAGCACAACCGCTGATCTGGTGGCTTTGGCAATACCCATCTCCCCTTGGGTTCGTTCCCGGAACATCATTGTGCACAGTATGGCAAACATCAAATAAAATAAGAAATGTACTATTTTATCTGCGTAGGGAATGTTCCAGTTACCTTCATCGAGATCCATCTGGGAGAAAGAAAATAAGCTGAGCATTGTGATGAACAGTACCCAGCTTATAAACAATAAGGTATATCCGTGTTTTTTAAGCACCGATCAATGCCTTGTAATCCGCATCGCTCAAAAGGTCTTCGACCTCGGCTGGATCACTTATTTTTATTTTGATCATCCACCCGTCGCCATAAGGATCGGTGTTTACTTTTTCGGGCTCGTCCTCCAGGGCTTCATTGAATTCTACAATTTCACCTGTCAATGGCAAGAAAAGATCGGAAACAGTCTTTACCGCTTCCACAGTGCCAAACACTTCTTCTTTGTCCAAGGTCTCATCCAAAGTTTCCACTTCAACGTACACGATATCCCCCAACTCACTTTGGGCAAAATCCGTGATGCCCACGGTTGCGATATCCCCATCGATCTTCACCCACTCGTGGTCCTTGGTATACTTTAATTCTGATGGTATGTTCATTTTTATCGGTTTGAATTAGTCGATGGACAAATGTAAAGGATTGCCCAAAGCTTTTCAAACAATCAGTCGAACAAAATGGAAGAAAAATACATGTAAACCTTTTCTAGTTCCCAAAATTGTAACGCAGGGTGAATCCACCATTGATCGTTGTCTGAGGGAATGCAGTGGAAACAGCGAACTTGGAGAAGGAATGATCGTAGAAGAAAAGTGCGTTCAGGCTTTTGCTCAGGGCATAATCGGCCGTAAACTTGATCGACATCAATTTTTGCCCAGAAGTGATCTGGTTGTTGTCAATATCCAAGTTCCTTATGATGGTAATATTGTCCCGTAGTGAAAGGTCGGCCTTAAGGTTCAAATCGCCTTTCAATCGGGTCTTTTCTCCCCCAATGTTGGTCACGAACTTCACATCCTTGAAACGGTATCCAAGACCAAGGGTATATTGTTTGCCATTGATTTCGGTGAGCAGGTTGTTGTCAAAACTCAATGATAGTGTTCGATCGGTACGCACCTCGGCCAAGAAACTGAAGGAGTTGGTCATTTCGAAATCCACACGCATCAACGGATTGAACTCATCCGTCAGCACCACATTATTGATCAAGGTTTCGGGCAATACGTCGCCCGTTTCGGCATCAAATTGGGTATTTTGCTTTTCCAAATTGGTCTGAAACTGGTTGATGCTATATGCAGCACGATAGCCATGGGTCAACGAGAAGCGTTTGAACTTCTTTTTGAACCATTTGTTCTTCATCAACCCAGTGTACTTTATATTCCAGTTTGGGATCGGAATTTCCCTAAAGGCATCAAGGTTTACCCGATTCACATCCTGTCCGGTGTAAGCTGCAAAGAAGGCAGGCAGCAAAACTTCCTGCTGGGTTTTGCCGTACCGTTCCGGAAAACCGTCTTCATCCAAGGTACCTGGGTCTTGCCCCCTGTCCGAAACCAATCGGTTGGCAATCGTGATCCTATTTTGCTTGAACTGTTCAAAGGTCTCCGAATCGAACTCATCACTTTTATTGAAAATGGTACCGATCATTACAGTGGAAATACTAAAGTTCCCCATCTCGTTTACCAATCCGTCCTCAAAGTTGATCCATCGTTCGGGACTGTAATTTTCTTGGGACCTGCTGGTATATTGCCTGTTGGCGTTCAAATCAATGGTAATATCTTGCGTAGGCTGTGCCGTTGCCGTAACATCCAATTGTTTTCTAACATTCTGGATGTATTGCGCATTGTATTCAGGATAATCGGTCAACCAACCGTTTCGTGCGGCTTCAAAACGAACATCGGCCTGACTTCCAAAAACAAATCCCAAGGTAGGTCTGGTGGTTCCAATAAATCCTATGGACTGGGTATACCCCGGCAACACGGTTCCGTTGTTCTCACTATAGTTCACGTTCAATCGTTTTACCATGGTCACCACATCCACCAAAGTATTGAATGCCTTACTTGTTTTACGTGGCCCATTATCCTCCTTATCAGTAGCCGGATTACCCGCTTTGTCCCGTCGAACAGGGGCTTGGTTGGCCACCACCTTGCCATCGCGTTTTTTCAACCCCAGAAAATCATAGAGTCGCTGCATGCTCATCGTGGCCGTTAGGTTATGGGTGTTGGCATTCTGTACAATATTGATGTTCTCCCCGGCCACCTCAAGCAAGGCATCCCCACCACGTTGCCAATCAAAATTGCTGGTATAGGTGTACTGGGCGTTGATGAAATTCAGGAACGGAATCTTGCTGAATGGCAGTTCGTAGTTCAGCTCCATCTGTTGGGAATGTCGGTTGGGTTCGCCAATATCGAAGAAGCCGTCCCATAAATCCAACATTTGGTTGATGCCCGAATCGGGATCATCATCCACATTGAAATAGTTCCGGACGATATTGTTGTTCGAAGCCGTCAAGTTCAATCGCAAGGATTTGGTGATACTGTAGTTCAAGGCATATTGCCAGTTGAACAGGTAGTTCCGTTGTTGCAACAAAGGCAATTGCAAGGTTTCCACGCCTGGCTCCAATACATCCCTAAAACGCTGTTGGTTGAAGGAACGGTTATAGTTGGCGTTGACCGAAAGACTGGTGGGCAACAAATTGAAGTTCATATCTTTTAGCCATTGCCAGTACCTTCCCGTGAACAAGGAATCCTTTTTGGCAAACGGTGCCACGGGTGCCGGTCTAAAGTTATGGTTGTACACCACTCCAGTGGTTACATTTTGATCACGAAGGTTCGCAATTTCAAAATCCCGGTGGTTGGTTTCATTATAGGAATAGTTGAACGTGAAGTTTTCAACATCGAAGAAGTTTTCCTCTGCTTCTTCACCCCTATTTTTACGAACCCCAATCAAGTTGATACTGGTTCGTTTGGTATAATCCTCGGCCTGTTTTTTAATCGCCTCTGCTTCTTCGGCTGTGCCAGCAGCTGCAATTCGGTCGTCTAATTTTAAATCATCGTACACGGGATCAAATTCCGGGGTGATCAAGGTTTCGGAAATACCATAGTTGAACGGCAATTGCAGATTCCATTTTTTGGGAAACAACTGGCCTACATTCACATTGGTGACCACATCATACGAAATGGCATCTTCCCTTGATCGTTCGTTGGGTGTTTGGTCGATAGACCCGAATCCGGAGGTACTCTTGCTACCGGTTGCGGTAACATTGGCAAAATCGGCCATGTTGGCATCCAATGCCGCGATGGCGGCCCACCCCCCGTTGTTATCCAATCCGGCCAATCGAAGTTCGTTGAACCAAACCTCGCCACGGGCAGGAACCACATCAATGTTCTTTACACCCACCATCATTCCACGAATGCTTCCCAATGAAGGGTTACCCCGAATTCCGATACGTAACCTGCCCAAGGTTCTGGGGGCAAATTCATCCACCGCCACGGCTTCACCATCAATAATTTCATAATAGTTGATGGTGTTCAGTGTCTGCTCGGCAATCCCTTTTGATTTAACCTTGCTCAAATCGTTCAGCGCAATATCGATCTCGTTCACATCGGGCCAAACTTCCTCTGGACTTACCGCACCATAGGACGTGAACTGCAAAGGCAATTCGATTTGGTAGAAGTTCTCGGAAAAATCGGTTCCAATCCGAAGAAAACCGACCAATGGAGTGTCACTATCCGAATAATCCCCATTCAATATTTTTTCGGCGTGCATGAACATTTTCAATCGCTCATATTGGCGCACATCAATGTTCACATTTTTGAACACGGCCCTGGAATCCTGGGATTCCAAATTCTCCACCACAAAGGAAAGCGACTGTTCGTTCTGACGGATAATGGTGTTGTTATTGTTCAATTGTTCCCTGACCACACCTGGAGGCAGCACATAAGGAATGGGCTGTCTACCAAAGTTCTCTTCAATGTTCACCGTGTTCACGTCGGTAATCGTTCCATCGTCGGTCGGATCATTGTCCACATCGGGTTGTAGAGTGTTGGTATAGGTTCGCCAATCACCCCGTACCAAATCCAAGGTAGCAAAGCGCAACACCACATCATCCTGAAAACCGGTCAGGTACATCCGCATAAAACTGATGGACCTAAAATCGGTAATGCCTCCTACTGCATCGGTGAAATCGCTCAACGGAATCTTGTACTGGATCCACCTTCTGTTCAATTGGGAGCCATTGGGCAAGGTTGGGGTCAAACCTTCGCGGATATCGGTCACATACTTGTCGTTGATGGTGGTATTCGGCTTGATTTGAATGCGATATTCGTAGTAGCTGTTCACCGTGTTCATGGTCAAATCCCTGTCGATATCCTCCACATCGGGAAGGGTGGTCGAACCACGGTTGGTATTGGTCACGGTTACCGGTGAGTTGCCCTGTGTATTGTTAAAATCGAGGTAGCGCTCCAAAATACTACCTTCCCTGTTCAAATAGTACTGGTAGTTGTCCAAAGCAGGATCTTCTGCCGGGCCGTTGTAAATGCTTTGTTCCGCGGTATCGTCCAAACCGTCCAGACCGGCATCTTGTAGGGTTCTGTTATTTTCATCTGCATCAAAGGCATAGACCAAGGACTGGGTAGATGGTACTTGTCCCCAAATTGTGGCACGAGGCACTTCGTTATTGGTGGTCGCTGGCAAACCGTTTTCGTATTGTTTACGCCCATCCTTCAAAATGTCCTCGGAAATATTTCCCAAGTTCAAGACCAGTTCCCCTGCATTGGCATCCGATGTCAATCCATCCACGTAGGGATCCAAGACCCAAAACTGCACGAACTCCACGTTGGACTGTTCAAAGTTGGTACTGCTCAACGGCCGCATAATACCTGCCCATTTGCTATTCGGCGTTTCTGTTTCAAAACTTGGATTGGCATTGTAAGGCCCTTTTCGGTTGGGATAATACACAATGTCCAAGGTACTTTGCACTTGGGTTTGCCCTTGTGCTATGTCTGTTTCGGTAAACACCTCATCGATAAAGACCCTGCGTGTGGCGTTCGTTGAGATATCATTGTCTGAAAGAGCGGCTGGACGCTGGTTGGTATAAAAAATGGGGTCGATGGTATACCAAGCCATTTTGGCCCGTTCGTATCCCACATCAATCCCTGTTCTATCTTGCAAAAATTCTACCGGTGGGCTTGCCAAGGTCCAACCTAAGGATGAACGTATATCAATCAAGGCCTGTGCGCCTTCAAAATCATCCAAGTATGTAGTTGTTTCCCCTTGAAAATCAGCATTTTTCGGTGAATTGGGCTTTAAAAATGCTACTTCGCCCCTCAAGGAAAGGTTGGAGGGCACATCGGTATCGATATTGGGCAATTTGTTGGCCAAACGGGTAAGAAAGGGAATTTCGGTACTGAAATTACTGTTCAAACCAAAAATGGTATTGTTCACCGGTTCGATGCCATAGTTGGATTTTTGGGTCAATGGTCGCTCATTCAAATTGAGAAAGGTACCTCCCAAAACAAAATTTTCATTGAATTGATGCTCCACATTTACCCCTGCAAATCGTCTTGTTTGTTGACCGAAAACCGCGTTGTTTTCCACCGAAATATTGATGGGCGTGTCGGACGCCGCCAAACTGGGATCCAAAATTTGCACGGTTCCTGCTGCATAGTTTACGGTATAGTCGATTCCTTCCTGTAATTGACGCCCTCCGGCGGTAACCCGAACCGAACCTCTTGGTACATTGAATGCATTGATCGGAATACCACTGTTTCCCTGTGATTTATATCGTCCCTTTAATTGAAACCGATTCTTTTCCGCGTTCTGCAACGAAGCTGCCTTAGTTTTGGCATACATGTTCCGGAACACATAGCGTCTTTGGTTGGCATTGTACCCTTGATCATTTTCCACATCGTACGTACCCCCACCCAAAAGCTCAAAAAGGTATTCCCCAAAGGGTTCCACCTTGGTAAAAATGATTCGCCCGGTTTGGGAGTCCACGGTTATGCCCTCGTAATAATCAAAGAAACCATCACCTCCTGGTTGAATATCGTTATAGGCGTTCAAGCGGTCCAAATTAAAGACCCGCAACAAAATCTGATCTTCCAACCCGTTGGGCCACCCTGCATTGGGATCTACTGGAGTAATGTAGTTACGGGGTGTTGGATCGGAATAGAGAATGTTCAGTTTAAAATCTTCCTGGCTCAACTGGTAAGCTCCCGTTGAGTAGATGTTCTTCATCATCAAATCCCAAATGGGATCCTCCACATTGGTAATGTTGCTCTTCAGCAATTTTAAGATCAAGGTGTTGTTCTCGATTATGGGGTTTATGCCGCCAGAAACCGTGGTAGCATCGATACCACCGTTGGCAAATTCCCCTACTTGGAACACCTGCCCGTCGTAGGTATACTGAAACGCCACACCCAATACTTCATCGTTGCTCAAACTTTGACTCAAGGAAATGTAGCCCAGTTGGGAATCGAACTCATAGTCCCTGCCCACTTCCAACTTTCGGGCGTTTTCCAAAATGGCATAATCAAAACCTTGGTTCACAGGATATCCAGGAATATTGAAACCCGATTCTACGGTAGCAATATCTCGGATGGAAGCCGTTAAGGCACCGCCGCTGCCAATTTGATTGGGATCATAGGCATTGGCCGCATTTTGGGGCAATCCAGAGATCACAGCCGATGGATTGAAAAAGCCCGCTGGATCACCATTGTTCTGTCCGATACGGGTCCGATTCTCCAAGGCTTCACCCAAATCTTGGATAGCCACCACATTCCGTACATTCTGGGTCTGCTGGTTTCTATTGGTCACCCAAACTTCCAATCGGGTAATCTGCACCTGACTTTGAATGAAGGGGTAGTTCTCCAAGGCACGATCATAATTGTCCCTAAAATATTGGGCCAAGAAGAAGTGCCGATCTTCATCATAATCCAAAGCGGTCAGGCTGAAATCGGTCAAGGTTCCGCCACCTTGGGCCACTATGGTCTTGTTTTGGGAACGCTGTTCCGAAAATACAGCGGTCACCTTGGTTTTTCCAAACTGCAATTGAGTCTTCACCCCAAATAAACTTTGGGCACCGGTAATCAGTGAACTGTTGAGGGGCATGTTCACATTACCGATCTCTATCTTTTGCAGAATATCGTCCTCTGTGGGCGTATAGTCCAATTTGACCAAATTCTGGAAATCGAATGTGGCCTCGGTATCGTAGTTGGCAGTAACTTGAAGTCGCTCTCCCACCTTTCCCAACAAACTCAAACTAATGCGCTGGTCGAAATCGAAGGATAGATTGGTTCGGTTTCGTGGCGACAGGGCCGGGTTATCGTTCTTTTGCCATAGCACACCAAGGTCCATGGCCACGGATCCTTGGGGGATTACTTCAATGGTATTGCCCCCAAAAATGGATTCGAAAAAGTTGTTGTTCACATAAAAATTGGGTAACAGGTTTTTTCTGGCCTCTTCACTTCCTTCCTTTTTTCCGGCGTAGGCATCGGCCTTTTGCTTGAAGTAGGAACGCATCTGCTCCTTTCGCACCAAATCATAGTACTGCTCTGGCGTAAGGATTACGGGATAATTGATGTTGAAATCACCAACGCTTTCGGTGTAAATGTATCGGTCTGTCTTGGGATCGTACGTGTATTTGGCAATGATGCTATCGGGGTTTTCCAAAATAAGGCGACCGAGCTCAACTCCGGTCGGTACCGAATCCTGAGCTTGCTCGTTGGTTTCCTGAGCCCTGGAGATGGTCACGGCCAGAAAACAAACCATAAAGCATATGTACTTGAAACGCGTAGGTTTAAGTATTGGTTTTGCCCCTCTTTTCAAACTAGTTACAAATTTTTCAGCGCCTGTTTAATAATGTTCTCAACGCTTAATGAAGCATCTTGGCCCAGCACCTTGTCCACTACCTTTTCAGATTGCTTTCTGGTGAAACCAAGAACCTCTAATGCAGATAACGCTTCTTCTTTATTTGTATTGTTTGATTGTAGGGAAACTTCTCCCATATCGTAGACTTTCAAAATCTTGTCCTTCAGGTCCAAGATTACACGCTGTGCGGTCTTTGCACCTATCCCCTTGATGCCCTGAATGGTAGGCACATCGCCATTAGCGATTGCATCCCTCACATCGGTTGGGGAAAGCGAAGACAACATGGTCCTTGCCGTGCTTGATCCCACACCTGAAACGGAAAGCAACAATCTAAAAATCTCCCGCTCCGACCGTTCGGCAAAACCGAACAAGGTATGGGCATCTTCCTTGATCAACAAATGGGTATAAATATGGATGTTCTCTTGATCCTTCAACAAGGAAAAGGTATGTAGGGATATATTTAAAAAATAACCCACCCCATTGCATTCCACAATAACATAGGTCGGGTTTTTCTCTACCAGTTTTCCTCTAAGATGGGTAATCATTTAAGTTGTTGGTTTATTTATTCTTATTATTCCTCACCCATTCTGGCCTTTCTGCGCTTTTCACGCTCTTGGGCATCGATAACTGCCACTGCTGCCATATTCACCATTTCGTCCACACTGGCGCCCAACTGAATAATGTGTGCCGCACGTGGCAAACCGACCATGATGGGACCAATGGAGTCGGCATTGTTCAGACCCTTGAGCAGTTTATAGGTAATGTTGGCCGATTCCAAATTGGGAAAAATCAAGGTGTTCACCTTTTTACAGGAAATTTTTGAAAAAGGAAAATTGTTGTTGCATAACTCTTGGCTGAGGGCAAAATCGGTCTGTATTTCCCCGTCAACCACCAATTCAGGATTTCGTTCATGCAAAATGCGAACAGCCTCCCTAACCTTTTGTGCATTCGGATGGGACGAGGAACCAAAGTTGGCGTATGAGAGCATGGCCATTACCGGGTCGAAACCAAAGGTTTTGGCCACATTGGCGGTCATTTGGGCAATTTCTGCCAATTGCTCGGCATCCGGATCTATGTTGATAGAGGTATCTGCCAAGAACATAGGCCCTTTTGCGGTGATCATGATGTTTACCGTGGAAGCATTCCGTACATTTTTGGCCCTACCCAACACCTCAAATACCGGTTTCAACACTTTTGGGTATGAACGCGAATAACCCGAAATCATACCGTCGGCATCACCCTCCAACAACATCATGGCGCCAAAATAATTCCGTTTTCCCATGTTTACACGGGCACTGTATTTGGTCTCACCTTTACGTTTTCTGGATTCCCAAAGTCTAAGTGCGTATCGAATACGCATTTCCTTGGATTCATCCGAACGTGGGTCGATGATGGGTACCTCTGCATCAAAATCCAATTCTTTTTTCAGGTTTTCAATGGTAGGCTTGTGTCCCAAAAGAATGGGTTGTGCTATACCCTCATCATGGACTATTTGGGCCGCTTTCAACACATCCAGTAACTCTGCCTCGGCAAACACAATGCGTTTTGGGTTCAATTTGGCCCTGTTGTGCATCAAACGAACGACTTTGTTATCGTTGCCCGAACGCTGGTAGAGTTCTTCTTCGTATTTGTCCCAATCCTGAATGGGTGACTTGGCCACACCACTTTCCATAGCGGCTCTGGCTACTGCTGGCGGAATTTTGGTAATCAATCTTGGGTCGAAGGGCTTTGGAATGATATAGTCCCTGCCAAAGGCCAACCTTGTGGTATCGTAGGCAATGTTCACTTGTTCCGGCACCGGTTCCCTGGTCAACTCGGCCAAGGCGCGCACGGCTGCCATTTTCATATCCTCGTTGATTTTGGTGGCCCTTACATCCAAAGCTCCCCTAAAAATAAATGGGAATCCGAGCACATTGTTTACTTGGTTCGGATGGTCGGAACGACCCGTGGCCATAATAAGATCCTTTCGGGTCTTACAGGCCAATTCATATTCAATCTCCGGGTCTGGGTTGGCCATGGCAAACACAATGGGGTTATTCGCCATGGACTTCAACATTTTTGGAGTAACGACATTGGCAATGGAAAGTCCTATAAAAACATCGGCATCTTTCATGGCTTCCTCCAAAGTGTCTATTTTCCGGTCGGTGGCAAACTCCTTTTTCTCCACGGAAAGGTTGTCCCGGTCACTACGGATGACACCCTTACTATCCAACATCACAATATTTTCACCCTTGGCACCAAAAGCCTTGTACAAACGTGTGCAGGATACGGCAGCAGCACCGGCACCACTCACCACGATCCGAACCTCATCGATTTTCTTATTGGAAATTTCAAGGGCATTCAACAAGGCTGCGGCTGATATGATGGCCGTACCGTGTTGGTCATCGTGCATTACCGGAATATCGAGTTCTTCCTTCAGTCTTCGTTCGATCTCGAAAGCTTCGGGTGCTTTGATATCTTCCAAATTGATGCCACCAAAGGTGGGGGCGATGACCTTTACCGTTTCGATAAATTTATCCACGTCCTCTGTGTCCAGTTCAATATCGATACCGTCGATATCGGCAAAAATCTTGAACAACAGACTCTTTCCTTCCATTACCGGTTTGGATGCTTCCGGGCCAATATTGCCCAGTCCCAATACCGCTGTACCGTTGGAAATTACCGCAACGATATTTCCTTTGGCGGTGTATTTATAAACATCGTCCTTGTTCTTTTCTATTTCCAAACAGGGTTCTGCAACGCCCGGCGAATAGGCCAGGGCCAGATCCCGTTGTGTGGAATAGGGTTTTGTGGGTACAATCTTGATTTTCCCGGGTTGGGGCTTTGCGTGGTACAGTAACGCTTCACGTCTTTGTTTTTCCTTGCTCATACGTTAGCCAATGAATCGGTAAAGTTAGGGCATTCCTAGTTTTTATAGGAATATCCCAACCACCAATTTTGATAAAAAGGTAAACCTCAACTATGACGTAAGGCCTACACTCCTGATCCAAGATTTGTTATAGAATTTCAGTTTCCAATTCAGAGTCCCTTTTGTCTTTGGGGAGGTTAAGGCGCATAGCCAACAATCCTGCAATGATGAAGAAAACCCCTCCGAACAAAATGGCGTTTATGGCACTGTTGTCCATCAAATTCTTGATGACCGGTCCGAAGCTCACCGTTTGGATGAGCATGGGAATTACAATCATCATGTTTACGATGCCCATATACACCCCTCTACGTTCTTCTGGAATCACTTTTGAAACCATGGCATACGGAATTCCCATCATGGCGGCCCAACCAATTCCAAACAGTACCATAGGGGCCAACAACAACCACTTGTCAGTTATCAATGGCATGGACAGCATGGCCAGACCCGTAAGGAACAAACAAAGCACGTACACCAGTTTTGACCCAATCCTTGAGGCAATGGGCACCAAGGCCAATGCGACGATCATGGTCACAAAATTGTAGGTCCCATTCATTAAGCCGGCATGCCCGAGTGCCTGTTCCGCCAATGATTGAATCTGTTCCGCGAAGGACATATCCTCGGCGCTGATTTGGGCACCACCACGAAACGAAGCCATAATGGACTCAAACTTTTCATGGTCTTCATTGGTTATTCCGTACAGACTGCTTCGCAACATGGGCGGCATAAATTGCCAGTACACAAACAAGGCATACCACTGAAAAAAGTAAACGGCAGCCAACTTCCACAGGAAGTTGGGCATTTCCCCAATCGCTTCTGCAGCCTCCAACAGCGGACTCAAGGTATCCCCCAATTTTTTAATGGATTGCTTTTCTGGATTCCTTTTTATGATGCGATACAGCATGTATAACCACACAAAGGCAAACAGCATCACAATAATGACCCAAAGATTGATATTGTCCCATAGACCCGGGTACAGCTCAGCCACCAGATATCCCAGTAAAAGAGGCACTGAAAAAATGACAAACAGCACGCTCAATATTTGAACAATAGGCGCCGGAGTATCTTCATTATGTTTTTGAATTTCTTTCAATTCTTCATCTGAAGGTGGTATCTCAGGAGTTTTCCATACGGACCACAATACGGTTCCAATGGAGGCCAAAGCGCCCAAAAAGAAGGAATAATACACCCAAGTAGGTATGGCGGAGGATGTCTCTGCCGCGGTGTCAAATAGACCGCCAGTTTCCGCAGAGGTACTGAACCAGTGTTGAAAAGCAAACAACGACAAATTGGCCAAGGTTATCCCAGCACCAACAAACAAACTCTGCATCTGATAGCCAAAAGTCAACTGATTATCCGGTAGCTTGTCCCCCACGAACGCCCTATAGGGTTCCATGGCCGTATTGTTGCCCACATCCAATATCCACAATAGCCCCACCGCAAACCATAACTCTGGGCTGTAGGGAAAGGCAAACAAACACAAACTGGCCAAAATGGCCCCAATCAAAAAGAAGGGTTTACGACGGCCGCCCCATTTGGGTGACCAGGTTTTATCCGATATGGCCCCAATAATGGGCTGAATCAACAGCCCCGTGACCGGGCCTGCCAAATTTAACAGGGGCAGTTCATTGTGCTCTGCTCCCAAAAAAGAAAATATGGGACTTACGGCTGTTTGTTGTAGTCCAAAACTGAATTGAATCCCAAAAAATCCAACATTCATATTCCAGATTTGCCAAAAGCTCAACCTAGGCTTGGTAATCTTCATCGCGGTATGACTTTAGTTAGTTTGCAATATGGGTCTGTATAATTACGAAATCCTTAATCCAACCCGCCTTCAAGATAGTATATTTTCGTAATTGGAGCAGAAATAATTGGAAAAAGCCGATGGGCTATTCCTTGACAAAATCAATATTGCGTTTTAAGCCTGCTAGTTTGGTTCGTTTGACGGCCGATTTTTGGAACACCTTTTTGAAAACATCATCCGTGATTTCCTCCCAGTCTTTTTTTGTAAAGGATACCAATTCGGGATTGGGATCGAACAAAGGTTCGTTATGGGGTTTGGAAAAGCGGTTCCACGGACAAACATCCTGGCATACATCGCAGCCGAACATCCAATCGTCCAATTTACCCTTGAACTCAGTCGGGATTTCATTTTTCAGCTCGATAGTAAAATAGGAAATGCATTTACTGCCATCCACCACATAGGGTGCCACTATGGCTTGGGTGGGACATGCATCGATACAGGCCGTACAGGTGCCACAATGATCGGTAACCGGCGCATCGTATTCCAGTTCCAGATCCACGATCAATTCGGCAATAAAATAGAACGAACCGACCTGTTGGGTCAATAGGTTACTGTTCTTGCCTATCCATCCCAGACCACTCTTGGCAGCCCATGCCTTGTCCAAAACCGGGGCCGAATCCACAAAGGCACGTCCGTGCACTTCGCCAATCTCTTCCTGTATAAAATGTAATAGGTGCTTCAGTTTATCCTTGATCACAAAGTGATAATCGGTGCCATAGGCATATTTGGAAATTTTATAGGAATCGGGATTTTGGACATCGTTCGGATAGTAGTTCAACAACAAGGAGATTACGGATCGCGCGCCCTCCACCAATTTTTTGGGGTCCAACCGTTTGTCAAAGTGGTTTTCCATGTACTGCATTTCGCCGTGCATGTTTTGGTTGAGCCATTTTTCCAAACGGGGCGCTTCCTCTTCCAAAAATCCGGCCTTGGAAATACCACACGACAAAAAACCGAGACGTTTTGCCTCGGTTTTTATGAGTTGTGTCCATTTAGCGGCCTTCATGCCTTAAAGGTAATCCATCATTTTATCAAATTAAAGCGCGGCTTCAATTTACTTCTTTGATGTAACCCCAGCCCTGCTTTTGCAGCATTACGATCTCGAAGATGCCATCGGGAACGGTTTTGACACCGGGGATAAGATCTTCCATGCCCATCTTGTGCCGTTTCATGGTCTGTTCACAGACAACGACCGACACATTGTCGCGCTTGACCATTTCGGACAAGGTTTCTCCGGCCACGGATGATTTTCGGTCCACCAGTTTAATGGCCCCACTGTAAACGACCATTTCAAATTGGGAATCCGGATAGGCCTCGGCCATCAATCTAAGATGTTTGGCCGCGGTTCGATGTACATCTGGGTTGGCACTGGTGACATCAAATACCACCTGTATGGGTTCTTGCTGGGCAACGGCAAAGCCGAACACCATGATACTGAAGAATAGAACGATGCTTTTCATGTCCTAAACAATATTTCCTGCGAAAATGTAACCACAGCCTTCTTCCTGTGCCCTGCCCAAGGCCCAAACCCCGGAAGGAACAATCTGTATGCCGGGCAATACACCTGCCTTCCATTCCTCATATACCTCTTTTGGATCTGCGCCCGATGCTTGGGCCGCAAAGCCACTGTACACGTTCAAGGCCAAATTACAGACACAGAACATGGCTCCTCGGTCCAACATATCCTTTATTCCTTGGATCATAGGCAGCGGAAAATCACCTTCTTGGGGTTCATAATAAGGGTTGCGGTCGTAAGGGGTTCCATCCGCTTTTTTCATATGGAACATTTCTCCCAAAGGGTACTTTTTCCAAAGGTCGTCGTGCAACGCAATGGGAATGGCATCGTGCCGAAGCACGGTCATTGCGGTGATATCCATATCGGGCGAGCCCATCTCATTATTGGAAAGGTAATAGGCCCAGTTCCAAATAATGGGAAAGCCCTTATGCGGGTACGAACCATCATAGACCACCCGGTGACTTCCCTTAATGGATTTCATCCATTCCTCTGCATCCTTCATTGCCAAAGGTGAAAAATCCTTCAGTCCAGCCATGGCCGGATTGGTAAAAGCCGATAATGTGGATGCAGTAGCACCCAGCATCATCGCTCCCATAAACTTTCTTCGCGATGTTGCATTTGTTGTTTCCATTTTTAGTTGTGTTTATTTGGTTTTACGGAGTTGATATTCTTTTTGGTAGAACTCCATAATAGGTTGGAAGGGCCCCAGTTGGTGTTGTTTTTCCGGGAATGAATCAACATAAGGGCCATATGGAGTGGAAACTGGCTTTTTCACCAGGTCGGGGAAGTCTTTTTCCCGGTTCATTTTGGTAGGTCGTTGTTGTTGGTTGATGAATCCTGCCACATCATAGGCTTCCTCATCGGTAAGGATGGGATTATCATAGGTAACACCCAAGGGCATATTGGCCTTAATGAATTCCATAGCGGTGATTACCCTAGTCATTCCCGCACCATTGTTATAGGAATCTGTTCCCCATAAAGGTGGGTATAGGTATTGGTCACTGTTTGCCACAATTTGGCCTTGGCCATCCGCACCGTGACAAACTACGCATTGTTGTTCGAACACTTGCTTGCCATGCTCCAAATCCACTTCGCGATTGGGCAGCACGACCTTGGTAAAACCTTGCCCCTCTACCTTGCCATCATTGGGGGTGGCCCTGCCGAGCCATTCCATGTAAGCAACCATGGCCTGCATGGCCTTATGGTCATCTGGTAATCTTTTACCGTTCATACTGCGTTCCATACACCCATTGATTCGATCCTCGATGGTTCCAATTTTATCTTCCCGCCCACGGTATTGTGGGAATCGTTTCACAACCCCTATCAAAGGTGCCGCGTAGGGTTTTGTACCTCCATCCAAATGGCAACTGGCACAGGCCAGATTGTTGCCAGCATATATTTGGGTACTATCCGATTGTTTCGGTCCTATATGAAGGGAGGTATTCCGTATAATTTCATACCCATATTTTATTTGTTCGTTTTTTGCGGTGGAAGAGAGTTTGGTAACATCATAATCCATGTAAAAAGCGGTATCCAACAATGGACCTGTATTTTTGGAACCACCAAAAAGTCCAAAACGCATCATCAACATACCAAATACCACAACCAGCATAAGTGCCATTCCAACACCTATTCGAAAGCTCAACTTTCGAATTTGAAGGGATAAAGACTTAAATTCTTCTTGTCCTCTTGAGTTTGATTCATGAGTTGATCCATCCATATAGCATAATTTAATAGCCCTAAGGCAGTTAAGTAGGAGTTTGTTCTAAGTGGATTGTGGATCACTGCTTGCCAACGGCTAAGCTTCAATGAAAATTTCCCATTGATCACTTGGGCCATTAATCAGCTAAGTAATATATCAATATACGAAATGTTTTGGATTTTTAAATATAATCGGATTTACAAAAAAAAATAGTGGACTTAAAACAACCCACCCTGTACACCACCTTTTGTTCTTCCCAAATGCTTGTAAGCCAATTCGGTGACCTCCCTTCCCCTCGGCGTACGCATGATGAAACCTTGCTGGATCAGAAACGGTTCATATACCTCTTCAATGGTCTCAGCACTTTCGGAAACAGCAGTGGCCAATGTGGTAATTCCGACGGGGCCTCCTTTGAATTTATCGATAATGGTACTCAGGATTTTATTGTCCATTTCGTCCAAGCCATGGGCATCCACATTAAGGGCCTTCAGACCGAATTGCGAAATGTTTATATCGATACTACCGTTACCCTTGATCTGGGCAAAATCCCTTACCCGTCTCAATAAAGCATTACAAATTCGTGGGGTTCCCCTACTTCTGCCGGCAATCTCTATGGCGGCCTCTTGGGTAATGGGAACTTTTAAGATTTCCGCACTGCGTTCAACGATAGTCGACAACAGTTCGGTGTTATAGTATTCCAATCGACTTTGGATACCGAACCTGGCCCGCATGGGTGCCGTAAGCAATCCAGAGCGCGTAGTGGCACCGATCAGCGTAAAGGGACTAAGGTTGATCTGAACGGTTCTGGCATTCGGCCCGGTTTCGATCATGATGTCGATCTTATAATCTTCCATAGCGGAATAGAGGTATTCTTCCACAATGGGGCTCAACCTATGAATTTCATCTATAAAGAGTACATCGCGCTCCTCCAAATTGGTCAACAAGCCAGCAAGGTCACCCGGTTTATCCAATACAGGACCAGAGGTCACCTTTATATTCACCCCAAGCTCGTTGGCCAAAATATGGGCCAAGGTGGTCTTTCCCAATCCAGGAGGGCCATGAAAAAGGGTGTGGTCCAACGCTTCCCCGCGAAGGTTGGCGGCCTGAACAAATACTTTCAGGTTTTCCAAGACCTGGGCCTGTCCTGTAAAGTCGTCGAAGGAAATAGGCCGCAGGGCCCTTTCAATATCGAGCTCCTCTTGACTGAAATTTTGGGCAGATGGATCTAAATTTTCATTCATGGTCCCACAAAGATAGTTGAAAACGGACAGTGGCGGCAACCTACTGAATCATTCCTGTTTTTTAATGAGTTGGGTCGTATCCAAAAATTCCAAAATGGAGATTTTAGGTGTGCCGTACAAGTACGTATTGGTATTTCCCTTGGCGCTCAGTTCAAAATCGCGGTAGGCGTAGCACCTTGCACTGGCGTCGTTGGCAATGGTCAGCTTAAGACTGCCCGCTTCCATGCCTTCTCCCCTGTATTTAGCATTGCCTATTAACTGTGCTTGTATACGGTCCGAAGTACCTTCCATCGTCAACGAAGCATTTCCTTCTTGATCCAACAAGGCGGTTTCGTTAACGGCATAGACATAAGCCTCCGACCGGCCGCCCATGGTTATGTTCAAAGAATCGACATCCACATTAAAATTGGCATTTACGGTATCTTCCAAATTAATATCCATAACCGCGGCATTGGCTTTGATGTCCAATCTGCTGTTATTGAATCCATCCACAAAAAGCTCGTCACTTTCGATGATATCCATAGCGACCAAACTACCATCTTTTAGGGTAATGGCCTTCAATTCGGTGTAATTGACTGTGATTTCGAATTTCTTTTTTGCAGTTACATCATAATAGGAACTGATGACCAAAGTGCTGTCCTGCACATTGAATTTTAAAATGTCGATCAAATTATCGTCCGCTACAATGGAATAACCCGGCCCGTACGACCTCTTGATGTTGATGTCCAGATTGTCATTGAGCGCAATGGCGTTAAATGCGGGCAATTCACCATTGACTTCGGTTACTATACGACTGCCTTTTATCCGGGGTTTTCGTTGTGCGTTGCATAGCAAAGGGAAAACTACTACTATGAGAAGAAGGATTTTTTTCACGGTACTATAATTTGTGGGGATTGCATCCTAAAGATATTACAAATAGGCGAACAATTGCAATTGAAACAAATGGCAACAAAAAAGCCCATCCAAATTGGATGGGCTTTTATATGCTTATACCATGGTTAATGGTTCATTTCTTCTTCATTTTCCTGAAGCGGAACGTTCTGTGGAACGAAATCCTGACCTGCTATAATGTATTCACCATTTTCATAGGTCTTGCTATAATCGTATGCCCAACGGTACACGTGAGGAATTTCACCTGGCCAGTTACCATGGATATGTTCCTGTGGCGCTGTCCATTCCAAAGTGTTAGAGCCCCATGGGTTTACAGGTCCTCTTTTACCGTAGAAGATACTTGTGATGAAGTTGTACACAAATACCAACTGTGCCAAACCTGCTATGATGGCAAATACGGTCATCAACACCTGTACATTGGTCAGCTCATCAAACATTGGGAAGGCTGTATTCTCATAATAACGTCTTGGCACCCCGGCCATTCCCACAAAGTGCATTGGGAAGAATACCCCATAGGCACAGATTGCCGTAATCCAGAAGTGGACGTAACCCAAGTTCTTGTTCATCATTCGACCTTGGAACATTTTTGGGAACCAGTGGTACACCCCGGCGAACAATCCGTAAAGTGCGGATATACCCATTACCAAGTGGAAGTGTGCCACTACAAAATAGGTGTCGTGAACGTTAATGTCCAACGTACTATCACCTAAAATGATACCGGTCAGACCTCCTGTAATGAAAGTAGAAACCAAGCCAATGGAGAACAACATCGCTGGGTTCAATTGGAGGTTACCTTTCCATAACGTGGTGATATAGTTAAATGCTTTTACCGCAGATGGAATCGCGATCAACAATGTGGTAAACGTAAATACCGATCCCAAGAATGGGTTCATCCCAGAAACGAACATGTGGTGACCCCACACAATCGTTGACAAGAATGCGATGGCCAAAATAGAGGCCACCATGGCGCGGTATCCGAAAATCGGTTTTCTGGCGTTGGTCGACATCACTTCGGAAGTGATACCCAAAGCTGGCAACAATACGATGTAAACCTCAGGGTGACCCAAGAACCAGAACAAATGCTCATACAACACGGGTGAACCACCTTGATAATGCAATACCTCTCCTTGGATAAAAATATCCGACAAGAAGAAGGAAGTACCAAAGCTCCTATCCATGATCAACAACAAAGCTGCTGACAACAAAACTGGGAACGAAACCACACCGATAATGGCGGTTACGAAAAATGCCCAAATCGTCAATGGCAAACGGGTCATGGACATACCCTTGGTTCTTAAGTTGAGTACCGTTACAATATAGTTCAATGAACCTAGTAGGGATGATGCGATAAAGATGGCCATGGAAACCAACCATAGGGTCATACCTGCTCCCGATCCAGGCTGTGCCATAGGCAATGCACTCAACGGTGGATAAATTGTCCAACCAGCGGCTGCGGGTCCTGCTTCAACAAATAAGGAGGTAACCATGATCACCGAAGAAAGGAAGAACAACCAGTACGATACCATGTTCAAGAAACCGGACGCCATATCTCGGGCACCGATCTGCAATGGAATCAATAAGTTACTGAAGGTACCACTCAAACCGGCAGTCAACACGAAGAATACCATGATGGTACCGTGAATGGTAACCAATGCCAAATAAATATCGGCATCCATTACCCCATCAGGCGCCCATTTTCCAAGTAAAGCTTCGAAAATTGGGAACGACTGGCCAGGCCAAGCCAATTGCATTCGGAACAGCAATGACATGGCAATACCTACGAATCCCATGATTAGACCCGTAATGAGATACTGTTTGGATATCATCTTGTGGTCCTGGCTGAAGACATACTTCGTTATAAAGGTCTCCTTATGATGATGTCCGTGATCGTCGTGTCCGTGTTCGTGTCCAGTAGCTGACATAATCTGATTTAGTATTTTGTTATGGTACTTTTCTTTTGGATAATTATTCTGCAGGTGTCATACTAGCCTTAAAGGTCTTCTGTTCCGCCATCCATTTATTAAATTCTTCCTCGGTCTCCACTATGATCTTCATTTGCATGTTATAGTGTGACTTTCCACATATCTTGTTGCACAACAACAAATAGTCAAATTCCCATGGGTCGGAGTTCGGCTTCCCTTCGGCCGCCCACTTTGCCCTAAGTTCATTTGTTCTTCTTACTTTTTCAACCACATCAGGGTTCAATCGCATTTCTTCCGTGGTCACTGTTGGTGTAAAGGAGAATTGTGTGATCATACCGGGTACGCAGTTCATTTGTGCCCTAAAGTGAGGCATGTAGGCTGAGTGCAACACATCCTGTGACCTCATTTTGAAGTTCACCTTTCTTCCTACCGGCAAATGCAATTCCTTAACGATTACATCGTCGTCACCATTGGGATCGGATTCATCGATACCCAACACGTTTGCTCTGTCTATATCGATCAAACGTACATTGGCATCACCAAGCACGTTATCATCTCCAGCGTAGCGCGCGGTCCAGTTAAATTGTTGGGCATACAGTTCCACTACCAAGGGATCGTCATCTTCATTGATATCCATGATACTGGTCCAAGTGTACAATCCCCAAAGGATCAAACCGGCCAATACAATTACAGGGATAATGGTCCAGATAAACTCCAATCGGTCGTTATCGGCATAGAAAAGGGCCTTTCGTCCTTTTTGACCTCGGTATTTATATCCGAAATAATGCAACAGGGCCTGTGTAATGGTCTGCACAAAAAAGATGATTCCAAAGGAAACCCACATCAATTGGTCGTACTCGCCTCCATGCTCCGAAGCTGCTTCGGGCAACAACATCTTGCTGTACTTTACAAAACTGAAAATGGTGATTCCGTAGATAAAGATCAGGAACCCGAACAACAGATAACCATTGTTTTTGTTATCGGAATCGTTTGCTACCTCAGGGTTATCTGTTTTTGACTGTGACAATTCGAAAATCTTGGTCATTTGCCAGATCGCAATCGCCACCAGTACTAAAACAGTCAATGTTAATAATGCAGTCATCGTGTATCTATCTAAGACTTAAATCGTATTAATAATGAAAATGTCTACTTTCCTCAATAAATGGGTTTCGTTTTGGCTGCAATGGGGCCTTTGTAAGGGCGGTGAACACCCAAAACACGAACAGACCACCAAAGAACAATATACCACCTATTTCTGGCAGGCCAATGAACCATTGATCACCAACGGTGGCAGGCATCACCATATTGAACACATCCAAATAGTGACCAAATAGGACAACAATACCCGTCATGATCACAAACCAGTTCACCCTTTTGTAGTCGCTGTTCATCAACACCAACAATGGGAAAATGAAGTTCATGGCCAACATACCAAAGAATGGCAATTTATAATCTTGGAAACGGGCCACATAATAGGTAACCTCTTCCGGAATGTTCGCATACCAGATCAACATAAACTGTGAGAACCACAAATAGGTCCAGAAAATACTGATACCGAACATGAACTTCGCCAAATCGTGGATGTGGCTGTTGTTCACATTTTCCAAATAGCCTTTGGATTTCAGGTAAATGGTTACCATGGCGATCACAGTAATTCCTGATACGAACATACTGGCAAATACATACCATCCAAACAAGGTACTGAACCAATGTGGGTCCAAACTCATGATCCAATCCCAAGACATCATGGACTCGGTTACCAAATAGAATACCAAGAATCCGGCAGACCATCTAAAGTTTTTAACGAAGTTGCTGTTGTCGTTGGCTTCATCCTGTGCCAAAGACAATTTTCGGGAATATTCACGGTAGAAAATCCATCCACCCAAGAAAATCGCAGCACGGATTAAGAAGAAGGTCGTATCCAAATAACCCGCCTTGCCCTGTAACAATTCATCGTGCGCAACGGTATCGGCATCCATCCATACAAACAAATGGTTCATATGCAAAGTGGACAATAACAAAATCACAAACAAAATGATACCCCCTGGCACCAAATATGCAGTAATACCTTCCATAACCCGGAACAACAACGGCGACCAACCGGCCTGTGCCGCTCTTTGGATGGCATAGAATGCCAACACACCCAATGCAATCATAAAGAAAAAGAAGGCGGCCACATACAAAGCAGACCAAGGTCTATTCTGCAATTGGTGCAACAAATGTTCATCATGCGATGCATCATGAGCGGCTTCGGCACCATGCCCTTGATCTTCACCATGGCTTACTGCTTCTTCGGCATGGGCTTCCCCATGGCCATCCCCGTGTGCGGATGCCACCATGGCCTTTGCCTCTTCCACCGTTGATGGAGTGGACACAAAACCTATTGCCAAGAAAATAACCCCAAGGGCCATGGCAATAAAAGATCCTATTCTAAGTTTGTTTGAAAAGGTATACATAGTTTGCTCTTATCCAATTATTTTGTTAGGTCTTCCTTTAACTTCATTACGTACTCAGATACCTGCCACATTTCTTTTTCATTGGCGAACTGGGAGGCATAGGACCCCATGGAGTTCAATCCGTAATAAATGGTGTGGTAGGTGGTACCTACGGTAATGTTTCTCGCTACATCATCATAGCTGGGAACACCCAATATTTTTTCTCGTTTCACCAAGTTGCCCTGTCCATCACCTTTGGTGCCATGGCAAATGGCACAATAGATATCGTACAACTCTTTGCCCTTCGCCAAATCTTCTTCCATGTTCAAGGAATCCAATGGACTGGTGTTCAACCTTGCCAACTCTTTACCTTCCGGAGTGTTTTCGAACTCATAGGGCAGATAACCTCTTGGAATGGTACCTTCGGCAGGCAACATGGCCTCGGTGCCATCAGGGAAAAGACCATTGTCCACCCCTTGATAGGTTTCATATCCTACAGGTTCGTACATGTTTGGCATAAATTGGTAGTTCGGACTGTTCTTGTCGGCACAAGAGGCCACAAAAGCCACCAAAACCAAAGCAACACTTATTTTACCTAATTGCTTCATATTATTAAGACTCCTTTTCTGTAACTTTTACTTCCACCGCCCCGGTTTCCCATAATAGGTCGGCAAGTTCATTTTCATTGTCGTGCACTCCGATTTCCATCAAAAAGTGGTCATCCGTGGTACGCTTATCTGGGTTCTCCGCTTTTTTGAAGGGCCACATTCTACTTCTTAGATAGAAAGTGATCACCATCAAGTGCGCTGCAAAGAACACGGTCATTTCGAACATAATCGGCACAAAGGCAGGCATGTTGTCCAAGTAACTGAAACTTGGCTTTCCACCAATGTCTTGTGGCCAATCCTCGATCATGATATAGTTCATCATTACTATGGCAACCGCAAGCCCCAAACATCCGTATAGGAATGAGGTTATAGCGATACGTGTGCCCTCCAATCCCATGGCCTTGTCTAGACCGTGAACGGGAAACGGAGTATACACTTCCTCAATATGGTGGTGCGCTGCCCTAACTTTTTTTACGGCATGCATCAACACATCGTCATCATTGTAAAGTGCCTGTATAACTTTTGATGCCATAATTATTTTTTATCGTTTAACAACTTTGCTTGACCAGCCCAATCGTCGCGTTGTGCACGACCAGGGAACCTTCCGGTTATCGAGTCTAACAAATTATATTCGTTTTCGGTCATTCTGGCTACCTGTGCATAGGTAAATATGCCAATTTCATTTAAGGTACGTTCCATTTCTGGTCCAACTCCCTTGATCAGTTTTAAATCGTCGGGTGTTTCGGTAGCTGCATCAAAAGTTCCCACTGCACTCAACAATTCCGAAACTCCTATTTTATCACCTACCGTGGGTTTTGGTTCGCCCATCAGTACATCATCAGTGATGGATTCCTCATGGCTTACCACTTTGTTTACGCCTGCTGGCATTTGATAAAGGGGCTGACCTGCTTCCCTTAACTTTTTAAAGCGCTCTCCTGAAGATTTCAAAATGGATTTTACCTCCGCCTGGGCAATTACCGGGAAGGTTCTTGAGTACAATAGGAAGAGTACGAAGAAGAATCCGATGGTTCCCACAAAGATTCCGATATCCACAAAAGTTGGTGAGAACATCGTCCAAGCAGAAGGAAGGTAATCCCTGTGCAAAGAAGTCACGATGATCACAAAACGCTCGAACCACATACCAATGTTCACGACAATGGAGATGAAGAAAGAGAACATGATACTGGTACGCAATTTTTTGAACCACATGAACTGTGGCGAGAACACGTTACAGGTCATCATGGACCAGTAGGCCCACCAGTAAGGACCTGTAGCCCTGTTCAGGAAGGCATATTGCTCGTATTCCACCCCGGAATACCATGCAATGAACAACTCGGTAATGTAGGCACAACCCACAATGGAACCGGTGATCATGATCACAATGTTCATCAACTCGATGTGCTGTACAGTAATATAAGCTTCAAGATTACACACTTTACGCATGATGATCAAAAGGGTGTTCACCATCGCAAAACCAGAGAAAATCGCACCGGCAACAAAGTAAGGTGGGAAAATGGTGGTGTGCCATCCTGGCATAACCGATGTAGCAAAGTCAAAGGATACAATAGTGTGTACGGAAAGTACCAGAGGCGTGGCCAAACCTGCCAACACCAAGGAAACTTCCTCAAAACGCTGCCAATCCTTTGCGCGTCCTGTCCAACCGAAGCTCAACAGGCTGTATATTTTCTTTTGGAAGGGTTTTACCGCCCTATCCCGGATCATGGCGAAGTCAGGCAACAGACCTGTCCACCAGAACACCAAGGAAACGGATAGATAGGTAGAAATCGCAAATACGTCCCAAAGCAATGGGGAGTTAAAGTTCACCCAAAGCGACCCGAACTGGTTCGGGATGGGAAGTACCCAATAGCCCAACCATGGACGACCCATGTGGATGATCGGGAAGAGACCGGCCTGAACAACCGAGAAGATGGTCATCGCCTCCGCGGAACGGTTAATGGCCATTCTCCATTTCTGTCTGAACAGCAAAAGTACGGCCGAAATCAGGGTTCCTGCGTGACCGATACCCACCCACCATACAAAGTTGGTGATGTCCCAGGCCCAGTTAACGGTTCGGTTAAGACCCCAAACCCCAATACCTGTGGATATGGTATAAATGATACATCCTAGACCCCAAAGGAATGCCACAAGCGCTATGGTGAAAACAATCCACCATTGTTTATTGGCCTTTCCCTCGACTGGACGGGCAATGTCCACTGTTACATCGTGGTATCCTTTGTCTCCGACCACTAAGGGCTTTCGAATAGGTGCTTCGTAGTGCGACGCCATAATTTATCTTCTAGTTACTTCTTTTATTGATTAAGCCTCGTTGGTGTTTCTGACCTTAACATGATAGAACACATTGGGTTTTGTTCCCACATGCTCCAACAAGTGGTACATTCTATCATCTTCCTTCAAGTGGGCCACTTTGCTCTCCTTATCATTGATATCTCCAAAGACCATCGCTCCGGTTCCGCAAGCTGCTGAACATGCCGTTTGGAATTCACCGTCTTTGATCACCCTTCCATCCCTCTTGGCATCCAAGATGGTTTTTTGGGTTTTTTGGATACACATGGAGCATTTTTCCATCACCCCTCTGGAACGAACGTTCACATCTGGATTAAGAACCATTTTGCCCAAGTCATTGTTCATGTTGAAGTTGAACTCGTCATTGTTATTGTACAAGAACCAGTTGAACCTACGTACTTTATAAGGACAGTTGTTGGCACAATATCTTGTACCCACACAACGGTTGTATGCCATATGGTTTTGACCTTGTCTACCGTGAGATGTGGCCGCTACCGGACACACCGTTTCACAGGGTGCATGGTTACAGTGTTGGCACATTACGGGCTGGAAGGCAACTTGAGGGTTGGCCGATGGGTCTTCCATCTCCCTGAATCCGCCCAAGGAACCCTTATCGCCCCAAAGACCATCCATTTCCTCTTTTTTCTCGTTGTCTTCAGCGAAGGTCTCTTCAGAAGAATAATACCTATCGATACGCAACCAGTGCATATCCCTGGAACGACGCATTTCGCGTTTTCCAACCACAGGTACGTTGTTTTCGGCATGACATGCGATCACACACGCCCCACAACCGGTACATGCGTTCAAATCGATGGACAGGTTAAAGTGGTGGCCGATGGACCTATCAAACTCATCCCAAAGGTCGGCATCTGGAGATGTCACAGGGATTTCGTTGTGGTTCAACGACACATGTGGCATTGGATTCCACTCTGCGTGATCTTTGGTATTGAAGATTTCCAAGGTGGTTTCCTTGATGATATCCCCTCTACCCATTAATGTTTTATGGGACTGGATACAGGCAAACTCATGAACACCAGCTGCTTTTTCAATAGTTACGGACTGTACATCGGAGAAGTTGGTGTACAATGCATAGGCATTAACACCTGTTGCCATCTCTTCCTGCATTCCAGCTTTTCTTCCGTATCCGAAAGAAAGACCAACAGTTCCTACCGCTTGCCCTGGTTGTATGATCACCGGAACATTTTCCAAGACTTTTCCATCAACGGTCAATTTCACGTAGCTACCATTGACACCACCATCTGCCTCAATCGTGTTTTCAAGCCCCCATTGTTCGGCATCCGCTTTGGAAACCGTAACATAGTTATCCCAAGACACTCTGGAAATAGGATCGGGGAACTCTTGCAACCATGGGTTATTGGCCTGACGTCCGTCTCCCATACCCACTTTTGAATAAAGCACCAATTCAGTGCCTGCACTTGTGGAGTTCACCAAAGAACGGATAGCTGAAGCCACAGGCACCACACTTGGTGCATCGCCTTCCGTTTCTTCCGAAACCGCTTCAACCACTTCCGCTTCGATTACAGGAGCAGCAAAGACCCCATCGCGAAGGGCCATGTTCCAAGAACCACCCTGCAGGATATCGGTATTCCAAGTTTCCTTGATGTAATCGTAATATGTTTTTTCACTGCCCATCCATGTCAACAAGGCTGTCTGAAACTGTCTAGTGTCAAACAACTCGCGAATGGCTGGCTGCATTAAAGTGTATTGTCCTTTTTTGAATTGGGCATCCCCCCAAGATTCCAAATAGTGGGAAGCAGCCGCAACAAATGTCGTAGACTGTGCTGTTTCATCATTATTGAAGGCAAAGGTCACGGAAACATCCACCTTTTCCAATCCTGAAACAAACTCCTCTGCATTGGGCAAGGTATAGGCCGGATTAACTCCGTCCATGATCAAAGCTCCAACACGACCGGCATTCATATCGGCGATCAATTTGGATACCTTGGCAGTATCTCCTTGACGCACATATTTTGGAGTAGCGGCATCAAACGCTTCGCTGGCCAATAATTTGTTGATGGCCAACACCACGGTTTGGGCGTTCACATCGTTCAAACCAGAAACCACCACTGCCTTGCTACCGGCTTTTCTAATTTCTGCAGCTACTTGGTCTACAGCACCGTCTACATCAGAAGTGCCACCACCAACATTGCTGCCGTTCAATTTGCCATACAACTTGGCCAAAGCGATCTTTTGTTGCGTGGGCGTCATTGGTATACGCTTGTCCGCATTGGCACCGGTCAAAGACATATTGGCCTCCATTTGGATGTGGCGCGACATTTTGCCTTTTTTGGGCACTCGGCCTTTGGCATAGCCAGCATCATATCCACCACCTTGCCAATCTCCCAGGAAGTCGGCTCCGAAGGATACGATCAAATCGGCTTTCTCAAAATCGTAATCGGCCAAGGCCCTTTCACCATAGGCCATTTGATAAGCATTCAATGCAGCATCTTCAGAAATGGCATCGTACACCACATGGTTTACGTTGTCACCATAAGCTGCCTTAAATTCCGCAATCAATTTATCGGTGGATGGACTCGCGTAGGTCTGGGTCAAGAGCACCACTTGCCTATTCGAACCTTTCAAGGCATTCAATTTAGCCTTAACCGTCGCATCCAATACTTTCCACTCAACAGGCTCACCATTGGACATTGGTCCTTGAACCCTTTTACTATCATATAAGGTAAGTACGGAAGCTTGTACCCTTGCATTGGCACTGCCGTTTACCTTGGCATCTGTATTGTTTTCAATTTTGATGGGCCTACCCTCCCTGGTCTTTACCAAAATACTGGCAAAATCGAAACCATCGGCAATGGTGGTCGCATAATAGTTAGCCACGCCCGGAACGATTTCATCCGGTTGCACCACGTAAGGAATAGATTTATGAACCGGTCCTTCACACGCTGCCAAGGTGGCTGCCGCTGTACTGAAGCCGACATATTTAAGAAAGTCCCTTCGTGACGTGTTGGAAGCAGCAAGGTTTTCCTTGTCGCCCAAAAATTCATCAACGGGAATCTCCTCTGTAAACTCGTTGTTTCTTAGCGCCTCAACAATGGAATCGTTCGGATTCAGCTCCGCTTCACTTTTCCAATATTTTTTGTTTGATGCCATACGATATATCTGAGATTATCTTCTTTTAATTCTTAATAGTGACATTTACCACATTCCAAACCACCCATCATGGCAGCAGTCAATTCCTGCACACCATACTTTTTGGAAAGTTCTTCGTGGATGGCCGCATAGTACTCATTGCCCTCAACCTTCACATTGGTTTCCCTGTGGCAGTTGATACACCATCCCATGGTAAGGGGCGCAAACTGGTACATCACTTCCATTTCCTCAACAGGACCGTGACATGTCTGGCACTCTACGCCGGCCACAGAAACGTGCTGGGAGTGGTTGAAATAAGCAAAGTCTGGTAAATTATGGATTCGCACCCATTGTACCGGTTGTGATTCACCTGTATATTTTTGATTCTCCTCATCCCATCCGACAGCTTTGTACAGCTTTTTGATTTCGCCGGTGTAGAACTCGTTGGTGTATCCGTTCGCCAAATCCTCGGCACTGGGTCCTTCAGGATTGCCCTTGTACTCGTAAATGGATTTGTGGCAATTCATACAAACGTTCAAGGAAGGAATTCCCGATGTTTTGGAAACCCTTGCGGAAGAGTGGCAATACTTACAATCGATTTTATTGTCACCCGCGTGGATCTTGTGTGAATAATGGATGGGCTGAATTGGCGCGTAACCTTGGTCGATACCTACCTGCATTAAGTAACCATAAGCGAAATACGCACTCACCAACAATAGGAAAATAGCACTGACCAACATCAGGAACTGGTTCTTCACGAATGCTTTCCAAATGGGCATGCGCTTTTCACGTTCCTCTGCCAACACCACACCATTGGCCTCCGCAATCCTGCGCAAGGTTTTGTTCACCAAAATGAGCATGACCACCAACAGACCAAATACCAAGGCCAAGGCACCCAAGATCATTTCGTTGGAAATACCTCCCGAGGCAGCACCGGCATCACCACCAGTTGCAGCAGGGGTGGCAGCGGCCACAGGAGCAGGGGGCGGAGCGGCCGTGTAGGCCAAAATATCATCGATGTCCTGGTTGGACAACGTTGGGAAAGGCGTCATCGCCGCCTGATTGTACTCATTGTAGATCTTGTTGGCATAGGCATCCCCAGAGGCAATCATCCCTGGACTGTTTTTAACCCACGTATAAATCCACTCTTTGTCCAAGCCTTCATCCTCAGCAAGCCTTGATTCCACATTGGCCAAGGCAGGACCGGTCATTTTACGATCCAATGCGTGACAAGCGGCACAGTTCTGGTTAAAAAGTTGCTTCCCCTTTGCCGGATCTCCACCCGTAGCATCGGCAGCAGTCTCAGTAGCTGTTTCCGCAACAGCCTGAGCTTCTTCCTGTGCATAAAATGATGTGGAGTAAAGTAGGAGAGATAAACCTAAAACTTTTGAAAATAGATGGCGGTATAAAACCTTTTTCATATTAACGAAATTTCTAACGAAATCTTTGGCATGGTTGTTTCTATTGAAATTGAGAACAATAGCATTTTACCCTGCCAAGAGTGGTCACAAAAGTAAGACATACAGTCATTTTTTGAAATGTTAAGGTATTTATAACATCTAATTTATAAAGATTCTAAATAAATGCGGTACAAGTGGGTTAAAACAGAATATCCTACATTTGTCAAAAGTAACTTTTAAAAAATACCGGAACACCATGAAAACTCCCGTATTTACTGCCCTAATGATTGGTATTGCCATTCAACTTTCCGCACAGGAAGGGAACGTATCCATTCAACAAGATCCCAAGATTGATCAACTGGTAAAACTGTATACGGAAGCGAATTCCAATACGGGATATTATCAAATCCAAGTGGGATTTGGCGACTTTCAGAAAGCTCAAAACCTGAAGTCGCAAGTAGAAATCGATTTTCCCGATTGGTACTCCAAAATAGAATTTGAATCGCCTACCTACCGTGTTCGATTAGGCCGGTTCAAGACCAAATTGGAGGCCGAACGGAAATATTTGGAGGTGCGTAAAAAATACCCGGATGCCATGCTCCTGAAACCGGAGAAAGCATCCAAATCCTAATAAAAAAATCCCGCCAAAAGCGGGATTTTTAATTTATGGACCTTTTGAAAAACTATAGTTTCTTTTTAACGGCCACTTCTTGGAAGGCTTCAACAATGTCCCCTTCCCTGATATCATTGTAATTTTTAATCTGCAATCCACAGTCATATCCTTTGGATACTTCCTTAACATCATCCTTAAATCGTTTCAAGGACGCCAATTCACCGGTGTAGACCACTACCCCATCACGAATCAATCGAATCTGTGAATTACGGAAGATTTTACCGCTGGTTACCATACAACCGGCAATGGTTCCGATTTTGGAAATCTTGAAGGTTTCCCTGATTTCGGCATTACCCGTAACCTCTTCCTTGATTTCTGGCGACAACATACCTTCCATCGCATCCTTCAAATCATTGATGGCATCATAGATAATGGAATACGTACGGATATCGATTTCCTCCTTATCGGCCAACTGGCGGGCATTGCCCATTGGCCTAACATTAAATCCAATAATGATCGCATCGGAGGCACTGGCCAACAATACGTCGGATTCGGTGATGGCACCGACTCCTTTGTGGATGATATTCACCTGAATCTCATCGGTGGATAGTTTTTGGAAGGAATCGGTAAGCGCTTCAACGGAACCATCCACGTCACCTTTCAAGATGATGTTCAATTCCTTAAACTCACCCAAGGCAATTCGTCGACCGATCTCATCAAGGGTAATATGTCGTTGTGCCCTTACAGATTGCTCACGTTGCAACTGAGATCGTTTGGCCGCAATTTGTTTTGCTTCCCGTTCGTCCTCCAAGACGTTGAAACGATCGCCCGCCTGTGGCGCACCATCCAACCCTAAAATGGAAATTGGGGTTGATGGACCAACACTCTTCACGATTTTGCCGCGCTCGTCTTGCATGGCCTTTATCTTACCACTGCAGGTTCCGGCCAATACATAATCACCTATATTAAGGGTTCCGGATTGCACCAAAATA
The DNA here is from genome assembly GCF_003992615.1 of Flagellimonas beolgyonensis. Lineage (GTDB taxonomy): Bacteria > Bacteroidota > Bacteroidia > Flavobacteriales > Flavobacteriaceae > Flagellimonas > Flagellimonas beolgyonensis. Next base: position 59,954 of record NZ_RZMY01000016.1, read on the forward strand.
GTGGCCACATATCCCCTACCTTTATCCAAGAAGGCTTCCACAACGGTTCCGGAGGCCAATTTGTCGGGATTTGCCTTTAATTCCAACAATTCTGCTTCCAGCAATACCTTCTCCAGCAATTCTTTTACACCTTGCCCAGTTTTGGCAGAAATATCGTGGGATTGGATCTTACCACCCCAGTCTTCCACCAAAAGGTTCATTTGGGCCAGTCCTTCTTTGATTTTATCGGGGTTCGCCGTAGGCTTATCCACTTTGTTGATGGCAAAAACAATAGGCACGCCCGCAGCTTGTGCGTGGCTGATCGCCTCTTTGGTCTGTGGCATGATATCGTCATCCGCAGCTACCACAATAATGGCAATATCGGTTACCTGGGCGCCCCTGGCACGCATCGCGGTAAACGCTTCGTGACCCGGAGTATCCAAGAAAGTGATGCGTTGTCCATTGTCCAAAGCAACACCATATGCGCCGATGTGCTGGGTAATACCACCACTTTCACCGGCAATTACATTTTCTTTACGGATATAATCCAACAAGGATGTTTTACCATGATCCACGTGACCCATTACGGTAACAATCGGTGCTCTTGGTTTTAAATCTTCGGGTGCATCCTGTTGTTCTTCGATGGCCTCTTCTATCTCGGCCGTCACAAATTCCACTTCGTAACCGAACTCGTCAGCCACAATGGAAAGGGTCTCGGCATCCAAACGTTGGTTCATGGTCACCATGATACCCAAGGACATACAGGCCGAAATGATCTGGGTTGTGGAAACCCCCATCATGGTCGCCACCTCGTTTACGGTCACAAACTCGGTAACTTTGAGGATTTTGCTATCCAGTTCCTGTTGTTCAAGATCTTTTTCCGTTTGTTGACGGTGCTGATCTCTTTTTTCCCTTCTATATTTGGCACCTTTGCCCTTGCCGGATTTTCCTTGGAGTTTTTCCAAGGTTTCCCGCACTTGCTTTTGTACTTCTTCTTCTGTGGGCTCCACTTTGGGAACGGCCGAACGTTGCCCTTTGCGTCCAACGCCGTTTCCTCCTTTTACGGGACGTCCGTTACCTGCTTGTGGTCCTCCTTTTACAATTCGCTTTCTGCGTTTCTTGCGATCATTGGCATCGGAACTACCACCTTGCTTTTGGCTGTCCTCCTTCTTCTTCTTCGGCTTTTCAAACTTGGAAAGATCGATTTTATCCCCAGTGATCTTTGGACCCGATAGTTTTTGATATTGGGTCTTGATGGTCTCTGATTCTTTGGGCTGTTCTTCCGCTTCTGGTTTGGGCTCAACCTTTTCTTCAACTTTTACGACAACCTCTTCTTTTTCCTGGGGCTTTTCTTCTTTTTGAACTGGTTCCTCAGGTTTAGGGGCCTCAACAACCTTTTCCGGTTCTTCCTCTACCTTGGCAGGGGCCGGTTTAGGGTCCAAATCGATTTTACCCACAGTTTTGGGACCTGAAAGTTCCGCTTTGGCCTTGATCACCTGCTGCTCGGCACTGCGTTTCTCCTTGGCTATCCTGCGTTCTTCCTGTTCTTGTTCCATTTGGATTCGAATGGCCTCTTTCTCCTTGCGCTTTTCTTCGCCCACTTCCTTGGAGGCCACTTTTTTGCTCTTATCCGTTTGGAACTCATCCAACAGGACTTGATACACTTCATCGGAGATCTTCGTGGTCGGCCTTGCCTCTACATCATGCCCTACTGAGGCCAGATAATCCACTGCCCTGTCCAATGAAATGTTCAATTCTCTCAGAACCTTGTTAAGTCGTATTGTTGGGTTTCCTGCCATAAATTGTTTTCCTTGCCCTAAAATTCGCTGCTAATATAAGTCTAATCTTCAAATTCTTCCCTGAGGATACGGATAACATCCTGAACTGTTTCCTCCTCAAGATCGGTACGTTTTACCAAGTCGTTCACGTCCTGCTCCAATACACTGCGTGCCGTATCCAATCCAATTTTCTTGAATTCTTCGATCACCCAGCTTTCTATTTCATCCGAGAACTCCGTCAATTCCACATCTTCCTCCACACCTTCGCGGAACACATCGATCTCATACCCTGTCAACTGACCGGCCAATCGAATGTTATGTCCTCCCCTACCAATGGCCTTGGACACCTCTTCAGGTTTCAAGAACACTTGTGCGGTCTTTTTTTCTTCGTTCAATTTAACCGATGATACCCTAGCTGGACTCAGCGCACGGGTCACCATTAATTGTGGATTGTTCGTCCAATTGATCACATCGATGTTCTCGTTGCCCAATTCACGTACAATACCATGGATTCGGGATCCCTTCATACCCACGCAAGCCCCAACGGGATCGATACGGTCATCATAGGAATCCACAGCCACTTTTGCCTTTTCACCTGGAATGCGAACTGCCTTTTTGATGGTGATCAAACCATCAAAAACCTCTGGTATTTCTTGGAAGAACAATTGCTCCAAGAAAATCGGCGATGTCCTTGACATAATGATGGTTGGTTTATTTCCCTTGAGCTCCACGCTCTCTATGATTCCACGAACGTTATCTCCTTTACGGAAAAAGTCGGAAGGAATCTGCTTTTCCTTTGGAAGGATGATCTCGTTTCCTTCATCATCCAACAAAATGACCGCCTTATGGCGGATATGGTGCACCTCAGCGGTGTAGATTTCACCTTCCAGATCTTTAAATTGCTTGTAGATCGTGGTATTGTCGTGCTCATGGATCTTGGAAATCAAATTTTGGCGCAATGCCAAAATGGCCCTTCTTCCCAAATCGATCAGTTTCACCTCTTCGGAAACGTCCTCACCCACCTCAAAATCGGGTTCGATCTTTCTAGCTTCGGAAAGGGAAATTTCCTCATTGGGATCTTCCACTTCACCATCCTCTACCACAACGCGGTTTCTCCAGATCTCCAAATCCCCTTTATCTGGGTTGATGATGATATCAAAATTATCGTCAGATCCGAATTTCTTCTTGAGGGCACTTCGGAATACTTCTTCCAAAATAGCCATAAGGGTCACCCTGTCTATAAACTTATCGTCCTTAAACTCCGAAAAGGATTCGATGAGCGCTAGGTTTTCCATTTTCTACTTCAATTAAAATTTTAATATAACTTTTGCTTCCTGGATTTCAGAAAACGGGATGTCCCGTTTTTTCTGTACTGTTACTTTTCCTTTACCAACGGGCTTTGGCTCGCGGGCCTTCCACTCCAAGGTAATGTTATTGTCAGTGGCCTGAACCAATGTTCCTTCCAATTCGCCGGAATCGGTCCTTACCTTTAATTTTCTACCAATATTCTTAGTATACTGACGCGGCATTTTCAAAGGTGACGTTGCTCCTGCGGAGGCCACTTCCAGGGAAAAATCCTCTTCTTCCCTATCCAGATTGTGTTCTATGGCTCGGCTTACATCCATACAATCCTGAAGGGTAACACCTTTATCACCGTCCAACACCACTTTTATGGTGTTGTCCCCACCAATCGTAAAATCTATCAAAAACAAGGAAGGATGCTCTTCCAAAGCCTTGCCCAGTAAGGATTCCACTTTCTCCTTCAGCATAAATTTCAGTAATAAAAGAGGGGACTCAAAGTCCCCTCATGAATATTCCTCTATCCGTTCAGTCGCGCAAATATACGATAAATATTCATGCAGATGCAAGTATGTGGCACACAAATCATTTGACAATGTTTTATTTGGCTACCCCTGGATTGCCGTTAGCCCCTGGTCACAATAGAGAAATAGCACAAAAAATCTAGGTTCACATGGCCCAACCACGATTAAACCCAGAAATAGCAGTCATTAACCAACCCATTTCCCCATTTCACAACAAATATTTTACAGGCATCCTATTAAAGGTAGTTTTGTTTTGAATTAACAAGGAAAATGACATCAACAATGCTTGTCAAAGAAAAAACACCAAGTTTTTTCAATGGCCAAAGAGCTTTACTTATTTGTTTTTTATTGTATGGAACGTTCCTTTCCTTTTCACAAACCTCAATCTGGAACGAAAATTTCACGTACACCAATGGCACAACCAGTGGTACGGCAACAGGACCTTCTGCCTCGAACTGGACAACGGATAGAGGAGGTAGTCTTTCGGTTCGAAACAACGAACTACGAGCCCGGAACTTGGGCGGCGTGGGTACGTGGCAGGTGAATCCCATAGACATAACCGGATACGACTTCATAAGTTTTAACATGGACACCAGGGTCAATGATCCCAACCGAATGGACGATGGCCAAGATTATTTTATTGGTGAATACCGAATTGATGGCGGTTCTTGGCAGCAATTTGTGAATGCATCTGGATCCAACTCCAACCCACTGGACCCTTCCTATACCGTTAACCTATCCAGCACCGGAAATACTTCCCTGGAAATAAGGGTCCGCATGTTCAACAATAACAACAACGAACAATATTTCATCGATAACGTATCTGTATCAGGTGTTTCAGGCATCTGTAATGGAGAAATCGACTTTGAGTTTTATGACAGCGTTCCCTCTGGAAATACCGTGGACAATATTCCAACATCCGGTGCCCTGGGCACAGGAGTGTTTACCAGCTTTGATGTGGACGCGCTCCAAAACCAAGAAGACCCGGGCGATGCCGATACGTTTAGCATCAGGTACAACGGTTACATACAAATCGATGCTGCGGGCAATTACACCTTTTTTACCTCGTCCGATGATGGGTCCAAATTATTTATTGATGGCACAGAAGTGGTCAGCAACGATGGCCTTCATGGCAATCAGGAAAGATCTGGAAACATTACACTTACTGCCGGGCTACATACCATAACGGTGCTGTTTTTTGAAAATGGAGGTGGTGAAACGTTGACGGTCCAATATCAGGGTCCATCCATTACCAAACAAAATGTGCCCTTTTCCATTTTATATTCCAATTGTTCGGCGCCAGACTTGGATAACGATGGCGTACCGGACAGTACCGATTTGGACGATGACAACGATGGCATCTTGGATTCTGATGAATGTGGTGGACTTGGCGGAAACTATGTACAGACGGCGTCAAATCTTGCCTTTTTCACCAATCCTTCGAATGCAGAAGGCAACCCGGGAACCACATATGCCGCAAATGCCGTATCGACCTATGAGGGACAATCGGAAATACTGCTTCAATTTGACCAACCTGTTACGGTTGGAACCACGGTCAGTGTTTTTTTGGGGGCAGACCCAGCCGTTTCCAGCACCGATATGCAGATACAACGGTCCTCAGCCGCTGGAGGAAGCGATGGCTGGCTGGTGGGTGCCAATGGGACCACCCCGGGATCCATTCGGGAAGTTACTTTTACCGTAAGCGGAAGTAATTTGCAATATATCAAGGTGATTGCATGGCAAGTTGGCGCAAGGGTATATGGTGCCAGTTATGGCGGTTCCTTTGATTGTAGCACGGTGGATACTGATGGCGATGGGATTCCCAATTACCAAGATCTGGATAGTGACGGTGATGGGATTCCAGACAATGTGGAAGCCCAGACCTCCTTGGCGTATACGCCCCCTTCAGGAAGTGACACGGATAATGATGGTTTGGACAATGCCTATGAAACAGCTGGTATTGCCTATATAGATACCGATGGGGACGGTACACCCGATTTTTTGGACACGGACAGTGACAATGACGGCACCAACGACACCACCGAAGCGGCCCTGACCCTTTCTGGCTCCGATAGTGATAACGACGGATTGGATGATGGAATGGATACCACAACAGGCTACGGCGATCCGGGCGGTACTGTGGATGATCCCACCAACACCTCGGGCGGCAGTCTTATACTGCCCGATTCTGATGGCGATTTGAATTCCGGGGGCGACCTCGACTTTAGGGACGATACCATCAACAGCGACCAACCACCTTCCATTGCGGCTACAGGAGACCAACTATTTTGTCCTGGCAGCCCAATCCCAGTGGTGGAAAGTGTTTCTATCACCGATTCCGACAGCACAACACTTGATGCGGCTTTTGTGCAGATTGCATCAAATTATGATGCGACCGGGGACCTTTTGAGCTTAACCGGGACCCACCCGAATATTGTAGCAACATGGAGTGCTTCGGAAGGAAGGCTAACCTTGAATGGACTTGCAACCCTTGCCGAATTTGAAGCGGCCATCAGCGCTGTTGTTTTTCAAACAACGGCAACCGTGAACTCGGGTGACACAAGATCATTTTCCATTGTGCTCAACGAAGCCAATTACCTGGCCTCTACGGGCCACTATTACGAGTATGTACCTTCCTTGGGCATTACCTGGACCAACGCACGGGATGCGGCCGCGCTACGAACGTTCAATGGATTGCAGGGGTATTTGGCCACTATTTCTTCCCAGGAAGAATCGGACCTCTTGGGGTCCCAAGCTCCAGGGGCAGGATGGATCGGGGCAAGTGATGCAGCTTTGGAAGGCGATTGGTATTGGGTTACCGGCCCCGAAGCAGGCACCTTGTTTTGGAGGGGGAATGCTACTGGTACAGCTTTTGGATATGAATTCTGGAACAATGGCGAACCGAACAATTCCGGAGATGAAGATTATGCACACATTACGGCTCCAGGGGTCGGTTTGCCCGGCTCGTGGAACGACCTTTCCAATACGGGAGCTGCCAGTGGCGCTTATCAACCGCAAGGGTATTTGGTCGAATACGGTGGTATACCCGGTGATCCACCCCCCCCAAACATTGCGGCAAGCACAACCATTACCGTGGACCCCACACCACCTACTGCAAGTGCACCAGCCCCTTTGACCGTTTATTGTCCTGCGGATGTTCCTGCAGCCGATATAACCGTTGTTACGGATGAAGCTGATAATTGTGATACAAATCCCATCGTAACTTTTGTGGGCGATGTGAGCGATGGAGGGACCAATCCGGAAATCATAACAAGAACCTACAGGATCACCGATGCTTCGGGCAACACGTTGGATGTGGAACAGACTATAACCGTTTCACCATTTTCCATATCCACACAACCTACAGATCAAACCTTGATTGTTGGTAACAGTGGCTTTTTCTCTGTAACGGCCAATGGCACCGACACCTATCAATGGGAAGTTAGTACGGATGGCGGTAGTAATTTTGTGGCGCTGGTCGATGGACCCGACTATTCGGGAACACAAACGGCGAACCTTTCGGTGATCTCACCGCAGTTGGATAAAACCGGGTACCTATTTCGTGTTCTGGTTTCCAATTCCACGGCAAGTTGCAGTGCACTTACCTCAAGTGAAGCTACACTTACGATGAAAGTAGGTACGGTGATAACCAACCGAAAAGTAACCTATCGGGTAAACAAAAATTAAGCTAATTCGGGTGGCAAGCATTATTTCCTAAAGCACCTTTTTTTCATAAATCCCAACCATTTGATCTTGGAACAAGGTCTGTATCTCTGTTAGTATTTCTGGATCATCGATGGTGGAAGGCACATTGAATTCCTTGCCATCGGCAATCGCCCTGATTATTTTCCTGAGAATCTTACCCGAACGGGTTTTGGGAAGGCGCTCGGCCACCAAAACTTTCTTGAGGGAAGCCACTGGGCCTATTTCCTTTCGCACATCGGCCACCACCTCTGTCTGCAACTGAAAATGCTCAATGGCCGAGCCAGCTTTTAGCACTGCAATGGCCATAGGAATCTGTCCTTTTAAATCGTCTTCGATGCCTACCACGCAACATTCGGCGACATCGGGGTGTTTGGCCACAACCTCTTCCATTTCCGCGGTCGACAATCGGTATCCTGCCACGTTGATGATATCATCCACCCTACCCGTAATGAACACATAGCCTTCTTCATCGATATAGCCGCCATCGCCAGAAAAATAATAGCCTTCAAATTTTTGGAGATACCCCTTTACAAAGCGTTCGGCATCCCCCCAAAGATTGGGCAAGGTTCCCGGAGGCAACGGTAGTTTAACGGCCACGTAGCCTTCCTCGCCCCGATTGGCCTGGGTACCATCTTCGCGTAAAATCTGCACGTTATAACCGCAAACTGGCTTGGTGGCCGATCCCGGTTTTACTTCGAAATGGGTTTCAAATCCCATCATATTGGCCACTATGGGCCAGCCGGTTTCGGTTTGCCACCAATGGTCAATAACAGGAACGTTCAATTGATCTTCTGCCCAATGCAGGGTGCTCACATCACACCGCTCCCCTGCCAAGAAAAGATATCGCAATCCCGACATGTCGAATTGCTTGATCAGCTCACCCTCGGGATCTTCCTTTTTTATGGCCCGAATGGCGGTAGGAGCCGTAAACATAACCTTTACATCATGATCGCTGATCACCCGCCAAAATGTGGAGGCGTCCGGGGTGCGCACAGGCTTGCCTTCAAAAAGTACCGTAGTGCAACCATAGATCAGTGGTGCGTACACAATATAGCTATGTCCTACTACCCAGCCCACATCACTGGCGGCCCAAAACACTTCTCGTGGATGTAGCCCATAAATATGTTTCATACTGTACTGCATGGCCACGGCATGCCCTCCATTGTCCCGAATAATACCTTTGGGTTTGCCGGTGGTTCCGGAAGTATACAGAATATAGAGCGGATCGGTTGCATCCACTTCGGTCCAACGCACGGGGTCGGCGATCTTCATGAGGGTGGCATAATCGATATCGTTTTCTCCGTCTGGACGCACAGCCCCCAGTTTTCGATTGTAAACGATCACCTGTTCCGGTTTATGGGTTGCTTTTTGAATGGCCTCGTCCACCATAGGTTTGTAGGGAATGATGCGATCCACCTCTATCCCCGAAGTTGCCGTAATGATCAATTTGGGCTTGGCATCGTCGATTCGAATGGCCAGTTCATGGGGTGCAAATCCACCAAAAACCACCGAATGAATGGCTCCCAGTCGTGCGCAGGCCAGCATCGACACTACCGCCTCAGGTATCATGGGCATATAAATGATCACCGTGTCCCCCTTTTCCACACCCAACCGCTGCATGCCTCCGGCCAACCTACTGACTCTATCCCTTAGTTGCAGATAGGAATATTTTTCCACGGATTGCGTAACCGGGGAATCATAGATTAGGGCAATATCATCGCCCCGACCATTTTCAATGTGATAATCGAGTGCCAAATAGGAGGTATTCAATTTACCTCCCTTGAACCAATGGTAAAACCCATGTTCATCTTTGGCAAGTGCTTGTTTGGGTTTTTGAAACCATTGAATCTGTGCTGCTTGGTCCATCCAAAAACGCTCTGGGTCGTTTATGGAGTCCTTAAAATCCTGTTCATAAATTCGCTGTTCCATGTTGTGTTTGTTTATTGGGCAAGTTATGTGCATTGCAATCGAATCAAACATAGAAACCACTGACAATGAGAATCTTGATTGACACCATTACCCAACTAAAGTACTTATTAATCCGTAGCGAAGCCTGAATTAAATTGGTAAATTGATATATCTAAAATTGAATGGGAAAGACCTAGTTACTTTTGTTAAGCCGAAACCTTTTGAAGGGATGGCCCTTGATGGTAACAATCCCTTCTTCCTTAAAGCCAAGACCAATAACACCACTGACCCTAACTCTGGATGTTGGCAGCAAAAGGGTAATGGAACTGAGGCCCATGGGCCCAAAAGCTTGTTCCAGGATTTTATTATAAATGGCCTTGCCACAGCCCCAAAAGTCCGGGTGTAGTACCAGGGCCAGATCGGCATCGCCTTCTTCCGGTTGCAATCCGCCCCACCCGGCGAATTGGCCATCGACCAAAAAAGCCCATGGGCCAAATCCAAAATCGTCCCATAACTTTTCTTTAGCCGCAACAAAACTGTCACAATCACGTGGCTTGAACTCTCCGTCAAAAAGTGGCATTTGTCTGCGAACCAAAGGATGATTCATCAAATTGATAATGTTGGACTTGTCAATCGTTGATAATCGGGTCAATTCAATTTTCATGTTAGCGGTATTATGGAGTACCTCTTGGTCACATTTTAAGCCAGCACATTACAAATTCCTATTACCTTTATAACATGATTCGAGTAAAAAAGGCCAAGGTGCTGTACTACATGAAACGCATTCTGCCGTTCGGCCTTATTTGGCTCGTTTTGAGTTGGTTCATTCTTCTTATCGAAGCCATGGCCACCGGACATGAAAACCATAGGCCGGATACCGATATTACCGTTACATGGGACATTTTTCTGTTTGCCTCCCTAGCGGTGTTTGTGGTTGGAATTGCCATGGGGGCGGTTGAAGTTTTGTGGCTCGGCAAACTTTTTAAATCCAAGGGGGTTGGCCTCAAAATTTTTTACAAGACCGGGTTTTATTTGATTTTTATGCTGATCATCAATCTGGTCACGTATCCCTTGGCTGCCAGTATTGAATTGAATACTTCTCTATTTGATGATCTGGTCCTGACCAAATTATCCAACTATCTCGGTAGCCTCACATTCCTCAGCACCATGGTCTCGTTGACCTTCAGCATTTTTGTCTCTTTGCTCTACGCGGGTATCAGTGAACATTTGGGACATGATGTACTGCTCAATTTTTTTTCGGGAAAATACCATGCGCCCAAAGAAGAGTCCCGGATTTTTATGTTCGTGGACATGCAATCCTCCACCTCATTGGCCGAAAGATTGGGCCACCAAGCCTATTTTAAGTTCTTACGGGATTATTACAACCAGCTTTCCGACGCCATTATCCAGTTTCGGGGAGAGGTGTATCAATACATCGGGGATGAAATCGTGATTACCTGGCAAGAACAGAAAGGCCTCAAAGACCAAAACTGCCTACATTGTTTTTTGACCATGAAGCAAAGCCTGGAAAAAAAACGGCCCTATTTTGAAAAGACCTATGGTGTGGCTCCTTCCTTCAGGGCCGGGCTACATGCCGGTAATGTAACCACTGGTGAAATCGGTGCCCTTAAAAAAGAAATTTTCTTTACCGGGGATGTACTCAACGTTACCGCACGCATCCAAAAACTCTGCAAAACCTTCAACCAAGAACTCATTGTTTCCGGGCGATTGGCAACTCTGTTGTCCACAATGGGTGGCTTGACGCTCCAACCTTTGGGCACCATGGAACTGGAAGGAAGACAGGAGCCAGTTTCGCTGTTTACACCCGATTTTAACTAACCCAAGTTTCTCTAAAATCCATTTTTGGAAAAATGATCTATCTTTAATATTCTTCACGAATCCCTTTGTATTTTCGCAGTCGCTATTGCTTTAGGATATGATCGTTTGGGTAATCTTCATTCTTGGAATATTTGCTTTTTTGGCCTTGGATTTGGGCGTTTTCAACAAAACGGCCCATGTCATCAGTGTTAAGGAAGCCTCGATATGGACCACGATTTGGGTCAGTTTGTCCTTATTGTTTGCTTTTGTGATTTATTGGTTATACGGCAACGACCACATTGAAAATCCGGATGGACTGTCGCCCATGCTGGCCAGTATTAAATACTTAACCGGTTATCTCATAGAACTGTCCCTAAGTGTTGACAATATTTTTGTGATCGCCGTTGTCTTCGGTTCTTTTCAAATTCCCCAAAAATACCAGCACCGAGTGTTGTTTTGGGGCATTTTGGGTGCCATTATTTTTCGAGCCCTGATGATTTTCTTTGGCGTTGCCCTTATTAAAAAGTTCAGTTTTACCACCTACGTGTTCGGAGGTTTTCTCCTTTTTACGGCCATTCGCATGTTGGTTGACAAGGACAGACCGTTTAACCCAAAACGATCTTTTGTGTACCGAAACCTGCGAAAGGTAATGCCCATTACCTCGAAGATGGACGGGCAGCGTTTTTTCATTAAAGTAAAGCACATTACCGCAGCGACTCCATTGTTCATTGCTTTGGTGGTTATTGAGTTTACCGATATCTTGTTCGCTTTGGACAGTGTACCCGCCATATTGGCCATTACTTCCGATCCTTTTTTGGTGTTCAGTTCCAACATCTTTGCCATTTTGGGACTGCGGTCGATGTACTTCTTCCTCGCCCACATGATCAAAAAGTTCCACCACCTTAAGTATAGTTTGGTGGCCATTCTGAGTTTTGTGGGCATCAAACTGATTTTGGCCCATCATTACAGTTTTCCGGAATGGCTTTCCCTTGGGTTTATCGCCGTGGCACTTTTAACAGGAATCGCCATTTCCCTGCTCGATAATCAAGAAAACAAGGAATAAGAGCATCCCCCACCCCATTTTGTCAGGCTCAACATAGCAAAACCTGCGGGTACAGGGTCGAGAAATCACCTGAATTGATGGGATATGCAACCATTTTGCCATTTTTTAACAACATCTGCGTAACTTAGATGGCATTCCATGTACAAAAACTAAGGCCGTATGAAACTACATACCAAAGTGGATTGTGCCAACGCACCCAAAAAGGAATTGATCAAAAACCTGACGGTCCAATTTGTCACTTATGACCTGGATACCGCCATGGCCTTTATGGATGACAATGTGGTATGGACACTGGTGGGCGATTCCCCCATTGCGGGCAAAGCTCAATTTAAAGCCGAACTTCAAAAAATGAGCGGGAACAAAGCCACCGAATTGACCATTCACAGTATTATCACCCATGGAAAGGAAGCAGCTGTGCACGGGGTAATGACCATGATGGACGGAAATAGGTATGGCTTTGCGGATTTCTATGAGTTCACAAGTGCCAAAGGCACAAAGGTCAAATCAATCACAACATACATCATCCACAAAAAGAATGATTCCATTACTGGCTAAACCATTTTAAAATAACCCATCAAACCGTAACCCATGACAATACTTCGGAACACCCTACTAGCACTTTTCTTTGTTATTTCGGCCTGTAAAAAACAGGAAGACCCCAATGCAATTCATTTGGATGGGCTTACCGATACTGTTGAAGTGATCAGGGATGAAGTAGGCATCAACCACATATATGCCAACAACCAACACGACCTGTTCTTTGCACAAGGGTATTATGCGGCCAAGGATCGTTTGTTTCAATTTGAGATTTGGCGAAGACAGGCCACGGGAACCGTTGCGGAAATATTGGGAGAACGGGAACTGAAACGGGATATCGGAACCCGGTTGTTCAAATTTCGGGGCGATATGAAGACCGAGATGCAACAGTACCATCCCGATGGCGAAGAAATCATCACAGCTTATACCGATGGGGTTAATGCCTACATCGAAGAAGTGCTACAAAACCCGGAATTATTGCCCGTAACCTTTAAAGCTTTAGGCATTTTACCCCAAAAATGGACGCCTGAAGTGGTCATTTCCCGACACCAGGGCCTGTTGGGCAACATCACCGATGAACTGGAAATCGGCAGGGCGGTCGCCCAATTGGGACCGGAAAAAACAAATGAGTATTATTGGTTTCATCCCAAAGAACCAAAAATTGACTTGGATCCTGCAATCAACCCGAATTTGTTATCCCATAATATTTTGGAATTGTACGAAGCCTATCGAAAACCCGTAAAATTTGAACCCGAAGATATATTGCCAGCCTATCGCGTGGAAACAGGGTTGGCGTTGTACACCACCTCAGCTCCAGAGAATGAATCGGAAGCGGATAAAATGTGGATCGGCAGCAACAATTGGGTCACCAGTCCGTCCTTGGCGGCCAACGGCCACGCCTTTATGGCCAACGATCCCCATAGAACATTGGCAGTGCCCTCCCTACGGTATTGGGCGCACCTTTCCGCTCCCGGTTGGGATGTGATCGGCGGAGGCGAACCGGAGATTCCGGGCATTTCCATTGGTCACAACGAATATGGGGCATGGGGATTGACTGTGTTTAGAACAGATGGGGAAGATTTGATGGTCTACGAATTAAATCCTGAAAACCCCAACCAATACAAATACAAAGATGCTTGGGAAGACATGGAAGTAATCACGGAAAACATCCCCGTGAAGAACAGTGAACCCAAAAAAGTGGATTTAAAATATACCCGTCACGGTCCGGTAACCTATATCGATTCCACCAACCATGTGGCCTATGCCGTACGATGTGCCTGGATGGAACCCGGCAGCTCCCCTTATTTGGCATCGTTGCGCATGAACCAAGCCAAAAACTGGGAAGAATTCCGGGATGCCTGTAATTTTAGCAACATCCCTGGTGAAAACATGATATGGGCCGACAAGGAAGGCAATATTGGATGGCAAGCCGTCGGCATTGCTCCCGTCCGAAGAAATTTTAGTGGATTGGTCCCGGTACCCGGAGATGGCAGGTACGAGTGGGACGGCTATTTGCCCATCAAAGAGAAACCCCATGATTTTAATCCCGAAAGCGGTTTTATTTCCACGGCCAACCAGAATGTGACTCCTGAAAGTTATACGGAATGGGATGCCGTTGGCTATATGTGGAGCGATCCTTTTCGTGGTGATCGCTTGAAAGAAGTTTTGGGCTCGGGCAAAAAACTGACCATGGAGGACATGAAGGCCCTTCAAAATGATTATTTGTCCCTTCCAGCCCGCACGCTTGTACCCCTTTTGAAGGAACAGACTTTTACCGAAGAGCCCGCCAAAAAAGCCGTACAACTATTATCCGATTGGGATTTTGTGCTGGACAAAAATTCAGCCGAAGCCGCTATTTATGTTACGTGGGAACGGGAATTGTTAAACAGTTATTTCGACTATTTCCCAGATCCAAAGGCGGAAGAAGTAATAGAATACATTCAACTGACCAAATTAATGCAATGGCTGCTACACCCCGAGGAGAAGTTTGGCCCAAATGCCATTGCAAAGAGAGATCGGTATGTAACGGGAACCTTTGCTTCCGCGATCAACGCACTTTCCGAGAAGTTCGGGGAGCAAATGGAAACTTGGAAATATGGTGGTCCAGACTTTAAACATGTCCAATACATCCATCCGTTGGGAAATGTCGTCAATGCAGAATTGCAATCCCAATTGAATACGGTAAAAATGCCCAGGGGTGGCAATCAATACACTCCAGGAGTGACCGGAAGCCGTGACAACCAAACCTCGGGTGCCACATTTCGGATCATTGTGGATGTGAACGATTGGGACAGATCGGTCGGCACCAATGCACCGGGACAATCCGGCGATCCTGAAAGCCCATTTTATAAGAACTTGTTTGAAAGTTGGGCGAACGACCGCTATTTTCCAGTACACTATTCACGGGCCAAAATTGATTCAACCGCTGTGACCAAGGAACTATTGGTCCCATCAAACTAAATGGTACTTACAACTTTGAATGAAAGAAATTGAGAACAAAGAAGATGTAGCACACTTGGTGCATACCTTTTATGCTAAAGTAAGAAAGGATCTAGTTTTAGGTCCAATTTTCAATGGGATTATACACGATTGGGATGCCCATTTGGATACCCTTACCGATTTCTGGGAAACCCAACTGTTCCTCAAACGGACGTACGAAGGCAACCCCATTTTGGCCCATCAGCAAATGGATGATGCCATGAACGGCACCATTACACCGGAGCATTTTGGATTATGGATGAATCTTTGGTTCGAAACCCTGGACCAACTCTTTACGGGTGAACGAGCTTGGATTGCCAAAAACCGCGCCCAAAAAATGTCCACCATGTTATACATCAAGATTTTTGAGCACCGACAGGGCCCAAAGTCTTGAATCTCCATAAATCCGGCCTAGCCTTTGAATACCCGATCCGTAATAAAGGGCTGGTGGTAATACCTCCTGCCCGACGCCTTATACAAGGCATTGGCCAATGCACCCATTATCGGTGGGAATGGCGGTTCGCCCATTCCTGTAGGGTCAATGGTATTTTGTACAAAATGGGTCTCGATTGCCTTTGGCGCTTCCCGATTGCGTATTAAACGATAGCGATCAAAATTTTGTTGATCTGGGGTACCATTGTTAAAGGTGAGTCCACTGTACATGGCATGTCCTATGCCATCGACCACTCCACCTTCCGCCATGTTGGTCGCTGCATCGGGGTTCACCACGATACCACAGTCTATGGCCGAGGTGACCTTTTGCACTACCGGCTCATTATTTTCCATGACAATATCCAACACTTGGGCCACATAACTTTGATGGCAGAAATAGGCCGAAACCCCTCTATGCACACCAGGTTGGTCCTGCCCCCAATTTGATTTCTCCCTCACCAGTTCCAAAACTCCTGCGTATCGGGCGGCATCATAGTCATTGGCTGTTGCATCACCCACAGGATTTTCTTGGGCCCGTTTCAACAATTCCAATCGGAAATCGATGGGATCTTTGCCCAATTCTTCCGCCACTTCATCCAAGAACGACTGTTCCGCTCCTGCAATAAAATTGGAGCGTGGCGCACGAAATGCCCCTGTGGTTATGTTGGTGTCCACGGTAAAATCTTCGGCCAAATAATTGTCAATGGCGCCAGCCGGAAAACGATTGGCAAATAGCGGGCTTTCTGGAACGCCACCCGCTTTTACATGAAATCCAATCAAATTGTTTTCGGCATCAAAGGCTGCGCGATAGGTGGCATAATATGAAGGACGATAAATACCTTGGGACATGTCATCTTCACGGGTGTACATCAGTTTTACCGGAGCTTTCATGCGTTGGGAAATGGCAGCCACTTCCACCATAAAATGTCCATACAGCCTGCGTCCAAAACCGCCACCTTGACGGGTCATCTGAATGTCTACTTTTTCCAAGGGAAGGCCCAAACGTTCT
Source organism: Flagellimonas beolgyonensis (assembly GCF_003992615.1). GTDB lineage: Bacteria > Bacteroidota > Bacteroidia > Flavobacteriales > Flavobacteriaceae > Flagellimonas > Flagellimonas beolgyonensis. The sequence continues at coordinate 76,484 of NZ_RZMY01000016.1, forward strand.
GCAACCGCAGGTTCCATCCACTCCGGAGTCTGTGTTGGGCCCAACAACTCAGCATGGTCTTCGGTGACGTTGGCAAAAAAGTTCATGGGCTCCATGGTATTGTGGGCCAAGAAAGGACAACTATAGCTTCGCTCAATAATTTTGGCCGCTTTTTCAAATGCCTCTTCCGGGTTTCCATCCCTACGGGCCACATTTCCTTTGCCGGACATCATTTTTTTCAATTTGTCCGTGTGCTGTTCGGAGTTTTCCATGCCTGCCGGATGTTTCATTTCCATTTTGTTGCCAAAAAGGGTAAGATGTTGTGTTGCTTCCGGTGCATCTTCCCATTCTATGTTGATGGCCTTTTTGGCCTGAAACACTTGCCAAGTGGATTCTCCAACAACAACCACCACTTCGTTGAATGCGGTAAAGTGGAAGGCCATTTTGTCAAAGTCTTCATCGTATAATTTAATCGAGAATACATCACGAATACCTGGCATTTGTTTGGCTGCTTCCGCATCAAAGGATTTGAGCCTTTTACCAAAAGCAGGCGGATGCACCAACCCTGCAATCAACATGCCCTCCCGTTGCACATCAATACCGTACAAGGGTTTGCCGGTTGTAATTTTCTTACCATCCACGTTTTTTCTTGAGGTACCGATGATCGAGAATTCGGATGTTTCTTTCAATTCTATTTCTTCAGGCACTTCCATTTGGGATGCGGCCGATGCCATTTCCCCGTAACCGGCTGTTTTTCCAGTGACCTCATGCGTTAAAACTCCAGCTTTTGCAGTAATTTCTCCTACGGGTACCTGCCATGCTTGGGCCGCTGCCTCCTTTAACATTTGCCTTGCAGTGGCTCCTGCCATTCTCAGGTTTTGCCAAGAACTGCTGATGGACCTACTACCACCTGCCACCTGCCAGCTGTATAAATTGGTGTTCAGCGGAGCCTGTTCCACAACAACATTGCTCCAATCAATCTCCAATTCATCGGCAACAATCATGGGCATCGAAGTCCGCACATTCTGTCCAATTTCTGGGTTGGGCGACATAATGGTGACCACACCATTGTCTCCGATTTTTAGGTAGCCATTGATCTCAAACCATTCTTTGGGCATTTCGAGTTCAACGGCCAAGGCCTCTGCCTCCTTGGGCTTGCAGGCATTGAAAAAACTGAATCCCAGCACAAGTCCACCCCCAGCCAAACTGGTGTTTTTAATGAATGCCCTTCTTCCTATCTGTGTTTTTACGAGTGTCATTTTAGTTGATTTTTGGTTGTACTAGGATGCTTTGCTTGCTGCCAATTTCACGGCTTTTCTGATGCGGAGGTACGTGCCACAACGACAAATATTGCCGTTCATGGCCATTTCGATTTCCTCATCATTAGGGTTCGGATTTTTTTCCAGTAATGCGGAGGCCGTCATAATCTGACCTGCCTGGCAATACCCGCACTGGGGCACATCCACTTCCAACCAGGCTTTTTGAACCGGGTGGTCCCCATTTTCGGACAATCCTTCGATGGTTGTGATCTTTGAGTTACCGACCGAAGAAACGGGAAGCATACATGATCGGGTTGCCGAACCATCCAAATGGACGGTACATGCACCGCATTGTGCAATGCCACAGCCGTATTTGGTGCCGACCAAGTTCAGATGGTCCCGCAGGACCCAAAGTATCGGTGTGGATGGGTCAACGTCCACGGTTTGTGTTTTTCCGTTGATGTTCAGGTTGAATGTTGCCATTTTTTTGAGGTTTTGCTTAAAGTTATGAATTTTAGTCTTTCATTGGTTGTTCAAAAACAAAGTGGGCCATAGCCCCAATGAATTCCGCATGTTGAACTGATCATGCACGGATTCAAAATCCTGGCAGTTCCGTAGTTGAAAGTTGGAAGTCCTTTTTTTGAAAACCCGTTGGAAAATATGGGTCAATTATTGGGCGTTATTTTTCGAACCAACTTGAATCAATACCCGGAATGATTTTTAGGGCGTTTTTATAGTACACTTTTTTAAGCACTTCATCCGACAACCCCATTCCATACATCCTCCAAAAGGCATGGTACTTTTTGTGGTAAGGAAAGTATTCATCCGCTGTTTCCAAAACCCTGAAATATGTTACATACTCAGAAGGAACCCAAGAGTCCTTCCCGAACAGGATCCTATCCTGATGGGATTCAAAAAACTGCTTTGCCATTCGGGGCTGTCTACCCAATTCCGCGATTACGGCGCCAAACTCGATGTACACATTGGGGTATTTTTTCAAAATAGCCGATAGTTCCGCCAGATCGTTTGAATGCCATCCAAAATGGGCATTTATAAAAATGGTTTTGGGGTGTTTGGCGAAAACGTCATGTTGTTCTTGCATCAATTGTTCCCATGATGGAATGGCACTGTTCGCATACCTACGATCTGGGTATTTGTACAGCTCCAACCATCGCTCATTTTTTTCATCCATGGGATCCCAAAAAGATTTCGGGGCACCGGAATGAATCAGCACGGGTATGCCCAGTTCTCCGCAGGCCGCCCAGATGGGGTCCAATCGGGGGTCATTGATCGGAATCCGATTTCCATGAATATCGGTATAGGCTATGCCCAATTCTTTGAAAATCTTTAAGCCCTTTGCCCCATTGGCAACATCCTCTTTAAGTTGGTTCACGCTATATTCGGTCCATTGTACAAATCCAAACCCTTGAAAGTCGATATTTGCAAACACGGCCAATCGGTCGGACATGCCATTCTTGTAAATACTTTCCACTGCTTCTTTTAACTGGGACCCCCAACCTCCATTAAGGTTGATCATGAACTTCATTTGTAAGGAATCCATGGCCATTTTCAGTTTTTGGAAATCTTGCGGGGTCCTCAAGTATTGGTGACTGTGAACATCGATAAATGGATACTTGGCAGCGGAGACGATATGATCCGGAACGATCAACGTGGAGGCAGGATTATAGGCTTCCACGGTTATTTGCGCATTTGACCACAACGGAGTAAAGCCGAAAAGCGCAGTCAAAACAATTTTAAGAACCGTTGCTTTTTTTGGGGTGTTTTGACATCGTTTATTCGAGCTTTTATTTCCAACTCTCATAATGGATAATAATTTCTGAGTAAAACATTTATTCACAAGGCTTATTAAATGTGTCTTCATTTATTGCTGGAGACTCTGGATATTTGACCAGCAAGTCCTTTTCAAGTTTATCCTTAAGACTTTCAAACGGTAAGCCGTAAATATGCTCAAATTCCCCAAATCCACTCTTCCAAAGTTGTACAAACTGGTCTATTCCATAATTTTTCAATAGACATTGAACTAAATATCCCGATTGATGATTGGCATACATTTCGGGTTGTCCATAGAAATCAGTTGTTAGTGATTCCATTGGAATGAGTTGGTCGGTTTCAAGAAGGTATCTGTAGAGTTCCGAAACATTCCATCCACTACAGCTGTTCTCAGCAAAAGTTCCCAATCCTTCGTTCATCCAATCGGATGATGCTCTTGGATAATCCCATTCCAACATTGCCATCAAGTGCATCAATTCATGCTTAATCGGCGATTTGGAAGTTTCATTGGACACTACATACACGGTCTTGATATGGGGGTAGGCATTACCGAGGGCATGGGTTCCAGTTAAAGGGAACATTTCTTCACGCGAACGTAAGAACCGTATAAAAATGGTATCCTTAAATTCTTTAAGTCCAAGCAAATCACGATCAGTTTTAAGTGCATTGAAACTTTCTTCTATCAAATCTTCTTTGTTGTCAAATGCGAATCCACTATCTGGAAATGTAAAATGGACGTTTCTGATGGTTTTTTCAACTTGACCAACCTTTTTCCAGCCATCGTTTTCCTTCGTACTGTTTTTATCTTTTGAATAATTGCAAGCCACGATGGACAAAAGGACAATTAATAGATAAAGATTTTTTGAGCTTTGCTTCATCGTATTTGGATTTCTAAAATGAGATGGAACTTATCTATTTTATTTAGGCGACAATCGTTTATTTGAACTTATTTTCCTTTTGCAATTATTTCAATGGCCTTTTCCAGCAATTCGTCCCTCCCATTTCGTATTCCTGCAATTGTAGGTTTCACTTCAATATCAGGAACAATACCTATTCTTTGCGTCTCTTCCCCATTTGGATAATATACCCCAATACCTGAAATCATCGTTCTGATCCCTCCTGGCAAGTATATGGTAGAAACATTTCCGTCAGCACCCGCAGTGGTACTACCAATTATTGTGGTATTGTCGCCCGCCCTAAATGCCATGGACGTGTATTCGGCTTGACTCTGGGAAAGCTCATTGACCAAAACCACCAATTTTCCATTATAGGTGTCTCCGTTATTGGGAATTTCCAAATTTTCGGTAAACACGAATTCCCCGGGATTATCTATACTGCCATTGGTAAACTTCACAAAAGGAGTAGAGGAAGAAACAAAATAGGAACCCAATGTGAACGGAACAAACGTTGAAGGGTAGTTTCTGATGTCAATGATTATCCCTTTGGTGTCTTTAAATTGCTTTTTGATCAAAGGTATGTCCTCTTCCTTGATGGTTTGAAGGGTCACATAGCCAATGTTGTTATCCAACATTTTGAAAGACTTGAAATCTTCCCTTCTATACCATCGGTAGGTATCAAGGCTATCCTTCGGATAGAGTTTTAGTGTTTTAGTCTCCAATGTTTTATTTTTTGATGCTACAAGGATTTCAATTTCATTGTTATTTGAGCGCAAAAGATCGGTAGAAATATCTCTTAGCCTGGTGGGGTAATTTGATGCCGGATAATATTTGGTTCTCTCTTGCACTATTTCGGTTACGGGCCTGTTATTGACCTTGGTTATGATGTCTCCGATCTCCAATCCAACCTCGTCTTTGCGTTCTTCGTTATAGTAATCCGTTACCACCAATTTATCTTCAATAAAACGGACATGGACCGGAGGATAGTTTGATCCCTTCCAGTCATTTATCCTGCCAGCACCTTCCCAGATATTGGCGTGGGTATCCTTCACTTCCCCGATAAGCTGTATGGCTGCCATTTCATATTGAAGTTCGTTTTTGGCATTCAAGAAGAGTGGGATATATTCACCTAATACAGCGTTCCAATCTTTATCGGTCAGATGCTTGTAGGGGAAAAAATAATGAATCATGTTCCAATATCTATATAGCGAAAGTAGTCTGTATCCATCGTCAGGGAAAGGCATAAGATAATAGGCCGCTTCATTTTTAAAAATCGGGTTACCTACACCTGGGGCCATGCCTATGTAATAATGATTTCCCTGGGAACGGTTGTTGTATACATCCAGTAACTTCTCCCTTAGTGGATTTTCTTGGTCCTCGATCCACTTATGGTCGGGGCGAATTACCGCATCTTTACTTGTGGGCCCGCATTTGGAACACGTTGGTAAATCGCCCAAGGAAGCAATCCAATCGATCAAGAGGTTGTTTCTTTCTGTATCGTTTTGGGTTTGAAGGTATTTTGGCAAAATCCTGAACAGCTCATAGTCCCAATTATAATTTCCCTTGGCCGTTTCTGGATGATGGTATTTGAGAAAGCCCCAAACTTTGCCCAGCAACTCTAAATCTTCAATCTTCTCTTCCGTGATATTGGAAAGGTCGACCATTGATCCCGAGTCGAATTCTTTGTCCAGCTCTGCTTTTGCTAGTTCCCTTTCAACTTCTTTAAGTGTTTGTAAATTTTCGCCGTCTATGGTTATGGTAAAATCATCAAACCAAGCTTCCCCTTTCCCAACGAGGATTCCGGCAACATAAATCATTTCAGCGCCTTCAGGATATTTAAGGGTTATCGTATATTTTTTCCAATCATTGGTTCCTGTTATATTTTGATTTTGCATGTTATCAAATGCCAACGAAGTGCCTTTTCCGTCTATTCTTATCAATAGACCGGCAAAGCCATCCTGAACTTCCTTGGTTTTCATATAACCCTCAAGCTGTATGCCCTTACCTTCGTACTTTGCAGGTATTTTATAGGCAATGCTTCCGAAGTTGGCACCATCCAGCGAAGAAATCTTTCCGGCCTTTGTTCCCGAGTAAGCTTGGGTATCAACGGACAAATTATGACCCCCCCATTGGAACCAATCATCCGGAAGTTTGCTTCCTTCTTTTTGATTTTCAAAATCTAGATTGAACTTTTCCCTGTTTTGACCCTGGCAACCTATGGAAATCAACAAAAGTAAAACCGATAGTAGTTGATGTTTCATTGATGGTACTTTTAGTATTTATTTTAAGCGGAATCTATTTTGTCGGATGTTATCCGATATTGTTGGGGGAGAATGCCACTTGGCGTGCAGCTGTTCTAAAAATATAAAAATCCAGATAGCTTAACGAGAGGTTAACAGCAATTTAAGGGTGGCTTAAGTTATAAATATTGTCCAGTTGATCTATTTTAAAAGGCTTGGACAAAGAATATTTATGGTTGAATTACAAATCATCTTTCATCCCATTAGTTTGTTTGAACTTTAATCAATTTTTGTCCCTTTCAAAAGAGACGTTTGCCAAACTTCCCAAGATGCTTTGTCCATTCAATATGGGTTGTTAGTTGTCCTTTTCTTTTTTGAGACATTTTTTTATTTGAAGTTTTGTAAATCAAAAATGGAATGCATTACCTTATATTATTGCATTCAACTATAATTTTCTCAACACTTTTTATTTTCCCCTTTTCAATCTTTTCAACAACTAAGGGGAATCCATTTAGAAACTTTTTGATTTTACTTTTGCCGGACATTGTGGCATTTATAACCTGACCGGTTTTGAGTTTTAAATATTTATGTTGTCTAACCATTGGCATTTTTTTGCCAAGGGCTTCATTTAAAATTCTTTGATTAAGGGATTCCTTACTCTCTACCACATATAAATTGAGGTATGGTCCGTGAATTAGTTTCTTTGCCAGTACGTATACCCCATAGGCAAGAATCAGAGTTTCATATTCTTCTTTGCCCCTCTTGTACATTCTAATATCTTCAGCCAACATTTTCTTTTTGGCACCAGACGCCGTCATGTAATTTATCTTCCTAAAACTTTGGAACCTATCCAAGACTTTAATCTTCACGATAAGTGTGTCTCCAGAACGCGTAACAATTTCTCCATCCAAATATTCACTGCCCTGTCCGTAACCAACAATGAAGAACAAAAAAATGATTAGATAGACCGATGAATTCCTAATTTTCATATAAAACCAAAATATAGGTCAATTGTTTATTTGAGCTTTATTTATCGTATATACTATCCAATTCATACAAGAAATCGATATAGTCCCAACTGTTTTTGATGCCTGAAAAATTAAGTCTGATTATTGTATCAAGTTCCTTCCTTCTAAGTCTCATGTCTAGGTTATTCTTCTCTTTTGAAATCGAATCACCCACTTCAATGAACTTAAACAATCCTATCCATTCATAATCCAATCTAACTTCTCTGGTTTTAGATTGATTCACAAGAACTATTTTCTTATATCCGTGATTATCCCAATCAATAAACTTTTTTGACACTATCCCACTAAAGCTATCATTGTAATATGTTTGTGCAACACTTATGAAGAAATCATCATTGAGCCCCAATGCATTTTCCACTTTTTTATTCATTAAATAGAACCCAAAAATCCATCCCATTACAATTAGAACAACTACAATTAAAATTTTTGAACTCTTCACAATCGTTTATTTGAACTTTGGTAACGGTTGTTATATGAAAGTTAAGGGTCTTATACACTTGATTTTTGGTTTAGTCCTGACCTTAAATTTATAAAACCGAAATTTGATTAGGCACTTAAACACTATTTTTCATATACACCGTTAGACATAGAATCTTCTTCAATCGATTTTATTTTTTTCTTTATGCCAAAAAACGTAGAATCTATGGTTTGAACCTTCTTAAAATTTATCAGTGCATTAAATGTATCTCCTTTCGCCAGTAATGCATCACCATAACTATCATACACATTGGCTGATTTGGGATACTCCTCTTGATTCAATTTAAATATACCTATGGCCTCATCCATCTTTTTATCTTCCAGCAATTCATATCCCAGAAAATTAAGTTCATTTTCATGAAAAATATAGTAATCCGGTTGCTCTGATTTTAATTTTTTATAGTGCTCAATAGCAGTTGTAATTCCTTCGGCCTGAACTTTTTTCCCTATTACGTCCGCAATAAATATTCTTGGGAATTTCGGTGGTTTATTGTGAAGAATATCAATTAAACCATCATCTAAATTGAAATACCTACTATTGTTATTCGTTAATGTTATGATACAGTTGTCCTCTTCTATTTCTCGATAAATGTTGGTCAAGAAACCAGCCCATCCACCCATGTGCTTTACCACTTTTTTACCGTTTGGTGATACATCAATAAACCAACCAAAACCATAATTTGTTTTCTCTCCATTATTTAATATTCCCGGAGAAAAAGCCACCTCTAGTGTTTGTTTGGAAACCAGCTCCTCTGTATATAATATTCTGTCCCATTTCATTAGATCTTCTAGTGTAGAATATATTCCACCTTCTCCTTTGGCTGCATTTAGGTAATGGAAATCAGTAGAAAACCTATCAGTTCCATTAAATTTCGTTCCAAATCCAAAGACCCTATTTGGCATCTTTTCATCAAAACCGGGGACATATCTATAAACGGAGGTGTTGGACATCTTGGCAGGGGTGAAGATATGTTCTTGTAGAAATTCATCAAATGTCTTCCCAGATGCTCTGGAAATAATGGTAGCAAGCAAATTGTAACCTGTATTGCTATATTCCCACTTTTCCCCAGGTTTAAAATGAACAGGGGGCTTATATTCAGACAACATCTTAAGGATATCCTCATTACCGGATATCAATCTTTCCGGGTCGTCATATGATAGATCTATTTTCCAATGTTCGTTCATGGTCATAGTATAGTCAGGTAAACCAGAGGTGTGATTTAGTAGATGCCTTATGGTTATTCCTTGATAGGAGAGTTCTGGAATAAACTCCCTAACATCCTGATCATAGGATAATTTACCCGCTTCTTTTAAGATCATAATACCCATTGCGGTAAATTGTTTACTCACAGAACCTAACCTAAATACCGAGTTCAGTTTCAAGGAATCAATAGGGTTGAAATTGCTTATTCCAAACGTTCCTTGAAATACCATTTCACCATTTTCAATGATTAGTGCATTGCCATTAAATTGCCCCTTATCATATAATCCGTATAAATATGACTGGTACTTGTCTGCAAGGGTTACCTTTTTAGTATCTGATTTGTTTTGAATTTGACCGCATGATGAAAAAAAGAAAAGGATAAGAAGTAGTGTACTTGTATATTTTTGTCCTTTTGCTTTAAATGTTTTCATGAGTAAATCTTCAATTTGGTATGAATCGTTTATTTGAACTTTGGTATTCCGTCATTTAGATTTATCTATTTTTTCAATCCTCTATATTGGATTAGAACTTTTTGTTTTATTTCAAATTAGTCAACAAAACAAAGTCCCTTAATATTATTGGCTACATATAAATTATTTATTGAGTCTCTCTCGAATAGAATCTCAGTACCGTTGAATTCAACGCCAGCTAATTCCAACGTCACAATGTCCCTTCCTTCAAAATAGGACTTAACATCCAAATCATAATATTGATTCAATTTTAAAGCATTGCAATCATTTATTTTTTCTTTGGCAGACATAATTTTAAAGAGACAATTGTTTTTACGGGTATAGATTAAATAAACTTGGCCAACAGAATCTATTCTTATTATTCTATGTAGTTTGGTTTTTGTTATTTGGCTGCTGCCTTTATAAGGAGTCAGGGTTATTATCAACATTAAACCAAATAATATCAATGCCGCTTTCATTTATCGTTTATTTGAACTTTTGATTCATTAAGGCTCTCTATGTACAATACCTTTTATTCATCGCCTTCAAAAATTCTGTATCATCAATAGGTAGGTTATCTGATAAAACCGAATCTATTGCGCAAAACGGACACAGAGCTGTTTTTCCCCTAGAATCCTCTTCATCAACCCAATCAATTATTTTATTTACTTCAAAAATGTTTTGACAATGAAAGCAGCCACATTTCTTACTTTCATTTAATTCCTTATCATGAAAGATACTTCGCTTGTGAGCTTCTTCTAAAAAAGCATTATCATATTTATTTCTACTCATCGTTTATTTGAACTTTGATATTATTATGTGAAGCAGTTACCCCAAACTGATTAACCTTCATAACCAAACCAATGATTATAACACTCAACTTTGGCAGCTTCAATTTCCTTGAATCTTCCTTCCTTTAAGTTCACCACCCACACTTTAATGAGATGATTGATATCAAAAAACTCTTTATCCTGATCAATGGCAATTCCGTAAACAAACTTCTCGTCAGGGCCATCAATAATTTTACAGGTAGTAGGTTCCGAAAAAAGCTTTGACCTATCTGCAATTAATCGAACTTCATCTAAAATTTTATATTTGACTTTTGATGGGTTATCTCTAATAATTTGTTCTAAAACAAGAACCTGAAGACTGTCTTTTTGGATATATGCAATTGCTTTGTCTGTACCATCCAGAACTGATCCAAGAATTTTTGTAAATCCTTTGTATTTTTCCAATTGAGTTATGTCTCGAAATATTTGGCCATTATTGTCCAAATTGGAATTTTTGTTAATCTTAGAATTAGATTCAGTATTCGCAACTTGACTTTCATTTTCAATCTTTGAATCCTCTTTTATTTCTGATGTCTTCTTCCCTTTTTGACAACTGACAAAAAGAAGTAGTGATAAAAAAATTAAGCTTTTTCTCAAATTCATGAATTGAATTTTGTTGGTAATCGTTTATTTAAACTATTATTCAGTTACATATTTCCGAATGTCTCCTGTTGATAAAGCCTTTCCAGAACTCATTCACATTTTCAAAAGTTACTCCATTTTCTATTCTTCGCATAGTTAGGGTTTCACCATTATTTAAATTCTGCATTTGGATTTTACTCTTTCCAACATACTTTAACCTTGCTTTTATGGAGTCACGCCATTCTCCAAAAGTTTCAAAAAAAATTGTGTCCTTACTAATCGTAATTTGATTCCAATCAGATAATTTCGCCCATTCATTTTCAGATGCAACCCTCATCGAATCTCCTTTAAAATATACCTCAAGATATTCTCCGTTATGACACATAGAATAATTTCCATCAAGGCTTCCTTGATCTTGGCAACCAGCGAATAGTGCTAACATCAAAATTGTATACCATTGTTTGAGTGCCATCTTATATTTCCTAACCTGTATATCGTTTTTTTGAACTATGATTTAGTTTTAGTTCTTTTTATTCTTTACAAAATTTACCCTCTATAGATTGTTCACCTCCGTTGTATTTGAGAGTCGATTTGTAAAAAAAACAATTCCCTTCAATTTTGACCATTTCGTTAATAAATCCACCTAGCTGATTCACCATTTTTTGCATATCGGTCAACTCTGATTTTGTCGAATCATATGTCAATTTATAGGTGCAATCATCTATCCATTCTATAATTCCATACCGTGGATTCATTGGGAAGTCAGTTCCTTTTAATTCATCTGGTAATACCCCAGGGATTTCTATTTGGGAACTTCCCTCTCTGACTATTTTCCATTCTATTTTCACAGGTTCAGTCATGCTTGAAATAAACTCTCCTTCTTTAAAATCATCACATGACAATTCCTGTCCAAATGAGATAAGGGCAGAAAGGAAAAGTGGGAATATCAGTAGTTTTTTCATTTTAAGTTTATGGTATTGGCTTTGGTCGTTTATTTGTACTTGAAGTCTAAAACAATGCATGAAATGAAGTATTTATTCATCATAAATTAACTCTATTTCCAATTCCGCAAGATTTTCAACTTTGGTATTATCCAAATTCAAAATTGTCTTTCGACTACCATAAATTCTATGAGGAATACCTGGATCATAATAGTATTGATAATAATTCAAATCAGTGATATAGAAAATTGCAGATTTCATCAACTCTTCTGCTTTATCCTCTTCTAAACCCATTTTTTTAAACAACATTGTGACTTGTCTTTTGGTATCAATTGGATTGATAATAGCTTCTTCTTTTAATACACAGTAAAAGTCTTTTTTATCAGCTTCAACAATTGATAGTTTTGCATCCGCCTTTACAGGATCTCCTCCAACCATATTTGGCAATTCTGATTCATATTCGTAAGGCTCATTCAAATCATATTCTGAACCAAAAGGAAAATGAAAATATTGTAATTCGTATACAATCAACTGTTCAATCCCTTCCTTTGAACTATAAATGTTTGCTAGAGGTTCTATGGCTTGTCTAATTTCATTGATTTTATCTGGTTTACGAAGCTTAATGTTTCTTTCCAATTCACCAAGTAAGTTGCTCATTAGACTACTTATATCCTTCCAGTTTACTATTTCCAAGAATTCTCCATACTCATCCGTTTTATAGATCACATTTGTGACATTATATTGATAAACTATATCATTAAATGCTTTTTTATCTTCATAAATCTTATTTAAATTTTCCTTATAACTATCAGCAAGGAAATTATTGTAAGACCATTGTATTGTATATGATTTTTCGGTTGAATCAATTACTTTAAAATTTGCAATGTATTGTATGGAATCATTTATTGATAGTTTTTCATTGGTCCATCGTTTTTTAGTTTTAGTTACTTTAAAATTGTAACTATCACCTAAAGACCAATATGCAATGAATGCAATTTTGGTTGAATCACTTTGACTAGATGAAGAGAGAGTAAAAATTAAAAAGAAAAGAAAGGTTAAGTTTTTACACATAGATATTTCAATTATGTACCAATTTCATCTATTAGAATCGTTTATTTGAACTTTTTTCCCTATTAAATACGTTGTAACATATAAAAATGATATTCCACCAAATAGGGACGAGAAATGGAAATGGCATCTAATGGCTTTAATTTTGCATCTTTAAATTCTTCGAAACTTTTTAAAACATTTGATTTCCAAATCTCAGATTTGGCAATATATCTATTCAAGCTCGGAGTTATTTTCCAAGTATCATCAAATTTCTGTTTGTCTGCAATGTTCCAATTTGCAATTACTAGTATAAATAAGTCTGAATTTCTCTTTAAAAAGTCATTTCGAATCATAAAACTGTAATCGGACAAACTTTTAAAATCTCCACTAAATTGATATTTAAATTCAATTTTGATTGGACTTTCAGGATTATTCTTATTGACGACACTGAGGTCAGCTCTAGTTTTATTTTCCCTAGGATGCTCTGCAAATGCTTTCACATCTGTTCCTTTAAACCTTTCGTTAAGTTCCTCTAAAATCAAATTACGAATGTGATTTTCTTGTTTCAGATTGGGGTAATTGCAATTTACCTTTTCAAGCATATTTTTAAATGAATCTGATTCTATTACACCTGAAATCAATTGTGATATACTTTCAACTTCCATCGTTTATTTGAACTTTTCTGATATTAGATGCATCCTTGATAATTGAAAAAGGATTTAATTTCAAATTACATTCTTTTATAAAATATTCAAGATGATCAATGGCTAGTCCAAATTCATTATTTTCTAAAAACTCTTGAATAATTTCCTTGGCATCATTTACGCCTAATGATTCAATTTCATGTGGCAACCTCACAATATTGAAAAACTCATTAATAATTTCATTACTCAATTGCCATATCTCTTGCTTCATCGTTTTATTGAACTTATTTAATTTAATAGCTCATCCAGTTTTGCATTCAACTTTTCTCCATGAATGTTCTGCTCCAAAATAACTCCGTTCTGGTCAATCAAAAAGTTGTTGGGAATTGCATGAATTCCGTAAATCAAAGAAGCTGTATTTTCGTGGCCTTTTAAATCACTGACCTGAGGCCAAGGTAATCCGTCCTTTTCAATTGCCTCAATCCAACTTTCTCTTTTGGTGTCTTGTGAAACAGCAAATACTTCAAATCCTTTTGAATTATACTTCTCATAGGTTTTGACTAGATTCGGGTTTTCCTTTCTGCAGGGCAAACAACTAGAAGACCAAAACTCCAACAAAACCACTTTGTCCCTGAATTCGGAAAGTTTCCTCATTCCACCGTCAATGTCTTGCATTTCAAAATCAACATAACTATCTCCAATTCTCGGATTTTTATTGAGCTTAATATAGTTTGCAATTTTCTTTCCGTATTCAGTTCGCTTGTTTTCTATTGAAAGATTGTCATATAGTTCTTTCGTTTTTTCCTTGCCCCAAGTCGTAGAATATACCGAGAGGACATAAGCTCCATGAAGACTGTTCGGATGCTGTTTGACAAACTCTTGCTCTTTTTGGGTTCTTTCATCCCTAGGAAGTGTTTCAGTCTCTATACTCAGATTGTAACTTAAGTTTTCCTCATCAGAACCTGTTACAATTGCGTTTCTGAAATCGGAGTTTGTGGCATCAAAGGTCATTTGATTGTTTTCCAACCATAAAAATCTATAATGGGAAAAGTCCTTTGTATTCAAAACCACTTGTACAGGTGTTTTTGTCAAATCGGTTTTGAAGTGAAAGGAATTGTTTTCCACAACAGCTGAATCGATTGCCGTTCCCGAACTGGTATTTTCAAGATAAAGAACTGTACCGTCTAAAATGTCTTTGGTCTTCCCAATTAGTTCAAATTGATTGTTTGGTTTTTTATTGCAGGCGATAATTATAAATGGAATCAATCCAAATATTAATCTTTTCATGAAGTAATATTATTAATGGTTATGGTGCTTATAGACCATTAAAATACATATTATTCTTACAATTCAAGCAATTGTTACTTTTTGATTTTCCTTTTGTGCCTTTTACAATGAGCTTTGTCCAAATCCTGTTTCTTGTCCCAGAAGAGTGTTCCGCACTCAAGGCACTTTCTTCTCCCTTGGTATGCCAAATACTTATAGAGCGTCTTTTTTGATCCAACATCAATAAGTTTCATGATTTCTTCAATACTTAGCTTGTTGTCCCTGTAATATCGTTCCGCCAACATAGCCTTGTTCAATGCCTGTTTACTGAGACCAGGCTTCCTGCCGATTTTCAAGCCACGCCTTCTTGAGCTTTCCATGCCTGCCCGTGTACGTTCAATGATGATGTCCCTTTCCAATTGGGCAACCGAAGCGAACAGATTAAAAATGAACCTTCCATGTGGGGATGTGGTATCGATAAAACTTTCCTGGATACTTTTGAAGTGGATTCCCTTCTTTTCAAAATCTTCGATGAGTTTAGTGAGATGTGAAAGGCTTCGGGCTATTCGGTCCAGTTTCCAGACCACAAGTGTATCACCTTCACGTAAAATGGATAACAATTCATCAAGACCCTTTCGTTCCGCTTTTGCTCCTGATGAAATGTCGGCATAGATGTTCTTGGGTTTGATTCCTTCCTTCAGAAAGGCATCCACCTGCAAATCGTGTTTTTGTGATTTCGTACTCACCCGTGCATATCCAAAAACCATAACCTGAAAGTTTAAATAAACGGTAGAATGTAAACTATTTATCTAGTACGGGGAAATGAACTTTGACAAACCAGTGGAGTCGTTTTACACTAAAAGTTCAAAAAAACGGTCCATTGAGGGAACCCAATCTAATAAGGAGAAAAAATAAACCCCTCAAAACATAGTCTTGAGGGGTTTTCGTTGGCCTACTAGGACTCGAACCTAGAATGACTGAACCAAAATCAGTAGTGTTGCCAATTACACCATAGGCCAGTACCGTAAAAGCTAAACTGATCCAGCTTTTGAGCGTGCAAATTTAAAACAAACTTTGGTTTCAACAAATATTTTAAGAAGAATACCCACTATTTTTATTTACCCCCATGTTAAAGCTTTTGCAAAAACCGCCAACCTTCTGTGCTAGATTTACTAAATTCGCCCCAACACGGTTAACAACCATCTCTATGTTTGCAAAAGACTTCAAAAAATGGGATACCATCCTCGGATGGGTTTCCTTCGCAATCGCTTTTTCCGTTTATGCCCTTACCGTTGAACCCACAGGAAGTTTTTGGGATGCAGGGGAGTATATTTCCACCGCCGCAAAATTGCAGGTAGGCCACCCCCCTGGAGCACCTTTACTTCAAATGATCGGAGCCTTTTTCGCCATGTTCGCCTTTGGCGACGAATCCAAGATCGCGCTCATGGTCAACGCCGTTTCGGTGGTATCCAGTGCCTTTGCCGTGCTTTTCACTTTCTGGACCATCACCAATTTGGTGCGCAAGCTTATAGGTTCTAAAAAAGAACTTTCCAACAGCAAGGCCATCGCCGTGTTGGGCAGTGGATTGGTTGGCGCGTTGGCATTTACCTTTTCGGATAGTTTTTGGTTCAATGCCGTAGAGACCGAAGTGTATGGTATGGCCAGTTTGATCATGGCCCTGCTACTTTGGCTGGGACTCAAATGGGTGGATAACTTGGATGACCCAAGGGGCAATCGATGGATTTTGCTCATCAGTTTTGTGGTCGGTCTCACCTTTGGCATCCAGTTTATGGGTTTTTTGGCCATTCCTTCCATTGGCCTGCTCTATTATTTCAAAAAATGCAAGACCACAACGGTCAAAAACTTTTTGTTCGCCAACATTGTAGTGGTGGCGGTTTTGATTCTGGTCTATAAATTTTCCCTCACCTACGTGTTAAAATTATTTGGTTGGAGCGAGGTCTTTTTCATCAACGAGATAGGCCTGCCCTTCAACTCGGGATCCATCATTATGGGACTGGTTTTTATCGCAGTGTTCTATTTTGGACTTCGCTATACCCGAAAACATAAGTTTTACACAGGTAACCTGATCATCCTGTGTTTAATGTTCCTAATCCTTGGATTCTCTTCGTGGCTGATGTTGCCGATCAGGGCCAATGCCAAAACGGTGGTGAACGAGAACAACCCTGCCGATGCCAGAGCCCTTTTGGCCTATTATAATCGGGAACAATACCCCGGTGTGGAAAGTCCCTTTTATGGTGCCTATTATTCAGATGCCTTTGCACCGGCCGGTGAAGATCGGGACGAGAGCCCCAAATACGAAAAAGACCTAAAACTGGGCAAATATGTGATTGTTAACCATTACAAAGGCGCCCTGCCCGGCCCCAATGAAAAACACGTGGGATTCCTGCCCCGAATGTGGAGCGACCAACATGCCGAAAATTACATGCGCTATTTTGGGGCGTTGGATTTTAGGATCAAATCGGAATACATCTCCAACAACGATCTTAGGGAAGCCGTAAACCAATTTAAAACAGCCTACAGTCGTGGTGAGCTCGATTCGGACCAATACTTGAGGTTCCTTCGGGAGTTTGGCGAATACATTGAAGTGCAGCCTCCCACCTTGGGCCAGAACTTCAGGTATATGTTCGATTTCCAATTTGGATATATGTACATGCGCTACTTCATGTGGAATTTTGTGGGTAAGCAAAACGACATCCAAGGCCGCTACGATGAAAACGGCAACTGGTTGAGCGGAATCGGATTTGTGGACAGCCTTTTCCGGGGCAGTCAAGATAACCTGCCCAGCGACTGGGAAAACAACAAAGGCCGTAACACCTATTTCTTTTTGCCCTTGCTCTTGGGGATTATCGGTATCGTTTTTCAGATCACCAAGAACCCAAAACAATTTTGGGTACTCTTTGTGTTCTTTATGTTCACCGGATTGGCGATTCAGTTTTACACCAACCCCTATATTTTCCAACCCAGGGAAAGGGACTACTCCCTTGTGGGCTCGTTCTACATCTTCTGTATTTGGATAGGGCTCGGGGTATATGGGCTTTTTGAGGAAGTCAAAAAACTGTTGTCCGCCAAGATTGCCGCACCGGTTATAACGACGCTTTGCCTTGTGGCCGTGCCCTTCCTGATGGCGTTCCAAAACTGGGACGACCATGATCGCTCCGACAGGTATACGGCAAAATCAACGGCAAAATCCTATTTGGATTCCTGCCAGGAAGATGCAGGCGCCATTTTGTTCACCATTGGTGACAACGATACCTTTCCATTGTGGTATGCACAGGAAATTGAAAACTATCGTACCGACGTCCGCATTGTAAACACCAGTCTTTTTGCTACGGATTGGTACATCGACCAGATGAAACGCAAGGCGTACGAAAGTGATCCCATTCCGTCGCAATTGACACACGACAAATACCGCTACGGCACCCGGGATGCCGTCTATTACAACAAAGCGGACGATATTTTCGGCAGGCCAATCTCGGAAAGCCGTTGGAGCATAAAAGACTTTATGAACTGGATCGGCAGCGACAATCCCGAGACCAAATTCGGTTTTGTTTTGGATAAACGTGGTGCCGATGTGGATCAATATCCAGAAAGCACCTTGGATATTGTGTACTACCCCACCAATAAGATCCGGATTCCCGTAAATAAGGAAAATGTGATCAAGAGCGGTTTGGTCAAAGAAAAGGACTCCGCCTTGATCGTGGATTATATTGATATCGATCTGCCGCAAAGTGCATTACCGAAGAATCGAATCCTGATGTTGGACGTGATCGCCAACAACGATTGGAAACGTCCCATTTATTTCTCCGGGGGAAGTTTTGATAGTGCCGAATACATCTGGATGAAGGATTACCTGCAGTTGGATGGTCTTATCTATAAATTGGTGCCGATTAAAACGCCCAACCGCAATTCCTTTGAAATGGGCCGTATTGATTCCGACCTGATGTACGACATTGTCAAGGATTGGGATTGGGGCAACTCTGGCAGTGATAAAATCTATCATGATCCCCAAACACGCTCACAGGGACTTTCGTTCCGAAGCAACCTCGCCCGACTGATGGAAACCTTGATTGCGGAAAATAAAATAGACAAGGCCAAGGATGTTATCGATATGGCCATGACGAACATGCCTGTCGAACACTATTACTTCTACACTTTTGTGGAACCCTTTGTGGATGGCTATTACAAGGTAGGAGAAACCGACAAGGCAAGGGAACTGTATGGCAAACTCAAAAAGGTCTACCAAGAGCATTTGGAATACTATGCCAACATTCCGTTGGACGAACAATATGAAAGAATTGACGATATCCTATCCGATATGCAGGCCTACCGTAGGAACATCGATATTTTAATTGAGAATCGGGACAAGGAATTTGCTGAATCGGAAACGATCATCTTTAATGAATACATCGACAAGTTCTCCCAATTTGTGGACGATGAGGAGGAAATACTGGAAGAACCCCTGCCCATGGACCCGGATATGGAAGACTCCATTCCATTGGATACCATTGGTGCCATCAACGATTCAATAGGAAATGAATAAAAAAAGCGAGGTTTAAACCTCGCTTTTTTCTTAGATATATTCGTTTAAGATGCCTATCAGCGTATTGGCGTCCTGTTCGCCGCTCTGCCTCCAGACCATCTCGCCTTTTTTGTAGATCATAAGGGTAGGCAAGCCTTTAATGCGAAGGGCTTGGGATAGCTCTTTGTTTTTGTCGACATCAATTTTGATCACTTTTCCCTTATCCCCCAATGCGGCAGCAACATCGCGAAGCACAGGGTGCATGGAAGTGGATTGCTCGTTCCATTCTGCATAAAAATCCAGTAGTACCGGAACGTTTAAATCGATAAGTTCACCAAATTTGGACATAGGTATTCAATGGTTTACGCTCAAAAGTAAGAAAAATTGTTAAAGTTTTACATGAAGGTTGTCCATTCGGAAGGCAACACAAGTTAAATTGACGTTAAACCTGTGCAACTTCCATATTCACCCTTCCGATCGGGTATAAGTTCCTAAAAGTCATCACTTACTATTTGATTGCATAAATACTGACATTTATCATTCATTTTAGTCCACTTACGCAGTAGGTTTACGGTAGATTTAATATCACGCTCAAAAACTGACCCAATTTCCTATTTTTCAGTATTTTGGATGTGCAAAACCTCTTCAAATGAAAAATTTATTCGCAACGCTTTGTGCCTTTTTGATGACTACTGTCATTTTTGGGCAAGCAGGACACATTATGCAAGGTGTCGGATCTGTAAATATGTCGATGGGGGGCGCCGCAACGGCCCAGCCCTTGGATATTTCCGGAGCCCTACACTGGAACCCAGCCACCATTTCCGCTTTTGATGATAACATCTTAAAGGTAGATCTGGGCCTATTCTTTTCTTCCCCGGAATTGAGTTCTACCGTGCCCGAATTTGATGGCAATGGACAGCCTACCGGGAACTTCTTCAGTGGCACCACCGAGGATGACAGGGGCATTTCACCCATGCCTGCCTTGGCCTATGTATGGAGCAAACCCGAAAGCAAACATACCTTTGGTGTTTCAGCTTTTGGTATCAGTGGTTTTGGGGTCACCTTTCCCGAAAATATGTCGAACCCCATCAACATGCCACAAGCCAATGGTGGATTTGGAAGGATAGAATCCGACTACATGCTGTTGCAGGTTGGTTTTGCCTGGGCCTACGAAATTTCCGATCAATTCTCCATTGGGTTGCAGCCCACTTTTAACTATGCTGCCTTGGAGTTGATGCCGAACCCAACCGCCAATCCAAACCAAGCCGGTTATCCTTCCACCGATAAAGCATCTGCCTTGGGCTTTGGAGGTCAAATCGGGGTGTTCTACGATTCCGATTCCGGATTCAAAGCTGGGGTATCCTATAAAACCACCCAAAATTTTGGCGACTTTGAACTGGACAATACCTATTTGGATGGATCCACAAGCACCAATAAGTTCAATATGGACTATCCCGCCATTCTTTCCTTTGGTTTAGGATATAGTTTGGGAACCATTGACCTCGCCGTGGATTATCGTATGGTGGATTATGAAAACACCGATGGTTTCTCTACCACTGGTTGGACCCAAACAGCTTCGGTAGCAGGATTTGGATGGGAGAACATCAATATTATTTCTGCCGGTATCCAATACAAGGGCATCAGCAAATTTCCCATCCGTTTGGGATACACCTATAGCTCCAACCCCATCAACAGCGATGTGGCCTTCTTTAATATTCCAGCCACCGCTATCATTAAAAATGCATTTCAAGTGGGCTTTACCTACGAGGCCAGCGAACGCTTTGCCATAGATGCCCTTTTCCATTACGGCACCAGTGGAGATGCAACTTCAGGCCCCGTTTTGAACCCACAGTTCATTCAAAACTATCCTCCCTATGGAGCCATTCCTGGCAGTGAAGTTTCCTATGATATGACAACGGCCATGGTAGGCATTGGCGTCTCCTGGAAGTTGAACAAATAAACACTGACCGTAACCAGACCAAACGAAAAAGCACCGATTGTGAAATCGGTGCTTTTTTATGTTATGCAAGCGGAAGCAGCTTAAGCCAACCCCCTCTTCTTTAAAGTGATTACGGAAATCTCTGGCCAGATGCCAAAACGGCCTGGGTAACCGATGAAACCGAAACCTCGGTTCACATTGATGAACTGCCCCAACTCACTGTAAATGCCCGCCCAATACTTGTAGCGCCATTTCACCGGACTCCATTTTACCCACCCGGGTATTTCCACCCCAAACTGCATGCCGTGGGTGTGTCCGCTTAAAGTCAAATGGAAATGGTAATCGTCTTGGAGGACCACATCTTCCCAATGTGAGGGATCGTGGCTCAACAATATTTTAAAATCATCTTTGTGGACACCTTCCTTGGCCTTTTGTAGGTCACCCGCTTTTTTAAATCCGCCGCGACCCCAGTTTTCCACGCCGACCAACGCAATTTTTTGACCCTCTTTTTCGAGAAATCGATTGGTGTTCAACAACAGGTCGAAGCCCATTTCCTGTTGCATGACCTTAAGGTCTTCCAAATTCTGCGCTTTCTCTTCCTCAGTGTCCCACACGGCATAATCCCCATAATCATGGTTGCCCAAAATGGAAAACACCCCATCCTTGGCTTCCAATCGTGCAAAAACCTCTTTCCAAGGCTCGAGTTCCTCCGACTTGTTGTTCACGATGTCCCCAGTAAAGAAAATGACATCACTTTGCTGTTGATTTATAAGATCCACGCCATAGGACACTTTATTGTAGTCGTCAAAACTACCACTATGCACATCCGAAATTTGGGTGATCTGATAGTTGTGAAAGGCATCGGGCAGGTCGTCGAATTCCAGTTCGTACTTCAATACCTGATAGTTGTATTTTCCGCGGTACATGCCGTAGAGAATGGCTCCGAACGGAAGCGCCGCCAGTCCAAGGGCCAAACCGCTCACGAATTTTCTTCGGGATGGAAAATAACCCGCTTCGGTATCGGCCACACCCACAATTTTATTGTATCCAAAACCGATCAAACGAACCACATCTTCCACCAAAAGGAAGAACCCCAACACCAAGGCCAACAAAAAGAAGGCTGCAAAAATACTTCCGGCAATGGCAGCGGTGCCCTTAAACCCTTCGCCGGGAATATGGGTAAACACCTTAATCCCCAAGAAAACAAGCACCCCCAAAAACAATACGATATAGGACCACTGCAGCAACGGGCTTTTGAACAAGGTTCGAAAAGCCTGGAAACCGTATGCAGCCAATACAACGTAAAGGATGGCCAGAACAATAAAACGAGTCATACAATTTTTTTACAAAATTAGAGCTAATCTCCTAGAATCGAGGGCTTTTTAATTTTATTTAACGGCTGAAACCACCTTGCGAATCGTTTCTGGGTCCGTTATCGCAACCCGATCTTCCACCAAATGCTTGGACGAATTCATGGGAATCTTCCCCGATAACTCCAATACATCTCCAAAAACCGTTCCGGAACAATGGATGGCCTTTAGGCCAATTTCCTTAAAATGATGGGCATTGCTCGGTGAAACACCGCCCCCGGCCATTAGGGTCAGTGCTGTTTGTTGTTGCCATGCTTCAAGATTTTTCAATCCTTTTTCTGCAGAGGGTTCACCACCCGAGGTCAGAACCGTGTTTACTCCGATGTGCTCCAAATGTGCCAAGGCTTCCAGTGGGTTTGCGACCCAATCAAAAGCCCGATGGAAGGTAAAATGTAACGAACCACTCCGTTCAACTAACTTTTGGGTACGTTCCACATCCACCGAAAAGTCTTTCCGCAAAACGCCCGAAACGATACCATCCACTCCAGTCTTTTTACAGGCTTCGATATCGGCCAGCATCACCTCAAACTCGGTATTGTAATAGGTAAAATGACCACTTCGCGGACGCACGAGTACATGCACAGGAATGGACAACCGTTCCTTCACCAACCGTATCAATCCCATGGAGGGTGTAACGCCCCCCACCCCAAGTTCCGAACACAGTTCAATACGGTCGGCTCCTGCCTTTTCAGCATTCATGGCCGATTCCAGTGAATTGGCACAAACTTCTACAAGCATATTGCTATATTTAGCATTCGTAACTTAAAAGTAAACATCCATTCCCATGCAACGTCGCAAATTCCTCAAAAATTCCGGTCTAACCGCTGCCGGACTCGTTACCGCCTCAGCTGTGGTATCCTGCAAAACAGAAAACAAGACCGAAGAAGAAGCTGTTGTAGCCAATGCCCCAGTAACTCCCATCAAACCCATTGTGGTCTGTACCTGGAACTTTTACAACGCTTCAGAAAAGGCTTGGGAAGTGCTAAGCAAGGGAGGATCTTCTCTCGATGCCGTGGAACAAGGCGTAATGGTAGAAGAAGCGGATGAAAAAAATGAAACCGTGGGCAAGGGCGGTCGTCCCGACCGTGATGGTAACGTGACGCTGGATGCCTGCATCATGGACAAAGATGGCAATTGCGGTTCCGTGGTGTATCTTCAAAATATTGTACATCCAGTTTCCGTGGCTCGAAAGGTGATGGAAGAAACCCCTCATATCATTTTGGCGGGAAAGGGAGCTGAAAAATTTGCCTACGAACAAGGCTTTAAAAAAGAGGACCTGTTGACCGAGAGCACCCGCAAACAATACGAAGAATGGCTGAAAACCTCTAAATACGAAACCACCATCAATATTGAAAACCACGACACCATCGGGATGCTCGCCATTGATGAAAATGGGGACATGGCCGGAGCCTGTACCACCAGCGGCATGGCCTACAAAGTTGGGGGTCGCATCGGGGATTCCCCCATCATCGGAGCAGGGCTGTACGTGGACAACGAAGTGGGCGGTGCCACGGCCACGGGCGTGGGTGAAGAGGTAATCCGTACCGTGGGCAGCTTTTTGATCGTGGAACTGATGCGACAAGGCAAAAGCCCACAAGAAGCCTGTGAGGAAGGTGTAAAGCGTATCATGAAGAAAAACGAAGGACGCAAGGATTTCCAGATCGGCTTTTTAGCCATCAACAAAAATGGGGAAACGGGCGGCTATTGTGTGCATCCGGGTTTCACGTATAGGGAATACAGTGCCAATGGGCATGAGAACCGCGAAGTGAAGAGTTTTTATAATTAGATGTTGGAACGCTGCGCTGTTAGATACCAGACCGCTGCGCTACTAGAATCAGGAAGCATTACATCTTGGCTCCTGACTCTTGACTCTTTTATCTAGGTTCTAAAATCATCAATTCCGAAATCTTATTTCTTACATCTGATGTCTTTTTAGAAGCAATTCGTACTTTTAATCCCCACCTATTTATTGCCCATTGCTAATTGATAATTGACAATTGAAAATACATGTCCGACCAAAAACGACTTTTTTTACTCGACGCCTACGCACTTATTTTTAGAGGATATTACGCTCTGATCAAAAACCCGCGCATCAATTCCAAAGGGATGGACACCTCCGCTATCATGGGGTTCATGAACTCCCTTTTTGATGTGATCAAACGCGAACAGCCCGACCATTTGGCCGTGGCTTTCGACAAAGGCGGCAGTGTGGAGCGCACCGAACTTTTCGAGGACTACAAGGCCAACCGGGACGAGACCCCCGATGCCATCCGCATAGCGGTGCCCTATATACAACAGATCTTGAAGGCCATGAAAATCCCAGTGGTGGAACTGGAGGGCTACGAGGCCGATGATTTGATCGGCACCTTGGCCAAACAGGCCGAAAAGGAAAACTACAAGGTGTTCATGGTCACTCCCGATAAGGATTTTGGTCAGTTGGTGAGTGAAAACATTTTTATGTACCGCCCCGCCCGAATGGGCAACGGGATAGAAATTTGGGGCATTCCCGAAGTACAGAAACGCTTTGGGGTGAAACGCCCCGAACAGGTAATCGATTATCTGGGGATGATGGGTGATGCCAGTGACAACATTCCCGGCCTACCTGGTGTGGGCGATAAAACTGCTAAAAAATTCCTGGAGGATTTTGATTCGTTGGAAGGCCTGTTGGCCAATACGGACAAACTGAAGGGCAAGATGAAGGAAAAAGTGGAGGAGAATGCCGAACTCGGTCGACTCTCCCGAAAACTGGCCGAGATCAAGACCGATTGTGAGGTCACTTTCCATGCGGAGGACTACGAAATGTGTCCGCCCGATGCCGAAAAAGTGCAGGAAATCTTTGAGGAACTGGAATTCCGCAGATTGAAGGACCAATTCATCAAACTGTTTACGGAAGAAGCAGAAGCCAGCACCCCGGTGACCAGCACCGAAACCGCCAAACAAGAAGCCAAAGTGGCCGGCAGTGGACAGTTCACCCTATTTGGGGGCGACCCAGCGGAAGCCGCAGCGACCATCAAAGATGTGAACAGCCGCAAGACCCTAGCCGATGTACCCCATTTTTACCAGACCGTGCACCCGGGTAAAAGCATGGACCTGTTCTTGGAAATGCTTATGAAACAAACTTCGGTCTGTTTTGATACCGAGACCACTTCCCTGAATCCGTTGGAAGCAGAGTTGGTGGGTATTGCCTTCAGTTGGGCAGCGGGCAAAGGGTTTTACGTTCCCTTCCCCGAAACACGGGACGATGCCATGCCCCTCTTGGAAAAACTGCGTCCGTTCTTTGAATCGGAGGCCATTGAAAAAATAGGCCAGAACCTTAAATACGACATCAAGGTGATGCTCAACTATGGTGTGGACGTGAAAGGCAAGCTGTTCGATACCATGTTGGCCCACTACCTCATCAACCCCGATATGCGCCACAACATGGATGTGCTTTCGGAAACCTACCTCAACTACACCCCTATTTCCATCACCGAATTAATCGGAAAAAAGGGTAAAAACCAGTTGAACATGCGTCAGGTGCCCGTGGACAAGCAAACGGAATATGCCGTGGAGGATGCCGACATCACCTATCAATTGGCACAGCATTTTAGACCCGAACTAAAAGAGGCCCAAACCGACAAACTGTTCGAGGACATCGAAATTCCCTTGCTTCGCGTACTCGCCGATATGGAGCGGGAAGGCATCAATTTGGATGAGGGCTACCTGCACGAACTTTCGAAAGCGCTGGATGAGGACATCAAGAAATTGGAACAACAGATTTATGAAGAAGCCGGAGAGGAATTCAACATTGCCTCCCCCAAACAGTTGGGTGATATCCTGTTCGAAAAATTAAAGCTGGTAGACAAGCCCAAAAAGACCAAAACGGGGCAATATTCCACCGCAGAGGATGTACTTTCGTACTTGGCGAAGGACCATGCCATCATCAGAAATGTATTGGAGTACCGTGGGTTGGCCAAATTGAAGAGCACCTATGTGGACGCCCTACCCAATGAGATACAAAAAGCAACGGGCCGGGTACACACCGATTATATGCAAACCGTGGCCGCAACGGGCCGTTTGAGCAGCAACAACCCCAATTTGCAGAACATTCCCATCCGAACCGAACGGGGACGACAAGTGCGCAAGGCGTTTATCCCTCGGGATGATAATTATGTGCTTTTGGCTGCGGATTATTCACAGATAGAACTCCGCATCATTGCCGCCTTAAGCGAGGAGGACACCATGATTTCGGCCTTCCAGAACGGGGAAGACATACACGCTTCCACCGCTTCCAAAGTATTCAATGTGCCAATCGAGGAAGTGACCCGTGAGCAGCGTAGCAATGCCAAAACGGTGAACTTTGGGATTATTTATGGGGTATCGGCCTTTGGATTGAGCAACCAGACCGATTTGAGCCGCACCGAGGCCAAGGACCTCATCGACACCTATTACAAAACCTACCCGAAATTGCGCAATTACATCAGTGAACAGATTGACTTTGCCCGCGAGCATGGTTATGTACAAACCGTGTTGGGCCGTCGGCGGTATCTAAAAGATATCAATGCCGGGAACCAAGTAGTGCGTGGCGCCGCAGAGCGAAACGCCGTGAACGCTCCCATTCAGGGAAGTGCGGCGGACATCATCAAGATTGCGATGATCAACATCCATAAAAAGCTGGCGGAAGGCCAATACAAGACCAAAATGTTGTTGCAGGTGCACGATGAATTGGTGTTCGATTGTTATAAACCCGAGTTGGACACCATGAAGGAACTCATTAAATCCGAAATGGAACATGCCTACAAACTCTCCGTACCGTTGGATGTGGAAGTGGGCGTTGGTGAGAACTGGCTGGAGGCGCATTAACCACAACGTATAAAATAGAGAATGACCAACATCTTCCTTAAAGCAAAACATTGGCAGTTATTCTTGCTCATGGTGGGGGTTCCATTGGTTTCCCAGATTTATATATATGCAAGAATCTGGTTAGTTGAATCGGTTCCATCCACAGAAATGGAAAACAACGGATTTACCCAAGTCTTGGACGAAAAATTTATCCAATTTGAATGGTTCCTTATAGTGATGCTTTGTTTTGGCCTATTATTTTTTGGTTGGTTATGGGCGTTGGCCATAGGATTACAAAAATGGGTACCCGTCGAGGCTAAAATGAAAACAACGCGGTTCAAGATTTTCTTTTTTATTCCTTTGGTGTACTTTCTGTTTATGGTTACTTCCATGTCCAGTTTATTTTCGGTGGACGCGGAGTCATTTTTCTTGAATTTAGGGATTATTGTCGCGATCATTGTACCACTCCATTTGTTCTCCATGTTCTGTATTTTACACACCTTTTATTTTGCGGCAAAAACCCTAAAAACTGTGGAATTGAAACGAAAGGTCGGGTTTGGAGATTTTATAGGTGAATTTTTTCTTTTGTGGTTCTATTTCATTGGAATCTGGATTATTCAGCCTAAAGTGAACCGACTATATGCAGAGAATAAAACCGACGTCTCCTAATTGGAACGGTGAAAATCAACCTCCCAAAACAAGAATCCTACAAAATGTTATCTTTAAACTTGGCCGTAGACAAAAACTGATTAGAATTGCATTAACTCCTTACTTAAAAGTAAGAAAATCAATGAAAGATCCATTAAAAAATATAAATGTCGAGAAGCAATTTATGTTGATTGGAGAATTTATTGTCAGGTTTGAGGACATAAATGATTGGATTAGATTCTTAATACCCCGAATCATTTTTAAAGAAGACCAAACTGAATTACAGGTAAAAAGTATTGAATCTCTTACAGAAAGCATAACTGCCTATCCGTTAAGAATAAAATTGGATTCGATAATTGCAGACAATTTTAGGAATTGTGAACGCCTTGTTCGATTAAACCAAAGACTTTCATCTAAACAAGAAAAGCTGCCTGAAATAAGGAATACAATAACCCATGGTTCTTATAGACTAGGGTGGAAAGATTTTAGTGGTAATCTTTCCTCAGAAACTTTGTCCATTCAGCATGGTAAAGCAACAAAAGGGGGGTTCGAAAAACGATCCAGAATAATTTCAACTATAAAATTGGAAGAAATGAACAAAAACCTAATAAGAGTTTCAAAATCTTACAATTATATTGCTGCCATTATTAGATGTCTAAACTATCATGACCTTCCTAATCAAGCAGATAAGTATCTTGATTGGCTAGAAGAAGAAATCAACTCAATTGAAAAATTTAAACTGGAAGAAGTTGATATTTTAAATTAACTTGTACAATAACCCTCCCCAACCTCCCCAAACAAAAATCCTACAAAATGCTATCTTTAATCCATGGACATTAAACTAACCGAAGCCCAAAAAATCAAAATCCTCAACTCGGACGACATTTACAGCATTATGCAGCGCATTCTCTTGCGCGAGGACAAAATAGACCAGAACCGGGAGCATTTTTGGGTCATCGGGCTGGAGAACAACAACCGTATTTTGTTCATAGAGCTGATCAGCCTGGGCACCGTCAACCGTGCCTTGGCAGAACCCATGGAAGTCTTTAGCCTGGCCCTGCAGAAAAGGGCCGTAAAAATCATCCTGTGCCACAACCACCCTACGGGGGAACTGACCCCAACCGAAGCGGACAAGGACATTACCGACCGCCTTATACAGGTGGGCATTATTGTGAACACCCATGTACTGGACCATTTGATCATTTCCACCAAAAGCTACCTGAGCTTTAAGGACACTGGGCTTATGGACGAACTGTTGGAAAGCACCCAATATGTACCCAGCTACGTGTTGGAAAAACGTTTTAAAAAAGAGGCTTCCGAAATCGCCAAACGAAAAGAAAAAGTGGAAATAGCCCGGCAAATGAAGGGTAAAGGCATGGACGTGGATACCATTTCCGAAATCACCGGACTTACCGTGGAAGAAGTACAGAAGTTGCGGGCAAAGCGGGGGAAATAATAAAATTCATCAATTTGAAAATAAGGCATTTCATATTGACAATCGTGGCCTTCGGAATTTGGAATTTTTCATTTTCCCAAAAAACCGAAGTGAAAAAATATCATGTAAGGATAGACACTCTCTTCATATCACAACTGACTAAAGCCTACAACACTTCAACAGAGAAACTATTAGAAGTTCTTGAAGTCAAAAATGAGAATCGGGAAAACTTGGGGTTTGGCTATCAATTAAAGCAAAGTGGTATTGGTAAAGGCAGCCTCTCCGTCCGCTACAATATTCTTTATTACAACAATGAAGTTATAGCATACGAGCTGGACACATACATTCCAAACAAATCAAACCGAATAAAAAAAATTTACCGAACAAAGCTCTCAGGGCTTTTTGAAATTGACCAGGACGACAAGGTAAAACCTTTGGTTCATGGCATCAGTAATGCCACCGACCCCTTGGATGGCATTGAAAAACGGAATGACAGTGCACTAGATGAAGTAATGAATCCTTTTTCTGGCATCTTGTATGGCAACCGCTGTGGCTATGGAATGAGAGTACTGCACATCAGAAATATATTTAAAGCCATTATTTCAAATGAGAACTGCGAGTATTTGTTGTACAGCAAAAATCCTGCTACGCGATTAATGGCCATTGAATATTATTATAATCATCTTGATGAATTCAATCAAGACCAACAAGAGGCCATTAAATTGAGAATTGAGAAATTGAAACGGAATCCAATGCTGACCAAGGTTTGTTCTGGCTGTATGGCCGGAGGCCAACTAACGGGAAAGTTGATCATGGATTTAAAAACGTCTGACAATAATAAATAAACCCTTTTATTTTTAAATGAACCAAACACACGAACAATTGGAAAATGACCTCAAAACCATTATCCAATCTGGACCCATTAATGAACTCACCTTTTACCAAGTAAACCCCAACTTTTTTGAATTTGCGGACGAAGGCTATTGGATCATAGACGGAGGTGTGGAGATCAAATTCCCGGCCGGAGTGGTCTCGGCCGCCTTCAGTCCCGATTTGGAATCATATGTGATCGAGAACAGGCCCTTATCTGAAATTTATACCCACAACAATCATGTTGCCTTGCACAACGAGAACATTGCAGAGGTTGAAAAATGTCGTGGCCTAAACGTGATCAACGCGGAGTTTAAAAGTTTGGAATTTGAGTACATTGTGGATTACACCATGCGTACCGAAAAGGAACAACGGTTTGTTCAATTGGTATTGGAACTGCAGAACAAATCCAAAATCCAGATTGCATTTATTGATTACACTTTGGAGGAAAACGGCGGTCCCGAAAATTTCTCGTTCAGTTTAATGAATGAGGTTTTGATTTCGACTAAAAGCATTAAGGCCATTGAAAGTGTTTAAGCAAGATTAAATTTTATCATTTGTCACAATAACCTCAATGAAACCCTCCAAACTCATACTCCCCGTTATTGTGTTTTCGCAGTTTTGCTGCACTTCGTTGTGGTTTGCCGGCAATGGGGTCATGCAAGATTTGGTGGCCACTTTTGGGTTGGGCAACAGCGCCGTGGGGCATTTGACCTCGGCCGTTCAGTTTGGATTTATTGTAGGCACCTTGATTTTTGCCATTTTGTCCATTGCCGACCGCTTTTCCCCCTCCAAGGTATTTTTAACCTGTGCCCTCTTGGGTGCTTTGTTCAATCTGGGGGTCATTTGGGAAGACAACGGCCTGGCGAGTCTCCTTACCTTTCGCTTTTTTACCGGCTTTTTCTTGGCGGGCATCTATCCCGTCGGTATGAAGATTGCCGCCGATTATTATGAAAAAGGACTGGGCAAATCCTTGGGTTTTTTGGTCGGCGCCTTGGTGGTCGGTACCGCATTTCCCCATCTATTGAAAAACATGACCCATGCGGTTCCTTGGAATAGGGTCTTGGTGGCCACCTCGGGTTTAGCAGTTTTGGGAGGGGTACTCATGGTGGGATTGGTTCCGGACGGCTCTTTCCGTAAACCAAGCCAAAAACTGCAATTATCGGCTTTTATAAAAGTGTTCCGAAACAGCAAGTTTCGTTCCGCGGCCTTTGGGTATTTTGGCCATATGTGGGAACTGTATACGTTTTGGGCCTTTGTTCCCATTATGCTACAAACCTATGCAAGCCTACACAATGGAGTTTCATTCAATATTCCGTTGTTGACGTTTGCAATCATTGCCCTTGGGGGATTGGCCTGCGTATTGGGCGGCTATTTGGCTCAAGCATTGGGTACTAAAAAAGTGGCCTTTACAGCGCTTTTGCTTTCTTGTTGCTGCTGCTTGATGTCTCCCTTTCTATTTGCACAAGCCTCGGAAGGACTTTTTGTCGCTTTTCTTATGTTTTGGGGCATGGTGGTCATCGCCGATTCGCCCCTGTTTTCCACCTTGGTGGCCCAAAATGCTTCCCCAGAAATTAAGGGTACGGCCCTGACCATTGTCAACTGCATTGGCTTTGCCATTACCATTATCAGCATTCAATTGCTCAACATAATGCGGAATTGGAGCACGTCAAACAGCATGTATATGATCTTGGCCTTGGGTCCCATTTTAGGATTGATGGCTTTGGCTTCAAAAAGAAAAAAACAGAATGGTCCAGAAGTGGTAAAACGCAATTAAATACGTAAATTGAAGACGGTTTTAAAGCCTAAATCCAACTACACTACACATGAAAACAATCCAACTTCTTGCATTATTGGTAACCGCAACGCTTGCCAGTTGCGGCAATCCCAACCCCGAAAAATCGGAAACCAACGAAACCCCCGAAACCGTTGCCAACGAACGGGAATTTTACCAACTCAAGGTCTATTCATTCAGTTCGGAAGACCAAGTGGCCGCCACGGACAACTATTTGCAAAATGCTTTTATCCCAGCTGTTAAAAAACAAGGCATCGATAAGGTGGGCGTTTTTAAATTCCGCACCAACGAAAAGGACACCGTTCAAAGAACCTACGTGCTTCTTCCCTTCAAATCTATGGAGGATTTTTTGGCGT
Source organism: Flagellimonas beolgyonensis (assembly GCF_003992615.1). Taxonomy (GTDB): domain Bacteria; phylum Bacteroidota; class Bacteroidia; order Flavobacteriales; family Flavobacteriaceae; genus Flagellimonas; species Flagellimonas beolgyonensis. Next base: position 108,894 of record NZ_RZMY01000016.1, read on the forward strand.
TGGACAACAAATTGGGTGAAGACGCTGAATATGCAGCAGCAGGAAGCGCGTACCTCAATGCAGCATACGATAATGCCCCTTATGACCGTATTGAGTCCATCCTAATGCAGGCCTTTACCGATATGCCCATGATGCAGGTACCGAATCTGGACAGTCCACGTGCCGAGCGCATCTACGAACTGCGGAGTTACGAGTCCCCCACCGAAAAATTATATGTAAACAAGGTAGATATGTTCAATGCAGGAGGCGAAGTCAAATTGTTCGACCGATTGAACTTCAATGCCGTGTTCTATGGTGAGGTAATTTCCGGCGCCCACATGCCCAACCTGATATACATGACCACCCATGCCGATATGGCCACGCGTGACAAAAACTGGGAAGCTTTTGTGGATTCCCCTGAATGGAAAGAAATGAGTGCCTTACCCAAATATCAAAACAATGTATCGCATGCCGACATTTGGTTCCTCTACCCTACCGATTATTCGGACTATTAAGCGATGGAGGATCAACACATAGAACTTCTGTACTTCACCGGAAAGACCTGCAATGTCTGCAAGGTGTTGAAGCCAAAATTGCTGGCCGCCGTGGAGGAAGAATTTCCCCATGTGGCCATCCGGGTGGTGGATGTGGAGGAAGAAGTCGAATTTACGGGACAATCCATGGTTTTTACATTACCAGTCGTGATCCTTAAATCAGATGACAAGGAAATGTACCGTTTTGCCCGCAGTTTTTCAGTTTATGAAATTTTGGACAAGTTGAAACGACTAAGTGGTTGATCAACCTTAAAAACCCAATCAAGATGAAAGCCACCTTGCAATCGCTCTTCAAAAGAGATCTGGAAAAACTCAAAACTGAAATTGAACAGTATTCCTCTGAAGAAAACCTTTGGCGAACCGATAAATCCATCACCAATTCGGCAGGAAACCTGTGTTTGCACCTCATCGGCAACCTTAATGCCTTTATTGGAGCCGCACTCGCAAAAACGGATTATATACGCGATCGCGAATTTGAATTTGCCGGCAAGGATGTACCGAGAACCACGCTTTTGCAACAAATTGACGAAACCATGGTCGTCGTGGAAAAGGGACTCGATACCCTGACCGATGAAACGTTGTCCGGGGAGTTTCCCATTCAAATTTGGGGCAAACCCATTGGAACGGAGTTTACAGTGATCCACCTCTTAAGCCATTTAAATTACCATCTGGGACAAATCAACTACCACCGAAGGTTGTTAGACAACTAGATTTTCCCGAGATCCATTATATCGAATTTCCCTCATTGCCTACCCTTTACAGAAAAGTGAAGTAAAAGGGCAGCTTACCTAGTTTACTTTTTGGACGGTTGTTTCAATCCAATTTGGATGTTTTCTGTATTTTTAGGCAACAGGAAAATCTTGTCCTTTTTGTTCAACCTTTACTTCAAATTATACCCATGAGAAAAAAATATGTTCTAGGCATTGCCTTGTTTGCACTTGCACAATTGGTGGCGCAAGAGGGAACACTTCTGCTAAGGGAACCTACCCTTTCCAACAATGCAGTGGTCTTTGTGTATGCCAACGACCTCTGGAAAGCCCCACTCACTGGTGGAACGGCCGAACGTCTTACCAGTGGAATCGGTTATGAATCCGACCCGCATTTTTCGCCCGATGGTCAATGGATTGCCTTTACTGCGGAGTACGATGGCAATAGCGATGTGTATGTGATTCCTGCCAATGGAGGCACTCCGGAACGTATCACCTATCACCCGGCCATGGACGAGGTACAGGGTTGGACCCCCGAAGGAGAAATTCTTTTCCGGTCCACACGTAACGCAAGGCCGACCATGACCAGCCAATTTTTTACTGTTTCCCCTGAAGGTGGCCTGCCCAAGGCAATGGCCATTCCCCGAGGGGCCTACGGCAGCATTTCCACTGATGGTTTCCATATCGCCTACACACCCATCACTTCATGGGACCCAGAGTGGCGCAATTACAGGGGCGGACAAGCCATGCCCATTTGGATCGTGGACCTAAAAACCTATGATTTAATGACAACCCCACAATTGGACCAGGAACGACATTTGTACCCTGTTTGGTCGGGCAATAAGGTCTATTACTTGTCGGAACGCGATTATACCAGCAATATTTGGAGTTTCGATATCATTACCCAGACTGAGGAGCAGGTTACCTTTCATAAAAAATTTGATGTCAAAAATTTGGATGCCTTCGGGAATCAACTAGTGTATGAGCAAGGTGGCCGATTGCATCTTTTGAATTTGAACACCAAAGAAACACAACCGTTGACCATCGCAGTTAAAGGTGACCTTAATTTTAGCCGCGAACGCTGGGAAGATGTATCCGCGAACGGCGTAAGCAATCCCAATATCTCCCCCAATGGCAAACGGGCCGTTTTCGAATATCGAGGCGATATTTTCACCTTTCCCAAAGAAGAGGGAAGTTGGCGCAACCTAACCCAAACATCAGGTGTGGCCGATCGCTATCCGGTATGGTCGCCCAAAGGGGATAAAATTGCTTGGTTTTCCGATGCCAATGGGGAGTACCAATTGGTGGTGGCCGATCAGTACGGAGGAGACCAAAAATCCTTTCCACTGGACAACCCTACTTTTTATTTTAAACCGGATTGGTCACCCAATGGGCAATACATCGCTTATACCGATACGGATTACAACATGTGGTATGTGGATGTAAAATCGGGCAAGGTCACCAAAGTGGATACCGACCGCTATGCGCATCCCAACCGAACCATGAATCCCGTTTGGTCGCCCGATAGTCGCTTTATTACCTACGAAAAGCAACAGGACAGTCATTTCAAGGCCATTTTTATTTATGACACCCAAACCGGTAAAACGGTTCAGGTAAGTGAAGGCACAGCCGATGCCACAAGTCCAGTTTGGGATGTTTCCGGAGAGTACCTGTATTTTTTGGCCAGCACGGACTATGGATTGGCATCAGGCTGGTTGGATATGAGTTCCTACGACCCAGGTGTTACAAGAAGTTTGTATGCCTTGGTCTTGAGTGCTTCCGGAAAAGCGCCCAATTTGCCCAAAACCGATGAAGAATCACCCAAAAAAGAGGAAAAAGAGACTGAAAATGGGTCAAAATTGAAGAAAAACGGCAAAAAGGAAGAAACTGCAGCAACCACAAAGCCGGTTGTCATCGATTTTGCAAATATCCAAGATCGGGTTGTCGCCTTGGAGCTTCCAGCGCGGAACTATCAATTTTTACAACCGGGTACCGAAAAACAATTGTTTGTGGCCGAGGCCATTCCAAACGCACGAGGGCTAAAAGTGCACAAATATGAGGTAGACAAGGAAAAGGCCTCCGATTTTACGGACGGGGTCCTAGAAATGGTCGTATCCGATAACGGAGAGTTCGCCCTAATACGCAACAGCGGTAACTGGATGATTTCAGAAACCAAGAATGCTCCAAAACCGGAGGATAAATTGAACATCGACGCCAAGATCAAAATAGATCCCCAAGCGGAATATGCCCAGATTTTTAAGGAAGGGTGGCGCTACATGCGCGATTTTCTGTACGTGGACAATGTACATGGCGCACCTTGGGATGAAATCTACAGTTGGTACCAGCCTTGGATCAAACATATTAGGCACCGCACCGACCTCAACTATGTGGTGGATATTCTAAGCGGGGAAGTAGCCATCGGCCATTCCTATGTTTCCGGTGGCGACATGCCAGATGTGGACCAGGTGCCCGTGGGTCTTTTGGGTGCTGATTTCACAAAGGAGAATGGCTTTTATAAAATTCAAAAAATTTATACCGGGGAACATTGGAATCCAGATGTGCGCGCTCCTTTGGCCATGCCGGGCATGGAGGTCAAGGAAGGGGACTATCTATTGGCCATCAATGGCACACCGCTTTCGGCCGATCAAAACATTTATGAATTATTGGCCCAGACAGCGGATCGCACCATCAGCATCACTGTAAATGGCACACCCAATATTTCCGGGGCCAAAAAAGTGACCGTGAAGCCTGTAGCAAACGAATTCCAATTACGTTACATGGACTGGGTGGAAAGTAACCGCAAAAAGGTGGACGAACTTTCCAATGGAAAACTGGCCTACGTCTACATTCCCAATACCAGTGGCAACGGGTTCAGAAGCTTTAACAAATACTATTTTTCCCAGCAGGACAGAAAAGGAGTCATTCTGGATGAGCGCAACAATGGCGGAGGCTCCGCGGCCGATTATATGATCGACATTATGGCCCGTGAACCTTTTGGCTATTTTAACAGTAAAGCCAACGACAACAGGCCATGGACGAGCCCCATCGCAGGCATTTGGGGACCAAAGGTAATGATCATCAATGAGCGGGCCGGTTCCGGAGGTGACTTATTACCCTATATGTTCAAGGAAAAACAGCTAGGGCCCTTGGTGGGAACCCGAACCTGGGGTGGATTGGTCGGAACCTGGGATACGCCACGGTTTATTGATGGTGGCCGCATGGTGGCACCCCGTGGAGGATTTTACAACACCAAAGGGGAATGGGATGTGGAAGGAAAGGGTATAAGCCCCGATATTGAAGTAATCCAAAATCCAAAAGACGTTGTGGAAGGCAAAGACCCCCAATTGGAACGAGCTGTTCAAGAAGCCCTACGATTGTTGAAAACCCAGGAGTTTTTTATGAAACCCGAACCACCCGCACCCGTTCGCTGGAAACGGCCCGACGGTTATGACCAAGACGGAAATCAAGAGTAATCCTAAAAACCCAGCGAATTTGCTGGGTTTTTTCATGGTGGAAACCTGCTTATCATACCATTTTACATCCCAAAAAATTCCCATCAACGGATCGAACAATTTTATACCTTCCATCGAAAATTCATTCGATATACAATGATTCATCCAGATACAGAATTACGCTTTATCAGCAACGAAATTGGGTACGGCGTGGTCGCGACCAAATTCATTCCTGCAGGCACCATCACTTGGGTTTTGGACAAATTGGACCGGGAATTCACCCCCTTGGAACTCCAACAAATGGAACCCATCTACCAAACCATTTTAGACACCTACACCTTTCGGAACAACAAGGGCAACTATATCCTTTGTTGGGACAATGGAAGGTACGTGAACCACAGTTTCAACTCCAACTGTTTGACCACCGCCTACGATTTTGAAATCGCCGTTCGGGACATACAGCCTGGGGAACAGCTCACCGACGATTACGGCTACCTCAACATTCCCCTACCCTTTAGGGCAGCCGATGAAGGCACGCGCCGCAAGATCGTTTACCCGAACGACCTGCTGAAATACTACAAGGTGTGGGACAACAAGATCAAAAAAGTGTTAGGAAATATTACCAAACAGCAACAACCCCTGCGTCCGCTGCTCAATGGGGGACTATGGAACAAAATTGAGGCTATTACGGCAGGCAAAGAACCCATGGATTCCATTTTGACCAATTTTTATGATGCCTCACAACTGGAGTCCATTGTCAATCCTGTCTAGTTGAACAAATTCGACCCTTTGTTTTTGTAGGACCATGCTTAGGTTTTATAATTCCTTGTATCTTAGCGAAGTAACAACCTGACCCTATCATGAGAACCTTTCCTTTTTACATCCTTTTGTTGTTTGGATGGATTATGTACGGGCAACAAACGGTGTACTACACCTTGACCCATACCCCCAATTCCAACAACATTGAAGTGGCCATTAATTTTGAGCCCATGAATGCCGAGAAGGTACGATTGATTATTCCCCGAAGTGCTCCGGGCACCTATAGCCTTACTAACTACAGGGCATTTGTGGAACAGGTAGTGGGCACTTCTACCAACGGAACAATGGCAAAGGGCACCATAGGTGATGGCTCTTTTTTTACTTTTGAAGCAGAGAGTGAACAACTGGCACAAGTAAGTTACCAATTAGATCTTGAAAAAATGGAAACCCAATTATTGGACGGGGACGCCAGCTCTAAATCCAGAACAAACTACGTGGGACTATTGGGTTACTCCGTTTTTGGGTTTGTGGAAGGTTTGGAGGAAAATCCAATTGAGCTTACCTTCAAAACAGAACCATCTTGGCCCATTTTTAGCACGTTGGCTCCTACATTGGATCGCCCAAAGGGTTCAGCGAGCTTTCAAGCAGAGAATTTTGGTGTTTTGGCAGACGGACAGTACACCTTGGGCAAGGATTCCCAAATATATCAAGTCCCAAATGCGCCCATACCTCTTTTTGTGGCCATTTACAGTGAAACGGAGGTAAATCTGGAGGAAATTGGTAGAAGGGGATTGTTGGCACTTAATGGTCTCAAAGATTTTTACGGGTATGTACCCATGCCCCACTACACCATTTATGAGGAGTTCATCAACCCAAAATCTGACCGACACGATTATGGGTTTTCCATGGAGCATTTGAACAGCATGACCTATACGGGTGACCTTTCACGAGCGGTTACATCATACGATCCGAAGGCAAACATCGGAAGCATTGTACACCACATGGGGCATTCATGGATTCCTCTCAGGTCTTACGGAAGAGGATATCGTCCCTTTGCATGGCAAGTGGCCCCTTTGATCGAGACCATTTGGTTGAACGAAGGCTTTACCTGGTATATTTCTTACGCCTATGTCTTGGAACGGTCTGGCATCTTGAATTTTTATAAAAGGAATATGGAAGAAGCCCCAAAATTCATCAAGGAAAAATCTTTGAAGGAACTGTCTTTACTTGGCTCTTCCCAATATGCTGCGGATTTCAGGATAGGCAAGAACCTCTTCTCTCGTGGGGCCTTATTGGCACACGACCTGGACATGGTAATTCAAAAGGAAACCAACGGGCAAAAATCAATAAAAGATGCCCTGTTGGGCCTTTTAAATTGGACAAAAACGAATCAACGGGCTTTTGAATATGATGAAATTGAGCCCATCATGTCCAAAGCTACTGGAGTGGATTTAAGTACCATTTGGGAACAATGGCAGGGCGGTAAGCTTGATTGATAATAAATTGAGAAATCTACAACGCTTTCCACAAGGCTTGGATAAAGTCATCTATATCCTTTTTGCTGGTGAACATGTGACAGGAAATCCGGTTTCCGTTGATACCGGGAAGGGTTTTGATAATGATATCCTGATCTTTAAGTTTACGGGCTATTTCTGAGTTTTTGGCCTCTTCCAAGGTAAAACTGACGATGCCGCAACTAAGTATATCAGCTTCCGAGCTAATGATGTGGAGCCCCTTTAACTTTGTCAATTGGTCGTAGCAATAATTACGTATCTCCAAACACCTTTTATACACCCGATCCTTGCCAATTTCCCGATACCATTGAATAGCTGCTCCCAACCCGATCAGGGTCGCCACATTTCGTGTACCCGACGATGCTGAATAACTACCAAAACCTGAGTGGGTAAAGGCCATATTGATTTGGGATTTGAACTCTGGAGCCACATAGAGAAAGCCTGTCTCTTTTGGGCCCATCAACCATTTGTGGCCGCTGCAGGCATAGGCATCCACACCCATTGCTTCCACATCTACTGGGATTTGTCCCATGGCCTGTGCCCCATCCGCAATCAAGATGATGCCTTTGGGCTTGGTGATTCGGGCAATGGCCTCGAATGGCATCACCAATCCAGTAATGGTATTCACATGGCTTAACAAAAGGACTTTGGTTCGTTCTGTAATATTGGATTGAACGGTTTCGACAATTTCCTCCACACTGTTGGTGGGCATTGGGAACGATAGCTTCCTTACCACCGTCCCTTGATTTTCGACAAGGTAGTCCAACCCGACCATGGCGCCACCGTGCTCTTGGTCAGTGGTAAGGATTTCATCCCCAGGTTGTAGCTTTAAAGATTGGGCAACCACATTCAACCCCTCTGTGGTATTCCGGGTCAATAAAATATGTTCTTTATCCGCATTGACGAATTCGGCAACTAGCTCCCTCACAGCTTCCATTTCTTTGCCAAGAGTGCCCCAGTTTTCAACCACGGGGTTCATTTCCAAGGTTCTCATGGTTGCATGTACCAAATCCAAAATCTTCACGGGACTTGGGCCCAAACTGCCCGTGTTCAGGTAAATTCGATTAGGTGGTATCAACAATTGACTTCTGATCAAGGTGAACAATTCGTCATCGCCCATCGAATCCATCATGTCCAATGAAACTGGAAAGAAATCATCCATATACAACCTCGGGACCAATGGGGTCAGACCAAACAATGCCGTATTTTGAAGAAAATGTCTACGCGAAGCCATAAGTGGAAAATTAATTCCCTGAAAATACAAATTGCGATCGGAAACTTACCCTCATTTATTTGTAATCAATAATCACAAACCAACTTTATCCATACGCCATTTCATTGTATCTTAGTGGGATAACCACCAACCTTTTCCAAAAATGAAACACTTTCTTTATTGCATTACCTGTCTTTTTCTTTTAATTCATCCCAGTCACGCCCAAAATAACAAAGCCAAACAGTTGGATGCCATGATTGTCCAGGGTATGGCGGATTGGGAAGTTCCCGGTCTTGTTACCGTAGTGGTGAAAGATGGGGAAGTCCAATTTCGCAAAGCCTATGGGGTCAAAAATTTGGAAAGCAAAGCCCCAGTTGACGAACATACCCTTTTTACCATGGCCAGTACCACCAAGGCCATTGTTTGCCAAGCCTTGGGCATTTTGGTAGATCAGGGTAAATTGAACTGGACGGACAAAGTGCGTGATCATCTCCCCTATTTTCAACTTTCGGACCCCTACATTACCGAAGAAGCACGTGTTCAAGACCTGCTCACCCACAATCTGGGCATAGAACAGGCCGATTTGCTTTGGGCGTTGGACAGTGTGTCCACCAAAGAAACCTTAAAACGATTTGCCCATTCCAAAAAAGGATACCCGATGCGCGCCGGTTTCGATTACAATAATGTAATGTATGCGGTGGCCGGGGAAGTGATACAAGCCGTGAGTGGACAACACTGGACCGATTTCGTCACCGAAAATATTTTTAAACCTATAGGAATGACGGATGCTGTGGCCAAATCCGCGGACATCTTTAAAAAAGGAAATTATACCACCCCCTACCTCAACGATTTGGATGAAGGTATTGTGCAGGTGGATTACAATCTTTCAGATCAGATCGGGGCCGCGGGTATGATCTGGGCCAGCCTTTCGGATGTGACCAATTACTTAAAATACCTGGAGAACGATGCTGTGGTGGGCAACGACACCATTTTGAGCAAAAAAACCTTCGATTACCTGTTTAAGCCCCACGCATTTGTTACCGATGCGAGCTTCTACCCTACCCAACAACTCACCAAGCCCCACTGGAAAACCTATGGTTTGGGTTGGTTCCAGCACGATTACCGCGGTGAAAAACTCGATTTTCACACAGGAAGTCTCGGGGGACTGATTGCCATTTGTGGCATTATTCGGGATAAGAACACCGCCGTTTATGTGTTCGCCAATATGGACCATGCGGAATTACGGCATGCCATCATGTACAAAGCCATGGATCTATTTGCCTTTGATGACAACAGTACGGACTGGCATCAGGATATTTTTGAACTCTATTCCAAGTTCAAAAAGCAACAAAAAGAATATGTGGAGAAAATGCGCAGCGACAGGGTCAAGGACACTGACCCCACTTTGGACCTAGCAGCCTATGAAGGCGAATATACCCATCCCATGCTGGGAAAGGCTATGGTGAAAAGAACGGACAATGGGTTTAGTATTGATTTCAACAGTTTTGTGTCGTTGGACACCTACCATTGGCAATACAACACCTTTATGTCGACCAAGGAAAATCCATATCGGGCAGAGATTGATTTCAACTTTTTGATTGGGTCCGATGGGAAAGTGAAGGCTTTAGAGGCGTTCGGTGAAAAATTTGAAAAATAAAAAAGGCACCGTTTCGGTGCCTTTTTCATCCTTCTTCATAACGTATTAGTTGCCAAAACTGTTGGCCAATCGTGGTTGTGGGCTTCTGCTCCGCATAAACAAATCCGTAAGCGGTTTAAAGTGTCGCCTCCACTGAAATGGAGCAAAATCGAACCACAATTTAACTTCAGGGGCATTGCCTTCCTCCACACAGAACCCACCATCAATGGTAAAATCAATGTACGGTACTTGGTTGGCAGATTCCTCTACCCCATCCTGGTAGGTAAACCGGTTGCCCCATCCCGCCACATAAAAGCGGAGTTTGGTGTAATTACCATCCGGAAGGGAGACCACGCTGCGCGAGCGCAAGAAACTGCCCGAGGGGATACCTTTAAGGGTAACAGGGTTCTGTCCAGGAAAATCTATTATAAAGTACTCATTGCCTTGTTCATCGATGGCCGAGAACTTGGTAATGTTCAAGATCATTTCGGAAACCTTCAGCGACTTAGCCGCCTCATTCTTCAAGATCAACTCAGCTCCCTTTTGTGGGGCACTGTACCAATCCGCCATTACGCTCGGCGTATAGGGGACCGTTGACCAAATCGTTGGATAAAAAATTGTTTTCTTCATAGCTGTGTACATTTTCAGTATACAGGTACAAAGTTGCGGTGGATTAATTGCGCCCACGTCCAATAAATTGACCAGTTTCTATGCTCCATTACCTTAAATGCCCGTTTTTAAGATTTTTTTTGGTTAAAATGACATATCGTTTGTTTCCTATCTTTAAAAAACCATAGCAAAACACAATGAAACACCAACTTTTTGGACTCTTGGCCCTATTCTGCTTGAGTTTCAACCTTTCTGGACAGGAGGGTCACAATTTACTCATCAACGCCTACAACAGACCGTCCACTTCTTTAAATGGAAACTGGCACTATATTGTAGACCCTTATGAAAATGGTTATTACAATTATCGGTATGAGCCCTTCGACCAGCAGGACAATCCTTCCCCCAATGCGTATTTTACGAACACCAAGGCAAAAAGTCCATCCGATTTGATCGAATATGACTTTGACCTTTCCGATACGATTCAGGTACCGGGGGACTGGAATACCCAAAAAGAGAAATTGTACTACTACGAGGGCACGATTTGGTATAAAAGGTCCTTTGATTATGTGAAATCAAAAGACAGTAATAGGGTTTTTGTGTATTTCGGGGCTGCCAATTATAAAACCGAGGTGTATTTGAACGGTCAGAAATTGGGTGTCCATATGGGTGGCTTTACCCCGTTCAATTTTGAAGTCACCAATCTGCTAAAGGAAAAAGACAATTTTTTGGTTGTAAAGATGGACAATAAACGCACAAAAGAAGGCGTACCCACCTTAAATACCGATTGGTGGAACTACGGTGGCATCACCCGTGATGTAAAATTGATTGAAACCCCTTCCACTTTTATCCGGGATTACTTTATTCATTTGGACAAACAGGATAATGGACTGATCGTTGGTGAAGTACAATTGGAAGGTTCATCGATAAACAACCAAACTGTTTCCATCCAAATTCCAGAACTGAAACTGCAAACGATAGTCACCACAGATGCTTCCGGAAAGGCCCAGTTTAAAATGAAATCAAAAAAAATAAGCTATTGGTCACCAAAAAATCCGAAGTTATACCAAGTACGGTTGATAACCGACACGGAGCAACTCCAAGACCAAATAGGATTCCGGAGCATTTCCACGCAAAACGAAAACATTTTGCTCAATGGTGAGCCTATATTTTTAAAAGGCATCAGTCTGCATGAGGAAAGCCCGATTACCAAGGGGCGTGCAAATACGGTGGAAGATGCCAAAAAAGTATTGGACTGGATCAAGGAGATGGGCGGCAATTATGTGCGATTGGCCCATTATCCCCATAACGAACACATTGTTCGATTGGCCGATGAAATGGGGATTCTGGTTTGGGAAGAGAATCCCGTGTATTGGACCATACAGTGGAAAAACCCGGAAACGTTCAACAACGCCGCCAACCAATTGGAAGAAATGATATTTCGGGACAAGAATCGAGCGTCGGTCATCATCTGGTCCATGGCCAACGAAACACCTGTTAGTGAAGCCAGAAACCAATTTTTAAGCGAGTTGATTGAAAAAGCGCGATTTCTGGACCCAACCCGATTGATCAGTGCCGCGTTGGAACAAAGCAATTCAAAAAATGATCCCAATATCAAAATCATTGACGATCCCATGGCCGAACTGGTCGATGTGCTCAGTTTTAACCAGTATATGGGCTGGTATGTGGGTACGCCTGAAATTTGTAGGGACATCCAATGGAACATTACCCAGAACAAACCCGTGATCATTTCGGAATTTGGGGGTGGGGCCAAACAAGGGCTTCATGGTGATAAAAGTACCCGCTGGACGGAGGAATATCAGGAATTCCTGTATCAAGAAAATTTGGAAATGCTTTCCAAAATCAAACAATTGCGAGGTATGTCACCTTGGATTTTGGTCGATTTTCGTTCACCACGCAGACCCTTGCCCAAAATTCAGGACGATTACAACAGAAAAGGGTTGATTTCGGAAGATGGAACCAAGAAAAAGGCCTTTTGGGTACTCAAGGAATATTACGATTCCATGAAATAGATCATGTTGGGAATCGGGTAAAAACACTACCTTGATCTTTTTGCCAAAGCATGAAATTCAACTATATTTTTCTCTTACTGGCACTGGTTGCGGAAATCGTGGGAACCATTGGAGGATTTGGTTCCTCCGTCTTTTTTGTCCCCATTGGAAACTTCTATTTCGACTTTTATTCCGTGTTGGGCATGACGGCCATTTTTCACCTCTCCAGCAACCTCAGTAAAATATGGCTGTTCAAAAAAGGGTTGGACAAAAAATTGCTGCTCTATATTGGCCTTCCATCTGTTGTTTTTGTTGTCTTGGGCGGATTTATGTCCAAATGGGTGAACACGGGTGTCTTGGAAATTGTATTGGGTATTTTTCTGGTCCTTTTCAGTTTGTTGTTTTTGTTGCGAAGCGAGATCGTGGTTCTTCCCAACAAAAGAAATGCCGTTGTTGGAGGCACCTTATCCGGATTTTCTGCCGGGCTACTGGGTACCGGAGGGGCCATCCGCGGACTTACCATGGCCGCTTTCAATCTGGACAAAAATGCCTTTATTGCCACCTCTGCCTTTATCGATTTTATGATCGATTTCTCCAGGACCTTCGTGTATTATGAAAATGGGTATATCGGGAAACAGGAACTAAGTTATCTGCCCTTCCTTTTGACCATAGGTTTGGTGGGAACGTATTTGGGAAAGCGCATCCTGCATCACATCCCGCAGGAAAAATTCAGAAAGTTGAGTTTGTTGTTCATCTTGCTCATCGGGTTGGCCACCATTGCCAAACTGGCTTTTGACCATTGGGGTCAATCGGCTTCGTAATTCTCTCCGATTTGATCCAGGACCCGTAAAAACGTTTCGAATTCTGTTGGGTCAATATCCTTGAGCGCCAATTTTCGCAATTGCAGTGCAGTGGGTAAGGTTCGGTCCAGGATTTCCTGTCCCTTGGGCGTAAGTGCAAGCTTAAACCGTTTTTGATCTCCATCAAAACGGGTCTTTGTGATCCAACCGTTGCGCTCCAAGCCGCTGATCACCCGGGAAATTGTTGCCCTATTTCGGAAATTGCCCTTTACAATGTCGCGTTGGCTGGCCTTTTTGCCCAACTGATGGATTTGGTACAAGATCACCCATTGCTCAATAGTGGTATTTACCCCAAGATCTTCAAAGGCACGCAAATAGGCCTTTTGGATTTTGCGGAGTACCAGGTCCAAGTGGAACCCCATTCCCTGTATTTCATCGATACGGCTGAGCATGTTTTTATGATTGGGCACAAAAATAGGGAAAGTGTTCTTCACGGGAATTCATCCATAAAACCCCAATAAATTTTAACCCAATTTTTGATCCACGAAATCGCTTTCGTAAGCCAAAATTATTACTTTTGTTGCATCAACAACAAAATTAACTGAAAAAACAAAAACATACCGTACTATGGATACTTCAACACTTCAAAAAACCAAGGATACATCCACCGATTTTATGCCGATCAACGGCACCGATTATATTGAACTGTATGTAGGCAATTCCAAGCAAGCCGCCCATTTTTACAAAACGGCCTTCGGATTTCAGTCTTTGGCCTATGCCGGATTGGAAACCGGACTGAAGGACAGGGAAAGCTATGTGGTGGCGCAGGATAAAATCCGTTTGGTACTCACCTCACCCCTGCAGAGTGGAACCGAAATCGGAAAACACATCGACAAGCATGGTGACGGTGTAAAAGTGGTGGCCCTTTGGGTAGAGGATGCAACCTATGCCTATAATGCGGCCATGGAACGCGGCGCCAAATCGTACATGGAACCCAAAGTGGAAGAAGATGCCAGCGGTAAGGTGGTACGTTCCGGAATCTACACCTACGGAGAAACCGTGCACATTTTTGTGGAGCGCAAGGACTACAATGGAACTTTTTTGCCAGGATTCAAAAAATGGGAAACCCCAGACTACAATCCAACTTCAACCGGTTTGATGTTTGTAGACCACATGGTAGGCAATGTTGGATGGAACAAAATGAACCACTGGGTAAGTTTTTATGAGAACGTTTTGGGCTTCAAAAACATCCTTTCGTTTGATGACAATGACATTTCCACCGAATACACCGCATTGATGAGCAAGGTGATGAGCAACGGCAACGGGCGCATCAAATTCCCGATCAACGAACCTGCGGAAGGAAAGAAAAAATCACAGGTGGAAGAGTATTTGGATTTTTACGAAGGCGAAGGCGTACAGCACATTGCCGTAGCAACCGATGACATCATCAAAACCGTTCGCGATTTGAAAAGTCGTGGCGTTGAATTCCTACGTGTTCCGGATACGTACTACGATGCCGTGACCGACCGTGTAGGTGAAATCGACGAGGACATTGCCCCATTACGTGAATTGGGCATTTTGGTGGACCGCGACGATGAAGGTTACTTATTGCAAATCTTCACCAGGCCCGTAGAGCCCAGACCGACCATGTTCTTTGAGATCATCCAAAGAAAGGGAGCACAATCATTCGGAAAAGGGAATTTTAAGGCCTTGTTCGAAGCCATCGAGCGTGAGCAGGAAATTCGAGGCACTTTGCATTAAAAATTGTACTTTTTAGGTGTTGAATATTGAGTAAATCATTTTACCCATAACCCAGCACCTTTAACTTAAAACTTTACGAATGCCCATATATCATAAACTCGGAAAAATTCCGCAAAAGCGGCATACCCAATTCGAAAAGCCGGACGGCAGCCTTTACTACGAGCAGCTTTTTGGCACGATTGGGTTCGATGGTATGTCGTCCCTATCCTATCACATCCACCGGCCCACACAGGTCAAGGAAATTGGAAAGGCCATGGACCTATCGCCAAAGATTGCGGTGGAAAAGAACATCACCAGTCGTAAATTTATCGGGTTTGATGTCGCTCCAAAGGATGATTTTTTGGAAGCGCGTGAACCCTTGCTCGTCAACAATGATGTGCATGTAGGCTTGGCCGCTCCCCGCAAATCGGTGACAGATTATTTTTATAAAAATGCCGATGCGGACGAAATGCTGTTCATCCACAAAGGCTCTGGAACCTTGCGCACCTTTTTGGGCAACATTCCTTTTGAGTATGGGGATTACCTCATCATACCGAGGGGAATGATCTATCAAATTGAATTTGATACCGAAGACAACCGCATCCTTTATGCGGAATCTTTCCATCCCATTTACACCCCGAAACGGTACCGTAACTGGTTTGGCCAATTGTTGGAGCATTCGCCTTTTTGCGAGCGCGACTATAAATTGCCCCAAGACCTCGAAACCTACGATGAAAAGGGAGAATTTGTGATGAAGGTCAAAAAGCAGGGCATGTTGCACCATCTGGTCTACGCCACCCATCCTTTTGATGTGGTCGGCTGGGATGGGTACAACTTCCCTTACGGTTTTTCCATCCACAATTTTGAACCGATTACGGGAAGGGTACACCAACCGCCACCAGTGCACCAAACGTTTGAAACCGGCGCCTTTGTGGTGTGTTCATTCTGCCCGAGATTGTACGATTACCATCCCAAGGCCATACCGGCACCCTACAACCACTCGAACATCGATTCGGATGAGGTGTTGTATTACGTAGATGGTGACTTTATGAGCCGTACCGGTATCGGACCCGGCTATATTTCACTGCACCCCGCGGGCATTCCGCACGGGCCGCACCCGGGCACCTACGAGGCAAGTATCGGTAAAAAGGGCACAGAGGAATTGGCCGTGATGATTGACACCTTCAAACCGTTGATGGTCACTGAAAATGCCCTGAAAATTGACGATGGCAAGTATTACAAATCGTGGTTGGAATAGACTCAAAATAAATGTCATTTCGAAATGAGCGAAGCGATTGAGAAATCTCAAACAATTAGATTTCTCACATGCGTTCGAAATGACAATAAGTATAAGATTCCCGTTTCCACGGGAATGACATTAAAAATCATTTCATGATCATAAACATACCTGAAAACTCAGATTTTTCTATCCATAACATTCCCTTTGGGATTTTTTCCACCGAAGACCGCAGCCCACGTGTGGGTGTGGCCGTTGGTGAGCATATCTTGGATTTGGCCGCCGTGGCCGAACTCGATGTGTTCGACTTCAATACCGCCGTGTTGGAAAAGGACACCCTGAACGATTTTATCGCCTTGGGCAAGGAAATCACCAAAAGAGTACGTAAAAATATCCAGCACTGGCTACAAGACGACCATTCTGTGTTGGCCGGAAAGCCGGAGCTTTTTGTAAAGCAGTCGGAAGCCCAAATGCACATGCCGGTGTACGTAGGGGATTACACCGATTTTTATTCGAGTATAGAACACGCCACCAACGTAGGCAAAATGTTCCGTGACCCGGAAAATGCCTTATTGCCCAACTGGAAACACATTCCAGTGGGCTATCACGGTAGGGCCAGCTCCATTATTGTGAGCGGACAGGCCATTCACCGCCCGAAGGGACAAACCTTACCGAACGGTGCAAATGCCCCCGTTTTCGGACCCACCCAACGGTTGGATTTTGAGTTGGAAATGGGCTTTATCTGTGGAAAGGACACCCAATTGGGCGATTCGGTTTCCACCAAGGAGGCTGAGGATTACATTTTTGGCTTGGTATTGTTCAACGACTGGTCGGCACGTGACATCCAAAAATGGGAATACGTGCCCTTGGGACCCTTTTTGGCCAAGAATTTTGCATCTTCCATCTCTCCTTGGGTGGTGACCATGGAGGCCTTGGAACCTTTCCGAGTGGCCGGACCTACCCAAGAACCGAAAGTATTGCCCTATTTAGAGTACGAAGGCGCCAAAAACTACGACATCAACTTGGAAGTGGACATCACCCCAAACGGCGGTGAAGCAAATACCATTTGCCATAGCAATTTCAAGTACATGTATTGGAACATGGCCCAACAATTGGCACACCATACGGTAAATGGTTGCAACATCAACGTGGGCGATATGATGGCCTCCGGAACCATTTCCGGAAAGGATGAAAACGCCTATGGCTCCATGTTGGAATTGGCCTGGATGGGCACTAAACCGGTGCAATTGAAGGACGGTTCCGAGCGCAAGTTCATTTTGGATGGCGACACCGTTACCATGCGTGGCTATGCCGAAAAGGATGGCAAACGCGTTGGTTTTGGAGAAGTTTCCACCAAGGTGTTGCCCGCTAAATAAACTCGGTAGCTGAGCTGAGTCGAAGCTACCAAGACTCGAATTGTGACCTCGACTTTGCGAATTGAATGAATCTTGAATTGTGACTTCGACTACCCTCAGTCACCTAAGGAATAAAAAGTATGATGAAAACCATCGATCCAACCGAATTGGCACAGCCCGATTTGCACCAAATATTGCTTACGGCCGTGGCACCACGACCCATCTGTTTTGCCAGTACTGTGGACAAGGACGGCAATGTGAACCTGAGCCCGTACAGTTTTTTTAATGTGTTCAGTTCCAATCCGCCAATCATGATCTTTTCACCGGCGCGAAGCGGACGGGACAATTCCCTGAAACACACCCACCAAAACGTGCTTGAAGTGCCCGAAGTGGTCATCAATATTGTGAACCAACCGATGGTGGAACAGATGTCGCTTTCCAGTACGGCTTACGATAAGGGCGTAAACGAATTTGTAAAGGCCGGATTTACCGAAGTGCCCAGCGAAAAGGTAAAACCCCCTCGGGTGGCCGAAGCCCCAGTTTCTTTTGAATGTACGGTACAGGAAGTGATCGAACTGGCACAAACTCCCGGCGCGGGCAATTTGATCATGGCAAAGGTGGAACTCATTCACATCAACGAAAGTTATTTGACAGGTGGCGTATTGGATACCGAAAAATTGGATTTGGTGGGCCGCATGGGTGCCAATTGGTACATCAGGGCGACCAAGGATGCCCTGTTTGAAATTCCCAAACCCCTACGCACTAAAGGTATTGGAGTGGATGCCTTGCCCAAGGGTATTCGGGAAAGCGATGTGCTTACCGGCAACAATTTGGGACGACTGGGCAATTTGGAAAGCCTGCCCTCCACCTTGGAGATTGATATTGCCGGGGTATCGGAGCATGCCAAGAACCTGTCCAAGCGAGAAATCCACGAATTGGCCCAGCAGATTCTGGAACATGGCGACACGGAAAAGGCGATGGCGTTATTGTTGTATGCGGAGGGATTGTAAATTCCTAATTAAGTTATTGGACCATGTGTGAATTTTGTTTTAATGAACACTTTGAATCATTCGAAACTTCAGAAAAGTTTGAAGAAGTAGATTTAATCTTAACACAAAAATTAGGTCGAGAGCATTTACAATTTATCAAAAATGTCACCTTAAAATATGGTGGCTTGGGTTACTACATATACAAATGCAAAAATTGTAACACAAAATGGTATTTGTCAGAACCTGAATATTCGTGGAGAGGGTTTCTGTTACCAGAAAAAACTGCGTTGGACAAATTGAAAAAAACGCAAGGTCAAGATAAAATTTTAAAATTATTGTTTCTGTTAATTGTGATAGTAATCGTTCTACTAATAGTATACTTAATTCAGTAAACAGAACATTTTAGCAAAGCTAAAAAAATGAAAAAAAGCATCGAATCCATTTTTAAGGCCCACTTGGAGCCCAAAGAAGTATACAAGGGCGGAAAAAACATTCCCCCTTCCCATAAAAAAATCTACAAGCTATCCTCCAACGAGAATCCATTGGGAGCATCGCCCAAGGCCATTGCCGCCATGAAGGCAGCCTTGGATCACATCGATATCTATCCCGATCAAACGGACATTCGCCTGCGAGAAGCGTTGGTGAAGGACTTTAACAACCAACTCGCTGCCGACCAATTTTTGTGCGGCAACAGCGGTTCGGAGATTTTGGACATCCTGTTACGGGCCTTTGTTTCCGAAGGGGACGAGGTGATTTACTCCAATCCCTGTTTTTTGCCCTATTCGGTGTTCTCCAGATGGTATGGCGCCAAGACCATCGATATTCCCTTGTTGGCCCCCAACTACGACCTGGATGTGGAAGGGATATTGAACGCGATTACCGACCGCACCAAGATCATCTTTTTGACCAGTCCGAACAATCCCACGGGAACCTATATTCCCAAAGCTGTGATGGATGATTTTATGGCCCGGGTACCACAAAACATTCTCATTGTTTTTGACGAGGTGTACCGACACTTTGCCGATGCCGAGGATTATGTGACCGCCCTGCCCTATGTACTGGCCGGACATAACGTACTTGGACTGAACAGTTTTTCCAAAACCTATGGTTTGGCCGGTCAGCGTATCGGTTACGGCTATACCACCGCGACCATTGCCAATTATGTGCGGTTGATCCATAAACCTTTCCTATTGCCGCTCACTTCCTTGGAAGCGGCCATCGGGGCCTTGAACGACTCCGAATTTATTGAGAAAACCGTTCAGACGGTACTTGAGGGTCGAAAATTTATTGCCAAGGCCTTTGATGAGTTGGGAATCAAATATTGGCCCAGCCAAGCCAACTTTTTCATCATAGATCCGCCCTTCCCAGAAATGGAATTCACCGACAAAATGATGGAAGAAGGCATTATGGTACGGCCCGTTTCCCAATTTGGGGCACCGGGCAAGGTGCGCATCACTATAGGTGATCAGGAAGCGAATGAGGCTTTGGTTGCTGCTTTGCGGAGGATAATGAAGCTCTAGGTTGTCAGTTCGAGTTTTTTCCTTTAGGAAAAAGTATCGAGAACTAGTTTACACAATATCCTGTGTCGATTCTCGATACAGTTTTTTCGTTTCACTTCAAAACCACTCGAATTGACAAATTTCCATTAATTGGATACATTGTCATTCCTGTACTTCGGCTTAGCTCAGCATCCGTGCGGAATGACACTAAACTATAATACAAATCGATAGGTGGCTTTTAACAAAAAGATGTTGTGGGGCTTCTGTCCAAAAATGTTATCCCCCAAACTCGGCAACAGTCCTTCCGCAGGATTCCCGGATTGGGTCACATCCTGCGACCAGACCAAAAAGATTTCGGATCCCGGAATGTATTCCCATCGTATTACTAAATTGGAGCGGAACTGCACAAAGGAAAAATCGGGATCGTCAAAATTGAAGTCTTCCAATCCATCGAGGTTTTCATCCACAGAATAGGTGCCATCCGCAAAACTGATTTGGTTGTCATTGTACTGCACAATACGATCTTCAAAGCGTTTGGCCAATGGGTCGGTCACATGTTTGAAATTGGAATACCGCCCCCGTGAAATAAAGGGTTGCCCCCAGTATTGTATCGTTAAATTAGGATTGATGGTATAGTTCAACCGGAACGACATGCTCAAAGTTCGTTGATCGATCTCCCCATTCAGGTACCGCGGTGAACCGCCCACGTCATCAAAATTATTGATGAACTGCAATTTATCGTGATTGATGCTCAACGACGGAAAGGCCGAAATCCGAAGGGCATTGAGCGGTTGGTAGACAAATCCGGCCTCCACATAATAGGACTTAAAGGAATTGTCGACGGCTTTTCTGCCATTGTGGAATGCAGAAAAACGAATTTTCTTTCTGTTGTCGGTGTTGATGCTGTTCCAAAAACTCATCCATGGGGAAATTCGCAATCTGGGCCCGCCCCTTAGATTGAAGTTGGAATATTGGATGGGCGCAAAATTGAATCCAGCATTGGTGAACCAGTTGCCTTTCCAGTTTTGCCAACTATTGGTATTGAACTGCATGTAATTGTGATTGCCCGCAAAATCCCAGGCCGACCAATGGTTGTAGTTGATGCCCACACGCCGAAAGGTGCTGTCGGGTTTCAGGGTCTGGTAACCGATCCAGGTATAGTGCCGGATATCATCGGCCTGCCGTTGAAAACCGATATCGTTCAAATCCAATTCGGGCGACCGCCATGTGGCCCCGGATTCGAATCGCCAATGCCCGTTGCCGATCTTCCCTATTTGCACATTGCCCCCAGTACCCGTAAGCGATGTACGGGTGGTATCCACGGCTACATGATCTGCATCCACCCGGTTGAACAAATGGGTAATGGATTGCTGGGTATTGGTGATGGCCTCTTCGCTCCCTTGGATATGGCTGAAGGTGATGTTACCTCCCACGTACCAATCCCTATTGTTCCATTGGTGTTTAAAATCCAATCCGCCCGTGTAAGCTGCTTCGTGGAGAAAATTGAGCTCTTCCGGAAGGTTTTCCCGATTGGTCGCCGTAATAATGCCCCCGATATAGGAGTTCCGTTGGTTGAAATCCTTTTGTAAACGACCCACAAAATAATTGGTGAGCGGCTCCACAATCTCTTTGCGCCGGTCCCCGCTACCGTTTACTATGGTCGCCTGTCGTTGCGAAGTCACACTTTCCAACACCCCAATGGCCCACCCATTCTTGGTCTTCCCACTGAACTTTGCAGCTCCAATGATGGGCGTGTTATCCGGTTGGTCCACAAATTCCCCATCGGAAGTGTCGGGATAGCCTTGGGGACTTCGACCAATCCGCCTCGAATAGAAAATATTGTCGGAGCCAAAGGTATTGCCCGCTTGCGACTGGGACACCGAAAAATCAAAAATGTTTTTGTTCTCCACAAAGAAAGGGCGTCGTTCTTGGAAAAATATTTGGAAACCATCCAAAGCAATGGCGGATGGATCGGCATCCACCTGGCCAAAATCGGGGTTTACCGTAAGATCCAGGGTAAGGTCGTTGGTGATGCCGATCTTGGCATCCAAACCACCGGTAATGCTGTTGTCGCTTCCATCCTGAAACGGGTTACCGTCCTCAGCTTCATAGGTTTCCACCTTGGCCACGGTATAGGGTTGGATCTCCAACTGTTTTTGGGGCTGGATGTTCTTCAGACCGTGTAATTCGCCAAACTCGCTCACCCAACCAGGTTGATCCACTGGCTTCCGTTGCCACACTGATCGTTCTTCGGCACGGAATATCCTACGGGTCGACTGAAAACCCCATACCTGTTCCTTCTCAGTACTGAATTTAAGCTGACTCAGCGGAATTCGTATCTCTGCTGTCCATCCCTCATCATCTATATTGGTTTTGGCATACCAGATTGGGTTCCAACTAGAGTCCCAATTGTTGCCGTTGTTGGAAATGAACTCATCCCCCTTTACCCCGGCGGCAGTAATGGTAAAGGAAAAGGCCGTCCGTTTATCAAAATAACTATCGATGTTGAACTCGATCCAGTCCCCATCGAAACCATCCCTTCGGGATAGGCGTTTTACAATTTTATCGGGCTCCGGATCTAAACAGCGAACACCTATATATAGGTTCTTGCTATCGTAGAGAATTTTAAACTGTGTTTGATGGGTGGGTGGGGTATTTTCATCGGGCTGCCATTCAATATAATCACCGCCCCATTCAACTTGTTCCCAAACTTTATCTTCCAAGATACCATTGATCGTTGGTGCCGCATACTCTCCAAGGGCTTTGGTATAGTATTTTTTCTTTTCAATTACTTCGGTAGAATCTTGGGCTTGAACAAATAGGGATAACAATAGGGCAAGGAAAAATAGGCCAGAGTGCTTCAAAACGTCGTTTTTTGATTGGATTGACACTGTAAAGACCTCGCATTTTCACATCAGTTACACCGTTTTGGAACTTTAAGGTTATTTTAACAACCCACAGGATTACATTTGCCCTGTTTTGAAGAAGGTTGGGGCAAAATGAAAAAACCTAAAAAATATTCCCAATCAACCGTTTGTAATTCAATCTAATAATTGTACATTTGCAGCCCGTTTATCGGGATAGGTTATTAAATCAATACTATTAGAGAAGTGGATACATTAAGTTATAAGACTATTTCCGCCAATAAATCTACCGTTGATAAGGAGTGGTTATTGGTTGATGCTGAAGGACAGACCTTGGGAAGATTGGCGTCCAAAGTAGCCAAATTGCTTAGAGGAAAATACAAGACCAATTTTACGCCCCACGTGGATTGTGGAGACAATGTTATTGTCATCAATGCTGAAAAGATCAACATGACCGGCAACAAGTGGGATGACAAGGTTTACTTGAGATATACTGGTTATCCAGGTGGTCAACGTTCTGCTTCTGCAAAAGATGTTTTGACCAAACACCCAGAGCGTATCATTGAAAATTCTGTTAAGGGAATGCTGCCAAAGAACAAATTGGGCGCTGATCTTTTCAGAAACCTTAAAGTATACGCTGGTGCGGAACACGGACAAGAAGCTCAAAAACCAAAGGCAATAAACTTAAACGACTACAAATAATGGAAGTGGTTCATAAGATAGGCAGAAGAAAAACTGCTGTGGCAAGGGTATACGTTTCACAAGGTTCTGGAAACATTACCGTGAACAAGAAGGATTTGAACGATTACTTCACTACTGCTACACTACAATACAAAGTAAAACAGCCTTTTACTTTGACCGAAAACGAAGAAAGCTACGACGTAAAGGTTAATGTTTACGGTGGTGGTATCACCGGTCAAGCCGAGGCTATCCGTTTGGCTTTGTCAAGGGCAATGTGCGAAATCGATGCTGAGAACCGAAGCATTCTTAAGCCAGAAGGCCTTTTGACCAGGGATCCAAGAATGGTGGAAAGAAAGAAATTCGGTCAGAAGAAAGCCCGTAAGAAATTCCAGTTCTCCAAACGTTAATATTATTCGGTGCCTTGGCACCAAATATATAAGTTCATTGAAAACCCTGGAAATCAATTTCAGGGTTAAATTTTTAACCAAGTTGTCGTTGTTCCAAAAGGGAAAAAATCGACTTTTTTGGAAATTAGTTTAGCATCTAAATGGATAGGGCGAACCCAAGTGACCACCAATCCATTGCTACTACAACGGAACGTAAACTAAATACAAAAAATGGCAAGTAAAATTGAAGTAAAGAATTTACTCGAAGCAGGTGTGCATTTTGGGCACCTAACCAGAAAATGGAATCCGAACATGGCTCCCTACATCTACATGGAGCGTAACGGAATCCACGTGATCAATCTCTACAAAACTGTTGCAAAACTGGAAGAGGCCAACGAAGCCCTTAAAAAAATTGCAGCTTCAGGACGTAAGATCCTTTTTGTAGCCACAAAAAAACAAGCAAAAGACATTGTTGCGGATAAAGTATCCAAAGTGAACATGCCCTACATCACCGAAAGATGGCCAGGTGGTATGTTGACCAACTTTGTGACCATTCGTAAGGCTGTTAAGAAAATGGCTTCCATCGATCGCATGAAGAAAGACGGAACCTTTAACACCCTTTCCAAAAAAGAAAGATTGCAGGTTGATCGTTTGCGTGCCAAGTTGGAAAAAAACTTGGGTTCCATCGCCGACATGACCCGTTTGCCAGGTGCCATCTTTATAGTGGATACCATGCGTGAGCACATTGCCGTAAAAGAGGCCCAAAAATTGAACATTCCAATTTTCGCCATGGTCGATACCAACTCCGACCCAAGACCGATTGACTTTGTTATCCCATCCAATGACGATGCCAGCAAATCCATCGAGGCTATTTTGGAAGAAGTGACCAAAGCGGTTGCCGAAGGTTTGGCCGAGCGCAAGAATGACAAAGCCAACGATAAGGAGGACGAGGAAGAAGAAGTAATGGAAACCAAAACCGTAATCGTTGATGACGAGGAGGAAGTGGTAAAGGAAGACAAGAAAGCCAAAAAAGCCAAGCCAGCCCCAAAAAAGGTGAAGGCCGACGATTTGACTAAAATTGAAGGTGTTGGACCCAAAGCTGAGGAAGCCCTTATCGGAAAAGGCATTGCCAGCTACGCAGACCTTGCCAAAACAACTCCTGAAAAAATCAAGGAGATTTTGACCGAGGCCAGCTCAACATTGGCACACCTAGACCCAACTTCTTGGCCAAAACAAGCCAAGATGGCCGCCACAGGTAAATGGGACGAATTGAAAGAATGGCAAGACAACGCCAAAGGTGGTGTTGAACAATAAGAATTGATTTAACATTGCCCTTAAACGAAACACGTTTTTAGTGTTTTACTTTACATAAATCTTTAAAAAGCATAGAAAATGGCTAAGATTACCGCCGCAGAAGTAAATAAATTGAGACAGACCACCGGAGCTGGTATGATGGATTGTAAAAAAGCCTTGGTAGAAGCTGATGGTGATTTCGAAAAAGCAATCGAGATCCTTAGAAAGAAAGGCCAAAAAGTTGCTGCCAACAGAGCTGACAGGGAATCCTCTGAAGGTGCAGCCATCGCTAAGGTGAATGCCGATAGCACAGAAGGTGTGGTTATCTCCTTGAACTGCGAAACAGACTTCGTTGCCAAGAACGAAAGCTTTGTGAAACTTGCCAACGATTTGGCCGATTTGGCCCTTGGTTTTGACAACAAAGAGGCTTTTTTGGCCGCTTCGTTCGAAGGTATGACCGTTGCTGATAAATTGACCGAGCAAACTGGTGTGATCGGTGAGAAAATCGAGATTGGAAGCTTCGAGAAATTGAGCGCTCCTTTTGTTGGTTCCTACATCCACGCCGGAAACAAAATTGCTACCTTGGTTGGATTGTCCGCCAATGTTGACGGTGCTGCTGAAGCTGCAAAAGATGTTGCCATGCAAGCTGCCGCAATGAACCCGGTTGCCCTAAACGAGGCTGGTGTGGACCAATCCATTATTGACAAAGAAATCGAAATTGCCAAGGACCAGTTGCGTCAAGAAGGAAAACCTGAGGCCATGTTGGACAACATCGCCAAAGGAAAATTGAACCGTTTCTTCAAGGACAACACTTTGGTGAACCAAGATTTCATTAAAGACAGCAAACAAAGCGTTGCCCAATATGTAAAATCTGTTGACTCCAGCTTGGAAGTAACTGGATTTAAAAGGGTGGCTTTGGGATAATTTTTCCCTTTGCACAATAAAAAAATGCCCCTTTAAAAGGGGCATTTTTATTTCGTGTTGGTCCGGTTATGATTTCGATTTGATCAAAATATCCCCATTAAAGGTCTTGAACAACAGCTCTGGTCCACCGCCATTGATCTTCCCTTTCACCCACTGCTCTATTTTCACCTTATAAGCTCCTTTGCCTTCCTTTTTCTCCGTTTCAGGTTTATTTTCCTGTACCGCCATATCAAAATCGGTGTACACATCCCCCATATCGGACTTGGCCTTGATATTGGCTTTTAAAGAACTGGGGAACGACACTTCCACATTGCCATTGAAACTACTGAACGCCATATCGGTGGCATTACCCATTTTCTTGAAATCGACCTTCACCGGTCCGTTGGTGGTATTGGCCGAAACAGCACCTTCCACATTGGCCAAGGTTATGGCCCCATTCACATTACTTATCTCCAAATCACCGGTAACCCCATCCACATTGATATCGCCATCATTGACCGTACTTAACTTCAATGAAAAATTATAGGGTACTTGAATGATGAAATCTGTTCTACGGCTCCACAATTCATTGTTTATCGTCACCACATTATCATCCTCTTCGGCACTGATGTTCAACCCGGAATTACCAACGCGTTTCATCCCATTTTTGGTTTCCTTGTTTACTTTGTCACTTTCATACACATTTACCTTCACCATGACTTCCTTTCCTTCATAACCGGTTACATTGATGGTTCCGGATATCTGCCCCAGTTCCAATTTGCCTGGTTGATCAGGATTGCTCAACGGAACAGTGAACAAATCGATTTCCTTCTTTTGGGCCGAAAGCATTCCTGTGCCCAAAAACACAACAAGTAGTGTAATAACATTGATCTTTCTCATAACATTAGATTTTTTTGATGAATACATTTCCGTTCAAGGTTTCAAAATCGAAATCCACTTGACCACTGCCGATCTGCACCACCGGTCGGGATTCGAATTTATATTTGGGCTTACCCTTATCGCCCCCATTCTTACTGGTTTTCACAAACTGTTTGTCAATATCAAAATCGGTGAACATTTCCCCGTTCATGCTTTTAAAGGAAATATTGGCCGAAAGGGACGCCTGATATGAAATATTGATATCGCCGTTTAAGGCATAGTACCGTGAGGAAACTTTGGGATTTTGGGCATAGGAAATATCCACATCGCCATTCACACAGTTCACCTTCGTTTTGCCCGTAATGTTGGTCAAACGAATACCGCCGTTCACGTTGTTGGCTTCCACGTAATTGCCTTTGGTATTCGCCACATGTACTTCTCCGTTGTTTACGGTACTTACATTTACCTGCACTGCATTGGGTACTTTAACCGTAAAGTTGAGCACATGTTCATAGGGAACATCCTCATTGTTGTTGCACCAATTGTAACTCAACTTGTCGGCATTAAACTGCATGTAGGGGGCATCGGGATGCAAAATCACACGATCGGATTCTTGCAGGACCTTAAGTTGAAGTTCTTTTTTGCCCAACTCCAGATCCGAGGTGTTATCGGCCCTTATGATTTTCTCCACTTCCACAACCACCGTACTGCCATTGTACCCTTCCACGGTCACGGAACCAAAAACATTCCGAATTACCAGACTATTGGCCGATTCGTTGCCCAAAGGGACTTGTTTCTTGATGGTTTCACTAAACTCTTTTTGTTGTGCCGAAGCACTCCACACACCCAAGCTTAAGCATAGGCATGCCATGAATACTAACTGTTTCATCGTTTTAAAATATTAGACTGTTCGTAATTTGATTTTGGCCAAAGGGCCGATTGATAAATAAACTATATGATGGATTCTATGGTTTTCTCTATTCGTTTCTTCACAGTGGTATCCAATTGCTTCTCTTTCAACAATTGCTTGAAAGGTGCTATGGAAGCTTTTTCCTGAAGGGCCACCATCAGGTTGGCCAATGTAATTTGCAACAACGGAGATTCCTGATTGGGAATGGACTGTACCAAACCCTGCCGCACCATGGGATTGTCCACATAGTTGGTCAACGACTCAATTGCTGCCAAGCGAACATTTACATCAGCGTCCCGATTAAGGGTCTGCAACAAGGCCTTGATGACAATGCTATCCGCCGATTGGAATTTATTTGCCTCGCTGACCCCTTGCAACCGTTGGTTGGCCGATGGCTGATCTAAAAGGGTCAGAACCAATTTTTGTCGCACCTCTTCCGTTTCATTTTGGGCAATCACCATGTCTTGGGGCTCCGGCCTCGACCCTACCGATGGTGCTAAAAAATAGCCCAAGGTCAATCCTACAATCAACAATAGCATTCCAAAGGCCCATTGCGGCTTAATCAGATCTGTCAACCATGCGGGCAATTGTCCATTTGACGTCTTCTTTTTTTGTTGCTCCATTTCGACGTTCAGCATTTCATAAAATGCCCCATCCATCTGATTGGAAGGTTCCGGTGATTCCATGGCGTCCATCATGGCCCATCCTTCTTTTAGGACCAAAAACCTTTCCTTGTACCCAGGGTTGTTTAAAAGAAGCTCCTCAAATGCCTTGGCATCCACTTCGTTCATGGTCCCGGCCAAAAAATCCATTGCCAGTAATTCAAATTTTTCTTCCTCCATCATAGCATTTCCATTTCTAAAAAAATTTTTCTTAAATCGTTCAAAGCCCTGTGCACCCTAACCTTAGCCGCCCCTTCCGAACATCCCACTATTTGGGCTATTTCGTGAAATTTTAATTCCCTGTATTTGCTCAGGAGCAAAATTTCCCTTTTATCATCTGGCAGAAAGGTCAAGGCCCTTTTTAACCGAATGGCATCGCCCTGTTGGTCCATGGTTTCATTCAATCCATCATCCGACCCTTCCATCACATCTTCTGGAGCTATTCCATCGAAAATCCTTTCCTTGGAAATCTTCTTGTGATGGTCGTTGTTCACATTCCTTGCCATTTGGAACATCCACGCGGCAAATGCACCGTCTCCCGAATAGGATTCCCGATATTTTAAAATCCGCACAAATACATTTTGGACCAAATCCTCACTGACCGAAGGATTGTTGCCCAAATTGTAGAAAAACCCAAAGAGCTTTCGCTTATGACGTTCGTAAAGCAAACCCAACTTGTCCAAGTCGCCACTTTTCACTTTCATCATTAAGACATTGTCGGTCAGATTTTGCAATTTCTTGTTATTTAGGTCAGTTGTAGGATATACCGTTGTTTTGGAAAAAGGTTACAGAATGTATGGATTTTTTATGCATTTATTTCGGTAGACTTCCCATTTTTCCATGATTTCCCATAAATAATTTTGATTATTTTTGTCCCGACTTCAAGATACCTTCAATGCGATACAAAAGAATTTTATTAAAACTGAGTGGAGAAGCCTTGATGGGCAAAAAACAGTACGGCATAGATGCGGACCGATTGGCCGAATATGCCGACGAGATCAAGTCTGTGGTGGACAAAGGTATCGAAGTGGCCATCGTGATTGGTGGCGGCAACATATTTAGGGGACTTGCTGGGGCAAGTCAGGGTATGGACCGCGTACAGGGCGACCACATGGGAATGTTGGCCACCGTGATCAACGGATTGGCACTGCAGAGCGCCTTGGAATTGAAAGGGGTACAGACCCGATTGCAATCTGCCATCAAAATCAATGAAGTGGCCGAACCCTTCATCCGTAGAAGGGCAATGAGGCACTTGGAAAAAGGAAGGGTCGTAATTTTTGGAGGTGGTACCGGAAATCCGTATTTCACTACCGATTCCGCTGCCGTGTTGCGGGCCATCGAAATCAATGCCGATGTAATCCTCAAAGGCACAAGGGTGGATGGAATCTATACCTCTGACCCTGAAAAGGACAAGAATGCCACCAAATTCGATTCCCTATCGTTCCAAGAAGTGCTTTCGAAAGGTTTAAAAGTAATGGATACCACGGCGTTCACATTGAGTCAGGAAAACGAATTGCCCATTGTTGTTTTTGATATGAACACAAAAGGAAATTTGATGAAAATCGTTTCCGGGGAGAACATTGGAACGGTGGTAAATGTTTAATTGGACCCATTTTTGATATCGTAATAAAAATTTAGAGCATGGACGAAGAAGTAAAATTTGTACTGGATAGCACAAAAGAAAGTATGGATGCCAGCATTTCACATTTGGAAAAGGCTTTCATTAAAATCCGTGCCGGTAAGGCCAGCCCGATAATGCTTTCTTCCGTAATGGTGGAGTATTATGGTTCCCAAACACCACTTTCCCAGGTATCCAACATCAACACTCCGGATGCCCGAACCATTTCGGTGCAACCTTGGGAGAAAAATCTCATGGGCGAAATTGAAACAGCCATCATGAATGCCAATTTGGGCTTCAATCCAATGAACAACGGCGAAATGATCATTATAAATGTACCTCCATTGACCGAGGAACGTAGGGTACAATTGGTAAAACAGGCCAAGGCAGAGGCAGAGGATGCCAAAGTTAGTATCCGAAGTGCAAGGCAAGAAGCCAACAAAGAGCTGAAAGCCCTTGAAATTTCGGAGGACCTGTTAAAAAATGCCGAGGTGGATGTTCAAGAACTTACCAACACCTACAGCAAAAAAGTGGATTCCATTTTGGCCGTTAAGGAGGCCGAGATCATGAAGGTATAATTTTACCCAATGATCCAGTCCTTTTTTAGGAACACAGCGGATCATTTTCTACCTTTGCGCCCAACAAAACCCAAATGGTAGCAAAGCTCACTAAAGGATTTTGGCCCAAGGTCGCTCGAATAATTCTCCGCAATAGAATCCTCATACTTTTAGGGATTGCCGGTGCCACTGTTTTTTTTGCAATGCAGTGGAAAAACATCCGCTTTTCCAATACTGAGGCCAATATTCTGCCCGACGACCACCCTGCCACCATACAATACAATGCATTCACCAAAATATTTGGTGAAGAAGGCAATGCCATTGTCTTTGCCGTTCGGGATTCTGCCCTTTTTACGCCCGAAAACTTTAACCGTTGGAACCGATTGGGCAAACAGTTGGAAGCTTTTCCCGAAGTCGATTTTATAGTAGGTTTGGAAAACCTGAAAGTATTGGTGAAGGATGACGAAACCCAAGCCTTCACCATGAAACCTTTTCTGAAGTCTCCACCCAAGACAACCGAAGAAATCGATTCCTTAAAAAATCATTTGTTCAACAACTTGCCCTTTTACGACAATCTGGTGTACAATCCCAAAAGTGGCACAATCCAGACCATTGCCTATTTGGACAAGGACATAATGAACACCGCGGTCAGGAATGAATTCATTCTCAACGACCTTGGCGATTTGATCAAAAGCTTTGAAGAAGAAACCCAACTCGATGTCCGGGTATCCGGCATGCCCTATATCCGTACTTGGAACACCAAATCCATTACCGATGAAATCGGTGTTTTTATTGTCGCTGCACTTTTGGTGACCTCGGTGATCTTCTTCTTTTTCTTTAGAAGTTTCAGGGCCACCTTTATCTCTATGTGCATTGTGATCATTGGGGTGATGTGGGCCTTTGGCATACTTGGTCTTCTACAGTATGAAATCACGATTCTCACCGCCCTTATTCCACCGTTGATCATTGTAATCGGTATACCCAACTGTATATTCCTGATCAATAAATACCAACAAGAAGTTAACAAGCACGGAAACCAGGCACTATCGCTGCAACGGGTGATTTCCAAAATTGGAAATGCCACCTTGATGACGAACATTACCACGGCTTCCGGTTTTGCCACATTCATTATTTTGGACAGTGACCTGCTCAGGGAATTTGGTATCGTGGCCTCGATAAATATTGTTGGGATTTTCATCCTGTCCCTTTTGATTATCCCGATCATATACAGTTTTATGCCGCTACCCAAAACCAAGCACCTTAAGCATTTGAACAAAAAGTGGATGGACTTTTTTGTAAACTGGATGGAGCGGATGGTAAGGGACCATCGAGTTGCAGTTTATATTACCACTGTGGTGGTTTTGGTATTGAGCGTTGTGGGCATCTATCAAATTAAAATTACAGGTAGCCGAATCGAAGACCTGCCCAAAAACACCCATTTTTATAAGGACATCCAATTTTTTGAAGAGGAGTTTGATGGTATCATGCCCATGGAGATCGTAGTGGATACCGAACGTAAAAATGGGGTAACAAAACCGGCCACCCTAAAACGAATGGATCAATTAGGCACCCTAATTGACGAAATACCGGAACTCTCAAGACCCATTTCCATTGTGGATTTGGTGAAATATTCCAAACAGGCCTTCTATAATGGCATTCCAAAATATTATCAGTTGCCCACCAGCCAAGAGAATACCTTTATCATGGATGCCGCCCGAAAATCCTCAACGGATGGCAATCTTTTGGAAAGTTTTGTGGACAGCACCGGCCAAACGGCACGATTGACCACTTACATGCAAGATGTGAAGATCGATCGTATGGAAGAAATTGAGCAGGATGTACAGGCTGCCATCGATAAGTTTTTCCCAAGTGATCGGTACCATGTGTATATGACCGGCAAGGCCCTTCTGTTTTTAAAGGGAACCAAATACTTGGTCAAGAACCTGTTGTTGTCGTTGGCACTGGCCATTGGATTGATCTCACTGTTCATGGCATACCTGTTCCGATCGTTCCGAATGGTGATCATTTCCCTGGTGCCCAACCTGCTGCCCTTGTTGGTCACTGCAGGGGTCATGGGCTACCTGGGTATTCCGATAAAGCCATCGACCATTCTGGTGTTCAGTATTGCATTCGGAATTTCGGTGGATGACACCATCCACTTTTTGGCCAAATACCGACAAGAGCTTGCCACGCACCGTTGGCACATTAAACGATCGGTTTATGCCGCCCTTCGGGAAACCGGGGTGAGCATGTTCTATACCTCCATTGTACTGTTCTTTGGCTTCTCCGTGTTCATCATTTCGAGTTTCGGAGGCACCAAAGCGTTGGGAGGTTTGGTATCCGCCACGCTGCTCTTTGCCATGTTGTCCAATTTGATTCTTCTGCCATCGCTATTGTTGTCTTTGGAAAGGAGCATTGCCAACAAACAGGTCCTTAAAAAACCGCAGATCGACATACTGCCGAAGGATGAGGACAATTTGAAGGACAAATAGTCCGCAAAACCTAGATAAATTAGGTGAATCCATTGCCTTCAATTTTTTTCAAAAACCTATCTTTACCGTTTAAATTACTATAGTTTACAATGAAGTCTTATTCCATAAAAGAATTGCTAGAAAAGCAACCCGTAGGAGATTCCATAGAAGTAAATGGATGGGTAAAAACATTTAGGAGCAACCGCTTTATCGCATTGAACGATGGTTCCACGATCCATAATTTGCAATGTGTGGTCGACTTCGAAAATTTGGACGAGGCTGTACTGAAACAAATAAACACGGGTGCTGCCCTAAAGATTTCTGGGGAATTGGTAGAGAGCCAAGGAAAAGGCCAGAGCATCGAGATCCAGGCTTCCGATGTGTTCGTGCATGGCTCGGCAGACCCCGAAACCTACCCTATTCAACCCAAAAAGCACTCCTTGGAGTTCTTGAGGGAAAAGGCACACTTGCGCATTCGGACCAACACCTTTGCTGCGGTAATGCGTGTGCGTTCTGCCCTGGCATTTGCCATCCACAGCTATTTTCAGCAAAACGGCTTTTACTATATGCATGCCCCGATCATTACCGGTTCCGATGCCGAAGGTGCAGGGGAAATGTTCCGGGTATCGACCTTAAATCCCAAAAATCCACCATTGAATGACAATGGAGAAGTTGATTTTGAAGAAGACTTTTTTGGCAAGGAGACCAATTTGACCGTTTCCGGACAGTTGGAAGCCGAAACCTATGCCATGGGATTGGGAAAAGTATACACCTTTGGCCCCACTTTTAGGGCAGAGAATTCGAATACCTCCAGACACTTGGCCGAGTTTTGGATGATCGAACCCGAAGTGGCCTTCAACGACCTCGATGCCAATATGGACCTTGCCGAGGATTTTATCAAGTTCATTATCCAATATGTTTTGGATAACTGCAAGGACGATTTGGAATTTTTGGAAAACCGGTTGTTGGACGAGGAAAAATCCAAACCCCAGCAAGAACGTTCCGAAATGGCATTGATCGAAAAATTGAAGTTCGTGGTCGAGAACAATTTCAAAAGGGTTTCGTACACCGAAGCCATCGATATTTTAAGGAACAGCAAACCCAACAAAAAGAAAAAATTCCAATATTCCATTGATGAATGGGGTGCCGATCTTCAAAGTGAGCACGAGCGCTTTTTGGTGGAGAAACACTTTAAATGCCCGGTGATCCTTTTTGATTATCCGGCCAAGATCAAAGCCTTCTATATGCGCTTGAACGAAGATGGTAAAACAGTTCGGGCCATGGATGTGCTTTTCCCCGGTATTGGTGAAATTGTTGGAGGATCGCAGCGAGAGGAACGTTTGGAGGTATTGCAACAAAAGATCAAAGATCTGGGCATAGACGACAAGGAACTTTGGTGGTACTTGGACCTTCGCAAATTTGGAACCGCGGTACACAGCGGTTTTGGACTTGGTTTTGAGCGCATGGTACAGTTCACCACTGGTATGGGCAACATCAGGGATGTTATTCCCTACCCAAGAACACCTCAGAACGCTGAGTTTTAAATTGAATTTATAACTTTATAGTAAGGAGGATCATAAATCTGTTCCTATGCTGAAGCAACATCTACAGTTTAAGCTTTCACAAAAACTGTCTCCACAGCAGATTCAGCTCATGAAGCTCATTCAATTGCCCACACAGGCTTTTGAACAGCGCTTAAAACAGGAGTTGGAAGAAAACCCTGCCCTTGAGAGTGGAAAGGCGGAGAGCGAAGCTATGGATGATGTGTATGATGATGCCTATGACGATTCATCGGATAGCGAGACCATTGAGACCGATGATATCAATATAGATGATTACCTGAGTGATGATGAAATTCCGGACTATCGTACCCAAGCAAACAATTATAGTTCGGACGATGAGGAAAAAAGCATTCCCTATGCCGCTGGAATTTCGTTCAACCAATACTTGATCAACCAACTCAATACGGTGTATTTGGATGATGAGGAATGGGCGATTGCCGAGTTTTTGGTGGGCAGTGTGGACGAGAGCGGTTATATCCGTAGGCCACTGGGCGACATTATGGACGACCTTGCCTTTACCCAAAACATTTATGTGGAGGAAAAGAAGATAGAATCCGTGCTGAAGGTGGTGCAAGATTTGGATCCACCCGGTGTGGGTGCCCGTTCATTGGATGAATGTCTGATCATTCAATTGAAGCGAAAAGAACAGAAACCATCCGTGGAACTGGCCATCAGCATTTTGGAAAAATCCTTTGACCAGTTTACCAAAAAGCATTACGATAAGCTCATTCAAAAACACCATGTTTCGGAAGCAGAACTGAAGGATGCGATTTCGGAAATTGAGCGATTGAACCCCAAACCAGGAGGTTCCTATTCGGGCGGAACCCGAATGATAGAGCATATCGTCCCCGATTTTTCCATCAAGATCGTGGATGGGGAACTGGAACTTACCCTGAACGGCAGAAACGCTCCGGAGTTACATGTTTCCAAGGAATACAGCAATATGTTGGAGGGCTACAAAAACGCCAAGGAAAAATCCAAGTCCCAAAAGGACACGGTGCTTTTCATCAAACAGAAATTGGATGCTGCCAAATGGTTCATCGACGCCATCAAACAACGCCAACAGACGTTGTACATCACCATGAAAACCATCATGGACTACCAGGAAGAATATTTCCTAACCGGGGATGAACGAAAACTGCGTCCCATGATCTTAAAGGATATAGCGGACAAAATCGACATGGATGTTTCGACGGTTTCCCGTGTTGCCAACAGTAAATATGTGGATACCCCCTATGGCACCAAACTCATTAAGGACTTCTTTTCCGAAGCCATGAAAAATGAACAGGGTGAGGATGTATCCACCAAGGAGATCAAGAAAATTTTGGAAACGGTAATTGGGGATGAGCAAAAGAAAAAACCATTGACCGATGATAAACTGGCCAAGATCCTTAAGGAACGAGGCTATCCAATAGCCCGACGTACGGTAGCGAAATATCGCGAACAATTGGGCATTCCCGTGGCCCGTTTAAGAAAGCAAATTTGACGAACCACTTTCACAACATTATCTCCTATATTTTCCATCCGCTCTTTATTCCGTTCGGTGGTACCGTGCTGTATTTTACCATTGCCCCTTACAGCACTTTGGAAATGCAAAGTGGCAACATTGTGCCGATTTTCATTCTTACGGTGATCATTCCGATCATTTTCTTTTTGATCCTAAAGAATATGGGGGTAATCCATTCCATATTTCTACCCACTCTTCAGGAGCGAAAATACCCACTCTACATTAGCAGTATCATCTTTCTGATGATATTGTACAAGGTAATCCCCAACAATTATGTAAACGAACTGTTCTATTTTTTTACGGGACTGTTGACCGCTACCGGTGCAACCTTGATCTTGTTATTCCTTAGGTTCAAGACCAGTATGCATTTGTTGGGCATGGGCAGTATTTTGACCTACATGATCGCGTTGAGCATCCACTTTGAAATCAATATAACCCTAGCCATAAGCCTTTTTACGCTATTTACAGGTATGGTGGCCACTTCAAGGCTCTACTTGAAGGCACATACCAAAAATGAACTCTTGATTGGATTTATGGTGGGCTGTGTTTCCCAGCTGATCATTCTTAAATATTGGCTATAGAATATAGAAAATTACGCCAATACGAAGGGTCCGCATATCAATGGTATCCCCATTGGTCAATTGGGTACCCTCTTTGAGCAGTGGATTAAGGGCATAGTAGGCATGAATGTTCCAAGTGTTGTATCCAAAATTCACCATTAGGCCGTACTGCCACTTTTCGATATCGTTATTGACAAAGGCAACCGTGCCATCTTCCATGACCACCCGAGACCTCCCAGAAAAGACATAGCCCAATTTGGCACCCGCATAAATACGCCAAAATTTGTACTCTTCGGCAGTTGAGGTACGCCAACGAATTTCAAAGGGCAATTCTATCGCATGGGTCTCCAACTTGCTCCTATTAAAATCGGCCTGATCCATGATTTCGTAAGTTATGGAACCGCCTGTCTCACTGGCCACTATATTGGAGTAATAGGAATTGATGGCATAGCCCAAGCCAAGTCCAACGCCAAAATTTCTACGACTGTTGAACGGAATGTCCTTGATAATACCCAACTGCAAGCCATACGACAGATTCCGCTGGACCACATCGGTTGGTTTTTCCAACAATACGTTATAGCCCAATCCAATATAAAATTGGTCTTCCAAATATTTTGTGTCTGCCGTGGTGGAATCGACCATTTGTTCTTGGGAAAACCCGGAAGTGGATACGAGAAAAACCAATAAAAGGAGGTAACGACTCATTGTAATATGTTCCAAAACTAAAAACAATCCAAATTACGCATTTGGATTGTTTTCAGTTCAGGTTTTGGATTAAAACTTTTGATTGCCAGATTCTCCTTGATGCGTAGTATAATTTACTTTGTACACATGAACTTCTTGAAGTTCTTTTTTGATATCGGCAACCATTCCCACTTTTACGTTTTTATCGACCTTTAATGCCACTGTTACAAAGTTCCTAATGGACTCTGGTTTTTTGGACAGCTCTTGCAAAACAAAGGGTCCAATATCAGTGATCTGTGCAATTTGGTCATTGAGTTGTATCCGCAGTGCATTACCCAATGTTTTTGCCAATTCTTGTTTTGGCATGCCCACATAAATTTCAATCAGTCTGTCCTTCTTGTCCAGTGTATTGATCGCAGTGGCCATTGGCAATTCGTTTTCAACCAAAAGTTCGTTGTTGCTAATGGTAGTTACTGTCATAAAAAAGAACAGGAGCATAAATACGATGTCGGGTAAAGATGCTGTAGAAATTGCGGGCTCCGATCTGTTTCGTCCATTGAAAGCACTCATAAGTTCTGATTTTGGGATTGAACATTCAATTCTGCCTCACTTATGTTCATGGGAAACAAACTGCGAATGGTTTCAACACGCTCCTTTAGGATGTTCTTTTCTGAGGCGTTGGACTCTGGGGCATAATAGCGATCTTCCATCTGATCGAAATCTTGCCCATACAGCCGTTGTGCTTCACGATTACGCAATGTATTATAGGCAGCTGCCAATTGGTCCTGTATATTTACATACATACCATAAGAAGCATTTCTATCACTATTTAAAACTATTATTGCCTCCTTTGGGTTATCTGACAATTCCGGATTACGCGATCCTTTGCAATAATCGCAATAGGTTCCATCGGTCCCAACCTCACCGCCATTGTCCAAAAAAGCGATGACTTGGTCCTTGAGTTGATCGGTGGACATTATTTTTTCTTCCACCAATAATTGATCGTACTTGTTCAAACTTATTCGGAATACATTGCGCTCGTTAACCACGATGGAGGTTTGGTTATCTTCTTGCGGCAATTTTCGATCTAGACCCTTATCGGTCTCAATGGTCGTGGTGACCAAAAAAAAGATCAATAACAAAAATGCAATGTCGGCCATGGACCCTGCATGAACTTCGGGATTTTCTCTGGTTCTTCTCATAATGAAAAATGATTGGATTGAAATATGGTTTTGGTGCTCCTTAACACCAACACAACAATTATTCCAAAAGAATTCCAAGAATGGAACCACAGAAACAAAAAACGCTCCAAATCAATGATTTGGAGCGTTTCCCACTAAATCTAAGTTATTGTCTACTGTAGATTGTTAAATGCATCGCCTTCATAGGTAGTGTAGTTTACCTTTAGGGCGTTTACCTTTCTCAATTCTTGTTTTATATCAGTGATAAGACCCATGTTGGCATTCTTATCCACCTTTAATGCAGTAGTCAATACGTTTTGAAGTTCTTGAGGTTTTTTAGCACGCTCAGCCAAAATAAATGTACCAACTTCATCTACATTGGCAAACTTATCGTTCAACTGAATCTTAGGTTCAGAACCAAATACCTTTTGATATTCCTGGGTCGGTTTTCCCACGTAAATGTAAATTACGCGGTCCTTCTTCTCCAATTTCTTTACCTCTGTTGCGTTGGGAAGCGTGTTTTCAACCATTAACGAACTGTCTTTCATCGTGGTTACGGTCATAAAAAAGAACAGCAACATGAACACGATATCCGGCAAAGATGCAGTGGATACCGCTGGCAAATCCCCGTCCTTCTTTTTTGTAAACTTAGCCATACTAAATTCTAGTTTTTAATTGGTTGATGTTTCTGCTTCTGAAAGCTTTTGCGGGAACATATCTTGGATTCGTTTTACCTTGTCCTTTAAATCGTCCCTAATCGCTGAAGGGGTTTCAGGATTCAAGTAATCTGCTTCCATTTTGGTGAAGTCCTGACCATATAGTCTTTGGGCTTCACGGTTACGCAAATCATTGTACGCACCCACCAATTCGTTTTGAACGGTGATGTAGGTACTGTACTTGGTCTCCCTGTCATTCTTCAACGAGATGATGGCCTTTGTTGGATTATCGGATGATGACTGATCTTTCTTGCCCTTGCAATAAGTACAGGATCCATCCGCATTGTTTTCAAGAAAAGCTGTTGCAGCTTTTCTCAAATCCTTCAAGTTCATCAAATTATCTTCCACCAACAATTGACCATTTTTATTGATGTTTACAGTAAAAATGTTCTTTTGCTTAATAACAACATCTTGATCTGGCGGCTCAATGGGCGGCAACATACGATCCAGACCTGCGTCGGTTTCAATGGTGGTGGTCACCAAGAAAAAGATCAACAGTAGGAAAGCAATGTCCGCCATGGAACCGGCATTTACTTCCGGTGCTCCTTTTCTTCTAGGCATAATTCAACTTTTTTACTTTACAAACATTTTCTTCAAACCTGGAAAAACCATTAGAACAACCGCTATAACGGTTAGGATAAAGAATACGTTCAATCCCATTCCAATGTTTTTTACAGTACTTTCCGTAGTTTCAATACCTCTGGATGCCATCTCTGTTACCACTTGGGTGTTGTCAGAGGACAGTCCGTATGATATGGCCACAACGATAGCCAATCCGCCAATACCGAACAGGGCTTTCTTCAAACTTCCCTTGGTGGAAAGCAATTTTGTGAATCCAAAGAACACGGCCGAAACCACAGCAATCGCCAACAAAATGTACATAATAATGAACATGAAGTTCATTGATCCACTGTTGATGGCATTTGGATCATCGGCAGACGGAAGGGAGAACCATAGTACGGCTGCAAGCAATCCGATGACGATGAGTATAATTTTTACTAGTTTATTCATGATTCCCGATAGTTTTTAATTCGTAATTATTTCTTGTGAGCGGCCAACATATCAATCAAGGATATGGAGCTGTCTTCCATGTCGTTTACGATACTATCGATTTTAGCAATGATGTAGTTGTAGAAAATCTGAAGGATAATCGCAGTGATCAAACCGAATACGGTTGTCAACAACGCCACTTGGATGTCTCCCGCAATCAAGGAAGCACTCAAGTTACCTACAGCAGCAATTTTCTGGAAGGCCTGAATCATACCGATTACCGTACCCATGAACCCAAGCATCGGGGCAATGGCGATAAATAGGGACAACCAAGACACGTTTTTCTCCAACTGGCCCATTTGAACACCTCCGTAGGCCACAACTGCTTTTTCAGCGGACTCCAAACCTTCATCAGCTCTATCCAAACCTTGGTAGAAAATGGAAGCAACAGGTCCTTTTGTGTTTCTACAAACTTCTTTGGCAGCTTCGATACCACCTGAAGCCAAAGCGTCCTCCACTTGTTGCTTCAATTTGGTAGTGTTGGTGGTTGCCAAATTCAAATAAATGATTCTTTCAATAGCCACAGCCAATCCCAAGATCAAACAAAGCAGTACAACTCCCATGAAGGCAGGCCCCCCTTGGATGAACTGTTCTTTCAATACCTGGGTGAAACCTTTGCTGGCCTCAGCCTCTTCTTGTAACATTGCTGCAGATGCAGATGTAGTTCCCAAAACAAACATTCCGGCAGCAGCCAGAGTAAAGGATATTTTTTTCATTTTACTTAAAACTTAAATTTAGTTAGTTAATAATGTTAAAGATATAAAAATTTTGCAATTGAAAAACTAAAATACCTAGCAGAGAGGAAGGGATTCGAACCCTCGATACACTTTTGGTGTATACACACTTTCCAGGCGTGCGCCTTCGACCACTCGGCCACCTCTCTATTCCTTCATTTAGGGCGACCAATAAACGAAAAAATAATCAGTTTTAGAAATTTGAGGCGTTAATTTTACACCATTTCCCCACGAAGTGAGGTTTCGAAAATTGTCTTGAACAGTTTGTCCGGCACCCCTGTCCCCAAAAGGTACATGGCCTTGGCAACTGCGGCCTCCGTTGTAATATCCTTGCCGTTAACCAGTTGCATTTCCTTAAGCTTTTCACTGGTCTCGTAATGCCCCATAAAAACACTGCCCCCCGAGCATTGGGTTACATTGATGATGTGCAATCCTTTTTTTACGGCCAGCTTCAATTCGTTCAAAAACCATTCGTCCATCGGGGCATTTCCTGCCCCATAGGTTTCCAGGATCAAAGCCTTCAAACCGGGAATATTCAAGACGGCATGCACCACTTCCTTATTGATGCCCGGAAACAATTTAAGTATAGCCACCCGATCGTCCATGCTTTTATGCACGATGAGGGATTTGTTTTTCATTGACTTTTTTACCAAATAATTAGAGTGCACTTTTAAATGCACTCCCGATTCCACCAAAGGGGGATGGTTCAAAGAAGCAAAGGCCTCAAAATGTTCCGCATTGATCTTAGTGGTGCGATTGCCCCGGTATAGCTTGTACTCAAAATACAGGCCCACTTCCTGTACCACCGGCTTCCCCTTTTCCTGTAATGCAGCTATCTCAATGGAGGTAATCAGGTTCTCCTTGGCATCGGTACGTAGATCGCCAATGGGCAATTGGGATCCGGTAAAGATCACCGGCTTGGCCAAATGCTCCAACATAAAACTGAGGGCGGAAGCCGAATAGCTCATGGTGTCGCTACCATGCAGCACCACAAAACCATCATTGTCTTCGTAATTGTCCTCGATGATGGATGCGATCAAAGCCCAGTATTTGGGATTCATGTTGGAAGAATCGATGGGCTCCTTGAAAGAGACTCCCTTAAGACTGCAATCCAATTGGTCCAGTTCGGGAATGTTCTTGATGAGCTCCTCAAAATTGAAAGCACGCAAGGCTCCGGTTTTGTAATCCTTGACCATACCAATGGTGCCGCCGGTATAAATCAATAATATGTTGGTCTTCTTTTTCATGGGCTATACTCCAAATACTTCAACGGAATTTTGGGTGGTAATTTCCGCAATTTCCTCGACAGGCCTATCATATATAAAGAATAACTTTTCCAGCACCTGATTCACATAGGCACTTTCGTTTCGTTTGCCGCGATACGGAACCGGTGCCAAATAGGGCGAATCGGTTTCCAACACAATGTGCTTTAAATCAATTTGATTTAAAAACTGGTCGATCTTCCCGTTCTTGAACGTGGCCACTCCCCCGATGCCCAACTTCATATTATAGGATAGGGCTTTGTGCGCTTGCTCCAGGGTTCCAGTAAAACAATGGAAAATTCCAAAAAGGTCGTCCCCTTTTTCTTGTTCAAGGATTTCAAAAATCTCATCGAACGATTCCCGACAATGAATCACGATGGGCAATTGATGCTTTTTGGCCAATCGGATCTGATACACGAAAGCTTCTTGCTGTTGCTTCAAAAAGGTCTTGTCCCAATACAGGTCGATACCGATTTCACCTACAGCATAAAACTTCCGTTTGGTCAGCCACTTCTCTACCAGTGCAAGCTCTTCCTTATAATTCTCCTTGACATGGGTGGGATGCAGACCCATCATCAAAAACACATTCTTTGGATAATTGGACTCCAAATCCAGCATGGCCTGGGTATAGGTGGAATCGATGGCAGGGATAAAAAAGCGTTGCACTCCGGCATCCAGTGCACGTTGCATCATGGCATCACGGTCTTCGTCAAAGGCTTCGCTATATAAATGGGTATGGGTGTCGGTTATGATCATATCACAAAAATAGATTTATCTTAGTTGTCCCAAAACTTTGTCCCGCATTATATGTAAAGATGCTTCGATTGCTCTCAGCATGACATCACTCAATAAACAATATGACATCATTAAAAAAGTTCCTGAAATCCAAAGACTATATTAAAATCCCCTTGGTGTTTACCGAAACGAACCACTTTGAAATCGTGGCTAAGATCAATGGCATTTCCGGCAAGTTCATTTTGGATACAGGGGCCTCCAACACCTGTGTGGGCATGGACAAGATCGAGTTTTTTGCCATGGCCTCCGAGGCCACCGATGTGAAGGCCGCCGGTGCAGGTGCCGTTGATATGGAAACCTTGATCTCCACAAAAAACACCATCGAAATCGGG
Organism: Flagellimonas beolgyonensis; assembly: GCF_003992615.1. Lineage (GTDB taxonomy): Bacteria > Bacteroidota > Bacteroidia > Flavobacteriales > Flavobacteriaceae > Flagellimonas > Flagellimonas beolgyonensis. The sequence continues at coordinate 152,553 of NZ_RZMY01000016.1, forward strand.
AAATGGAAAAAAAAGAAACAGAAAATTGTATTGTTCGACCTGGTCCATGTAAACCAAGCCCTAGTTTCACACAATGCCTTACCCGTTGATGGCATTATTGGTGCCGATGTACTCAAAAAGGCACGTGCCATTATCGACTACAATAAAAAATGCCTCTACTTAAAAAAGTAAAGGCATTTGTTCTTTACCCCTCCCAAATCCACTTCGACTTCGCTCAGAGGACTCGTTTGGAATGATTTTATTTTATAGCTCCAACGCTTTTTTCACGTTGTTGTCCATCAACAATTCTTCCGGACTTTCCAATGCTTCTTTTACGGCCACCAAGAATCCGACAGATTCTTTTCCGTCAATGATCCTGTGGTCGTAGGACAAAGCCACATACATAACAGGGGCAATTGCAATGGCACCATCTCGAACAATGGCACGCTCTACAATATTGTGCATACCCAAAATACCACTTTGTGGTGGGTTGATGATCGGTGTACTCAACATGGAACCGAACACTCCCCCATTGGTAATGGTAAAGGTACCCCCGGTCATTTCATCCACGGTAATATCACCTTCCCTGGCACGAAGGGCCAAGCGTTTCACTTCGGCCTCGATACCCCTAAAGGTCAAATTTTCCGCATTTCGAATCACGGGCACCATCAATCCTTTGGGTCCGGATACCGCAATGCTGATATCACAGAAATCATAGGTGATCATTTCCTTGCCATCAATCATAGAATTTACAGCTGGGTACATTTGTAAGGCACGGATCACCGCTTTGGTGAAGAAGGACATAAAACCTAGGCTTACCCCATGCTTATCCTTGAACTCATCCTTATATTTCGAACGCAATTCAAAAATGGCCGACATATCCACCTCGTTGAAGGTAGTCAACATGGCGGTTTCATTTTTGGCAGCTACCAAACGTTCTGCCACTTTTCTGCGGAGCATGGATAATTTGGAACGGGTTTCACCACGGCTGCCACCGGTGGGCGTGCCCATGGATGGAACTGCTTGTATGGCATCTTCCTTGGTGATACGACCATCCCTACCCGAACCAGAAACGGACGAAGGCTCAATGCCTTTCTCATCCAATATTTTTTTGGCCGCTGGCGATGGCGTGCCGGAGGCATAGGTTTCCTTTTTGGGTTCTTCCTTTTTCACCTCAGCTTTAGGTTCCTCTTTTTTGGGCTCCTCCTCCTTCTTCTCGGCTTTTTTGGCTCCTTCCGGTTTTTTGGCGCTGGTATCGATAAGGCAAACCACTTCACCCACCGCAACGGCATCCCCAACTTCTGCCTTAAGGGTAATAATTCCGCTTTCCTCGGCAGGAAGCTCCAATGTTGCCTTGTCCGAGTCCACCTCGGCTATGGCCTGATCCTTCTCCACATAGTCACCATCGGCTACCAACCATTCGGCAATTTCAACCTCTGTTATGGATTCCCCGGGAGAGGGGACTTTCATTTCTAAAACCATGCTGTTATCGTTTATACTTGTATTATCGAATTTTCATATTATCCTTACTCTTGTCGAAAACGTACTCCAAAACTTGGGCGTGACGTCTTTTGGAACGCACCGCGCTACCAGCGGCCGGCGCCCCATAAAATCTTCGGGAAGCCACCCTGAATTGTCTGGCCTCATCCAAATGCATCAAGATAAAGCTCCAAGCACCCATGTTGCGGGGTTCTTCCTGTGCCCAGACAATGTCGTTGGCATTCTTGTATTTCTTGATGATGGCTCGCATTTCCTCAGCAGGCAATGGAAACAACTGTTCCACTCGCACCAAAGCGACATCATCCCTGCCCAATTCTTCTCTTTTGTCCCAAAGGTCATAATAAAACTTACCAGTACAGAAAACCAAGGTCTTTACTTTGGCCACTTTGGCTTCGGCATCGTCAATCACCATTTGGAAACTGCCATTGGCCATTTCTTCCTTGGTGGAGACCACTTTAGGGTGACGCAACAAACTTTTTGGCGTAAACACCACCAATGGTTTGCGGTATTTGGCCTTCATCTGTCTGCGCAACAAATGGAACAGGTTGGCAGGTGTGGTCACATCGGCCACATACATATTGTCCTTGGCACACAATTGAAGGTATCGTTCCATACGCGCAGAGGAATGCTCGGCACCTTGGCCTTCATAACCGTGTGGCAACAATAGCACCAATCCGTTCTGCAATTTCCATTTATCCTCCGCAGCCGACAAATATTGGTCGATGATGATCTGGGCCCCATTACTGAAATCCCCGAACTGTGCTTCCCAAATAGTCAACGTTTTTGGGCTTGCCATGGCGTAACCATAATCAAACCCCATAACGGCATATTCGGACAACAATGAATTATAGATGTGGAACTGACCGTTTTGGTGTTCACCCAAGTCGTTCAACAATACCACTTCCTCTTCGTGCATTTCTGTTTTGATCACGGCATGACGGTGCGAGAAGGTTCCCCGCTCCACATCCTGACCGGTCATTCTCACGTTATAGCCTTCTTCCAACAAGGATCCATAGGCCAAAAGTTCGCCCATGGCCCAGTCGAGTTTGTTATCCTTGAAGTACATGTCGTGACGGGCCTCTACCAAACGCTCCAGTTTACGCAAGAACTTTTTGTCCTTGGGAAGTTCAGTGATCTTTTCGGCTATAACATCCAACTTTTTGAGGTCGTAAGTGGTGTCCATCGGTTTCAGCATCGCTTCTTCGGTCACCTGCTCAAAGCCTTCCCATTCATCCTGCATAAAAGGAGTGATACGGGTCTTTTCTATTTTACGGGAATCCAAAAGATTTTCTTCCAGATCACTCTTGTATTTTTCCTCTAGATCCTTGACATAATTCTCATCGATGATGCCCTCAGCTATCAATTTAGCTGCGTAGATATCCCTTGGATTGTCGTGCTTGGATATGGCCTTGTACAATAAGGGTTGGGTGAACTTGGGCTCATCCCCTTCATTGTGGCCGTATTTACGGTAACCCAACATATCCAAGAACACATCCCTTTTATAGCGCATACGATACTCCAAAGCAAAGGTTGCTGCATGCACCACGGCCTCGGCATCGTCCGCATTCACATGCAATACCGGGGAAAGGGTCACCTTGCCCACATCGGTACAATACGTTGACGAACGTGCATCCAAATAGTTGGTGGTAAATCCGATCTGGTTGTTTACCACAATATGGATGGTACCTCCTGTGTGGTAACCGTCCAATCCGGCCATCTGTATGGTTTCGTACACCACACCCTGACCAGCAAAAGCAGCATCTCCATGTACCAAAATGGGCAGTACTTCTGAGATATTCCCGCTATGATCCTGATCTTGCTTGGCCCGCGCAATACCTTCCACAATGGAGTTTACGGTTTCCAAGTGCGATGGGTTCGGGGCAATGTTCATATTGACCATTTTGCCCGTATCGGTCTCCCGCATGGAAGTCCAACCCAAGTGGTATTTTACGTCCCCATCAAAGATGGTTTCTTCATAATCCTTACCATCGAACTCGCTAAAGATGTCCTTTGGGGATTTCCCGAATATGTTGGTCAACACATTCAAACGGCCACGGTGGGCCATCCCCATCACAAACTGCTTCACCCCTTTGTCGGCCGCTTTTTCGATGATCACATCCAATGCGGGAATAAGGGATTCATTTCCTTCCAACGAAAACCGTTTTTGCCCCACATATTTGGTGTGCAAGAAACTTTCGAAGGAAACGGCTTCGTTGAGTCTTCTTAGGATATTCTTCTTTTCATCCGCAGAGAACTTTGGATGGTTATCGTTTACATTGAGCCAATCCTGGATCCATTGGATACGTTCCGGGGTTCGGATGTACATGTATTCCACCCCAATGGCATCGCAATAGATGCTCTCCAAATGGGTTACAATCTCTTTTAATGTGGCCGGACCAATGCCCAAAATTTTACCTGCATCGAACGTGGTATCCAAGTCCTCATTGGAAAGACCAAAATTGGCCAGTTCCAAAGTGGGCTCATACTTTCTACGCTCGCGTACTGGGTTGGTCTTGGTAAACAAGTGGCCACGGGTTCTATAGCCATCGATCAATCGAATGACCTGGAATTCCTTTTGAAGGGTCTCGGGCATTTCCACCTGCTTGCCATTGGGCAGCACGGCCATACCCATCTTTTCTTCGACCAATCCCAATTCGTCCAAGGAACTTTCCATACCGAAATCGAATCCTTGAAAAAAAGCCCTCCAACTGGGCTCTACACTATCGGGGTTTGTAAGATATTTATCGTATAGCTCCGCAAAGAACGAGGTATGCGCAGCATTTAAAAATGAATATTTGTCCATTCCTTATGTTTCTCCAAATCTTTATGGAAAATTTCTTCAAAAATACGGGTTTTACCGTTTATACAAATGCGATTTAACCAAATATTGCCCAAAAATCACAAACATTTTACAGAACTGTTGGGAAAGCGACAATAACGAAATAATTGTTGGAAATGAATGGGGCAAACTAAAAAAAATATAACTTGGGGGCACTTCAAAACCAACCAAACATGTCCACGCTTAAAAACCGTTACCTATCCTTGGATGTTTTCAGGGGCCTTGATGTGGCCTTGATGATCATTGTGAATTCGCCCGGAAGGGGCTCCACCACCTTTTCTCCCTTGCTGCACGCCGAATGGAACGGTTTTACCCTGACCGACCTTGTTTTCCCAACCTTTCTTTTTGTGGTGGGCAATTCCATGAGCTTTAGCATGAAGAAATACGAAAGCATGGGTAATTCTGCGGTTTTCAAAAAAGTGTTCAAGCGTACGGCCATTATTTTTCTTTTGGGCTTTTTGATGTATTGGTTTCCTTTTTTTGATGATGGGCAACTAAAACCTTTTTCAGACACCCGAATTTTTGGGGTATTGCAACGTATTGCGCTGTGTTACATGTTCGCCTCCATCATTCTTCACTTTGTGAAGACGAGGACCGCGATTTGGTTGAGCATTGCTTTTTTGGCAGCTTACCATTTGATCTTGATTGGGTTTGGAGACCTTACCCTTACCGGCAATGCCGTGCTTAAATTGGATGAATGGCTTATCGGTCCCAATCATATGTACCACGGTGAAGGCATCGCTTTTGATCCCGAAGGTCTTTTGAGTACGTTGCCGGCGATTGTGAATGTAATCATTGGTTATTTGGCCGGAAAATTCATCCAACAAAATGGACAAAACTATGAGACCATCTCGAAATTGATGATGGTCGGTTTTGCATTGGTTTTTGCCGGATTGGCCTGGGACCTCTTGCTCCCCATCAACAAAAAACTATGGACCAGCTCCTTTGTATTGCTCACTTGCGGTATTGACCTTGTTGCGATTGCCACGCTGATCTATTTTCTGGATATGCGGAAAACCAAAGGCTGGAGCTACTTTTTTGAGGTGTTTGGCAAAAATACCCTGTTCATCTATTTGCTTTCCGAACTGTTTGTAATTAGCCTTTTTTCGATTGATGTGGGCGATTCGTCGCTGTATCGTTGGATTGCCGATAACGTTTTCATCTCTTGGTCCGGTGGCTATATGGGATCATTGCTCTTCGCGCTCTGGATTATGCTTACCTGCTGGGTAGTGGGGTACGTTATGGACAAAAAAGGCATTTATGTAAAGGTGTGAACCAAAGGTTCAGGAACTGTACTTGGCCTTGTACCATACTTTTTGCCATTCCCTTTTCAACAACAAAAAGGTTACCTCTGCCGTAACGTCAACAGCGTCCATGGCCTTAATATTTTTTACCTCACTTTCAGAAATATCGATCACGTACAACAGGTTCAAGTATTGGTCAAACCGCTCCACCAATAGTACGTACAATTTTTCGTGAACAACACTCTTGAGCGCTGCGGGGGTAATTTCTGAAGGAATCTCAATGGCAATGTTGGCCAGATCAAAATCCTTTTTGATCTGTTGTATCAATTTTTGGTAGAGCTGTTCACGTTGAACTGCTTCCAACAACTCCAAACTATTGCTATAATTGGTCAACATACCTTATGTACGACCAAAAGTGCCTTTAGGATTTGGCACTTCTGTTTTTTTCCACCTGTAGTTCCCAATCCCAAGCCGATTTCATAGCCTCATCCAAAGTGGATTGGGCCTTCCAACCTAACACAGTATTGGCCTTGGTGGTATCGGCAAAGGCTTGGATCACATCCCCTGGCCGCCGATCCACAATCTTGTAGTTCAGTTTTTTTCCGGAAACACGCTCAAAGCTTTGGATCACTTCCATAACGGAACTCCCTTTTCCTGTTCCCAAATTGAACACTTCATAATTGGATTCGTTTTCACCATTAAGGAGACGCTGCAAGGCCTTTACATGTGCCTTGGCCAAATCCACCACATGGATATAATCACGAATACAGGTACCATCTGGGGTGGGGTAATCATCACCAAATACCGAAAGTTGTGCCCGAAGCCCAACCGCCGTTTGGGTGATAAACGGCACCAAGTTTTGGGGAACTCCCAATGGTAACTCGCCTATTTTTGCTGTAGAATGGGCCCCGATCGGATTGAAATAGCGTAAAGCAATGGCCTTGATATTTGGGGTAACCAGACAGGTATCCCGGATAATTTCCTCTCCCACTTGTTTGGTGTTGCCGTAGGGAGATTCTGCAGGTTTCACCGGTGCGCTTTCCGTAATCGGCATTTCATCGGCTTGGCCATACACGGTACAAGACGAACTAAAAATAAAACTGGCACCCTCCTTTTTTTGCAATTCTTGCAAAATGTACACCAACACGCCTAAATTGTTCTCGTAGTACAGCAATGGTTTTTCCACGCTTTCCCCAACTGCTTTGGATGCTGCAAAATGGATAACCCCGGCAATATCGGTATGCTTTTTGAACAATTCTTGGACTTTGGCTTTATCCCTCAGGTCCATTTGCTCAAACAAGGGTTTCTTTCCCGTTATGGCCTCGATACCATCCAAAACTTCGATGGACGCATTGGAAAGGTTGTCCACGGCAACCACATCAAAACCTTCATTTTGAAGCTCCACCACGGTATGGGAACCGATGTAGCCAAGACCTCCCGTAACCAATATCTTCATCAATATGATTGATTTATTAATCGAATTTTTCGTTCAATATCTTCATTTTCAGGAGAAAACTCCAGACCCCTCTTTAACATCCTCATGGCATTCTCCTTTTGTCCCTTTCGATAAAAATAAGCACCGATTTCTCCGTAGGCTTTGCCGATTGCACCTTGATTGAAATCCAAACTGCCCTCTTTGTTCTCTTTGAGAAGCTGCTCCAATTCATTTAAATAAGCATCGCCAGCTACTTTCTGATTATTATTAAAGCTATTTGCCACAAGAAAGGAATACAGGTATACTCGATATCTATTGTATAACCCAAATTCCTCAAGGAATGGATATCGCTCAACCAGGTCGGTCAAATCCTCAAGACGTGCATCCGATATATTTTTCTGAGCTAATTTGTCCAATTCAATCAGTGCAATATAATTTTTTGCATTTATGTTGTTCGGATTCAGCTCATAAATCTTTTGCGCATATTCAAGTGCCTCGGAGGTATTTTGAAATTTGTACGCTTTCTCCGCCTTGAAGGAATAAAAAGTTTCCATGAGCGCATTTCTCAGATCCGTGTTCTCAACCTCAGCCAACTTTTCTTCTACCTGTACCATATCGAATTCAGAAAGCTTGTCATTCGATATTATTGAATACAGTTTATACTTCAAGTAATCGGTTTCTTGGTTTATTTTTGTGAAAGTGATGAACCATTTGAAATTTTCCATATTGGAAAAGTCAAGCTCATCCATTAATAAAGTCAAAATTCCTTCATTGAAAATTTTTGTCTTTTCATTCTCATAGACCAAGCTGGATTTTTGCATGTTCCAGTAGGCTCTTTGGTATTTTGATCCATTTAACAAAAAGATTCCCTTATTGTAATATTGGATGCCAACCAAGTCCTTTTTCGTTATGTTCTCGTTACCATAGTAATAATCATTGTATGCTTTGTTGTAACCTACGGAATTGACATAATCGGATGTCAATATTTTCATGGAAACTAGATTATCTATTGCCTTTTTAATGATAAACTCTGATGGGACATAGGAACCTGCTTTTCCGGGAAGGGTGGTTTCCACATAAATATCATACTGAAAAGGATAGGCTACTAAAAAAACATGGGTTGGGGTTTCTTTGATTTGGTAGGGCACCCCTAAATAGTCGAATGCATAGGTGTAAAGTGCTGTACCCGAAACACAATTATAGGTCTGTGATTTGAAAATATCCGAAAAATTGGCGTCCAATTCGTATTTTCTGAAAAATCTATCATGAACTTCATTGAAAATATACTTGACCTTTTTTTTGGGATTATATGACAGGGATTTTTTCTTTAACCCTTCAAGAAAGTTATCGACATTGGACTTAATTTTAGCCGCCTTGGACACCGTCATGGTCGAGTCAATTCCCAAAAGAGCAGCGATATAATCTTCCTCTGCGCCATTAGCAAAATTGGTGAAATGGCTTTCCTCAAAATCCGATAAAAAAGTTATTCCTTCAGCATTGATCGAATCCTGGGCTGATACCAGTACTGAAAAAAGAAAAAGGAAAAAAGAAAATAATTTACCCATTGTTTACAAAGTCAATCACCAACTGGGTGATGTAATGGATCTGTTCATCGTCCAACTCCGTATGCATCGGTAAGGAAATCACTTCCTTGACCAGTTGATTGGTTACCGGAAAATCTTCTTCCTTGTATCGACTATCGGCATAAGCCTTTTGTTTATGCAATGGAACTGGATAGTACACTCCACAAGGAACGCCATTTTCGTTCAAATGTTTTACCAGGGCATCTCTTTTTCCGTTTAAGATCTTAAGGGTGTATTGGTGGAACACGTGGCAATCGCATGTACTTTTTATCATACCACAAGCGCAAGAAATCTTTGGTGTTACAATATGCTCCTGTCCTTCAAAGGCCTTGGAATATTTTAATGCAGCCTGCCAACGGCTCTCGTTATAACCATCCAATTTGGGCAGTTTGGCTCGTAACACAGCGGCTTGAATGGAATCCAATCGGGAATTGACACCCACCACATCATGGTAGTACCGTTCGTACATCCCATGGTTTACGATTCCGCGAAGGGTATGTGCCAAATCATCATCATTGGTAAAAATGGCACCGCCATCGCCATAGCATCCCAAGTTTTTTGATGGGAAAAATGACGTGGAAGCCAAGTGACCGATGGTCCCAGATTTCATTTTTTTACCATCGGGAGCGGTATAAGTGGCACCAATGGCCTGGGCATTATCCTCAATCACAAATAAATTGTGCTTTTCGGCCAATTTCATAATCGCGTCCATATTGGCACATTGCCCAAACAGATGCACGGGCACAATGGCCTTGGTTTTTGGCGTAATGGCCTTTTCAATGGCATTGATATCAATGTTGAAGGTATCGGGTTCCACATCCACCAAAACAGGGACCAGATTCAATAGAGCAATCACCTCCACGGTGGCCGCAAAGGTAAAGTCTGCAGTGATTACCTCATCCCCTGGTTGCAGACCCAAACCCATCATACAAATTTGAAGGGCATCGGTACCATTGGCACAGGGAATCACATGTTTTACGCCCAAATAGGCCTCCAATTCTTTTTGAAAAGCGTGCACATGTGGACCGTTGATAAAAGCAGAGGTTTCCAAAATCTCCGCAATGGAATCATTTACCTCTTTTTTGATACCTTCATATTGACCATTGAGGTCAACCATCTGAATTTTTTTCATCGGAATATATTATGCGTCAAAATTAAGAAATTAAGATGCCATAATGCCCTCTTACCGAAAGAATGTATTTTAGCAAAAAATGATGCCCTTGCGATTTATTTACAACTTTTTGGTTTTGCTGGTCGGGAACATTCTGAAGGTGGTCGCACTTTTCCAACCGAAGATCCAATTGTTTGTTTCGGGTAGGAAGAACACATTTCCTGAACTTGAAACCAAACTTTCATCTGACAAAGAAAACATATGGATGCATGTGGCCTCCTTGGGCGAATTTGAACAGGGGCTGCCTATTTTGGAACGATTGCGAAAACAATTTCCCGATCATCGGCTCATCCTAACCTTTTTCTCGCCGTCGGGGTATGAAGTAAAGAAGAACACCAGCGCTGCCGATGTGGTGGTGTACCTGCCGATGGATACAATTTCCAATGCAACAAGGTTTCTGAATTTGGTACAACCTGAATTTGCTGTATTTGTGAAATACGAAATCTGGCCCAATTACCTAAAGGAACTAAAACAACGCAACATTCCTACGTTCTTGGTTTCGGCCCTCTTTTCAAAAAGACAGATTTACTTTAAGCCTTACGGTGGTTTCATGCGCAGAAGCCTTACCACCTTTTCCCATTTCTTTGTTCAGGACAACAGTTCCAAAGCACTTCTTCAATCCATCGGTTTTGAAAACTGTACGGTTAGCGGGGACACACGATTGGATCGTGTTTCGGAAATACTGAAACGTGACAATCAATTGGATTTTATGACGGAGTTCAAAAACAATCATCCTTGTCTTGTGGCCGGCAGTACATGGCCCGAAGATGAGGAGTTGCTGATTCCCTACATCAACCGATCCGATTCCAACTTTAAATTCGTGATTGCCCCACATGAAATCAAGGAAGCCCATATTTCCAAAATCTTGGCCGCTCTGCAGAAAAAGACCATTTGTTATTCCGAAATGGACAACAAAAATATGAAGGACTACGATGTGTTGGTGGTGGACACCATTGGGTTATTGACCAAAATCTATAGTTATGCCGATATGGCCTATGTAGGTGGTGGCTTTGCAACCGGTTTGCACAATACCATGGAACCTGCCGTTTTTGGGGTTCCCGTCGTTATTGGGCCAAAATACCATGGATTTAAGGAAGCCGAGGACTTGGTGGCCAACGGTGGTATTTTATCCGTCTCCAACCAAACCGAATTTTACAAGGTAATGGACACTTTCATAACTGATGCACAACAAAGAGAACAGGTGGGCGCCATAAATGCAAACTACATCGCAGCAAACAAAGGTGCAGCTGATCTTATCACCGAATCCATTTCCAAGTATTTATAAAATTTGGTTAGCTTTAGCAAAAATCAACCAACATGGATAAACGCATTTTCAGGATTTCGTTGACGGCGGCCTTGGCCGGATTTTTGTTTGGGTTCGATACCGTTGTGATTTCCGGTGCCAACCAACCTATAAAGGAATTGTGGCACACCAATTGGTTTTTGGGTGATTCCATTTTTACCTTCCATGGTATTTTCATTATGTCCATGGCATTATGGGGAACCGTGTTGGGCTCTTTGTTCGGAGGTATACCCACCGATCGGTTGGGACGAAAGAAAACCCTTTTCTGGATCGGCGTCCTTTATTTTATCTCTGCCGTTGGTTCAGCCATGGCACCTGAAGCCTACAGTTTTTCCTTTTTTAGATTCATTGGCGGTGTAGGTGTTGGCGCATCTTCCGTGGCCGCTCCAGTATACATCTCTGAAATTTCAACTGCTGCCACTCGCGGTAGGCTTACCGCCATGTACCAGTTCAATATAGTTTTTGGGATATTGATCGCCTTTATTTCCAATTACCTCATCGGGGTCATTTTTGACGAAAATGTGGCTTGGCGATGGATGTTGGGCATTGAAGGATTGCCCGCCCTTATCTATACACTGATGGTGATGAAAATTCCGAACAGTCCAAGGTGGTTGTTGCTCAAAAACAGGGCGGACAGTGTGATAATTGAATCCATAACCCGCTTGGGCATCGAAAGCGAACGGGCTTCCATACACCTTTCGGAAATAAAGGTTGCGGTGTTCGAAGCTGCTGAAAAACACAAGGAAAACCTGTTCTCGGGCAAGTACAATAAACCCCTGATCTTGGCCTTTTTATTGGCGTTTTTCAACCAGCTTTCCGGTATCAACTTTGTGTTGTATTATGCTCCCGAAATTCTGGAGCGGGCCGGGCTTGCATCGGGGGAATCCCTGTTCAGTTCCATTTCAATCGGTGTGATCAATTTGATATTCACCTTTGTGGGCATCGCCCTCATCGATAAATTGGGCCGAAAACAATTGATGTACATAGGATCCATTGGCTATATCATCAGTTTGGCCATGGTGGGTTGGTGCTTCTATACCTCTGCCAGTTCGGTACTCTTGTTGATCTTTATTTTGGTGTTCATCGCCTCCCATGCAGTGGGACAAGGAGCCGTAATCTGGGTGTTCATTTCCGAAATATTTCCGAACAAAGTCAGGTCGTATGGCCAGGCTTGGGGAACGGGAACCCATTGGGTTTTTGCCGCATTGATTACCTTGCTGACCCCTACATTTTTGGATTCCGAAATTGGTATTTTCAAGGACAACCCTTGGCCCATTTTTATCTTTTTCTCCGTTATGATGGTGCTACAATTGCTTTGGGTGATCTTTATGATGCCTGAAACAAAAGGTATCAGTTTGGAAGAGTTGGGCAAGTTGTTGAGCGGTGGAAAAAAGGATACCAAATAATTGGTTTACAGGACACACGAAAAATCCATCCTTTAATCGAATATTGACCTCGTAAGCCATAGATTTGAGCAAATAATTCCTTAAATTGATGGAAATTACACTACTATGGCAAATGAAGCTTCTTTGGGGGACAAGCTTATCGTCTCCTTTTTAAGGGTGATGGTCTTTGTGCTCATCGTTATCCTAATTGCGATACCCGTTTGTATTTTATTGGACTTTTTGGGCGTAATGGACGCATTGGGCCTTTCCTAGAAAATCACTTCTTGCTCACCCATTGACTTTGTGATCAATTTGATATAGGAGTCTATGGCCTTGTTTACATTGGCCGGTTCGGTAACATCCACCTCACCCCGCCATATCAATTCAATTTCCTTTCCAACACAAATACAGTACAAGGACGTTTCTGCATGGTAAATGTTGAAACTGTCATAGTACTCTGGATCGTAATAGATCTCTTGGTGCTCCAAATAATCGTTGCTAAAACGCATGAACATCTTATCGACACTGTTCAAGTGTTCCTTAAACGTCCTTCGGTTTTCGGTACCCACCACTTTGGTAAACAAGATGGCATCAAAACCTTTGTCCAATAATTGTTGTTCCACGTCTTCCAACTCCTGCTCAGATCGTTTGGAGGAGGTAAATTCCACATCAAAAAGATCAATACTGCGCATGGCATCCACTCCTTGGGCTTTCAATGCATCCGCAAACTTGGTCTCGAACTCCATTCGGGCCCTATCATCTTGGACCATACCTACAACAAGAACCTGGTAGGCATCAAAGAGCACTATATCGGGGTTTTTCCATGTGCCCACCAACTTGGTGGAGGAACATCCCATCAAGAGCAAAAAACTAATGGTGACCAATTTGAGTTTCATCGATTTCAATTTAAGGATTCATGCGCAATATTCATCTTGATCCAATGATCAGTGAGAGCTAAAAGTAGCTTGTCTTTTCTCCAGTTGCTTTTTTAGGTCTTCTATGGTTTCGGCCATGGACTTTTCAAAATCATCGGTTTTGGACTTGGCAAAGATCCTTGGACCGGGCGCACTCAGCTCTATCTCGCAAATCTTACCTTCACCGGTTTTATCGTTCTCCGTTTTAAATAGCACATTGGCCTTGATCAACCAGTTGTACTTGTTTTCCAAACCATCCAGTTTTTTCATCAACAATTGGGTCAATGATTCACTGGTCATCATTTTTTGATATTGAACTTGTACTTCCATGATAATTGTTTTGAATCTATTCAAATCTATTACTACTTAAATCAAATTTCAATGACAAATGTCAGCTCAAAATTCGATCCATTATCCTAACGAAAATGGTTGTCCGGTACTTTGCAAAACCGAAAACCAAAACTCCCCTTCAAGGTCTATCTTCTTCCGTTTTTTGGTAACCTCGGAGATGGGCACATACACATAATGGTTGTTTACCTTACAGGCCACAAATTTAGTCTTTCCGGCCATGGCCCCATGCACGGCATGGTACGCCAATCGACTACAATACACACTGTCGCTGGAATTGGCAGGGGCACACCGCACAATATAACTGGGGTCGATATACTTTATGGTAACTGGAACATTTTTTTCCTTAAAATACGCTCCAATCTGCTCCTTTAGAAAAATCCCAATGTCTTCATGTTTGATGTTTCCTGAAGCATCCTTTACCACTTGCCGATGCTCGAACAACTGTTGTCCTGCCCCTTCTGCCACCACAATAACGGCATGCTTTTTCGATTTTAGACGATCTTCCAGAATGGTCAGGAACCCATTTTCACCTTCCAAAGAAAAGTCCATTTCCGGAATCAGCACAAAATTGACCACAGGCATGGCCAAAGCTGCCGAGGCGGCAATGAACCCGCTATCGCGCCCCATCAGTTTAATGATGGAAATACCATTATAGGCACCAGTGGCTTCATTATGGGCATCCCTTAAAATGGGACTTGCCACATCAAATGCGGTTTCAAATCCGAAGGATTCGTCTATCAAATCAATATCGTTATCAATGGTTTTGGGAATTCCTACCACACTAATTTTGGCATTCCGCCGGGCAATTTCCTCACCAATGGCATTCACCCCTTTTAAAGTACCATCCCCACCAATGGCAAACAACATATCCACCTTGTTTTCCTGAAGTGTATCCACCATAATGGAAACATCCTGGGCTCCTCGGGAGGATCCCAAAAACGTACCTCCAAATTGATGGACATCCTTGACCTTTTCCGGATTAAGATCGATAAGCTCATGACCTTTGGCCGGATTCAATCCTTCGTAACCATACGGCACGCCGATGATTCTTTTTACCCCATAAAAATAATGAAGCGCCATGACCACGCCCCGAATCACATTGTTGATTCCCGGGCAAAGACCACCACAGGTCACAATGGCCGCAGTAGTATTTTTGGCATCGAAAAAAATTTGCTTTCGGGGACCTGATTTTTCCAAACAAAGCGGATCTTGGCCCTTGTTCAAAAAATAGGAACATTGTTCCAAGGATAAATCGAACAGCAATTTATCCGATTCCTTCACAAAATTGAAGATATGATCCCCTTTGGTGGTGCTCAGTTTCAGTGGGGATTCATAGTTGCTCGCCCCTAAGGTTTCAATTAAAAATCGGTCTTTATCGCTCACTGTGATTGGGTTATGCGTTTATATATGTTCATTTAAACTATGGTGCGAATCGATCAATGGTCCACCTTTCATGATTTCTTCGGAAGCTTGACTGGCGAATTTGTCAAAGTTGATATGGAACGAATGTGCCAATTGGATGGCCTTGCTCACATAGGCCCCTTTTTGAAGCCATGTGTTCATGGGATCCAAGAGTTCGGTGGGCACACCTGGACAATATTTGGGCATGAACAATCCAAAAATGGGGTGTGTCTCATAATCCACTTCATCCAATTTACCTTCCAAAATGGCCGAAATCATGGCGCGTGTGTACTTCAATTTGATTCGTGATCCCACGCCGTAGGGACCACCACTCCATCCCGTATTCACCAACCAAACGCTCACCCCTGCCTCGCGCATTTTTTTGCTCAGCATTTCGGCATAGACTGCTGGGTGCAATGGCATAAAAGGTTCTCCAAAACAAGCAGAGAATGATGGAACAGGTTCGGTAATGCCCGCTTCCGTACCAGCCACTTTGGCCGTATATCCTGAAATGAAATGGTAGGCCGCCTGACCCGGGGTCAGTTTGGAGACCGGGGGCAACACCCCAAAGGCATCACAGGTTAGGAAAAAAATATGTTTGGGATTGGAAGCATAGGAAGGCACCTGAATATTGTCAATATGATCAATGGGATAGCTCACCCTAGTATTTTGGGTGATACTGCTGTCAAAATAATCCACCTCTTTGGTCCCTTTTTTGAACACCACATTTTCCAAAAGGGCTCCTGGGCGAATGGCCCTATAAATATCCGGCTCCTTTTCTTCGGTTAAATCGATAACTTTTGCATAGCAACCACCCTCAAAATTGAAAATGGTGTTTTCCTTGGTCCAACCATGCTCATCGTCCCCGATCAGTTTTCGGCTGGGATCGGCGGATAACGTGGTCTTTCCTGTTCCGGAAAGCCCGAAAAATATGGCCGTGACCCCATCTTCCCCAACGTTGGCGGAGCAGTGCATGGGCAACACCTCTTTTTCCGTGGGCAAAATAAGGTTCAAGGCAGAGAAAATACCCTTTTTCATTTCGCCGGTATAGGCAGACCCGCCCACA
Source organism: Flagellimonas beolgyonensis (assembly GCF_003992615.1). Taxonomy (GTDB): domain Bacteria; phylum Bacteroidota; class Bacteroidia; order Flavobacteriales; family Flavobacteriaceae; genus Flagellimonas; species Flagellimonas beolgyonensis. The sequence continues at coordinate 168,724 of NZ_RZMY01000016.1, forward strand.
AGTGCCACTTTTTTGGTAAAATTCAATATGGAGAAATTTCCGCTCAAAATACCAACTTCTGCAGGATTTGGTGCCTCGTACCCTGGCGCACAAAGTACCAGCCATTCCTCTTCGAAACCATCCAAATCCTTTTCATCCAATCGGAGGAACATGTTCTTGATGAAATAATTGGACCACGGATATTCTGTAATAGTCCTAACATTCATCCGATATTTTGGATCGGCACAAACGTAGGCATCCCTCACATAGACTTCCTTGCCTGAAAGATATTCTACAACTTCATCGTACAGTTTATCAAAATTTTCAGGTGAGATGGGTTTGTTGATGCGTCCCCACCACACTTTATCGGAAGTGTATTCGTCCTTCACCAAAAAACGATCTTTTGGGGAACGCCCTGTAAATTTTCCAGTATTGATACAAAGGGTGCCGTTGGAGGTCTCCGTACCCATCCCCTTTTCCAAAGTGATTTTTTGCAAGGTCTCGGCATTGAGGTTCCAATGTGCTGTTACGTTTTGCAATCCATACTTGCCAAGGTCTTTGGTTGAGCTCATATTTTATAGTATTAATGGTTGTCAATATCAACTTATTCCAGGCCAATTGTTCAAAGTGAACGGTAGAGGCAAATCGTCAAAAATCCAATTGCCTTCATCATAACTTGGCGAGAGGCCATTTGAAATCAATAAGCCTCCATAAAACATTAAATCATCTTGGAACTAGTCCAAAGCCAAAACCGGAATCTCGGAATGCAAGGTCAACATTTTGGTCAATCGACCTTCGGATGGTGTACTTTTTCGCACATGGTTTCGTGGCAAAATGACCAAAAGATCGATGTCCTTTTCCTCAATATAGCTTAAAATACCTGCTTCGACATCTGCATTTTTGTTGAAGGTATGATCGGCATAAAAATGCTCCAAGTAATATTCCAACAACTCTTCGGTATTCTCTACAATGGCATCCTCTTCATAAATGGACTCTTTGTATATAGTGAGCACATGAATACGGGAATCGAACGTTCTGGCCAAATCCAACAAACTGGCCAACACTTCCTTATCCTCAATTTTTTCACGACCCAACAACAACGCTACATTTTTGGGTTCCTTTATGGGGCAGCCGTAGGGGATGGAAATCACTGAACAATTAGCATCCAACACCAATTTGGAGGTATTGGTAATCGCCTCATCGGTCACTTTGTCTCCCATGGTGCCCATCATGATCAAATCGGCGCCCGTTTGCTCTTGGATCTTTAAAATAGTATTGGTCACATCACCGATTTCCGTTTTGAATTCCGGTTTCCTTTGCAAGCGAACCCCAATGGAATCGACCACTTTTTCAAAATCAACTTTAAGTTTCGCCAAATCACCTTCACTGATCGGCATAACACTTACATAAAGTGCCAAAATATCCACAGATCGTTGTGGCCCCACAAAATTGGCCACATATTCCAAGGCATTCAGGGAAGCTTCGGAAAAATCGAAAGGAACCAATATTTTGTTTACACTGCTCATACCTAAAACATTTAAATTTTCATTCTGTTATTTCAAAAGTAGACCCGGCCCTTCATCTAAAACATGACAGAGGTCAGTTTTTAAACTTTTGCCTGATATTAGGAAAAAATCCGTCGCCATAAAAGTTTGGGAAGTTATTTTTTTGATAGCATATTGGCTATATTTAAAATCTGCAAATCATCACAACCTAAAATTATGGATTTAGTAATTGGCATTGACATCGGTGGTACCAAAACCAAAATTGGTTTGGTGGATGCACAGGGAATCTGTTTGGACCAAAGCCATTTCAACACAAAGGATTATCCGAATCTGGAGGAATATTTCGATAAAATCCAAAATTCGGTGGATACGCTGGTCGGCAATATAGGCACCTCCGTCAATCTTATTGGATGCGGCATTGGCGCTCCCAATGCTTCCAGTAAAAAGGGAACTATAGAAAATGCAAGCAACCTTGTTTGGAAAGGCAGTATTCCCTTGGTGGAAAAACTTAAAAAACGGATGGACATGCCCATTCGGATCATGAACGATGCCAGCGCCGCGGCCTTGGGGGAAATGCTGTTTGGTACTGCCAAAAACATGACCGACTTTATCGTGATAACTCTTGGAACCGGATTTGGTGCCGGTATTGTGGCCAATGGCCAACTTATTGATGGATTCGACGGTTTTGCCGGAGAACTGGGCCATGTGGACATGACCATGGGCGATGGAAGATTGACCGGACTTGGTGTTAGAGGTGGTCTTGAAGCCTATGTTTCGGCGACTGGACTTAAGCGGACCATTATGTATATGCAGAGCAAATATTTGATGGATAGCCGATTTAGAAATATTGCCTATAACGACCTTCATGGCGAGGAAATTACCCAGGCGGCGGAAGAAGGGGATGAAATTGCCTTAATGGCTTTCGATTATACGGCACGGATCATGGCTCAGGCCCTGGCCAATTTTACTGCATTTACACAACCCGAAGCCTTTATCCTCATGGGTGGCCTCACCAACAGCGGCAAATGGATCATGGATCCCTTGGAAAAGTACTTCAATGCCTTCCTTTTGGAAGTGTACCGCGGTAAGGTAAAATTATTGCTTTCCGGGATGGAAGGCAAAACTGCCGCGATATGTGGTGCTGCCGCCCTAATTTGGGAAAACAACAAAAAAGAGTTGTCCAAAATGTAGAATCAGCAATTTAAAAGCCTGATTATTATCATGTTTTTTATTTTATGACCTATCTATCTTTACGTTAGTTAAATAGAAAAAGTCATGAAACCCAAAAAGAACCCAAATGCCGAAATAGGACGCAATAGCAGTCTTTATTTCATGATAGGCCTAACTTCGGTATTGTTAGTTACATGGCAATCTTTGGAAGTTAAGGTCTATGAAAGTGAATCCGAAATATCAGAAGTTGTACAATTGACCGACGATCTTAAGGAAGATGTTCCCATCACAGAAATGCTTCGTACTCCCCCACCTCCCCCACCTCCCTCTGCTCCCGATGTAATAGAGATAGTGGAAGACGTGGTCGATGTGGAAGAAACTGTAATAGAAAGTACTGAAAGTAGTCAAGAAACCTTTATCGAGGATGCCATCGTTAATATTAATGATGTTGAGGTAGAAGAAGTTGAAGATGACGTAGTTGTCCCCTTTGCCATTATTGAGTATGTACCTGTTTTTCCAGGTTGTGAAGATTTAAAGACCCAGCAGGAACGCAAGGAATGTTTCAATGAAAAAGTTCAGGAGCACATCAAAAAGAATTTCACCTATCCTCCTACAGCACTTGAAATGCACATTACCGGACGGGTCCACTTGCAATTCGTAATCGATTCCAAAGGAAGGGTCACCGATATCCAAAAACGGGGTCCGGACCGATTGTTGGAAGCAGAGGCTGTTCGAATTATAGCTTCCCTTCCACAGGTAAAACCAGGTGAGCAACGCGGTAAACCCGTAAGTGTAAAATACAGCATCCCCATCAACTTTGTAATGAAAGAATAACTTTTGGGGAAATGTGAAAAAGGTCCAAGCCAAAACTTGGACCTTTTTTTATGGCTTGAACCAAGGGGTGTTCCGATACTCCTCGGATTTGGAAGCACGTTCCCTGCTTTTGACCACCAAATGGGTAGTATCGAATTGTCTGGCTCGATACCCCAACAGGTGAAAAACGGATTTGGCGAAGAAGCGGGCCACTTTTTGATCGACCACCAAGGTATCCTTTTCCTTGGAGCGCCATGCTACCCCAGGGAGGCATACCAAAAGGTGATCCACCTTAAATTGCCTTAATTGTTTGGAAAGCCAAAGTAAAAATCGGGGCACCGGTTTTATAAAATAAAATCCTTCACTGCCTTGCTTTTGATACAAAGGCATAAATATCTGACGCTTTTTGGTCGTCTTTAGTTCCACACCATCAACCATGGCCAAACTTCTGCCCTTGGCCACCACCTGAAAATTGACAAACCCCGGAAACATTTTAAAATGGCCATCGGGCCCAATATCATGTTGATGGTATATCTCATAAAACTTATGAGGTGCCGTAGCAGCACGGGAAATGGCCCATTTTAATGCGGCCATCCTTCGTTCGGACAGGGCAATGGATTGTGTCAATCCCAACGAATACTGCACAAAGTTTACACTATTTTCAATGGCCCTTTCATCGTCATGTTGCCCACTTTCAAACCCTAAGGAAACATAGCCCAATTCGTTGATATAGCTCAATAGGGCACCATGCAAGTATTCTTCAATTCCCAAAATGACCGGTAAGGGATACTGGGACGCAAATTTTCGGTTCAACAGACTATCGTTCATCACCATAAAAGGGGATGAGTCACTGGAAGTGGTATGAAGGTCCAAGAAGTAAAAAGGCGGTTTTCCATTTTTGATGATTTCCCGTAATAAGGCATACAGATTTTGGAGTTCCAATTCTTCATCATACCCATTCGATGATTCAAGCGAAATACCATCTATTCGATTGGGAAACCAAATGCGATTGAGATCTTCCTTTTGATACCTAGTGCCATTTTGCAATGCGCCCAAGTTCCCTGCCAACCCGTACACCTCTCCCCTAATCGGCAAATGCGATTCCCTAATTTCACCGAACACCTGTTTCAAGGCAAAAACGCCCGCCGGCTCATTGCCATGGATACCTCCAAAGAAAACCACAGTGGGGCCATCATCTGTACCTTTTAAATGGTCGATGACACGTTCAACTTCCAATGTCTCCTGTAATGCCAGGCTGCGAACTGTTGCCATTCCTATAAATCCACTTTACTGATGATGCCCACAATATGGGTATCCACACAAACTGGCAAACAGCCTATTTGGTGATCTGCCATCATTTTTTTGGCCACTTCAATTTCTGTTTTGGGCTCCACAGTGATCACTTCATTGATCATAATATCGGATACCCGTACCTCATGCATGTCCATACGACCCAATTTTTCGATATGGCTCCAGGTAAGCAAGCCAACCAGTTCACCCTTTCCGTTTTCCACAGGTAGATGGTGGATATTGTTCCATTGCATGATCGCGATGGCCAAATTGGCATAATCGTCTTCATACAACTTCATGAGTTTGGTGGACATGATCTGGCCCACCCAATGAAAGGCCTCCATGGTCTTGTCCATGCCTTCGATGTTTTTCCATTGGTGCACCGGAACATTGGTCAACTGGTTATGGTACATGGCCTTTGTGAGTTGTACAATGGCGCTATCCAACTTGATCTGTTTGCGAAGCGACCTGAAGTTATTGATCTGCCAATCGGCCCCAGTTCCTTTTCCTACCCTTTCATCGATAATGCCCAACAGCTCAACAATATCCGATTCATTAACTTGGAATTTTCGGAGTCCTTCGTATGCGATGGGAAGCAGTTCCTCCCTCACCAACTTTTTCACCGTCATGGCACGGCCCATCCACGAGAACATGGCTTGCCTACCGTTCTGGGCGGCCCGTAAAAAATTGACCTTGGCCTCCCTAAAATCCATAATACAAGGAAGATCATCATATTTTGTTGGTCGCCCCACCATAAGACCCACCCAAAACGCAAAATTGGCAATTTCATCAATTACCGTGGGGCCCGAGGGAATATAGCGGTTTTCGATTCGCAAATGGGGTTTTCCATTGCCTACCCCATAGCAAGGGCGGTTCCATCGGTACACGGTACTGTTGAACAAACTCAGTGCTTCCAATTTGGGTATTTTTCCCTCACGAAGCACATCCAGTGAACTTCGCTCAATAGGTTTGGTCAGTAAAATACGATGGGTGGAAATGTCCTGTTTAAAAATCTCGGCAGGTGAAGCTATTTGCCAGCGTTCACCAAACCCGACCCTTGCCACTTGCTCTTTAACGGCCTTGGTCCATTTGCGGGTATCCAAACTTTGTTGAAATAGGGCTATTCGGGTTTCCCGCCACAATTCTTTGCCCAAAAGTAAGGGCGAGTTACAGGCAGTTCCCAGCACTGGCCCCGAAATGGCCTGGGCCCAATTGTAACTTTTTATAAAATCGTCTTGGGGAATCTGTAAATGTAGTTGGAAGCTGGTATTGCATGCCTCAAAGAGTACCGAATCATGATGGAGCGACAATTCATCCGCGCCTTTTATCCGAACCGAAAAATCGTCTCCTCGCCATGCTTTTAAAATATCGTTCAATTTGTAATAGCGCAGTATCGGGGTCATGAACTCCATTCGAAGTTCATCCCTGCTTATGGTGGGCAATATACCCGTAAGCAAAATGCGTGTATTGTGTTCTTCGGCCTTGTTCCGCGCCTTTTTCAAAAGGGATTCCAACTGTTCTTGCATGGAACGAAAGCACTCATTGCCCAATTGTACCGGGTCTAGATTGGCCTCCATGTTATAGCTGGCCAGTTCGGTAGTAAAATGAGGGTCGTCAATAGCTTTGATGATCTCAAGGGATTTGGCCGCAGGTCGATAATCGGAATTGATCAGGCACATTTCCTGTTCCGCTCCGATACGAACCACATCACTTTCGATCATTCTTTCCTTGATCATGGTCTCCAAGGACTTGATATCATCTATCAAATGTTGGACAAAGACCATGCGTTCCCGTTCGTCAAAATTACTTTTTGCAATATGTTCACCCATAGGAACAGAAATTAATCTCCATTACAGATAGTATAAATCTACAGTACATTATCCCCGAAAAATATGATACTTGTCAGGCCACAAAGCCTTGTCTTATATTGGCCACCTCCCATACTGACATTTGTCATATTTTGTAAATCCACATCCAAGTATTTTTGAGCTATAATGATAAGGTATGCAGCTATGTGTGATTTAGTTCAAAAGTATAATGTGCCCGGACCCCGTTATACGAGTTATCCGACCGTTCCCTATTGGGACGTGGACAGCTTTTCGGGCAAACAATGGAATACCACCGTTCTTCGGGCTTTTACGGAAAGTCAAGATGAAGGCATCAGTATTTATATACATCTCCCTTTTTGCGAAAGTATGTGCACCTTCTGCGGTTGCCACAAACGCATTACCAAAAGGCACGATGTGGAACTGCCTTATATCCAAGCCATACTAAAGGAATGGGAATTGTACCATGCTTTGTTGGGCGCCAAACCTTTGATCAAGGAACTGCACCTTGGTGGCGGTACTCCCACTTTTTTTTCCCCTGAAAACCTTAGGACCTTGATCGAGGGCATCCTTCGGTTCGGAAAAAAGGCAACGGACATGGAATTCAGCTTCGAGGGGCATCCAAACAATACCACCAAAGGCCATTTACAGGCACTTTATGATGTTGGTTTCCGAAGAGTGTGTTATGGCGTACAGGACTATAATCTCTCCGTACAACGAGCCATAAATCGTGTACAACCGTTTGAAAACGTGAAAAATGTTACCGAGTGGGCCCGTGAAATCGGCTTTACATCCGTGGGGCATGATATTATCTATGGTTTACCATTTCAAGATACGGACCATGTTAAGGAAACCATTATAAAAACCAATGCCCTCAAACCGGACCGAATAGCATTTTACAGCTATGCCCACGTACCGTGGCTCAAAGGCAATGGCCAGCGAGGCTTTAAAGATTCAGACCTTCCACCCACAGAAGTGAAGAAAGCCCAGTACGAATTGGGCAAACGGATGCTGGGTGAATTTGGTTACAAGGATGTGGGCATGGACCATTTTGCACTGCCCACCGATAGCTTGTACAAAGCTTTGGTGAATGGCACCCTCCATCGCAATTTTATGGGCTATACCCCGTTTAAGACTAAACTGATGATCGGTCTTGGCGCATCAAGCATTAGCGATAGTTGGTATGGATTTGCCCAAAATGTGAAAAACGTGGAAGAATATGAAAATTTGGTTTCGCAAGGGGTAATCCCTATTTTTAGGGGGCACATCCTTAATAAGGAAGATCAGATCATGCGCAAACATATCCTCAATATCATGTGTCAATTCAAAACGGATTGGAACGAGGAAGAGGAAGCAATAGTAGATTTTCGCAAGATAGTGGACAACTTATCCGAACTGCAAACCGATGGTTTGGTTGTTATTGATGACCGATCCATCGAAGTGACCGAAAAGGGGCGACCCTTTGTTAGGAATATCAGTATGGCCTTTGATCTGAAGTTGCACAGAAAAAAACCAGATACCCGAATATTTTCCATGACCTTTTAACCTAAAAAACAACAAAATGAAAAGTATAATCGTACCCATTGATTTTTCAAATCAATCCGAATTGGCCTTAAAGGTGGCAGCATCCTTGGCCAAAGAACACGGGGCAGAGCTATTGGTGTTGCATATGTTGGAACTTTCGCCCGCCATTATGGGTGAATCCGGCTATATTTCACAGGAACAGGTGGTGCACCTCATCAAGATCGGCGAAAAACGTTTCGCGGAATTTTTGGACAAACCGTATTTGAAGGATGTTAAGGTTACCCCTGTGATCAAACACTACAAAGTGTTCAGTGAAGTGAACGAAGTGGCCGAAAAGCACAAGGCAGATCTTATTGTTATGGGGTCCCATGGTGCCGATGGCCTTCAAGAAATCTTTATCGGTTCCAATACCGAGCGCGTTGTCCGTACCGCCGATATCCCTGTATTGGTAATCAAAGGTGACATTAAGGAGTTTAAACCCAAAACCTTCGTGTTTGCCAGTGATTTTGAAGAAGAAAGTCTTCCTGCACTTAAGAAAGCCAAAGGGATGGCAGATCTGCTCAAAACAAAATTGCATTTGGTCTACATCAATACACCCGGTGATGAATTCTTGAGCACTGAAGATGCCAATACCAAAATTTCCAAATTATTGGATGCGGCCAGCATGGATGTTGCCGTTGAGATCTATAACGACTACACCGTGGAAAAAGGCGTTTTAAATTACAGTGATCAGGTTTCTGCCGATCTTATTGGGATACCCACCCATGGCAGAAGAGGGTTATCGCACTTCTTTATGGGCAGTATTGGCGAAGATATCGCCAACCATTCCGAAGCACCGGTAATCACGTTTAAAATTTGATGGATTGCATTTTTTTGATTGGTTTCATGCGATTCAAGAAAAGGGGGCAATTTTAAAATTGCCCCCTTTTTTTATGCTTTTGACCGTGATTTTTTATCCGTGAAACCGTTCATAGGCGGCCTTTTCCAATGCCTCCCGATGGTCTGGATGCGCAATGGAAATAAGTGCTTCGGCCCTTTGATGCAAGTTCTTTCCAAATAGATTCACCACCCCAAATTCGGTGGCCACATAATGCATGTGTGCCCTGGTGGTGGTTACGCCCGCGCCTTGTTTTAAGAAGGGCACTATTTTGGAAACCCCTTTTTTGGTGGTGGACGACATGGCAATGATGGGTTTGCCCCCTGGTGAGAGTGAGGCGCCGCGCATAAAATCCATTTGGCCACCCACTCCAGAGAACTGGAACCCACCGATGGTATCGGCACATACCTGTCCGGTAAGGTCAATTTCTATGGCGCTATTGATTGCAGTTGCCTTGGGATTTCTTCGAATTCTGGCCGTATCGTTGGTATAGCCAGAGTCCCTAAAATCACAAATGGGGTTGTCATCGATAAAATCGTACAGTTTTCGGGAGCCCACCGCAAAGCAGCTCACGATTTTTCCCCGTTTCACTGCTTTTTCCTTTCCGTTGATCACGCCGCTTTCGATCAATGGCAAAACACCATCGGAAAACATTTCGGTGTGTATGCCCAGATTTTTATGATTGCCCAAGTTGGACAATACCGCATTGGGAATGTTCCCGATTCCCATTTGCAAAGTTGCGCCATCTTCGATCAACGATGCCACGTGTCGTCCAATTTCATGTTCCACTTCTGTAATTTCCGTGGGATTATGTTCATGAATGGGCCTATTCACCTCTATGGCATACTCGATCTCATCAATATGGACGATTCCGGTACCATGGGTACGCGGTACTTGGGGATTTATTTGGGCAACAATCTTTTTGGCAGTCCTAACGGCTGGTAAGGCAACATCCACGGACACACCCAACGAACAATAGCCATGTTTGTCGGGCGGTGACACTTGTACAAAGGCAACATCCAACGGCAAGTACTCATCGGCGAACAACCACGGTATCTCACTTAAGAAAACGGGGATGTAATCGCCCATGTAGGTGTTCACAAAAGACCTCACGTTGCCCCCGACAAAACAGGTGTTCAAAGTAAAGGCTTCGCAATATGGTTTTCGGGTATACTTGGCATCCCCTTCCGTGTGGATGGAAATGATTTCCACGTCTTTTATTTCCCCATGTCGTTCACATAGGGCATCTATCAATTCGTTTGGGGTCATGGCCGCCCCTTGAAAGAATACACGGTCTCCGGATTTGACAATCCCTACCGCTTCTTCGGCTGTTGTTATTTTCACTTGGAACAGTATTTAGTTATGGTTGATGACATTCAATGGTCGCGGTAACCGTATTGCCCGCAGCCGGTTTGGGAGACACATACGGAATTCCCAACCCAAGACCACGTACAATAAACAAAATACCAATGATCACCACAAATACAGGAATCAATTTTTGAATTTTGGACCGGACTGGACCTTTGATCAAACCTTTGGAATAGACCACTGCGGACATTAAGGGAACGGTGCCCAAGCCAAAAAGCATCATGTACAGTCCGCCTTCCCAAGGGCTGCCCATGGCCACTGCGCCCAAAAGGGCCATATAGACCAATCCGCAGGGCAAAAACCCATTTAAAAAGCCAATGGTCAAAAAGGCGTCCGGAGTTTTCTTTTTCAATTCACTGCCCAGTCGGGACTTGACCTTTCCCAAAATGGAATAAATCGGTTGAAAAACCTTGTGTCCGTTCAAATATTTGGTAGGAATGAGCACCAATATAATCATGAGTACCCCGATGCCTATGGAGAGTTTTTGTTGTATTCCAAAGAGCTCCAAACCCTTGCCCAATGTTCCGAATAGAACGCCGATCACCCCGTAGGCCAAGAGCCTTCCAACATGATAAATGGACAATTGTGTGGTTTTTTTGATGGTATTTTCTTGGTCCAACGGAAGCATAAAGGCAATGGGACCACACATGCCCAAGCAGTGCAGACTTCCCAATAAACCCAATACCAAAGCGGACGTTAACATGATCAGTAAGTAAGTTTTTCCTTGTGCATAAATGACTTACCTTCATACTCCCATTTTACGGTAATGTCCCAGCGACCGTCTACCAAGCGATTGTCAGGTATGAGCAAATGTGTTTTGGACAAACTTATAGGAAAGTTGGTATCCAAGTGCTTGTTAGACGGTCTATATAGGGACACTGTTCCCGAAATTTTAGTGGGATCAAATCGTTCTGGGAAATAGATCACCAAGCCTTCATCCGTTTTTTCCACGGTAAGGTTGGCATTCATTTCTGTGGCCGAATTGGATGCATCCAATTCTTGTTGATAGGTGAGTTCCTTCTTATAATATTCCTCGGTCACCAAATCGTGGTTGGCCCGGTCATCGGTGCTCATACGGAACACAAAGTATAGGATAAAGGAAATAAACCCTATGAATGCCAATACAATGCCTGTTCCCCAATTTATTTTCATGTCAATTTTTTTTAATTATAACTTCTCGGTGCCAAGAACTGGGTAATGGTGGTCTCGATCAATTGATCGCCACTGTACACCCCAATTTTCAGTCTGTCCTTATCCCCGGTCAATGCCGATGCATTGATTTCTATGAACAGGGTTCCTTCGGCCAAATTTTCTGCTGGTACCGTAAACGAATCCTGGGACACCATTTTTATTGCCCCTTTGTGGGACAACAACTTAAAGGTTACATCATTGATATCCTTGGTGGTCTTGTTCACCAATTTATACGTGTACACATTGCTGATGATGTTGTTATCCTTTCGTTCATACAATTGTCCCGGTAAGCGAAGTACGTTGGCCTCCACTTCGTTCCTCATGAACAACATACCGATCAAAATACCGGTCAAGACCACCAAAACTGCCGTATAGCCCTTCATCCGAGCTGTAAACTTAAACTTGTTATTATTGGTGATCTCATCCTCACTGGCATATCTGATCAAACCACGGGGTTTGTTGATGCTGTCCATAATGTGATCGCACTCATCGATACAAGCGGTACAGTTCACACATTCCAGTTGGGTCCCATTTCGAATATCGATTCCTGTTGGGCACACATGTACACATTGGAAGCAATCGATACAATCGCCATGTCCCAATGCATCCCTATCTTCATTTTTTCGAAACTTCTTTCTTCCGTTTTCGCCCTCTCCCCTTTTATGGTCGTAGGCCACAACAATGGACTTGTCATCCAACAACACGCCTTGGAGCCTTCCATAGGGGCATGCAATGATACAAACCTGTTCCCTAAACCAGGCAAAGATGAAATAGAACACCCCTGTGAATATCAGCAACGGAATCATCGTGCCCATGTGGGCCATGGGTCCGTCGGTGATATAGGCCAGTAATTGATCGCTCCCGATCAAGTAGGCCAAAAACACATTCGAAATAATAAAGGATATCAAGAAAAAGATGAACCATTTCAATACCCGCTTTCGAATCTTTTTGTTGGTCCAAGGAGCCTTTTTCAACCGCATCTGCGCCCCACGATCCCCATCAATCCAATATTCAATGCGACGGAAAACCATTTCCAAAAAAATGGTCTGGGGACACATCCACCCACAAAAGATCCGGCCATAGGCCACGGTGAACAATGCAATGAAGATCACCCCAATGATCATGGATATCACGACCAAATGGAAATCCTGCGGCCAGAATGGAAATCCAAAAATATTGAATCGCCTATCCAACACATTGAACAGCAAGAATTGGTGGCCCTGTATTTTGATGAACGGTGCCGCAATCAAAAAAATCAGCAGAAAGTAACTTACATACTTTCGGTAATCGTAATACCTACCGCTTGGTTTTTTGGGAAAAATCCAATTTCGCTTTCCTTCTTCTGTGATTGTGCCTATGGAATCCCTAAAGTTTTCTTCCATTGCAATTTTTTAGTTTTGACTATTAGTTACCCCGAACCTTGTGAATCAGTTCATGGCAACGTTTGTGGAATCCGTTGGTTGCTCCATTTCTGGCGCATTGGATTCGGTCTCGCTAGGTTGAGGAGCATTGGGATCTACCCAGATATCCCCTTCCGGTGCCTTTGGATTTGCCGGTGTTGTGCCTCCCAAAGTCAATATGTAGCTCGCCACTTGGGCAATTTCGACTGGCTTCAATGTTTGCTTCCAGCTTACCATACCTTTACCATCGCGACCCCCTTCGGAAATGGTGTTGAAGACATTTTTGATGCCTCCTCCTAAAATCCAATACTCGTCGGTCAGGTTCGGACCAATTCCACCACCGCCGTCTGCCATATGACAGGCCACGCAGTTGGTTTGGAATATTTTTTCACCTGCACTCAAATCGGCAGCGTCGGTCAACACTTCCACTGTATTTACGTCCACCAAATCCTTGGCGTTCTTTTTATATTCCTCGATGGCAATTTGTGCAGCCGCCACTTCCTGTTCGTACTCCAGTTCCTGATCGTAATCACCAATGATATGGAAGCGCACCAAATACACTACGGCAAAGATGATGGTCGCATAGAACAGGTACACCCACCAAGGTGGCAGTACATTGTCGAGCTCCCGAATACCGTCGTAATTATGATCGAGCACAATTTCCTGTTCGCGTTCGATGGAACGGCTCTTGGTCAACCGCTTCATGATGTTCTTCGCCCAGGTCCATTCGTATTTCTTTTCCTTAGCTTCCAAATATTTGGCCTTTCCTTCTTCGGAAAGGGTCTGGAACATGATGTTCTCAATGGAGCTGAGGATCAATTCTATGGCAATCAAGATCATCAACACCAATAGCATGAAAAATTGCGTAATGGGATATTCGATGATTGCTGGTTTTTCACCAGAGTCTATAAAGTATTCCATTAATCCGAAGATCAAGAAGAATAAAACTGGGACACGTATCCACCAAGGTGTTCTAGTACTCATAATGTTATAGTTTGTTATGTTGGTCATCGTTTTCTAAGGGGAGCTCCGCCATTTCCTTGACGTGTTCCTTGGTGGCAGTAAACACCCACCAGAACAACAGCACAAAAAAGACAAAGAAGATCATCAATGAGATCATGGGGTAGTTTGCAACGCCCTCAATGCTCTCCATATGGTTCTTTACAAATTTCAACATGGTTATTTGTTTTGTGATAGTGTTTCTTCTGTATTCTTGATCTTGATATCGGTACCCAATCGTTGCAGATACGCGATCAATGCCACGATTTCCCGATTGCGCATTTCGATGAATTCCTCTCCGTTTTCTTCGGCATATTTTTTATCTGCCTCATACGTTTTCACAAATTCTGGATCGGAGTACAGGTTTTTCTCAATCTGTTCCGCTTGTGCTGCCATGGATTCCGGTGCATTGGCAATATCCTCTTCGGTATAGGGCACGCCCAATTTTACCATGACTTCCATCTTGGCCTGAACCCCACTTCTATCGTGTTCGTCACGTACCAACCATTCGTACGATGGCATGATCGAACCTGCCGAGGTACTTTGTGGATCGTACATGTGGTTCAAGTGCCAGTTGTCAGAATACTTGCCGCCGACCCTCAACAAATCGGGTCCGGTTCGTTTACTTCCCCAAAGGAAGGGGTGATCGTACACATATTCCCCTGCTTTGGCGTATTCACCGTAACGTTCCACCTCACTTCGGAACGGACGGATCATTTGTGAGTGACAGCCCACACAACCTTCACGGATGTAGAGGTCACGACCTTCCAATTCCAATGGAGTATAGGGTTTTACACTGGTGATGGTCGGAATATTCGATTTTACCAAAATGGTTGGGATGATCTGGACAATACCTCCGATCAGAATGGCTATGGTGGCCAAAATGGTCAATTGTACCGGTTTTCTTTCCAACCAGTTGTGGAAAGTTTCTCCGGCCACACGTTTTTTGGATACCCTTGTCAATGCTGGAGCTTCGGCCAATTCATCTTCCACTTTGCTTCCAGCCCGAATGGTCATTACGATGTTGTAGAGCAACACGAACATTCCCAGAATATAAAGGGTACCTCCAATGGCCCTCATCCAATACATGGGGATGATCTGTGTAACGGTTTCCAAGAAGTTACCATACACCAAGGTGCCATCGGGGTTGAAATCTTTCCACATCAATGCTTGTGTAAATCCTGCAACATACATGGGCAGGGCGTACAGTACAATACCCAAGGTACCGATCCAGAAGTGGAAATTGGCCAATCCTTTGGAGTGCAAATCGGTCTTGAACATTCTTGGTACCAACCAATAGATCATACCAAAGGTCAGGAATCCGTTCCACGCCAATGCACCAACGTGCACGTGGGCGATGATCCAGTCACTAAAGTGGGCAATGGCATTTACGTTTTTCAAAGAAAGCATTGGACCTTCAAAAGTGGCCATACCATAACCGGTAATGGCAACCACCATAAATTTCAAGGTGGCATCGGTTCTAACCTTGTCCCATACCCCACGAAGGGTCAACAAACCGTTGATCATACCACCCCAAGATGGCGCGATCAACATTACGGAGAACACAACCCCTAAGTTTTGGGCCCAATCAGGAAGGGCGGAATACAATAAGTGGTGTGGTCCGGCCCAAATGTAGATAAAGATCAACGACCAGAAGTGGACGATGGAAAGTCTATACGAATAGATGGGGCGGTTTGCCGCTTTGGGCACAAAGTAGTACATCAGTCCCAAAAATGGAGTGGTCAAAAAGAAGGCCACCGCATTGTGCCCGTACCACCACTGCACCAGGGCATCTTGAACCCCTGCATAGACAGAATAACTTTTTAAAGCTGATACCGGCAACTCCAAACTATTGAAAATGTGGAGAACCGCCACGGTAACAAACGTGGCCAAATAAAACCAAATGGCCACATACAAATGTCGTTGTCTTCTCTTTAAAATGGTACCGATCATGTTCCATCCGAAGACTACCCAGACCACTGCAATGGCAAGGTCTATGGGCCATTCCAATTCTGCGTATTCCTTGGATGTTGTGTAACCCAATGGCAAGGTCAATGCCGCGGCCACGATGATCAACTGCCAGCCCCAGAAATTGATATTGCTCAGCGCATCGCTGAACATTCGGGCCTTGAGCAGTCGCTGCAAAGAGTAATACACCCCCGCAAAAATCGCGTTGCCCACAAAGGCAAAGATCACTGCGTTGGTGTGCAAGGGACGCAATCGCCCAAAACTCAGCCACGGAATACCCTCGGTAACATTGGGGAATAAAAACATGAAGGCCAACAAAAGACCTACCGACATACCTACCACGCCCCATAGGATGGTGGCGTATAAGAACTTTTGCACGATTTTGTTATCGTAGCGGAACTGTTGTATTTCCATATTTATTGGTTTGTTGTAGTATTCTTGTTTGATTTTTGATTATTCAGGGTAGATTCTTTTTTGTCCTTGACCACCTCATCCTCGAACAACATTCGGACCGATGGCGTGTACGTATCATCGTACTGCCCGCTTTTTACGGAAAGAACAAAGGCTGCAAAAAATGCCACGGCCACTGTAATACTTATGGCCAACAACACATAAATAACGCTCATACCTGCCTTATTTTGAGGGTAAAACTACTTCTATGGTCCACTTCATAAAATGACATTAGTCACCTTTTCAATTAATTTTTTAATTTTTTTTCCAAAAAATTTGTGGCAATTGTCGTAAACACCACAATGCTTATGGAACTAAGGGGCATCAGTATGGCCGCGATCACCGGTTGCAACTGACCGGTCACCGCAAAATACAGTCCCACTATATTGTAGCAGAGCGATAAAATGAAACTCATTTTGATCACCTGCATCGCATTTTTCGACAGCCTGAGAAAACGGGGCAACAAATTCATATTGGAAGCATCCAGAATACCGTCACAGGCCGGGGAAAACACGTTGATGTTCTCCGAAACGGCCAATCCCACATCACTTTGGGCCAAAGCTCCTGCATCGTTCAGGCCATCACCCACCATCATTACCTTATGTTCTTCTTGGAGCTTTTTGATATACTCCAGTTTATCTTCCGGCTTTTGATTGAACAACATGGAAGTTGTTTTGGGAACCAATTCCTCAAGTCGGTTTCGTTCACCATCGTTGTCCCCGGAGAGAATACCCAGGCCATACTCCGTTCCAAGTGCTTCAAAAACATCGTCTATTCCTTCCCGATAGGTGTTTTTAAACACGAATTTTCCTTTTACATTTTCATCGGAACTTACGTAAACAGCCGTGTTCGTCATGGAAGTGCTTTGCTCCTCGCCAACATAGGCTGCGGAACCCACCTTAATGGTATGTGCATTGGCCTTCCCTTCAATTCCTTTACCTGTATGCTCCTGAAATTCATCAAGGGTCATGATGGCATTGGATTTCAAAATATCGTAAAGGGACCGACTCAATGGATGGTTGGACGCCCGTAAGGTGGTCTTCAACAAGGCCGTCTCGGCTTCGGTCAATTCCAAACCTTCGTAACAAACGGTATCTTTCTGATTGGTGGTCAGCGTTCCCGTTTTATCAAAAATGGCCGTGTCGATCTTGGCCAGTCGTTCGATGACATTGGTATTCTTAAGGTAAAATTTATACTTGCCAAAAATGCGCAACATATTTCCCAAGGTAAAGGGTGCCGCCAAGGCTATGGCACACGGACAGGCAATGATCAATACTGAGGTAAAAACATTGAGTGCCAGGGTTGGATCAACAGCCAACCAATACACGGTGGCCAATGTTGCAATGCTCAATACCGCAATGGTAAATCGCTTGCCAATACTGTCCGTAATATTTTGAAAATGGCTTGACTTGTCCTTGGCGAAAACGGCATTACCCCATAATTGAGTCAAATAACTCTGGGATACGGACTTGAGTACCTCCACCTCCAAAACATCCCCAATCTGTTTGCCACCGGCGAACAATTTTTCACCTGACTCCCGAAACACAGCTTCCGATTCCCCGGTTACAAAACTGTAATCGATCTCGGCATTCCCCTTGATCAAAATACAGTCGACAGGTATGATCTCATGGCTTCGGATCAAAATCCGATCGCCCTTATCAATATGGTACACCTGCACATTCTCTTCTTCCCCAGACTTGGTCAATCGGGTAACGGCGATGGGAAAATAGGATTTGTAGTCCCGTTCAAAGGATAGATAGGCGTATGTTTTTTGCTGAAAGAATTTACCCAATAACAGAAAGAACACCAATCCTGTGAGACTATCGAAAAATCCCGATCCCAGATCAAAAATGATATCTGCTGTACTTCGCAGGAAAAGGGTAAGAATCCCTAACGCAATAGGCACATCGATGTTCAATAATTTGGAACGCAGTCCTTTGTAGGCCGATATGAAATAATCTTGCCCAGCATAAAAGACAACGGGCAAGGAAAAAGCGAACATCAGCCATCGAAAGACCACTTTGTATTGGTCCAACCAGTATTCCTGTACCTCAAAATATTCGGGGAAGGATAACAGCATTACGTTGCCAAAGGCAAATCCTGCCACGCCCAATTTATAGATGAGGGAACGATCTACTTTCTTATCCTTCTTATTAAATTCCTCCAAAGAAATATAGGGCTCATACCCGATGCTGCCCAAGAGAAGCACCAAAGCCTTCAGTGAAAAATCCTGGGTACGATACGTGACCCGAATGGTCTTTTTGGGAAAATCGACCTGTGAAACGGAGATGGCCGAATGCAATTTGTTCAGGTTTTCCAAAACCCAGATGCAGGAACTGCAATGGATGGAAGGAATGCTCAAACTCACTACCTGTACCCCATCTTCATTGAACTCCACCAGTTGACCTACAATTTCTTGGTTATCCAAAAAATCGTATTTCTTGCGCACTTCGTTCGGGGTGGTGCCCGCTTTGGCCTCAATTTCGTAATAGGTGGCCAGGCCATTGGATGTAAAAATCTCGTAAACGGTCTTGCAACCATTGCAACAAAAATCCTTATCATCAAAATGCACCCCGTTCTTACCGCACGCATCACCACAGTGGTAACAGGTCGTGTCTGTCATTTACATTTGCTTTACCTGATGCAAATTTGGGATGGTATCCTCCTTAAAAATATGATATTTATCAGTAAATTGTAGGCGGGTAACCTTTAATTTTGTTCAATCAGGTAAACAAATATGTATGGAAAGCAGATGTGAAAATTGTATCATAAGACAGTTCAACTCCCTTCGGGCCATGAGCAAGGAAGAGTTAAAATCCGTCTCCGATTCCAAGATTACCAAATCCATTAAAAAAGGGGATGCCTTATTTGAGGAAGGCGACAAACTCAATGGGGTTTACTGCGTCCGCAACGGTATTTCCAAACTTTCCAAATTGAGTGCCAACGGCAAGGACCAAATCGTAAAATTGGCCACCAAAGGTGAAGTACTCGGTCAGCGCTCCGTTATTGCAGAGGAAAGCACCAACCTATCGGCCATTGCGGTTCAGGATATGGAAGTCTGCTTTATTCCCAAGGAAAGCATTACCAATACCTTACAAAAGAATCCAAACTTTACACTTGAAGTTTTACGACACATGGCCCATGACCTAAAGGAAGCCGATGATGTGATCGTGAACATCTCCCAAAAAACGGTGAAGCAGCGCATTGCGGAAGCTTTCCTATACCTGAAGAACAATTTTGGCGAGGATGAAGAAGGCTTCTTGGCCCTTACCCTCTCCCGAGAGGATATTTCCAATGTGGTGGGTACCGCCACCGAGTCTGCCATCCGTATCATTTCCGAATTCAAGAAGAAGGGATTGATCCACACTTCCGGCAAAAAAATCGGTATCAAAAATGAGCGCAAGCTCATGGAAATGGTGGAAGGTTTTTAGACCTAATTTCCGAACCTGACAATTGTCATAGAATCCCCAATACCCACGGTTTAATTTTATCGCATCTTAATCTTAGTCAGATGCAGAAGATTTTAATACCTACGGATTTTTCGGAAAATGCATGGAATGCCATCGATTATGCCATGCAATTGTTCCGCAACAAACGGTGTACTTTTTATCTGCTCAATACCTATACCCCAGTGATTCCAAGTAGCCGGTTTATGGCTAAAATGGTGGATGGCGTGCGTATTGTGGATGCGGTAAGGGAGAATTCTGAACGAGGATTGCAAAAAACCGTAAACCAGATAAAAAGTAAATATGGGAATCCCAACCATAGCTTTGAGACCATTTCCTCCTTTAACCTATTGATGGAGGAGGTAAAGGACATTGTGGATACCTTTGGCATTCATTTGGTGGTCACAGGAACCAAGGGCGCTTCGGGCGTCGATGAAGTTTTTATGGGCAGTAATACCGTTCGTATCATCAAGAGTGTGAAAAGGTGCCCTATTTTGGCCATACCCTACCATTTTGAGTATGTTACCCCAACCGAAATTGCCTTTGCCACGGACTTCAATAGGTTCTACACTTCATCTGAACTATCGCCGTTGTTAGAAATGGCGAAAATGTTCAAGGCCACCATTCGTATTGTGCATGTGCAGTATGGCATCAAGGCCCTTACGGAATTGCAGCAGTTCAATTTGAACATGCTCAGAAAGTATCTGGGCGATGTGGAACACTATGTGCACACGGTATCCGAACTGAACTCTGTTTCGCACACCTTGGAAATGTTCTCCCAAGAATTGGACATTCACCTGTTGGCCATGCTCAATTACCAGCACAGCTATATGGAAAAAATGACACGGGAGCCCATTATTAAACGAACCGCATTCCACACCCAAATTCCATTGTTGGTCATCCCGGAATTAGGCATGGAAGGACTTTCGGTAGAAGAAGAACAGGAGGAAGAACAAAACGTGGAAACACATAATTAATTGATCCCTCCTCACTATCTTTAAGCTCGGTTTTAAATGATAAAACCGAGCTTAATTTTTTTGGATGGACAAACAACTTCTTTTGGATTGCGAAAAACGGATACGGCCTTTTATTCATCGTACCCCTGTGCTCAAATCCCGTTTAATTGATGCAATGGTCAATGCCAACGTCTTCTTTAAATGTGAAAATTTCCAACGAATGGGCGCATTTAAAATGCGGGGTGCGGCAAACGCCATTATGCAATTGAGTGATAAAGAAAAACAAAACGGTGTGGTCACCCACTCCTCGGGCAATTTTGCCCAAGCACTATCCCTGGCAGCACAGAATTTGGGGATAAAAGCCTATATCGTGATGCCAAGTTCAGCTCCCAAGGTAAAAAAGGAAGCGGTTAAAGGATATGGAGGAATGGTGATCGAATGCGAACCCAACTTGCCTGCACGTGAGAATGCCTCCCAAGAAATTATTCAAAAATATGGGGCAACCTTTATCCACCCATCCAATGATGACAATGTGATCATTGGCAATGCAACGGCCTGCATGGAACTTTTGGAGGACCATCCAGACCTGGATATTGTCGTAACTCCTGTTGGTGGAGGCGGATTGTTGGCCGGTACGGCCCTTGCTGCCCATTATTTTGGGGACCACTGCAAAACCATAGCAGGGGAGCCCATGGCCGTTGATGATGCCTACCGTTCCCTTAAAAGTGGAAAAATTGAAACCAATACCTCAACGAACACCATTGCAGATGGACTTAAAACCCAATTGGGCGATCGCAACTTTCCCGTCATACAAAAATATGTGGAGCGCATTGTTCGGGTGGAAGAAGCCGAGATTGTTTCGGCCATGCGGATTATTTGGGAACGTCTCAAAATTGTCTGTGAGCCATCCAGTGCTGTAGCCTTTGCAGCTGTTCTAAAGAACAAAAAGGAATTTTCGGGAAAAAAAATCGGTGTGATCATTTCCGGAGGAAATGTAGATCTGGGGCAATTGCCTTATTAGTGGATTGAGTCATTTAACTCTTCTCGAATTGAAAAATAAAGGTGGTACCCATCTCCTTTTCACTCACCACATGGATTTTTCCATTCATGGCCTCCGCTTGCGTTTTCACCAGATACAACCCCAATCCCTTACCTTCGGTTTCACCACTGAGTCTCCCATACATATCAAAAATTTTGCGCTCGCGTTCCGGGGACAACTCCATCCCGATTCCATTATCGGCAACCCGAAGAATGATGGCCGTTCCCACATCTTCTGTGGAAATTTGAATCTCGGGCCTAACATCGTCCTTGGAATAGTTCAAGGCATTCAGTATGAGGTTGTAAAAGATGTTTACAAAGTAACTTTTAATGCCCACAATACTATCGGCCTCCGAAAAATCGGTTTGAACAATAGCCTTATTTTTTAAAATTTCCTCGACCAATAGGCCATCCACATCTTTCATCACTTCCGAAAATTGTACCTCCCGAAACGATTCCCTGTTGGCATTCTTTAAAGAGAGTGACAGATTAAGATCCTTAATGGTCTGATCCAAGGCTTCGGTAGTCAGTTCTATCTTCCCAACAATGTCATCGTTCACCTCATCCTTCCCAAACTCATAGATTTTGGAGAGCATCAAAAGATTGGCGATGGGCCCCCTTAAATTATGGGATATAATACGGACAAAATTTTGGAGTTCGTGATTCTGATTCACAATCTGTTGGTTGGCCAATATATCTTTGGTCACATCCTGGGTGGTACCCGACATTCGGTAGGGAACACCTTGCTCATCAAAATAGGCCTTACCTTTTTGATGGACATATCTGATCTGCCCGTCGTTGACCACGATCCTATGCACGATGTCGTGCAGTGCTTCATTTCGGATGCATTTTTCAACATTGGTATTGAAAGCTTCCTGATCATCGGGATGAATAATCTCCATTAACGCACTATAGGTTGCCTCAAACTTGCCCGGTTCTTGGCCAAATATCCGGAACAACTGGTCGGACCAGGTAATCTCATCCCGCACCATGTCCCAGTTCCAATGGCCTACATTTGCGATTTCCTGGGCTTCCCGATATTTTTGCTCACTCTCTTCCAGCCGGCGGATGTTATCGAGTTCCCATGTAATATCCTTTTGCCAAATACAACACCCAATCACATTCCCAGAACTATCCATGAAAGGTTGAAAGGAGAACTCATGCACAACCGTTTCATGATTTTGGAGAAAGGTATGTTCGGAAGTTGTGGCATACCGTTTTAAGGCGCGCTCACAACCTTGCTTGCACGGGCTAAAGAACACGCCTTTTTCATAAACAGGCCTCATATCCATTCCCTTCATGGCATTACCCAGACCCTCAACACGGAGTCGTAGTTCAAAAGAAGAGTTAAAGGCGGTCAGCCTGTAATCACTATCCATGGCCCAAACCACATCGTCTCTATCCTCAACAATTTCTACTTTGTTATGAATAAGTATCTGCTTCTCTTTCAAAATCCAAGGTTTAAGAGAGGGTTGGTATTACAAATTGGCCGTGAATTGGGTGTATTATTTGAACGAACCTTGCAAATAATCTTCCAAGTGACTGATCTGCAAAGGTTTGGTAATAAATTCTTTAACGTACTTTTCATACTTTTTGGCCTCCTCCTTGTCCGCATCGGATTCTGAGGAAGTTACTAGCAGTACTTCGTTGGTTTCAGGAAATTCTTCAAGCATCATAAACTCCAAAAATTCAAAACCGCTCATCTCTGGCATGTTGATATCCAAAAGAATCAGCGTTTTAACATTGGGGTTGTCTCGAAATCTAAGCTCGTCAAGGGCCAATTCAGGATTTGTAAAGCTTTTGACCCTGTCCTCCATACCCATTCGTCTAAAATGGATGGTATTTACAGTATTGACCAGGTCTTCATCATCGACCAAATAAATTTCCTTGTACATAATTCTGGCAGTTGTAGTTAAGTTGATTGGTTTTTTTTAGCTATCTAAACTAAAGGTCGGAAAAAATTACTCATTTTTTAATATAGAAGAACTTTCTTGCCCAAATTTTATTGTAAAATGAGACTAAAATCCAATCAATCCAAGTATTCCTTTAAGATGTCGCTTTTACTGGATTGTCTCAACCTGGCCAGCGCCCGGATTTTGATTTGACGCACACGTTCCTTGGTAATATTCAGATCGGCTGCTATCTGTTCGAAGGCTAAGGGAGCATTTGAATCGATACCGAAATGCATTTTGATCACGTAAGCCTCACGGTACGACAACATCTCCAACATATCGTTCATCTCCACCCTTAACGATTGTGACAGCATGTCCTTTTCAGGGCTATCGGAACCATCGGAACCCATTTTATCGTAAAGGTTCAAACTGCTATCACCCGGAGCCAATGGTTGATCCATACTTATTGGCCATGATGAATGTTTTAAGCAGAGTTCGATCTCCGTCAACGAAAAATCGATACGCTCGGAAATTTCATCCGCCGATGGTGGTCGTTGATGGATCTGTTCAAAATGGGAAGAAACCTGGTTGATTTTATTGATGACGTTTATTTTGTTCAATGGCAGCCTAACCATTCTGGATTTTTCGGTCAATGCCTGAATAATTCCCTGTCGCACCCACCAAACTGCATAGGAAATGAACTTGAAGCCACGTGTTTCATCAAACTTTGAGGCCGCCTTGACCAATCCAAGATTACCCTCATTGATCAGGTCATGCAAGTTGAGTCCTCTGGATTGATATTGCTTGGCCACCGAAACAACAAACCTTAGGTTCGCCGTTACCAATTTATCCAATGCTTGGGCATCACCCTTTCGAATGCGTACGGCCAACTCCACCTCCTCTTCCTCGGTAATCATCGGAATTCGACTGATATCATTGAGGTATTTGGTGAGGGCAGGGGTGTCTCTTTTGGTAATCTGTTTCGCTATTGTGAGTGACCGCATAGAATTTTTCTTTAAGAAATTGCCCTTACATATATCAAGTTTCCATTTCCTTTTGGGTTTTTCCGTGTACCTATTTCAATTTGGTTCAAGGATTTGACCAAGGGGGTCAATTTTCGAAAGCCATAATTACGGGCATCGAAATTGGGCTGTTTCTTTTGTATAAGCGCCCCGACCTCTCCCAAAAAGGCCCAGCCTTCCTCGTCCTCCACATCGGCAATGGTCGAAAGAATCAAGTCAATCACCTTTGGGGTTATTTTATCAACACCTGCATTCTTTTCTTTTTTGATGGTGGTGGATTCCGCCGGATCGGTCTTGTGCAAAATTTCGAGGTAGATGAACTTGTCACAGGATACTATGAACGGATCGGGTGTTTTTCGTTCCCCGATGCCAAATACGGTCATGCCCGCTTCCCTTAACCGAATGGCCAGCCGGGTAAAGTCACTATCGCTTGAAACCAATGAAAAACCATTGACCTTTCCCGAATAAAGGATATCCATGGCATCGATGATCATGGCACTATCCGTGGCATTTTTGCCCGTGGTATAGCCATATTGTTGTACGGGGGTAATGGCGTTTTTAAGCAGTACGTCCTTCCATTTTACCAGACTTGGTTTTGTCCAGTCCCCATAAATTCTTTTGATACTCGGATTACCATATTTTGCAATTTCTTCCAACATCTCCTTTACATACCTGGATGGAATATTATCCCCGTCTATCAAAACGGCCAGGTTCAAATCTTTCTCCATAAAATTACTCCTCCATCTTTTGCATGTACTCGTTACGGTACACGGCCTTGGCCAATTGTTCCCGTTTCACTTTTGATTTTTTGGTGAACTGTTCATTGTTCCGTATACGTTTCAACTGTTGGGTGTTTCTCACTTTGTTTCGGTACCTTTTCAAAGCCCTTTCAATGTTTTCACCCGGTACTATTTTTACTTTAAGCATTTTTCGATCATTTTAGTTAATGAAAATTTTAACCATGAATTATGGAGTTGAAGACAAAATAGAGGGCCGTAGGATCAGGGCACAATGTGGTGAATAGCAACTGTAATTTCGTTGTATGGCCTACCGACCATTGAAATTCGAATATTTGTACAAGCGAAAAATAATTAAGAAGGGCCCTTTGTTTATGAGGTGATTTGACGGGCTGTCTTTTTTATTTAAGGACCGGTATAATTTTCGTCCATAATTTTAATGTTCCGTAAAGGAACGGATTAAAATTGGAAGTAGAACTTTAGATAACATTTATTTTGGAAAAGCAGCAGGCGAAACCTTAGTGGAACATGAGGAAATAAAAAAGACCCGAACAATTGTTCGGGTCTTTTTTGAAGTGCGGGTGAAGGGAGTCGAACCCCCACGCCTTGCAGCACTAGATCCTAAGTCTAGCGTGTCTACCAGTTCCACCACACCCGCGGAAAGGAGTGCAAATATAATTCAATTTTCCGATTTGCAAACCGGGTCACTTTAAAAACTTGTTTTTTGTACTTTTAGTGTCCATTTTAAACTACCTATGGAAGATATCAATAATTACATCAACACCCACAAAGACCGATTCATCAACGAACTTGTCGAACTATTAAAACTCCCGTCCATAAGCGCGGATACCGCTTATTCCCAAGATGTTTTGGAAACCGCAAAGGCAGTGAAGCAATCCTTGATCGAGGCTGGCTGCGAAAACGCGGAAATCTGTGAGACCAAAGGATATCCCGTGGTCTATGCCGATAAGATCATCGACCCAAAATTGCCTACCGTTTTGGTCTACGGACACTACGATGTGCAACCGCCAGACCCTTTGAACCTCTGGGATTCCCCTCCTTTTGAGCCGGTGATCAAAACCACCAAATTGCACCCCGATGGGGCCATCTTTGCCCGAGGTGCTTGCGACGACAAAGGCCAGTTTTTCATGCACGTGAAGGCTGTGGAGTTCATGATCAAAAACAACCAATTGCCCTGCAACGTCAAGTTTATGATCGAGGGGGAAGAAGAAGTGGGCAGCGATAGTTTGGCCGGATTCCTTGCGGAAAACAAAGAGAAACTGAAAAATGATATCATCCTTATTTCGGATACAGGGATGATTTCCAACCAAGACCCTTCCATTACAACCGGACTAAGGGGATTGAGTTATGTGGAAGTGGAGGTCACCGGTGCCAATCGTGACCTACATTCCGGGATTTACGGTGGAGCGGCGCCCAATCCCATCAATGTACTGGCCAAAATGATCGCGGCCCTGCACGATGAAAACAACCATATTACCATTCCCGGATTTTATGACAAGGTCCAAATCATTTCCGACGAGGAACGTGCCGAAATGGCCAAGGCCCCCTTCGACCTCGAGGAATACAAGGAATCCTTGGATATTGATGATGTTATGGGGGAAAAAGGATATACAACCCCAGAGCGCTTCGGCATTAGACCCACCTTGGATGTAAACGGAATTTGGGGCGGCTACACCGGAGAAGGTGCCAAAACGGTGATTGCCAGTAAGGCCTATGCCAAAATTTCGATGCGATTGGTGCCTGACCAAGACTGGCATGAAATCACGAGATTGTTTACCGAATATTTTACATCCTTGGCTCCCAAAAGTGTGAAGGTGAAAGTAACCCCACACCATGGCGGACAAGCCTATGTAACCCCAATTGATAGTGAGGGTTACCAGGCAGCGGCCAAGGCCATTGAAAAAACCTTTGGAAAAAGTCCCGTTCCCCAACGGACCGGCGGCAGTATTCCCATTGTGGCACTTTTTGAGAAAGTGTTGGAAAGCAAGACCATTTTATTGGGATTCGGGTTGGACAGTGATGCGATCCACTCCCCGAACGAACACTTTGGCGTGTTCAACTTTTTGAAAGGGATAGAGACCATCCCTTACTTCTATAAATATTATGCGGAACTGAAAGCTTAGGTTTTCTTGACGTATTTGGTAAGGATAACGATTTGTTGTCCGTCCACCTTGCCTTCAATATATTCAGCATTTTCGTGATCCAGGGAAATCCGTCTAACGGCGGTTCCCTGTTTTGCGACCATGCTTGATCCTTTTACTTTCAAATCTTTGATCAACACCACATTGTCACCAGCTTCCAAAATGGCACCGTTGGCATCCCTGTGTACAATTTGTTCGCCGGCATCCTGGCCTTCCCCTGTTGCCTTGGCCCAAGCAAATACCTCATCTTCCAAATACATCATGTCCAACAGGTCTTGGGGCCAGCCTTCCGACTTTAATCGGTTCAACATTCGCCATGCCACCACCTTTACGGCATCGTGTTCGCTCCACATGCTATCGTTTAAACAACGCCAATGGTTGGAGTCCATCGAATCCGGGTTTTCAATTTGGGATTTACAGGTATTGCAAGCCAAAACACTACCATCCAAACCTCCAGTGGAAACAGGTGTTACTTCATAAATCCCCAACCCTTCCGTGGAGCCACAAAGCTCACATTTACTTCCACTTCTTTCCTGTAAATCTTCAAATAATCCCATGGTATGCTATTTTACGGCAAACTTAACATTTTAGAACAGCTTGTACAGCCCTTTTCAAAATAATTAAACTCTACATTTGTAGAATTAATATTTTTATTCTATGTTTGTAGAATAACAATTCAAAATTTTGCACCATGCAGTTGTCAAAATCCGAGGAAGAGCTGATGAACATCGTTTGGAAATTAAGGAAAGCCTTTATGAAGGATCTTTTGGATGCCTACCCGGAACCCAAACCGGCCACAACCACGGTTGCAACACTTTTAAAACGGATGACGGACAAAGGGTTTGTTGCCTACAACAATGTTGGCAGAAGCAGGGAGTATTATCCCTTGGTGAAGAAGAAGGACTATTTCTCCAAACATGTGAACGGACTCATCAAAAACTTTTTTAATGATAGCGCCACCCAATTTGCATCATTTTTTACCCAAGAAACCAATTTGAGCAAAGCCGAATTGGAAGAACTGAAGAAATTGATCGATAACGAAATCAAAAAGAAGTAACCATGCTACCGTTTCTTGTAAAATCGACCGCTTGCCTGGCCATTTTTCTGGTCTTTTATAAACTAGTGTTGGAAAATGAAAGTATGCACCATTTCAAACGCTTTTATCTGCTGGGAGCGCTTTTGGCATCAATTATCATTCCCAATATGGTCTTTGTGGAGTATGTGGACATGGCACAAAACGATGCAGTCCCCACTTCGATTTCAGATTTCAACAATACGATAACCCCTTTAGCAGAACCACTAACGGATGCTGCCGAAATGGAATGGCGCGAAATTCTTTGGAGCATTTATTTTTTGGGCGTTTTGGTATTTGCCTTTCGGTTCATCAAAAATCTAGGGCAAATTTGGCTGCGCATCCGCCAGAACCCAAGATTCAAAGACCATTTTATTACCCGGGTATTATTGGCGCAACAACTGCCGCCCCATACTTTTTTCAACTTTGTTTTTTTGAACAAAAACCAATTTGAAGCTCAAAAAATTCCTGAAGATGTAATCCTTCACGAGGAAACGCATGCAAAACAAAAACATAGTCTCGATATTTTGCTGATCGAACTGGCCCAAGTGGTTTTTTGGTTCAACCCGTTGATCTATCTCTTAAAATCCTACATCAAATTAAACCATGAGTTTTTGGCGGATCGGGAAGTCGTCAATAGACACAGGAATCCATCAGCTTATCAAAACACTTTATTGTCGTATTTATCACACGATAGTTTTGGAACATATCAGTCGACCGGCATTGCCAATGCCATTAATTATTCATCAATCAAAAAACGTTTTACAGTCATGAAAACAAACACATCAAGAAAATCAATTGTATGGAGAAGCCTGTTGGTTCTTCCATTAACGGCTTTATTGCTATCGGGATTTGCCGAAAAGCGTCAAATTGAAATCGATAATTCTGCTGACCAAATTATTGGTTTGGAAAGTAACGTTTCTCCATCCGATTTGAAAATCTACAACCAATTGGCCAAAAAATACAATGCCGTGCCCATTGCTAAAAGGGTAATTCCCTTAAAAGATCTGAAAGTGTTGGAAAGCATTTATGGCAATATGGACAATATACAAAAGGAGAATGCAGCACCATTTCCCGAGTGTTTGCCAACCAACAAAATGCAACAGCAAAGCGCTTCCCGGGAAGAAATGAAAGAGTACAATGCGTTGGCCAAAAAGTACAACGACATGGATCAAAGCCACATGGTCATCAACAAAAAAGAGGTAATGCGGTTAAAAGTGCTGTATGGCAAAATGTCCAAAAAGCAACAGGAAGATGCAGAGTCGTTTCCCAACTTCCCCCCTCCACCACCAGCTCCGGACGCCACCAAACCCCCGATGCCGCCCTCGGCAACTAAAAATGTAAGCGAAATACAGCCCAACCTACCCCCTGCACCCCCTGCTCCGCCAATACCCAAATCCCCAATGGAGCACGTCAAGGAAATGGCCGCGAAGGGAGCAACCTTCTGGTACAATGGCAAAGAAATTACTGCCAAGGAGGCGATCAAGGTGCTTCAGAACAATCGTAAAATTAACATAGACTCCCGGGAATCGAATGGAGAACATCCTGTTGTTAAGCTATCCAACCAACCCATTGTAATCGAAAACTAGGGTCCTTCAGTTCCAAATAATGTTAAAAGCCCCATAATTGGGGCTTTTTATGTAACAAATACCCCAAAACCACGTTCTAATACCCTATCAATCAAAGAGAACACGATTATGCTACAACGTTTTTTTATTTTTTGTTCCGGTGCCGATACCGACATTTTAAAAACCTGTTCCAATGGAGAGCAGAACAAATATGCGGGCATCGGGGCCACTGTATTCTTTACCGCCGTAATGGCATTTATTGCCAGCGGCTATGCCCTATTCACTGTTTTTGACAACATCTACACCGCCATCTTTTTTGGATTGATCTGGGGACTGTTGATCTTCAATTTGGACCGATACATAGTTTCCACCATCAAGAAACGGGACAACATTAAAAGTGAAATTTTTCAGGCGACCCCGCGAATCCTTTTGGCCATCATTATCGCCGTGGTGATTTCCAAGCCTTTGGAGATGAAAATTTTTGAAAAGGAAATCAATCAGGTATTGCTGGAGGAAAAAAACAGCATGACTTTGAACAACAAGGAACAATTGGCCTTGCAATACACCCCAAAAATGGAAAGCCTGAACCAGGACATTGCCAACCTAAAAGGGGAAATTGCCACCAAAGAAGCCGAAACCAACGCTTTATACGATACCTATATTTCTGAAGCGGAAGGAACGGCAGGCACAGGCTTGTTGGGCAAAGGACCCGTGTACAAGGAAAAACGGGAAAAGCATGATGCCGCCTTGGCGGAGCTCAATGCCCTAAAAGAAGCCAATGCTGCCAAAATAGCTGGCATTGAAGCACAAATTGCGGCCCTTGAAACTGATTACAACTCGGCTGTAACCAACTCCCAACCCATTATCGATGGTTTTGATGGACTCATGGCCCGTATCAACGCCTTGGGTAAATTACCTTGGTTTCCTTCCTTTTTTATTTTTTTGTTGTTCCTGGCCATTGAAACGGCCCCGATCATTGCCAAACTGTTGGCACCCAAAGGGGAGTACGATTTCAAATTTGAAGAACAAGAAAGTGTGGTGGCCACATGGGTGACCCAGAAAGTGGAACAACGCAAATTGTTGTTGGCTACCGATGGCGAGATCAACGAACAAATTTACGCAGACATCAAAAACGAGGAGGAACTGTACCGCTATAAAAAGCAAAAAGCCGAGGAATTGTTGCGACTTCAGGCCGACTCTTTCCACAATGTTCAGGTAAAGGGCTTATAGCCAAAATTGAGCCCAAAACCCAATTATCTTACTAGGTTATCAATTTAAAAAAGATGTCCATCCATTGGCGATGGAATTTTAACCGGAAAAACCCTAACTTCACTCCTGTCTGCCGACAGGCAGGTATCAGTCGATATAATTCACTTTGTACTGAGCGCAGCCGAAGTATTGAAACGAATCATATCTTTAATGTTGTGAGTGCTCTGAAAAAATTGGAACTAATCAAAAAAATACAAGTTTGTAATGGTCTGGATGATATTCCAGATTTTAAAGCCATCAAATCACTTGAAAGAGGAATTGAATGGAAAATTGTATTTGGTAATAAGATTAAATCAAAAAGAGAAAAAATTGGTGGTCAATGGAAATTTGAACATCCTGAATTCCAAATTGCAGTTCATACAATTGAACCTGAAATAAATATTGTCAAGTTAATTACGGACAAAGAAATCGAGGAACACCAAGAGTTCTTTGTAAAATGCGCAAAGGATTATCGGAATTTAGCAACTAAACTGATAAATGAATTTGCTGAAAAATATAACGTAAAAATTGACCCTGAATACCCAATGAACACTCTACGTCATACTGAGAAGTTCGGATATAAGCCAGTTGGACAAATGAACGGATGGAGATATGCTTTTCATGGAATACATTGTGGGTTAACCAATAATAAAACTGGACAACGAATTGAAATTCCTTTGACTTACGGATTGGAATTCGGACAACTTGACCCTTATTTTTTTACAGGATTTATTAAGTCGACTAAAGAATATCTGCCTTTGCCAGTTGAAATCTACTGTGATTATGCTGAGGGTAGGAGAATTTTAGAAAAAATGGTGGAAATTGGAAAATTCGAATACGTGAATTCTAATTGGCCAAATGAAAAAGGAATTGTTGTTACCGATAGAGAAAAAGTTGAAGTTAAAGTTTATAACCCAGATAAAGAAATGGAAGAAGAAAGTCTACGCCCAACAATGTATAAAAGAAATGGCGGGGATAATGCTAAATTGAAAACTAATGCAAACAATAAACAACGGTCATGGTGGAAAAAATTGTGGTCTTAAATCCGCCACTACTCTTATACTAACCGATAAGTGTAATTCCTTTTTTTGGCTTACTGTAAAGCACCAGTACATCCGCTGTGACTGAACATCAAAAAGCACCATTTGGCGACTCTAATCCACAATCCCCATATGTTTTAAGAGAAAGGAGGCATTCATGTTCTGGCAGATACCCTCTTTAAATTTGTAGTCAAAGTAGAGTTCGTCATTTTTGATCTGGGCATCGAAATAGCGGTTTTCCACATGGGGCAACACATCCGCAAGGGTGCAAAGACTTAGGTCGTGGGTGGCTATCAAGCCAGTGGCCCCGGCGCGCACCAAGCGTTCCACAAACTTTTTGGAACCTTCGGCCTTGTCCACACTGTTGGTCCCTTTAAGGATTTCATCCAGAATGACGAAACAATCCCCTTTTTCCAATTCCTCGACGATGAATTTCAATCGTTTCAATTCGGCATAGAAATAGGAGGTTTCATCCGTCAAAGAATCCGAGGAACGCATGCTGGTCAACAATCGTACCGGAGCATATTTTACATCTTTCCCTAACACCGGCAACCCCATATTGGCCATCACGATCTGCAGTCCAACAGCGCGAAGAAAGGTACTTTTTCCGGCCATGTTGGCTCCAGTCACAATACAAAAACGGCCTTTGTCAATGGAAAAATCGTTTAACACATTTTTGATTGGGGCAATCAAGGGGTGTCCCACCGCTCTGGCCCGTAAAACCCCTTTGTCATCCACAATTTTGGGGAAAGTATGATCGGGGTGGTTAAAGGCATAGTTGCCCAAACAGTTGTAGGCATCAAAAAAGGCAATGGCCTCGAACCAACCCTCTACCCGATGTCCGTATTTTGCCACCCAATCCTCCACCTGATAGGCAAAGTACAAACTCCAAAGCATGAATCCTTGGCCAAGCATCAGCACCAACAAATTGTTTTGTTGGTCCAACATCGCCATGTGTTGTGTGAAACGCTTTAAAACCTTAGAAGTTTTTTGCCCATCCAACAGTAGTTTTTCCTGCTGTTCTTTCAATACATCCGACTGAAATGTTTGCTGTTCCAACTCCAAAATGAGCCTTTGGTATTGATCGATGGTATCCTGCACCTTTGAAATGGCGGTTGAGAATGCCACTATCTTTTTTGCCTTGGAACCTACCAATAATAACCCGAACAAATACCAATATAAGATCAGGACTTCGGGTATTTGGCCCATGACCCCAAACACCACTATTAAAATGGAAATCAATGTAAAGACAGGAGCGCCAAATTTTATCCATTTAGGAAGAAAAGGCTTGTGCCCTTTTAACCAATTGGAAACCACGCTGTGCGATACCTCAGGTCTGGTTCCCCCTGCCAAGGCCCAAAAACGCTGTCGCCATTCGGGAAGCTGGGCCAATTCCTTTATGGCCTCTTGTTTTTGGGGTATGTTTTTGGGTCGATCACTCAATAATAGTCCGGCCAAAATACCACTACCTTGATCAAGGGCCGTTCTGTTCAGGTATTGGTAGAAGGAACCTCTTCCGAACAGATCCAAGTCTTGTGCAAAGGGATGTTCCGGCTCCAAAAACTCCTTTCCATTCGGCAAATGATGAAATTTTCGCTCGAGTACGGACAATTCGGTTTCATTGATTTGGATCAACCGCTCCAAATATCCCTTTTCGGATTTCAGATTGGCAAAACGTGCAACCAGCACCAAGAAAAGTGATAAACCCAAAGGTACCAACCCCCATAACCAAACAGAACCCCACAGTAAATAAATGCTACCCACAAGTCCCAAAAAAACGAAGAGCCGCAACGTGGCCAAAAGGGCCAGCCTCTTTTTTACCTGCTGCAGCTGTTGACGATATTTGTTCCTTTGCGAAGTATAAAATTCCAGTTGTTGCTCCATGTAATTTTTAGCCAAGATCCGCTAATTGTTGTTTGAGTTTTTTGGTAAGGCTGCCCACAATCAAGTCATAGGAATGATCTATCAATTCGGCAACCAATTGTGGTGGCAATTGTTCGTAATACAACGTGTTCCAATGTACCTTGCTCATGTGGTACCCAGGTGTTATCAATCTATCATACTGTTCCCGAAGTTCCTCCGATTTTTCCGGATCACATTTCAGGTTGCATTGCGGGGGCATCCGCTCTAAAGGTACCAAGGCGAACATTTTACCCATTACCTTGAACACCAAGGTATCGGCATCAAAAGGAAACTCTTCCGTTACTCCCTTTTTTGCCAAACACCGCAGACGGAGTTCTTCGACATTCATTTTTAAAGACCTTCAGAATCGTACACAATGACCTTTTCCCACAAATCTTCACACTCGTTGATGAAGACCAAATGGGGCGCTTCTACCTGGTATGCTGCCTGCGCTTCCGCCGAATCAAAAGATAAGATCAAGGAATAGGTGAACGAGTCGTCCACCACAGCCCGGATGGCTTTGGGCGGTTTCCCGATAAACTTGGTTTTGGCATATTCGGAATTATCCAAGAACTTTTGCAAGGAGGCCTCGAACTTTGCCCGATCTGCTTTGCTATCCGGATTTTTCAACCAAAAATAAACCACGTGGGCAAAGGCGTGGTCAAAGGTTTGCTCTTTGCTTTGCGAAAAGCCAACTGCTGTGATCATACCCATCAACATTAAAGTCAAAAACTTGATTTTCATATTTATTCTTCTATAAATTGTTTTTCACGATTTGATATTTCCAAGGCGGAGTAGTCCAATTTCCAGCCAATGGTCTCCACGATTTTTTCCACGACAAAGACAGCTTGCAACGCTTCTTTCCGTGCAGTTTCCATCAATCCACTTTCTGGGATCTTGTTTTTGATATGTTCCTTTGCTTCTTGATTAAGCTGGGTAAGGTCTGTCGGTGAAAAGCTGTTGAAAATCCCGTTTTTGATATCATAGAACTGCAGATCGGGCTCAATCGACAACACTTCCGGTTGTGGAAAACGGCTTAAAATGATTTTTCGGTTTTCGTTATCGGCCTTAAGTTCCAGTTTATTCAGGTCGTACCCGATATGTGCCTTGGCCTTAATGACGATCAACGCCTTTTTCTTGCTTCGGAAAAGGCTCATAAAACTGTCCTTGGTGTTCTCGTAGTGGTAGATTTCAGCAAAATCCCCTTCCACAGAGACCAATTTGTACACACTGCGTATTTTTTCCAATAGTACCGTGGACTGCTGTAAGGTTACTTCTTTGTTTCGCTTTTTACGGAACAGGGAGAACATCCAATACATCAGAATGGCACCAAGAACAAGTCCAAGAATGGTATCTACAACTTCTCCCATCTCAATTTCCAATTTCCCCTAAATGGGTGTATTTAAATCCATTGTCATATTTTAAGCCGTATCCTAGGGCGCGGTCAAACGAAGAGTGCGAAAACAGGATGATTCCTGCCAACTGCAGAACGGGCAATGCAATGTACGTCCCCGTCAAATACACCAAAATAGCGATTCCCTTATGGTGAAAAAGATTGTAAGTGGCCGCCCCTACCTTATTGCCGAACAAATAGCCCAACATGCCAATATCTGGGACCAGCAACAGTACCACAAACCACCACCAGGCAAAATCCAGTTGATCAAACAGATAGATGCCCAACGCCAACATCATTACCTCTTCCAATTTAATGATCGTCTTCATCATTCCTCAATTTTATAGAGCACCGGCCGGCTTGGGCTGGCATCGTTCTCGAATGGTGCAACCTGCAAGTCCAAAAAATAGGTGCCATCGGTGACGGGATTGGGCACAAATATAAATTCGGTGATCGTGGCCTTTTTGCGTCGCTTCCCGTTCATGTTCCAGAAAGCTTTGTGGGCCAAAAGTTCACCATCATCCTTTTCCTTGTCCACGGAAGGCAGATCGATGAGCAAATGGTCCACACCCTTTTGAACCAAATAGTGGGTAGCCTCTTCCAGCAAATAGGGTGGGTTGGAATCGGAATATTGTCTGAACTTTTTATCGCTTAGGTTGGGAATGGTCCGAATCACCACTGCTTGCCGTTTTTTGTTGCCCAAGGCATATTTCAATTGCTTTTCGGATATGACAAAATCACCGTTCAGCTGCTCAGGGGCCACTGTGATCAACTCGGCCAGACAAAAAAACTTTTTAAGGCTTTTGTTCACCGAATGAAACTCTTCCGTGATATGCCCCAAACATTCGGTATGGGTTACGTGTGAGTGCGGGTTGAACCAGATATCGTTAAAGTTTACTGGCGCGCCTTCGGCTACACTGCCCACAAAATCCCCTTCTTTGTGCGGTTGGATGGTGGGAGGACCCAAATACCAAGCGTTCACATTGTTTTGTGCCCCGGTCAACGGGATGGAAATATCCAATGGTTGGGACAGGTCGATCTTATAATTTCGGGAGTTATGTTTTATGGTCGCAATCATAATCCCAAGTTAACCATAAATAAATCCGAAGCAATTCCATCGGCCAAAAACTTTCCTTTTTTGGTGGTCTTCAGCACGTCTTCATCCCACTGCAAAAATCCTTGTTCGACAAACTTGGCGGCTTGAATTTCCAGATACTTGAGATAATTTGGGCCAAAGTCATCTTCAATGGTTTTTAGTGGTACGCCCCAAATGGTACGAAGGCCCGTCATCACAGATTCGTTGTAACGATCAATAGTGGTAAGGGTTTCCACGTCACTGGGCAAGACCCCTTCCTTTATTTTTTTGATATAGGTGGGGTTGTTACGCACGTTCCAACTGCGATGCTCCCCATCAAAAGAATGTGCGGACGGACCTATCCCGATGTATTTTTTACCCAGCCAATAGGAGGTATTGTTTTGGGAAAAATAGCCCGGTTTGCCAAAGTTGGAGATTTCATAGTTTACAAATCCATGGGCTTCCAAAATGTCCACCAACATATAGAATTGCTCTTGGGCCTGTTCATCATCCACATTGGGCACAACCCCTTTTTCAATGAATTTTTTGAGTGCGGTCTTGGGCTCCACCGTTAAGGCGTAGCTTGAAATATGGGGCAAACCCAATTCCAGTGCTTTTTGGATGTTGGCTTCCCACCGGGCATTGTCCATTCCCGGAATCCCGTAGATCAAATCAATGGTGATGTTATCAAAATATTCCGTGGCCTCTTGAATGCTTTGTTCCGCTTCACTCGCGTTGTGGGCACGGTTCATCAGCTTCAGATCTTCATCAAAAAAGGATTGGATGCCGATGCTGAGACGATTAATTCGACTTTTGGACAATTGGATGATTTGATGGCTGGACAAATCGTCCGGATTTGCTTCCAAGGTGATTTCTGGGTAATCAATTACTTTGTAATGGTCATAAACGGTTTGGATCAAGCGTTCAATTTCTTCAGTCGTTAAAACCGAAGGAGTACCACCCCCAAAATAGATGGTCTCCAGAGTATCTTGCACCTCATCCTTCCGCATCTTTATTTCCTTCACCAATGCATCGACCATGGCCTCCTTTTTTCCCGTTTGGGTGGAAAAATGAAAGTCACAATAATGGCAAGCTTGCTTGCAAAAAGGCACATGAATATAAACGCCACTCATTCAATTAACAATTAGCAATAAACAAGGTACAATTATCAATCATTTGGCAATCGGATATCTGATATCTGATGTCTGACATCAGATTTTGACTGTTTATTGTTTATTGAGCTTATCCGGATTTTGTTTGACGAAGGCTTCCCAACCGGTGTAGCTCTTACCTACCTCTACCCTACCTTCATTGTAAAAATGGCAAACAGCAGCTGCAAGTCCATCGGTACTATCCAAATTTTTGGGAAGGGATTTCAATTTTAAAACACTTTGAAGCATTTTGGCCACTTGCTCTTTGCTTGCATTTCCATTTCCGGTTATGGCCATCTTGATTTTTTTGGGCATGTACTCCGTGATTGGAATCTGGCGGGATAGCCCCGCCGCCATGGCCACCCCCTGGGCACGGCCCAATTTGAGCATGGACTGCACATTTTTTCCATAAAAAGGGGCCTCAATGGCAATTTCATCGGGGTGGTAGGTATCGATGAGCTCTATGGTCCGCTCAAATATAAGCTTGAGCTTGGTATAGGGATCTTCATATTTTTTGAGCAGCAATTCGTTCATCTGTACAAAGTGCATCTGTTTGTTGATCACTTTTATGATGCCAAAACCCATGATGGTGGTTCCGGGGTCTATCCCCAATATGATTTTTTCTGTTGCCAAAGTTCAATTGGTGTTTAACAAGAGTGGGAGCCTAAACCGAAGACTCACTGGATTCCCTCTTTTCAAGGCCGGGGCCACTGTGGTCAAATCGTTCAAACGTGCCGTTATTTTTGCGTTGAAATCGGCTATTTCATTGAGCACGGAAGTCTTTTCCTCCACATTGAGTACCGAGATGAAACCATGTTCATCGATCAAAAAATCAACGTAGACCGTATCATTCAAATCGTGCTGTACCTGAAATTTGAGTCCGGACAACGCTTTCGAGAAGGTATCGATCATTACGGTTTGGAAACATTGTTTTTGGGCCTCCTTAACGGCCAATTCGTCACAACTATCGAAGTGGGGATATTGGTCCACATCGTTCCAATCGATGGCTAAAAGTTCCTCGTTGACCAATTTTTGGGCCTTGTCCTCTTTGGACTCAAAAAGCTCGCACGAAGCGAGCAGCCCTACAAAAAGTGACATCCACAAAAACTTCCGCATAACAGCCCCTAGAATTTGGCTGAAATTACGACATTTTAAAGAAATTAATTGCCCGCGTAGTGTATTTCCTCCTTAATCTCAGAAACGCGTTTCAGCACCCGTTCCTTTAAAAATGGCGGTAGATCGGGATATAGGTCCAACAACCGTTCAAAATAGGGTAACCTTGTTTTGGGGTCCTTGAAGTATTCATCGGCAAGAACGCAGACCTGATAATAATTGTATGGATTCTCCTTGTTTTCTTCCCACGCCATTTTGTAGTACGCCATCGATTCCTTGGTCTTGTTTTGAAGGCGGGCAATGCGGCCCAGATCGGCATATTCCTTTTCAAAGGTTTCGGTGCGTTCTTCGATGGATTTTTTGATATATACCTGGGCACTGTCCAACTGTTTGTCCTGCATAAACGCTTGCCCCATTCCCAAATAGGCTTCGGCCAAATAACCAGGCACTACAGACAACATTCGATAAGCTTCAACGGCTTTTTCGTTTTCGTAGCTACGGTAATAACTGTGTGCCAATCGTTCCAAAACAAAAGGCCTATCCTCTCCCAACGCGATCAACTTTTCAAACCAGGGAATGGCTGGTTGGTACTGCCCATTGTTGAAATAGGCCTGTGCCTTAAGGTTGATCATGGACACATCATTTTCATAAAACCGAAGTCCTTGATCCACATAGACCAACGCAGAATCCCTAATTTCCTGCCCCACAAAATACTTTCCAAGGGAATAGAGACTGCGCAAATGGGTACTGTCCAGAGCAACTGCTTTTCGGAAAGCTTCATTGGCCTCTTCTTGCTTAAGGGAGTTTTCCAAAGTGCGACCCAAGTAGTAAAAATATTCCGGGTTCTGTTGGTTCTCCACAATCAAAGTGTTGAAGGCCTCCAGTGCAGGTTGGTAATTTTTGGTTTTGAGCAGGAGTTTACCGAACTCGAACCGGGCAATCTCCATATTGGGGTAACTTTTAAGGGTGGCCTCGTATTGGGCCAATGCCTTATCGAAGTTCCCGACGGCATGGTACGCACGGGCAATCTGAAGACTGGCTTGCGCATTGCCTTCTTTGGCATATTCGTTTATGGCTGCCGCATAATTGCCCATGGTGTACAGACTGTCGGCAACGGACAAAGCCGATGACTGGGCACCGGCTTGTAATGATATCAACAAAAAGAGAACAAGGATTTTTTTCAATGTTTTTTTACTTCAATTTAAAGGTTATTGGAACAGAAAACGGAACATCTACTGCCTGACCTTGATGTTTTCCCGGTTCCATTAAAGGTAATCGACTTACTATGCGCTTCGCCTCTTCTTCCAATAACGGATCAGGACCTTTTGTTCTAATATCTTTAATGGTGCCATCTGCTCCAATGATAAATACCATATTCACTTTTCCTTGAATTCCCTTTTCTTGCGCCTCCTTGGGATAGTTGAAATGCTTGCGAATATGCTGAAATATCTGCTCTTGAAAGCAAGCTCTTTTATCCTCAACATTTACACAACCAGGAAAAACTGGCACCTCATCTATGGTAGCGAAAGGAACTAATTCAACATTGGGATTATTCATACCCGTTGTAACAGTCCAACCATTTACATTTTGGGGAGATTCATTTATTTTTTTTACCAATGTTTGGGTGATTTTCATGATGCTTTCCCTCTCATTGGGTGTAAGTGAATCCATAGATTCAATTTCCTTGTTCAATATGGTCAACTTTGCTTCCAAGGTTTCATTCTCTGATACTTTTACAGGTTCAGGTACTTCTGATTCACAGGAAGTATACACCAACATCCCCAATACCAAGGGCAACAACAATACATACTTTAACTGCCAAACGGCTTTCGAACGTTTTTTTTGTAACATGACTATTCGTTTTTTGATTAATGATTTCGTAAAAAATTGATTGACGAAACTGATGCGTTGCGTGCTGAACGCTTCGGACAACAGGATTTCAAAATGTTCTTTTTTATTGTGCTTCACGGCCTGGGCATCTGCAATGAACTCGTGCAGTTCGGCCATGCGGTTTTGGTACACATATACCAGCGGATTGAACCAAAAGA
Source organism: Flagellimonas beolgyonensis (assembly GCF_003992615.1). Taxonomy (GTDB): domain Bacteria; phylum Bacteroidota; class Bacteroidia; order Flavobacteriales; family Flavobacteriaceae; genus Flagellimonas; species Flagellimonas beolgyonensis. Next base: position 209,947 of record NZ_RZMY01000016.1, read on the forward strand.
CAATACGGGCCAATTCAAATAAGAGCAGGTCCAAGGAATGGTGCTGCCGTACATGCACCAATTCGTGGGCGATGATGTTGGCCTCCTTATCCTTTCGGATTTCCGCTCCCAAAAAAATGTTCCTAAAAAAAGAAAAGGCCAATGCGCTTTCCTTTACGGTGACTTTGGTGAACTCCGGGAATTGGTCCACGATCCCTTGGCGACGAAGTTGCGCCAACTGAAACAGTTTTTGTCCAAACCAAAAAGCTGCCACCGCAGCACCGATTGCCATTACCCAAAAATACCAGGGCATGATCGACCAAAAAGAAGCTTCGGTGCCTTCCGGTCCCAAAACCAACCCGTCCAATTGGTTCAGGTAAACGGTAGCGGTTCCCAATTGTTCCGGCATACTGGATTTTAGAGCTTCCACTTTTATCCACGGCAGCACCAAACTCAACCCGAAGGTGGCCAAAAGGTAGAGTCGGTTCCATTGAAAAAAAGTTTCTTTCTTTAGAAAAAGGTCGTAGGCCAACAAAAAGACCAACTGAAATGCCAAGGTTTCCAAGATATAGGTAATCATTTTTCTTCCTCTTTAATGTTTTTCATGATTTCTTCCAGTTCCTTCAGGCTGATGTCGTTCTTCTTCATAAAAAAGGACACCATACTTTTAAACGACCCTTGAAAGTAGCCATCCACCAAGGTGTTGATGCGTTGGTTGCTATATTCTTCCTTCTTTACCAAAGGAAAGTATACATGCCCCTTCCCTACTTTTTCATGTGAGACAAAACCTTTGTCCTCCAAAATCCTGACAATGGTGGAAACCGTATTGTAGGCCGGCTTGGGTTCGGGCAATTCATCCAAAAGTGAGGCTACATTGGCTTTTTTTAATTGCCAAAGCAATTGCATTACTTCTTCTTCCGCCTTGGTGAGTTGTTTCATTTTTCAACTAATTTTTTAGTTCATTATGAAACAAATATAACTAAATATTTAGTTTAAACTAATTTTTTAGTTAAAAAATATCCCTTGGAGTGAAAAGGTCTGATAAACAACTCTTAAACCTTCCTACAATTTCATTTTAATGCGATACCTTTAAAAGCATTGCACATACAAACACACATCGTATGAATCGAAGATTTTTATTTGGCATGGTCGGTCTTGGTCCGTTGGCCTTGCTCTCTGCCAAAATCCCATCCTTGGACAATCCCCTTGTGGCCAATCTTGTCAAAAGATGGAAACAGTCCCAAACCTATACCTTGGCCATTCTGGATGCCATGCCTTTGGAACAATTGGAGTTTAGACCTTCACCCGAACAGATGAGCTTTGCACAACATTTTATGCACTTGGGATTTACCAACAATAGTTTTATCGGTATTCTGATCGATCCCAAAACCTATCCCGACTTTGATGCAATGATGAAGGCCGATTTTTTATTGGAACGTCCGGACCCGATTAACCTATTTCAACCGGACGTTTTGGTAAAAAGGTCGCCCGAAGTCAACAAAACCCTCGTGGCAAATTACCTGAACACCACCTTTGATTTTGTGATTTCCAGTTTACAAACGCTTACTGATAATGACCTCAGCAAAGGATTGGAAAAGGAAAAACCATGGTATCTTGCCGGTCACACCAACCTCGATTTGATACTTCGGGGAGAAAGCCATACTGCACATCACAGGGCGCAGGCAATCACCTATCTGCGTATGAACGATATTAAACCTCCTGGCTATTCCAAACTCAATGTTTTTTAATGTACGGGCGTAACAAATCAGTAGTAAATTTGTCTAACAGTAAAATAGAACCATGGACATTGCCTTATTGATTTTGGGATTCTTGTTGATGTTGGTCGGCATCTTGGGCAGTTTTTTGCCTGTTTTGCCCGGGCCTCCCATCAGCTGGGTGGGTCTGCTGCTGCTGTACCTGACCAAGGCCGTGCCCGATAACTGGTGGGTGTTGGCCATCACCTTTGTGATTGCCATCACCATTACTATTTTGGATTATGTAATCCCAGCCATGGGCACCAAACGTTTTGGTGGCAGCAAGGCAGGTATGTGGGGCACCATTGTTGGACTTTTGGTGGCCATTTTTGTACCTATTTTCGGTCCACTTGGTATTATTATCTGGCCCTTTATTGGGGCCTTGGTGGGGGAATTATTGAACAAAACCCATCAAAAAACCGCCATGAAGGCGGCTTTTGGTTCTTTTTTGGGATTCTTAACGGGCACCTTTATGAAATTTGTGGTGACTGTTTTCTACGCCATAATTTACGTGTACATCACCATAAAATATGCGGGAGATCTATTTAGCTTTTCCTAATCCAACCACTCCACTTTTTCGGAAATGGGTTTTCGGGCCGATGGTTCCACTTCTCCATCATAATTGCCCATATATAAAAAGCCTAGGCAACGCTCCCCTTCGTTCAGGTCGAAAAATTCGCCCATAAACTTGATGAGCCCAGGAGAAGCCCAGTAACAGCCAATGCCCAATTCGGTACAGCACAACCACATATTCTGGACTGCCATCGCCACGGAGGCCACTTCTTCCCACTCGGGCAAACTTTCCATGGGATCCCGTTGCATGCAAATGGCAATGGCCGCTGCCGAACGCACGGCATTGTCTTCCAATTTTTTGATGGTCACCTGTTTGGGTTTGGGATCCACCTCTTGGTATTTTTTGGACAAAAACGCACCCATTTCATCCTTCTTTTTACCTGTTAGCACCTTAAAGCGCCAAGGCTCCGTTTTCTTGTGCGTAGGTGCCCAATTGGCTGCTTCCAAAATTTTTTCGAGGGTAGCTTTATCGATGGGTTTATCGTTGTATTGAACGGGAAAAATACTCCGTCTTTTGGCAATAAGGTCAAAAATCATAGCATCATATTATGTTGAGTCCCAAAGTTACTCTTGAAAAAGTTGTTCTCATAATTTTAGGAGCAAATCCATGCAATTTTGGAGGGCCGGGTTGCGATTGTCGCTTTTCCAAACCATGGAGAGCACAGCCCGTTGTTTGATGTTCTTCATTTCAATGAACTTTACTTTCATCTGAAACCCATGCTGCAATGTCGTGGGCACTATGGCAATGCCCAGTTTGTTCTCCACCAATTTAAAAATGGTCTGCGCGTGTACCGATTTGTGCGAAACATTCGGAACAAAGCCACGGTCTTCACAAATACTGAGCACGGTATCGTAGTACATGGGACTATAATCCTGGGAAAACAGAATGAAATCCTCGTTGGCCACTTGTCCAATATGTTTAAAATCCCTTTCATCCAAAGGATGATCCTCTGGTAAAACCAAGGAAAAGGTGTCCTCAAAAACCGATTTTACTTCAAGTCCTTTGGGTACCCGAGCCAACCGCACAAACCCCAAATCGAGTCGATCGGCCAAAATGGCATTGATCTGTGACCGGTTCGACAATTCTTCCAATGTGGTATGCACTCCTGGGAATTTTTCTTTCAATTGCAACAACAGATCGGGAACCACACTTTGCATGGCCGATCCTAAAAATCCGATGCGCACCTCACCCATTTGTCCACTACCGATAAGTTTCACCTGTTTTTTGGTCTGGTCCAAGTGGTTCAGGATAAATTCCACTTCTTTTTTCAAATAGGCACCTGCCGGCGTTAATTGCACTTTTTTCTTGTCACGCACGAACAGTTGTGTCCCCAATATTTCTTCCATCTGTTTGATCTGGGTGCTCAGTCCGGGTTGGGATATAAACAATTTTTCCGCCGCCTTTCGATAGTGCAGTTCTTCGGCGACGGCCAAAAAATAAATGAAATGTCGGAGTTCTATTTGATAATTCATACTTATTGATTATTACAAAAATAAGTATTGGTGATTATTAAACCAATGTTCTAATTTTAGGTTCAAAAGAAATTTACAGCCATGCCCAAGACTTTTCGATTTGGAGAGGACCACTTAACCGCAGGTATTGCCCTGGGATTGGCCCGTGGCACCGTTACAGGAACATTCACTGATGAATGCCTTAAAAACGTGAATGCCAGTTACCAACGCGTACAACGCATTGTGGAAAAAGGTCACACGGTATACGGCATCAATACAGGATTTGGTCCCTTGTGCAACACCAAGATTTCGAAAGAGGACACCAAAATCCTCCAATCCAATATACTACAGAGTCACAGTGTGGGGGTGGGCACGCCCATTGCCACCGAATTGGCAAAGGTGATGCTGATCCTAAAAATTCATGCCTTGGCCAAAGGGTTTTCCGGCATTGCCGAAAGCACCTTGCAACGTATGCTCTGGCATTTGGAAAACGATGCCATTCCCGTAGTTCCCAGTCAAGGTTCGGTGGGGGCATCCGGTGATCTGGCTCCGCTTTCCCATTTGTTTCTGCCATTGATTGGATTGGGCAAGGTGGAGTATCAAGGAAAGACCATTACTACCAAAGAACTCTTTCAAAAAACCAGTTTGCTACCATTGGAACTGGGACCCAAAGAAGGGCTTGCCCTGATCAATGGCACCCAGTTTATCGCTGCACATGGGGTTTTGGTAGTGCAGAAGCTGCAACATTGCTTAAAAAATGCCGACATTATCGGTGCCATGATGATCGAGGGGCTGCAAGGATCCATGAAACCCTTTTATGAGGAATTGCACCAGTTGCGCCCGTTTAAAGGCAACCAACATGTGGCCGGTAGGATCCGCACCCTATTGCAGGGCTCCGAAATCTTGGAAGACCATATCGATTGCGAACGGGTTCAGGACCCTTACTCTTTACGTTGTATTCCCCAAGTGCACGGCGCATCGCGAAATGCTTGGCTACACTTGAAGGAATTGCTGGAAATCGAGCTCAACTCCGTGACCGACAATCCAGTGATCATTGACGATGAGCTCACCATAAGTGGTGGAAATTTTCACGGGCAACCGTTGGCCATGGCCTTGGATTATGCCGCTTTGGCCGCTTCAGAAATCGGAAATATTTCGGACCGTCGTATCTATCTGGCTTTGGAAGGCAACAGCCCCGGAGTACCAAAACTGTTGATGAAGGACACGGGCATCAATTCAGGTTACATGATTCTGCAGTATACCTCAGCCGCATTGGCCAGTGAAAACAAAAGCTTGTGTTTCCCGGCAAGTGCCGATAGTATTCCCACTTCCTTGGGGCAGGAAGACCATGTGAGCATGGGATCCATCAGTGGGAGAAAGGCATTGCAGATCATAGAAAATGTTGAAAAGATCCAAGCCATTGAACTGCTTACCGCAGCCCAAGCATTTGAATACAGAAAACCCCTGAAATCGGGCATCGTATTGGACGAAATCCATCAATACCTTCGTACCAAGGTTGCGTTTGCCGAAAACGATCGGGTTTTTGCGGATGATATTGAAACGGGCATTAACATGCTTCAGAACCGTGAAATCATCTCCTTGGTGGAAACCGTGATGCAAGAGAAAAATCTGGAATGGGAAACACCCCATATTGAAGAATTTGACACGTATTGATATGAAACCACTTTTAATAGGACCCTTTACCCAATTATTGCCCATGACAGGACTGCCCTTAAAAGGCGCCTTGAAGGACGAACAATTGCCCATCATTGAAAACGGTGCAATTTTGGTGCACGAAGGAAAAATTTTGAAAGTCGGAACTTTTGAAGATCTGAAATCCGAGGATGCGGATATCCATCAAATTCAAGGTGATGCCGTGTGTCTCCCCGGATTTGTGGATTCACATACCCACATCTGCTTTGCAGGAACCCGAGCCAGGGACTATGCCTTCCGAAATGCCGGGAAGACCTATTTGGAAATTGCGAAGGCCGGGGGTGGCATCTGGGACACGGTGACCCAAACCCGAAAGGCTTCCGAGGAAGCATTGGTGCAAGGTATCGTTTCAAGAAGTAAGAAGCATCTGAAAAACGGAATCACTACCATTGAGGTTAAAAGTGGTTATGGCCTTTCCGTGGATGAAGAACTTAAAATGCTCCGTGCCATCAAAAAAGCCAATGCAACCGTTTCGGCCACTTTGGTGCCTACTTGCTTGGCGGCACACATGAAACCGAAGGACTGGAATCAGGATAAGGCCTATCTTGACGAAATCATTAACACTCTTTTCCCCATCATCAAGTCTGAAAACTTGGCACAACGGGTAGATGCCTTTGTGGAGGAAAGTGCTTTTTCCCCCGAAGAGATCAAACCCTATTTTCAAAAAGCCAAGGACATGGGATTCGACATCACCGTACATGCCGATCAGTTTACCATTGGCGGAAGCCAGGTGGCCGTAGATTTTGGTGCCGTGAGTGCCGACCATTTGGAAGCCAGCACCGAAAAGGAAATCCAGTTGTTGGCCAAAAGCAACACCATTGCCACTGCCCTTCCGGGAGCATCACTTGGTTTGGGTTGCGCCTACACGCCAGCGCGTAAAATTTTGGATGCCGGCGGCGCCCTGTCCATTGCCAGCGACCACAATCCGGGTTCAGCCCCCATGGGCGACCTGTTGACCCAAGCCAGTATTTTGGGCACGTTCGAGAAGCTATCAAACACCGAGGTTTTGGCAGGAATCACCTTTAGGGCAGCTGCGGCATTGCGCATGGCCGATCGAGGAAAACTGGCATCGGGAACTTGGGCCGATTTTGTTGTGTTCCCTACAAATAATTATCAGGTAATCACCTATCATCAAGGCCAATTGAAACCCAGCCAAGTCTGGAAGAAAGGGGAACCTATCCACCAAAACGATTGATCATGACTTCGACATTGACTGCATTTCATAAACAAATACTGCAGGGAATCCCTAACGAACTCCCTAAAAAGAAACCGTATCCCAAAAATGGAAATCCAGCACCGAAACGCAAAGATATTTTGTCCCTAGAAGAGAAAAAGCTGGCGGTGCAAAATGCATTGCGCTATTTTCCGGAAGCTTGGCACAAAGAATTGGCCCAGGAGTTTGCCGAGGAGTTAAAAACATTTGGTCGGATCTACATGCATCGTTTTAAGCCGGACTATAAAATGCAGGCCCGACCCATTTCCGAATATCCTGCCAAAACCAAACAGGCTGCCGCCATTATGCTGATGATCCAAAACAATTTGGACCCTGCAGTGGCACAGCACCCTGAGGAGCTGATCACCTATGGTGGCAATGGGGCCGTTTTCCAGAACTGGGCGCAATATCTGCTCACTATGCAATATCTCGCCCAAATGACCGAGGAGCAAACATTGCACATGTATTCAGGTCACCCCATGGGGCTGTTTCCATCACACAAAGAAGCTCCTCGCGTGGTGGTCACCAATGGTATGATGATTCCTAATTATTCCAAACCGGACGACTGGGAGCGCTACAATGCGCTTGGGGTTACCCAATACGGGCAAATGACGGCAGGCTCGTACATGTACATCGGTCCGCAGGGCATTGTACATGGAACGGCAATTACGGTGATGAATGCCTTCAGAAAAGTATTGGCCAAAAATGAATCCCCCGAAGGAAAGGTGTTCCTGACCGCAGGCTTGGGAGGCATGAGCGGGGCACAACCCAAAGCCGGTAACATTGCCGGATGCATCACCGTTTGTGCAGAGGTAAATCCGGAAGCTGCCAAAAAACGACACGAGCAAGGTTGGGTGGACGAATTGTTGGTGGACCTACAACTATTGATGGTCAGGGTGAAGGAAGCCATTGCCAACAACGAAGTGGTTTCGCTGGCCTACATCGGCAATGTGGTGGATGTTTGGGAGCATTTTTATGAAGAAGGCATTTTTGTGCATTTGGGATCCGACCAAACCTCCTTGCACAATCCGTGGGCAGGAGGGTATTATCCCGTTGGGCTCTCCTTTGAAGAATCCAATGCACTTATGGTGGAAAATCCGGAAGCGTTCAAGGAAAAAGTACAGGAATCCCTTCGCAGACAGATCAACGCCATTAACAAGCACACTTCAAAAGGCACCTACTTTTTTGATTATGGCAATGCCTTTTTGTTGGAAGTTTCCCGTGCAGGTGGCGATGTGATGTCCGAAAACAATATCGATTTTAGATATCCTTCCTACGTGCAGGACATTTTGGGACCCATGTGCTTCGATTATGGTTTTGGACCCTTCCGATGGGTGTGCACCTCGGGCAACCCAAAAGACCTACAAAAAACCGATGCCATTGCCCTTGAAGTGATGAGAAACATCAAAGCGGAAGCTCCTGAGGAAATTCAACAGCAGATGCAGGACAACATCAAATGGATTTCCGAAGCGGAACAAAACAAATTGGTGGTGGGATCACAGGCAAGAATCTTGTACGCCGATGCCGAAGGGCGAAGCAAAATAGCCGATGCCTTCAATACGGCCATTGCCGAGGGTGAAATCAGCGCTCCGGTGGTGTTGGGCCGAGATCATCATGATGTAAGCGGCACGGATTCGCCCTTTCGGGAGACCAGCAATATTTATGACGGCAGCAAGTTCACCGCAGACATGGCCATCCAAAATGTGATCGGCGACAGTTTTAGGGGCGCCACTTGGGTATCCATCCACAACGGTGGGGGCGTTGGCTGGGGTGAAGTGATCAACGGTGGCTTCGGCATGGTGCTCGACGGCTCCGAAGAAGCATCCATCCGATTGAAGCGTATGCTGTTCTTCGATGTGAACAATGGCATATCTCGAAGAAGCTGGGCTCGGAACAAAGAAGCTCGGTTTGCCATAGAACGGGAAATGGAGCGTACTCCAAATTTAAAAGTAACTTTGCCCCATCTGGTCAAGTCGGAACTATTGGACAACCTTTTTTAATGTCATGAAACACTACGAACCCCCGAAAAAGGATCTTTGGAGCGGACGGATTTCCAACAAATGGCTGTACTTGCACGAAAAAGTACATTGCACCCCCTTGAATGAAATGCCGGAAGCCCAGAAAAAGTCCATTGTGTTATTGGGGTATGCCTGTGATGCCGGTGTCCACCGTAATCAAGGGCGTGTTGGTGCCGTGGACGGACCCGATGTGATCAAAAGCAGTTTTGGCAAAATGCCCAACCATTTGGCCAGTCATGTGCTCTTGCACGATGCGGGTTCCATCACTTGTGCAAACAGCGATATGGAAGCTTCCCAAAGTCAACTTGCGGAGGCGGTTTGTACCCTATTGCATAAAAAACAGTTTCCTATTGTGCTGGGTGGTGGTCACGACATGGCCTATGGCCATTATTGTGGCATTAAGCAATATCTGGATGCCAAAAAACAGGGACAGTCCATCGGTATCATTAATTTTGATGCCCATTTCGATCTGCGAAAAAAAACGGACCAAGGCAATTCCGGAACCCCATTTTATCAAATTGCCAAAGAGTGCCGGCAAGAAGGCATCGATTTCAATTACCTCTGCCTCGGAATCCGTAGGGATGCCAACGACCGGAACCTTTTCCAAACGGCCAAGGATCTCGATGTAATTTATGTGATGTCAGAGACCTTCCAGCCCGCTTTTTTACAAGAAATCACCACTTTTATCAATGCATTTGCCAAAAATGTGGACCATATTTATGTGACCATCGATTTGGATGGTTTTTCTTCAGCCTTCGCCCCGGGAGTAAGTGCCCCTTCGCCCATGGGTTTCACCCCGCACATCGTTCTGGAATGCTTAAAAACCATTATTGCCTCAGGAAAACTCATCAGTTTGGATATTGCCGAGATGAACCCCAGATTTGATATTGACGGGCAAACCGCCAAGTTGGCCGCTTCTTTGGTGCACTACGTGGCGCATGCGGTTTCAGGAAGTTGACAGTGTTTCAAATTGTCATTCTGAACGGAGTGAAGAATCTAATGCGTGGAATGGTTTGACACGCCTGTCTGCCGCAGGCAGGAATTTCACTAATACTTTGTATGGTCAAATTGATGCCTTTTATAAGGAGAAGATTCCGCTTTTCAGCGGAATTTGTTCGACCTAAGTTTTGAACTGGTTCAAAACCGGTCTCACAAACAAAAAAAGCCTTCCAAACGGAAAGCCTTTCATTGGCGAGCATCCTTCGATGCTTCAACCTGATTCCAATCCTTAAGATCGGAATCCAACACAACGGGACAAAGATATGGTGATTTTTCCGGAAAAAACAACTGTGGATTTTGTTTGTATTATTTTTTGGATTATTTCCTTTTTTTTGGATTTATTCCATAATTTAGTCTTCATCTTCGGCTAAACATGAAAAAGACAATTTTGCACTTGGACCTGGACACATTTTATGTGTCCGTGGAACGCTTGATCAACACAGAACTCAAACACAAGCCCTTATTGGTAGGGGGCACGAGCGACCGTGGTGTAGTGGCTGCCTGCAGCTACGAGACCCGTGGATTTGGCGTGCATTCCGGCATGCCCATGAAAATGGCCAAGGAACTTTGTCCCGAGGCCGTGGTGATCCGAGGGAATGCCGGCACGTACAGCAAATATTCAGATACGGTCACGGAGATCATCAAAGAACATGTGCCCGTTTTTGAAAAATCGAGCATTGATGAATTCTATGCCGACCTCTCGGGCATGGACCGCTTTTTTGGCTGCTACAAATATGCTACGGAGATGCGGCAAAAGATCATTCGGGAAACCGGACTCCCCATTTCCTTCGGGCTGTCGGTGAACAAGGTGGTATCCAAGGTGGCCACCAATGAGGCAAAACCCAACAACCAACTTAAAATAGACTTTGGCCTGGAAAAACCGTTTTTGGCTCCCCTTTCCATCAAAAAAATTCCCATGGTGGGCGACAAAACCTATCAAACCCTAAGAAATTTGGGCATACGACAGGTAAGGACCATTCAGGAAATGCCCATGGATATCATGCAGCGGGTGCTGGGCACCAATGGAACTGTAATTTGGAAAAGGGCCAACGGCATAGACAACACCCCCGTGATTCCCTTTCACGAACGAAAGTCCATTTCTACGGAACGTACCTTTGACAGGGATACCATTGATGTGGTCAAACTGAAAGGCATCTTGGTCGCCATGACGGAAAACCTGGCCTATCAATTACGGCGTGGGGATAAATTGACGGCCTGCATTGCTGTAAAGATCCGCTATTCCGATTTCAACACCTATTCCAAGCAACTCCGCATTCCCTATACCAGTGCAGACCATGTGCTCATTCCTAAAATTTTGGACCTGTTCAACGGTCTGTACAACAAACGGATGTTGGTGCGGTTGATCGGCATCCGGTTCAGCCATTTGGTGTCCGGCAATTACCAGATCAACCTTTTCGAGGATACGGAGGAGACCCTGAACCTATACCAAGCCATGGACTATGTAAGAAACCGATTTGGGAATCGGAGCGTGTTGCGCGCCTCGGCCATGGGTGCCAAGACCATCGGAAGCATGCACAACCCTTTTAATGGGGAACCGCCCGTGGTATTGGCCCATAGAAAACAGTAGTCAGACCTGAGACCGCTACGCTGTTAGACACAAGATACAAGACGACCACTGGATATAAACCAAACTTAAATCGAGAGGTCATTTAAATTCAAAATATACAAGTCGATCTCGCCTCTCGACTCCGCTCGCCCTGACAACTGACAACTGACAACTGACAACTGATAACTGATAACTGATAACTGATAACTAAAGATTGTACCTCAACTGTCACACATATTACAGCCTACGTTTCGGGACTTTCTCGGAGGTGGAACTATTGCAGTTGGCCCAACAAAACCACGTGACCCAACTGGTGCTCACCGATATCAACAATACCTCCGCCGGGCTCAACTTTGTTCGAAAGGCACCTGAGTTTGGGGTACGCCCCCTTTTGGGCATCGATTTCAGGAATGGGGTGCAACCCTGCTTCATTGGCATTGCCCAAAACAACGAAGGCTATTTGGAACTGAACGATTTTCTGTCGCACCACCTTCACCACGAACTGAAAATACCGGACAGGGCACCAAGCTTTAAACACGCATTTGTGGTTTATCCTTTTGAACAGGTACTCCTCAATGAACTGGAAAATTTCCTCGATCATGAGTTCATCGGGATTTCCATCAAAGACCTGCGTCGACTGCCGTTTTCACGATTAGCGGCACAAAGGCACAAATTGGTGGTACAGCAACCCGTGACTTTTCGGAACAAACAGGATTTTAATGCACACCGATTGCTCCGGGCCATCGACAACAATGTGCTCTTGAGCAAACTGTCCAGTGATCAAGAAGCGGACGAAGAGGAAAAAATGTACCCTGTTCAAAATCTGGCGGCAGCCTTTTCCGAATTTCCCTTTATTCTGGAGAACACCGAAAAACTGCTCAACAGTTGTACCATCCATTTCGATTTTTCCAAGGACAGAAAACCCCAAAACCTGAAAACCTATTTGGGCAGCGTAGCAGAAGACGAAAGGCTTATTGAACAACTCTGCGCCGAGGGGCTCCCCTACCGTTATGAAAAAGTGGACGAGCCCATCGCCCATCGCTTGCAGAAAGAACTGGACCTCATCAAAAAAATGGGGTTTGTATCCTACTTCTTGATCAATTGGGACATTGTTTCCGAAGCGCGCCGCAGGGGATTTTTTTATGTGGGCCGCGGCAGTGGCGCCAACAGTATTGTGGCCTACCTATTGCGCATCACCGATGTAGATCCCATGGAACTCGATCTCTATTTTGAGCGGTTCATCAACTTGTACCGGACCAATCCCCCCGATTTCGATATTGATTTTTCCTGGAAAGACCGGCCAGCCATGACCCAATACATTTTTAAACGGTTCAAGCACGTTGCCCTGCTCGGGACTTATGTGACGTTTAAAGAACGAGGGGTTATACGGGAATTGGGAAAAGTCTTCGGGCTCCCGCCCCATGAAATTGATTTTTTATCGGAAGGCAGGTATAATCCCAACGAACTGGACCAAATGTCTAAATTGGTGTTGAAGTATGGCAAACTCCTGATGGGCAAACCGAATTACCTGAGCATCCATGCCGGGGGTATTTTGATCAGTGAAAAGCCCCTGCACTGGTTTTCGGCCACCCATCTGCCCCCAAAAGGATTTCCCACCACCCAATACGACATGGTGATCGCCGAAGATGTGGGCCTGTACAAATTTGACATTCTCGGGCAACGTGGATTGGGCAAGATCAAGGAAGCTTTGGAAATTGTGGCCTACAACCAACCCGAAAAGCATGGGGATATCGACATCCACGACATCAAAGGCTTTAAAAAAGATGGAACCATCAACAACTTGGTCAAGACAGCACAGTGCATGGGCTGTTTTTATGTGGAATCGCCCGCTATGCGCATGTTGCTGAAAAAATTGGAAGTGGACAACTATTTGGGACTTGTGGCAGCCAGCTCCATCATCCGGCCCGGAGTGGCCAAAAGTGGGATGATGCGGGAATACATCCTACGGCATCGAAACCCAGGGAGAGCCGAAGAAAAAGGACACCCGGTTATGTTGGACATTATGCCCGACACTTACGGCGTGATGGTCTACCAAGAGGATGTGATCAAGGTGGCCCACCATTTTGCGGGTTTGGACCTGGGCGAGGCCGATGTGCTCCGCCGTGGCATGAGCGGCAAGTTCCGTTCCCGGGCAGAGTTCCAAAAAGTGCAGGACAAGTTCATTGCCAACTGCAGAAAAAAGGGCTATGACGAAAAGTTGATTTCCGAAGTGTGGAACCAAGTGGCCAGTTTTGCCGGTTATGCCTTTGCCAAGGGGCACTCCGCTTCCTATGCCGTGGAGAGTTACCAAAGCCTGTTCCTTCGGGCCTATTTTCCGTTGGAATATTTGGTGGCCGTGCTCAACAACGGAGGTGGATTTTACCGTTCGGAATTCTACATCCATGATGCCCGGATGTTGGGAGCCACCATTCACCCTCCTTGCGTGAACAACAGCATGGGGGTAAATCGGATCTATGGGAAGCACATCTATTTGGGATTGATGTACCTGCGGGACCTTGAAAACAGGGTCATGGAGCGCATCATTAAGGAACGGCTGCAGCACGGGGCATTCACTTCCATGGAAGATTTTTTGGACCGCGTGTTCATATCGATGGAACAATTGGCCATCCTTATCCGTATCGATGCGTTTCGGTTCACCGGCATCAACAAACACGAACTGCTGTGGAAGGCACACCTCATGCTCTCCAAGAACGACCGGTTGGAGCATCCCAAGCTATTCCCGCCAAGACATCAAAACTTTCAGATTCCGAAACTGAACACCACGCAGTTGGAAACCGCCTTTGAACAGCTCGAACTTTTGGGCTTCTGCCTTTGCAGTCCCTTTGAGCTTTTGGCGGAACCTCCCAAAAACGCCCACGGGCAAAGAGACCTTCCCCAATACCTGAACAAACATATCGACATTTATGGCTATCTGGTGACCGTAAAGAATACTTCGACCCACGATGGCAAGCGCATGTATTTTGCCACTCTGGTGGACCAGCATGGCGAAGTCTTCGATACCGTACTTTTTCCCCCGGTCGCTGCCAAGTACTATTTCCGGGGCAAGGGCATTTACCGCTTTTATGGCAAAGTGGTGGAAGAATTCGGGTTTTTGAGCATCGAGGTCGTCAAAATGCAGAAGCAGGATTACATCCAAGACCCCCGATATGCCGACATGCGGACCAGCAAAAAAAGGTTGGGTTCGAACAAGTGAGCGGAATACCGTAACTTAGGATGTAGAATCCAACATCCATGAAAATCCGCATCAAAGGCAATACGATCCGATTAAGGCTTACCCAATCCGAGGTACGGCAATTATCAGAAACCGGCAACGTAAGGGAAACCACTCCATTTGGCCCAACAACGTTTCGCTATCAGGTGGCATTGCATCCAGATATTGAACAGCTACAAGCAAGCTATGCGGACAATCAGGTGACTCTTTTGGTCCCGGAAACCATGGGAAAAACATGGTTCCAAGACGAAACCATAGGTTTTGAAAACCAAATGGTTCTTCCCGAAGGCAATACCCTGCATCTATTGCTGGAAAAGGATTTTACCTGTTTGGAAAATCGCTCGGAAGATGAATCGGACAATTACCCCAACCCAAAATTGCAATGTTAAGTCGACCATGGAAAAAGAGACCCAACGAAACGTATCATTGACCGGGAATATACAATTCACAGGACTTCGCCTTAAGGAGCCCATGCAAATTTCTGCCGGATTTACAGGTGTAAAGGAAGCCATGCGGCACACGTTCAAGGAAATGGGAATCGTTCGGTCGATGAAAACCCTTTTGGAAATGAACCAAGAGGACGGTTTTCGGTGTCCGAGCTGCGCGTGGCCCGTTCCAGAGCATCCTTCCAAAATTGCAGAGTATTGTGAAAATGGGGCCAAGGCCTTGGCCGATGAAGCAACCCGGGACCATATTGGAGCGGAATTCTTTGCCAAACATTCCGTGGAGGAGCTTTCCCAACTCTCGGATTATGAACTGAACAAATTGGGCCGGGTTGTGGAACCTTTGGTACTGAAACCCGGAAAAGTCCATTACGAACCGATTTCGTGGCAAGATGCCTTCGAATTGATCGCTGATGAACTCCATCAATTGAAAGACCCCAACGAGGCCATTTTTTACACCTCCGGACGGTCGAGCAACGAGGCCGCTTTTTTATACGGGATGTTTGCCCGTGCCTTTGGCACCAACAACATGCCCGATTGCTCCAACATGTGCCATGAATCATCGGGAGTGGCCCTTTCGCAGACCCTTGGCATTGGAAAAGGCTCCGTTACCTTGGATGACCTTTATGGCGCAGAGGTAGTTCTGGTGGTCGGTCAAAACCCAGGCACCAATCATCCGCGGATGCTCTCGGCATTGGAAAAATGCAAGAAGAACGGTGGTAAGGTCATCAGCATCAACCCACTGGAAGAAACCGGGTTGGTCAATTTTAAAAATCCCCAAAATGTTTCGGACATGTTGGGCAGTGGCCAACCGATGGCCGACGTCCACCTACCTGTTCGGATTAATGAAGATGTAGCACTGGCCAAATTGATCTTGAAGAAATTGGTTGCTTTGGATGCCAAAAATTCAAATGTACTGGACCACCCCTTTATTGTGGAATATGTGGAGGGCTATGACGCGCTCATTGAGGACCTGAGGCAGTACGATGAAGAATTCTTGCAGCGCAGAACCGGGGTATCAATGCGAAAAATTGACCAAGTGGCGCAGCTATTGGCCGAAAATTCCAAAATCATTGTGTGTTGGGCCATGGGCCTTACCCAACATAAAAATGCTGTTGAATGTATTCAGGAATATGTGAATATCCTCTTGTTGAAAGGCGCCATTGGCAAACCATTTGCCGGGACCTGCCCGGTTCGCGGACATAGCAATGTACAGGGCGATCGTTCCGTCGGCATTATGCATTATGTAAACAAAACCTTGAATGAAAAAATAAGGGAACATCTCAATTTTGACCCTCCAACCGAACCGGGCTACGATACCGTGCATGCAATTCAGGCCATGCATGATGAAAAGGCCAAAGTGTTTATTTGTTTGGGAGGCAACTTTGTTATGGCTGCCTCGGATACGGCATATACGGCAAAGGCCGTTCAAAATTGCAGTCTTACCGTCCAGATCAGCACCAAATTGAACAGAAGCCATTTGATCACGGGAAGAACGGCCCTCTTGCTGCCGACCTTTGGCCGTTCCGAAAAGGATGAGAAAAATGGGACTGCCCAATTTTTGACCATGGAAAGCAGTACCGGCAAAGTGCGTCAGAGCAAAGGGATATTGAAACCGGCCTCGGAGCATATCAAAAGTGAACCGGAAATCACTGCTTTGATGGCCCACGCGTATTTTAAGGGCAACCATAGCATGGATTGGTTTGCATTGGGCCAGAATTATGACCTGATTCGAGAATTGATCGACAAAACGGTGAAGGGCTTCGAAAACACAAGTGAACGGTCCAAGGGATTTGGCTATTATTTACCGAACAATGTAAGGGAACGTGACTTTCGGATGCTGCCCAACGGTATGGCCCGTTTGACCATCAACACCTTGCCCGAACATAATCTACAACCTGACGAACTGCTGTTGATGACGATTCGTTCCCATGACCAGTTCAATACGACCATTTATGGATTAAATGACCGTTATCGGGGCATCCACAACGAACGTAGGGTGGTATTCATGAACAAGAAGGACATGGCCAAAAGAAACCTGCAACGTTTGGATGTGGTCAATTTACACAGTAATTATGGAGGTGTCAAACGAACGGCAGAACAGTTCTTGGTAGTGCCGTACAACATACCTAAAGGGAACATGGCTGCGTATTTTCCCGAAACCAATTTACTGGTGCCCATAGACCAATTTGCCGACAAAAGTCAGACTCCAATCAGTAAATCTATTAAGGTCATTGTAGAGAAAACCAATGATACCTTCCATTAACTTTTGAAGTTGCTTAATTCCTAAAATACTTGAGTGCTTCAGTTAAATACCTCCATCAATTAAAAATTAATATCCATCAATTGATTTAGGACATCTATAAACTTCTCTTAGAATCAAGGATACATTCTTCCTATTATTGTTCAAAAATTTATTATGAGAAAGTATCTTCAATTGATTTTAATTGCATTAGTTGTTTCCGTTAATAATGTATCCTGTACCGGTGATACCGGTGAACAAGGACCACAAGGACCACAAGGAGCCCAGGGAATTCAAGGAGAGCAAGGACCACAGGGCGAACAAGGAGAGCAAGGAGCCCAAGGAGAGCAAGGAGAGCAAGGACCACAGGGCGAACAAGGCCAAGATGGGAATGCAAATGTGAAGAAATTGATTATTGATACCAGTCAATTTTCAGGAAACCAATGGAAAATCGATGTCCCTGAATTTACCATTGATTTGATACAAAACAATTCCTTTATGTTTTACCTTGATATCGGTGGAATATATTATTTCATACCAGGAACAATTTCAACAGATCCAGTTCTGGACGTTGCTGTGGCCATGTATGAAGGAAAACTTATAATCAACTTTTATGATGCCAATAAAATTGGTTTTGATTTTCCTGCAAACATTGTTCAGAATATCACAATTATAATAGCGGAAGCTTCCACCCTATCTTCAAAATTGGGTAAAACCGACATCATAAAAAATCTCGAAATTAAGGGCGTGGACGTCTACAATTATGATGAGGTAATGGATTTTTTCAATTTGAAACGATAGCTAAATTAACAGGCAAGTCAGTCTTAAGCACCTGATTATTTAAAGGCAGAAATGCCGGTAATATCTGCCCCTGTGATCAATAGGTGGATGTCGTGGGTACCTTCGTAAGTGATCACACTTTCCAGGTTCATCATATGGCGCATAATACTGTATTCGCCCGTTATGCCCATTCCTCCCAACACTTGCCTGGCTTCCCTGGCAATTTTGATGGCCATTTCCACATTGTTGCGCTTGGCCATGGAGATTTGGGCCGTGGTGGCGCGACCTTCATTTTTGAGTTGCCCCAATCGGAAGGCCAACAATTGTGCTTTGGTAATCTCCGTGATCATCTCGGCCAACTTTTTCTGTTGCAATTGGTAGGCGGCAATGGGTTTTCCAAATTGGATACGCTCCTTGGCATAACGTAAGGCGGTATCGTAACAATCCATGGCAGCGCCAATGGCACCCCATGCAATACCATATCGTGCTGAATCCAAGCAACCAAGCGGAGCGCCCAATCCGTTCTTGCCCGGCAATAGATTTTCTTTGGGCACTTTCACATTGTCAAAGATCAATTCACCAGTGGCCGAAGCCCGAAGCGACCATTTGTTGTGAGTTTCGGGGGTAGAGAAACCTTCCATACCACGCTCCACAATCAACCCATGGATGCGCCCTTCTTCATTTTTGGCCCAAACCACCGCTACATCGGCAAAAGGGGAGTTGGAAATCCACAGCTTGGCACCATTCAGCAAATAATGATCGCCCATGTCCTTGAATTTGGTTTCCATTCCTCCCGGGTTGGATCCATGGTTGGGTTCGGTAAGCCCGAAACAGCCCATCCATTCACCGGAGGCCAATTTGGGCAAATATTTTTTACGTTGTGCTTCCGATCCGTAGGCAAAAATGGGATACATCACCAAAGAAGACTGAACCGATGCCGTGGAACGAACACCACTATCACCCCTTTCGATTTCTTGCATGATCAAACCATAACTGATCTGGTCCAAACCCGCTCCACCATATTCCTCCGGAATGTAGGGTCCGAAAGCCCCTATTTCGGCCAATCCACCTATAATTTGTTTCGGAAACTCTGCTTTTTGGGCATATTCCTCAATAATGGGAGATACATCCCTTTTCACCCATTGACGGGCAGCATCCCTCACCAATTTATGTTCTTCGGACAATAAATCGTCCAAATTGTAGTAATCAGGGGCTTCAAACAAATCAGGCTTCATGTGCTTAAGTTTTGATCAAATATAATGACGAAATATAACATTTCATTGTGCTAATGTTACATTTTCAAATAAAAGGGTCTGGTCAGTTCCATGTACTCCTCAGTATACTTATGGCGCGCTGTTTCAATGGTCAACTCCGCTTCCAAAACGTTGCCCTTTTCAAATCCAAATTCCATCAAACTTCGCTTAAAATCCACCGTTGGATTCCCTTTTACCCGAGTAATGCGTTTGGGATATAACCCATAAACATCTGCCAACTTCACAAATTCCATTTCTTCCTTATAGGGAATGATCACCGAAAATATGCCTTCTTCATTCAATATGCTAGACACACCTTCCAAAAGTTCATCAAAGGGCAACGAATTGTTTTGTCTTGCCTTGTCGCGTGATACATCTCCGCTTCCCACTTCTTCGGAATAAAACGGCGGATTGGAAACAATAAGATCGTATTGCTCATCCATTTCTTCAACAAATTCATCAAAACCGGCGTGGTAGCAGAACAAGCGATCGCCCCAAGGTGAAGCCTCGAAATTGGCTACACATTGTTCGTAGGCAGCGTCGTCCAGCTCAATGGCGTCAATGAGTTCGGCATTACATCTTTGGGCCAATTGCAACGCTATCAATCCTGTACCGGCACCAATGTCCAAAATAGAATTGGGACTGTGGTTCAATGCAGTCCAAGCACCCAACAGCACCCCATCTGTGCCCACTTTCATAGCACATTGGTCTTGATGGATGGTAAACTGTTTAAATTGAAATGGCCCCAAAAGGTTCAAAAATTTAAAATAACAATTGACAATTAAATTCTACAGTTACAAAAATAAAGGCTGTACTTCAGATACAAGCATCAATTCAGGTAATGTATTTATAAACCCAAAACGCCCATACATTAATTAACAGCCTTTTAAACAAATCCAATGATATTATTTCGCTGCCCAGATATCGGGAAGGAACCCGATAATAAAATCATTATCCAATTCTTAAACTATTATTATGAAAAAACTATTTTATGCTTTGGCTATCATGACATCAATCTTACAAACAGTCCAAGCACAAGAGGAAGGCAAATTCCGAGCTGGCCTAGATTTTGGATATGCAATGCCTGATGGTGGTGGCGGTATTTCTACTGCTTTTGAAGCCAAATACAATGTTGCAGATAATATGAACGTCGGGATACGATTTGAGTCAGCCTTTCTAGCTAAAAATGTATCCTCAGATGGCGTCTCTTTAGAGGCTGATTTGGCTGCCAGCTCATCGTATTTGGGAACTTTTGATTACTACTTCCATAATGGAAGTTCCTCATTTGCCCCATTTGTAGGAGCTGGAGCAGGCTATAATGCTTTGGCAAATATCAGTTTTAAAGATTTTGGTCCGGATGCTGAAGCAGAATTAGATGGAAAATTCGGTGGTTTGATACGCACTGGTTTCGAGTGGGGAAAATTTCGCCTAGCCGCAAGCTATAATCTTATAGGGAAAACCGAAATTGACGGTGCAGAAATCAAAAACTCCTACTTTGATATTTCCTTAGGGTTCTACGTAGGTGGAGGAAAATGGAAAAAATAAAACTGGCTTTTCAGTTCTATACCAACAACCACAAAAAAGGGGCAGCCAATGGCTGCCCCCTTTTATTTATAATATAATCATTTATCCCAAATACAAATCCACCAAACCCTCTGGAGTTTTCACATGAATAGTCCGGTTCTTTCGATCTACTTTGGTGATGATATCGTCGTTGATGGGGATCAACAATTGCTTGCCCTCCTTTTCCACTTCAAAAAGATCTTGGGAAGCACTATCATTAATGGATTGGATCACTCCTATATCTCCGTGCACTTCATCCATCAAAGTAAAGCCGATGACCTCATGAAAATAAAACTTGTTTCCTGACAACGGGGGCAACATGGACAAGGGCAAATACAACTCGGCCCCAATGATCTTATCGGCTGTGGGTTCGTCCTTTACCTCTTCAAAATCGATGCGCAACAAGTTGGATTTGTGCAATCGGCAGCGGTCAATAAAAAATGGAACCAGATTGTTTCCCAACGAAACAAATACTGATTCCATATTTTCGTAAATATCGGGTTCGTCGGTGTCCAATTTAACCAACACCTCGCCCTTGAAACTATATTTTGAAACGACTTTGCCCAGGTAGAAGCAATCTTCCTTGCGCATCGTTCGGTAGTTCTATTCTTCTTCTTTGGATGCTTCTTCAGCGGCTGGAGCCTCAGCAGCAGTTTCCTCTGCTGGAGCTTCTTCGGCAGCAGCTTCAACGGCCTCTTCAGCAACTTCCTCTTCCACTGGAGCTGCAGCAGCAATACGTTTTTCGTTCGCTTCTTTCTCAGCTTCCAAGGCTTTGGCCCTAGCTTCTGCCTCAGCTTTGCTCAAACCGTCTTTTTTGGCTTGGATCGCATTGGCTTTTTCCTCCAACCAAGCGTTGAACTTTTCTTCAACCTGCTCTTCGGTAAGTGCTCCTTTGGCAACACCGCCCAATAAGTGGTGTTTCAACAACACTCCTTTGTAAGATAGAATGGCTCTGGCAGTATCGGTAGGCTGTGCTCCGTTTTGCAACCATTTTACAGAACTGTCCACATCCAAATCGATGGAAGCTGGATTGGTATTGGGATTATAGGTTCCCAATTTTTCCAAAAATTTACCGTCTCTTTTTGATCTGGAATCTGCGGCAACCACCCAATAAAATGGCTTACCTTTTTTACCGTGTCTCTGAAGTCTAATTCTAACTGGCATATCACATTAATTTGTAGGGTGCCCGACCCTGGTTATTAATTCTTTAATTTTTCAAAATGTCATTTCCGAGAAATCGGAAATCAACTGCTTATCACTTAAGCGGGTGCAAATATAATTCAATTCTTTTAACGACCAATACCTTTAATTGTTTTTATTGGTTGATAAATCGTAAAAACTCGATTTTATCAAATACGTCTTCTTCCTTACTTTTATCCATTGCTTTATTGGACCCACGCAAATTACCTATGTATTTAATATTCGATACCGAAACCACTGGATTGCCCAAACGATGGGATGCTCCCATTACCGATACCGATAACTGGCCCCGATGCGTACAGATTGCTTGGCAATTGCACGATGAACTGGGGGATTTGGTGGAACATCAGGATTTTTTGATCAAACCCGATGGGTTCAATATCCCCTATGAAGCGGAACAGATCCATGGCATATCCACAGCTTTGGCAGAAGAGCAAGGGGTTCCTTTGCAAGAGGTGCTGGTCGCTTTCAACAAAGCATTGGAGCGCTCCAAATTTGTGGTTGGGCAAAACGTGGATTTCGACATCAACATCATGGGGTGCGAATTCCATCGGATGGAAACAGAAAGCATCTTGGTGCAACTACCGGTTCTGGATACCTGTACAGAGCACACCGCAGAATTGTGCAAAATCCCAGGGGGTCGTGGGGGCAAATTCAAATTGCCCACACTGACGGAATTACATGAATTTTTGTTTGGAGAACCGTTCGCAGAAGCGCACAATGCGACCGCCGACGTGGAGGCTACCACCCGTTGCTTTTTGGAGCTGGTCCGCAAGAAGCAGTTCACTGCGAACGAACTGGACGTACAACCCGATTATTTTGAGCGGTTTTCAGAAGCCAATCCGCAAGAGATCGAACTTGTTGGGTTAAAGCACATCAACTTAAAAGCAGCATCCAAAGAAATTGCCGATGCCCTTTGGGCCAAGGATACCGGGGAAATATCCGCCGAGGAAATTCAGGAAAACATCGAGACCCTGGAAGATGCGCCCTTTGCCCACTTACATAACCACTCCCAGTTTTCGGTACTCCAGTCCACCATCAATATAAAGGACCTGGTAAAGGCCACCGCACAAAATGGAATGCCTGCCGTGGCCCTTACGGACCATGCCAATATGATGGGTGCCTTTCACTTTGTGAAGGAAGTGATGGCCCATAACAAAGCGGCCAAGGAAAAAAATGCAGAATTGCTTGAAAAAGGCGAACAACCCACAGAAAAGGAAATCACCCCGATTGTGGGTTGTGAATTTTACGTCTGCGAGGACCATACCAATAAAAACGTAAAGGACTACGGATATCAAATTGTGCTGCTGGCCAAAAACAAAAAAGGCTACCACAATTTGGCCAAAATGTCCTCCATCGCTTATACAGATGGGTTTTATTATGTACCACGAATCGACAAAAAGATTGTGGAACAGTACAAGGAAAACGTAATTGCCCTTACCGGCAACCTTTACGGGGAAGTGCCCAACAAAATCCTGAACGTGGGTGAAAAGCAGGCGGAGGAAGCCCTGCTTTGGTGGAAGGAGCAATTTGGGGATGACTTGTACATCGAAATCATGCGGCACGGTCAAGAAGATGAGGACCGGGTGAACCAAGTATTGGTACAAATGGCCAAAGACCACGATGTTAAACTGATCGCTACCAACAATACCTACTATTGTGCGAAGGAAGATGCTGAAGCGCATGATATTTTATTGTGTGTAAAAGACGGGGAAAAACGGTCTACCCCAATTGGCAGGGGTCGTGGCTACCGATATGGATTGCCCAATCAGGAGTATTACTTCAAGTCTTCGGACGAAATGAAGGAACTCTTCAAGGATATTCCAGAGGCCATTTTGAATATCCACGAAATTGTGGACAAGGTAGAACCCTACGATCTGGCCAGCGATATTTTGCTGCCCAAATTTGACATTCCCGAGGAATTCAAGGTGAAGGAAGATGAGGAAGATGGTGGCAAGCGCGGTGAAAATGCCTATTTGAGGCACATCACCTACCAAGGGGCCGAAAAACGTTACGGCGAAATAACCGAAGAGATCAGCGAGCGCATCGATTTTGAGTTGGAAACCATTAAAAACTCTGGTTACCCTGGTTATTTCTTGATTGTTGAGGACTTCATCCGCGAAGCCCGGAACATGGATGTGTCTGTTGGACCCGGTAGGGGTTCCGCCGCAGGATCGGTGGTGGCCTATTGTTTGGGCATCACCAACATCGACCCTTTAAAATATGACCTCCTTTTTGAGCGGTTCCTGAATCCGGATCGGGTATCCATGCCCGATATCGATATCGATTTTGATGATGAGGGCCGTGGACGGGTCATGGAATACGTGATCAATAAATACGGGGCCAACCAAGTGGCGCAGATCATCACTTATGGCACCATGGCGGCCAAATCCTCCATTAGGGATACGGCAAGGGTTTTGGATTTGCCATTGGGTGATGCCGATCGCATTGCCAAGTTGATTCCGAACATGTCCAAACTGAACAAGATTTTTGGAGTGGACGAGGCCGAGCTGAAGAAAAAATTCCGTTCCGACGAGTTGGAAAAGGTCAACGAGTTGTTGAACATTTCCGAAAGTGAAGATTTGGAAGGCCAAACGGTGAACATGGCTCGGGTACTGGAAGGTTCGTTGCGAAACACGGGGATCCATGCCTGCGGTGTGATCATCACGCCCGATGATATCACCAACTTCGTACCCGTATCCACTGCGAAGGATTCCGATCTGTATGTAACCCAGTTCGACAACTCTGTGGTGGAAAGTGCCGGATTGCTGAAGATGGATTTCTTGGGATTGAAAACCTTGACGTTGATCAAGGACACCGTTAAAATAGTGAAGGCCCGTACCGGAGTGGAACTGGTTCCCGATGAGTTTCCGTTGGATGATGAAAAGACCTACGAACTCTTTCAACGTGGCGATACAGTTGGGATATTCCAATACGAATCGCCCGGGATGCAAAAGCACATGAAAAACCTGAAACCCACGGTTTTTGATGACCTCATCGCCATGAATGCCCTGTACCGACCAGGGCCCATGGAATACATCCCCAGTTTTATCGCCCGTAAGCACGGGGAGGAAGAGATTACCTATGACCTTCCGGACATGGAGGAATACCTAAAGGAAACCTACGGGATTACGGTATACCAAGAGCAGGTGATGTTGCTTTCCCAAAAATTGGCAGGTTTCTCCAAAGGTGATGCGGACGTGCTTCGTAAGGCCATGGGAAAAAAGATTTTTGCCCTGCTACAAAAATTGAAGCCCCAGTTTTTGGACGGTGGTGAAAAGAACGGTCATCCACGTGATGTTTTAGAAAAAATTTGGAAGGATTGGGAGGCCTTTGCTTCTTATGCCTTCAACAAGAGTCACTCTACCTGTTACGCCTACATTGCCTACCAGACTGCCTATTTGAAGGCCCACTACCCTGCCGAATATATGGCCGCAGTGCTGTCCAACAACATGAACGATATTAAGCAGGTGACCTTCTTTATGGAGGAGTGTAAGCGCATGGGCTTGGAAGTATTGGGTCCCGATGTGAACGAATCCTATTATAAGTTCGCTGTGAACAAGGACAACGCCGTTCGCTTTGGCATGGGGGCCATTAAAGGAGTGGGACGTTCTGCTGTGGAAACCATTGTGGAAAACCGAAAAAAGGACGGACCCTACAAATCCATCTTTGACCTGGCCAAACGAGTCGATCTTCGGGCGGCCAACAAAAAGGCCTTTGAGAACCTGGCCCTGGCAGGCGGTTTTGATTCGTTCACCGAAACGCACCGGGCACAATATTTCCATGATGATGGTGACGGCATCACCTTTTTGGAAAAGGCTGTGAAGTATGGTTCCAAGTATCAAGAAAATGAAAATTCGTCCCAGGTGAGCCTGTTCGGGGATGCCAGCGAGGTTCAGATTCCGGAACCCATTGTACCCCCCTGCGAGGAATGGGGCACCATGGAAAAGCTGCGAAGGGAAAAAGAAGTGGTGGGCATCTATATTTCCGGCCACCCACTGGATGATTTTAAAAAGGAGATCACCGCTTTTTGCAATGCCCAGGTTTCGGCTTTTTCTAATTTGGAGGAGTTCGTCAACCGCGAGCTTTCCGTGGCCGGGGTAATCACCGATGTGCAGCACCGGGTCTCCAAAAACGGAAAAGGCTGGGGACTTTTTACCATGGAAGATTACAACGACACCTACGAATTCCGGATTTTCGGAGAAGAGTACCTCAAATTCCGTCATTTTTTGATGATCAATTCCTTTGTGTACATCAAGGCCTTTGTTCGCGAGGGTTGGGTGAATCGGGATACCGGTAAAAAAGGTGAGCCCCGTATCCAGTTCAACGATTTCAAGCAATTGCAGGATGTAATGGATGCCTTCGCCAAAAAACTCACCATCAAACTGGACATAGACCGATTGCAGGAAAAGCGCATTCAAGCCTTGAAGGATACTTTGCGATCCTACAAGGGAGACCATGGTCTCAATTTTGAAATCTACGAGCTGGAAGAGGAAATCAAGCTCAAGCTATCCAGCCGAAAACAAAAGGTGAAGATCAACAGCGAACTGCTTTCGGAACTGGAAGCCCAGGAAATCCATTACAAGCTGAATTAGACCATAACAATTGCCAATGGCACAATAGTGAAAACGAATGCGTTGGTTGTAAGGAACATGGGCAATAAATGACTAACTTTGCGTAATTAAAAATAAATACAATGGCACTAGAAATAACAGATGCGACTTTTGACGAAGTAGTTTTGAAAAGCGACAAACCTGTCCTAGTAGATTTTTGGGCAGCTTGGTGCGGACCATGTAGAATGGTTGGACCGATCATAGAAGAAGTAAGCCAAGAATATGAGGGCAAAGCAGTAGTTGGTAAGGTAGATGTGGACAACCACCAGCAGTTTGCCGCCAAGTATGGCGTAAGAAATATCCCCACCGTTCTTGTTTTTAAAGATGGTGAGGTAGTAAACCGTCAGGTTGGCGTTTCTCCTAAGAAAGTATATACCGACGCAATCGATGCGGCCCTATAATTTTATGGGAAACCAGTTTTAAAAAAGGTTTGGCAATTGCCAAGCCTTTTTTGTTTTATCTTGTTCCATCAAGATATGGACGTACGCTCGGAACTACATAAAGCACAACTTTTCCAAAACCTGGAGCTTTTGGCCAACCAGATTGTGGAAGGATTCATCAGTGGCATCCACAAAAGTCCGTTTCATGGATTTTCTGCCGAGTTCGCCGAACATAAAATTTACAATTCCGGGGAAAGCACCAAGCACATCGACTGGAAACTGTATGCCAAGACCGACCGATTGTACACCAAAAAATATGAGGACGAAACCAACCTGAGATGCCACATGATTTTGGACAACTCAGCTTCGATGTACTATCCGGAAGTGAAACAATTGGAAATCGGCAACCTCAATAAAATTGGATTTGGCGTTCTGGCCATTGCGGCATTGATGCAATTGTTGAAAAAGCAACGGGATGCTGTTGGGTTAAGCATCTATTCGGATACTTACGATTTTCACACATCGGAAAAGAACAGCGAACGGCACTTTCAAATGTTGTATTCCAAACTGAACGAGGTGGCAGCGACCCAAAACCAATCCGAAAGCACCAAAACCTATACTTTTTTGCATCAGATTGCCGAAAAGATCCATCGCAGGAGCATGATCTTTTTGTTCACCGATATGTTTCAGACCGAAACAGAGGAAGAAAAACTTTTTGAGGCACTTCGTCATTTAAAATACAACAAGCATGCGGTGGCCCTGTTCCACCTGTTGGACCACGAGCACGAGCTTCATTTCGACTTTGGATCTACCCCAAGGCGTTTTGTGGATGTGGAAACTGGAACCCATGTGGACCTATATGCCGATTCGATCAAAAAAGCGTATGCCGAAAAAGTAAGGGAATACCAAGAGCACTTACAAATGAAATGCGCTCAGTACAAGATAAAATATGTGGATGTGGATGTCCGTTCGGATTTCTCCAAAGTGTTGAATTCCTTTATGATCGAACGGCAAAAATTTCTGTGATCACATTTTTAAAAAAATGTTTTGCCGAATCGGAAATGAGAATGTATATTTGCACTCGCTTCTGAAAAAGCATTTGTAACAAGATTTGAATCTGGCTGTTGCCGGAGTCTACAAAAGATAAAATCATTGGTCTGGTAGTTCAGTTGGTTAGAATACCTGCCTGTCACGCAGGGGGTCGCGGGTTCGAGTCCCGTCCAGACCGCAAAAAGCTCCGATTTTCGGAGCTTTTTTGGTTTAAGCCTCTAGCTATTTCAGTTGTAAAATTCTCACGATACTTTAAAAACAAAAACGTTTTTATAGTAAGGAAAAATGAATTGCTCCTAGCCGAACAATTCCTTGTAAAGGATATAGATGCCCATCAGCAACACAAACCAACCGAAGGCTTTTTTAAGCTTGGTGTCCTTTATAAAATTGCTTAACCAAATACCCAAGAAAATCCCAATGATGGACAAGGCCGTAAACGACAATAGAAAGGTCCAGTCGATGTCTTGATTTTGTACGTCCCCCAAAAATCCGATCAGTGACTTTATAGCAATGATCAAAAGTGAAGTTGCCACAGCCCTTTTCATGGGGAGTTTGGCAAAAATGACCAATGCGGGGATGATCAAAAAGCCGCCTCCAGCGCCAACGATACCTGTTAACACGCCCACCACAATCCCTTCAAGGATTATGAACGGGAAATTATAGTGTACCTCGCCGTTGTCCTCATTGCCATTTTCCGAGCGCCCTCGGATCATGGAGATGGAGGCCATCAACATAATGATGGCAAAAAACACCATGATACCAATGTTTTTGGTCACGGTGAAATCCCCAATGCTGAACAATTGATCGGGAATGGCGGGTACCAAATATTTTCGTGTGGCGTATACGGCAATAAAGGCCGGAATGGAAAATACAATGGCCGTTTTTAGGTCGACCAACCCTTTTTGAATGTTTTTGATCGCTCCAATCAACGAGGAAACGCCCACCACAAACAGGGAATAGGCAGTTGCCGTTACTGGATTTATATACATGAGATACACCAAAACAGGCACTGTAAGAATAGAGCCTCCACCACCGATCAGACCCAAGACCACACCGATTAACAAGGCCCCAATGTAGCCCAGAATCTCAATAACTTCCATACGTATCATTAATTTGGGGGTTAAGATAATTTGCCTTGCAAAGTCTTGCAGTAACCTGGGTTACAAAGAACCCATAGGTGCACAATATGATGGTAGGTTTCTATAGACCCTTCATCAAGGTGCTTTGATTATTCACCAAGAACTTTCCATCTTCACAACAACTGATACCTTTAAAGTTAACAACAACTAAATTACCATGCTCCAAAAAAATTTGGAACAGGAGAACCAATTCAATTTTGTATTGCACTTTATTCGATGTAGAAGTGGTTTTGAATCGGATCACAATTCTTCCAACAAACGTTATAAAAAACATAAAACCCAGTAAAATTGGGATTTCCGGCCTATTTGCCCTATCTTTGCAGCGATGAAAATCAAGCTCCACGAGAGAAAAAATTGCAGGATTCTTAGTTTTAACTATCTGGTATTTCGAAACCAACCAGATAAGTTTATCCCCCCTACCCGTTAATCAACCTAGCCCTTTAAGGCTATCATTTGTGATATGAAGTTGTGAACTTGTTTCCACAACACTATCATATCGTCCCGATTACAACCATTAACTAAAAATCCAAAATCGTTATCGTACAAGAAAAAATCATGGTCATAAAAACCTATGATGCCTATACCCGGCTTTCCACGATGGAGGCCAACCGTTTTACCAACTTCCTTTTTGAACACCAAGAAGGAAAAAAAGCTACAAAAAAGGCAATCAGAAAAGCAATCCAGTATTCCACCAAGGACATTCCCGGACTTGGGGGTTACGTTTTTTCCATGGAGGAAAAGGAGGATATTCTGGGTTTGGCCGTAGTGAACAAAACAGGGATGGGCGATTACATTCCCGAGAATTTTCTGGTGTTCTTCGTAGTGCACCGAGATCATAGGGACAAGGGCATTGAGCAAAAACTTTTGGAGTACACCTTGCAATATTGCAAAGGCGATGTGGCCATCCACATTACCGGCGAAAACCAATGTCCCAACAAGGAGTTTTTTGAAGCGTACGGGTTCAGCGAAACCCATACCGAAATGAGATTGAACAGATAAACCAATATATGTTACGAATAGAAGTAAAATCGGGTGAAAACATAGAGCGTGCCCTAAAACGCTACAAACGAAAGTACAGAAACACCAAACGTTTGGAACAGATCAGGGAACGCCAAGAATTCACCAAAAAATCAGTGGAACGCAGAAAAGCGATCAAAAAAGCCCAATACAGGGAAAAATTCCTGCAAGAACAGGAAAACATATAAACACAAAAATAAGTATCAAAAACAAAATGAGACTTTCAAAAATTAAAAGGAAAACCAAGTATGAAAAACGGTACAGTGTCAAAATGGGTGAATTGACCACCCAGGTCACTTACATAAAAAGGTACATCTTTGGACTACCTGTGCGCACATTGCACAAGTACAGAGAAACCTATTATGGCAAGGTAAAAGACTGCAAGGACTGCAAAATAACCGCATAAAAACAAAATAACCTTTTAATAAATTCAATGAAAGTATTAGTCATTGGCGCAGGTAACATGGGACTTACCTATGCCACAGGTATGTCCAAATCCAAATTGCTGAAAAAGCGCAACATCATGGTTTTGGACAAGTCAAAAGAAAAACTGGAGGAAGTGGGCAAAATAGCCCATTTTGATGCCATAGACCGATTGGAAGACTGTGTTCCCCAGGCAGATATCATCTTTTTGGCGGTAAAGCCATTCCATGCAGAGGATTTGTTCAAACGAATGAAACCCTTGGTCAATCCCGAACAATTGTTCATTTCGATCATGGCCGGGGTAACCATCAACTATATTCAAGAAGCATTGGGAATACAAAAGGTGGTCCGGGCCATGCCCAACCTACCTGCACAAGTGGGTAAAGGATTGACCAGCTATGTGTCATCCGACGAAGTTTCCCGATTGGAACTCTTTATGGTGGAAGGTTTGTTGGACACAACAGGAAAATCGCTTCGGGTAAAAAGTGAAAAATTTATAGATGCCTCCACAGGTATTTCCGGAAGTGGACCTGCCTACGTCTTCTATTTCATGCAAAGTATGATGGAGGCCGCACTTCAAATGGGCTTTTCAGACAACGTATCCAAAGTATTGGTCAGCCAGACCTTTACCGGTGCTGTGGAACTCTTCAACCAGAACAACCTTACTCCCGACACCTGGATGGAACGGGTGGCCTCCAAAGGAGGAACAACAAGGGCCGCTTTGGACTCCATGGAAGACAACAACGTAAACGAAATGATCAAGGAAGCTGCATTTGCAGCATTTAACCGCGCCGTAGAACTCGGCGAAGAATACTAAGTCATGTACAAAGAATTAGTCGTCATCAAGGTAGGAACCAATGTGATGACCAATAAAGACAACAGAATTGTAAGGCCAGTTCTTAAGGGATTGGTAGAGCAAATTGCGGAATTGTACGAACGGGGCATCATGACCATTCTGGTCTCCTCTGGTTCGGTAATTGCAGGAAAGGAAGTATTGGGTAAAGCCAAAATCAAGGACAAGACCCAACGTCGCCAGGTGTATTCGGCCATAGGACAACCACGTATGATGCGCCATTATTACAACATTTTTGGTGATTATGGGATGAAATGTGCCCAGGTTTTGCCCACGAAAAGGGATTTCAATCCCGGAGTACATCGAGACAATATGATATCGTGTATCGAAGGATTGCTATCCGAAGGTGTGGTACCAATCGCCAATGAGGACGATGCCGTTTCTGTGGCCATGTCCATGTTCTCCGACAACGATGAGTTGGCCACACTATTGGCCCAATTGATGAATGCGGACAAACTCATTTTAATGACGGACATCGACGGATTGTACGATGGTGACCCAGAAAATGAGGATTCCAAAGTGATTCAAAAAGTACAGCCCAGGGAAGATCTGGACAAATACATCGAAGAAGGCAATAAGGCCGAAGGTGAAGGAAGGGGCGGTATGGGCTCCAAATTGAACTATGCCCAAATTGCGGCCGCCGACAACATTCCGTCGTACATCGTAAACGGAAAAAAAGAAAACGTAATACTAGATATTGTAGAAGGAAAAAAAGTGGGGACAGAAGTTTCCCTTTAAAATGACAGTAATGAAATTATTGAACACAGAAATAAAAAACAACGTATTAAAAAACATGGAGCAAATCCTGGATGAAAATCGGGATGAACTGTTCCAAGCCAATCAGAAAGATCTGGATGCTTTTTATCGAGAAGATCAAGCCCTGTACGATCGCTTGGTGGTGAATCAGAAAAAAATAGACCAAATGATCCAGGCAGTGCGGGAAGTACGCCTGCAGGACGACCCTGTAAACAAGGAAATATCGACACGCGAACTGGACAATGGATTAAAGATCGTGAACAAAACAGCCCCTTTTGGGACCATCATGATCATTTACGAATCCCGGCCCGATGTTACCATAGAGGCCGCAGTCTTGGCCTTTAAGGCCAACAATAAAATTTTGTTGAAGGGTGGTAAGGAAGCTTATCACAGCAACAAGGCCTTGGTAAAATTTTGGCACCAGGCTTTGGAAAAGAACAACCTACCGGTCGATTTCATACAATTTTTGGAAATGGACAGGACCCAGACCCAGGAATTTTTGAAAAATCCGGACCAACCATTGGATTTGATCGTGCCCCGAGGTGGTGAGCGACTCATCAACTTTGTGAAGGAACATGCCAAATGCGCCGTTTTGGTGAGTGGGCGTGGCAACAATTTCCTATATGTGCACCAAGAGGCTGATTGGAAAAAAAGTATGGACGTCATCATCAATGCCAAGACCCATAAAATTTCGGCCTGCAACGCTTTGGACAAGGTATTGATCGATACCCGAATTGACGGCTTCGCAGAAAAATTGGAAGAGCTTAGGAAAGTGCTATCGAAAAAAGATGTCTCCATTGTGGTCGATGAAAAAGTGAAGACGATTCTAAAAGACGAAGAGGTTATCTCCGATCCATCCATTTGGGAGGAAGAATTTTTGGCCATGAAATGTGTGATCGGTGCCGTGGACAATTTGGACGATGCCGTTCAAATGATCAACAACCATTCGGGAGGGCATTCTGCCTCTATTATGACCCAAAACAACAGCGTGGCACAGACCTTTATGGAAAATGTGGATTGTGCGGCCGTGTACCAGAACGCATCGACCCGTTTTACAGATGGCGGACAAATGGGCGTTGGCGCGGAATTGGCAATCAGCACCGATAAATTGCACCATCGAGGCCCGTTGGGTCTAAAGCAATTGGTCACCAACAAATACTATGTGTTTGGTGATGGACAGATTCGGGTTCAATAACAACCAAAACAATTTAAAGAGACCTTTTTGGTCTCTTTTTTTATCCCTTTTCACGATTTGATTTAAAACGAAGATGGATTTTTATGAAAAAAGCTGATTTATTGGCAATTTTCGAAGGATTTATTGGTCATTTTTTAAGAAAATATCTAGCTTTAGAACACAAAACAATTCAAACATGGGAAAATTTGAAATCAAAACAGATAAATCTGGTAAGTTCAGGTTTAATTTGAAGGCTGGAAACGGCCAGGTAATTTTGAGCAGTGAAGCGTACAATTCAAAATCTGCCTGCGAAAACGGAATCGAGTCTGTAAAAAAGAATGCACCGGACGACGGTAAATATGATCGAAAAACCGCCAAGGATGGCAGTCCATACTTTAACCTCAAGGCCTCCAATGGTCAAGTAATTGGAGCCAGTGAAATGTATTCAAGTACCGCTGCCATGGAAAACGGAATTGCATCCGTCAAGAAAAATGCTCCCGACGCATCCATCGACGATATGACAGAATAACATTCGGCAAATTTGTAAATATAGAACAGCCCTTTTAGGGCTGTTTTTTTTTGTCCATAAAACCAAAAAGGGCATCCATCGATTCAAACGGGCTATTCGTTAGTTACACATAACCCAGTCCATTTTTTCACCATATGTTTGTTGTGCAATAAAGCGTTAAGCACAATTGAAAAAGCAAGATCAATTTTAACGCATGCACATATAGCAATGCACTTTTTGAGACTGTTGGTCATAAAAGTGTTTAGTTTAGTTGAGGTTTCCGTTACACCAAGGAATTGTTCTAATTCCTTGGTTGTAATGGTTTTTTGTTTTATGCCGCCCCAAGCCTCTAAAATCTCATTTTTATTTTGAGCTTGCCTTGACATGGTAAAGCCGTCGGACCATCCGAATTGTGCCCAAAATCAAGATTTCCCAATAGCGCCATAAACCCAACTGCCACATTCATCAACTGAAAAGCCCATTCTGTTTATTAGGCACCCTTCCTTCCAAATTTTTACAGTCCCTTTGACACCGATTTTTAGACTTAAAATAACCCTGGCCCAGTGTTCTGGGCGTAAAAACGAATTTACCCATGCTTTCAAAAAACTTACTTTTTAGCATTATTTTTTTACTTGCCGTAAATATAAGTACGGCGCAATCCTATGAAGGTTTACTTACGGATAACTATAACGGCGTACATGGTGTTCTATCAAACCCTGCCAACATTGCCGATTCAAGATTAAAACTCGACATCAATCTTATTGGAATTAGTGCATTCTTTGGCAACAATTATTTGGGCATTAACCTTGGTGATGCCTTTAAGGACTTCAACAAAACCTTTGATGAAGCAGCAACTAATTCAAGCGAAAACAACTTTTTAACGGCCAACATTGATCTTTTGGGTCCTTCGGCAATGCTTAGTTTAAACGAAAAAAACTCAGTAGCCCTGTACACTCGGTCACGTCTTTTCATAAATATTGACGACATCAACGGAGCTACCTTGGACAAAGAGGGCGGCTTTAATGAGGATGAAGATTTCTTTATTAATGAAGGGGACGTTTCAGGAGACATTAACCTATGGACAGAAATAGGAGCATCCTATGCCAGGGTCCTGATGGACAATGGCGAGCACTTTTTAAAGGGCGGTATTACCTTAAAATATCTTTCCGGGATTCACCATGCCTATATAAATGGCTCCGAAGTCAGCGTGGATTATGACGCCACCACCAGAGAGGTAACCACCGATGGAACACTTACCTATGGTAATGATGTATCAGGAGGTGAAGACGATGGGTTGGGAGATTTCCTGAAATTCGGCAAATCTACCGGCATTGGTTCCGATATCGGTTTTGTTTACGAATGGAGGCCTGACCACAAAGATTATATGCTCGTAAATAAAAATGGAAATCCCGTTTCCAATAGAGGGGTCAACAAGTACAAGTTAAAGTTTGGCATTTCCGTAACGGATATCGGCAGCATTAAGAATAAAGGTGGGCAAGAAAACACCTATGATCTGGACAAAACCCAGAGCATTGACGATTTTGATGGCGATGATCTTGAAAATGGCCTAGAAAATAACTTTGACAAAATAGGTACAACTTCTTCCTCTGCAAATTCATCCCTTCCGACTGCTCTCCGTGCCAATGCGGATTGGCGAGTGATGTCAAAATTCTACCTCAATTTCAACTCTGATATTTCACTTAGAGGAAAAAACCAACTCAATTCCAATCACATCCAAAATAAATTGGCATTGACCCCACGATTGGAAACAGCCTGGTTGAGTATCTACTCCCCTATTAGCATTATGAAAGAAATTGGATTTAGATGGGGTGCCGGTTTAAGGGCAGGTCCATTTTATTTGGGGTCTAGCTCTGTATTCACCTCCTTTTTGGGACAGACAAAGACATTGGACCTATATGCCGGGGTTAAGGTTCCTATTTACCAAACCAAATTACGCGATAAAGATGGTGATGGCCTAAAAGATGATATCGATGGTTGTCCAGAAACTCCTGGCCCAATTGAAAACAATGGCTGCCCCTGGGAAGATAACGATGGTGATGGAATCTTGGATAAGGACGACGCTTGTCCATTGGAAGCAGGACCCATTGAAAACAATGGTTGCCCGTGGAAGGACAGTGACGGTGATGGGGTACTGGACAAAGATGACGACTGTCCGGAAACACCAGGAAAAATGGAATTCAATGGATGCCCTGATACTGATGGCGACGGCATTATTGATGGCAACGACCGTTGTCCAAACCACGCAGGAAAACCTGAAAATAAAGGATGCCCGGATACTGACGGAGATACCTTAGTGGATTTGGATGATGAATGCCCAAATGTTGCAGGTCCAGTTAGCAACCATGGATGTCCAGAGGTTACTAAAGAAGTTCAAAAACAATTGAATGATTATGCGAAGACCATTCTGTTCGATACGGGCAAGGCAACCATTAAACCTGAATCTGTATCTGTTATGGTGGATATTATCCAAATATTGAACGAGTATCCAAATGCCAAGTTTACTGTGGAAGGCCATACCGATAGTGTTGGAAGCAGTGAAAGCAACCAAAAGCTTTCCGAAGCACGTGCCAACTCCGTTAGGGATTTCTTGATAAATGAAGGAATTTCTGGCAACAGATTAACGGCGATTGGCTTTGGTGAAGAAAAACCCATTGCATCCAATACAACAAAATTGGGCAGAAAACAGAATAGAAGAGTTGAAATAAATTTGATAAAATAACCATTCCAAAAAATCCATCTATTGTTTGATTTTTAGAACCAAGGTTTGGTGTAACTCAAGTGTTCTTCAATTACGTTTTGGATTGGTTGGGCCGTCAATATTAAAATTGGCGGCCCATTTTATTTACTCAAGGAAAATCTTACAACAACCTAAATTCATAAGTAATTCCTTACAATTGTAACGGATTGAATATCAAACTATTTTACCCTCTATTGATCCATTTCAAGCATTCATCAATTGTAAACATGCATTGGTTAATCGGGGCTAATAATCCCCTTATAATGTGTGTTATTTTATTATACCAAATCTGTTTCCTGTCCCCAACCTCAGTTGGAAACGTACCAAATCTTAACCAATATGGCTATACTTCTACTCTACTTATTCCTCTTTGGAAAAACAGAAAAACCAAGGTCGAAACCATTATGGAAGACTTTAAATCGCAAAAATTGCTTCCAAATTGGCTTTTTGATTTTGATGATGGGATCCAGCATGCAACTAATGGGCCAGCAAGTGGATACATGGCTCACGGCAGATAGGGCAGTGAATAGCCCTCCAATCCCGTACGTTACTGATGCACCCGACTTTAGTTCAAAATTGTGGCTATTTACCCCACTGGCACCTGCAGATGGCACTATCGTTAATATTTGGTACGATTTTGTAGATTTTACCGCACAAGATGCTATCCAGAACCCCATAGGTCCTTTAAATCAGACATTTCCAAACGGTTTTGATTATGCATGGCCAAACAGCGGCTCATATGCAAAGTTTTTATCTCCTGATGGGTCCTATCCCGGATTACCGGTTCTACGGAGGAACCAAATGAATTTTAATCCTGTCATAAGATTCGATGGAACATTTGATGGCCAAGCCTTGGTCTTTAAATCTGATTCTAGGGAAGAAATTACTGTTTTTATTGTTTTTAAAGCAATGGGCGCAGGTAATTCAGCAGAGACCCAAAGATTATTGTTTGGTGGAGATGTAAACACACATCATGAATCATTCAACTCAGAGGATTGGTTAACCAATCTATCCATCGGCGTGTCGGACGGAAATAGATTCTCCGTGGGCAGAACTTGGTCCGGTGATAATGGAACGGGATACTTCCAAAATGGCTCCATAGACTTAATGGGGCGGACTACCATAGGTATGTTGAAAAGAAAAGTTGCGGTTGATTCTGAAACGCTGTCTACCAAAGTAAATGGATTGGCAGATATATCCTCTAACAGGGCACATGCGTTGGCAGACAACGACCTTTTCTTCTTTAACCGATTGGGAAAACATTTCAATAGTAACGATTCAAACAGAAATCTTACGGGAGATATAGCTGAAGTTCTGTTGGCAGATGGACCATTGGATGACAATTCAATTCAAAGAATTGAAAGCTATTTGGGCATCAAATACGGAATAACACTTAATAATTCAGGTGGTCAATTAGGAAGCCTAGTTGGAAATCTAGGCTACAACTACCTCGCCGCTGATGGTACCATAATTTGGGACACAGCAATTAATTCAAACTATAGGTTCGATATTGCAGGATTGGGCAGGGATAGATATGAAGACTTTGATGGCGGAGATAATTCCACCAGTTATGATGACAAGAAACTACGCTATAACTTACATCAACGTATATCAAAAAGTGAGAATAGTGAAGCAGTGGTCACAATGTCCACCAATTCAGACTTTTCATCAGATAACCTAGAAACCACTAGACCCATAATTGATAATACCACTTGGGTTGGTGAATCGGTTACAACAACATCCTATCTCCATAACTATCTGCTTTGGGGAAATGACCGCAATAGTCTCAACCAAGTCGCAACCGAACTCCCACCGCAATTCGTTTCCCGAATCGAAAGGGAATGGCAAATTCAAAAAACTGTTTCACCAGGCGGTGTAGATCCTATTCAAAATGTCAGTGTTCGTATAGATTTATCCGGATCCGATATTTTGGACAATGGAAACTGTGGAAATGTGTCACTTATTATTGATACTGATGGTGATGGCAATTTTCTAACTGGGCCAATAACAGCTATACCCGCTACTAGCGTGGATGTATCCAAAAATGCCTACTTCGATAATGTAATTTTTGAACACCTCGATGTTTTCACTGTCGCATTTGTTGATACAATCCCGCCAACGGCAAGCAATCCCTTAACAGAAACTGTTTGTGATGCTCCACCATTCCCTGACCCAACCGTAGTAACTGATGAAGCGGATAATTGTGCAGTGGATACTGTTACATTCATCGGAGATGTTTCAGATGGACTAACCAATCCAGAAACTATAACTCGCACCTATAGGATCACAGACATCTATGGAAACTACACAGATGTCCAACAAACAATCTACGTATTCATAACACCCAACATCGACCCAATTGCAGATGTTGACGCCTGTGATTCCTATTTTTTGCCTCCAATAACAGGTACAAATCTATCTGGAAATGAAGCCTATTATGATTTATCCGGAGGGCCTTCAGGTGGAGGCAACAAATACAACCCTGGTGACGAAATTACGAGTACGGTTACCCTATATATTTATGATGAAATTGGAGGAATATCATCGGTATGTTCTGATGAAGAAAAATTCACCGTGACGATCAACAACACACCCGTGGTGGACGCGCCAGCCGACGTCACCGCATGTGACTCCTACATCCTGCCAGCCCTGGCCAACGGCAACTATTTCGACGCGCCCAACGGAGGGGGCAACCCACTCTTCGCAGGGGACGCCATAACCGTGAGCACAACACTCTACGTCTACAGCGAGACGGCCACCACACCGAACTGCTCCGCCGAGAGCTCCTTCACCGTGACGATCAACAACACAACAAATGCTGGTGATGATGGCATTCTAGTTATATGCGAAGCAAGTTCATTTAACGAAACAGATCTTTTCGCTCAGTTAGGAGGAACACCCGATACAGGAGGAACCTGGAGTCCAGCTCTATCAGGGGCAGGTGTTTACACTTATACTGTATCCTCCCTAGCACCATGCAACAATGTAACGTCCACCGTTACCGTATATGAACAGGAAATGCCCCAAGTTGACAACTTAAATGATGTTGAAGTTTGTGGCCAATATATCCTTCCTTCATTAACCCATGGTAACTACTTTACTGAACCGGAAGGGGCCGGAACACAATTATTTGCTGGTGATAGCATTACACAATCAACAACTGTGTTCATTTATAATCCCGGAACTACATCGTGTCCAAACGCGGAAAGTAGTTTCAATATCAATGTGACAAGTTTTGGAATAACCACTACTGTTCAAAATGAGACTTGTTGGGGAAATTCTGATGGATTTGTTGAAGTTGTTGCTGCTACATTGGAACTACCAATAAACGTTCAGTTAAACTCAACCGCGCCATCATTATACTCAGATAATTCATTTACCATTGATGGTTTGGCTCCAGGAAACTATGTGATGACCCTAATTGACAATGGTGGATGTCAATCAACAACCGCATTTGAAATTGAGGCAGGTGGTCCTAATTTAAATGCATCAGTAGAACCCATTTATTCCTGTAATGATGGATTACCATCCAATTCCATAAATGTAATATTGGAGGACCCTACTGTTGCCAATGATGTGTTGTACGCGATTGACTCCAGCAATCCGAATGATTTTGCTTTAGATCCAAATTTTGAAAACATCGGTTCGGGCAATCATACGCTACATATCCTTCATACCAATGGGTGTTTTTCAGAAATACCATTTTCTATAGAAACAACAGCGCCCTTAAATCTAACATTGCTAAACGAATATGCCAACCAAATTACTGGTATGGCCAGCGGAGGGTTCCCACCATATACCTATTATTTTGAGGACAACTCTGGAAGTCATGAAAATACCTATACCATTGATCATAGCGGAACTTTCGATGTTCGTGTTGTGGACAGCAATGGTTGTGAGGCCATTGCCAGTATTGCCCTGAACTTTGTTGATTTGGACATCCCCAATTTCTTTACCCCAAATAATGATGGACAAAACGATTATTGGAAACCAAGAAATATGGAGCTGTTCCCAGACATTGAGACCTACATTTTTGATAGGTATGGAAGAAAAATCAAGGTTTTGGGTCCTGTGGACAATGGTTGGGACGGAACCTATGAATCTAAACCACTACCATCTGGGGATTATTGGTATACGGTAAAATTGAATGATGGATCTAAACGTGAATTTGTGGGCCATTTCACTTTGTACCGATAAAGAATCGAATAAATGAGGAAAAGAATTGTATTACTGACATTTTTGTTGAACACCTGTTGGGTGATTGGCCAAGAATTGACCATACCTCAACTATCCCAATATTTGTCTGACAACCCTTTTGTAATGTCTCCTTCATTTGCCGGGATTGGCAATTATGTAAAAGTAAGGATGAACGGGTTGACTCAGTGGGTGGGAATCAAGGATGCTCCCGACACGCAATCATTGTCCGCAGATGTTCGATTGGGGAATCGGTCGGGTATTGGAATGGTCCTTTACAATGATTCCAATGGTGAGACGAAGCAACGGGGCGGTAAAGTTTCCTTCGCCCATCATCTGACCCTTGATAAATATGAAGCACAGTATCTATCCCTTGCCCTATCATTCAATCTAAATCAATTTAGAATTGATATTGAAAATTTTGAGGACAATAACGATATGGCCGTTGTCAACGACCGAGCTTCCAGCAACCCCAATTTTGATTTGGGAACATTGTATCGAAAGGGAGGATTTTATCTCAGTCTCAATGTTGCGAACATCCTGAACAAGGATTTTGAAAAGTTCAATCCCATCTTTGAGCCCAATACCTTAAGAAACTATTATTTGTATACCGGGTATCAATACAGGAAACATAAAAGGGACAACTTTGAGATAGAGCCTTCAATCTTCTTTCAATATTTTGAAAATGATGGACGCTCCATAACGGATATCAACACCAAGTTTAAATGGTTTGATTTTCTGGATTATTATTACGCCGGTATCACCTACCGGTTCTTGAACGATCAATTTGGAACTCCTCTTTATGTTGCACCGGTCATCGGTCTTAAAAAAGGAGACTTTTACTTCGGTTATTCCTATCAAGTAATTATGAATGAAATACTCGGATATTCCAGTGGCACCCATGTGGTAACGCTTGGGATTGACCTTTTTCAAGGAATTTCAAATTGTTCATGTACCTATTAAATAAAAAAACACTATTCGAAAATGAAATTATTCCCAAACAAATCGAAAATGCTCAACCTATTGAAAATTATGGTCCTATTATGTTTAATGGTCGCCTGTAGCGATGATGAATCGAATTTTCCATTCGGCACAAAAGTCAATGAGGTAAAAATCTCAGCATCCACAAAAGATACCATCATCAATGTTTTGGTGGGCAATGCAAAGGTGCCCATTTACCTGGCCGTACCGGACAATTGTACCAATCCATCTTTTCCAGCTGTTGTTGTCCTTCACGGATCAGGCGGTATGTGGAAAAATGATGACCCCAATAACGGTGAAATGTCCAGCCAATTCAAGGAATGGCGAGATATTTTGGCCAGTAATTGCATTGTTGGAGCTTTTGTGGACAGTTACTCTGGACGGGGTGTAACCGAAAGAACCGGCAAATGGACCAAAGCACCCGATAATTTTAGAATCAGTGCACAATTTGTTCGTCCAGCTGATGCCAACGCTGCCCTTGAACAATTAAAACAATTGAAATTTAGCGACGGTAGCTTGGTTGTGCGAGCAGCGGATATTGGCATTTTAGGTTTTTCGGATGGAGGCACTGCTTTGGCTGCAACCCTGTACGATACAGAAACTACTCCAAACGGCTGGGAATGGACCCAATCGTTTGATGGAAAGGAGTATGACAAAGCTTCCGGGGTGCTCCCCCCTGCTCCCAAACCCAAAGAAGGTTTTGCCGGTGGAGTTTTTTACTATGGAGGGTCCTCCGGTTTTGGCTATTGGGGAACCAATGCGTGCAATGAAGATGCAAATGTTGCAAACATATACTTTCCCTATGCCCCAATCTTATATCAGATTCCTGAAAAGGGCTATTTGACCGACACCAACCTCTGTATGTATACCCTATTAAAGGATAAAGGGGCCAATGTTGAACTAATTGAATACCAGAATGTCGGCCATGGCTTTGATACTGATGGAAATTCCCAAAGTCAGGAAGCGCGACAAAATACAATCAATTGGTTCAAAGAAATTTTACACATGAATTGAAATAAAATAAACGACAAACAAATTAGCAGAAATAACATTAAAAAGTATACAAAAAATTATCAGTTTCCTTGAGCCACAAAAAAGGAGCAACTGAATTTCAACCTCAAATCATTTAGTAAATACATCTAAAATCAG
This sequence comes from Flagellimonas beolgyonensis, assembly GCF_003992615.1. Taxonomy (GTDB): domain Bacteria; phylum Bacteroidota; class Bacteroidia; order Flavobacteriales; family Flavobacteriaceae; genus Flagellimonas; species Flagellimonas beolgyonensis. Next base: position 252,923 of record NZ_RZMY01000016.1, read on the forward strand.
AACACCTAAATATAAATGAGATGAGAGATAACTTTCTTGAAAAATGGATATTGGACTTAGTTAAATCAGAATATGAATTTGGAAAAATCCCAAAACATGCCACCTATAGACTAAGGGAACGCATGGATGATTTCATAGAGGTATCCATTGAATGGATGGATACTGAAAACAACACCCATAAAACAGTTTATCATGCCAGGTCTTATGGAAAAATGTTAGCGGACAAAGTTACTGAGCCAATGAAAGATTCCATTTTTGAACTGGAGAACTACTATACCCTTGAAATTCATACGTACATAAATCACATCAAAAGAAATTACAGTACAAGAAAAATTGCCAATTATGATGTTATGGGGGTATTGGGACAGTTGAAAGATAATATAGAGATTCCGGAACCCAATTCATAAAACGGCCATGCATTTCAACCCAAAAAAGTTACGGTTTATCGGTGCGATTTCATACGTCAATTGGAAACCCACATCCGTATATTTTGGTGGTCCAAGCTGACATTTAATTTGTTACTTGGGTAGTAATTAGCATGTTCCCCTAAATAAAATTTTGACATCTATGCTTTTATTCACCATTATTTGGACCCTGATCTGCGCTACGATAATTATTGGTTATCCATTGTATTTGTTCAACACGCCATCAACCTTTGATAAAATTCCAAATAGGATTCAAAAATTAAAGGAATCAAATACAGTTGAGCTCATTTCATTCGATATTCGAGACTTTTTACCGGGTTGGTCCGTATGCTTGGATGTTCCCCAATTGACCGATGAAGTAATTCGCAACAACCCTATTCTTTTTTACTTGGAATCTGAAGAGAATTGCCTAAAACTTCCTTTGAACAATGCAACTTTTGGATATACGGCACATGTGTATAAGAATGTTGGGAAGGTATATGTAACGTTTAAATCACTCCAGGACGGGGTAACAAATTTCTATGTGCCAGCCTGGCATTTAAAGAAATTGAAAATACTAATTATAAGAGCCAAAGATAGCGAGCTTAAAAGTGACTGGGATTTTAAACACAACTTGTCCTCCACTCAATTAAGAGTCGGGAACAACTTAGTCAATATTCAAGATTATGAAGATATGTTGGGATACTTCAGCAATGTTTCCACCATAGATTTTAAAGGACATTATAAAGCATTAAAACCAAAAAAGCGCCGGAGTGTAGGTTCTCCAAATTTTAGGAATGGTAATCTTGTTTCAACAGGATAACAGTACTCTTTAGTGTTCATTTAACCTACGGCATGGCGGCGTTTTGAAATAATAAACGTCGCTTTGTTTTTTAAGGCCACCTGTATTTCTGGAAGCCTATAAACCCGAAACCTCCTTTCATGAATTCAAAACAGTGATTCGTCAAATAGTAAAGGATTGTTCCCTTTATCCACTTTAGATTTACAAGTGAATGCCAGAGAGATTGGTTAAAAAATAAACGGGCTGCACAGGTAAGCATTTGCTTTCATCTTCTTTTCTGGCGATGAAGATGGTGTGGCCCATTATTTCAATTTTAAAAAGCTTACAATGTTATTAACCCCAAAATAGTAAAATTCAAACTCACCATGAGTAATTTCCTTAAGCTGAAAGCAAGTATGGGGTTATGCTGCGCAACAGTAATGTTTGGAGATAAAAGTGGTGAGTTATTTTACACTCTAAAAAAGATTAGAACAAAAAAACCTCAATGCCAATGACCGATCAAAACCCTACTGCTTAAGAAAATAGATTTGACCATCTATTGGAATAACCCAAACTTCCCCCCTAAACATTATTTAAAAAACAAGAACCTACTGTTTGCTTTGCAAATGAACTTTAAGCCTTTGTGATACAAGGTGATGTGGATGAGATTTGATAACAATCTTTGAAGCTTAACCTACACAGGAATTGTAGTTGTATTATGAGCTGAAAAGACGGGCCTTCAATTTCAGAAAGATGAATGCCCTTAATTTCAGGTATACAATTGAAACATGTTTACCTGACAGCTATTAACGTTAATACTGTTTCAAATATAAAAAATAATTTAATTCTTACAATAAGAATACTATTTTTCTTAATCCATTTACATAATGGAACAACCTCTTGGACATAAATATTTCATTTCCTGCTTTTTCCTAAGATTTGGTTTAACAAACAGTGAGGAAGATGGGAGGATGAATAGGTTCCAATTCAGATCGGTACCTAAAGATCAAAACTTTTACGCACGAAAAGCTTTTTTGCTCCTATGCTTGATTTGTTGTTCCATGGTTTATGGCCAATCCACATGGTCTGATAGAAACACCTTCCCTGTTCCATTTGACTATCTCACTTTGGATGAACCCAATATAAACTTAAAAGGTTTATTGGAATCCAATCCCACTTTTTTGCCTGGTAACACTTTACAATTTGAAAATCTAAAAACAACCTATTGGGTACGGCTCGATTTTAAAAACAACCTCGAGCACTTGAAAACGAGCAAAGGATGGCGTTTACGCACCAAGGATTTTAGCAAGGCTTTTATCTTCTTTAACGAAAATGGCCAAATCCATCAAAGGCCAGTGGGTAAATTCAATAAGCAGGAAGAAAAAGCTTCCTTCATTTACACCCCTGGCATCTATTTTACAAATGATCAATTGATCGACAATCAATACCTATACCTAAAAATCCAATTGACATTCGCACTACCTGGCAAACCCAAGTTTGAATACCTTTCCGATGCAAACAATCGGTTTTACACCCAATACTACAACATAGAAGATTTAAAACAACTATTCCCTGACCAAATCTATCTTGGAGCATGTGGCATTATTTTCATCACTTTTTTGGTAGTGTACCTGAACATCCACAAACTGGAATTTCTCTTTTATGCACTATATGTGCTCTTTTCAATCGTTTATCTGTTGCAGGATAATCTATTGATTCCAGGTTATATAAACTTTTATGATAGCTTATTTGGCTATTGGAGTGTTGTTATTTCACAAGTCTTGATCAACCTGTTCTATATTGCTTTTGCCGTACACTATTTGGACACCAAAAAGAAGCATCCCCTTCTTCATACAAGCATGCACATCATCATAGGGTTTTTAACCGTACTTGTTATCACAGATTTTTTGGTATTTTTTACTGGTAATTATGTCGCCCACAGTTATCTTTTAAATATCCAAAGATTGGTGATGACCCTTTTTGGGATTGTCTCCATGGCCTATTTATTAATGGTCTGCAAGGACAAGTTGGCCATATTTGTGGTTGTCGGATCCTTTATCTACATGGTCGGGGCCTTGGGCTATTTATTTACACTAAACAAACATCTTATGGTTCTTGGGTCCAGTATTGAAATCATTATTTTCTCCTTGGGTCTCGCCTACAAGATAAAACTGGAATATGAAGGTAGGTTGACACTACAACAAGAGGTCATGTCGAAAGAAATCAATGTACTCCGGGCACAAATGAACCCTCATTTTGTGTTTAATGCCCTTAGTTCCATCCAGCATTTGATACTGCAGAACAATAGAAAAGCAGCTCTTTCCTATTTATCCAAGTTTTCGAAATTGGCTCGTAACGTACTTGAAAGTTCGAGGGAGGCCATTGTTTCCTTGACCGAAGAGATTGATTTGCTGCGTTCCTATCTGGAATTGGAATCACTTCGGTTTGACAATGCTTTTTCCTATTCCATTGTAGTGGACGAATCCCTGGAAACCGATATTATCGAAGTTCCTTTGATGCTCTTACAACCCTTTGCCGAAAATGCCATTATACATGGACTGGTCGGAAAGAAAAAAGGAAAAAAATGCCTTTGTATCCGTATCCAGAAAATGGGTAATTTCTGTATCATAGAAATTGAGGATAATGGCATTGGTAGAATTCCATACATATCAGTCAATAAAGAACAAAACAGGACATCATGTGGTATGAAAATTACCCAGCGTCGGTTAAAAATGCTCCATGATTCGGAAGAAAACAAAAATACTTTGGAAATTGTTGATAAATTCGACTCTAAGGGGAATCCCGCTGGAACCAAGGTGATCATAAAATTATATAACCCCTAAAAACAACCAAATGACATTAAAAGTTGTAATCATTGAAGACGAAAGGCATAGCAGGGAAACCCTAAAATCCATGCTAGAGGAATTTTGTAAAGATGTAAAGGTCATTGCCACGGCCAGTTCTGTGGATGAGGCCGTGAAAGTACTGTCCGTTTATAGTCCCGATGTGGTCTTTTTGGACATTGAGCTACAGCCCGGAATGGGTTTTGACGTTTTGGAACAGATCAAGGATCCCAATTTTGAGGTAATCTTCACGACCGCCTTTGAAAAATATGCGATCAAGGCCATAAAATTCAGTTCCTTGGATTATCTGTTAAAACCGATAGATTTGGACGAACTGCAACAGGCCGTGGAAAAAGCAAGGCACCGAATGGATACCAATGTGTACCGGGAACAAATCGATACCCTCATGCAAAGCCTATCCAGGGGAAGTATGCGGCCCGAAAAAATTTGTCTGGCCACTACCGCAGGCATGGAATTTATCGCCTTGGAAGATATCATTGCCTGTAAAGCCGATGGTTCATACACAAGCTTCATCATGAAGGACAACAATACCCTTTTGGTGAGCAAACACCTGAAAGAATACGAAAACCTATTGAGCGACCACCAATTTATGCGGGTACACAATAGCTATCTCATCAACCTTAAGGAGGTTAAAAAGTACATCAAATCCGATGGGGGCTACCTGATCATGAGCAACGATATGCAGGTAAACATTTCACCCAAGAAAAAAGATGACCTTATTGACGCCATGAAAAAACTGTAGGATCCATTAGGGCAAAAGGATCATTCCTTTTTTTGAATCAAACCCTTGGTAAACTCATTCAGGGTTTCCACTTTTTCCTCGAAATTTCCCTTAAGGGTTTTTCGGTAGGCATTAAGGTTGTTCACAAGCTCATCGATATTGTCCGGAATCACATCCTCAAAAAATTGGCGCAAGCGTTTGGCCGTGGTCGGGGATTTACCATTGGTGGAAATCGCCACTTTCACATTGCCCTTGGTAACGATTCCACCCATATAAAAATCGCAGAACGGCGGATTGTCGGCCACATTCACCAAAATCTGTCTTGCCCTGCAATCATGGTAGACTTGTTCGTTTACCTCCGGTCTGTCCGTACAAGCTATCACCATATGTTTTCCCTCCAAAAAAGAAACATTGTAGGGCTCCCTGGTAATTTCAACATGATGTTTTGATGCCAAGGCCAAGGTATCCTTCAAGAAATCGGGAGCGACCATTTGCACTTGGGCATTCGGACTGGATTTGAGCAGGAACGACAACTTTTCAAGCCCAACGTTTCCGCCACCTACAATAAGGACCTGCAAATTGTTGACCTTTAAAAAAATAGGGTAAAGCTCGTTGCGTTCCATAAATCGACACTTATACTGGAAAATAGCTTCCTTTCAATTATCGTATAAAGATAATGACATTTTAAGCTTCAAAGGAATTTAGCAGACATGCTTAAAACCAATTGCTAAAATGTAGGTGCCTCCAACTGCTTTTTGCTCGTCTTGAATTCATACCTCAGGAACAGTTCATGAGATCCTCCTGTATAACTGGCCAAGTTGGACGATGTGAGGTCATAGGCATATCCCGCACTTAAATTGGAATTGATCTGCATGCCCAACAACGTGGAGAACGAATCGTCCCAACGGTAGGCCAAACCAAAAGTAAAGGTTTCCTTGAGCAAGGCATTGACCGAAAAGTCTGCAATAATGGGAGCACCGGGCACCCATTTCACAAAAAATGCAGGTTTCAATTTAACATCCGGTGTAAGGTCTACTTTCTTCCCACCAATAAAGTAATAATGCAATCGCTCCGCCGCAATTTCCTGTTCCTGTCCATCATAATGTTTTTGTGAAAAGAAATTGGGCACCGCAAAGCCCAAAAAGCCATTTTTCGTCTGATAATATACCCCTGCCCCAATAGTTGGGAAGAATTTACCCTTGATATTGTTCTGGAAGGCCACATCGGTATCTTCCGTCAAGCCCTTTGAAAAGTCCACGTTGAAGATTCGACCTCCCAGTTTCATGCCGAATGACAGCTTTCTGTTGGTACTGTCCAATTGAATGGTATAGGAAACATTTCCATCCACAAAAAATTCCGAGGAAGGTCCCAGGGCATCATGGGCCAAAATACCTCCTACACCCAATTTATTCTCTAATGGGGTATCCACCGCCAAAATTTGGGTGTTAGGCGCCCCATTGATACCCACCCATTGGGATCGGTGCATGAGCAGTGCGGTCAAATGCCCATTGGATCCAGCAAAGGCCGGATTCACACTCATAGTATTGTACATGTATTGTGTAAACTGGGGGTCTTGTTGTGCCCTTGCCGTACCCATAATCAATAACAGGACCAGCAACCCAAGTTGCCCCATCACTTTATTTCTATTTTGCTTTGTGATAACTCCCATTATTTATCTGTTTAGGTACAACCAATCGGTTCGTGGTTCTGACCCATCCCCAAGGTCCAAAATGTAATAGTAGGTGCCAACGGGCAATTGGTCTTCCTTTTGTACAATGGCCCGCCCATTGGGCGTACCATCCCAGTCGTTTTTGTACGATCGGGTCTCAAAAACGATGTTTCCCCAACGGTTATACACCTGAAGCGTATTGTTTGGATACTGGTTTATACAATCAATTTTGAAATAATCGTTTACACCATCACCATTGGGAGAAAACTCGTTATAGACCACCAAACAGGTGGGTGTCACAAAGGCCTCCGCCAAATCGTTGGAGGTATCGAAATCCCACTGGTCCACATAACTCAACTGCACTATGTTCAAATAATCACTGATATCGAGCACCTCAACGGTAAGTTCCAAAGTGGCGGACTCCGCAATCTCCAATTGTTCCACTTCCCAAAAACCAGAACCTTCGTCATAACTACCATGAGTTGTCTGATGACCGACATAACGATAGCCGCTAGGCAATTGTTCCTCGATTCCTATTTGAGTGGCAGGTACATCACCTTGATTGGTTGCCGTTATGGTGAAAATTACCTCATCACCAATATTTGGAAAGGAATTGTTCACACTTTTTGTGATAGTAATGTCCGTGGTTTGTGGAACCACAAATGCACTGGCCTCGTCATCATCTGTTACGCCATCATTAAGATCATCCAATGTCCAGCCAGAATTAGGATCACTATCCGGGTCTTCAAAATTACTGGCCGAAACAAACGCAATGTTCAAGTAGGCATCAGGGTCATCCGAAGGCGCATTGACCATGGCCAATACTTCCAAACTCTCTGTGTCTTGATCGAGTATGGTTCTATTTATGTTCCAAATACCGGAATTGGGATTGTAGGTTCCAGCCGTGGTCGAGTGGGATTGATAAGTATAGCCCAAGGGCAATAGATCGGTTACCTGTACTCCGGTGGCATTGGTCGGTCCTTGGTTGGTGACACTGACTACAAATCGCACCACATCGCCAACATTCGGAGAAGCATTGTCCACTGATTTTGTCAAGGAAATATCGGCCATACCCTGAGGTGTTGGTATCACGGTTGCTTGATCGTCTTCAGAACCTAAATTGTTGTTCGGGGTGGAATCGGGGTCGTAGGTATCCAGCGCAATCAATTCGGCGGTGTTTTTATAGTCACCACTGGGCCTAACCCTTGTTCGTACTTGAAGGGTTGCAGTGCTGCCATTGGCCAGAAAGGGCAAATCCCAAGAACCTGCCACTTCATCATACATACCTGCGGTACTTGTAGCGGACACAAAGGCATAACCATTGGCCAATTGATCTTCTATTACCAATCCTGTTGCATCGTTGGGACCATCGTTGGTCACGGTAATGGTGAACACAATTTCGTTGCCAGCATCAGGTGTTGGATTGTCCACTGTTTTGGTCAATGAAATATCGGTAACAATCCTTGGATTGGTGGCTTGCTCGTCCTGATCATCTTCGGACAGTATATTATTGTTTGGAGTGGAGTCCAAATCAAACAGAATGGCCGCGACCACTTCAGCGATATTGGTATAGTCTCCCGTGGGATTGACCTGTACCACAATTTGCAATTGCTGTTGATCTCCAGCTGGCAACTTGCCCACATTCCATAAGCCGGATGCCGGATTGAAAGCACCACCAGCATTATCCGAAACATAGGTATAGCCTGTCGGCAATCTATTTTCAATCACTATCCCAATGGCGTCACTTGGACCTTCATTCAAAAGGGTCAACGTAAAAATGACATTGTCGCCAACATCTGGTGTTGTATTGTCCACAGATAGATCAAGATTGAGATCTGCCGAAGGTATAGGCGTGGTTCCGGCACTGTCGAGATCGTTTTCAAAAAAATTATTGTTGTTGGGGGTCGAATTGGGATCAACATTGTCCGAAGCAAACACCTCGGTAACATTGAAGTAATCCCCGTCCGCATTTACCAATGCAACAATGGTCAGGGTCTCTGTATTTCCATCCAATAAGGTCCCGTTTAAGTCCCACATACCCGTTGCTTCATTGTAAATTCCTGCCGTGGTACTGTGCGAAACATAGGTATACCCAGTGGGCAACTGATCCATGACCGATACCCCAGTAGCATCACTTGGTCCAAAATTGGTAAGATTGATGGTGAAAATTACCTGTTGCCCCACAAACGGACTCAAAATGTTCACCGATTTACGTAACAATAGATCCGAAACCGGAATGGGAATTGGTGTTATCGTTTGCTGGTCGTCTTCTGACTCATTATTGTTGCCTGGAGTGGAATCCACATCCAATTCGGATACACTTATAACCTCTGCCGTGTTGGAATATGTTCCAGTGGATAGAACTTCCACCCTAACATCGAGGGTGGCCATGGTTCCGTTGGAAAGATTTCCCACCGTCCAAGAACCATTGTTGGGATTGTAGGTTCCATCAGAAGCCAAGGCACTTACAAACTGATAACCGGAAGCCAAGATATCTGTTACCACCACATTGGTAGCATCGCTGGGACCATCGTTGGTGACCGCTATGGTGAAAACGATTTCACTCCCAATCTCAGGTACCAGTTCATCCACGGTCTTGGTCAACGAAACATCGACCAAGGGATCGGGAACCACCACCACTTCATCTTGATCATCTTCACCTGGTGCATTATTGTTGGGCGTTGAATCGGCATCGGTTTGGTCATGACCTGTTATTTCTGCTACATTTCTATAATCCCCAGAGGCATTCACATTGGCCAAAATATCCAAACTTAGGGAGGCACCGCTAACCACTGTTCCGACAGACCAAATTCCGGTAACCTCATCATACGCACCACCCCCGTTATCGGAAACATAGGTATATCCAGAGGGCAACAGATCGGTTATTTCCACCGAGGTGGCATCACTTGGGCCATCGTTGGTTACGGTTAGGGTAAAACGCACGTTATCGCTCACCAATGGCGGCGATTTATTGATTTCCTTGGTCAGCGAAAGATCGATAACTGCTTCGGGGACTACCACCACATCGCTTTGGTCATCTTCCGAAGATACCCCATTGGCCGGCGTGGAATCTGGATCATAGGCATCGGAGGCGATTACTTGAGAGGTATTGGTATAATTTCCCGAAGGGTTTACCGTAACGGTTATCACCAAGGTCTCCGTGGCCCCATTGGCCAAAGTTCCGATTTGCCAAAAACCGTTCGATGAATTATAAGTCCCTGCTGTTGCCGTATACGAATCAAAACCGAATCCGGACAATAATTGGTCTACCACTACCACACTGGTGGCATCGTGGGGACCTGAATTGGTCACGGATATTTCAAAACTGATTTGATCACCAACAAATGGATTCAATACATTGCCCACTACAGATTTGATCAACGAAAGATCGGCCTGCAACGGAGCTGCCGTTAGAGAATCTTCATCATCCTCACTTTGGTCACCGTCGTCATTATTGGGCGTGCTGTCATAATCAAATTGATCTGTCGTCGTAACTTCGGCTAAATGTGTATATTCTCCCGCCGTTCCCGTTGGGGTCAACACGGTCGCATTAAAATTCAACGAAACGGTATTGGTGCCGATTGGCACTGTAAGACCGGTCCAGGTTACGTTGCGGGATATGAAGCTAAACGTACCCCCATTGTCGATGGCAGTTATGCTGCCAAATCCTGTGGGCACAAAATTTTCCAGGGCCACACCTGTGGCGTCCACGTCGCCCAAGTTGCTCAAATTAATGGTAAAGGTGACCACATCCCCGATATTGGGAACCGAATTGCTGAATGAAAGATTTACTTCAAGATCTACACCAACAATGGACACCCCAGCGGTATCTGAATTCGTACTGCATGAAGCGTCTGAAACGGTCCATTCAAAAATATAGGTGCCAGGTGCCGTATTGAGTACTTCCGTATTGGGGTCATTGGCATTCACAAAACCCACTAAACTAGGTCCTGATAACTGGGTCCACGTACCTATGCCAACAACGGGAGTTGCTGCATTCAAGAATACGGGAGAAACCTGTGTCAATGTTTGATCGGGTCCGGCATCAACAGTACAAAGCTGTGCATGGCCCATTTGCATTGTAAACAACGAAAAGAGAAAAATAAAATGGAGTTTATTGAGAACTTTCCAGGTTGGGGCTATGTTCATAGTTTAGTTGATGAGGTTGCTCTTACGTAGTAAGACCTCTCAAACATACCAATAACACGGACCAAAAGGGAAGATATGTTGTCTCTGGACAATGGTTTGTTGTGAAATTAGGGTTTCACGATGAAAGTTAATCTTCCTTTCTTGAAAACCAATCTATTTAAAAATAGATAAGCACATCAAAAACTATTGATTTTTAGCTTTTTACATTTTAAAAAGCACAAAGCCCGCACTATAGTGCGGGCTTTGTTTAGCAGTTTGTGAACCTTACGGCTTTACAGCTTTTTACTTAGATTCTGGTTCCCAATAATTTCCACGTTCAGGACGGGCGTTTTTCGCCCAAGGTCCTGTCAATTTTCTTCGCTCTCTCGACACCATGGGTACTGTTTCACAGATATCCTCGTACGGCTTTCTATTTTTGGCAACAGGACCGGTCATGGGATCATGGTCGTGCAACTTCACCACGATGGTGGATTGGGGCTTCGGATTCTTCCAAGGCTTCCTGTTTTTTGCCTTTGGCCCGGTTACAATACCTTCCTGTGCTTGAACCATTCCGACCCCCATAAACAATGCGATTATAGTGATGTAAAAATATTTGGCCATATTTTTTATGTATTTAACAATATTTGGCCTCTAAAATAATAATATAACAATATTCGATTTTCGTAAGAAACTGTTAAAATGTAAAAATTCAGCGTGAAATATTCCTTAACAGGGAATGTTGATTTCCTAAGATATTTTAAAACACTAGCGTTCTTTTGGGCAAATTTTCCACCTTTATGGCTGCCAAAATAAAAAAGGGAGGCTTCCAAATTTGGAAGCCTCCCTTTTGTGCTAGATAAAATGTATTACTATGCCTCGCAGCTAGTGCACTCTTTTTTCTGTTTGAATTTTTGGGCCGCGTTCATACTGTGTTGGTAGTACAGGGATTTTAGACCCAGTTTCCATGCAGTAACATGGATTTTATTGATCTCCTTTGTTGGCATTTCCGGGTGAACGATAATGTTTACCGATTGCCCTTGATCAATATGGTTTTGTCTGTTGGCTGCTTGGTAAATAATGTCCATTTGATCCAACTCTGAATAGGTTTTGAACACCGCTTTTTCTTCCTCAGTCAAGAAATCCAAGTGCTGTACGGAACCGTCCATATCGCGGATGCTTCTCCATACTTCTGTGGTGTTCTGCCCCTTTTCTTCCAATAGATCCATCAAATATGGATTTTTGATGGTCACCTTGATCTTGGCGATATCTTTCACGTAACAGTTGGACCAAATCGGCTCGATTCCTTGAGAAACCTGACCCAAAATAAAGGCAGAGGAGGTTGTTGGTGCAATGGCGTTCAAGGTAGCATTTCGTCTACCATAGCCTTTCAACACCGCAGGTTCGCCAAAACGTTCGGCCAATTGTTCAGATGCCTTATAGGAACGTTCCTTGATTTCCTTAAAAATCTCACTGTTCAAGTTATAGGCCTCTTGACTGTCAAAAGCCAATCGCTTGGATTGCAACAAAGAATGCCATCCCAAGACTCCCAATCCCAAAGCTCGGTTATCCTTGGCAAAATTGTAGGCCCTTTCCATAAATAGGAAGGTCTGTCTATCATCTCTATCGGAAGAATCACGATAAGCTTCCAACTTTTCAACAAATTCGGTGATCACGGCATCCAAGAAATGGACCATCGTCTCGACCGCATCGGTATTTTTCCATTTATCGTAGTGAAGTACGTTGATACTGGACAACACACAAACAAAGGACCAATTGTCGTTGCTTGGCAACATTATCTCTGTACAAAGGTTACTAGCATGTATCTGGTGCCCTTTGTCTTTATATACATCCGCTTTTCCGTTATTGGCGTTATCGGTAAAGAAAACATAAGGGTAGCCCATTTCACCGCGTCGCTGCAATACTTTGGCCCACACGGTACGTTTGTCCTCGTCGCCTGCAATCATTTCTTGCATCCACTTGTTGGTCACCGTTACGCCATGGGTAAGCTGTTGGATGGGATTTCCTTCGGTCCCGATTTCCAAAAACTCCATAATGTCGTTATGGTCTATAGGCAAATAAGGAGAAAATCGTCCGCGACGCACCGATCCTTGGCTAACCACATCGACCATGGATTCGAACAACTGCATAATATGTACCGCACCCGATGCCTGGCCATTGTTTTTTACCGGTGCTCCACGATGGCGGATCTTACCAAAATACCCAGAGGTACCCCCACCCAATTTGGACATCATGCCCACTTCCGATTGGGTGAAAAGGATATTCCCCATATCATCATCGATGTGGGAACCAAAACAGCTAATTGGCAACCCACGCCTTTTCCCAAAGTTGGACCAAACAGGTGACGCCAGCGAGAAATAGCCCTCAGACATGTAATTATAGAACTTGTCCGCATAACCTGGTATGTCCAAAATCTGCTCTGCCCTTTCGGCAATCTCCCGAATACGTTGTTCAGGCGTTACACCTTCGGTCAAATAGCCCGATGCCAAAAATTGGCGGCTATATTCGTTCAACCATTCAAATCCGCCACTTTCTTCCTTGGCCTTAATTTTGGCAAGGGCATCTTTTCTGGCGTTGATGAGGTCTTGGGTCTTGTCTTGTTTTTGGTCGGTTACGTGGGGGGTGTTGGTTTTTTGCTCCATAATTTAAAAAAGGTCGTCGCTGGTTATACTTTGTGTTCTCTTGCTATAGTTGATGGATCTTTTTACAAAAAAGTCTCCGTGTTTTGTTCCAATGATCTCGTCGTCGAACCATTCGGTCTCGGCCAAAAGTTTTTCATCCACATCGAAAATTTTTGAAATTCCGATGCTCTCCAATGAATTGTTGAAGCGATTTTTGATAAACTCGTTCACCACTGCTTTTGGAAGGAAATCCAGTTCGCCTTCCTCAAAGATCCAATCCACGATTTTGCTTTCAGCATCAAAAGCCTTTTCACATATGTCTTGGATGGTCTCATTGTAATCCCCGCCAAACCACTCTGGATGTTCTTTTTTAATAATATTGATGACATCGATTCCGAAATCACCATGAATCTGCTCTTCTTTGGAAGTGGCTTCCACCACATTGGAAATTCCCTTCAATACATTTTTGTACTTATTGAAGGCCATAATGATCAAAAATTGGGAGAACAGGGAAACATGCTCAATGAAGAGGGAGAATAGCAGAATGGACTCTGCATACTCCTTATTATTGTCACTCTTGGCGTTTTTAAGTGCGGTTTCCAAATACTGGACCCGTTTCATGATCACGGGTTTTTTCTTCAGGTTTTCGAACTCTTGGTTTAATCCCAAAATTTCCAGCAAATGCGAATACGCATCGTGGTGCCTTACCTCACTTTCGGCAAATGTGGCGCCCACCGAACCGATTTCTGGTTTCGGCATACGCTGATAAATATCGCCCCAAAAGGTTTTAACGGCCACTTCTATTTGGGAGATGGCCAACATGGTATTTTTTATGACACTGCGTTCCACATCGGACAATCCCGATTTAAAATCCTGGATGTCACTGGTGAAATTGAACTCGGTATGGATCCAATACGAATGACGGATGGCCGGAACATATTCATACAACTGGGGATACTCGTAAGGCTTAAGGTTGATGCGCTTTTCGAAGATGTCGGTTTGGCGCATTTGGGCCCTTTTGTTCCTATAAATGATGTAGGCCTTGGCCACATCATGGAACTCGCTGTTCATCAATTCGTTCTCCACCACATCCTGTACCTCCTCCACAGTGGGCACATAATGTTCATCCTGGCTCTTTCGTTCCAACAATACTTTTTCCACGCCTTGGGCTATGGCCTGCGCGTCACTGATCTGACCATGTTCCACGGCGGTCATGGCCTTCAAAATGGCATTTGTAATCTTGTTAAGGTCAAAAGTTTGTGTACTAAAATCCCTTTTAGTGATATGAATAATGTGCATGAGAAAAACGGTTTGGAGTTGTATTACTAAGCTCGATTGTAAAATTCCTATTTTCTTTACATTGATTTTACATTGCCCCTTTTAGGTTCTCAACACTTTTATCAACATTCATTTTTTGAGGGCAAAAAAAATCATGGGAACAAACGTAAAATCAAGGGCTCGGAAAAAATCTGACAGGTGTCACTTTCCAAAATTCTTTATCCACATGGTTATTAACAAAAACAATCGGGGAGCAAAAAATCAAGGCTAATTTTATTTTTTAAGAAGTACAAGAATCAAAAATCAGCTCTAAAAATCATAATACTTTTCATGGAGAGCGTCAATAAACTTAAAAAACAGGCAGTGGATGCCAACCCTTTATTCATTAGAAATTACTGATGGAATTCAAAAATAAATTCAATGTCACCTTGGTCCCCATTGAATTACCTTCCATATCGAACTTGTCCTCGATTATCACAGTTTGCCTTTGATCTCCGGCCTGTCTTAGGGCATTAAGTCGTTTTTCCACAATGGATATTCCAGATGACTTGTGACTCCGGCGGCCAACTTTTTGAGCTTGACTTTCCATTCGACCAATTCCATTATCATCGACCACACATTGCAAGATTTCGCTATCGACCATTTTGAAGTGAATTTTCAAATAACATTCCCCATTTTTTTTGGGCAACAATCCATGTACTATGGCATTTTCAACGAAGGGTTGAATCAAAAGCAGAGGAACTTCGACCATTTCAGGTACAAGGGAATCATCTGTTTCGATGGAAAAATTAAACTCCATATCAAATCGGAGCGACTCCAATAACACATATTTTTCCAAAAAGGATATCTCCTCGGAAAGAAGCACGTTTTGTTGATTAGAACTCTCGAGCACATACCGCATAAGTTTGCTGAAATTGCTCAGATAATATATGGCATAGGACTGTTCGCCACGAATGATCAAATGTTGTATCGACCCTAGAGCATTAAAAACAAAATGTGGATTGAGTTGAGAACGAAGGAGCCTTAGATAAGTTACGGAAATTTCACGTTCTATACTTATCTTTTCCCTGTTCTCGACACGTACCTTATATCCCAGACCCAATGAGAACACGGTAATCTCCGCAACCGCTGCCAATCGAAGATAGTTGCCATCACCACTGACATACACCAACAAAGAACCCAGGGCAAAAATGATTGATCCTGTTATAATAAACCAATTCAGTTGATTCCTTAAATTGACAAGCAAGTAGATAACCCCAAAAAGCACCAAAACAGAAAGCAACAACGCCCTGATATCCAACAAAACAAAGTGCAGGTGATATTTCCCCATTAAAATGACTGAAGTGTCCACCACCAACCACACAATGAAGATTGCAATCGAAACATTTATGGCCTTGTCCAAAAGTGGATATTGCTTTTGGGTATCCAAAAAATATTTCTCGAACAAAACATAGAAAAGGCCTGCCAATAGCTCAAAAGTATTGTTCAACAGAAATGTAGAAAAGGAAAAATTTCCAATATACTTTTCATACCAACCTAATCCATTCCTGCCAAGAAAAATGGCCAGTGAAACAGCATATAAAGAATAATAAATATACTCTGGCTGCCTGTACGTTCTGTAAAAAATCAAACTTATTACCACCCCAACAAAAACAGCGCCCCAGAGCAAATAGCCATAAGAAATAGTCTTCGCTGACAATTTACTGATATGTTCCTCTCGGTAATTTTCCAATCCTTGGCCATAGAAAACAAATTGCCCTTTCTCTAAGTTTTGTCGACTGTTCAGTTTTGAGAATTTTAGATATAAATAACGGCCATCGATCAGTTGCTCACCTCCAAATGAAAATTTTCCCGTAAAATTCGAGTTCAACTCAAAACTACCCATTGTTATGGAGTCAAAAGCTCCTCCATTCCAATAAAAAAGATTCGCCCTGTTCAAATATCCAATGTTCAAGACCCAATCATTGTCATCCCTTTTAATTAAGGGCTCAAATCCCTCAAAGTCCAGTTGAGCCAAATAGATGTATGTTGGGTCGGTTTTTCCGAACTTTTCAATATTATGATAGTCTATCCGTGAAAGTGTTTGGGCCTTAAGAGTATCTTTCTTGGTCTTAAAAAGCTTAAATGGAACAACATGTTCAATGCCTGCTTCCAAAGTGCCGTTCTGTGCGCTCAAAACATTGGCCACCAACAGGACCGAGAACAAAATCAAAACTATCTTTTTATGGTAAAAAGCAAACAAATCTGGCAAATATTGAGTAGGAACGGTGTAGCTTAAAGATATAAAAAGCGGACTAGAAAATGGTCGGTCTTGAAATTAAAAAAGGCCGAGATTTAATCTCGGCCTTTTTGTACCTTGGGTGGGAATCGAACCCACACGTCCGAAGACACTGGATTTTGAATCCAGCGCGTCTACCAATTCCGCCACCAAGGCATCATGGCATTTTCAAAATGCGACTGCAAAGCTAACAAAATATTTTTATTTCCAATCAAAAAATACTTCGATTTATACTTTAGCAACCCGAATTAATTTTTAAATTTGCACCTCCTTAGAAAATGGTGATTTAAAAAGCTAGTTAACAAGAGATTGCAATGGCCTATCAAGTTCCCGAACCCAAAATTTTTGCCTGCTCACAAAGTACAGCGCTCGCCGAGAAAATAGCGGCTTCGTACGGCGCGGAGTTGGGGAAGGTGCTGTTCTCCCGTTATAGTGACGGAGAGTTCCAGCCTTCGTTCGAGGAATCCATTCGTGGGGCCCGGATTTTTATCATCGGCTCTACCCATCCGAGCTCGGAAAACTTGATGGAAATGTTGTTGATGCTCGATGCCGCCAAAAGGGCTTCCGCACGACATATCACTGCTGTTATGCCCTATTTCGGCTGGGCCCGACAAGATAGAAAGGACAAACCGCGTGTTCCCATCGCCGCCAAATTGGTGGCCAAGATGTTGGAAACCGCAGGAGCCACCAGGATCATCACCATGGATTTGCATGCCGACCAGATCCAAGGCTTTTTTGAAAAACCCGTTGATCACCTGTTTGCTTCTACCCTTTTCTTGCCTTACCTAAAGAGCTTGAATCTGGACAACCTTTGCATTGCATCCCCCGATATGGGCGGTTCCAAAAGGGCCTATGCCTATTCAAAAGCTTTGGAATGCGACGTGGTGATCTGTTACAAGCAACGCGCCAAGGCCAATGTAATTTCCCATATGGAACTGATCGGTGATGTGGAAGGAAAAAATGTGGTTTTGGTGGATGATATGGTAGATACAGCCGGAACCTTGACCAAAGCGGCCGATTTGATGATGGAGAGAGGAGCTGTGAGCGTTCGTGCCGTTACAACCCACGGCCTGTTGTCCGGAAATGCATACGAAAGAATTGAAAAATCCATGTTGACGGAATTGATCATAACCGATTCCATTCCGATCGACCACAATCAAAATAAAATAAGGATATTGTCCTGTGCCGACCTGTTCGCCGATGTGATGCACCGCGTGCACCACAACACATCGATATCCTCAAAATTTTTAATGTAAATCAATTTAATATATAACAATGAAGTCAATTACAATCAAAGGATCCCAAAGAGAAAGCGTGGGCAAGGTAGCTACCAAGGCCCTACGTAATGCTGGAAAGGTCCCTTGCGTGCTTTACGGAGGGGAAAAACCAATTCACTTTTCAGCAGATGAGTTTGAATTTAAAGATTTGGTGTACACTCCAAACGCACACACAGCTGTGATTGAGTTGGAAAACGGCGAAAAATTGGAAGCTGTATTGCAGGATATCCAATTTCACCCAGTAACCGATAAAATCCTTCACGTGGATTTCTACCAATTGTTCAAGGACAAGCCAGTTACCATGGATATCCCTGTTCATTTGGAAGGAAACTCTCCCGGTGTACGAAACGGTGGTAGATTGTTGTTCCGTAAGCGCAAACTGGCTGTAAAGGCATTGCCAGAATTGCTTCCGGATTTCATTACCGTGGACATTTCCAAGCTTCGTATTGGTGGAACCATTGCGGTTGAAACCATTTTGAACGACAACTATACCATCTTGCACCCAGATAGCACCGCTATCGTTCAGGTGAAAGCTTCCAGAACTTCCGTTGCCGATGACATGGAGGATGAAGAAGAGGAAGGTGCAGAAGGAGGTGAGGCCGCCGAGACTGCCGAAGCACCAGAAGCTGCTGCGGAATAGTCCGACACCAAATAATATAAAGCATCCCTATTTTTGTTTCATCAAAATTTGGGATGCTTTTGTATTTTTAGCCAACACACCCTACTGATGTTCAAATTCATCAATACTATTTTTGGTAAACCAAAACAAATACTTCAAGAAAAGGACCGCATGAAAAAATTCTTGGTGGTGGGCCTTGGCAACATTGGCCCTGATTATGAAGAAACCCGGCACAACATTGGGTTCAAGGTTTTGGACCACTTATGTGAAGAGGAACAGTTTACTTTTGAATCGGCCAAATTGGGCGCCGTGGGATCTTTTAAGCACAAGGGTAAAAGTGTTCTATGCCTTAAGCCATCCACCTATATGAACCTTAGCGGCAAAGCTGTTAAATATTGGATGGAAAAGGAAAATATTGCCTTGGACAACGTGTTGATCATTACCGATGACATTAATTTACCTTTTGGCACCTTGCGGGTGAAGACCAAAGGAAGCGATGGTGGCCATAACGGCCTAAAAGATGTGCAAAATACTCTCCAGACCAGCCAATACAACCGATTTAGATTTGGTGTCGGGGCCGACTTTGGTAAGGGAAGGCAAGTGGACTACGTTTTGGGAACTTGGAACGATGAGGAACAAAAGGCGCTACCGGAACGGTTGAAAAAATCTGCAGACATCATACGCTCCTTTGTATTTGCCGGAATTAAAAACACCATGAACCAATACAACGGCAAATAGGGATTTCCTAATAAACCCTGAAATCGAAAACACTCGATTCCGATGTATTCCCTTCCGTATCGGTACTGATTACTTTCCAATAATAGATGGTCCCGGAAACCACACTCGCTGAAATCTGTCCTGTATTGGCACCTGTGGTTCCAATAGAAGTTGTGGGCGGATTTGAGGTTGAAAAGAACACCTCAAACGAAGCAAGATCATCGTCCACATCGGCACCTGTCCACTCCAACAACACTTCATTTGCAATGTTTTTTTGAACTGTTGATCCTGATTCTGGGCTTACCAACTGAGCAGGAAAAGGTGCATAGGTGGTCTCCCCTCCTGCATTATAGAAAAGCCATGTTTCACTGACAGCGACCTCATCCGATTCATTGTTTCTCGATGTCACTGTCCACGAGAAAGGTGCACCTTTTGCTATAGTAAGACTGGCCGATGTAGCAGAAGTTGAAACATTCTGTGGGGCATTCGTATTCAAATTTATGACGGACAAAGTGTATCTATCGGTATTGTTGGCCGCGTTCCACCTAAACGTTACTTGACTCAAAGTTTCCCCTATACTTGTCCCCGTTGTGCATTCAGAGTTCTCCTCTGGAAAAACCAATAGGGCAGCCTTGGGAGCTGGTGGGGTTTTGTCTCCACCGCAAGACATCAACAATACCATTACAATTGCACTGAAGAACAATTTCCGCATCATCGTTTAATAAATTTAAAGGTTTCTCTTACCCCATTCTTTTCTATCCCCAAATAATAGACACCATTTCGCAGCGCCGAAAGGTCCAGCACCAAATTATTGCCGTTCACCGATCTCACATATTTGGTTATCAACCGACCATTGGCCGTAAAAATTTCAACCCCCACAGAACCATCATACCCTCCCAAGTAGATTTCCGTTGTGGTATACACAGGATTGGGCGACAATCTTGGACGTGATGAATAGAAAACAGTTTTTTCAACAACACCCTGACAGGGTAAATTTGAAAATACCCGTAGGGTATTGACCCCTTCCTTTAAGGGTATTTGAATGGAACTGGATTCCGTTTGGGTAACAAGACCATTTAATTCCACATTATAAAAAGTTGCCCCTTTCAAATCGAGGTTAAGAACCCCCGCTTCCACTATTGCACCAATGTCGAGAACATCCGGCTGAACTATGACCAAGCCAAAACATACTTCTTCATACGTAACGCTACCGTTGGTTCCCGTTAAACAGAGTGTATAATTTCCTGCCGTTAGGTTTTCAAAGGAAAAAGTATTGGTAAAATCTTGTGAAACATTACTGCCATTTCCTGTAAGTACACCCGTGTAAGTAAGGGAGGTATCCAATGCCGTAACATTAATCGACCCATTATTGCTGCTTCGGCAGGTCTCACTATCTATTTCAATGGTAAAATTATTGGATGCAAATCGATAAACTGCACAACCATTGGTATCTACTTCCACTCCTTTAGGGGTTCCCAGACATAGGTCGTTACCATCATCAAATACGCCATCACCATCCGCATCGGGCCTAAAAATACCCTCAACACAAATATCCAAGGAAAAACCAACAAGTGACCCTCCATCGCTACTAGCTGTATCCTGTATCTCCAAAATCCATTCACCTAATATGGATTCCCCCCTTAAAGAGGACAGGGAACCCAAAGGAGTTATGTTACCCGAAATCGCAGGGCTTCCGGAACAGACTATGGGATCTCCATCATCATCAAATACCGCATCAATATTATCCAAATCTCCACAAGTATTGGCAATAAGGGTTACCCTAGTACCTGCAGGAGAAATGAGGGTCACGATTAAATCCTCCAAATAAGAGTGGTTGAGCTGCAGATTCACGTTCACATCTGACAAAGGAAGATCCTCCAAATAAACCACCGATGTAGTTACTGTTGGAGTACCCGTGGAGGAGATGAATAAAGGCAAATCATTTGCTTGTCTGTTCTTACAATCGATCGGGGTGGTCGTAAAACTGAACGGTGTCCCAAATGTTCCGGTTCCACAACCATTGCTTGGGCGAACTCTCCAAAAGTATTCTGTTTGCTGTTGAAGGTTCGTCGCCTTATAATGGTTAAAGGGTATGGATGCTGATTCAACAATAGTGGTAAAACCAATGTCCGTGGCTATTTCCAATTCATAGCTATCATAAAAGGGGTTCTCTAGCCAAGTCAATTCCGTGTCCAATGAAACCAGGCTTTCTGAATCGGAAGGGGTCAACAAGGTTACATCAGAAAAATTCCCATCAAGAATGCTAACGGACAATACTATACTTTTTACAACGGACGCAGTGGTTGCGGTTACCGTAATATCATAAATCCCAGGGACAACCCCGTTGGTGTTCGACAAGGTTAAATCCACTGGTGTGGCATCCGCTGTGGCGTTTGTTGGGGAAAAGGTCGCAACCAAACCGGCTGGCACATCCGCAGAAAAAACCGCATTCTCATTAAACCCAGCAAAGGTTTGATAGACAAAAGGCAACACAAGATCGTTGGGCTGACAAACTTCAAAATCCAAGTTTTGAAAGCTTAACACCACTTCCGATGGTTCAATGGAAAAATTTGTGGAGTTTACTGCAAAGAAAACATTATCGCTGGCTTTTACCATAACCCTAGCACTATTGGAAACGTTTCCAGGTAATAACACTGTTGCCGAACCATCGTTGAGCACATTCTGAGCCAAGGTCAAGGGAAAACTCAATCCGCCATCCAATGAGAGAAAAATATCCACCGTTTGTGCATCAACGGGTGCCAAATTGGTATTGGCCACATCCCAAGTAATTTCTTGAACGGAACCCGCTTGATAAATTTCATTAGCCGTTTGGGATGTAACCACGAAAGGTCCCGCAGCTTTAACCACCTTTACATTGAGGAGGTCGGAAACCACCTGTCCACCACCTGGAGCATTGTCACGAACCGTGAATGCGAAATTGAGGTTTCGCTCAATTTCAGAAACCGTTTCCCAAGCATCACCTTCTGTTGGGTTGGTCTGGGTCAGATTGCCCAGTGCGACCTCGGATAACCTTGGAAAATACCGTTTGGGATCCGCGTTTGGCGGCATTGATCGAAAATTTGCTCCGCTTGGATTTGTTGGTCCAAAGGTGGCAAAAGTTACTACCCCGTTGTCGATTTGTTCCCAAGTATAGGTCAAAACATCTCCAACATCTGGATCTGAGGCAATCCCTTCCAAGACAAATGCGGTTCCCAAAGGAATTACATAATCACCTACTGGAGTAAGTAAGGGAGGTGAATTGGTCAATGCCGTAGTTTGGGCACAAGAAACTGTTTGAAGATAATTGGATATCTGTAAAATACTATTGAAATGGTAATATCCATCTCCATTGGGCGCTACATCATTATCCCCAACAATACCTGCATAGCCCATAATGGTAGTGCCGCTAGCGGGTTCTGCCTGTACACCCGTACCTTCCGATTCGAACGACCAGGTGTGGTTGGCCCCAAATTGATGGCCCAATTCGTGCGCCACGTAATCCAAATCAAAGGTGTCTCCCTGGGGTGTGGAGGACGCAGAAAATGCACTGCCTTTTCGGCCATCGACACAGACCGCTCCAATAAATCCTGCATTACCATTGTTCAAATTTGCTGTGGCCACTTGATGAAAAAGGTGCCCCACATCATAATTTGCCTCTCCAATAGTGGATGTCAAGGTGGCTTGAACTTGGGAATTGAGACTTGTATCGTACGGATCGGTTTCGGGATCTGTAAAAATTATCAGGTCGTTGTTCGCAATAAGCTCTAAGGTAACTCCCAAATCAGATTCAAAAACTTCATTGATCCTCGTTATAGTAGCATTGATTCCAGCCAAGGCATCTTCCACAGTACCACCTTTGCCAACGGTATATTCACCCGTTGCCGAAACCGCTATTCGAAACTTCCGCAACATTTGGTCATCCACCAAGGGAGCAATGGTTTTTGAAGTAGCCAAGACCGCCTTTTCCGTTTCACAAACAAAATTGTCCTTCGCTGTTGTTCCCGCACCTTTTTCATAAAGCACATATCCCCCCAATTTATTGCTCAATGGTTCCATGAAAGTTTGTTTTTGGTCCTGTAGGTTCACCACCATACTTTCCAAACCCTTGTGCGAACTGCTCAATTTCACCCTATATTTTCCATCGGAACTAACACCCGTGTAGGATTTGATATTTGGATATTTTTTGGCCAGATCCGGGTGCATAACCGGCGTTTCCCAAAGCGTAAAAGCATTAATTTTGCCATCAGCATCGGGCAAATAGACCACCTTTCCACCCCCTTTTGAAGTGGAAACAGACCTCATTTCCCGTTGAAAGTTGTTTACATCCAACGAAAATACCGCTCTGGCCTTGGAAATGTCATTGATGGAACTGCTTTTAAAGTTGGATTGTTTACCAATTGGCTTCCAATAAGCTTGTTGCCCGTAAATGCAAAAGCAACTAAAAAATATGGTTATTGAAAAAACAAGGTGTAATTTAGCTTTCATACATATTTGGGCATAGTACAGATTCAAATGTAAGCCTTTTTTATTTCTTGAGCCGTTGGAAACAATCCATAACATCTCTCATTTTAAAGACCTTCCCTTTCAAACAGTAATCACCATTGGCACGTTTGATGGCGTGCACATTGGACACCGTAAGATATTGGAACGCCTCATAAATAATGCCAAAAACACCCATCTAAAATCAACGGTGCTCACCTTCTTTCCACATCCGCGCATGGTTTTGCAAAAAGATGTGGACATTAAGCTGTTGAACACCCTGGAAGAGAAAAAACAGATCCTGGAAACCCTTGGCCTCGATTATTTGATCGTACACCCTTTTACCAAGGAATTTTCCAGACTTTCTGCCACCGAATTTGTGCGGGACATCTTGGTGAACAGTCTAAAGGTGAAAAAAGTGATCATCGGTTATGATCATCGTTTTGGACGCAACCGAAATGCCAACATCCAAGATCTGATCACTTTTGGCAACGCCCTCGATTTTGAAGTGGAAGAGATTTCGGCCCAAGAAATTGACGATGTCTCCGTGAGTTCAACCAAGATCCGATCCGCCTTGAAAGAAGGCGACATTGAGACGGCCAATAGCTATTTGGGCTACAATTACATGTTGACCGGAACCATTAAAAAAGGAAAAGGGTTGGGCAAAAAATTCGGTTTTCCCACGGCCAACCTGCATATTGAGGAAGCCTATAAACTCATTCCAAAAACCGGTGCCTATGTTGTGAAAAGTGAAATAGATGGTAAGGATTACTTTGGCATGATGAACATTGGGTACAATCCAACCGTGGACGGCACAGATAAAAGCATTGAAATCAACTTTTTCGATTTTGATGGCAATCTGTACGGTGAAAAGATCCAGGTGCAATTATTGCACCGAATACGCGACGAGTTCAAATTCAATTCGGTGGAGGAATTGAAGGAACAACTCAAGAAGGACAAAGACCACTCCCTGGGTCTGATTTCAAAATAACAGATACACCTGTTATCAAAAATTACCCATGTCCGATTATTTTCATGGATTTCGAATCCAAATTACACAACAAGAATAGTTGGGCACTTGTTCAGATTAAATTAAATTTGCCGCTCAAAACAAGGCTATGCTTCAATTACATACCATTCGGGAAAACAAGGAAACCATCATTACCGCTTTAAAAAAGCGAAACATCGATGCTGGCCCAATGATTGCCAAAGTGCTGGAACTGGATGAAAAACGCCGTTCCATACAAACCGAATTGGATGCTACGCTGGCCGAATCCAATAAAATCTCCAAAGTAATTGGAATCCTTTTCAAAACCGGGAAGGCCCAAGAAGCCAACGTGTTGAAAGAAAAAACAGCAGGTCTCAAGGAAACTTCAAAACAATTGGGGGATGCCTTGAACGAAACAGCCGAGGCCCTTCAAGAGCAACTGTATCTTATCCCCAATGTGCCCAATGCATTGGTACCTGCCGGGAATTCGGATGCAGACAACGAAGAAGTGTTCCGGGAAGGAAATATACCAACCCTGTTTGAAGGTGCACTACCCCATTGGGAGCTGGCAAAAAAATACGATATCATCGATTTTGAACTGGGTGTGAAGATCACCGGGGCCGGTTTCCCCGTTTACAAAGGTAAAGGTGCACGATTGCAACGCGCCCTAATCTCCTACTTTTTGGACAAGAACACCGAAGCGGGCTATACCGAAATGCAGGTACCCCACATGGTGAACGAAGCCTCAGGTTACGGCACAGGGCAATTGCCGGACAAGGAAGGGCAAATGTACCACGTGACCGCAGATGATCTTTACCTGATTCCGACTGCTGAAGTTCCCGTGACCAATTTGCACCGGGACGATATATTGGCTGAAAGTGATTTTCCCATTAAGTATACTGGCTACACACCCTGTTTTAGAAGAGAGGCCGGAAGCTATGGGGCCCATGTCCGTGGACTGAACCGTCTCCATCAATTCGACAAGGTGGAAATTGTTCGCATGGAACACCCCAACAACTCCTACCAAGCACTCGATGAAATGGTAGATCACGTGAAAGGCATACTTCGGGAATTGAAATTGCCCTATCGCATTCTTCGATTGTGTGGTGGGGATTTGGGCTTTACCTCTGCACTCACCTATGATTTTGAGGTATTTTCCACGGCCCAGGACCGTTGGTTGGAGATCAGTTCGGTTTCCAATTTTGAGACCTTCCAGGCCAACCGCCTCAAATTGCGCTATAAGGATGAAAATGGCAAAATGCAATTGGCCCACACTTTGAACGGAAGCTCTTTGGCGCTACCACGAGTTTTGGCTGGTATTTTGGAAAATTACCAAACCGAGGCAGGTATCCAAATACCAGAGGTTTTGGTACCCTATTGCGGTTTTGAGCTGATCGATTAGGTCGCTTACTCCATAATTTGGATTCACTTAACAGAATCCCGCACTTTTCTGCGTTATATTTGAAATGAAACATTGTGGATTGAAATTCATAGCATTCATTTTTTTAAGAACAATTGGTCATTCCGACAGAGCAAAGCGACGAGGAATCTCACAACCTTTAATTTAATATGAGATTTCTCACTACGTTCGAAATGACAAAACGCTCTTATTTATTGCTACCAACAAATATGCTATTGCGCTATTTTTTATTTCTGATATCGTTCCTCCTCTACCAGTTTTCGGCATTGGCCCAAGAAGATTTTTTGGCCAAGCAATACTTCAATGATGGGGATTTTGAGAAAGCTGTTGTCTTTTATGAAAAATTGGTGGAAGCCAATCCCCGTCGTACCGATTATGCCGAGGGGTTGGTGGCCTGTTACCAGCAATTGGAAAGGTATGACGAGGCCGAAAACTTTCTTTTGGAAAAGCTCAATGAAAGCTATGCGTTCCCAACATTTTATATTGAATTGGGCTATAACCATACCTTACAGAACCATCCCGAAAAGGCAACGGAGTTTTATGAAAAGGCCATAGAAAAAATCGAGGACAATCCCAATTTTGGGTACAGTGTGGGCTACCGATTCCAGCAATATGCCGTTTTGGATTATGCCATACGGGCCTTCAAAAGGGCAATGGAGCTAAAACCGGATCTCAACTATGATTTTCAATTGGCCCGCATTTATGGGGAACAGGGCGAAATTGAAAAAATGTACCAATCCTACCTCAACCTCATTTGGGAAGGCAGAACATCCCGCTCCAATGTATTGCGGAACATCGACGATTTTATTTCCGAAGACCCAAACAATGAAAACAATGTATTGCTTCGAAAGGTATTGTTGAAAAACGCACAAAAAAACGCAGACCTACTGTGGAACGAACTCCTGAGTTGGCTGTTTGTGCAGCAAAAACAATACAGCAGTGCCTTCAATCAAGAAAAAGCCATTTACAAACGGGCCGAGGGCATAAACACCGACCGCTTGGAAAATTTGGGACAAATCGCACTGGACGATAAGGATTTTGAAAGTGCGACCGATATCTTCCAATACATTGTGGACAACAGCGAAGAACCAAGGTCCAAGTTGAATGCCCAACTCCACCTGATCGACATTGAACTGGAAAACCCGACACCAAAAGTTCTGGATGCCGTTGAAAAACAGTTTGAAGATCTTGTTGCCGAATATGGCAATCAAAGCCAGACCCTACAACTTCAAATTGCCTATGCCAATTTTCTAACATTTAAAAAGGAACAGCCCGAACCCGCCATAAAAATGCTCAAGGAAAGCTTGGAATTGCCGATGGGTCGCATGGCATTGGCCTATGTAAAATTGGCCTTGGGCGATATTTTGGTCTTCGACCAGCGTTTTAACGAGGCCCTAATCCTATTTACCCAAGTCCAAAAGGCTTTAAAAAATGATGTCCTCGGACAGGATGCACGATTTAAAGTGGCGCAGACCAGTTTTTATAAAGGCGATTTCGATTGGGCGCTTACCCAGTTGAAAGTGCTTCGGGGATCTACCTCCCAACTCATCGCCAACGATGCCATGCAATTGAGTCTGCTCATTTCGGACAATTCCCTGGAAGATTCCACCCAAACCGCACTCAAAAAATATGCAAGGGCCGACCTATTGGCCTACCAAAACAAAAACCAGCAGGCCATAGCCGAATTGGAGGACATCCTTCAAAACCATAAAGGGGAAAAAATCGAGGACGAGGCCCTGTTGAAGCAAGCCCAATTGTTGGAAGAGCAAAAGGAGTATGAAAGTGCCGAATTCAATTATCAAAAAATTGTAGAATTCTATGCCGATGGCATTTTGGCCGACGATGCCCATTTTGCACTGGGCGAATTGTACCGAAACATCCTCAATCAACCCGAAAAAGCGAAAAGCCATTACGAAAAGATCATCTACAACTATCAGGACAGTTACTATTTTCCTCAGGCCCGTACTAATTTTAGGCGGTTGCGGGGCGATGCCATTAACTAATTGTTCGCTACATTTATCCCATCAAAACCAAGGGTATGCTCATTTACAATGTTACCATCAATATTGATGAAAGTGTCCATGACAAATGGCTCGAATGGATGCGCGACAAACACATCCCGGACATGCTGGACACCGGCAAATTTTCCCATGCCAAAATGGTGAAGGTATTGGTCGAGGAAGAGGCGGGCATCACCTACTCCATTCAATACACTACCCAAGACCGCAAAACATTGGAGGCCTATTACAAAGAGGATGCGGACCGACTTCGCGCCGATGCCCAGAAGCATTTTCCGAACAAGTTTGTGGCTTTTCGAACGGAATTGGAAGTGATCAGCCAACAAATTCCCTAATAGTTTGGAATACCTTTTTACCTATGGCACCCTTCAGGACCCTCAAGTGCAGGAATATATCTTTGGCCGTTTCTTGAAAGGCATGCCAGATGCACTTCTCGGTTTCAAAAAAATGGAAAATGCCATTTACGGTCGTTACCCCTTGGTACTACAAACCAACAATTACCAAGATAAGGTGAACGGGCAAGTGTATAAAGTTACCGAAGGCGACCTGAAGAAAGCTGACATTTACGAAACCAGTGCCTATAAACGGAAAAAATTCCCTTTGGAGTCCGGTGGAACAGCTTGGGTGTATGTCGAAAATTCCAAGTAACTTGTAAAAAAACACCCGTGTCCAAGAAAAAAAGACAGAAAGCCTTCCATGGCAAACCCAAAAAAATGGCCAACGAACAGGTTGAAGGTGCTGTAAAGGCCAAAAAGCATTTGGGGCAGCATTTCTTGAAAGATGAGACCATTGCCCAGAAAATTGCGGATACACTTTCTTTGGAAGGGTACCAGCATGTTGTGGAAATTGGACCGGGTATGGGGGTACTCACCAAATACCTGTTACAACGGGATTTGGATTTGGTGGCCATGGACTTGGATTCGGAATCCATCGTGTACCTGAATCACAGCTTTCCTTTGGAGCATTCAGATTTGTTGAAGAATACCGACCGATTGCAGGTCATCGAGGCCGACTTTTTAAAATATGACCTTACCCAACTGTATGGCGAAGAGCAATTTGCCATCACCGGAAACTTCCCCTACAATATTTCGAGCCAGATAGTTTTTAAAATGCTGGAAATGCGCAAACAGATTCCCGAATTCTCCGGGATGTTCCAGAAAGAGGTGGCCCAGCGCATTTGTGAAAAACCGGGTAGCAAAACCTATGGTATCCTTTCCGTATTGGTACAGGCCTTTTATGAGGCCGAATACCTTTTTACGGTGCCGCCCACTGTATTTGATCCCCCACCAAAGGTGGACTCAGGTGTTTTGCGCCTCATCCGAAAAGCGGACATCCATCTTCCCTGCGATGAACGTTTGTTCTTCAATGTGGTAAAAACAGCTTTCAATCAAAGACGGAAGACGCTTCGCAACAGCCTTAAAACCTTTAATCTTTCCGATAATCTAAAAGAAGATACTATCTTTGACCAACGCCCGGAACAGCTGAGTGTGGCAGATTTTGTAACGTTGACCCAGAAGATAGCGAATGACCCCGTTTAAACTCACAGACGAACTTTTAGAGGAAATCAAGGTACTGATAGCGGAAAACCGAAATGCCGAACTTCAGACCATGATGTCGGAGTTCCACTATGCGGACATTGCCGAGATTGCCGATGAGTTGGAAGTTGAGGAAGCCACCTACCTGATTAAGTTACTGGACAGCGAAAAAACGTCCGATATCCTTGCCGAAATGCACGAGGATATTCGGGAGGCCGTATTGAGCAACCTGACCGCCAAGGAAATTGCCAGCGAGCTGGAGGAATTGGATACGGATGACGCGGCCGACATCATCAACGAGCTGCCCAAAGAGATCATCCAAGAGGTCATTTCCGAAATCGAGGACCGGGAACACGCCAAGCATATTGTGGACCTGTTGCGCTATGATGAGGATACCGCAGGGGGTCTTATGGCCAAGGAATTGGTAAAGGTGAACGAAAACTGGAACGTGCTCACCTGCGTAAAGGAGATGCGAGCACAAGCCGAAAACGTGACGCGCGTGCATTCCATTTATGTGGTGGATGATGAAGGTAGGCTCAAGGGAAGGTTGTCTTTGAAAGACCTATTGACGACCTCAACCAAAACCAACATCAAAGATGTGTACATCCCCAAAGTGGATTCGGTAAACGTGAACGAAAAAGGGGAAGAAGTGGCCAAGATCATGTCCAAATACGATTTGGAGGCCATCCCCGTTGTGGATGAGATCGGCCGATTGGTAGGCCGTATCACCATTGATGATATTGTGGACGTAATCCGGGAAGAAGCTGATAAAGATTATCAATTGGCTGCAGGTATTTCCCAAGATGTGGAAGCGGACGATAGTATTTGGATATTGACAAAGGCTCGATTGCCTTGGCTCATTCTGGGGCTATTTGGAGGACTGGGTGCGGCAGCCATCATGGGCAACTTTGAAGAAATGCTATCCAAACACTATGTTTTGTTCTTCTTTACACCCCTAATTGCGGCCATGGCCGGGAACGTTGGTGTACAGTCCAGTGCCATTATGGTGCAAGGTTTGGCGAACGATGATCTTAAGGGCAGCATCAGTAGCCGATTGGTGAAGGAAATGTTGTTGGCACTGCTCAACGGATTGATTCTGGCCGTTTTGCTTTTATTTTTTACATGGTTTTGGAAAGGAACCTTGAGTACCGCCATTGCCATTTCTCTTTCCTTGGTAATCGTGATCGTGGTGGCCGGACTCATCGGTACCTTCATCCCCTTGTTCCTGCATAAAAGAAACATCGATCCCGCCATTGCCACCGGACCCTTTATCACCACAAGCAACGACATCTTTGGCATCCTGATTTATTTTACCATCGCCAAATTGATATTGGGGATTTAAAAAAACCAGCGGCAAATGACACCAAAGCAATTAGTGGAAAAGTGGATAAAAGTCTTCAATATGGCAGATGCCGATGCCATGGCTGAATTTTATCATGATGATGCCGTGAACCATCAGGTGGCCAATGAACCCGTTGTTGGAAAAAAAGCCATTCACGAAATGTTCAAAAAGGAATTTACTGCAGCCGATATGGTATGCATTGTGGAGAATATCTTTGAAGATGGAGCATGGGCCATTCTGGAATGGAAGGACTCGCTGGGCCTTCGAGGTTGTGGTTTTTTTCATATTGTTGATGGAAAAATCAAATTTCAAAGAGGTTACTGGGACAAGCTTTCCTTTTTGAAAATACACAACTTGCCTATCCCTACGAACTAAACCTTCACCTTAATGAAACCCATCAACCTCAAACAAAAACACGCCGAGTTTACCCAACAATGGCATCCACACCAAATAGCCGTTGTGGACGATATGCAGGTGCTCCTGGCCAAACTGCAGGGGGAATTTGTGTGGCATGCCCATGAACATGAAGATGAGCTTTTTCAAGTGCTCAAGGGTACCTTGTACATGCAATTCAGGGATCGCACCGAAGAAGTAAATGAAGGGGAGATCATTGTGGTGCCCAAAGGTGTGGAACACAACCCCATGACCAAAAACGGGGAAGAGGTGCATGTGCTGCTGTTCGAAAAACTGTCCACGGCCCATACCGGAAATGTGCA
Source organism: Flagellimonas beolgyonensis (assembly GCF_003992615.1). Classification (GTDB taxonomy): domain Bacteria; phylum Bacteroidota; class Bacteroidia; order Flavobacteriales; family Flavobacteriaceae; genus Flagellimonas; species Flagellimonas beolgyonensis. Next base: position 284,796 of record NZ_RZMY01000016.1, read on the forward strand.
GCACGAAAAGACCCAGACCCATTATCCAAAAATCTAGGAGTTGTATATTTGACCCCATGAAAGTTCTCCATCTTGACACCAACCATCCGCTTCTGTTGGAACAGTTTGCGGCGCTCGGATTTGAAAATCACGAAGACTATTCTTCAACAAAAGAAGCTGTGGAACAAAAAATCCATTTGTACGATGGCATTGTGATTCGCAGCCGGTTTACCATTGATCAACAATTTTTGGACAAAGCCACCAACTTAAAGTTCATCGGCCGTGTGGGTGCCGGACTTGAAAATATTGATGTTAACTACGCCAGACAAAAAGGAATTTTTCTTGCCTCGGCACCAGAAGGCAACCGAAATGCAGTTGGGGAACACACCTTGGGGATGTTGTTGTCGGTGATGAACAAAATGTGCAAGGCCAACCGTGAGGTCAAAAAAGGCAAATGGGACCGTGAAGGCAACCGAGGTGTCGAATTGGACGGACGTACAGTGGGTATCATCGGTTATGGTAACATGGGAAAGGCGTTTGCCAAAAAATTGCGTGGTTTTGATGTGGAAGTAATCTGCTACGACATTGTAGGAGGTGTTGGGGACGAAAATGCCCGCCAAGTCGGGATCATGGAATTCCAACAAAAGTCGGATGTAGTAAGCCTGCACGTGCCCCAGACCGAAAAAACCGAAGGCATGGTAAACACCGAATTCATCAATGCCTTCCATAAACCCTTTTGGTTGTTAAACACCGCCCGTGGGAAATGTGTGGTCACCGAAGATTTGGTGGCTGCCCTAAAATCAGGAAAAATATTGGGTGCCGGTCTCGATGTGTTGGAGTACGAGAAAAAATCCTTCGAGAACATGTTCGTCCAAAAACCAAAGGCCTTCAAATACCTTAGAAAAGCCAAAAACGTATTGTTGACCCCCCATGTGGCCGGTTGGACCGAGGAAAGCAAGGTGAAACTGGCACAAACCATAGTGGACAAGGTGAAAGAAAGATTTTGCTAATTTTAAGGGTGAAAAAGACCGTCCTTGTTTTTTCGGCACTGACCATTGCCATCCTTTTACTTTTTAAATTCAGCACTTATTCCTATCTATCGGGGAACATAGCGGTGGAACTGGTTTTGGGAGCCATTGCCTTGGTCTTTTTTTTCGTCGGTCTTTACATCAATAAAAGGCAAGCCGGAAAACAACCCAATGCCAAAACAGAGATTGATCACAACATGATCACCCAACTCGGTATCAGTAATCGGGAATACGAGGTTTTGGTCCATCTTTCCAAAGGAATGTCGAACAAGGAAATTGCCGATTCGCTATTTGTTTCGGAAAGCACCATCAAAACCCATGTATCCAATTTGTTGGTCAAGTTGGACGCCAAGCGGCGCACCCAAGCTATCCAAAAGGCAAAAACACTCCACTTACTATCCAATTAATTTGGTTATTATCGTTGATCAACACTTTTTGGTACTTTAGTATGAGTGCCAAAATACTGGTTTGAGCTAGGTTTGAATCAACCATTTAATTAATAGATCATGAAAAAATCAATTTTAAGATATGGAGCCTATGGCGCCATTACCATCTGTGTGCTATTTATTTTCAGCTGGTATGTACTGGGCACGCTTTCACTTCCGGTACAGGAAGTTTTGGGCTATGTTTCCATTGTGGTTTCATTGAGCTTCGTGTTTTTCGGGATTCGACATTTTAGGGATAAGGAAAATGCCGGAAAGGTAAGTTTTAAACAAGCCTTGGCAATCGGGTTGATGATTACGCTAATCACTGCCTTTGTTTTCGGTTTGTTGGATGTGTTTTATACCGAAGTATTGAATCCCGGTTTTATGGATCAATACTATGCTGAAATTGCCGAAAACATGAAAGGCACTTTGCCACCCGATGAGTTGCGGGTAAAATTGGCCGAACTGGAGTCCCAAAAAGCCCAGTTTTCCAACCCATTGCTTTCGTTCGCTTTTATGGCAATGACGGTATTCTTGGTCGGGTTTATTATCACCTTGATTTCTTCCTTAATTCTACAACGCAAATAGTTCCGTTATGACCATTGACGCACAATCACCGGACGATTATATCGCCCAACTGCCCGAGGACAGAAAAGAAGCTGTTTCCAAACTTCGCGAAACCATAAAAAAGAACCTACCCGATGGTTTTGAAGAATGCATCAACTATAAAATGATCGGGTATGTAGTGCCCCATTCCCGATATCCGGATGGGTACCATTGCGACCCCAAACTGCCTTTGCCCTTCATCAACATTGCCTCACAGAAAAACTTCGTGGCTTTGTACCATATGGGTATGTATGCTAACCCAGACGTGTTGGATTGGTTCGTGAAAGAATACCCCAAGCATGTAAAGACCAAATTGGATATGGGCAAAAGTTGTATCCGATTCAAGAACACACAAAACATTCCTTATGGACTGATCGGGGAATTGTGTCAAAAAATCGGCCCACAGGATTGGATCGACATCTATGAACAAAACATTAAAAAAGCATGAAAAAAAGAGTAACAGGACTGGGAGGCTTTTTCTTTAAGACCCAAGACTCCGACAACATAAAGAAGTGGTATAAAAATCATTTGGGATTGAATACCGACTCCTACGGATGTACGTTTTGGTGGAAGGACCAGGAAGGCAATGACTGTTCCACCCAATGGAGCCCATTTAAGGAAGATACCACCTATTTTGCGCCCAGTGAAAAACAGTTTATGATGAACTTTCGTGTTGAGAACTTGGTGGAACTGCTCGAAGCGTTGAAACAGGAAGGAGTAACCATTGTGGGGGAAATGGAAGAATACGAGTATGGCAAATTCGGATGGATCTTGGACCCGGAAGGAAACAAAATAGAGCTCTGGGAGCCTGTTGATAAAGCCTTCCAGTAGCTATTGATTTATTTGCTACATTTAATCTTCATTAACCAACACATTAAATATCATGTCAGAAGAAAAAAAAGACTTCGGAGATAAAGCCGAAGAGGCAGCAAAAGAATTTAAAGAAGATGTAAAGCAAGCATTTGACCCCAGCAATCCGGAAAGCGGAAAGACCGTGGCCATTATTGCCCATATCACTTTGATCGGATGGATCGTAGCCATCATCATGAACAGTAGCAACAAAACGGAACTGGGTTCCTTTTACATCCGTCAAGTTTTGGGGATATTCCTGATTCTTTTTGTAATTTCTTTTATACCAGTACTAAACTTTTTGGGTTGGCTATTTTGTGCCATCCTTTGGATTATAAGCTTAATCGGGGCGATCAACGGCAACCGGAAGCCGGTATTTTTGGTTGGAGAAACCTTCCAAAACTGGTTCAAAAGCCTATAACAGAACACAAAAAGTCAGAAAAAATACACTTCTGGCTTTTTTATTTCATTGCTTCATCGTAATATTGCAATGTATAATTAAACCGTAGTATGGGACTGACGAAGACACATATGTTCACCGACAAACAAAACGAGCTGGCTCGAATCGCCAAAGTACTGGCACATCCTGCCCGTGTGGCCATTCTGGAATACATCAGCAAACAGGATGCCTGTATCTGTACCGACTTGGTGGATATTATCGGATTGGCGCAGCCTACCATATCACAGCACTTGAACGAAATCAAAAAAATTGGCCTGCTCAACGGCACTTTTGAAGGCAAAAACCTTTGTTATTGTATCGACCAGGAACGTTGGAAGGAAATCCAAGAAACCCTTCACACGTTCTTTTCCAATATTAACCGTAATTGTTGTTAACCATGAAAACAGCCGAATTCCTATCCCTGTTGCAACAGCACCAGGACAAAAGTTTACTTTTTGAATATGCACCCAACCAATTGGTCGGAGCCAACTACCACATTACCGAAGTAAAGAACATTACTATCGATTCTGTGGATTGTGGTGCCGGAACCGATTTTTGGAAAGAGACCATTGTACAACTTTGGGAAAGCCCCAAAGAAATTGGCAAAAGGGACTACATGTCTACCTATAAAGCCTTGGGCATTCTAAACAAGGTGAACAAGATCAAGCCGATGGTTTCCGATGCGGAAATCAAGTTTGAATACAGCAATGCCGATTTTCATACCGCCCAACTATTTGTAGATGACTACGCCCTGGATGAAAAGAAGTTGCTCCTAAAACTTTCCGTGGAAAAAACAGATTGCAAGGCCAAGGAAACCTGCGGTGTCGTTGAAAAACAGGCCGCAACGGAACAGGAACCCTGTTGTGCCCCTGGTTCAGGCTGCTGTTAAATCAATCCATATGACGATTCGTGATATGCACTCGGCAGATTGGGGCCAGGTTTCCCAAATCTACGCCGACGGTATTGCCACCGGATTTGCAACTTTTGAAACCTCCACCCCAACCTATGACCATTGGGACAAGGCCCACACGCCACATTGTCGATTTGTGGCCGAGGAAGCAGGAGAGATACTGGGGTGGGTGGCCTTATCTCCCGTTTCGAGCCGATGTGTGTACGGCGGTGTGGCGGAAGTAAGTGTTTATATTGCAACAAAAAACAGGGGAAAGGGTGTAGGAAAATTGCTGATGGAACACCTAATTTTGGAAAGTGAAAAAGCAGGCTACTGGACACTCCAATCCGGCATTTTCCCTGAAAACCTGGGTAGCATCAAACTCCATGAAAAAGTGGGTTTCCGCTACATCGGTAAAAGGGAGCGCGTCGGCAAAATCAAAGGAGTTTGGAAGGACAACCTACTATTTGAAAAAAGAAGCCAAATTGTTGGAATCGACTAAACAGAACTAAAAAATCCCTTATGAAAAATGTATTGGTACTTTGTACCGGAAATTCTTGCCGTAGCCAAATGGCGCATGGCTATTTGAACCACTTTCAAAACAATCTCGCAAACATTTATAGTGCCGGCATCGAAACCCATGGATTGAATCCGGGGGCCGTGGCCATCATGAAAGAGGATGGTGTGGACATTTCTCAACACACCTCGAACCATGTGGATGAATATGAAGGTATCGAATGGGACTACATCATCACGGTCTGTGACCATGCCAAGGAACATTGTCCGTACATCCCCTCCAAAAAAGCAAGGCGACTACACCAAAATTTTAGTGATCCATCCAAAGTGCATGGTTCCGAAAAGGAGATTCACGAAGCGTTCGAAGCTACCCGGGATGCCATCAAGGAATATTGCCACGATTTTGTAAAGGAAGAACTTATGGATTAAGGTCGTCCTCCGCAGGGATGGCCCCTTCCGCCATTTTACGTTCCAACTCGGCTTGAAACTCTTCCATAACGGGCTTCACGGTGCTTTCCGGCAGGTCCGCGATACGGATATACATAAGCCCGTCCACCGAATTATTGAACAACGGATCCACGTTGAAAGCCACTACCTTGGCGTTTTGTTTGATGTATTTTTTAATCAATACGGGTAATCGCAGACTTCCTGGTTCCACTTCGCTGATCAATTTGTCGAATTTGTTCAGGTCTGCTTGGGTTTCATCAAAGATGAACTCCTTATCGGCATCGTTCAATTTAACCTTGAACTCCTTTTTGGGACGAATGTATTGTGCCACATAGGGATCCCAATAGTTCGATTTCATGAACTCGATCATCAACGATTTGGAGAAATTGGAGAATTGGTTGCTGATGCTTACCCCACCAATCAAGTATTTATGTTCGGGATAGCGCAGTGTTGTGTGTACTATACCTTTCCATAACAAAAAGAGTGGCATGGGTTTTTGCTGGTATTCCTTAACAATGTAGGCCCTACCCATTTCTATGGATTTTTCCATCATGCCATATAGTTCCGGTTCAAAACGGAACAGGTCCTGAAGGTAAAACCCATCGATACCGTACTTTTTAAAGATCTGTGATCCCAAGCCCATTCGATAGGCCCCTACAATGGCCTTTTCATCATCGTCCCACAAAAACAAATGATGGTAATACGAATCGAACTTGTCCAGATCGATGGCATTATTGGTCCCTTCGCCCACTTCCCTGAAAGTGACCTCGCGTTGGCGGCCGATTTCATTTAAACAGAAAGGCATATCTTGTTGTTGGGCCAGGAATACCTCATAGTTCTTACTTTGCAATACGCGACAATCCTTTTCCCGCAACTTTTCAATTTCACCCTCCAACACCTTGGAGCTTACTGCCGTGGCTATTTTTTGGGGCGGTTTTGGTATTTTCAAGGATGTAGGCACCTTATCAAACAACCGTTCCTTTTCGTAAACGTTGGCTAGCAGATAGGTTTTTTTGCGCAGCAGTTCGGTAAAGGACTCCAAGGTGGGTTCCTCTTGTTGTGTACTCACGGAAATGGGCTGCCCCACGCGTACCTTGATGGGTCGCATACTTTGGGATGTGAGTTCCGAAGGGAGCTTTGCGGTTCGGAACACATCATTCATTTTGGAAAGGGTATAGAACAATCGACTGTTGCGTGCATGAAAGTAAATGGGCACTACCGGTACCTCGGCCTTTCGTATCAATTTGATGGCCGCCTCTTCCCATGGCCTGTCCACCACTAATTTTCCATCCCGATAAGTAGACACCTCCCCAGCTGGAAAAATACCCAAAGGGTGGCCATCTTGTAAATGTTTCAACGCCGTTTTAAAACCAGCGATACTGCTCTTCGCATCCTTATGGGTTTCAAAAGGGTTTACTGGCAAAATGAATGGTTTCAAGGGCTCGATGCGATGCAGCAAAAAATTGGCGATTATTTTATAATCGGGCCGTTCATTGAGCAAGAGTTTAAGTAAAAGTACCCCGTCAATACCACCCAAGGGATGGTTACTTATGGTGATGTAGGGCCCGGACTTAGGTAGCCGTTTGATGTCTTCCTCGGGGATTTCAAAGTCGATTTCGTAATGTTCCAATATCGCATCCAAAAACTCTGGACCGGGCAGTTCTTTGTTCTTGTTGTAAAATCGGTTTATGGTAGTGATCTTGGTGGCAACCATCAAAAGCCAGCCCACAAAGGTGCCCAAAAAGCCATACTTGTCCAGATGGATAACCTTTGCCACCTCTTTTGCCGTAACCAATCCCATAAAAAATCATGTTTAGGTAAGCGTAAAGATAGAAAATTACAATAATTGGTATCTGTCCACCTACCCAAACCGCAAAAGGCCTATTTTACAACAAGTTGCACAGTTTCCTTACCCCGTTGTTCCACCAATACCGATTTACCATTTTGAAGGGATTTGACCGCATCGTCATCAAAATGGCGTATAGTAAACAGGGATACATCCTCGTGGCACACCACTTTGAACTTTTTCTTCAATTCTTCCAACAATAGGGGCAATCCCTTGAACTTATTGTCCAAACAAACTGAAAAACTGATAGCGGAGTTCTGTATTAAATCCACCTTTAAACGATGGTCGGCCAACAACTTGAAAATTTCACTGATGTTATCCTCAACGATAAAGGAAAAATCCAAAGAAGAAAGTTTGAGCAACACCTGGTTTTTCTTCACGATGAAACAGGGCACCTTTGGAACAATACCAATCCCTTTGCCAACCGTGGTTCCCATATCCTTGGGATTTAAAAAAGATTTTACGTGCAATGGGATTTCCTTTCGCTGCAAAGGTTGCAAGGTTTTGGGGTGAATCACGGATGCGCCATAAAAAGCAAGCTCTATGGCCTCTCGGTACGAAATCTGTTCCAGCAATTGGGCCGTATCAAAATTTCGGGGATCGGCATTCAGAACCCCGGGCACATCCTTCCAAATCGTGACTGATTCGGCATTGAGACAATAGGCCAAAATGGCCGCGGTGTAGTCAGAACCCTCCCTCCCCAATGTGGTGGTGAAATTATTGTCGTCACTCCCCAAAAAACCTTGGGTAATGTTCAACTTGGATCTATCGATTTTGGCAGCCACTTCTTGTTGGGTACGTTCCCAGTTCACTTGGGCATCGCGATAGGTATTGTCCGTCTTTATAAGATTGCGTACATCCAACCAAGTGTTCACCAAGCCCACTTCATTAAGATAGGCACTGATGATCGTAGTGGACAACAGCTCCCCATAACCCACTACCTGATCGTAGACAAACCCGTATTTGGGAGATTTGTTCCAAACCAGAAACCCTTTTACCTCATCAAACAAATCCTTGACTTGTCCGTAAATGGGATGTTTGGGATTCTCGAACAAATTGACAAGAATACCATTATGGTAATCCGCCACTTCCTGGATGGCCGCATTGATTCCATTTTTATCGTTAAAATAGCATTCCACCACATTTTCCATGGCATTGGTCGTCTTGCCCATGGCAGAGATGACCACCAAGGTATCTTTATACCCGACTTCCTGCAGAACACGTACCACATTTCTAACCGCATCACCGTCCTTTACCGACGCACCACCAAACTTAAATACTCTCATGTAAATTTCTGATATTGTAAAAATGGATAAGCTCAGTTCAAGCTTTCCACATAATTTTTGATTCCGTTTTCATCCAAATGGACCACATCCCAATCCCTTAGAACATTGGCCCCTTTCTTTTCATAAAAGGCTATGGCAGGTTCGTTCCAGTCCAACACCTCCCAACAAATACGTTTTACCCCAAGTTTATGGCCGTATTTTACTACCTCATCCAATAGGGCGGTTCCAAGCCCACTTCCTCTCATCCGCTCTGCAACGATCAAATCTTCCAAATGAATTACCGGACCTTTCCAAGTGGAAAAGCGTGGGAATACCAAGGCAATGCCCCCGATACCATCGGAAGTCTCTGCAACAAAGCAATGAAACAGGGGTTGTTCCCCAAATCCGTGCGCTTTTAAATCCTCAACAGTGACCTCCACAGCATCCGGCTCCTTTTCAAAATGGGCCAATTCCTGTATCAGGCCCAATACCTGTTCCATGTCTTCGGGACGTGCATCCCTGATTGTAAATTCCATATTGTTAGAAATAAAACTCAAAGTTATAAAATTACAAAACTAAAGTCTTTCGAAATCGTTGTAGTTTCACAAAATGCCCGATATTTGTCCATAAATAAAACAGCTATTCATGTTCGAGCAGCAGCACCGCACATTAGGCGAATTTATTATCGCCAATCAAAACTCATTTCAGTATACATCCGGGGAACTTTCTAGATTATTGAACGGCATTCGATTGGCCGCCAAAGTGGTCAACCACGAAGTAAACAAAGCGGGACTGGTGGACATCATCGGTTCGGCAGGCGACACCAACATTCAAGGGGAAAACCAGCAAAAACTGGACGTGCTTGCCAACGAAAAGTTCATTCAGACACTCAAAAACCGAGAAATTGTTTGCGGTATCGCCTCCGAGGAGGAGGATGATTTTATCAGCATCAACAGTTTCGACAATCAGCATAAGAACAAGTACATTGTTTTGATCGATCCCTTGGATGGATCGTCCAACATCGATGTGAACGTCTCCGTTGGAACCATTTTTTCCATTTATCGACGGGTTACCCCAGTGGGCACCCCAGTTACTTTGGAGGATTTTTTACAACCGGGCAGAAACCAAATTGCAGCTGGGTACATCATCTATGGTACGTCCACCATGCTGGTCTATACCACTGGGGATGGCGTAAACGGATTTACCCTGAACCCTGCACTGGGCACCTTTTATCTGTCCCACCCCAAAATGCAATTCCCCGAAACGGGAAAAATTTATTCGGTGAACGAAGGGAACTATATCCATTTTCCACAAGGGGTGAAGGATTACATCAAATATTGTCAAATGGAGGAAGGTGATAGACCGTATACATCGCGTTATATAGGATCGTTGGTCTCCGATTTTCACCGCAACATGATCAAAGGAGGTATTTACATGTACCCAAAGAGCAGTAAGGCCCAAAATGGCAAGTTACGTCTACTGTACGAATGCAATCCCATGGCATTTTTGGCAGAACAGGCCAACGGTAAGGCGAGTGACGGATTTAGACCCATTTTGGACATACAGCCAACCGAACTGCACGAGCGCGTACCTTTCTTCTGTGGAAGCAAAAAAATGGTGGAAAAAGCAGAGGAGTTTATGGCCAAGGCCAAAGTTTAGTTACACTCCCGCTTGATCAATTCGTGATAATCTTCAAAGTCTATTTGGCCAGAAAAAATGGCAATGGATTTATTGATCACTTCTGTTGCCTTTTTAGGAGAAAATCCTAATCCAATAGCATACTTTTCCACAATAATGCGCTCATCTTCATCGATGTAGTGGTCGGAAAAGATGATTTGGAAGAATTCGAACAGCCTTTTAAATCTTTTTTCGCCGCTATGTGGGGTTTCAATAGGGTATTTGTTCTCCTTTTTCATCACTTCCTTGAACTCTTGTTCGGTGATATTCAGTTTAAAGGCGAATTTTTCCAAAACCGCTTTTTCCTTCGGATTTATTTCCCCATCAACGGCCGCCAAACTTGCCAAAGTTGCAAAATGGGCAAGGTTTTTTCGGTGGTCTCCGTGCTCGTATAGATCTAAAATTGGCATATCGAAAATTTTATACTGCAAATATAAATTTTATCGCAAGAAAGCCCATGTGTGGGCATGAAAGAAATTCGTAATTTTCAATTTCCAAGCATAATTTCAACAACGGCGATCTGCAGAATTCCGAACTCTTCCATATTGCGGAAAATTGGTTCCATCAACAAGGATGGCAGCCCTTCCCATTTCAAAAACAGACCTGGGATGCTTTTTTGGAAGGCAAGCATGGCCTATTGAACGCACCAACCGGAAGTGGAAAAACCTATGCGCTTTGGTTTCCCATTGTATTGAATTATATCAAGAACAATCCCGATTATAGATCCACGCACAAAAAGGGGTTGAAAGCGGTTTGGATCACTCCGTTACGTGCCCTTTCCCAAGAAATAAAGCAATCCGCCGAACGCATCACCCAAGATCTGGGCACCCAGATGACTGTAGGTATCCGAACCGGGGACACATCCACCAAAGAGCGGGCAAAACAACGGACCACCATGCCGGACCTTTTGATCACCACGCCTGAAAGCCTGCACCTCCTCCTGTCATCTAAAGGCTATGCAAAATTGTTCAAGGACTGTACTGCCATTGTAGTGGATGAATGGCACGAACTATTGGGTTCGAAACGTGGGGTACAGATGGAACTGGGCCTGTCCCGATTAAAAACAGTGTGCACCGACTTGCGCATTTGGGGCATTTCGGCCACCATCGGAAACTTGGAACAAGCCAGAGAAGTACTTTTGGGCCCAGCCACGCCCCAGTTGGAAAATTCGGTGCTGGTGAAGGCCAATCTCAATAAAAAAATTACGGTAAAGAGCATCATCCCAAAAACCATGGAAAAATTTCCCTGGCGCGGCCATTTGGGGCTGCATTTGTTGGAAGATGTGGTGCCCATCATCAATAACAGTAGAACCACCTTGCTCTTTACCAATACGCGTAGCCAGTGCGAAATCTGGTTCCAAAAAATACTCGAAAAACATCCGGAATATGCAGGTGAAATGGCCATGCACCATGGCAGCATCAACAAAGAAACGAGGCTTTGGGTGGAACAGGCCATTCGGAATGAAAGCCTACGGGCCGTGGTCTGTACCTCGAGTTTGGACCTTGGGGTAGATTTTGCCCCTGTTGAAACTGTGGTACAGATTGGTGGACCCAAGGGCGTGGCCCGATTTTTACAACGGGCGGGTAGAAGTGGCCACAGACCTGGCAAGGAAAGCGTCATTTATTTTTTGCCCACCCATGCCATGGAATTGATCGAGGCCTCTGCCATGCAAAAAGCCGTTTTGCACCATGCCGTGGAGGACCGTATCCCCTACCTCAACAGTTTTGATGTCCTGCTTCAATACCTGACCACACTGGCGGTTTCCGATGGGTTTTATCCCGAAGAGATATTCCCAGAGATCAAACAGACCTTTTGCTTTCAGGCCCTATCGGAAGACCAATGGCAATGGTTGCTCAATTTTTTGGTGATGGGTAGCCAAAGTCTGAAAAGTTACGACGAATATAAAAAGGTGGACGTTGAGGAAGATGGCAAATTCAAGGTGAACAACCGGGCCGTGGCCATGCGACATCGATTTCAGATCGGGACCATAGTTGGGGATGCCACCATTTCGGTACGTTACCAAAAAGGTGGGTACATTGGTAGCATCGAGGAGTATTTCATCTCCAAATTGAGCCCTGGCGATGTGTTTACCTTTGCAGGCAGAAACCTGGAATTCATTCGCATCAAAGGAATGTCGGCCCATGTTCGAAATTCGTCCAAACGCACCAGCAAGGTTCCCAGTTGGATGGGTGGCCGATTGAGCTTTTCGGCCAAAATGTCGGAACTATTGCGCCAAGAACTGTACACTGCCGAATTGCCCAAAGCCAAACAATCCATTGAGATTCAATCGCTGGCACCCATGTTTGCCAAACAGCGGGAAGAGAGCATTGTGCCCCAGCCTCACCAATTTTTGATCGAAACCTTTAAAACCTCCGATGGGTACCACCATATTTTTTATCCGTTTGAGGGGAGGGCCATCCACGAAGGCATGAGCAGTTTGCTGGCGTATCGTATCAGTTTGTTGACCCCGATAACCTGTTCTCTCGCTTTTAATGATTATGGTTTTGAATTGCTTTCGGACAAACCCATCGATATCCAGGCCATTTTGGACAACAATCTATTTACTGCAGATTATATGTTGTCCGATCTTCAAAAAAGCTTGAACTCGAATGAAATGGCCCGACGCAAATTCCGCGATATTGCAGTTATCAGCGGAATGGTTTTTACGGGCTACCCCGAAAAAGGGGTGAAAATGAAACACCTGCAAAGCAGCTCCGAACTGTTGTTCGATGTGTTCAAGGATTTTGAGGACGACAACTTGTTGTATCAGCAAGCTTTCACGGAAACATTTGAACACCAATTGGAGGAAGGGCGTTTGCGATTGGCCCTGGAGCGTATCGCCCAACAGGAAATTGTTTGGAAACAATGCAGCAGGCCCACCCCGTTCTCCTTTCCGATCATTACCGACCGATTGCGGGAAAAATTGTCCAACGAAAAGCTGGCGGACTGTATCAAACGAATGACTGCAATATTGAATAAATGAACCTGACCATTAAAGATCAAACATTTCAACTCCACCCTTTGGGTGGGCTGTTCTGGCAGGAAAAATCCCTGTTGCTGATCAGTGATGTACACTTGGGCAAAGTTTCGCATTTTAGGAAGTTTGGGGCCGCGGTTCCCCGAAAGGCCGTGCACAAAAACTTTGTGTTGTTGGATATGCTGGTTTCCAACTTTCAGCCTTTTCAAATCTGTTTTTTGGGCGATCTCTTTCACTCCTCCCTAAACAAAGAATGGGAACTGTTTGAAAATTGGGTGGCCAAGACCCCTTCGGAAATTATTCTGGTGGCGGGCAACCATGACATCATTGCCCCAGAGAAATTCCAACAATTGGACATTCCCATTTTTCCCGAGTTGGTAATCGACGATTTTTTGTTGACCCACCATCCGGAGGAACGGGAAGACCACTTCACTTTTTGTGGGCATATCCACCCTGCGGTCAAACTCCAAGGTTTTGGCAGACAACGCCTTAGACTGCCCTGCTTTTTTAAGTCCAAAAACCAAATGATATTGCCCGCCTTCGGCCAATTTACAGGCACCCATGCTCTAAACCCTTCAAAAGATGATGAAGTTTATGCTATCGTGGAGGATACTGTGGTAAAAATATGACAATTGAACCCAATTAATTTATGGGCAATTGAATCTGTAATTTTTATTCAAAATTACTCCTCCTCTTTAACAAAGTCCATTCATAGTTAATTTTTGTCCATTTAGCCCAACAAGGTAAAAGAAATTGGAGTTAACATAATTTTAACTATACCGAGGGTAAAATACATGCCACATCCCGAACCAATAACCTAACTCTTAAACAAACCTAATGAATTCAAAAAAAGTACTTACAACATTTTTGTTATTTTCAACGGTATTTGCTATTGGTCAAACATCCTTTGATGGTTTCTTTCCAAAAAAAGGCAAACTGAGCTTGACTACTTCATATACACGTACTTCATATGATGAATTTTATGTTGGCAAGGAAATCACCAGTCCAGTACCCGCTCATAATGAAGTTAACCAAAACATTTACACCTTGTACGGTACCTATGCTGTTTCGGACAACCTTGGTATAATTGTCAACTTCCCCTATTTTGCCGCGGAAGGCGATGGCGAACCCGACCCAATTAATGGAAAAACCGAACAAAACGACATACAAGACATCAATATCTATGGAAAATATAGATTTGCACAATCCAAATTTAATGGTGGAAGTGTTGATTATTTGACTGCCCTGGGCTTTACTTTACCTACAGGCTATCAATCCAATGGGATACTTTCCATTGGTAGCGGCTCCTTTAACACCAATCTTCACGCAGGGGCCCAATTGAACACCAACTTAGGACTTTTTGCATCTGTTTTGGCTGGATACAGCCTTAGAGGTGAAGCAGATGACGATTTTGGCACAAACGGAGGAGAAGATTTTGACGTTCCCGATGCTTTTCTATTCACCGGAAAAATAGGTTATGCCACTTCCAATTTTTATGTTGATGGCTATGTAAATTATCAAGCATCAACAGATGGATGGGATCTTACGGATCCAAACTTTGGTGGCCGTTTCCCTGAGTCCAAAGTAAGTTATACTCTTTTGGGTATAAGTGCCTATGTACCGGTTACGCAGCTGATTGGGGTAAGTGCAGGCTATGGAACTGTAATCGATGGTAGGAATATTGGAGATACCAACTTTTTTAATTTTGGCTTGACCTTCAATATCCATACAGCCTCCAAATTACAATAACTAAAGTTTTGTTCATGATAGAAAGCTTGGGGCCCAATGGGGGTCCCAGTTTTTTTTCAAAAAAAGACGAACAAAAAAGCAGCTTATCATATCTTTGTCTGCTATGGGAAAAAACCCCATATCGGCTTTCCTTGATCAGTCTCCGTCTCTTAGGAAACTGCGGGATGCCATTGCCCAATCGCAACAATCCCAAAAGAACAGCCATCAAAAAATCAATCTCAAGGGACTTGTGGGATCCTCCCTTTCCTTTGTGGTCACGGAAGCCTTCAAGTCGGCCGATGCTCCCTTTTTATTGATTTTGAACGATAAGGAAGAGGCTGCCTATCACTTGAACGATCTGGAACTCTTGATCGGAGAAAACGACGTGCTCTTTTATCCGGGTAGCTACCGTAGACCCTATCAAATTGAAGAAACCGACAACGCCAATGTGTTGTTGAGGGCCGAGGTGCTGAACCGTATCAATTCCCGGAAAAAACCCGCGGTGATTGTGACCTATCCCGATGCGCTTTTTGAAAAAGTGGTCACGCGAAAGGACTTGGACAAGAATACCCTTAAGATCAGATTGGAGGATACGCTTTCGCTTGATTTTTTGAACGAGGTGCTTTTCGAATACCAGTTCAAGCGGGTGGATTTTGTGACCGAACCGGGCGAGTTTTCCGTGCGTGGTGGCATTGTGGACGTGTTCTCCTTTTCCAATGATGAGCCGTATCGTATCGAATTTTTTGGGGACGAAGTGGACAGTATCAGAACCTTTGATGTGGAAACCCAACTCTCCACGGACAAGGTGAAGAAAATCACCATCATCCCCAATGTGGAGAATAAGTTCATGCAGGAATCCCGGGAAAGTTTCCTCAAATACATTTCGCCCAATACCGTGGTCTTTGAAAAAAATCCGTCGTTGATCTACGATCGTATCGATGCTTTCTTTGCCAAGGCGGAAGAAAGTTTTGGCAAGCTCAGCGGCGAGTTGAAGCATGCCGAGCCCAAGGAACTTTTTGTGGACTCCACTTTGTTGAAAAACCAATTGGAGGATTTTCTTTGCGTGCAGGTGGGGTCGTCTTCCGGTACTCAAACAGGTGACGAAATCAATTTCAACACCAAACCCCAGCCGGCGTTCAATAAAAAATTTGACCTGCTCATCGAGGACCTGAATGAAAACCGGAAAGCAGGGTTCACCAATTATATTTTCTGTTCCACCGAACAACAGGCCAAGCGTTTGCACGATATTTTCGAGGAGGTGGACAAAACGGTACACTACCAAACCCTGGTTTTTCCCCTTTTTCAGGGATTCATCGATCAAGACCTGAAACTGGCCTGCTACACCGACCATCAAATTTTTGAACGGTACCACAAGTTCCATTTGAAAAATGGCTATGCCAAAAAACAGGCCATTACCCTCAAGGAACTCAATAAATTGGAAATTGGGGATTATGTGACCCACATTGACCATGGGATCGGAAAATTCGGGGGACTCCAAAAAATCGATGTGGAAGGCAAAAAACAGGAAGCCATCAAATTGATCTATGGCGACCGCGACATTTTGTATGTGAGCATCCACTCGCTCCACAAAATTTCCAAATACAACGGTAAGGATGGAGCTCCGCCCAAGATTTATAAATTGGGTTCGGCCGCTTGGAAAAACCTAAAACAAAAGACGAAAAACCGGGTCAAGAAAATTGCGTTCGACTTGATTCAGGTCTACGCCAAGCGACGCTTGGAAAAAGGATTCCAGTGTGCCCCCGATAGCTACCTGCAGTTTGAGTTGGAAGCGTCTTTCTTGTATGAAGACACACCCGATCAGGAAAAATCGACCCAAGATGTGAAACGGGATATGGAAAGTGAGCGCCCTATGGACCGTTTAATCTGTGGGGATGTGGGCTTTGGAAAGACAGAGGTGGCCATTCGAGCAGCATTCAAGGCGGTGGACAATGGCAAACAGGTGGCCGTTTTGGTACCCACCACCATTTTGGCCTTTCAACATCACCGAACTTTTGGGGAACGATTGAAGGATATGCCGGTGACCGTGGAATACCTCAACCGTTTCCGGACTGCCAAGGAAAAAAAGGACATTCTGGAACGATTGGCGGCTGGAAAAGTTGACATAATTATCGGGACCCATCAGTTGGTGAACAAAAATGTACAGTTCAAAGATCTGGGCTTGTTGATCGTGGACGAAGAACAGAAATTTGGGGTTTCCGTGAAGGAAAAATTGCGTTCCATCAAAGAAAATGTGGATGTGCTCACTTTGACCGCTACGCCCATTCCAAGAACATTGCAATTCAGTTTGATGGCGGCCCGGGATCTCTCCGTGATCAACACACCCCCACCGAACCGCTATCCCATCGAAAGCCAAGTGATCCGATTCAACGAAGAAATTATCCGCGATGCCGTTTCCTACGAAATCCAACGGGGCGGGCAGGTGTTCTTTATCCATAACCGTATTGAGAACATCAAGGAGGTGGCCGGTATGCTTCAACGATTGGTGCCCGACGCCAAAATAGGCATCGGACATGGGCAAATGGAAGGCAAAAAATTGGAACAGCTTATGCTCGCCTTCATGAATGGGGAGTTTGATGTGCTCGTTTCCACCACCATTGTGGAAAGTGGTCTGGACGTGACCAATGCCAACACCATTTTCATCAACAATGCCAACAGTTTTGGGTTAAGCGACCTACACCAAATGCGTGGCCGTGTTGGGCGAAGCAACAAAAAAGCGTTCTGTTTCTTCATTACGCCACCGTATGAGGTAATGACCCCCGATGCCCGAAAACGAATTGAAGCCTTGGAACAGTTCACCGATCTGGGCAGTGGTTTCAACATCGCCATGAAAGATCTGGAAATCCGTGGTGCTGGAGATTTGTTGGGTGGTGAACAGAGTGGGTTCATCAACGAAATCGGTTTTGAAACCTACCAAAAAATATTGACCGAAGCCATCGAGGAACTCAAAGAAAATGAGTTCAAGGAACTATACGAGGAAGTGGAGGGCCACAAGGAAAAAGTATATGTAAAGGAACTGCAGTTGGATACTGATTTTGAATTGCTCTTCCCGGATGATTACATCAACAACATCACCGAACGATTGAACCTGTATACCCAGCTCAATGAGGTACAGAACGAGGAAGGCCTCCAAAAATTTGAAGCACAACTGGTGGATCGTTTCGGGGAACTCCCAGAGCAGGCGGAAGACCTATTGAATTCCGTTCGCATTAAATGGATTGCCACCCATATTGGTCTGGAAAAAGTGATCTTGAAAAACGGCAAATTTGTTGGGTACTTTATCGCCGACCAACAATCCGACTTTTACCAAAGTCCCATGTTCTCCAAGGTGTTGCAATACGTGCAGAGCCACTCACAACAGGCCAAATTAAAAGAGAAACAGACCCGAAACGGACTGCGTTTGTTATTGACCTTTGAACGGATCACCAGCGTGGAAAAAGCCTTGCAGGTTTTGGAGCCGTTGAAAGTTGTTCCTACACAAAAAGAATGAGATTCTTCACTGCGTTCAGAATGACCAATTGGAGTCATTTCGACAGAGCGTAGCGACGAGAAATCCTTTGAACCAGAAGTCATGCTGAACTCCTACCAGCCGTCAGGCATGGTGTTTTAGCATCACAATACAGCAGTGTCAAGCACGGAATGACACCTAGGAACATTGTCATTTCGAAATGAGGAGTGTAGCGACGATTGAGAAATCTAAAATCCTTAAAAACAGATTTCTCACATGCGTTCGAAATGACAAAGAGGCTTTGTATTAAAAAGCCTCATACACCTGCTTTACAAAATCCCCTATTTTGGAGGGTTCCAACCAGCGGGTCACGATGACCAAACCACTTTTTTGGTCCACCACAATAAAATTACCCCCAAATCCGGCGGCATAAAACACGTGTTCGGGGACGCCTTCCCAATGGCGGGCACCCTTTTGGTTGAGCCACCACATATAGCCATAATTTACATTGGGCACAGATGGCGTAGTGGCCTTCTCGATCCAATTTGCACTAATCAACTGTTGGTTTTGCCATTTGCCGTTGTTCAGGAACAACAACCCAAAACGGGCCATATCCTCGGTGGAGATAAAGAGTCCGGCTCCAGAGTGTCCACCGCCAGTAACCGATTTCATTTTAAGACCATCCACCACCGTCCAGGCATGGTCGTAGCCAAACCAACGCCAAGAGGTGGTGGCCCCTATCTTGTCCATAATTTCTTCTTTCAGCACCATGGGCACTGGTTTACGCCAAACGTGGGTTAAGGCATAGGCCAACACATTTACCCGAACATCGTTGTATTCCATCACAGTACCCGGTTCGTTCAATTTTCGGAACTTCCAATCATCCAGACCACCTTCCCGTGGTGGACGGTCGGCCCAATCCTTACCTCCCCAAAGTTCCCCGGACCAATCTGAATTTTGTTGCAACAAATGCTCCCAAGTGATTTTGGAGTTGTGTTCGCCATCAAAAGTGCCGTCCCAAATGTAATTGCCTGCCCTGTCCTTAGTGTCTTTGATCAATCCATGGTCCTCGGCCAATCCTGCCACGGTGGACAAAAAGCTTTTGGTAACGCTGAAGGTCATATCCACCCGCTGGGTATCGCCCCAAGTGGCCAATACATAACCATTTTTCATGATCATCCCGGCAGGGCCGCCGCGCTTTTTGGTCGGGCCCAATATCTGATGAAAAGGTTCTTGTTTGAACCCCTCCAAAATCGCAATGCGCAGATCGCGTGATCCGGAATATTCATTGGCATTGGCAAATTCCACCGCTTTGTCCAGTTGGGCTTGATTCCAATTGAACTGCCCTTTTTCTGCAGTTTTCCATGCTTCATGGCGTTCTGGGAAATATATTTTTTGGGCCGCCAACGGGTTGTTGACCATCAATGCTACAAAGAGGGAAATTTGAAAAAGTGGTTTCATGATGAGATGGGTTAATTAGACTTTGAAGGTACTAATTGTTCAGGGATTTCCCATCGTATCATAATCCCCATACTGTATTGAAATGAATATAATATTTCATTAATAAGGGATTCTACACTGTGTTCAGAATGACGAGTGGGTCCAAATGTCTTTTCAAAATGAGGAGAGAAACGACGATTGAGAAAACTTAAGTCCTAAAAAGGATTTCTCACACTCGTTAAACTCGGTTCGAAATGACAAATGGAGAATCATCCCCTAAAACCTTTTCTTGTGGATCAAGTTGCCTTCTTCATCAAAGTACCGCCATGTGCCTACTTGTACATCGTTTCGAAATCGACCGGTAATTCTTTCATTTCCGTTGGGATAATATTCCGTGTAACGGCCATGTTTGAGGCCATCTTTTAGGTCAACTTCAAATTTAGTTGCCCCATTGGCGTACAATTTACTGAAAGATTTGGCATTTAGGTCGTTCGGATAAATGGGTTTCAGATTGAAAATGGCATCTGTGATTTCTTCCGAAGTTGCAACGGTTGGTTGGGGATTGGATTGTTGATTTCCAGCGGTGAACTGGCTATTGCGTTTTACCTCTTCCACATCCTGGTAATTGATCACCAAACGACTTTCAAAAAGGTCATCCTCTGGAGTCAATTGCAGTCCCACTTGTGGAAAACAGATAATGAAATCCTTGTTCTTGCGCATCTTTTGCTTCGTGGTCGCATCGGCTAACCCGTACAGGTTGTCATATAGAATAGGAATGTTGCCGTACACAAACACCGTGGATTCCGAATCGAACTTGGCATCAAAATCCCTAAACTCTTCCGATGCGGTCAAGACCGCTCCTTCAATAAAATGATCAATTATACCCTTAAGGGTATTGGGGTTATCGCTGAACACTACAAAGTCTTCAATTTGGGTAAAATAGGGTTTGTCAAATTCGTTGAACCTTCCTCCCAAAAGCATTTTAAAAAACCCTTTTATGGATAAAAAATTGATTTCATACCCTTTGTAATCCACTGCCTTAAACTTGACCGGGGTCTTTTTCCGTATCTGTTCCACCACAAAATCCAGATTGCGCTTTGCATCATCGGCATCCTTGGTTTTCAAAACCAAGGCCATATCATTCTGGCTCTCAGAAATTTGGGATTGAATTTGAAGCACGGCAATTTCATTTCCGATCCAACTCACAAAATTTTCCTTGACATTGATCTTTAGGAATTTCTCCACTTTTTCTATCCCTTGCTGGTAGCTTTCAAATTGTGCCGGGTCGTTTTGCTGCACCAGTTCAAAGTTTTGATAGAATTCGGGGAAGCTGTTGAACCCATAACTGATGTACAATGCAGTCCGTTTTGGGGCAATGGCAGGAATGGAACGCTCCGCCGTTCCCGATTTTTGAAGGGCCTCCAAATAGTATTCGTTTACGGAACTAATATTGGTATATCCATTGGCGGTAAGGGTGCTCTTACTGTCCAGGTCAAAGTAAAAGCCAGAGAACAAAAAGTTTTCACTCACCCGTCGCACCCAATCGGAAGGTCGGTCCGTAAAGCGTTTCACGTAATCATCAAAATAATTGTACTGGACATACAAACGGAACAGATCTTCGTGTCCCACCTTTTGGTTGATCTCAATAAAATTGAGGTTACGGCCCAAAACCGGTTCTTGGTATTGATCTATGGAAGCCTCAACAAGGGTGTGGGTGTACGAGGCTACCAACTGGTTTTTGATAAAGGCCAAATACATGGTCTCCTTGCTCTCGCGATCGTGCACTTCCAAAATCTCGTGTTCATGGTAAGTGCGTTTGCTCAGCACATAGCCCTCGTTCAACAAGGTGTTCAGATAGGTTTTGAGGAGTTGCAGTTTGGCCAACCGTTTCAAATCCAGCACATAAAATAGTCCATAATCCTTTGGGGATACCATGTGTACGGAAATGAATAGGGACCGCCCATCAAAAAACTCGAACAATTTGTGGTTGTCGTTGAAAACGGTATCCACACGTTGAATGTTCTCGGTAAGCTCTGAAAAATAGGCATTACCTTGAAGGTGTTGCCAAGCTTTGCTTTCGCTGATCTGTTGCCAACTCTCCACAGGTCGCTCCGATTCGATGATGAAAACAGCATCCTTGGGAATCAAGTAAATGGACTGCAGATTGGTCTTGGGCGATAGGATAAAGATATAGGCCAAATAGCACAGGTAAAGTGTTAGTAGGGCCAGTAATCCATAAAGAATTCGTTTTTTGGTCATTCCTTCAACAGTGTCTTTAGTGTTAACGAAGGAGTGCCAATTTTAGTTTAAAAGGCAGATCTAATTATAATTGCTTCAAGTCTTTAATGGTTTTGAAGGCCACATCGACCTGCTCTTCGTTGACCAAGATGGTAAACTCGTTGGTCGTGGAAATTACTTCGTAGAGCACGATGCCTTCCCACGCCAAACGTTGAAAAATGAAGTAGTAGATACCGGGAACCGAAACGTTTTCGGCAGGTAGTTTTACCGTAATGGATGAAAGCCCCTCCGCTTTTTGGGTGCAGCGCTCGTGCTTGAAATATTTTTCAACCACGCTGTCCATAACATTGCTTATGACTATGTTAATCTCGTTCACTCCACGGGAAGAAGTATAGAAAACATCTTGGTTGGCATTCACCTCTTCCAACAATTTGGCCTGTTGTTGCAAAATAGTATCCGAGGCCAAGAACGTGTAATCCGATAGGTTGGAACGAACAGTGATCTCCCCAATGTTCTTGAGTACTTTTACAATACGGTGCGTTGCACGGAATTCCAAATCGTCCGAAAGTCGTTTCAAGGCCATAACAATGGCACCATCCTTCACATCCTTGCCCAATTCTTCGGCAATTTCCGGTTTTATTTGTCTGGACAACGAAGTTAAGTTGATAATCCCCTGTGCCAAAGCTGTTTGCAGAAAGGGTTTCTTTTTGATGTAATGTTCAACTACGGCGGAAATTGTTTTCATTATTGGTCGATTTGGAACAAAAATAACATATTGTTACAAAACAAACAAATGGTTAGAAAAAATAAAACGCATTTTCAAGGTGTTCAATGTGAAGGTGTTCTCCATTTTTTATCACGGTGACCACATCAAAACGAACCTCCAAATCCAGATCATTTTCTTGAATGAACTGGTTTGCTGCCATGGTCAATAATTTGATTTTTTTGGAACTGATAGTGGTTGTCAATTCCTCATAAAATCCCTTGTTTCTTGACTTTACCTCTACTACGACCAATGTGTCGGCATGTTGGGCAACAATATCGATCTCTGCTTTGAGATACCGATAGTTACGGGTAAGAATTCGATAGTTTTTGGCCTTTAAAAAGTCGATTACCTTTTGCTCTCCAAGCTTGCCAAATTGATTGTGTTCTGCCATTTAAAAGGTAATGTATCAAAAATTTTCGTGCATTTCATCGAAAAATTTGGTAGTTCAAGGACTTTGGAACGTTAAGATTGTAATTTGTTGGCTCAATTGAACCACATCCAACACTAGCATAAGCATATAGTTGCCCCAAAACTATGTACCTAATTAACGCCAGACATTGCTATGGAGTACTTCATCAATTGTAATACCTCAACTTTGGCGCCGTATACTACTCCATTGGATGAGTTGCGTGCTGCCCATTTGTACCGAAGGCTGGGTTTTAGTGCTTCTGTACAGACCATAAATGCCGCTGTTGGGCAATCCGCCGATGCCCTTGTGGACAACTTGGTCAACCAAGCGCTTGCCGCTCCAGTGATTCCTGCTCCCACTTGGGCAGATTGGACCGGGGCCAACTACCCAGCTGATGACGATTTAGCTAGACAATTGCGCAGTACCCAAATCGAGGAATTCAAGATTACCTACGGAAATGCCCTTTTGGATCAAGGATTGCTCGACCGATTAAGTTTCTTTTGGAGCAACCACTTTGTGACCCAATTGGAAACCTATGAATGTCCCCAGTTCCTTTATTACTATGTGAATTGTTTGCAACGGAATGCATTGGGCAATTTCAAGACGTTCACCAGTGAAATAGGCCTTACAAGTGCCATGCTCTATTATTTGGACGGGGTGCGCAACCGAGGCAACAACCCCAACGAAAACTATGCCCGTGAATTGTATGAGCTGTTCACCATGGGTGAGGGCAACAACTATACCGAAGAAGATATCATTGAAACAGCCAAGGCCTTGTCCGGTTATACAGAACGTGGTGAAGAAGGCTGTACTCAGGTCACCTTCGACCCGACAGAATTCAATACCGAGAACAAGACCATTTTTGGCCAAACCGGCAATTGGGGCTATGACGATGTCATGGATATTCTTTTCAACCAAAGACCCAATGAGATTGGTTGGTTCATCTGTAAAAAACTTTACGAATTTTTTGTGCATCCCGATTCTACGAATGATGAAGGAGGCATTGCCCCACAGATCATAGACGGATTGGCACAAACTTTCATTGCCAATAATTTTGATATAGCACCCGTATTGCGTCAGTTGTTCAAGAGCCAACACTTTTTTGATGACACCGCCATTGGGGTCATTATTAAAAGTCCGGCCGACCTTTATTTCAATTTTGTAAAGGAGTCCAACTTCGCTTACGACGATATGGATGTGCTGAACTTTATGGATTCCTGTTCCTTGATCGGACAACGGTTTTTCCAACCTCCAGAGGTTGAAGGTTGGAAACGAGATCGAACCTGGATCAATACCAATTTCATAATTGGCCGTTGGTTGACCATGGAAGTGTTCATCGATCGCTTTTTCCAGAACGACCCCGAGCAATTCCGAACCTTGGCCATGGATGCCGTTGGACCGGCCAACATGAATACCAGTAACCCAGAAATTGTGGTTAGGGCTTTGGTGAACAAGTTTACACCGAAGGGCCTTTTGACAGATGCCGATTTTGAGAGGGCCATGGACGCCTTCAAAATCGATGATGTACCAGAAGATTACTATTCCCCGGATTATATTCCAGGTGGAAATAGTTGGTGGGTACTTTCCACCAGTATGGAAGTACCGACCCAAGTACACGTTTTATTACGCCATTTGTCCAGAGAACCCGAATTTCAACTTAAATAACCCTACACCATGTGCGACAATCATCATAACCACGATACATCCCCACACAAAGGCCTCGAACATGAGGGCCACGATATGGAACACACTAAATGGAGCCGACGGTCCTTCATCCAAGCATTGGGTATTGCAGGTTCGGGTTCCATGTTTTTGGGAAGTCATTTGATTTCCGCCTCTGCACCTTCCCCGTTAACAGCGGCAGTGGCAGCGGCAGAAACGGACAACATATTGATTTTGATTCGTTTATCGGGCGGCAACGACGGACTTAGCACCGTTATCCCGATCCAACAATATGATACCTATGCCAATGCCAGGCCCAATATTTACATCCCTGAAAGTAAGGTTTTAAAATTAACCGACGATTTTGGGGTACCCACTTATATGAGTGCTCTGGAACCCCTTTGGAGTGATGGCCAATTCAAGGCGGTGCACGGGGTTGGTTATCAGAACCAAAGTCTTTCGCATTTTACCGGTTCCGACATTTTTGCCAATACCGATTTGACCACCACAGGATTCTCAGGTGAGAATACAGGTTGGATGGGTAGGCATTTTGAAGAACTCTACCCGGACTATTTGATCAATCCACCGGCTGCACCGGCAGCCATCCAGATTGGGAACTTGGCCAATTTGGTTTTTCAAGGAGAAGAAACCAACTATGCCTTTGTAACGAACAATGTGGACCAATTGGAGCAAATTGCGCAGACCGGAACGTTCTACGATATAGAAAATGCCCCATTTGACAACTGTATGTATGGTGATCAGCTTCGTTTTTTACGGGGCGTAGCCAATACTACCTACGAGTATGCGGGTATTATCCACGATGCCTACATGAGAGGACAGAACCAAGTGGAATACCAAGACAATGGTTTTGCACGACAGTTGGCGCTTTTGGCCCGTTTGATCAAAGGAAATTTGGGCACCAAAGTATACATGATTTCCATGGGCGGTTTTGATACCCACGGCAATCAACCTATTGTACACGAACGATTGATGTCCAATCTGTCCATTGCCATCAATAATTTTTACGAGGATATCGCCTTTACCCAACAAGATGACAAGGTATTGAGCATGACCTTCTCTGAGTTTGGACGCCGAATCTTTGAAAATGGTTCCAATGGTACCGACCACGGAAAAGCGGCACCGACCCTTTTCTTCGGTTCCGGATTGAACGGAAGTGCCTTTGTGGGCGACCACCCATCCTTGGATGAACCCAACAACCGAGGCAACTTGGAATATACCATGGACTTTAGGGATTTGTATGGTACCGTATTGGCCGAATGGCTTTGCGTACCCCGTGCTTCAGTGGAACAACATTTGTTGGGACACCCCTACCGTGCCATTGACCTAGGATTCAATTGTAGTGGGGAAACCCTCGAGGATATTGCCATGGACAACGATCCACCAATATTGCCGGACACCCCGCCAAGTCAGGATCCCATGGACCCCAATGTGGATATTTTGGATGGTATTGTACACTCACCCTACTATCCAAGTTCAAGGGCGCCGCACATCCATTTGGAAATGCCTATTGCAGCCCATGTGGATATTGAGCTCTTCAATATTTTGGGACAGCGTGTGGGCACCCTTTTCAACGAAATGTTATTGGAAGGATCTACCGAGATTAATATTCGGGAACGCATGCGCGATAGCCTTTCCACCGGAAAATACATTTACCGAATAACGGTAGCTGGCAAAAAAATGAGTAAATCCGTAATGATTTCGTAATCGATTAGAAAATCATTCCGTCTTTTATGGGATCCTCTGCGAATGCGCCCCACACCCCAAATCGGGTGGCATTTACGGGGGATTCCTTTTTTTAGGATGTATCCCTCCAAATTCAGTATTTTTGAGGCCTAATTTGAATTTTTCATGGCCCAGAGCAATTCACCATCCAGATATACCCTAACTGCAGCACTTCCCTACACCAATGGACCCATCCATATCGGACATTTGGCAGGTGTTTATGTGCCAGCCGATATTTATGCCCGTTTTTTACGATTGAAGGGTAACGATGTTGCCTTTGTCTGCGGAAGCGATGAACATGGTGTGGCCATTTCCATGAAAGCCAAAAAAGAAGGCATCACTCCCAAAGAGGTAATCGATAAATACCATAACATCATTAAAAAATCGTTTGCCGATTTCGGTATTTCCTTTGATAATTATTCCAGAACTTCTGCGGAAGTTCATCATAAGACAGCCTCTGATTTTTTCAAAAAATTATACGAACAAGGTGATTTTATTGAAGAAGAAACCGAACAATTGTACGATGATGAGGCCAAACAGTTTCTGGCCGACCGATTTGTGATCGGCACCTGTCCGCGATGTGGACATGAAGAAGCCTATGGGGACCAATGTGAAAACTGTGGATCTTCCCTAAACGCCACAGACCTCATCAACCCAAAATCGACCATCACCGGAACCGTACCCTCCCTAAAAAAGACCAAACATTGGTTCTTGCCCTTGGATCGGTACGAAGGATTTTTGAAAGAATGGATTTTGGAAGGCCACAAATCGGATTGGAAACCCAATGTGTACGGTCAGTGCAAATCTTGGATCGATGATGGGTTAAAACCAAGGGCGGTGACCCGCGATCTGGATTGGGGCATACCCGTACCTGTGGAAGGCGGCGAGGGCAAAGTGCTCTACGTATGGTTCGATGCGCCCATCGGTTACATCTCCTCCACCAAAGAGTGGGCCGAACGCGAGGGCAAGGACTGGGAACCCTATTGGAAAAGTAAGGATACCAAATTGGTCCATTTTATCGGGAAGGACAATATTGTGTTCCATTGTATCATCTTCCCCAGCATGCTGAAGGCCCATGGGGATTTTATATTGCCCGAAAATGTACCCGCCAACGAATTCCTGAATTTGGAAGGCAATAAATTGTCCACCTCCAAAAACTGGGCGGTATGGTTGCACGAGTACCTGGAAGAGTTTCCCAATATGCAGGATGTGCTTCGCTATGCACTAACGGCCAATGCGCCAGAGACCAAAGACAACGATTTTACCTGGAAAGATTTTCAGGCCCGGAACAATAATGAACTGGTCGCCATTTTTGGCAACTTCGTGAACCGTGTGGCCGTATTGACCCATAAGTATTACAACGGAGTAGTGCCCACTCCCAATGCCTTTACCGAGGTAGATCAAGAAACCTTGAAAGCCCTCAAAAGTTTTCCGGCAATTTTAACCAATTCGTTGGAGCGCTACCGTTTTAGGGAAGGTAGTCAAGAACTAATGAACCTGGCTCGCCTGGGCAACAAATATTTGGCCGACGAAGAGCCTTGGAAATTGATAAAGACCGACGAGGAACGCGTAAAGACCATTATGTTTGTGGCGCTTCAGATTGCCACTGGGCTTGCCATATTGAGTGAGCCATTTTTGCCCTTTACTTCCAATAAATTAAAAGGGATTCTCGGTGTAGCCCGGAATAACGATAATAGTGTCATTTCGAGCGCCCGCCTGCCGGACGGGCAGGCAGTCGAGAAATCTATTGGTTGGGATGATGTAAGTGTCGAAGACATTCTGCTTCCGGCAGGGCACCAAATCAACCCCAGCGAACTCCTGTTCCGTAAGATTGAGGACACCGAAATACAACAACAATTGGACAAATTGGAAGCCACCAAAAAAACGAATGCTTCAACAACGCCCAAAACCAGCGCAATGGAAAAAGAAATTACCCCTCAAAAAGATACCATCACCTACGAAGATTTTGCCAAAATGGACATGCGGGTAGGCACCATTTTGGAGGCCGAAAAAATGCCAAAAGCGGACAAATTGTTGGTCCTAAAAATTGATACCGGATTGGATACCCGTACCATCGTTTCCGGTATTGCTGAAAGTTTCAACCCTGAAGATATCATTGGTAAAAAAGTAACCGTATTGGTGAATCTGGCACCTAGAAAACTTCGTGGTGTGGAAAGCCAGGGCATGATCCTGATGACGGAAAACAAGGATGGAAAATTAGTGTTTTTAAATCCAGATGAAGAGGGTGTGCTCAATGGTGAAAGCATTTCATAACCTAACCGTACTTAAAACCATGAAAAAAATCTTCCAAATCCTATTGGCTATCTTTTCATTATCCATTTTTTCCCAAGAAAAATATTTGGAAATTGAAAATGACCTGAAGATTGGCGGTAAAAATGTCAAAAGTGCTTTTTCAGTTGTTGATGAAAATACTGGTAATTTTGCGATTTTCTTGGATGACGACAACGCACTATATGGCTATTTATATTCCCCTGGACTTGATCTTGTCAGAAGATTTGCTTCTGAAGGACTTCCAAAACAGTTTAGCCAAATCATAGGGTACTCCATTCAAGGCAAAAAAATCCGATTGTTTTTGAAAGATAGCAAAAGTAAGATTTTTGGAAGCGTCCTTTTTGATTTTGAAATTGGAAGCACCGAAGAAACCGTTTATGACTTTAAACTCAAGCATGAACTTTATGTAGAAGGCTATACTGACGAATCAAAATTCTACCTCATTACACTGCTAAAGGGAACCAATGAATTGAACTTTTACGTGTTCGATGAGGGAAAACCTTTCCAAAAGGAAAGCATAAATATAAAGGGCACACCCTTTTTCAACAATTTAGGTGCAATTATAAATCTAAATGAACTTATGGGAACCGGGGGTAAGGATCTTAACAGATCCTCATATGGGTTCAATGTGGATAAAATTGATTCAGAATCTCCAAATTCAATTGAAACCACCAGCAGCATTGTTAAAATGTATCCCGGAAAATCAGGTTTCAAACTGACTGTGGATGCTCAAAGACGAACCTATATATTGGATTTTTCAACTTCGAATTTAAGTTATACTGTTTCAACAATTGACAAACCCACTACCTCAGGCACAGAAATAAATTCAAATTCTTTTATTCTGGACGACAAGATTTATATTATTTCCGCCTCGACGGAGGAAATGATTTTTTCGATTAAAAAATTAGCCTCAGGTGAAGAATTAAAAAACTTCCGAGTTACTAAAAATGAAGAAATTCCATTTAAGAATACACCCATTATTCAAGAAGGTGGAAAATTGAAAAATTATCGCATCTTGGATAAGACTAGTCAGTTTCTAAGAAGAATGAGCAATGAAGATATTGGTGTGGCCACCACAAAATCCAACAACAATTTTGTTGTTACCTTAGGTTCAAAGAAAGAAATATCTTCTGGCGGAGCACCCATGATGATGCCTGGATTCGGAATACCCGTGGGCAGTATTGGAAGTTTTGCGGTTACTTTTAACCCAACATTTTTCGCCTATGGAAATTACACTTCCACAAAAGCAACCCGAATAGAAAGTTGGTTCGATGAAGATTTCA
The DNA here is from genome assembly GCF_003992615.1 of Flagellimonas beolgyonensis. GTDB lineage: Bacteria > Bacteroidota > Bacteroidia > Flavobacteriales > Flavobacteriaceae > Flagellimonas > Flagellimonas beolgyonensis. The sequence continues at coordinate 314,766 of NZ_RZMY01000016.1, forward strand.
ACCATTTGAAAGGTGAGATTCCTGAAAATGTTTTTGATAAGATCAGTGAAGCTGGTTTAAAATTGCCAAGCACTGATGCAGAAACGGTATTTAAGCTTGGTAATTCCTATATCTGGGGTTTTTACGACCAAAAACTGGAAAAATATATATTATATAGGTTCTAAATTGATTAAGGGTACTTAAAAATATACAGGTTAGCTGGCTACCCTATCTACAATGCTATAATACTCCCAAATGAAAATTCAACTCATCCCCTACATCGTTCAGCACACCAACCTTTCAGAAAAAAGTGTTGCAAACACCGTAGGCTTGTTGGAGGAAGATTGCACCGTGCCCTTTATTGCACGCTACCGTAAGGAACGTACCGGTAATTTGGATGAGGTTCAAATAGGCGAAATAGTTCAGTTCAAGGCCCAATTTGAGGCGTTGGAGAAACGAAAGGCGGCCATAAGCAAGGTCATTGCTGAACAAAATGCCCTTACCCCTGAACTGGAGGCCAAAATAAAGGGCTGTACAGATTTGACCAGTTTGGAAGACCTCTACCTTCCCTTCAAAAAAAGCAAAAAGACCAAAGCGGAAGCAGCCCGCAATAATGGACTGGAGCCCTTAGCCAAAATCATAATGGCCCAACGGAGTGATGACATCGAATTCATTGCCTCCAAATACCTGAACAAGGATGTTGCCAATGAGGATGAAGCCCTCGAAGGGGCCCGACACATCATTGCGGAATGGATCAACGAACGTACCGACATCCGTAATCAATTGCGGGGACAGTTGGAGCGTCATGCCTTGATAACCACCAAAGTGGTCAAGACCAAAAAAGACGAAGAGAACGCCCAAAAGTTTCGGGATTATTTTGATTGGAGCGAACCTTTGGGCAAGTGTCCTTCCCATCGCTTTTTGGCCATCATGCGGGCCGAAAACGAAGGTTTTATTCGGGTAAAAATCGAAATTGATGACGAAAGGGCCCTGCAGCATATTGAAAGACGGGTAGTAAAATCGAACAATGCCTGTGCCGAGCAAATCCAAATGGCCATTGCCGATGCCTACAAACGTCTTCTGTTCCCTTCCCTGTCCAACGAACTGTTGAAATCGGCCAAGGAAAAAGCGGATGCCTCCGCCATTCAGGTGTTCTCCAAAAACTTAAAGCAGTTGTTATTGGGTGCTCCCCTAGGCGAAAAACGCATTTTGGCCATAGATCCGGGATTCCGGACAGGCTGCAAACTGGTTTGTTTGGATGAACAGGGTGATTTAAAACATAACGAAACCATTTATCCGCACCCGCCACAACGCGACACCAAAGGGGCCATGAAAAAAATAAGTTCCTTGGTGGATGCCTATAAAATTGAGGCCATCGCTATAGGAAATGGAACTGCTTCCCGGGAAACCGAACAATTGATACGACAAATTGCGTTTAAAAATCCCATTGAGGTTTTTGTGGTCAGTGAAGCCGGGGCATCCATCTATTCGGCTTCCAAAATTGCCCGCGATGAATTTCCCAATTATGATGTTACCGTTCGTGGGGCCGTTTCCATCGGCCGTCGATTGGCAGACCCTTTGGCCGAATTGGTGAAAATCGACCCCAAGTCCATCGGTGTGGGCCAATACCAACACGATGTGGACCAAACCCAATTGAAGACCTCGTTGGACACCGTAGTGGAAAGTTGCGTGAACGCTGTTGGAGTGAACATCAATACCGCCAGCGTACCCTTGCTGAGCTACGTTTCGGGAATCGGCCCAAAACTTGCCGAGAACATTGTGGCCCACCGTAATGCACATGGGGCATTTAAGAATCGGGAAGAAATAAAGCAGGTAGCTCGATTGGGCGGCAAGGCCTTTGAGCAAAGTGCAGGGTTCTTGCGCATCAAAAACGGGGACCATCCTTTGGATGATTCTGCGGTACACCCAGAAAGCTACGGATTGGTGGCAAAAATGGCGAAGGACCAAGGTATTCCCGTAAAAGAAATGGTGGGCAACACCACTGCGCTGAAAAAAATCGACCTAAAATCCTACTGTACAGAATCCATCGGCTTGCCCACTCTGGAAGATATTGTAAAGGAATTGGAAAAGCCAGGGCTGGACGTTCGGGAAAAGGCCAAGGTGTTTACGTTCAACCAAAACATTAGGGAAATTACCGATTTACGCCAAGGGCAACTGCTACCGGGCATCGTTAACAACATTACCAACTTTGGTTGTTTTGTGGATATCGGGATCAAGGAAAGCGGGTTGATCCATATTTCCAATCTATCCGATACTTTTGTGAAAGATGTCAACGAACATGTGAGCCTTCATCAGCAAGTGATCGTTAAGGTCTTGGATGTGGATGTCCCCAGAAAGCGGATACAGTTGGCATTGCACAAATGAGATAAGCTGCATGCTCAAGATCGCCTATCATCCCATTTATAAACACCACCTACCGGATGGACATCGGTTTCCGATGTTGAAGTATGAGCTCTTGCCGCAACAATTGCTTCACGAAGGCACCTGTACCGCGGTGAATTTTTTTGAACCCGATTTTCCTGATGACGACCATATCTTGGCCGCTCACGATGCAGGGTATTACAATGATTTGGTCCACCTGGCCATTCCGCCCAAAGAAGCCCGGAAAATTGGTTTTCCATTGAGCAAGGAACTGGTAATGCGGGAACGCATAATTGCAGATGGCACGATCAAAGGATGTGATTTCGCCCTGCAACATGGCATTGCCATGAACATTGCCGGAGGTACCCATCATGCCTATTCCGACCGTGCAGAGGCTTTTTGCATGCTCAACGACCAAGCCATTGGGGCCCACTATTTATTGCGCCATCAGAACTTGGACCGTATTTTGATCGTGGATCTGGACGTGCACCAGGGCAATGGTACCGCGGAAATCTTTCAGGATAATGCTTCGGTGTTTACCTTTTCCATGCACGGTAAAAGCAATTACCCCTTCAAAAAAGAAGAATCCGATCTGGATATTCCTTTGGAAAAAGGCACGAATGATGATACGTACCTTACCTTGTTGAAGGATACCCTTCCCGATCTCATTGCAACTGTACGACCCGATTTTGTTTTTTACCTCTGCGGGGTGGATGTTTTGGAATCCGACAAGTTGGGAACTCTATCATTGACCTTGGAAGGTTGTAAGGAACGTGATCGTTTCGTGCTCCAAACTTGCTATGATGCCGGTATCCCAATACAATGCAGCATGGGCGGTGGTTATTCCCCTGAAATCAAAGTTATTGTGGAGGCACATGCCAATACATTTCGATTGGCTCAGGTTATTTATACGTAATTTTAACGACTACTCCAGTTTTCAACCATTATGAGATCTTTAAAAGTATTATTCCTGTTTTTTACTCTAGCTTCCGTTTCGGCTCAGGACCTACAGACAGCTAAACCAGAAAATTTATGGCACAATTTCACCTATGACATGGGCAACGTTTTTGGAGGGGTTGGCTACGCCTATTCAAGACCCTTCCATTGGCAAGGGAACGATTGGGCCAATGCCGGTCTTTTGACTGGGGGTACATTGCTCCTTTTTGTGGTTGATGATGAGATCAATGATTGGACGAATGGATTCAGTGAAGATGTTCCTGATTTGATCAAAGACTATGGCCATGAGTATGGCAGCCCCGAGAACAACTACATGCTAACCGGAGGGGTGTACCTGGCCGGGCTTTTTACCAAAAATGAAAAATTGCGACGTACCGGAGTACTACTGATCTCATCGGCTACTGCGGGCGGTTTTCTGCAACAGGTTTCCAAAAGGATAATTGGCAGGGCTCGACCCAAGAGCGGGGATAGTTCGGGCACCTTCGACCCATTGCACTTGAACCGGGTATACAATTACGACTCCTTCCCTTCCGGACATGCCATGTTGGCGTTCAGCAATGCCTATGCGATTGCCAAACAATTTAAAAGTCCATGGGTAAAGGCGGGTATTTATACCGTGGGTCTGATCCCTGGATTTGTTCGAATCGTTGATGATTTTCACTGGTTCTCCGATGTGGCCTTCAGCACGGTGCTGAGTATTTTTATTGTGGAGTCCATTGACCGGTATTTGGATGCCAAGTATGACGAAAAATACAATCAGGACACTAAAAAATTGAGCTGGAACCTCTCTTTTGGACCCCAAACCTTGGGAGTGGCCATCCGATTTTAATCTTTACCGGATACATCTGTGTTAATTTCTTATTTAGATTAATTAAAAACAATTAATTTTGTCCTATCTTTTTCAAACCGATGGGAAAGGACAAGAAAAAAGCAAAAAAGAAGGACAAAAAGGCATTGAAGAAAGCCTTGTCAACCACAGGCAAGGTAAAGTCCAAATGCTGTAAAAAATTTGAGAAGGGCGAGCACAAAAGGTGCAAAAAATGCCCTTGCTTCGACTTGTTGAAAAAAGTGGCCTAACCCATCCCTCCTCCATTCAAGACTTCTTGGTATTTGTATTTCCCCTACTGGGTGAATTGTGCTATTTTAGGGCAAACAATTCAACCTTATGACACGAAAAATTACACTTCTCATCACACTTTTGGTGTTCAATGCCTTTATGGGCATTGCACAGGACAAAGACCCCATTATTGAAGCCATTGTTACCGAGGCGAACGAAAACTCCCAATTGAAGGAGTTGGGACACCAACTCATGGACGGTATCGGTCCCCGTTTGGTCGGCACACCACAAATGAAACAGGCCCATGATTGGGCCGTTGCCAAATATGCCAGTTGGGGTATCCCCGCCCGAAACGAACAATGGGGCGAATGGCGTGGATGGGAACGTGGCATTTCCCACATCGATATGGTGCATCCCCGGGTACAGAGCCTTCGTGGCACGCAGTTGGCCTGGAGTCCGGCCACCCCAAAAAAGGGGGTAACGGCAGAGCTGGTGGTATTACCAACTGTTACCGATTCCATGGCATTTGTAAACTGGCTGCCCAATGTTAAAGGAAAATTGGTGATGGTTTCCATGCCGCAACCCACAGGCAGACCCGATTACAACTGGGAAGAATTTGCCACGGAAAAATCCTTTGAAAAAATGAAAAACGAACGCGAAGCACAGACCCAAGCGTGGAACGACAACATGAAAAACATGGGGCACAATTCCAGAACACTGCCGGAAGCTTTGGAAAAAGCAGGTGCCGTTGGCATTGTAGGATCCAATTGGTCCAGAGGATTTGGCGTGAACAAAATATTTGGAGCCCGTACTGAAAAAATACCCACAGTAGATCTGGAACTTGAGGATTATGGCATGCTCTACCGTTTGGTCGAATCTGGCCAGAAGCCGCAAATCCATATTGTGGCGGAATCCAAGGATTTGGGTGCCATGCCTACTTTTAATACCCTTGCGGAAATTAAAGGTTCTGAAAAACCGGACGAATATGTGATTCTTTCCGCCCATTTCGATTCTTGGGATGGCGGTACAGGTGCTACCGATAACGGAACCGGAACTTTGGTGATGATGGAGGCCATGCGCCTATTGAAAAAGGCCTATCCCAATCCAAAACGCACCATTTTGGTGGGTCATTGGGGTAGTGAGGAACAGGGATTGAACGGATCTAGGGCCTTTGTGGAGGACCATCCTGAAATCGTGGATGGCGTTCAGGCTGTTTTCAACCAGGATAATGGAACCGGAAGGGTGGTTCGCATCTCTGGCGGTGGTTTTTTGAATGCGTACGATTATTTGGGCAAATGGCTCCATGCCGTTCCCAAGGAAATTACCGATGAAATTGAAACGACCTTTCCGGGAACCCCGGCACGCGGTGGTTCCGATTATGCCTCGTTCCAGGCGGCTGGAGCACCGGCCTTTAGCTTGAGTTCCTTGAGCTGGTCGTACTGGAACTATACCTGGCATACCAACCGGGACACCTATGATAAGATCATTTTTGATGATGTTCGGAACAATGCCATCCTAACAGCAATCTTGGCCTATATGGCCAGCGAATATCCCGAAAAGACCTCTCGTGAAAAAGCGGTGTTGCCCATTAGCGACCGTACAGGGGAACAATTGGAATGGCCCACTCCTCGCTCTCCGGAACGCAAAGGAGGAATGAATTAAAAATAAAAACGCCCCGAAAATCGGGGCGTTTTCATTAACTAACTAAATCAACCTAAAATATAGAGACACCAATACGTGGTGATGCTATTTGTACACCGGTTCGGACGGCAACATTATTGTGTCTTGGATAATGATAATCGGAATACGAGAAATAAAAATGGGCATGTTGGTAATAGTGTTCGCTATGCTGGCAATGTGATCCACAATGCTCGGCATGTTCTGCATAAGCATCGTGCTTACCTTTCATGTAAGCCCTATATGCTTCTTTATCCCGTTTTCGCAAATCCTTTTCATACTTCTTTTGGTCCTTCCAAATATCTTTTTCATCATCTTCATTGGCCAAATCCAATGATTGTTCAAATGCTGCATCCTGTCTGGCACGTTGCTCGTAATAGGACTCTTTGTCCATTGTATCACTATCATTATTTTCTTGGGCCGCCAAGGTGGTTGAAAAGATCAAAAGTATGTAGCCTATCGTAAAACCAAATTTTCTCATCCTAATCCTTTTTCAGTGTATTAAAAAACTTTCTTTTACATACATAACAACCGAAACGGGTTTGACCCTAATCCTTGGAACAAAAAAAGGGACGAAACGCCCCTTTAACCCCATTCTTGAAATGGAACATTATTTGCCCAGCATCAACAACTCGTTGCATTTCACCTCGGTGATGTAGCGCTTTTCCCCTTCCTTGGTTTCGTAGGAACGTGACATCAATTTTCCTTCAATGACCACTTCCTTTCCTTTGGCCAGGAAATTCTCGGCTATCTCTGCTATTTTTCCCCAAGCCACTATATTGTGCCATTGGGTATCGGTTACCTTTTCACCTTCTGCATTTTTATAGGTTTCATTCGTGGCCAAGGAAAATTTTGCCAGTTTACTGCCATTTTCCATAGTCACCATTTCAGGATCATTTCCCAAATTACCAATCAATTGTACTTTGTTTTTAAGTGAATTCATGTTGTAAGATTTAAGAATTAAACAAATTGTATTGTCAAACTCCACGGTTCGACAACGCAAACTTAGTAGCAGTGAAAAATTAGAATCGGTTTGAAATGGTTTACTTTCGTTTGTAAACGGATGTAAATGTTTATCTTCAATTTTGATTACAGAATGTGACCCATCAAAACAAGATGTGTCTAACCAAATACCAAACCAACAACCAACATGGCGATTCGAAGCATTGACAAGTATACCGTGGTGAAACGGTTCAGTCTTGGAAAACGAATGTATGACAAATTGGATACCATTTACATTCAAGAACAGGATATGATCCATGGAGAACCCCAAATGGTCTTCAACAGTGACAAAGCGTATGTGACCGATATTCTTCCCGACATTTATATTGCCCTAAAAGAAGGCTTTATAGAGCTGAGTCCAGAACACCCTTAATTTGGCAAAAGACCCTTCCACATTACCTGTTAAAACCTGTTAAATACTTGGTTTTCTGATAAATATGTGTATATTAATAGTATGAGTTACACAAGAAAACAAATTCTTGACCACGTATTCTAGGTCATTCCCCTGACCACTATTCTTATTGGGAAACGTCGAGCATCTTTCCCTTCTCCAACAACTGCAATGACAATTTAAAGTAGGATTTATCCCCTACCCGCTCATGCTCAAAACTGAAGTTTAATCAAAAAAATACAAAACATGGAAACCGTAAAAACAAAAAATAAATCCTTTAAAAAATTAGGATTCACCTATTTGGAAACCGCTGAAATTGTTGTCACACTGAACACACTTTTGGCCAATTACCAAGTATTCTACAACAAACTCCGCAATTTTCACTGGAACGTTGAAGGACCGGACTTCTTCGAACTGCACGAAGTGTTTGAAGACGAATACAATGTGGCCAAAAAGAACATCGACATTGTAGCGGAACGCATCCGAGCTTTTGGAATTAAACCCCATTTCACCATGACCAAAACCATGGAGCTGTCACAAATTGAGGAACCCTCCAAAGAGTTATCAGCATTGGAAATGGTGCGTGAGGTCTTGAAAGACTTCGAAATTCTCCATAATAATATGTTGGATGGTATCAATGCCTCTTTGGAAACCGGAGATGTGGTCACCGAACAAATCCTGACCGATTTCCTATCCTACTTGGAGAAACGAAACTGGATGTTCACTTCCTATTTGAAATAATCCATCATAGCAAAACAAAAATCATTTAGTAACTATAAAAAACAGAAACCCATGAAAACACTGACAACCCTAGTATCACTTATTTTATTGACCGGATTCTTCGGAAATGCCCAAAATAGCACCGAAGGAAAAATGAACGCGACCATCCATAAAACCTTTGCCATTGAAAAAGATGGAACCGAAGTCCCATATAATGTAAAGGTCATGGAGCACAGAAACTATCCGGTAGCCTTGGAGAACAAGGACAAACAAATGGTCAATCAGGACCGAAACACCCAACCAGCCCAAGTGACCAAACTCATTGCTGTGGACACCAACAATGATAAAGAGTACGATCATTATATGGTGTTGAAGTACAAACGTTCCGTAACCGATAGCTTTACCGTAGTCCCTACCAAAAAGGGATTCGCCGTAAAAGTGGACGACAAAACCATGGAATATTTTGTACAAAAAGGCATCTATTTCATCAACAATGAAGACCAAGATTTCTTCTCGGTTGAAGAATTTAAGGAAATAGGATAGTTTTCAGGTTTCGTTTTTTGATTGACAAGAGGGGTCGGGATTTTTCCCGGCCTTTTTGTTTGTGATAATCCCTCCAAATCCACCTATCTTTGGGGCAAAATCGATGATATGTCAACCTGGCTGCACCCTATCGAATTGGAAGGGAACCTTGTAAAACTTGTCCCGCTTCAAAAATCCCACAAAGTGGACTTGGTATTCGCGGCATCCGATGGAAAGCTTTGGGAACTTTGGTACACCACCGTGCCAACACCCACCACTATGGATGCCTACTTGAACACGGCTTTGGAGGAGCAAAACAAAGGCCTTTCATTGCCCTTTACTATCATCGAAAAAAAGACCAGTAAGGTTGTAGGCTCCACCCGATTCCTAAACGTGGATGCCAAAAACAAAAGAGTAGAAATCGGGGCCACATGGTATGCCCAAAAGGCACAACGGACCGGCATCAATACCGAAGCCAAATATTTGTTATTGCGCCATGCCTTTGAGACCCTCGGTTGCATTGCCGTCGAGTTCAGAACGCATTTTCACAACCATCCATCGCGAAACGCCATTCTACGATTGGGCGCCAAACAAGATGGCATCTTACGAAACCATCGCGTCGATGCGGAAGGCAATTTAAGGGACACCGTGGTATTCTCCATTTTGGACAGCGAATGGAAAACGGTAAAAACTTCCTTGGAATTTAAAATGAAAAGAGGCCCATTAAAATAGGTCGACCCCCAATTACCCTTTGCTTTGCTTCAAGAGGTGGGCAAAATTATAGCTCGCCAACTCAAGATTGTGGAAACTTTTCGCCTTGGCTTCGTCCAGATTGCCAATTTGGTTGAGGATGGAAACCGCGTAGTCCAATCCCATCTGCTGTATTTGGGCTATGGTCACATCAATAGATCCACAGAAGGCGGCAATGGGAACATGATGGCGCTGTGCTGCTTTCACCACGCCGTTAATGGTTTTACCGGAAAAAGTCTGCCCATCCAGTTGCCCTTCGCCAGTGATTACCCAATCTGCATGCTCCAGGACCGGATCAAATTGGGCCAGTTCCATCACCAAATCGACTCCTGAGGTAAGCTCCGCCTCCAAAAAGACCACAGCACCACCACCAACACCGCCCGCAGCACCTGCACCGGGAATTTGTTGCACATCCACACCAAAAGTTGCTTTGAGCACCTTGGCAAACTGTTGTAGTCCCCGATCCAATGCTTCCACTTCTTGTGCGGAAGCTCCTTTTTGAGGTCCATAAACTTTGGCAGCTCCCTGCTCGCCATAAAATGGATTGGTGACATCGCAAGCGACCTTTACATCGGCGGATTTAAGTTTGGGGTGGACGTGTTCTGCATCAATAGTGGCAACATGCTCCAAATTTTTTCCAATGGGTTCCAACTCATTTCCATGGGCATCCAAAAAAGTATATCCCAAGGCAACAGCCATGCCCATTCCCCCATCGTTGGTGGCACTTCCGCCGATACCCAGAACAATTTGCTCGGCTCCTTTTTCCAAGGCATCCGAAATGAGTTGTCCCGTGCCCAACGTAGTGGTCTGCATACAGTCCATTTCCGATTTCTTGAGCAATTTATACCCCGAAGCTTCCGACATTTCGATAAAGGCAGTCTTCTTATCATCCGACAACAGATAATGGGCCTCAATGTCACGAAACAAGGGATCCTTCACGGGAACTACTTCTTGGGAAGCATTCAAATAGTGGGCAACCACATCAATGGTGCCATCGCCCCCATCTGCCAAGGGTCGTTTTACAATTTCGCAATTTGGAAATACCTTTCGGATACCACTTTCCACGGCGGAGCAAAACTCTTGTCCGGTCAAGGAACCTTTGTATTTATCGGGTGCGAGCACGAATTTCATCCTTACAATTTACTGAAGATTCTCGGAGAAACAAGGATACGTTTCAAAACGGCACAGGTTTTGCACCTTGAGGGGAAGTAATTACCTTTAATAAAAATTGAACCATGAAAAATAGCATCCTTTCTTTAATGGCCCTTTTGTGTGCCACTTCCTTTTTTGCCCAATCCAAAAGTTTTCTAGATACACCTTATTTGGAAACTTCCTCCCAAGTGGACACCTTGGTGACCCCTGATAAGATCTATCTCAACATCACCATTCAAGAAAAAGACAGCAAAGGAAGGGTTTCGGTGGAGGAACAGGAAAATAAAATGGCCTTGCGTTTAAAGGCTTTGGGCATCGACTTGGACAAACAATTGGTGATCAAAGATTTTAGCAGCAATTTCAAGAAATACTTTTTACGCGACAAGGAAGTATTGAAAAGCAAACGATATTCCCTCTTGGTCTATTCCGGCAAACAAGTGGGAGACGTTATGGTCGCATTGGAGCAACTGGACATTGCCAATGCCTTTGTGGAAAAAACGGAATACTCCAAAATGGATGCATTGGAGCTGGAGCTCAAATCTAGGGCCATCAAAAAAGCCAAACTGAAAGCCGAAGCATTGACCAAGCCCTTGGGCCAAAAAGTGGGCATGGCCCTTCACATTGTGGACAATTCCCAACCCTATTATCCCAGATACGATCAGGCGCCACGCATGGAGCTTAAGGCTGTTTCAGCAGATATGGGCCAGGCGCAACCTTTGGACATCGATTTTGAGAAAATAAAGGTGGAAACCATGGTGAACGTAAAATTCGCGCTCTCCAATTAATCGTATTTTTAAGTCACCATCAAAAAAACAATACCATGAAAAATTTGTTGTTCCTTTTTTTATGTTCCGTCGGGCTTGTTTCCGCGCAGGAGACTTTACAATTAAAAGAAGGCCAAAGCTCACCAAAGGCATCTTTGAGCCAAGTTTCTTGGATTGCCGGACATTGGACCGGTGAGGCATTTGGGGGCACGGCCGAAGAAATTTGGAGTGAACCTCTTGGTAGATCCATGATGTTTGTGTTCCGTTTGGTCTCAGATGGGCAAGTATCCTTTTATGAAGCCGGCCATATCCAAGAAATTGATGATTCCCTGATTCTCCAATTGAAACATTTTGATGCGAACCTTCGCGGCTGGGAGGAAAAAGATGAAACCATCGATTTCAAATTGGTAAAGCTGGAACGGAACAAAGTCTACTTTGAAGGATTGACCATGGAGCTGATCAATCAAGACCAGATGAATGTCACCGTGCTCATAGAACAGGATGGAGAAACGGAAGAGGTGCTCTTCGCCTACAAGCGATCGCAGTAATCAAGTTTACCATACAATTTTTGGTTTGAATTAGTATCTTTAACAGACTAACTAATTCAACCATTCTGTGAAACCAAGACTACTCCTCCTGTGTGCACTGATACTGGCTTTTTCTCCTGTAGATGCACAAAGACGAAACAAAAAATCCGATGCACCATCGGTCATTGTCAACGATTCCCTCTTCCCAGGCTTAAAATGGCGGAGCATTGGCCCCTACCGAGGTGGCCGCAGTGTGGCCTCAACCGGCGTTGTTGGCCAGCCCCATACCTATTACATGGGCACCACAGGCGGTGGTATTTGGAAAACCACCGATGATGGCATCAATTGGACCAACATTTCCGACGGATTTCTCAAAACCGGGACTGTTGGCGATATTGCCGTTTCGGAAAGCAATCCCAATCTGGTACTGGTAGGAATGGGCGAACACCCAGCCCGGGGCGTTATGACCTCGATGGGTGATGGCGTTTACAAATCCACCGATGCCGGTAAGACCTGGAAGCATATCGGACTGGACAAATCCCGACATATTTCGGATGTGATCATCAACCCCACCAATCCGGATATCCTTTTTGTAGCCGCACAAGGTGCCCAATATGGCCCTTCGGCAGAACGCGGTGTGTATCGGTCGTTGGATGGTGGCGAAACCTGGGACAATGTATTGTTCGTAGATAACAATACAGGGGCCTCTTCCCTTTCCATGGATATGAACAATCCGTTGATCCTGTATGCGTCCATGTGGCAACACCGTAGATATCCCTGGACCATGGAATCCGGTGGTGCATCCTCGGGTTTGTACAAATCCACGGATGGTGGTACTTCTTGGACCAAAATGGAAAAAGGGCTTCCCAAAGAGTTCGGGAAATCCGGAATTTCGGTGTCCCGTGCCAATTCGGACATAGTGTATGCCGTAATTGAGGCTGAAGGCGAAAAAGGAGGCGTATACAAAAGTATGGATGCCGGAAAAACGTGGTCGCAGACCAGCAAAGACCGAATCAATATTGCCCGGTCTTGGTATTACATGGAGATCTTTGCAGATACACAGGATGAAAACATTGTGTACGTACTCAACGCCCCGGTTACCAAATCCATTGATGGAGGTAAAACCTTTACCCCTGTGCCAACGCCCCATGGGGACAACCATGATCTGTGGATTCATCCAAAGAACAACCAGATCATGATCAATTCCAACGATGGGGGCGCCAACATATCCAACAATGGCGGTAAAAGTTGGAGCTCACAACAAAACCAAGCCACCTCCCAATTCTATCGGGTAATTACGGACAACCTGGTTCCCTACAATGTGTATGGCGGCCAACAGGACAATTCTTCTGTGGCCATTGCCAGCCGCACACATGACGGAGGTATCGATTGGAAAGACTGGTATGCTGTTTCGGGCTGCGAAAGTGCCTATTTGGCCTTTGACCCCGACAATCCCGAAGTTGTGTATGGTGGCTGTTACCAAGGCATCATCGAAAAATGGGTCAGGGCTTCCCAAGAGTCCAAACCCATTAAGGAATATCCAGAACTGGGCTTGAGCAAAGTGCCCAAAGATTTCAAGTTTCGGTACAACTGGAATGCGCCGATCATCAGTTCGCCCCATGACCGAAATACCATTTACCATGCGGGCAACGTGGTATTCAAAACCCAGGACGGCGGCAACAGTTGGGAAGTGGTAAGTCCCGACCTCACACGAAACAACCCCAACCAACAAGGGCCGGGCGGTGGACCGTACACCAACGAAGCTGCGGGCGGTGAAAACTATAACACCATCATGTACCTGGTGGAATCGCCCCATGAAAAGGGAGTGTTGTATGCCGGTTCCGATGATGGCTTGGTGCACATCACCAAAAATGGCGGTGAAAGTTGGGTCAACATTACCCCTCCCGATTTAAAGGAAGGTATCATCAACAGCATCGAGGTTTCCCCACATGATGCTGCCACGGCTTACATCACCGTGATGCGGTACAAGTTCATGGATTTGGATTCCTATATTTTTAAAACCTCGGATTATGGACAAACCTGGACCAAAATTACCAATGGCATCAACGGAGAACATACATTCGCTAGAGTAGTTCGTGAAGACAAAAAACAAAAAGGGCTACTTTACGCCGGAACGGAAACCGGTCTGTTCGTATCGTTGGACGATGGAATGCACTGGCAACCCTTACAATTGAATCTACCAGTGGTACCCATCAACGATCTGGCCATCCAAGACAATGATTTGATTGCGGCCACTGCTGGACGTTCGTTCTGGATATTGGACGACTTGGGGGCCATCCAAAACAGTGTTGCACCAGTTTCCCAACTCAGCATTGTGACCCCGAAACCATCCTACCGAATTTTTAACGGAAGTACCGATAAACCGGTTCAAGGATTGGGGCAAAACCCGAAATCGGGCGTGACCTTTGATTATTTTCTTCCTAAAAAACTGGACACTACAGAACTGAAATTGGAAGTGTTGTCGGGCGGAAAAGTGATTCGAACCATCACCAATCAACCTAAAAAAGATTTCAAATCGTGGCCCGGGGGACCTCCAAAACCCGATGTACTCCCCTCGTTGAAAGGATACAACCGCTTTACCTGGGATTTCACCAAGGACCAAGTACCCGCTGTGGATAAGGTTTTTGTTTATGGGGATTATAAAGGGGCTCGGGTTGCTCCAGGCACATATACCCTTCGTTTGAGCACAGAAGGACAAACGGTGGAGACCCAGGCCATTGTACTGCCCGATCCCAAGGTGGAAGGCACCCCTATGGATTATGCCGAACAGCAATCGGTACTCAATAAAATTGATGAGACCCTGACCCAAATGCACGATGCCGTGAACCAAATGCGTACCGCCAAAACCCAATTGACAGGTTATAAAAAGCTATTGAAGGACAATGAAACTGCAAAGCCGTTGTTGGAAAATGGCGATAAACTCTTGGAACGCATTACGGCTTGGGAAGAAAAGTTGATCCAACCCAACCAGAAGACCTTTCAGGATGTGATCAACTTCCGCAACCAACTCAATGCGGAGTTCATGCACCTTAAAGGTTTTGTGGATGTGGCCGAACCCAAGGTTACTGAAGGTGCCAAGGAGCGTTTGCGCGACCTTTTAGCCCAATGGAAAACCTACGAGGATGAAAAGAACGCCATTGTAGACGATGGCATGCAAGCTTATAATCAGTTGTACAAATCGCTGGATATCCCGGCCATCATTTTACCGGAAAACTAATGGCATTGACCTTTTGGACAGAACAGGAGTTCATCAAAAAAGATTATCGGCAAGCAAAATTGCCCAAGGGCGATTATGAAAATTGCCGTTTTGTGGACTGCCTGTTCTCCGAGGGGTATTTGGACAATCAAAACTTTGTGGAGTGCACCTTTGAAGGGTGCGATTTCACCAACGCCAACATTTCCCACAGCATTTTCAATACGGTTTCGTTCGTGAACTGTAAAATGGTGGGGCTTCGGTTCGAAACATGTGATCCCCTGTTACTGTCCATCCATTTTGAAGGATGCAACCTTTCCCTTGCTTCTTTTTATGGGATGGAATTGCCACAGACCGTCTTTACGAATTGCAAAATGCACCAAGTCGATTTTTCGGAAACCCATTTGAGAGGGTCGTCTTTTCCGGAAACAGACCTAGAAAATGCCATTTTTGACCAAACAGATCTAGAGCAAGTCGATTTTGTTACGGCTTTTAATTTTAACATCGACCCATCCAAAAACAAGGTTCGAAAAGCCAAGTTCAGCAAGGAAGGTTTGATCGGTTTATTGAAAAAGTATGATATTGCGGTCACCTAATCTTATGCCATGGCTGAAAGAAACTGCTTGGAATGCGGCACCAAACTTGTTGGCAGGATCGATCAAAAGTTCTGCTCCGACCATTGCCGAAACGCCTATAACAACCGCTTAAACCGCGACAGTAAAAACCTAATGCGGAACATTAACAACAAACTCCGCAAAAACTACCGGATTTTGGACAGTTACCCATTAAAAGACGGCAAGACGAAGACCACCAAAATGCGTTTGTTGGACAAAGGCTTCGATTTTGAATACATCACCAACCTGTACACCACCAAAAAGGGGTCCACGTACTATTTTGTTTACGACTTGGGTTATTTGCCGCTGGACAACGATTACTTTATGATTGTAAAAAGGGAATAATAGGTTTACTTATAATTCTGCCCACTCAATTTCAGGGCAGCCACCACAATATCCTTTCTACTGATTTGCCCGACCAGGATGTCGTTTTTCATGACGGGTAATCGCCTACGGTTGTGCCTGTCAAACACACCGGCCGCATCAAAAATAGACATGTCGTGTGGTATGGTCTCCACATTTTTGGTCATAAATCGTTCCACACTCTTGTCCAGAATGGGCTGGTTAAAATACCGACTTTCGGAAATTTGCTTCATACAGTCCGCTTCCGAAACAATACCGACCAAAAAACCATTATTGTCCAAAACAGGTCCACCGGAAATATGGTGCTTTGCAAAAGTTTCCATAACTTCCAAAATGGACTGATCGGGTGAAAAGGTGATCAATTTTTTGGTCATATAGTCTTCCACCAAAATGGGGGCATTGTATTTCTTCTTCGACTCCTCTTTGGACCGAACGCCTTGAAAACTTTTGATTGCCATATGGTTAGATTTTAAAGTTGTTAACTAAATATAACTTTTTTTAGTGAATAACCTAATATATTAGATCTAAATATGAGAACCTTTCAGAATTTTATACATTTATGAAGCAACTGACTTAAACATGAAGTTTTCCCGAACCCTTGCCCTTATCCTTCTTTTTATCGCCGTGTATTGGAGCTTTACATCCCTAATGCCCTCCTACCATGCCGACCTTCAGAATCCTGCCCAAGAATTTTCAACTGATAGAGCATTGGAACATGTCAAAAACATGTCCATTGAACCGCATGCCGTAGGCTTTCCCGGGCATGAACGTGTTCGAAGCTACATTTTAGCCGAACTGAACAAAATGGGATTAAAGACCCAGATTCAAGAAGGGTATACGGCCGGTGACTGGGGCAACCTGAGCAAGGCGTCCAATATTTTGGCACGAATTGAAGGTTCAGGCGATGGTAAGGCCTTGTTGTTGCTGTCCCATTATGACAGCGGTCCCCATTCTTCGTACGGCGCCAGTGATGCTGGAAGCGGAGTAGCAACAATACTGGAGAGTGTCAGGGCATTTTTGGCCCAGAACAAACAACCCAAGAACGATATCATCATCCTGATTTCCGATGCCGAGGAACTAGGATTGAACGGGGCCGATCTTTTTGTGAACCAGCATCCTTGGGCCAAAGATGTGGGCCTAGCGCTCAATTTTGAGGCTCGCGGCTCGGGAGGACCAAGCTATATGCTGATTGAGACCAATCGGGGTAATGGCAAATTGATCCAAGAGTTTGCCAAGGCCAATCCGAAATATCCCGTGGCCAATTCGTTGGCTTACAGCATCTACAAAATGTTGCCCAACGACACAGACCTTACCGTATTTCGAGAAGATGAGGATATAGAGGGTTTCAATTTTGCCTTTATCGACGATCATTTCGATTACCACACCGCCTTGGACACCTACGATCGATTGGACCGGAAGACTTTGGCCCATCAGGGCAGTTATTTGGTGCCACTTTTGGCCTATTTCAGTGATGCGGACCTGAACAACCTCAAAAGCTTGAATGATGAGGTGTACTTTAACCTCCCGCTTTTTAAACTGGTCTTCTATCCTTTCGAATGGATCTGGCCCATGTTCTTTTTGGCCGTGATCGCATTTATTGTATTGCTGGTTGTAGGATTTAAAAAACAGCAACTCCATGCCAAGGATATCCTAAAAGGATTTTTACCAACATTGATCACCTTGGCCATCAACGGCGCACTGGGTTATTTCTGTTGGACTATTATTACTTGGTGGTATCCTGGTTTTAAGGATATGCTCCACGGTTTCACTTATAATGGCCATACCTATATTGCCGTGTATGTTTCGCTTGCCCTTGCCGTTTGTTTTTACGTATACCACAAATTCAAAAAAATAAGCACGGCCAATCTTTTAGTGGCCCCCTTGTTTGTTTGGTTGGTCATTTGTGCATTGGTAGGACTGTATTTGAAAGGGGCCGCATTTTTCATTATTCCTGTATTTGGGATGCTTGCCGCGTTTTTGGTGACCATTCATCAAGACGAACCGAACCCATTTCTCATGGTTTTCCTTGCATTGCCTGCTGTGCTCGTATTTGCTCCATTCATCAAAATGTTTCCTGTCGGCTTGGGCCTAAAAATGATGATGGGCGCCACCTTGATGACCACATTGCTCTTCTTTTTGGTATTGCCCTTTTTTGGCCAATTGAAAAGCAAGGGGCGTTTGGCCTACCTGTTCCTCCTTTTGTTTTTTGGTTTTGGCATTTCATCCCATATCCAATCCGATTTTAATGAAAATCGACCCAAACCAAGTAGCTTGCTCTATATCTACAATGCAGATACTGACTCTACCGTGTGGGCCACCTACGATAAAAAAACAATAGGTTGGAACGATCAATTTTTAAAGGACAACAAACGCAGTCCGGATGGACAATCATTGTTCAGCAAATACCGAACGAAACTGAACTTTATTGCCGATGCCCCTAAAAAGGATATTGCCCTACCTTGGATCGATACGGTAAAGGATACGATCATAGGCGAAAACCGTTTGATCGAACTGTGCATCACCCCCAAAAGAAATGTAAACCGCTTGGATGTATATACCAACCCCATACCGTTAAATGCGGCCACCGTTAATCGAATTCCCTTATCGCCCTATTACTTGGAACACAGGAGCGCCAGATTGATTACCCATTACATTTCCAACAACCATTTTACCGAACTGGAACTTTCCTTTCCCAAAGACTCGGTTTTGGAACTTTCGCTCTACGAGGCATCCAACGATCTGCTTACCAACCAAGAGTTCAGCGTACCCAAAAGACCCGATACCAGCATACCCATGCCCTTTGTGCTCAACGACGCCATTTTGACCATTAAAACCATCCGATTTGAGTAAAAAAATAGGTGTTCTCGGGTGTGGTTGGCTGGGTTTGCCCTTAGCTACGCAATTGGTTGCCGATGGGTTTGTGGTATTCGGCACCACCACTACTTCGGAAAAAATACCCGAGCTAAAGCAAAAAGGAATAATTCCCTTTCAAGTGGCATTGTCCGAAAACGGGATTGATGGTGATATGGAGGTTTTTTTTTTCGAATTGGATATTTTGGTGATCAATGTGCCTCCAAAATTAAGGGGCGGAAATGCAGAAAATTATGTGCGTAAAATGCAACACTTGCACACTGCGCTTAAAAAGACGGACCTGAAACACCTCATTTTTGTGAGCAGCACCTCGGTGTATGGTGATTTGGAAGGAGAGATCACTGAAGAAACGGTTCCCGAACCAAAGACCGAATCCGGAACACAACTTTTGGAAAGCGAAGCCCTGTTCCAAAATGATACCGATCTAGAGGCCACCATCATTCGGTTTGGTGGACTTATTGGTCCCGATCGGCATCCAGTTACCCTACTTTCGAAAAAACAGAACCTTTCAGGTGGTAATGACGCCATAAACCTGATCCAATTGGAGGACTGCATCCACCTCATCACCACCATTATCTCGGAAGGCTATTGGGGAGAAATCTTCAATGGGGTGTATCCCGATCATCCCCAAAAAAAGGATTACTACACAAGGGAAGCACAAAAAAGAGGTCTGCCCCAGCCCGAATATGTGGATGAAGGTTCTGGAAGACGGGGAAAAGTTGTGGTCAGCAAAAATTTTATGGAAAAAAAGCACACCTTTCGCACCCCAGTCGCATCTTAAAATCCCTAATCTATACTTATAGGATTCTTAACAGGATGATACCGAATATTTTGTTAGTTTTGGCCCACTAAATTGAAGATCAATGAAAAAGACAGTTGTGCTACTGCTATTCGTTATGATGGGAGTAAGCGGAATTTCCCAAACCAAGAGTGAACTTTTAAAGCATTTTGAGGCGTATTACAATGAAATGCGCTTGCAAGGCGACATCAATGGCGTTATTGGTGCTTTGACCCATTTGAACGTATTGGCCCCTTCTACGGAGCGTAGGGACACCCTTGCTTTTGTATACATGAACAATGGGCAGCATATTCAGGCATTGAACACCATTGGAATCGAAAAAAATGCCAACGATTCAGACCTTGCCGTACAGATAAAGGCCGTATCCCTAAAGGCCTTGAACCAACCCAAAAGAGCGCTGGAACAATTCGAAGAATTGTATAAAAGAGAAACTTCACCCTATGTGGCCTACGAATTGGCAGACCTTAAAATACAGACCGGGGATGTGGATGGTGCCGTGGCCAACATCGAATACGGTATCGCCAATGCCACCGACGACATGCAATATGCCTTTTATGAAAGACAACAGCCATACGAAGTTCCCTTAAAAGCCGCTTTTTACCATTTAAAAGGCCTGGCGGACTTCAACAAGGACAAATCGAATATTGATGGGGCCATTGCTTCCATTGATGAAGCTTTGAAGATAGCCCCCAACTTCAACCTGGCCAGTTTGAGCAAACAGGCCCTCGAATCCAGAAAAAAAGAGAATACCGGCGGTAACTAATTTTGTTGCTTGGCCTTTAGTTCAAGGAGCAAAGCATCATCCTTTTTCTCCTTGATCTGGACCAATTCGTCCACATTTTCGTTGGGCACCGCGATTGAAAGTACATAATGGGCAATTTTCCATTGCCCATTTTCTTTTTTCAATACCCCAGAGCCCCTGCAGATTTTCATTTGGGTATCGAGCAATTCATCGAACCAGGCAAAAGTCTTGGCCTCGTTCATATAAATGTTGCGCTGCACCGCTGTAAAGCTCCATGCTTTTCCCCTATCGAAATAAGGTTTGGAAAAGGATCGGAATTCTTCGTTCTGCCAATTTTCCATGGCATCGGTTCCAATGAAAACGGCGTCTTTGGTCATCTTGCCAAAATAGGTGTCGAAATCAGCATTGGCAGCAGCTTTGTGCCAACTGTCCAAAACTTCGTTGATCTTTTGTTTTTCGGTGGTTTGGGCGGTCATATTGCCCATCACGAAGAGCAGTAGCGGTAGAAATAGTTTATTGTTCATCCAGTATCAGTTTTTTGTCCAATTGACTGTTGACTATCACATTGAATTGTTTGCGTAGGGCATTATAGGCTTCCAACATTTGAACGGTGGGTTCCGTAGTGGGCTGATTTTCCGATATTGCGGCCTTAACCTTGTACAGGTAGGTTCGAATGACCTGTTGTCGGCTCTTGATTTGAAAATTGTCGTACAATTCAGGATAATTCCCTTCATTCAAATTTTTCTCTTTTTCGATCAGGTCATCGATGGCCAGGGCAAGGTCTTCATTGTTGGTGGCCCGGTACAGGACATCCATGCTGGCATTGAAGGCCTTGAATTCTTCCCATCCGTCCACAATAGTGGTAGCCTCGGGGTTAATGGGTGCCTTATCCGGCATTTTCTGGTACTGAAACTCCAATTCGGTCATGTCCACCTCCTGTGTGGTGGATTCCGGTGATTTCTTGCACCCCGAAAGAACAACAATTACTAGAAGTATTCCCAACAATTTTCGCATAGGCGAATGTACAAATTTTAATAAAGGGTATCTTTGTCGTCAAACCGAATTAACTTCATTTTTAATGCACAAACCTATTCTCATTATTGGCGCTTGTGGCCAAATTGGCACGGAACTAACCATAGAACTTAGAAACAAATATGGCTCGGACAAAGTTATCGCCAGTGACATTAGAGAGGGCAGCGAAGCTTTGATGAAGTCCGGTCCCTTTGAACTATTGGATGCCACCAATTATGCTGCTATTGAAGATGTGGTCATGCACTATGAAATTGATGAGGTCTACCTCATGGCCGCCATGCTAAGCGCAACGGCGGAAAAATTTCCGATGCGGGCTTGGAACCTGAATATGAACTCCTTGTTCAACGTACTCAACTTGGCCAAAGATCGAAAGATCTCCAAAGTATTTTGGCCATCCAGTATCGCCGTTTTTGGTCCGAACACCCCAAAGGAGAACACCCCACAGAACACCATCATGGAACCCAGCACGGTATATGGGATCAGCAAACAATCGGGTGAGCGTTGGTGCGAGTATTATTTTAAAAAATATGGGGTTGATGTGCGAAGTGTACGGTACCCTGGATTGATCAGTTGGAAAACAATGCCTGGCGGCGGCACCACGGATTATGCCGTGGAAATCTACCACAAAGCCCTTGAAAATGGGGCATATGAATGTTTTTTGGCCGAAAACACCAAACTGCCCATGATGTATATGGATGACGCCATTCGAGCTACCATTGGTTTAATGGAAAGTCCGGCAGAGCACATCAAAGTGCGATCGTCCTATAATTTGGGCAGCATGAGCTTTACCCCAGAAGCAATTGCCGAAAGTATTCAAAAGCATATTCCTGGATTCCAAATCAGCTATGCCCCGGATTTTAGACAAGAAATCGCAGATTCTTGGCCCAGCAGCATCGATGATCGAGAGGCTAGGGAGCAATGGGGCTGGGAACCCAAATTCGACCTGGACCAGACCACCGCAGATATGCTTAAAAATTTAGGGAAGTAGCCGACTACTAGTAATCATCATCATCATCCTCATCGATGTCCTCCGCATCCTCGATTTCACCCGTTTCGTCGTCATCATCGTCATCGGAATCTGAATCGGAAAAGTCATCATCGTCATTGCCGGGGATTTTGCCGATATCTTCGGTATCGATGCTATCATCATCGTCTTCGTCTTCATCAAAATTGGCCATACTATGTTCCAATTTGGAGCTGATCTTTACGAGATATTTGGTATCGTCGGTAGACACCTCAACAGCCTCTATCAATTCGCCTTTGAGGTTCCTAAAATTGATTACGTCATTGTCCCCGTAACCATCGGGGTATTTCTCCACCAAAAGTTTAAGTACCTCGGGGGTCAACTTTTTGTAATCCACTATTACACGTTTGAGGTTGTCCATGGTGCTAAGATTTGTTTCAGATGGATTTAAAATTAGAATAAAAGTGTTTCCACCAAAAAAAATAATAAAAAAAATTATTAGTTGTCAAATGTGAAGGGAAATCCTTCGGGAACCATCTTGTTCATTTTTAAAGTTTTAGACCCATTTCCAATGCACTTTATTTGCTCAAAGATTATCCCAAATATTTACATCATACCATGGCCCAACTTTAGGTAAGCGGATGAAAAGACCTGCCTATTCTTATGTTTTGTGAAAAAGGTACATTAATGGCAGCAGGATAATGTATATTTCAAAGTAGCCCATGTTGAAACAGTGTTACAAAATTTTAAATTTGGGCAATGACGTTTGGATATAGCCCAATTTAAAAATGATAATAAATACCTTCTCCAATCGTTCAACTAATTATGGAAATTCTGGAATTCAAGCATTTAACAACCCTCATATTTTCCGCCATTTTTGGGGTTTTTGCAGTTTACCACCTGCTCTCTTATTTGGTTTTGAGGCACAGGATATTGCTGCACTATTTTATTCTGATCTTGGGGCTCGCCTTGCATTGGAGCCTATCGTTTTTCGCCAACAATTCTTTTAGCGACCACACCGCAATGATTGCTGAAAAAGCATCACTGACCACAGCAATGCTGACCACGTTTGGATTGTTGATGTTCACCAAGAACTATTTGAACATTACAAAGCACAATTTTCCCAAATTATCGAAAGTCTATTGTTCTTTTGTAATCCTAGTGGTCTGCCTCCCGGTTTTGCACATTTTCAATAACTTGCTCACTAGAATAGTCTGGTTGAACGATTCCATTGTACAACTTGCAGCCATCACCGCGATGGCTTCCATTTTTCTGAACATCTTTTCCGGATTTTGGCTGTTCAATGTACAAAAGTTCAATAGGTATTATCTGTATGCCTACGCCCCAATATTGGTTGCAGCCCTATTGTATATCAGCACTTGGTTTTTGAAACAGCATTACAATTTCAATGCAACTCCCTTAGTGCTGACCTCATCCGCGTTGGTGACCCTGCAACTGATTCTTTTTTCGCTTTTGCTGGCTTTTAAGTTCAAATCCATTGAGGAGGAGAACATGAAAATTCAGTTGGAAGCCAATCAAAGGCTAAAATCCGAAGTGGACAAGCAGACCAAAAAGCTCCAGATTGCCAACAAGGCACTTGAAACGCAAAACGAAGAGCTGGAAAGGGTGAATCAACTGAAGAATAAATTGTTCTCCCTAATGTCCCACGATGTAAGGGCCCCTCTCAACAATCTCAGTGTGATCATGTCCATGGTCGACGAGCATATGGTCGATCCTGAAGTGAAACCGATCATGGAAAAATTGAAAATGGAAGTTTCAGATAAGATCGAAATGGTGAACGGACTGCTTCAATGGTCCTACAGTCAACTCGAAGGGATGAAACTCAACAAAAAGAGATGTGATCTAGAAGCTGTTTTTACCACCCTTAAAAATGAGTTTGAACGAATGGCACAAGAAAAGGAGATCGCCATTACCCTGGATGTTTCCCATCCTGAAATCGTAGCCGATGAAAACATTTTAAAGGTTATTTTACGGAATTTGACCTCCAATGCACTCAAATTCAGCAATAAGGGACAAAAAATAGTATTCTGGTCTCAACAGCAAGACGACGGACATATTGAATTGGGCGTAAAGGATTTTGGAGTTGGTATGGACCCCAACTGGTTTAATCGGATTGCTCGGGGTGATAAACCAAAATCAACAAAAGGTACCTCTGGAGAAAAAGGCACTGGTTTTGGGTTATTGATCGCTAAAGATTTTGTGGAAATGCACGGAGGCGAAATGCGCTGTGAAAGTCAATTGAATGAGGGAACAAACTTTATTCTACGTTTTAAACCGGAATAAACCCTGCTCCCCCGTATAATTTCTTATTGGCTATTTTCATTCAAATGAATAATGGGATTGCTGCAAATCATTAAATCCTAAAAGCCCACAACCCTGTTTTCTGGCTGGAGCAAGAATTTTTGGATGTCTTCCGTTTTCAATGGCTTGTTGACATAGCCACTCACGTATTTCTTAAATTTCTTAGCCATTTTTTGGTCTTCTTCCGCAATGGACGAAGTAACGATAACGACTTCGATGTTCGATGGAAGCTTTTCAAGGCTCATGAACTCCAAAAACTCGAATCCGCTCATCTCGGGCATATTGATGTCCAAAAAAACGATTACCTTTTCCGAAGGATCTTCCCGAAATCGAAGATTATCGAGAGCCAATTCTGGATTTGTGAAGCTTTTGATTTTGTCTTCAAGCCCCAATTTTCTAAACTGTAATGCATTTATGGTATTGATGAGCTCCTCATCGTCAACCAAATAAATTTCCTTGTACATGCTCAATAGTTTACATTGTTAAAGAAAAGTTACCCCCTTCGTAGCGTTTTTCGGAACTATTGTTGTAAAAACCCCAAAAGTTGTAGGTGAGTAGAGGATTTTGATCCATGTTGCATGTTAAGGCTATGAAAATCCTGGCTATCAGATCGGTTTGGAAAAGGTATGCTATCACAGGCAATTACAAACTTAATGACCCTGTCATAGTTGAATGGCAACATCTCCAAAAGTAATTATGCCCATGGGGCAAACGCATTTAATGGGTGGGTGTTGAAATAAATATTTATCGCATATTTGAACTGAGGTAACATTAATCAGCGGGTAAGTTATAACCATTGCCCGACAATGGCAATTAGTCATCCCCTCTACCTAAATACGCTCTTATTGATTTTATTTTACCTTCCGTATTAATCGTGATTACATCGACCACATAATGTTCCTCTGTAGCATCAACAGTTATTTTCAGTTCGGCAGCTACCGTATCCTGATTTTCATAAATAGAAAGTACTTCTATCGCTATGGAATCTGCGGAATTGAAATTCTTCCTAGTTTCATTTATCGCATTCTCCTTGTCCTCAACACGAATCTTCCAGTCCCGGAGAACAATATCATTTGAAAACATTTTTTCGATACTGTCCAGATCCTTTTCTTCATACTTTTTTAAATAGGAAAGACATATTTCTTTATTCGATTTTTTAGTAAGGGGTTTATTTTTTATTCCCATTGGCAGTGATTTCACGGTTTTGATTTCGTTTTGCTTATCAATTCTTTTTGTTTGGGATTTATTGGTTTTAAACAAGCAACCGATTGTAAAAATGCTTTTGAATCGTTTATTTGAAGTTTTAAAAGACATTTAATTACTTTCTGTAAGCTTTTTAATTGCCATACTCAGCAGTGAATCTTCACCTGCCAATATATCATCGAGTGTTTTTGGAGCCATAATGTCGGGGTGAACCCCGTAACCCACAAATTCGCGCCCATCCGGATAAGTGTCCCTTTTGGTACAAATTCGGGCTTTCCCTCCTCCTGGCAAACGAATGAACATGGGTTGACCTGTGCTACCATACGTAAAATCACCCATGGTAGTGAAATGATCAATGGGATCGGCTGCAACCAGAAAATCTTCCGCTGCCGATGCTGTGTTGTTGCCGATAAGTACAATTGTTGGCAATTTGATCACTGGGTTATTGCTTGGGGCAATGGTGTCGGGTCCACTTTCAAACCAATAATCGTCTTTGTAGGCAGCCAATGCTTCACTGTCCCATGAATCCAAATTATCTGAATCTTCATCAACAAAGGCACCCCAGGCCTTATAGGCGGGTCTGTGGTCCCTTGTTTTCCATTTGGAAGTGATTATGGGACGATCGGTGAGGTATTTTAAAATATGGTATCCGTTCCACGAATTACCACCCCCATTTTTTCTAAGGTCAATAATCAATGCCTTGGAGGATTCAATGCTATCCAAATAACTTTCAAATTCTTCCACAATTTGGCTGTTGTCGAAGGAATTGAGCGACACATAGGCGACATCACCAATTTTCCTGAAAGATGACAGCTGCCACGGCTCGCTTGGAATGATCCATTCAATATTGGAAGGATCACGTCCCAGGGTAAGTTGTTTCAATTGATTTTCTGGAGTCCGTATTTCTATCTGAACGGAATCTGTTCGGATGCCCTGTAGCACTTCATGGGCTTCCATGTTACGTCTTATATGTTCGGTGGAGGAACTAATGTAGGGTCTGATATGCTTTTCAATATACTCTTCAACGGGAAGTCCGTTCACCCCTATCAGTTGTGACCCCAATGGAATTGTTGCTTTCAGTTGTTTGTCGGTATTGGTGAAATAAAGAGCACCATTAACTGGAGTGATGGTAACAGCAGGCGATCCAAATTCCTTTTTAAGCGAACTTGGAAGATAAATATTGGTATGTCCATCGCTCAGCAAGGCACATACTTCTTGAAGAATACGGTAATATTCCAAATTCGAGGGGGCATTTCGAACCTTGGGCAGGTAGTCCAACAAAACTTGTTGCCAGTCGAGGTTGGGCACTTGATCAAAAAAGGCGAAATTATATTTTACCTCTGTCCAAAAATTGATGAATCCGAACAATCGTTCGTCCTCGGTCAGGGACTCGCCGTTCAACGGTCTGTAAATCTTGTTCTTTTCCGAAACAAAAACATCCACCAAGGCGTCCATTGCCTCGACCAAATCGTTATCGGCGGAGTTGACTTCCTTTAGTTGATCTTCACTAAATTCGAAGGTGCCGGATGAGATAAAATCCAATGGTTTGCGAAGTTGAAATATTTTATTGCCGGCAAGGAAAGTTGCATTAAGACTAGAGGGAATTTCAGGTTCCAATTTTAAATAGAAGGTGCCCATCTTTCCAAGATTTCTTCCAGTATAACGATCAATGTGATGTCTAAATTCCGGCCATTGGGAATTTGCATCGTTTTTGCTTTGGAATTCATGAATGAAGATGGAAGTGCCATTTTTGGGATTGACCCACATAAAAGATCCTTCGGGTTTGGATAAGGTATCGTTTCCAATGACAAAGGGGAGGTTTTCCTCAGATTTAAAACCAATGCCCTTAAGCTTTTTTTCAAGACTATCAGAAACATTGACCATGTCTTTTTCACCCATTTCCACCAAAAAGGACATTAGATCGTATCCGGGGCTCATTTCTTCAAAAATATCCTTTGGAGGATCAATTTTCGCCTTTGGGGAACATGACGTAAGAATGGCGAAAATTGGTATTGCGGAAAGAAAAAAATTAAGGTGTTTTTTGCCCATCATTTTGGTGTGCCATAAGAAGTTTGAGATTGAACAATTGGGGGATGTTCCAATTTAAGAATTTTCGTTCACAATGATTAACCAATCGTTTATTGAACTTTAAAAAAATATTCAATAGCAGATGATGAACCACTACAACCTATTTTACGTACGGCATCTTCAAATCATCATTACTATTTGGTTCCAATCCAAAGGTCTGACTTTACTATGGTTATCTAAAACTATGGTCACCTTGACTAATTTCGTGGTTTTCTTCCTACCTAACCAAAAAACTCATGGCATAGACCACCGAAATCAAAGTCTGGTCCATCCCATGCCCTATCTTCGCTCCTATTGGTTGTCCCGTTTCACTGAGGCCGTTGGCTTTGTTTTGGGATACTATCGTTTTCAGGATCCAACCAAGGCATTGGACCACATTCCATTTTTATTGACCAACGTGGGTAAAAGTCATGTTTTTTTTGAATCCGCACCTTTATTTTTAATGATTCGAACTGAAAAAACAAATAACGATCATGAAAGTTTACGATGACAAGCATATCAAAAATGTGGTATTTGTAGGTGCCCATGGCAGCGGTAAAACCACACTCGCCGAAACCATGTTGTTTGAGGCGGGCCTAATCAACCGCCGCGGAACGGTAGAGAACAAGAATACTGTATCAGATCACCATGATATAGAACACGAACGGGGAACTTCGGTCCTTGCCACCCCATTGCATACCGAGTGGCGCAACTACAAGATCAACATTATAGACACGCCCGGACTCGACGATTTTATCGGAGAGATCCTTTCTTCCATTCGTGTGGCCGATTCCATCGTAACCGTAATCAATGCACGATATGGAGTGGAGATCGGCACAGAGATCATGTGGAACTATATTGATCGCTACAACAAACCTACTCTCTTTGTCATCAATCAAATCGATCATCCCAATGCAAATTTCGACGATAGTTTTAAAGGAATCCGTTCCCTTGTGGGATCCAACGCCGTAAAAATTCAATATCCCTTGGTCATCGATGGGGCACAGTGTATCGTAGACGTACTGAAAATGAAGCTGTACAAATTTGGTCCTGATGGCGGGAAACCCGAAAAATTGCCCATCCCCGATAACCAAAAGGAACTGGCAGATCAATTGCACAACGAATTGGTCGAAAAGGCCGCCGAAAACGACATGGAACTTTTGGAACTCTTTGTGGAGAAGGGAACGTTGAGCGAAGAAGAATTGCGAAAAGGAATTAAACTAGGCATGCTCAATCATGAGCTCTTTCCCGTTTTCTGCGTTTCGGCCCTTCAGGATATGGGCAGCGGCCGACTTATGGGCTTTATCGATAATGTGGCCCCGGCAGCGGCCGACCTGAAACCAGAACAGAGCGTAGAAGGTAAAGCCGTTAAGCCATTGCCTACTGAACCTACAGTACTTTTTGTATTTAAGACAGAATTTTTGCCAAATGTGGGTCAGATTACGTTTTTTAAAGTAAAATCCGGAGAACTCAAGGCAAACGACAAGCTAGTCAATGCCCGGAACGGTGAAACGGAGACACTGAATCAATTGTTTATCATGGACGGCAAGGA
The DNA here is from genome assembly GCF_003992615.1 of Flagellimonas beolgyonensis. GTDB lineage: Bacteria > Bacteroidota > Bacteroidia > Flavobacteriales > Flavobacteriaceae > Flagellimonas > Flagellimonas beolgyonensis. Next base: position 344,389 of record NZ_RZMY01000016.1, read on the forward strand.
GCGCCGGCCCGTTTCAAAATTGAGCACAGGTGATATCGGCGCCTCACTCAAACTCAAATATACCGAGACCAACGATACATTGCACCCCGAAGGGCATCCGGTAACCATCAAGCCCATTCAATATCCCGAGGCCCGTGTTCGGAGGGCGGTGGCCGCTGTTGAGAAGCGTGATGAGGAAAAAATGATGGAAGCCCTTAAAAAATTGCACAGTGAAGATCCCACCGTTGTCGTTTCCTATTCCAATGAATTGAAACAGCAAATCTTGGCCTGTCAAGGCGAGTTACAACTATCGGTTATCAAATGGTCCTTGGAAAACGGGTATGGGGTCAAGGCCAATTTTTCACGGCCCCGTATTGCGTATCGCGAAACCATAACCCGACCTGCCACGGCCAACTATCGCCATAAGAAACAATCGGGCGGGGCCGGTCAGTTTGCACAGGTACATATGAAGATCGAACCCTGGCACCAGGATATGGCCGAGCCCGAGGGCTTTACCATACGCGGCAAAGAAGAGGTAGAACTGCCCTGGGGTGGTAAATTGGTCTTTTATAACTGTATCGTTGGCGGCGTTATCGATCTGCGGTTTTTGCCTTCGATAAAAAAGGGAATTTTGGAAGTGATGGAATCCGGTCCCTTGACCGATTCCTATATCCGTGACGTTCGTGTCATGGTCTACGATGGCAAGATGCACCCGGTCGATTCCAATGACATTGCTTTTAAGATTGCAGGTGCCCATGCTTTCAAGGCTGCCTTTTTGAATGCAAGACCCAAACTTCTGGAACCCATCCGTAACCTTAATGTAAAAGTTCCGGAAGATGCCGTTGGCCAGGTCATGACCGATCTGCAATCGCGACGGGCCGTTATTTTGGGAATTGAAAGTGCCGATCAGTATCAGATGCTCCGGTGTACCGTCCCTGAAGCGGAACTTTACGGGTATTCTACCGAGCTAAGGTCGCTTACCCAAGGGAAAGCCACATTCCATGCAAGCTTTTCGGCATTTGAGCCCGTTCCAGAAAACATTCAGGAAAAAATTGTAAAAGAAAAAGATCAACCTGTGGATGCGTGATTTGGAATTAGTCCCCAAAAAGGGTATCGGACATTACGGTCGACCCTTCCCGGTTGGGAAGAAAACCTAGTGGCCGATGCCCTATTTTTTTTAACTTCTTGGTCTTGAGTATCATCCGTTGGAAAATATTTGCTTCCGAAAATTGACGAAGACGGAAAAAAGAAAAAATCCAACCAATCTTTGGTTGTCAAATCTGCTTTCTTTCGCTTTTTTCTATTTTCTTCCTATAAATCCAAAATTGATCAATCGTTTATTTGACCTTATAAATTTTAATTGCAAATCCCATTTTGCATATCCTCAAGAGTGGGATTGAGTAAGTTTCTATCAACCGCCCATACACCGGAGAATCCACCAATATTGATCAATTCATCAAGGGCGCAGAAATTATTAAGCTTCAGATTATTGTTGATATAAATCCTTGAATCCACATTTCTCAAACCATTAAGACCGGATAACGACGTCAATTCAACATTAAGGCTTACAATAATTTCCTTGGCCGCCTCTAAAGACTCGAGACCTCTTAACGAAATTAAATTGGGAGATTTTTCAATGATTACAGTTGCCGAAGTGGATGTCGCAGCTATACCTGTTAAATCATTAAACAGGCCGCCCTCCAATGAAAACTTATTTTGGACAACATTCAAATCAACACCAGCCAAACTTTCCAAATTGTTATTGCTCTTGATAAAGAGTTCATTAACACTTTCAAGATTTGATATGGCAGACAAGGATAGGAGAGATTGATTCAACACAATGGATAAACGACCTACATTTTTCAGGTTCTCCAGACCCTCCAAAGAAGGAAGAGAATTTAATTCGCGTAGATCGAATGCATTTCCAACGGATTCAAGCTGATTTAATCCCATTAATGATGTCAACGCAATGTTTCTGGACAAATCTGCATTATATGAAATATTGTTCAGCCCCCGCAGACCATTCAAATCCTCCAAAGAATCATTGTTCATTATGGTCAACCTAACTACTGAAGAAATATTTTGTAGCCCTTCCAAACTTGTTAAAGATGGGCAGAAATTAATAGCAAGACCTTCCGTATCATCAGCAGTATAGGTTGTTAATTCCCCATAGATTTCTTCAATTCCACTTAAGGACTCGATTGAAGTAAGCTTTTCATTAGAACCGATATAGAGGTGTCCAACTCTTCGCAAACCTTCCAAACCATCCACGTTCTCTAAAGTATCATTTCCCAATATAAAGAGGAAGCCCGTAACTTCTTGAAGATTGGCAAGTGGACTCAAATCGATTATTTTGGGTTCTTCTGAATTGTCTGCATATCCTCGAATATGAAGGTCACCATTCACTCCCGAATAACACATTGCTCCAAATGAATCAACATCATCTTGAGTATAAAGAAAAATATCACCCTCATAAAATCCGACATTACATTGTGTGGTAAATGATTGTGCAGTGGTCCAGCTTCCAAAATTATTCGAGCAGACTCCCCGTGCATAAATATCATAACTTGTATTGGTAACCAAGTTTTGAATTTTAACTGATGAAGTGTTCACCCTAATTCTGGTCCCCTGTCCAATCGTAAATCCGCTCGGGCCATATTCAATATCATATTCCAAATAATCACCATTGGTGGTCCAACTAAGATTTAAGTTGTCATTCCCTATATCTTTCAGCGTCAAAGAAATACTGCCTTCACATTTTACTTCCGAAATAGGTGGATTTGGCGTTGGGGTGTCGGTATCTTCGCTACCGGAACATGAGTAAAACAATAGTGCAAGGAAAACAATAGAATAAACGGTCGGTTTAGTATTATAAATACGCATGGAAAGTAATTGGATAATCAGTTAAGCTGGGTATATATTATGTCAAGTCAGTTAGATTCTTTAAATGTAGGAAATTTCTATTGACCAAAAATTGGGTTTTCGGTGAAAGGAGGGAATAGTGGTCAATCGGTATTTAGAAATTGAACTTTATTATAGGGGTAATAAATGGTCTAAATGGTATACCAGCTAAGTGTGCGGAAAAAAATACTGTGTAGAATCAAAAGACTCGTTTTACACAGAAAGTTCAATAAAAATGGTAGTAAAACATCCGTCCTATCATTGGAACATTGATATCATTATCAACACAATGCAGTGGTGCACTGCAAACCGAATATTAAAACAAGTGAAAGGAAGTTTTAATGATTTGCTAATCAAATCAATCGGAAGTTTAAAAGTAGCCCCGGCAAGAATCGAACTTGCATCTAAAGTTTAGGAAACTTCTATTCTATCCATTGAACTACGGGGCCATTCTTAAAATGGACTGCAAAAATATGTTTTTTTGAAAAACTAATACGTATCCGAGGCCCAATTTTGGACATTTCCCAAACCCACAATAAAAACTGACCGATCAGGTGTTTATCCGTTTCTTTTCCTCTTCTACAAGAATTTTTTCCAAATAGGAACGGGACAATGGTTTGTCCACATAACCCGCTATTAAATGGTGCTCCTTGGCAATGGTCCTATCACTGGAATTGGCAAATGCCGACAGCACATACACACTGGGCAACGGATGGTCCTTGAACAATTGCTGCAGATTATTGAGAAAATCCCAGCCACTCATCCCATCCATGACCAAATCCAAAAAGATAATGTCCGGAAGCTTATCTTCTTCTTCTGCCATGGTGATACAGGTCTTTAACCCTTCTTCACCACTGGAACAGGTAATGATTTCAAAATCACCGGGAGATTGTTGTATGCAATATCGGGTGGCAAACTGCGACACCAGATCATCGTCTATTATGCATGTGGTAAGTTTCATTTACGGGCAATTTAGCAAGGTTTGGGACAAGCAAAGCTATATGCATGTCCCTTACCTGCCATTCAAATTCGTTGTTTTGCCCAATTATCCCGTCAAATCAACCTTAATGCGGCAATTTTGGGCTCAAAACGCCATACAGGAACGCTCCGAGCAAGGCACCAAAGATCACCACAAAAATGGGCCAGTACCCAGCTCCTGCCAAAATGTACATAGGTCCGGGACAGGCTCCCGCCAAGGCCCAACCCAATCCGAAAAGGGTACCCCCGGCAATATACCTTGTAAAAGATTTTTCCTTGTCCTCAATCTTGATCGGCTCTCCAAAAAAGGATTTAACCTTGGATCTTTTGATCACTTGTACCAGTATGATACCGACAACCAAAGCGGAGCCGATAATACCATACATATGGAACGAATCGAACTGGAACATTTCATAGATCCGAAACCAAGAAGCAGCTTCCGATTTGTACAGGGTAATCCCCAAAATAGTTCCTACAATCATAAAATACATATTCTTCATGCTCCAAAAATTAAAGGGTACAACAAATGAACCATGACCAATCCGCCGATAAAGAATCCGATAACGGCAATAAGTGATGGTTTCTGTAAATTACTCAGTCCGGAGATCGCATGCCCCGAAGTACAGCCCGATGCATACCGGGTACCGAATCCGACAAGGATTCCGGCCACCAACAATATGATCCAGACCTTGGGTTCTGTAAGTGCCTCCATACTGAACAATTCAGTCGGCAGATAGGCAGTACCCGCACTCTCGAACCCGAGTCCCTGTAATTTTTCCACCGTTTTTGGGGCAATGTCCACAGCATCGTTGGGTGTCAGATAATGAGCAGCAATAAAACCGCCAATTACTGAGCCAAGAACCACAAAAAGGTTCCATCGCTTGGACTTGACATCCGTTTTAAAATAATCGACAAATTTGCCCGCACCACCAATAGAACAAAAGGTTTCAAGATTTGAGGACATGCCGAACTTTTTTCCCATTAGGATCAGTATTGCCATTAAAAAAGCAATAAGCGGCCCTGCGACATACCAGGGCCAAGGTTGATAAATCATTTGTTTTAGATTAATTATTAGTACTCTTCAAAATAATGAAAATCCCTCAGTTATAAAACCAAAAAATCACATTAACTACATTTTTTGTCGGAGTCGGAAACTCCAAATTTCTTTAGGATGTCCTCGAGCAAACACCATTTGGTGATCGAAGACTGCAAAAGGTTGGCTCCCACAAAAGCAGTGAACCACAACCAATTGATATTCAGATATATGGCCAGCAACAAACTGATCAAAATAAATGTGCCTGCCACTCCCCTAACAATTCTATTTCTCATATTTTAATTTTAAACGGTTCTTTGAACGGGAAGTTCCACAGCCCTAATTGGGTTGGTTGTCTCACTTTCCCTATTAAATTCTTCCAATAATCGGAACACTTCGGTCACTTTATCCTCCGGACAGAAGGAAAAAAACAGGTTTGAGGCAGCACCCCCGCGCTCACTTGGAAACCAACTGCTGGTATACAATAAGGGCGAGGCACTTTTGTAACCGTCGATGTCCGAGCCACTGAAACTTTCTATTCCAGCCTTTTTAAATATTTTGAGGACCTCTTTTTTATATTCCTCCACAGTGGTCACAATGATCATTTTCATGTTAGTTGTAATTTTTACGTTCAATCATATAATACACCAAAGGCACCACCAAAAGGGTCAAAATGGTAGATACGATGGTTCCTCCCATCAATGATATTGCCAATCCCTGGAAAATAGGGTCGAACAAGATCACGAAAGCACCGATCACAACTGTACCGGCAGTCAACAAAATGGGTGTGGTACGCACGGCTCCCGCCTCGATCACCGCCTGTTTTAATGGAATGCCCTCATTCAACCTTAGGTTGATGAAGTCGATCAACAACACCGAGTTTCGAACCATGATTCCCGCCAGGGCGATCATCCCAATAAAGGAGGTTGCGGTAAAGAATGCGCCTAACATCCAGTGGCCCAATACAATCCCGATCAGCGACAAGGGTATGGCCACCATCATCACCATGGGGGCCTTAAAGTTTTGGAACCACCCAACAATCAACATATAAATGATCACGATCACACCTAGGAACGCAATGCCCAGATCCCGGAACACTTCCAAGGTTATCTGCCATTCGCCATCCCACTTCACGGTATAATCGTCCTCAAATTGGGGCTGCTCCATATAGAGTTCGTTCATGGTATACCCTTTGGGCAATTCCAATTGGTTCAATTTATCGGTCATCCCCAAAATGGCATACACCGGACTTTCCAATTCACCCGCCATATCGGACATCACATACACCACCCGTTTTTGGTTTTTTCTATAAATGCTCTTCGCTTTGGTTCCTTCTTTGATGGTCACCAAATCGCCAATTGCGATCATGTTCCCTTGTTGGGAAGCCACCTTAACTTGTTTGATCGCTTCCAAAGTGGATTTATCCTTTTCACTGATGGAAAGTACAATCCCAACTTGATCAAAAGCATCCTCATTGTACACATGGGTCACCGGATTTTCCCGGAATGCCATCGCCATTACCTGAACAACTTGTTGTGGAGTAACCCCATAAAGCATGGCCTTTTCCTTATCCACCACAAAATCATATTCCACTTGATCGTCCTCTACCATCCAATCCACATCCACCACATCGGGCGTGTTGTTCAAAATACCCTTTACCTTATCGGCAACAGCCATCTGTTCGTTGTAATCAGGCCCATATACTTCAGCCACGATGGTAGACAATACCGGAGGTCCTGGGGGAACCTCAACAATTTTGATATTGGCATTGTACTTTTTGCCCAATTCTTGGATTTTTGGGCGCAACAATTTGGCAATGTCGTGGCTCTGTTCGTTACGATCGTGTTTGTCGATCAGGTTTACTTGAATGTCTGCCATATTGCTACCCCCACGCAGGTCGTAGTGTCTTACCAATCCGTTGAAGGTAATCGGTGCAGACGTCCCCACATAGCTTTGGTAGTTCACCACCTCCGATCTCGTGGACAGATAAGCTCCAATTTCTTTGGCTACGGCTGCGGTACGTTCCAAGGTGGTGCCTTCGGGCATATCGATCACAACTTGGAATTCGTTCTTGTTATCAAAAGGCAACATTTTTACCGCCACCGATTTGGTGAAGAACATGCCCACGGAAGCCAACAGTAGCACTACTGTAATGCCGATGAATACCCATCTTTTTTTACGGCTCTCGATCAACGGTTTTTCAAAACGCTCGTATGCTTTGTAAATGAACGTGTCCTGAATTTCGACAGGGGGCTTTTCCTCGCCTTTTTTCTTGTCCTTTTCCCTTAGGAAGATGTATCCCAAATAAGGGGTAATGGTCAATGCCACAAACAGGGACAACAACATAGCGATGGACGCACCAATGGGCATGGGTGACATATATGGACCCATTAAACCTGATACAAAAGCCATTGGCAATACAGAAGCAATTACCGTGAACGTGGCCAAAATAGTCGGGTTACCTACCTCATTGATGGCATAGAGTGCCGCATCCTTGAACGGCAATCGTTTCATTTTAAAGTGACGGTGCATGTTCTCCGCAATGATAATGGAGTCGTCCACCACAATACCTGTTACGAATACCAAGGCAAACAAGGTGATTCGGTTCAGGGTATAGTCCAACATGTAATAACTTAGCAACGTCAAAGCGAAGGTAATCGGCACAGAAAGGAATACCACAAGGCCTCCTCTCCAACCCATGGCCAACATCACCACAAACGTTACCGCGATAATAGCACCGATCAAGTGCATCAACAATTCGGAAACTTTTTGGGATGCAGTCTGCCCGTAGTTTCGGGTAATCTCCACATGCACGTCGTCTGGAATCAGGTTGGTTTTTAAATGTTCCACTTTTTCCAAGACCACATCGGCGATCTTCATGGCGTCGGCTCCTTTACGTTTCGCAATGGAGAGGGTTACCGCTGGGTACTCCGATTGGTATGTTTGGGCTTTTTCACTGGCCCCGCCAAAGCCAAGGGACACATAATTCTTGGGCAACTCCGGTCCGTCCAAAACCGTGGCCACTTGTTTTAGGTATATGGGCTGACCTTGTTTGGTGCCTACGATCAGGTTTTCCAAATCTTCCTTGGTCTCCAAAAATTGACCGGTACTGATATGGAACTCGGTATCGTTGGACAAGAAATTACCAGCATCCATTTGTTGGTTGTTGGCTCTAATCATTTGAGCCATGGCCAAAAGATCTACCCCGGACTCGGCCATTTTGGCCTTGTCCACCACAACACGCAATTGACGGTTACGGCCACCTATCTTTTTGGTAATGGAGACCCCGTTCACTTTTTCTATTTCATTGATCAATTCCCCAGAAATCTCACGTAACTGGAAATCGTTGTATTCGTCGCTCCAAAGGGTCAGTGCCAGCATGGGCACATCGTCAATGGCACGCGTCTTCACCAAGGGCATGGTTACCCCTTCGGGCATTTGGTCCATGTGCTTGTTGATCTCATCGTACAAGCGCACCAAGGAACGTTCGATGTCCTCGCCCACATAAAACTGTACAATCGCCATTCCCTGCTCCTGCATGGAAGTGGTGTACACATATTCCACCCCCTTGATGTTGGATATGATCTTTTCGAGCGGTTTTGTAATCCTGGATTCCACCTCTGTTGGGCTGGCCCCCGGGTATCCCACAAATATGTCCGCCATGGGCACATCGATCTGAGGCTCCTCTTCCCTGGGTATCAGAAAGGAACTGTACACCCCAATGACCATGAACACGATCATGAGCAGCACCGTTAACTTTGAGCTGATAAACCCTTTCGCTATTTTTCCTGCAAGTCCGTCTTTCATTTTTCCTTGATTAAGGGTTTATTGAATGGTTACTTTAGCGCCATTGAACAGCTTGCCATCTGCGGATACGATATAGGTTTCGCCCGCAGACAATCCGGACAACACTTCCACTTCATTTCCATAGGTCTCTCCCAAACGTAACCAACGTAATAGGGCCACATTGTCCTGACCCAAAGTATAGATACCGGTCAATTGTCCTTTTTGGATCAAGGCTACAGATGGAACCGTTACCACTTTTTTGGTGTTTTCGGAAGTTTCCGTCTCGAGCCTTACGGTTGCATACATACCTGACAAAATCTTTGCATCGGTTTCATCCAATTGTACTTTCATCAAATACTGCCCACCGGTGTTCTGTGCCGAAGCACTCAACTCGGTCACCTTACCGGTAACCGTTGTACCCAAGGCATTTATCTGAATCAATGCTTTGGCACCCACTTCTATTCCGATGATGTTGTCCTCGGCCACTTTGGCCACTACTTCAAACCCACCTGGAGATTCCACGGAAACCAAGGGCACTCCCGGATTGGCCATATCACCTTCGTCGATATAGGTATTGGTAACCACGCCACTGAAGGGCGCCCGAATATTGGCATAGGCAAATTGGGAGTTTACTTCGTTCTTCATTTGATTTGCGGCTTCCAAACGTGCTTTGGCCATTTCGTAACGGGCGGTCATATCGTCCAATTCCTTTTGGGAAGCACTGTTCTCATTGAAAAGATTTTGGAATCTTTCATAATCCTTCTTGGCATTGTTGAAAGCAACGGTTGCCTCAACAATGGAAGCCTCCACTTGGGCCTTTTTGGCACGTAGGTCCACATTGTTGATGGAAATCAACAGATCACCTTTGTTTACTTTTTGGCCGATCTTTACGGGCAACGATTCTACATAGCCCATCATACGGGTGCTCAACGTAGCTTGGTTCACTGCGTTTATTTGACCGCTTCCTGCCAAAATGGTGTTGCTGTCCCCGGTTTCCACCTCCGCAACGGTCACTGGAACCGCTGGTTCAATGTCCTGTTTTTGCGCTTTATCACTTCCACAACTTGCCAAGGTAATTCCCAAGGTCAGAGCGATGAAAGCATTTTTATATATCGTAGTGTTTTTCATGTTGCAATTATTCTTTGGTTAAAAATGATACTAGTGATTGTGCTTGATTGTATTCGAAGATGGTTTGGTAGTAGGCCAATTGTTTTTCGGCATACATGGCCTCGGCCATCAACAAATCGGTTGTTTTTTCCAGACCTTCCTTAAACCTATTGGTACGAATTCTCAATGATTCTTCGGATTGGTCCATAGCCAATTTTGAGGTTTGAAGCCTACTCTGCGCATCTTCAACCATCCTTCTGGCGCGTTGAAGCTCCATAGTACTCTTGGCGACGTACTGTTCGTATTCTTGTTTTGCTTTTTCATAGTTTGTCTTGCTCTTTCCTGCTTTAGCAAATCGTTGTGCCCCCTTAAAGACATCCCAACTTAAACTGGCGCCCACAATGTATCCTTTAGCGTCTGCACGAAACACTTGGTCGTCGTACATTTCGTAACTGGCAAAGGCATTGAGACGTGGCAAAAAGGTCATGTTCTCGGCTTTCATATTGGCCTTGTAGGCTTCGGACACCAAGTCCATGGCTTTCACATCGGCCCTGTTTTCCAAGGATGCATCATTAGTTGTTCCCAGGTCTACGGGCAGTAGTTCTTCGGAAGGTTGGTACACCACATTGCTTTGTTCGTTCATTAAAAAAGCCAAATAGTCAGAAGCATTTTTTACGTTGCTCTTGGCCGTGTTCAACTGGTTCTCCACCTCGTTGACCCTCACCTTCACTTCCAATAGATCTGCTTTTTGCAATAACCCTTGATCATAGCTGTTTTGGGCCATGTTCAAGTTGGCATTGGCAGCCTCGAACGCTTTTTCCAGCACCTGTACCGCCCTATGGGCCAATTGTAACTGGCCAAAGGCCTTTTGTGCTTCAAAATCCAAATAATCCCTGGTTCGCAAGGCCTTAAGGTCCATGGCTTCCATGGTGGTCTTGGCCGCTTTGCGTTGATAGAATCCATCCAAATTGATCAAGGGTTGCTCCACCGAAATCTTGGTGGCATAATTTTCCACTTGATCGGGATCATTCAACAAATCCGGATTAAAATCGGCTTGGGTAAGTATGGCTTGGTTCAATTTGGAACCAAAGGCCATTAACGGATTGGTCGTAGCGATACCGGTATGCAAAACCGATATTTGAGGCAAAAAGATGGAGCTTGAAAATTGATAGTCGTATTTCGCCATCTTCGCCTCCTGCTCCGATACTTTGATACTTGCATTGGACTCTTGCACGCGTGCAAGGACATCCTCCAAGGAAATCTTTACCTGGTCCTGTGCCAGCAGTGATCCTTGAATGCAAATAAGTGTGATTGCTATAATAATTCGCTTCATATACTTGTTAAAATTTGAGCCAAAATTAGAATCGTTCCAAGTTCCACACAGTAACCTGTGTTACTAAAAAAATAGGGAGGAAAGGTGCCCTAAACTGAAGAGATCCTTGCAAAGTAACTATGCCGCGGGACGCTGCACAATGATGAATATCAGGGTGTAGGAAAATTTATGGGCTGTGTTGGCAGTTGGCAACCCGACTTTTATTTGTGCAGTTCCAACCAAGGCCATGTAACCTAATTTACAGACCCCTTCATTACTCTACGTGCCCGTGAACAGAAACGGCCATTTTTACGTGGCCGCTTCCATATTACAATAGCATACTGGTCAATTGCACTGTTCGCGTGCACCGTCCAAAATAATATCAAATGCTTCTTGTGTGAGAAACTGTGGCGCATAGGTGGCACCATTATTTTCCAAGCTTTGTACAAAACTTCTCAAATGGTTGCGCGAACCACATTGCAGACTTGCAAACACCTCTGCAATATCCGAATTGGATGTGGCCTGAATGTTTTCTTCCAGATCGATAATATCCAAATCTTCGATGGTGGCGCCAACTGTGAGTGCGGCCACTTCGTCCACAATGCCGTCCGTTACGAATTTATCGTACCAGGCCTGCAGGTCTTCGTTGCCAAATTGACCCTCTTCCAAGATTTCATAGTCAATATTGTAAGCTTTCACCAAGGTTTCTACGGCATTCATGTGGGATTGCTCGCTTTGCATAATGTTTTCAAACTGTATCAATCCCCAATACGCATTCAAAAACTTATAAGTATCCCTCGCCAATTTTTCCTCTTCCAACATGAACAATAAGGCATTTTTGTCTTCTTCGTTGATAGTAGATGTGTTATCAGTGGTGTCATCCGAAGATTGATTGGAAGCATCATCCACATTGGTAACAGCGTCATCAATGCCATTGTCAATTTGAAAATCCATCGGATCATCATTGGAGTCCGAGCAACCCATAATCATGGATGACACCAATAAAACCGAAAACAAAATCAATCCCAATCTTTCCAAACGTACTTTCATAGCTTTTTCCAGTAAAATTGATATTTACCGGAATAAGCCACAGTAACAATTGTTACGGTTCCTCAATGAAATGAAGTGCCCTAACAGGATTTTGGCAAAAAAGAAAAGTTTTAACGCGGCATAATACCTGCACACGTTAAAACTTTATATGAATGGAGAAACTATTCTTTCTTTCCGCTATTCATCATGGCCAAGACGGCCACAATCAGAATAACGACCACCAGGGCAAACAGACCTATCATCCAGATACCGTTTTCCCAAACTACCAAAGGAATCAAATTGAGTATTTTCACGATGTATTGGTTTTAATTGGAATCAAATTTAATTGCTTAACTAACTTCAAAACATGATAATTCTCATAATTCGCCTTTGGTAATCATCTGAACTATACCTTTTTACCCTTCAGCATTTTATTCCAATACAAATGGGGCAATCCATATTTTTTCAGCATCCAAAGCCTCCAATGCTCCTTGGCACTGTTGAACACCATCATTTGCTTTAATTTGGGGTCGGGCAAAAAGGTATTGGAATAATCGAATTCCGCAAGGGTCATTTTGCCATAACCCGTAACCAACGGACATGATGAATACCCATTGTAGGACCGATTGTCCACCGAGTTATGGTCCATCAAACTCAAAATATTTTCCACTACAATGGGCACTTGCTTTCTAATGGCCGCTCCGGTTTTTGCAGTGGGCAGGGCAGCAACATCTCCCAAACCAAATATGTTGGCGTATTTGTTGTGCTGCATGGAATTGTGGTCCACATCCAACCAACCGGCTTCGTTGACCAAGCTTGACTCACGTACAAATTTTGGTGCAGCCTGTGGTGGGGCCAAGTGCAACATATCAAACGGTACCTGAATATCGACATCACCGATCATTACCTCACCCAATTCATTGTCCTCGTTTATGATACACCTATTCTCTTCCGGGGCCGTGTGGCTAAAGTGTACAATCTTGTTTTCTACATCGATCTCCTTCGGAGCGTAAAACGGTTTAAAATGAATGCCATACCGATCGATGACCTTCATTAGGGTTTCACGGATTTCCTTCACACCAAAAATCACGGAACCCGGAGTGGCAAAAATGACATTGGTCTTGTCCTTTAGTCCATGTTTCCCGAAATAATCCGCAGCCAAATAGGCAATTTTTTGCGGGGCACCCCCACATTTGATCGGTGTTGTTGGTTGTGTGAACAAAGCGTTCCCGCCTTTAAAGTTTCGTATGGTCTCCCACGTAAATTCTGGATCGATATAATTGCTGCAGGCCACGCCTTTCTCAAAAGCTTCCGGTAAGCCTTTGATCAAACTGGGTTCCATGACCAAACCAGGGGCCACGACCAAATAATCGTAAGTAATCGCTCCACTGTTGGCTGTGGAAACAGCGTTTTTTTCTGGATCGAAGCCAGTTGCCTTATCCTTGATCCAATCCACGCCACTTGGCATAACATCCGCCGTGGGCTTGGCAGTTTTAGTAAAATCGTAGGACCCTGCCCCGACCAACGTCCAAGCGGGTTGGTAATAGTGTACTTCCGAAGGCTCGATAATAGCAATATCCAGCTTCTTGTTGTTTCTCAAAAGTTGGGCCGCCGTCATGATTCCTGCTGTTCCGCCCCCAATGATCAATACCTGATAATGTGATTTCATTGTTGTTCTGTTAATTTTTCCTGTAAAATATTGAGGTTTGTCATAAAAAAGTGTAACCCATGTTACATTATCCTCAAAATGTGCAGATTAATACCTAACAACCATCAAAATCGAGGCACAAAAAAAGCCGCTCCAAGCAGAACGGCTTCTTTTTATCAACCAACCAAAAAACCTAATTTTTGACCTTGCACGTATTGATCCCAAAAAGGGTGTACAATGGGCAAAAACTAACAAAACTCGTCAAGACAAATATGGCTGCCAAGGCCAACAGCACATATGCCAAGGTTCCTGAAATCACATTAAAATAGTACAATGCACCGACTACTATGGCTAGGATTACTCGTATTGTGCGGTCTGCACCGCCCATGTTTTTTTTCATAATGTATAGTTTATGATTCCTATACAAGTTACCAAAAAATGCATCTCTCCTTCTTCAACACTTCATTTTTTGGTTTTCAGCGCATTACCTCAAAATTAGTGAACCCGTTACGCCAAAATGGTAACCTTGGTTACAGAGCCTGTTTTATTTTTATGGTATTTTTAAATTTGAGCCTTATTGAAGGTGATTACATTGATTTGATAAGGAATCTTGGATTCATACGACTGAACTTTTGCCGACTATGATGGACTATATTGATGCTTTTGTGAACGGATTTATGGGGACGGTCAATTGGACCTGGAAATCCATATTGTTCGAAGTCCCCTGGTATACCAATTATTTTTGGGGGTTGACCGTAATCTCCTTGTTGGTTTGGGGATTGGAAATCCTGTTTCCATGGCGCAAGGAGCAGTCCATTATCCGGAAGGATTTTTGGTTGGATGGTTTTTACATGTTCTTCAATTTCTTCATTTTCGCCATTGTGATCAGTGGGGTGTACAAGGTGTTGGCCGTATTGTTTTCAGATTTGGGCATTACCTCAAAATCCCTTGCCCTTGTAGATATCGCCCATTGGCCCCAATGGCTGCAATTGACCGCCTTTTTTATCGTGCTCGACTTTGTACAATGGTTTACCCACGTGCTGCTCCATAAATACCCAGTGTTATGGCAGTTCCACAAAGTGCACCACAGTGTAAAGGAAATGGGTTTTGCCGCACACCTTCGGTATCATTGGATGGAAAACATCCTGTACAAACCTTTGAAAACCTTTGGGGTGATGATATTGGGTGGTTTTGAACCGGAACAAGCCTATATTGTCCATTTTGCCGCCATTGCCATTGGCCATTTCAACCATTCGAACATCAAATTGACCTATGGCCCATTAAAATACTTACTGAACAACCCCGTGATGCACCTGTACCACCATGCCTACACCATTCCTGAAGGATCGTACGGTGTTAATTTTGGCATTAGCTTGAGTATTTGGGATTACATTTTCAAAACCAACTACATTCCTGAAGATAGCGGAAAGATTGCATTGGGTTTCCCGGGGGATGAAGAGTTGCCCAAAGGATTTTGGGGACAATTGGTGTATGGCTTTAAAAAGCCCAAAAAAGGGACTTACTGATTGGAATCGGCGGGCACATCAAATGTTATGCTCCAAATACCCCTAACCTCATTTGTTGAATAGCCAATAGCTTGATCGGCGGGATATAACCTTTGGATATTTTCGAGCACATTGGAAACAATGTTTTCTTCGGGTTTGCCATGACAGTTCAAACACATATCATTGGTTACAATAGGATAGTAAAATTGAACTTTTCCATTTTCCTCAAACCAAATAGGGTCAATCCCAGAGCCTGAAACCAAGTCCTTTTTAAAGGATTCGATATGTACCAGTTCCATTTTGTTGGCCTTGTTATTTGGGTTACGAGGCTTGTCCGACACCCTTTTGATCTTTGCATTAAAATGGGTGGCCATGCTATCGGTAAGTGGATAGGCCCTTTCGTTGCAAAAAACAACGGCCTGTTCCACGCCTTGGCGCTGTATGGTGCCCATCAGGTTTTTGCCCAACACTTTTTGGGTCTCAGTGGCGAATTGCATCCCCATTTCCTTCGGGTCATTGTTTTTGGGAGTCTCCTCCAATTTGTTGCCTTTGTTGTACAGGGAATCACCTCTACGATCCATCCAGTGATCTTGGAACCATTCTGGCTCATCTATACGATAATCATAAATGTACTCGGCAATCTTGCGAACCTCATCTTCCGGAAACTGTTGGGTGGGCATAATCCCAAACCTGCGCACGGCGCCACGCATCATGGATTTATCTTGGGAAGGTGATTTTACAAAATCGATGATACCGTTCACAAAAGCTTCCTTGCTCGGATACACATCCAAATAATGGGCTTTTACAGCAACCATGGGTGGGGCTATGCGTTGTTGATTTTCACCCAAGGATGGGTTGTGGCACACATAACATTTGGTTTCCAACAACTTTTTTCCTTCTTGGGATGAAGTTGTCAGTTGCGCGATGGGTTCCTGCGCGGTTTCGGTTGTTTTTGGTCCCTGCTTGCAGGAAAACATCAAAAGAATGGCCGTGAGGGAAAGAAAAAGGGGTTTCATCAGCGGCCGAGTTTTCCGTTGGCACAACTCACAAACGACTTGGCCTTTAGGGAAATGCCGTTGGCCTCGTCCACTGTGGGGTAGCCCATTTTTTTCAGGGCCTCTTTAATTAAGGAAGCGTCATCGGCGCTTTGATGCTCAAAGCTAACCGATGCGCTTTCCTTCTCCACAATCACATCTTTAATACCGTTCATTTGAGACAACGTATTGGAAATGGTCCTTGCACAGCCTCCACATTTGAGATTTTGTACTTGATATGTTGTCCTCATGATTGTATGTCTTGTTTAGTAGGTCCAGGTTCGATACCCTCCCTTCAAATCGTATACTTCCTTAAAACCCATATCCACCAGCTTTCTAGCAGCCCTCTGGCTTCTGTTTCCAGACTGGCAATAGATAAATAGGGGTTTGTCTCTTTTAAATCTTGAAAAGGCAGATTCAAAAGCCGAGCCTTGGAAAAAATCAATGTTACTGGCCCCTTTAATATGGCCCGACATAAATTCGGCTCGGGTCCTGACATCGACCAATTGTACCTTTCCTTTTGAAATTGCTTGTTTGTAATCTTCACGGTCCAATACTTGAACCTCTTCCGGCATTGTGTGTCCTTTGAACAAAAAGCTCAGTAGCGACATAGGCTTATTCAATTAATTATGGGCCTAAAATACCTTGGTTCAAATTGTTGGTCAGTAACGCTGGTTACACAAGGATAAAATGTTTTTATTTCATCCTAATTTTTTATCCAATCGTTATAGCCACCGGAATAGTCGAAGATTTGAGTAAAGCCCTTGCTCCTTAGTATTTTTGCCGCATAGCCGCTTCGGGAACCCACCAAACAGTAAAGATAAACAGGTTGGTCTTTGTCCAAAGTCTCGATCTGCTTCATAAAGGTGGTGCGGTCACTCAAATCAAAGTTTACCGCATCATCAATATGGCCTGCATTGTATTCGCCGGGAGTTCGAACATCGACCAACTGTACATCCTTTCCTATTACCTCGGTCTTTATAGCTTCCTTATCGATCCTTTGTATAGGACTTTCCTTCTGGGATTGGCAAGCAAAAACATTTATAAAGACAACGAGTAACAGTAAACGCTTGATTACGCGTTTCATCGTATTCTTACTTTAATGTAGACGGACAAACATAATTTGTTACCGGTACGCCTTCCTTCTTTATATCCTCAAAGCCACCAGATACGTCTACCAAGTTGTGAATGCCCCTACTTTTTAAAATGGAAGCTGCCACCATACTTCTGTACCCACTTCGGCAATGGATGTAAAAGGTTTCTTTTTCTGGAAACTCGGCCAAATGATCGTTCAGATAATCCAGTGGTGTTAAGTGAGCATCCACAACATGCTCCGCTTTATACTCCGATTCTTTTCTAACATCGTAAACGGGAACGCCTTTATCCACCATCTTCTTGAACTCCTTGGCATCCACATTGGCTACCGTATCCACTTCCTTGCCGGCTTCTTTCCAAGCTTCAACACCACCTTTCAAGTATCCCAAAGTCTTGTCGAAACCTACCCTTGAAAGTCGAGTTACGGTTTCCTCTTCCCTTCCTTTGGGTGTTACCAACAAGATGGGTTGTTTTACATCGGCGATCAAGGCACCTACCCATGGAGCGAAACTTCCGTCCAAACCGATAAAAATAGATCGGGGTACGTGGCCTTTGGCAAAATCGTCTTGATGACGTACATCCAGGATCACGGCTCCTGTTTCATTGGCTGCCACTTCAAAGGCATCGGGACTCAAAGCCTGGGTTCCTCTTTCCAAAACGGTATCGATGTCCTCGTAACCTTCCTTGTTCATTTTTACGTTCAAGGGGAAATATTGAGGTGGAGGAAGAAGACCTTCGGTCACTTCTTGTACAAATTCCTCCTTGGTCATATCGGCCCTTAGGGCATAGTTCATTTTCTTTTGATTGCCCAATGTGTCCACGGTTTCCTTCATCATGTTCTTTCCACATGCGGAACCTGCTCCGTGAGCTGGGTAAACAATTACATCATCTGCCAAAGGCATAATTTTGGTACGAAGGCTTTCAAACAACGTGCCCGCCAACTCCTCTTGGGTCATGTGGGCCGCTTTCTGGGCCAAATCTGGACGACCAACATCACCAAGGAACAAGGTGTCCCCACTAAAAATGGCGTGGTCTTTTCCGTTTTCATCCTTTAAAAGGTATGTGGTACTTTCCATGGTGTGTCCAGGAGTGTGCAATACCTTAATGGTAATTTTTCCCAATTTAAATTCTTGGCCATCCTTGGCAATTATGGCATCAAATGATGGGTTAGCAGTAGGTCCGTACACTATGGGCGCGCCTGTTTCCTTGGAAAGGGTAACGTGTCCACTCACAAAATCGGCATGGAAATGCGTTTCAAAAATATATTTGATCTTAGCTCCGCTTTCTTCTGCTCTTTTAATGTAGGGCTTAACCTCTCTCAATGGATCCACAATGGCTGCTTCCCCCTCACTTTCAATATAATATGCCCCTTGGGCCAAACATCCGGTGTAAATCTGTTCAATAATCATGTGCTATGGTTTTTCCCAAATATAGAATTGTAGTTTCAAAACGTGTGTGACTAAAGTTACAAACTCTTTTTCTTTGTCTGTAAAGACACCTTCTTTTGTATGGAGCTTCTTTCCAATGTTTTAGAACAACTGTCTACCGCTTCGAAGGTTTGTGCAAAGAGATTTTCCTCTCCCAAAACAGCAATGATGCCACTTTGATGCAGAATGTCCCTGGTCGGCCCTATCGCCCCAGCTATCTTAAATTGAATCCCTTTTTCTTTGAGTTCCAAAATGACGCGTTCCAACATCACAGTGGCACTGCTGTCGATATAATTGATCGCTTCTGCGTTAAGGACAACATACTTCACCCCTTTTCCCCTTTGTTTTAGAAATTGATACAGTTGTTTTTTGAAGTAATCCTTGTTTCCGAAATACAGTTGTGCGTCGAACCGAAGCACCAATATGTCATTTTCGATCTCTACATCTTCCACAAACCTATTGATGTTTTTGTAATAGTTGGTTCCCTTGATCCTGCCTAGAATGGCAATGTGGGGATTGGAGATTCGATAAACAAGCAACAAGAGGGAAAGTAAAACGCCCAAAAGGATACCTTCAATGAGTCCGATACAGAGCGTCATAACAAAGGTGGCAATCAACAGCAGAAATTCATCCTTTCTGTTTTTCCATAGGTACACCGGGTATTTGATGTCGATCAAACCGAATACGGAGACAATGATGATACCGCCCAAGGCCAATGTGGGCAGGTTATGGAACAAGGGCGTAAGAAACAGTAAAACAGCCGCAATGATCAGTGAACTGAATACGAGGGACAAACCGGTTTTTGCCCCGGCCTCATCATTAATGGCCGTTCTGGAAAATGAACCGGAAACTTCCAAGGACTGAAAGAACGAACCCAATATATTGGACATTCCCAAGGCACGAAGTTCTTGATTGGCATCCAATTCATATTCTGGATGCTTTTCCTCCACACTTTTGGCAATGGAAATGGATTCCATAAAACCAAAAAGGGCCACGGTAAGTGCAATGGGCAGAAACTTACCTATTTGGTCCCATTGTGCCACGGGCAATTGAAATTTGGGCAAGCCTTCTGGAATTTTGCCCACCACTTCGATTCCTTGGCCCTCCAAACCGAACAAAACCACACCCAAAATGCCCAAAACCACAATCAATAGCGGTCCAGGTAGTTTTTTGTTGATTTTCCTTAAACCAAGAATCAGGAGAATCACCACAATGCCCAAACCAAAGGTTAAAAGATGCACTTGGTTCAAATTTTTAAATATGCTTCCCAGCAATACATATACTTTTCCGGATTGGGGCAAAGTTATCCCAAGAATGTGCTTCAATTGGCCCAGTCCGATCAATATGGCGGCCGCTGAAGTAAATCCATTGATCACGGGCTTGGACAAAAAATTGACAAACGAGCCCATTTTAATGATCCCAAAGAGCAATTGGACCATCCCGATGAGCATCGTTAAAAAGATAACCGCCGCGATATACTCTTCGGTTTTGGTAAAATTCATGGCTCCGATTCCAGCAGCAATCAACAAAGAATCCATGGCTACAGGCCCAACCGCCAATTGTCTGGAAGTTCCCAATAAAGCGTAAATAACTGGTGGGACCAAGGAGGCGTACAAACCATAAATGGGAGGCATGCCAGCAATCATGGCATAGGCCATACCTTGGGGAACAAGCATGATGCCCAATGTGATACCCGCAATAAAATCGCCATAAAGGGTTGTACGGTTATAATTGGGCAGCCAGGATAAAAAAGGAAGTATCCTTTTGAACATGTGATTGTTTTTGCGCAAAACTACAATGCCTAAGGGCAATCCACAGTAGCAAGGGGTGTTTTCACAAATCCACTACATGAATGTAGCTTCTATGGAGTTTTAGTTTTTTCATTTTTTCCAACTTCTTCAGCAATCTGGACACCACAACCCTGGAAGTATGCAGATCGTAGGCAATTTCTTGGTGGGTACTTCGGATCTTATCGTCGTTGGTCACCTCCACCTTCTTTTTAAGATAATCCACCAGCCTTTGGTCCAAATTTTTGAAGGCGATACTGTCCACGGTTTGCAGCAGTTCGTTCAATCTATTTTGATAACTATCGAAAACGTAGGTTCTCCAACCATGGTATTTGGCCATCCATTCCTCCATTTTTTGAACGGGGACCATAACGATTCTTGCGTCGGTCTCCGTAATGGCGCGAATCTCACTTTTGGTATGGCCCATGCAACAGGCCATGGTCACTGAACAGGTTTCCCCTTGCTCCAAATAGTAGAGCAACAGTTCGTCCCCATCCTCATCTTCCCGCAATACTTTTATTGCTCCGGAAAGCAATAAGGGGATGTTTCGGATATATTGGCCAATATCCATCAGCGTTTCCCCTGCTGGTACTTCTATCAATTTTCCAACCTCAATAATCTCATCGATCAGCGGTGGTTCAAAATAGTTGCTGAAGGTTCCTATTAATTCTTCTTCCATATTGTTTTTAAAGGTCCCCTAAGGTAACCATTTTAATAAAGAAATTGGGGCCTGATTTTTGAGCTAAATGCAATGCCCACACAAAAAGTGTGGGCACAATGCAAATTAACTTAAACTAAACAACTGATACTAATCTTTGTTCATCTTATAACTTTATAGGTTGCCCTTTTGCCTCTTTGGCAATTGATATTCCCAGCATCTTGGCAATGGTGGGGGCAATCTGGTTGGAGTACAATTGTTCTTGTTGTTTTACTTCACCCATGGACCTCACATTTTTTCCGAAGGCCACCAACCAAACTTGGTCTGCTCCTTCGATTTTACTTCCATGGCTTCTCCAAGTGTCCAATGGCTCCGTACCCCTTCCATGATCGGTACTGATCAAAAAAACGGTCTGATTCCTATAAAATTCATCCTGTTGGGTGAATTCCCATAGTTGCTTAAGGAGGGTATCCGTATTATGTGCCGATTTCAAATAGGCCTGATAATCCCCATCGTGGGCAAAGTCATCGGTTTCTCCATAAGAGATGTAAACAAACTTGGGATGCTCCTTTTTCATATGTTCCAAAGCATAATGATGGGTAAAGGCATCCAGCCGTACACTGCCCCATGGGCTTGGAATTTGCCCTTGCAATTCGTTCAGGAATTTTTCCCTTTCATTCAAATTAGTCTTAGCAACTTCAAATCCGGCATTTACAGGAACTCCAGAGCGTTCTTCATTTATAATGTAGGGAAACACGTCCCAGCTTCCGAACGCAGCAACCTTGTCCTTTCCTTCGGGAATATTGTTGTATTGCTCTAAAATCGTCTTATTGGGATTGTCCTTTTTGGCGTTGCTCGTTATCCGCAAATCATCCGCCGATCCTGTCAAAATTTCGTTATACCCCGGATAGGAAAACCACATGGTATTGGTCAAATTTACCTTGCTGCCCAAAGGTCTATTGCCATGTATTTGACCCATTTTGGCCACTTGGTTCCAAAAAAAAGGCATCAGAACCTCTCTTCGTTCTTCTGGCGTCTCGCGCCAAAAGGCCTTTTTGAGCATGGCGGTGTCGTGGACATACTCTTTATTGGCAATTAAAAGGGAATCGGCTCCGGTAAAGAGCTCTTGCCAACGGTATCCGTCCAAAGTAATCAAGATCACTTTGGTATCATTAACGTCCTGTGCATTGATCTGTAGAAAAACTGCCAAGGCAGCCATCAAAAGTAAGATTCTATTTTTCATTTCTTTTTGTTTTAAATGATGCGGTTTCAGACCAATCACTCCAATTCAGATTTTGGTCGCGGTACCGAACCCTCCAGTAATAGGTAGTGGCCGGTTTCAATCGTTTGGTTTTTTCGTCGGTAAGGTCATCATTTTTTTGACGGTCTTCCTCGTAATACCAGTTCTCATATTGTTTCCAGCTGTCCAAAGCCAGTTTTTCAAAATCCTTGGTTTCTGAAACCTGCCAATGGGCCGCAGCCAAGAAAGCACCGCTCAAAGGACTTGAAAACTCCCCAGCTTTCAACAGGGTAAATTCTTCTTCCACTAGCTCATTGTTGGTAGGTGAAATGATCTTGGGGGCTTCAGGCTTCTTTTCCAACCGCCAAATGGTGATGCTATCGCGAAGTTCGTTATCCCTGAACTTTCCCTCATTGCCCCTGCTGATTCTTTTGATAGTAAATTTAGGGTCGCTTCGGTTACCATCCACTTCCACCATCACAAACCCGTACTCATCTTGCGAAACTGTGAACTCGTCATAATCCCGACCTTCAAACTCCCCCCAATTGTCAATGGCTCCCCCGGCCGTGGCCACGTTGACCCAAAGGTGCTTGTGGTCCCTGGATTGGCCCCTGGAATAAGCATGGGTGTGCCCGAAGAAATGAACACTGGGCTTTCCTGTCTTTGTAGAGAACGCTTCCAGCATCTCCACAACTTTTCCTGTGGACTCGTCTTCGCCCGGAATCCAAAGTTCCGATTTATGGGGATGGTGCAACTGTGCAAACACAAAATCGATGTTGTCGTCCGTTTCGGTCTCAGCCAAAACCTTTGCCAACCATTCGTATTGTTCCCTAAGATTCCGATAGCCTTCGTTGGAGTTGAGACCAATGATTCGGGTATTGCCATAATCCTTGTACCACCAATGCTCTGCATAGGCAGGAGTGCCATTCTCCGGAAGGCTAAAATATTTGAAATAAAATACCGAATTGCGCTCGTGGTTCCCCAATACAGGATACACGGGAACTTGGGCAAACAATTTTTGGGCAGGATCGAAAAAATGCTCTTTCCACTGGTAGTATTGACTTCCGCTTTGCACCAAATCGCCAGGAATCATGACCATCGCCAAATTATCCGGCAATTTGCCCCCATATTCCTTTTGCAAATATTGAAGGACTCCTTGGTTTACCACCTCCGAAAACTTGTTTGGATGCTGGCTGTCATACTGCATGTCGCTCATAGCAACAATGTTGAATGATTCCTCATCATTGGCAAAGGGCGGTGTCTTAAATTGAAAGATATCGGAAGTTAATTTCCCTGTTTTTACCCGATAGTAATATTCAGTGAAACGCTCCAAACCTTTTAACTTTACAGTATGTACCCTGGTGTCTGAAAAATTGATGCCCTCAGCATTTCCTTCGGCCTTCTTGCCCAATCTTGGGGAAGTTCCATATTCCACTATGCTTTCCTCCCCGCTGGAGGTTTCCCACATAATGGTAATGGAATTGGGTTCGGCATCCTGCAAATAGGGTTGCACCAAAATTTGGGGTTTGGATTGGGCCATAACAGTACCCAATCCTAAAAAGATATAAACAAAGAGTAGATTGATTTTTCTCATTAGGCTATTGCATTGGTTTTAAGAAAGGCTGCGTTCAATATTTCCATAGCGCTTTCCAATTCTGTTCTGGAAATGGTCAATGGTGGTGACAATTGCAACACATTCCCTTTTGATACTTTAAAACTCAGGCCTTGTTTTAGGCATTCGTACATGATTTCTTCGGCTTCCAAAATAGCCTTTTCCTTAGTGGTTCGGTTGGTTACCAATTCAATGCCCCACAAAAGACCGACACCACGAACATCACCGATCAAGGAATACTTGCGATGCATTTTATACAGGGCCTTGCGCATAAATTCCTGGTCTTCCTTTACTTTCCTCAATAGGTTTTCTTCTTCTATAATCTCCAAGAGGGCCAGTCCGGCAGCAGCACCAAGTGGACTTTTTTCATGGGTATAATGCCCGAGTGAAATATGTCCGAATTTGTTGTACGCATCACGGGTTACGATGGCTGCTTGTGGAATGATTCCACCACCAAGACCCTTTCCCAAGCAAAGAATATCGGGTTCAATGCCGAAATGTTCAAAGGCGAACATTTTTCCCGTTCTTCCAAAGGCTATCGGAATTTCATCCAAAATTAAAAGCACCCCATGTTTGCTGCAAAGTTCCCTCGCCCCCTTCCAAAATGTTTCGGAAGGCATTTGCACGTCGGTATTACGGATGGTCTCGGCCAAAACCGCACCAATCCCATCATCTTTGCTCAGCACATACTCCAAATATTCCAGCGCTTTTTCTTCATTTCCCTCAAAAATACCCCGATAGGTTATGGGAGGAGGTATACGCTCCACTCCGGGCATCAATGGCCCCATATGTTCCTGAAAAACGGATTCACCGCCCACACTGATGGCATCGAGATTGGCTCCGTGAAACGAATCCCAAAAGGAAACCACTTTGTGCTTTCCAGTAACAGCCCGAGCCAATTTCAGGGCTATACTAATGGCCGAACTGCCATTGGGCGTCAACAAAACGCGATTGAGGTCTTTGGGCGTCAGGGAGGTCAACTTTTCCGCAAAGGCAATGGCCGTTTCATTGGTGTACCTCCTGGTGGAAAAGGTGAGATTTTGGAGTTGCTCGGTTAATCTAGTGATCAATTTGGGATGTGAAAAACCCAATTGGTGCACATTGTTCCCGTGGAAATCGAGGTACCGCTTTCCTGAAATGCTTTCAATATACGATCCCTCACAATTTTTAAGCACATCCAAACACGGCGTTGACATGGATTGGTGCAAAAAAAACCTGGCATCCTTCTCCAATAGCAATTTGGTTTGGTTGTTCACTTCTTCCTGCAACCATTCACCCCTTGCCGGGGTAAGGTTGATATCCCCTTCCACAATGGCTTCCAGCTTGTGCTTAACGTGATGTATATGGTCCATGTTTCGATAGTATTTCCCTTTCTTCGGATGCATCGTTCAACACATAAATATCATAGGTATCGCCCTGTTCGTACACCCGTACCACAATATGTCCTTGTTGGCTCTTGTACTGGTCCAACCTGCCCCCGATCACATCCTTGGTGCCCTGTAGCATAATGGTTGAAAAAATATCCCGTTCGCCGGGGTACAATTGTTTCGATGTGATTCTTCGCAATACCTCTTCTCCGGGATGATCGGCGGTCCAATTTTGTTGGATCCACACCTTGGGTCTAACCGTACGCACGAAATACGGGTTTTGGGAATTCCTGTTTCCATGATGGTTCAAAGTGGCCACATCCACTGGACCAATCACCGGTGCCACATGGGATTCCAACGAGTTGATGTCCGTTTGGCCAAGACCATCAATCCCTGCAATATCGCCACCAGTGTAATAATTGAATTTGCCGTAATCGATGCGGATTACATTGCTCAATGGATTTTCACCCGGATATTCGCCTATTTTGAACAAAGGGAAATACGAATTGTCATACCCTGTCCAAATGTTTCCGTTGGAAGCAATGTTCCTTACTGAAAATGTCGGATATTTTTGCGGACTATTGTTCAACTTGATTTGATCGGAACTGCCCACCAAAAGCGCTTCGTGCTCCAATCCAACTTTGTTGGACTGGTAGTCAATGAACTTCCAATACTCCTTCAAGGTAGCGATCATCCCATAGGTATCCTTCGAAAATCGATCTTCAGCTTGTACTTTTGGGTCTTTCAGGTTGATGGGATACTCAAAACCACGATCAATTAGCTTTTTGATCGGAATATGGGTCCCCACCTCCATGATTCCCGTTAGCTGATACCCTCCGGAAGCAAATTTTCGCAATGCATCCACCTCACCAAAATGATCATCGTGGTAATGGGTAATGAGTGCATAATCCAACTTTCGCTCTTGATTTTTGGGTAAAAATTGATGGATGTAATCCACGATCCATTGCGGAGCGGTCTTGGATCGGCTGGGCATTAATTTGGCATTTCTGCTCGATGTGGTCCTAGGATGGGTTTCGGACATGTCCCCCGCATCCACAAGCAAAGTGGTGCCGTCAGGAAAAACCAAAAAGGCGGCATCGCCCCGACCTGTATTGATGTGGTGAATGTCCAAATACCCGGGTTTCCATTCTGGCAACTGTTGCTGTGCATTGGTAACCAAACCCACCCATAGTAGGAGGACAATCGGGCAATGGCTTTTGAAATTGAATTTCATCATTACTTATTTCTGTACAAAAGATTAGCTGGTATAATCTGTTTGGGAATATTCGGTCCTTGATATTTCGCATCCAAATGAAAACCGCCGCCACCGTTGAAGAATTCCACACGGATCAAATGCTTTCCCTTTTCCAAATGCAGGGACCCGCTGCGTTCCAAAACACCATGGTCCCCATCGTTGTCCACCACCAGTTTGCCATCCACATACAACTTGCTGCCATCGTCGCTGTTGGTGAAAAATCCATAAGTGCCACCCTCAGGGAGCTCCAAATAACTTTCCAAGACCAAAGCCACTTGATCTTGTTGCACATCGTCGGCTAGGGCCTCTCTGTGTGAAAATTCAGGTACGTATCCCGTTCTAATGGGTTGAAGGGTTGTAAAGTCAGGCAACTTATCCATTCCTTCACCGTAAAACACTTCGTACTTCACAGGATCTTGTTTGGTAGCTGGTACCAACCGGAAATTGGCTTCCGCCACGGTGCTCACCAAATGCCCCTCCTGAAAAATGCCTGCTTTTACGATCTCGGTATTTTTTAAATAAAAAGTGTCTTGATAGGCTTGACTGTTCTCCATGGTGGGCATATCGCCACCGACCGTGTACCTGATTTTACCTTGGTTGTTTGGGTTTTGTATGACCACGGCAACAGAGTCCGCTTTGAAAATTCCTCCGGCCGGCTCAAAATAACCGGCATCCGGAAGAATCTTGGGTTGGGTTATTTGCTCTTTGCGCTTGTAGGTAAGTTTTGGTTTTTCATTGCCAACAAAGGCTCCTTTTACGGGTCGTCCTATCCAAGCTTGTGGCGTTTGCAATCCCATGGCATAGGCAACCGTGGGGGCATTGTCGTATTGGTAAACGGTTTCTTCAATGTGATAGCCTTTTTTGATTCCGGCTCCATAAAGGATGAATGGAATCTCCATTTCGGCCAAGCTCTCACCTCCATGGCCAAATCCAATTCCACCATGATCGGCCGAGACAATGAACATGGTTTTTTCAAAAATACCTGCGTCCTTGGTTGCTTCTACAATTTGTGCGATCAACGAATCGGCTTTTTCAACCGATTTGTAATAGGCTGGGCTTCCATGGCCCAAGGCATGGCCCGCATGGTCCACATGATCTAAATGGACAAAAGTGAAATTGGGGGTATGTTGTTTGATGTAGTTTACAGCCTCTTGGGTTGTTTGGTCCTCATGATCTCCGTCGATGTCAAAATCCACATTCTCTTTTTCGAACAATCGACCAAAACCATCCCAATCGTAGATGGCCCCCGCATGTGCTTCGGGTTGCTGATCGTGGAACAAGGTGAAAATGGTAGGGAAGGTTCCATTTGCGGTCGCCACGACAGGGGGCAATTCGTGGTCGAATTTTTCCCAACCGTTGGAGGTAACGCCATGCTGTTCGGTATCGGCTCCCATGATCATACTGGCCCAATTGGAACTGGAACTGGATGGCAGCACCGAACGTGCGTGCATGGTAGCAGCCCCATTTTGCACCATCGAATCCAACATGGGGGTGTTTGCCTTTTGGATACCGTTGGGACTCAAACCATCGATTCCAATAACGATCACATATTGAATGCCTCTATCATTTTCATTATTGTTGGAAGAACAAGACCACAGGAGCAAAACTCCCATGGTCATGATCAACACTCTACTTAAATTCTGAATACACATGTACGCCAATTAATTTTCCCACCAAACTTTGGTAGTAATCTTGTCGCCGCCAATTCGATTGACCGCTTCGGTATAGTTTGCATTGTTCAAGGATTCCTCTTGACTTGGATACTCAAACCTGCTTGGATACACATCATAAAAAGCATCGGGACCAGGTTCAATGGTTGCTGGGAAACCTGTTCTTTTATACTCAATGAATCCTTGGTAATCCGTGTAAAAAAGGTTGATATATTTTTGGGTCATGATGGTTTCCAATGTGTTATCGAAAGCCACTCCTGTGCTGGTCAAATAATCCGCCGGCATAGCAACTCCCCAGTACGCAAAATTGGCCGTGATACCTTCTTCGTAAAGAGCTTGGGCATCGGCAGTGATCCATCCTCTTTGTGCTGCTTCCGCCAAAATAAACTGTACTTCGGAGTACAGCATCAACCTGGCTTGGTTGGCATTGGGCTGGAAATAAAAGAAATCGATATTGAATTTGGACAAGAAGGCATCCCCACCCTGATAGGTATAAGCGGGACCGTCCACTACGCCATTGAGCATTCCAACAATCTCCGGCGTACCCAAGGTCACGGAATTGGCCGTGGGATCGGCAAAAAACTCCAACCGCGGATCGTTCAAACCTTGCAACAGGGTCACAAAATGTTCGGAGATCCTATATTCATTGTAAGATCCTACACGATACACCGATTCTTCGGTTACCGGATGCGCATCCGGATTGGCAGACAAGAAGGTTTGCACTGCATTGTCATCGTTGGAGGTCATCACTGGATATTGTGAAGGGTTGTTGTAGATTTCAGCAATAACACTGGATGATGTGGAAGGTGCAACCTCACTCAAGCGCAATGCCAAACGCAAACGCAACGAGTTGGCAAACTTTCGCCATAGATCCAAATCACCGTTAAAAAGCAAATCGCCTTTTAGCGCATTCAGATCGGCCCCGGAAAGAAGGTTGTTGGCCGTGGCCAATTCTTCCAACATGGAGGTGTAAATGGTCTGTTGCTCATCATAAACTGGGGTATAGTTTTCCTCACTGGCCCGGTTTACCTCGGTATAGGGAATATCGCCCCACATATCGGTCAAAATACTGAAAGCCCAAACCTGCATGATCTTGGAAACGGCCACGTAGCTGTTCAGTTCATTTTCAACAGCCATTTTTTCCAATTCTTTGGCGTCGCGGATGGCATAATAGTAGCTGTTCCATGCCCCTCCTTGATCTCCCCAGTCGAAAAGGTCGAAGGAAGTAAATACAATCCGGGCTCCGTATTGGCCCATAAGGTTTCCTTCGCTCCAAGATCCACCTACCGCTTCGCGAATGGATCTTCTTTGAAGATTGGTCAATAGCAATTCCGGGTTTTGGTTGATGCTCAACGCAACATCCGGGTTATCATTGCTCACGTCAAACTTGTCACAGGACCCGAGGGTCAAAACAAGAATGCTCGTTATAATAAATATCTTTTTCATTTTGTTGATTATTTGCCTGATTAAAATTGTACGTTGATTGAAAATCCTAAACTACGTGTAGTCGGTACGGTGGCATCTTCCACGCCGGGAACAAAGCTTCCACCACCGAACGATAGCAATTCAGGGTCACCGTGGTTATAATCCTTGGCCCACAACCAAAGGTTGGTACCAATAATGGAGAAACTCAAATTCTTGATATCGTCGCTCTTCAATAATTTTTTTGGAAAATCGTAAGTCAATCGGGCCTCTCTCAATTTTATGAAGGTTGCATCATAGATACCTTCGGTTTCATTATTACGTCTGTATCTGTTGTTATGGTAAGCATTGGCGGGAACGATCACATCGTTGGGAGCATAGGAGCCATCGGCCAATTGCTTGACACCGTCCCCGATCACACCATCTGTCCAAGTTCTTCCATCACCATCGGTATAGGAAAGACCGGAATCGGCAATACCTGGGTGTGGACCACCGTATTCTGGGGAACGACCCCATAGAGTTTCCACCACGTTACCAGAAGTGGCTGCGATCAAACGGGTTCTGGACAACAGTTCACCGCCCTGTCTCCAATCCAACAAGAAGTTGAGGGACACATTTTTATATCTGATGGTATTGTTCCATCCCAAGGTAAAATCAGGGTTGAAGTTTCCAATCTTTCTTAGGGTATTATCCTGTTGTACCAAACCGTTGTTGAAGATTACCTGACCGTTATATGGACTGTTCTCATCCTCAACCCGAACCAATCCGGTACCCCACATATCGCCCAACGAACCGCCTTTTTCGGCAACCAGGGTAATTCCATTGCCGCCGTATTGGTATCTGTCCACACCATCGGCCAATTCAAGAATCTTGTTTCTGTTCAAACCAAAATTGAAGGAAGAGTTCCAAGTAATATTGTTATTGGATATCGGAGTGATCCCCAACATCAATTCCAAACCTTGGTTTCTAATCTTACCTGCATTGATAGTCCGTGCTGTTTTTCCGGAAGTAATGGGAAGATCGATATCCAAAATCTGGTTTTTGGAAACAGAATTGTAATAGGTCGCATCCAAGGAAACTTTATTGTTAAAGAACCTAAGATCGGTACCGAACTCATAAGAAGTCTGGATTTCAGGCTTCAAATCGAAGTTGGGCAATGTATTGGATGGACTAGCCGTTGGGTTGTCCCCCACCGGAGTGCCCAAAGCATAATATTCGGACAACCTGTAGGCGTCGGTATCGCTACCAACCTGGGCCCAACCTCCCCTTAACTTGGCAAAGTTGATGATGTCGTTATTTCCGAAATCCATCAAATCCGATAATATCACACTTAAGGATGCGGATGGGTAGAAATAGGAATTGTTCTGCTCCGGCAGTGTGGACGACCAGTCGTTACGGGCGGTCAAATCCAAATACACTTTATTGTCCCATCCCAACTGGGCAAAAGCATACAAGGAATTGATCTGCTTTTCCGGACGGCTGGTTCGTTGCACCAAGCTACCATCCACGTTGGAGAAGGAGTAAATTCCGGGAATAAGGAGCTTGTTTGCCATCAAGGAGTTGAAGTGGTTTTTCTGCACCATGCGGTTACCACCGAAGTTGACATTCACATTGAACTTATCGGTAACGGCCTTGTCGTAGGTCAACAAGAAATCCAAGTTGGTTTCCTGAAAATTGATCTTGTCTTCCCGGTATTGACCGTTAGGGAACCTTTGGGTAGAGTACGCCCTTTTGATGAAACGGTATTCGGAGAAGAAATCACGACCCCCGCGAACCATAAATTTGAAGTCATCATTGATCTTATACGTAGCGGAAAGATTTCCGATGATTCGGTCCTTGGCCAACCCGTTGGTATTCTCATACATGGTAAAGTACGGGTTGTCGTGATAGTTATAGTTGTAGTTGAATTGCTGGAAGCCTTCCAATCCATCTTGCCAATAATCCCGTAGGCCATGCACGTTCACTTGCTGGCCCCACCAGATGAACAAATACATTACGGATTCCGTACCGTATCCGTTTACGTGTCGGTTATCCGAATCAGACCTGATATAGTTCACTTTTGATGACACACTCAACCTATCAGTAAGTTGGTAGTCGCCGGAAAGTGAAATGGTGTTTCTTTTGATATCGGTGTTGGGCACAATACCCTTATTGTCCAAATTGGTATAGCTTACCCTGTAGTTTCCTTTGTCGTTGGAACCATAAAAAGAAACCGTGTTGATCATGGTCCTTCCGGTTTCCATGAATTCCTCGGCCGGGTTGCCGCCGTAAACAAATGGTGTGGCAATAATATCGCCCCTTCTATTCAGGTCTACCCCTGAAGATCCTAGAACGTAATCCAATCCGTGCACATCACCTCCACGTAGTCCATTGGTGGTTGGGGAATCGTGCTGTGGTCTCAAGGTTCCGTCCAATAGCGGACCCCAAGATTCGTCCACACCGTCATAGGTTCCGTTTCCGTAGCCATCGACAAAGGCGAAGTCGAAGTTTTTACCTTGTCCATAGACTCCTTGGTATTCAGGAGCTTTCAATACACTTTCAAAAGTGGTTTTGGAGCTGAAGCTGATGCCACTTCGCTGACCCTTACCTGATTTTGTGGTAATGATCACCGCACCGTTGGCGGCACGTGAGCCATACAAGGCCGTTGCATTCGCACCTTTAAGTACCGATATGGATGCCACATCATCCGGGTTGATCTCGGCCGCACCGTTACCATAATCAAGGTTCATGTTGGAAGCACCTCCCAAGGTATTGGTTCGGGTATCGGTATTGTTGTTAATCGGAATACCATCCACTACAAATAGGGGTTGGTTGTCGCCCTGCATGGAAGAGTAGCCCCTGATCACCACAGAGGAGGATTGTCCGGGTCCCGTGCCATTGGTCACTACCTGCACACCTGCCGTTCTACCCGCCAATGTACTTACAGTATTGGTACTGGTGGATTGGGAAACTTCCTCGCCCCCTACTTTTTGCACTGCATACCCCAAGGACTTTTCATCCCGGGTAATGTTCAATGCAGTAACCACTACCTCGTCCAACTGTTGTGAATCAGGTTGCAGTACAATAGTGCTCGACATTTGGCCAGAAGTATTGAACTCCTTGGCCAAGTAACCTATATAGGTTACCAATAATATTTCATTTTCACTGGGCAACTCAATTTCGAAGTTCCCATCAAAATCTGTAGCCACACCCACGGTGCTACCTTTAACAACTACCGAAGCTCCGGGCAATGGTACGTTGTTCTCATCCAAAACCTTTCCCGTAAAGGTGATTTGGGAATAGCCAATTACACTTACCATCAAGGTAAATAATAATGCTACGATTGATTTTTTCATTTGTTGAATATTTGTAAATATTGGTTAATTATTTATCAACAAATATCCAACTCATGAGTTAAGGCATGCCTTTAAACAGATTAAAAAAATGATACGGAAAGGTTAAAAGAAACTACCTAATGTTAGCTAAATATTATTTACAAATACTCACTTTTACAACGCATTGATTTTACGGTGATTTCAAAAAATGCTTCACCAAATAAGACATTGAAGACTTTTTTTAGTATTTATGAAAAATATTTCATTGTGATAAATAGTAAAACTGGGTTTGCCCTTCTGCCATGGAAGATTATTTAATAGGAATCGGGAAACGGATCAAGGATATCCGTAAGCAAAACAAAAAAACCATTAGCGATGTTGCCATCCATGCTGGGGTAACCGCAGGCCTAATTTCACGCATCGAGAATGGTCGAACCATTCCCTCCTTACCCGTATTTCTCAAAATTGTTGGGGCACTGGATACCGAGATGACCGCCTTTTTTGAAGGCATGCCCAAAGTGAACGGCGCCAATTTTTTGGTGACCCGCAAAAACGACCAGACCTTAATTGAAAAGGAAGACGAGGCTATCGGGTTCCAATACCACCATATTTTTAGCAAGCAACTGAATTCGGTAGGTTTTGAGACCGTGCTTTTGGAGGTGAAACCCAATTCGCAGCGCGAAAAAGTGGTGACCGATGCCTTTGAATTCAAATATATATTGACTGGGGAGTGCTACTATGAAATTGGTGATCAGGAGGTGCTTTTAAAAGAAGGAGATTCCATTTTTTTTGATGGCCGCATTCCCCATGTACCCATCAACAAGGGCAAAGCATCCTCCAAAATGTTGGTGGTCTATTTCTTTATTTGATCAGGAAAACAATATCCCCTTTAAGGCTGCCAAGGAGTTCAGGATATAGGTAGGTTCGGCCGACTCCAGTTGCTCGCGCGTCTGCGCACCGGACAATACACCCACGGTTATGCCGCAGTTTGCGTTTTTTCCCTCTTCAATATCAATAACGGAGTCCCCTGCTTTCAAGACCTCACTCGAATCCGAGATGTTGAACATGGCCATAGCCTTATCGATCATCTCCGATGAAGGCCTTCCGTTAACTACATCGTCGGCCGTGATCAGGGCATCAATTTGATTTCCCGGCTTCCATCCCAATTTATCCAAAAGGGATTGGGCGGTTTTCCGATCATACCCTGTATTGAGCACCACTTTTATGCTATTGGATTTTAATGTCCCGAACAATTCCTCAACCCCATCATAAGCAGTGACATTCAAATTGGCATACGCCTGCTTGAGCATTTTTTTGAAATCTTCATGAACAGCCCTGGCATCCACAGTGGCGTTTCCCTCCACCATTGTCTGTTCCAAAATATCGGCAATGGCGGTATATTTTTCCTTACCTGCTCCATATTCAAGAACGGTGTCCAAGGAAACCTCAACTCCCCAATGGGACAATGCCTTTCTTACCGTCTTGTACACCACGTTATCTTCATTAACCGTGGTTCCTGCCATATCAAAAACGGCCAATTTAATATCTTTCATGAATTGATTTTATGCATGTTAAATAGTGTAGCACAGTGCTGTTTGGCAAATCCGGCGCTGCCGGTCATCCCCTTTCCGCCTATTCCCGTCACAATATGGATATTTTCTCCCAATGTTTTCAGGAAAACATCGCCATTCTTGCATTGGGAATACATCCCGTACCATCTTCTTTGAATTTGATAGGTGGGCAGATCAAAGATTTTCTTGGCCTCTTCCAACATAAAATGATCGATATCCATGTCCAGGTCATATCCCAAATCCTCTATTTGGGCAACATCAGCATATTGATGGGAATCCCCCAAAATCACGGACCCGTCCACCGCCTGCTTAAAAAGGATATGGACCCCCCATTTTTTTTGAAGGCTATCTTCAGGTTCGTTCTGCTTCACTTTGGCATAGGAAGGGCATTCATGGAAAGCCTCGTACCGGCGAATGGACCATCCGGTCAATATAGACCCCTTAAGCTCAAAATTGGCCTGGGGTTTGGTCTGCATCATCTGTAGTTTGGAAACCTCCAAGTCGCTATTGGCAAACGCCTCGGGAAACAAGTTTTTAAAATCGTTCCCGTTGCAAACGATCACTTTTTTGGCCCACAGACTTTGGCCCGTGGCACTTTTGACTTCGACCCATTCCCCATTTTGTTCGCAGGAAATAACAGTAAAGCCCATTTTTAGGGAAAGTCCCTTGGCCTCCCTTAAATAGTCCTGTAGTCTGTGGATCATGGTCCTGGGTTCTACGGTAACCTCTTCCGGAAAAAAAAGCCCGGCCTTCACATACTCTTTTTTGAGGCCTGGATAGCGGTCCAAACACTCCTTCTTGGTCAGCATTTGGG
Source organism: Flagellimonas beolgyonensis (assembly GCF_003992615.1). Classification (GTDB taxonomy): domain Bacteria; phylum Bacteroidota; class Bacteroidia; order Flavobacteriales; family Flavobacteriaceae; genus Flagellimonas; species Flagellimonas beolgyonensis. The sequence goes on from NZ_RZMY01000016.1 coordinate 379,933, forward strand.
AAGGATAATCGTTGCTGTTGTTAATGGCCCTCAGTTCCACTAATAATTGTTCTTCCTCTTCATTGGACGCCAAATAAACCGTACCGTTCTTACGGATACTGATGTCGAATTGTGATTGGATCTCTTTGTAAATCCCAAGACTTTCCCTCCCATACTTTTGCCACTTGGTGTTCATGCCGGAGGGTACTACCTGCCCAAAGTTTTGGGTTGTCGCTCCTTGTGGGTACGCATCTTTTTCAACCAAACAGACCTTTAAACCCATTTCCTGGGCATGGTAGGCATGAAATGTGCCCACAATGCCGCCACCGACTATAATGACATCGTATTTATTTTCCATAATCCAATTGCTTGTTTAATTTTTCCGTTCTGTGCCGATCTGCAAAATGAAAGAACAGGGCAACCGTAACCACCAAACCGATCAGGGCAACAGCATAAGTGCCGTACACAAAGAAATTGAGCCAAGACACTTTGGCCTGTCCGAAATTTTTATAGAGCAAGACCAATACACTTCCAACGTAACCGAAGGCATCGGCAATATAAATAAGGAATCCAGAGTTCCCTTTAACTTTAAATGCGGCGATAAACCGATCAAAGAACAGACAGTTGAACGGCACGTAGCAGATATAAAGCCCAAAACCTGTTGCAACCATCCACACAAAGGGGTCCAATCTGCCAGTCTGAAATAAAACGGTTGAAACGGCCAAAACCACAATGCCCAACAAGAGCAACCAGTGATAGGTCAATAAGGCTTTAAAACTATCCTTGATATAGAAGATACTTCCAATGATGACCAGCACCACGATTGCAATGATGATCTCTGATGATGAAAAAACGGAAACATCGCCCCGATACCCAATGCTGTCCCAAAGTTCTCGGGCAAAATTGTCCCTAAAGTCCCTAAATGCCGTTAAAAAGGTATAGAAGAGAATCACCAACAAGAGCGGAAAAAAGAACTGTTTTACCAGAGCTGTCCTATCCGCTTTGGTCATGGGCATACGTTCGGTCCGGTTTCGGATATCTTCCTGAGTGGGTGGCGGAATTCTTTGGAGCAAATACGAAGAGACAAGTAATGGCACAAAAAATAAGGCGCCTGTAACCACTGGCATCCAAAATTCGCTAATGCCCCAATGGTTCATCACATAAAGCCCGACCGATTTGACCACCCCACTGGACACAATAAAACTTGCGGAAAGCACCACGCCCAAAATATCGGTGACCTTTCTTCCCTCCACATAGGAAAAAACAATGCCCCAGATCATGCCCAATGGCAATCCGTTCAAAAACATGAAGGCGATATTGTACGGTGCGGGGACCAAGGCAAACAACAACAAAGAAATCTCGGCAAGGCCGATCAATGCAATCAAATAATGCAATCTCCGATTGGGCCTTAGTTCAGAAATCACCTTGATGCCCACAAACTTGGAAAGCGCATAGCCCATTACCTGGGCAATTACCAATAATATCTTATAGTTAATGCCGAAATAAGTCAATCCTTCGAACGAAGCCACGGAAAATGGCTTACGAAAGGCATACATGCAAAAGTACGTTCCAAAGGCAGCAAGCGATGCATGCAAAACAAAAAGCAAACGGGATTGTTTGTTTGCCATACGTTGAAGGAGATATGTTTACAAATAATAAAATTATGTTTCAAATAACTCACATTTTAAAGAATCCAACTGTTCCTAAACATTAAATAATCGTTAGTAAAAAATTATACCTATCAGGAGCCAATTTGTTTTAATTTCCAATATCAAATCCCATTCGGTTTTAAATACTTATTTTAAATGGCATTTTCAACCCCGAGCCACTCATGTATTGGATAGGATATGATATCGGCAGCTCTTCCATAAAAGCTGCATTGGTCCATGCCAGCGATGGCAGCGTGCTGGGCATCACCCAACATCCCAAAAAAGAAATGCCCATGATATCCCTCCACAAGGGATGGGCAGAGCAGGATCCCGAACTATGGTGGAAGTATGTTTGCTTGGCCACCAAGGAACTTTTGGCCAACAATTCCATTTCCGGTCAAGACATCAAAGGAATCGGTATTTCCTACCAAATGCACGGTTTGGTCGTTGTGGACAAAGCCCTGCAACCTTTGCGGCCATCCATCATTTGGTGCGATAGTAGGGCCGTGGAAACCGGGGAAGAACTGTTTCAATCGGCTGGTAGGGAAAAATGCGTATCCCATTTGTTGAACGCTCCCGGTAACTTCACGCTATCCAAATTAAAATGGGTGAAAGACCATGAACCAGCCACATTCGAGCAAGTGTATAAATTTATGTTGCCCGGAGAATATGTCGCCTTAAAATTGACAGGGGAATGTGTTACCACACCCTCCGGTCTTTCCGAAGGCATACTTTGGGACTTTAAGGAAAATAATTGTGCCGAATGGCTGTTACAAAAGGCCGGTATAGCGCCCGCTTTGGTATCCGATATCCGACCTTCTTTCTCGGAACAAGGAAATGTGACCCAACAGGCTGCAGCGGAAACTGGCTTGCCATCAGGAATACCAATTATGTACAGAGCGGGCGACCAACCCAACAATGCATTGACCCTAAATGTAATGGAACCCGGTCAGATTGCTGCCACCGGTGGCACCTCTGGTGTGGTATATGCCATTTCGGATACAATTTCCACTAAAGAACACACGCGAATTAACAATTTTGCGCATACGAACCATACTACGGAAAATCCTCGAATAGGTAAATTGTTGTGCATCAATGGCACAGGCATACAGTATAGTTGGATGCGAAATGAGCTTGCCCGTGGGCTGGATTACCCCACCATGAACCAAATGGCCTCCCAGGTGCCGATAGGCTCTGACGGCCTGCTGATCCTCCCGTTTGGAAATGGAGCGGAACGCATGTTGGGAAACAGGGACACAGGCTCCAGCATTCGTAACCTCAACTTCAATGTCCATAAATCATCCCATTTGTTCAGGGCCGCTTTGGAAGGTATTGCCTTCGCATTTGTGTATGGCATGGAAATATTGAAAAACGACGGCGTCCAAATCAACTCCATTAAAGCCGGAAACGATAATCTGTTCCGGGCGGAAGTATTTGCAAGGACCATCGCTACCTTGACCCACTCGCAAATCAACATTGTAGAAACCACGGGAGCAGTCGGTGCGGCAAGGGCAGCTGCCTTTGCTTATGGCGATTTCAACAGCATTGACGAAGCCACCAAATCGGATAAGATGGAGCATACCTACGGGCCGGATGCCCATGGAGAAAAATATAAGGAGGCCTATCAACAATGGAAAAGAGAACTGGAAACATATATTGAACATTGAATTAAACATATTATGGTTGTAACAGGAGACAAGGAGTTTTTTAAGGGCATTGAAAAGATTCCATTTGAAGGAAAAACATCGGACAATCCCTTGGCATTCAAATATTATGATGAGAACAGGAAGGTCGCAGGCAAATCCATGAAGGACCATTTCAAATTTGCCATTGCCTATTGGCACACCTTCACAGGGGTGGGTTCCGATCCCTTTGGGGCTCCCACACAGGAATTTCCGTGGCTCACCAATGCCGACCCCGTGCAACAGGCGAAGGACAAAATGGATGCTGCTTTCGAATTCATTACCAAGATTGGCGCTCCTTATTTTTGTTTCCATGATTTTGACCTCATCGCGGAAGGCAACACACTGGGAGAATCCGAAAAAAGATTGGACCTCATCACCGATTATGCCCAAGCGAAAATGAAGGCCTCAGGGGTAAAATTGCTTTGGGGCACCGCCAATTGCTTCAGCAACCCTCGCTACATGAACGGAGCGGCCACCAATCCCGATTTTAACGTAGTTGCCTTTGCCGGGGCACAGGTGAAAAATGCCCTGGATGCCACCATTAAATTGGGCGGTGAAAACTATGTGTTCTGGGGAGGCCGGGAAGGCTATATGTCCCTATTGAACACCAATATGGGGCGGGAACTCGACCATATGGCCAAATTTTTGCACATGGCGAAGGACTATGCCAGAAAGCAAGGATTCAAGGGTACATTTTTTATTGAACCCAAACCCATGGAGCCCTCCAAACACCAATATGATTTTGATGCCGCAACGGTTTTGGGTTTCTTGACCAAGTATGATCTTTTGGATGATTTTAAACTGAATATCGAGGTAAACCATGCGACCTTGGCGCTTCATACTTTTGAGCACGAATTACAGGTAGCGGCGGATAACAACCTATTGGGCAGCATTGATGCCAACCGTGGGGACTACCAAAATGGATGGGACACCGACCAATTCCCAGTGGATGTTTATGAACTCACACAGGCCATGTTGATAATTCTTCAGGCGGGCGGCTTTCAAGGTGGGGGCATCAATTTTGATGCAAAAATCCGGAGAAACTCCACCGACCTGGAAGATATTTTCCACGCACACATTGGCGGAATGGATGCTTTTGCAAGGGCTTTACTGGCTGCAAACGATATTTTGGAAAAATCCAACTATATTAGTATCCGCACAGAACGTTATGCGTCCTTCGATTCCGGAACGGGGAGGGCATTTGAAGAGGGAAAGTTGACATTTGAAGACCTGTATGCCCATGCCCTGTCCCATCAGTACATCGAAAAACGCAGCGGAAAACAGGAAATGCTGGAAAACATCATTAACCAATACATTTAATTGACATAACAAACTCAACTCACATCTCCATTGGCCCAGTGCCAAAACAATCAAAATTTATAGTATGGCTTTAATTTCTTTTTTAGGATTTACCCTTTTGGTCGCCCTGATATCCTGGTGGTCCGTTCGCAAAACAGATGAAACTTCTTCTGATGGTTACTTTTTAGGTGGCCGAAGCTTAACAGCCGGTGTTATCGCGGGATCCTTGTTGCTCACGAACCTGTCCACCGAACAAATTGTGGGGTTGAACGGAAGTGCCTACAAAGATGGCCTCTCGGTAATGGCATGGGAAACCTTGGCAGCACTTGCCATTGTGGTGACTGCCATGTTTCTGTTACCGCGTTACCTTAAAGGAGGGCTGACCACAGTACCCCAGTTTTTGGCCAAACGATTCGATGTCACCACAAAGACCATTACCTCCGGACTTTTCCTAACGGGTTATGTTGTAGTACTTCTGCCCGTTATTTTATATTCCGGATCGGTCGCGATCAGCGGTATGTTCGATGTTCCTGAAGTATTGGGCGTTTCGGATACCACTGCCTTGGTGGTCTGTATTTGGGGCATTGGTATCGTAGGATCCATTTATGCCGTTTTTGGTGGACTGAAAGCGGTGGCTGTTTCCGATAGTATAAATGCCATTGGTTTGATCATTGGAGGTATTTTGATTCCTGTTTTTGGATTAATGGCCATTGGGGACGGAAGCGTTTTTAATGGTTTGGAAACCTTAATGGCTGCCAATCCTGAACGTTTCGACTCTACTGGTAACCCTGGCCAAGAAGTGCCCTTTGCCACTATTTTTACAGGGATGATGCTGGTACAGTTGTTCTATTGGGGCACCAACCAGCAGATTATTCAACGTGGTTTGGGGGCCAAGAACCTTGCCGAAGGTCAAAAAGGATTGTTATTGGCCGCTTTCCTAAAAATATTGGGGCCTATCATTCTGGTTTTGCCCGGTATGATCGCCTATTATTATTTTGAAGGTGGGCTATCCAGCAGTGATCTTGCCTACCCCGAATTGGTCAGGGCCGTATTGCCAAAACCATTGATGGGTTTCTTTGCCGCCGTACTCTTCGGGGCCATCCTCAGTTCATTCAATAGTGTGTTGAACAGCTCCGTTACCTTGTTCGGTATCGACATCTACAAACAGCACATCAACAAAGATGCTTCGGAAATGACCGTAGTAAAATATGGGAAAATCTTCGGGATTTGTTTGGCACTGGCTGCCATGTTTATTGCCCCGATGATTGCCAACGCGGGCAGTTTGTTCAACTATCTGCAGGAAATCAATGGGATTTACAGTATTCCCATTTTCACGATAATCGTAATCGGCTATTTGACCAAACGAGTACCTGCCATTGCCGCCAAAATCGGTATTCTTTCAGGATCCATCCTGTACATCATTAGTCAGTTTATCGTTGGACCCAGAATGGTGGCCAGCGCCCTGGCAGAAGCCAAGGCCAATGGAGTAACCGACCCAGAAGCACTGCACATGGTGGAGGCAGGAGCCTACCCCCATTATCTGCACGTTATGGCCATTTTGTTCTTGGCCAACATCATCATTATGTTGATCATTGGTAAATTTTTCCCAAGAAAGGAACCCTTCCAATTGGAATACACCAAACAGGTTTCCATCGAACCTTGGAAACATGTTAAATTGGCCAGTGCCTTTATTTGTATCGTAGTAATTTCCATTTATATCTATTTCGCCAAATAGGTATATCCACGATTCCATAAAAAAAGCCCGGTGATTCCGGGCTTTTTTATTGTTGTAATATGCTTTTGAGGAAATGATCCTTGTAGGCGCGCCCGAGCGGTATTTTAGATCCGTCGGTCAAGATCACCAAGTTTCCCGAAATACGGTCAATCTTTTTGGTGTTGATGATATGCGACTTGTGGACCTGATAAAATTGGTTGCCCCCCAGCACATCCACCCAATGGCGCAAGGGTTCGTTGGACAATATTTTTTTGTTCTTTACATAGATCTCGGTATAATCCGAATCAGAAGAAATCGCAAAGATGTCCTTTACCGCAACCTTGATGTGTTCATGACTGGACTTGACGTAGATCTCGCTCACCAAAATGTTCTCATTGTGCACAGTGACCGCTTCCTGTTTGGCCTGCACTTTGTTCACTGCCTGTAAAAATCGCTGGAAGGAAAAGGGTTTCAGCAAATAGTCCACCACGTTCAAATCGTATCCTTCAAGGGCGTATTCGGAAAATGCCGTGGTCAATACCACTTGTGGCGCTTCGGGAATGCTTTTTAAGAAATCGATACCATTTATCTTCGGCAAGTGGATGTCCAAAAACATGAGTTCCACCGTTTCGGCATTCAAAAAATCCATGGCCTGCAACCCATCGGAGAATATTCCGACCAATTCAAGATTGGGGACATCTTCAATGAATTTTTTTAGAATTCGCTGTGCTGGCGGTTGATCCTCAACAATGATACACCTCATTTTGTTATGCATTTTCCAGATCCAATCTCAAGTAAACCTGGTAACTGTTGCTTTCCTCCTTTATATCGAGCTGGTGCTTTTTGGGGTATAAGAGTTCCAATCGTTTTTTCACGTTTCGGAGTCCTATGCCCTTGGCCACGGTATCCAAGCTTGGTACCGATTCAAAATTATTGTTGCAATGGAATTCAAGTACACCATCCTTTACTTCCACCGAAATATCAATCTCAATATTGGATGACTGCCCCGATTGACTATGCTTGAACGCATTTTCAATGAAAACGATCAAGATCAATGGTGCAATTTTATAATCCCCCTTGATTTTTCCAACCTGGAATTCGACCTTGCCCCTATCCTCGATTTGCAACTTGTACAGCCTGATAAAGTTGCCTAATTGCTCCAACTCCTTCTTTAAAGGTACGAACTGTTCCTTGGACTCGTACAGCATGTACCGCAAAACACCGCTCATTTCCAAAATGATCTCGGGTGTCTTTGGTGAATTCTGAAGGGCGTAGGAATAGAGATTGTTCAGGTTATTGAACAAAAAATGGGGATTGACCTGACTTCTTAAAAACTGTAGTTCGCTTTCTTGGATCGCATTTTGAAGTTCATCGATTTCCGCTTGTTTTTGCATGGCATCCCATCCGAACTTGCTCGCAGCCAAAATGAACATGACTGGCAAAATGCCCAATAATGAAATATAGACCCCTGGGAAAGTATCGCCTCTTTTGGTGTTCGGGAACATAAATGGTTCAATAACCAATTCCTCGATGGCAATAACGGCCGCAACCACCAATGCGAAGCCCAGAAAAAATTGCCAATATTTCTTCCTGTACAAAAATCGTGGCATTAGATAAAACGTGACCAAAAGTGTTGCCACGCTATAGTAAAGCACAAAAATGGCCTTATTCAGCACCAAGGTCTCCGCATTCCTATCAATGGAAAAGAAGAGGAGTACCACCACGTGCACTACTATCTGAAATAAAAGTTCTTTCTTGGAAATCAAAACAATACAATCTATTCAAAACCAAAATTATGGATTAATCAATGCTTAGAAAAAATCCATTTTACAAACAACAGATATTGCCCCCTAAACGACAATTTCCCATCCGAAAGGAATATTGTGTTGTTGGTTGGGGGAATTCCATTGTCGTTTACAGAAATTATTGGTGCGTTATGGGTATTGCATCCATATTTGTATTGTTGGCCCGGAAGCATCTGGAAAATCCATAAAATTTTCCAACATTTGGGGCTCAATTCTTGGAATTACCACAATTAAATAAAACACAATCATGAAAAACACATTGTTTACACTTGCCGTATTTACCTGTTTGGCCGTTTCGGCACAATCCACCTGGAAATCCGACGGAGCGCACTCCAAGGTCGGTTTTGCCATAACCCACTTGATGATTTCTGAAGTGGAAGGTCATTTTGGGGAATTTGACATTACAGCCACAGCCTCTGATGCATTTGAAAATGCCGAATTTATGGTTGATATTAAAACCACCAGTATTGACACCGACAACGAAAGAAGGGACAACCACCTCAGAAGTGCTGACTTTTTTGAAGTGGAAACCTATCCTTCCATTACCTTCAAAACTACCGGATACGAGAAAACTGGGGACAAAACTTTTACCATAACCGGTGACCTTACCATGCACGGGGTAACCAAACCGGTAACCTTGGAAGGAAAGGTGAACGGAATAATTACCGACCAACGCAGCAACAAATTGAAGGCCGGTCTTAAATTGACAGGCACCGTGAATCGTTTGGAATTTGGTGTAGGTGGAGACACTCCAACCTTGGGTGATGATGTAGAACTGACCATCAACCTGGAAATGGCACAACAATAGAAAAAATAAATAATAGAAAATAATGGAGAAAGGGATTCAACAAATGGCCTTTTCTCCATTCATCTTTTAAAAATTAAAATGGGAAGAAAATCAGAAAACACCTTTAGGGAATTTCACCGCTACCTTGGTTTCTTTTTGGCCGGAATTATGGCCGTGTATGCGATAAGTGGCATTGTGCTCACCTTTCGCAACACTGATTACATGAAGAGTGAATATCAAATGACAACCACATTGGATGCCAATTTGAACGAAGAGGCCCTGGGCGTTGCCCTGCGCAAAAGAGGCTTTAAAGTAAACAAGACCGAAGGTGACGTTATGTATTTTGATGGCGGCTCGTACAATGTGAAAACCGGAAAAGCCAATTATGTGGAGAAGCGTTTGCCTGCCCTTTTGGAAAACATGAACAAACTGCATAAAATGCATTCGGGAAACCCGTTGTTCTGGTTGGGCATTTTCTTTGGAATTGCCCTGTTGTTCTTTGCCGTATCGGCATTTTTCATGTTCAGGCCCAGTGCTCCCATTTACAAGAAAGGGCTTTATTTCGCGGTGGCCGGCTTTTTGTTGACCATTGTATTGTTGTTCGTGTAAATACCACCAAACCATATATTGATTGGAAGAGCCACCAAAAATGGTGGCTTTTTTCTATCTTAACCATACCAAACATGACCTTTGGAACCCATTGAAAAACTTATTGAACACCTAAGGGCATCCATTCCATTAACGGAGCGGGAGGAATCGTTGGTGGCTGATAGTTTTCAGAAAACAATAATGCACAAAAAGGAATTTCTACTGTCGCCAGGTCACGTTTCCCAACACATGCGATTTATTGCCAAAGGCTGCCTAAGGGCCTTTTATATGGATGAATCGGCCAAGGAACATGTGGTGCAATTTGGTGTTGAGGGCTGGTGGGTAAACGACCTTTACAGTTATTTGACCCAGACCCCGGCCAAACAATTTGTGCAGGCTTTGGAACCCAGCACCGTGCTGCAAATTCATCGCGATGCACTAAACAGATTGTATGAAGAAGTTCCCGCAATGGAGCGCTTTTACCGATTAAAATTTGAAAAGGCCTATGTAAGCCTGCAAGATCGTACCCTGAATGCCATGAGCAAGAGTGCAGAGGAGCGTTATCTCGATTTTCGGTCCAGGTACCGTGGCATAGAACAACGAGTGCCCCAATATATGGTTGCCTCCTATTTGGGCATTACCCCAGAGTTTTTGAGTGCACTTCGGAAAAATTTGAAGTAACTCTGTTTCTTAAGGCATCTTAAGTTGGAAAGAAACTTACAAGCCTAGATTTGTTCCTCAATAAATCATAAATGGTGAATCAAACAACAAACCCTTCCGCACAAAAAATAGCCGACCATTTGGCCGAATTTTGGCTCGAAATCGGTAAAACGGCGGGAATTCTAGACCGAAATAACGGCTATAATGCTGTCTTTGCCAAAGGGTATTCCTGGCCCAGCAAAATTTTCGACCTACAGCCCAGTGCCTTGGCTTTGGAACTTTTGAAGTCCGGCATTGAAATTGAACAATTACCCAATGCCATTTTGGCACAAAGCGAGGCAACCAAGGTTCTTTTGGAATCCTCAGGCTTTGAAAGGGTTTCTTCCTTAAAGGCCATGGCACTTGATGTATCTGAAGGCCATTTACAGGTATTGGACGAACATCAATTTGAAACCGTGACCACCAAGGGTCAGGCTGGAAAATTTGCCCGAATCGCCGCTGGCTCCTTTGACTATCCTGTTAAGTCAAAAACCGTGGAAGCTTTGCTCAACAATCCGAAGTTTCACATGTTTTTGGGCAAACATGAAGGGGCATTGGGCAGTTGTGGTATGTTGTATTTGGACAACAATGGTGTTTGCGGTTTTCATATGATCGGCACCTTGCCTACCTTTAGGGGAAAGGGGCTGGGAAAAAGCATGACACAATATCTTTTGAACAAAACCGTAGAGTTGGGATATGGTACAGTATATCTTGTTGCTTCCAAAAGCGGTGAACCAATTTATTCTAAATTGGGGTTTGCAACTTTCGGTGAAGTGGAAACATTTGCATTGACGAATACAAGTAGGTGACTCAAAAAAAGACAAGCATGTTTATTGTAATCTATAGGTTTGAGGTGGTCCAAGGACTTGCAAAAGAATTTGAGCAAGAATGGGAAGAGTTGACCTTTGCCTTTATAAATTATGCCAACGGACTTGGATCTCGCCTACATAAGGATGCCCACGAAAATTATATTGCCTATGCTCAATGGCCCGATGAGAGGTCGTGGAACGAAGCTGGAGCCAAACTTCCTGAAAGTGCACAAAAACTGAGCGCGCAAATGAGATCTCGTTGTTCAAAATTTGAAGTTCTCCACACTTTGTATGAGGTCAAAAATTTACTGAAAACGGAAAATTGAAAAATCACCACGCCCTTTCCTTTATACTCAGCCAAAATTTTCCGGTTTCTACATTTTGATTCAACAAGTCTACTATTTTCTGAGCTACCTCCATGGATTTTCCCGTTAACATACCAAGTTAATGCATGGCGAAATGATCATCCCTCAGGATTAATTTGTAGCCATTGTCAATATTTCCTCGATATAATATTCCAGATAGGGTCGCTTATCTGGGTACGCTTCCAGTATTTTAATAACATCGTTCACCCTTTCATCTGAAGCTATCTCTTCAACGGTAAATCCTTTTTGGTGTAAGTCGACCACCCGGTGGTTCAATTGAATATAAACCTTCCTATTCCTGATAAGTTGTTGTTTGTTCCCAAAATAATGTTTTGGGTCTTTGGAAGTGTTGCCTGGCACAATCAGGGTATGCTCATCTGATAAGGAAATGGCCTTATCAATCCCATTTACAACCCCTTTTAGTCCATTGGGGCCGGTATAGGTTAACCAGTGGGGCTGAAATCCATCGCTCATGAACAACACATTGCTTTTCTCCAAATGAACATCAATATGATCCAAGGTATGGGATGGGGTATGGTAGGCGGTTACCACTTCATGTCCTAAGACTATCGAGATTTTATCTTTGAACAAAACTTTGTGATAGGCATTGGCGTACTTCATTTTTTCATGGGACAGAATGATGGCCCCCCTATCCGCAAAATAAGCGTTGGCATGGTGGTTAAAGGTATCGGAATCGCTATTGATTACATACGCAATGGGCAAATCCGTGATTTTTCGGATTTCCTTTTCCAAGTCTGGCGCACTTGCGAGCATCATGGAATTGATAAGAAGTACTTCTTTATCTCCTATAACAACACCGCAATTTCCGTTGGCATCCGCATCCCAAAGCTCTGTAAAAATATAAACGTTTTCGTTAACCTTTTTTACATCGTATGTTGCTTGCGCCATCATATGTGAAGTAGACAAAAACAGAATGCTCATTAAAGACGAAAAAAATATTTTACCAATATTCATAAATTCTAAAGATTTTCCCTTCCTTAAACTCAAAAGGGCCGTTTGCCCTCTCCAGTAATCACTTAACCATCTTTTGGTTTGATGAAGCTCTTATTTACAGCCATGGTGTCACGACCAACAATGGTGTGGTTACCTGATATCAACAACATGTACATCGAGACCACGAAGCGGCAGTCCTGTTTTATGGTTGAGGTCTTAACTGTTCAATGATTTTTGCATCAACCCAATATTTTGTTGCTTCCCAGTACGTACTTCCATCTTCCCTAACTTTTTCTTCTGACCTACTAAAAAGTAAATATTTTCCATCAGGAGTTAATCTCGCACCACTTTCAACCAGTTCTGAATTTATCTTATCTCCCATATTGATAGCCGAACCATATGAACCATCTTGCTGTTTAAAACTGATATAATTGTCAGACTTGCCATATCCATCTTCTCTCTCGCTACCCCATATTATGAAGGAATCGTCAGGTGCAATAAAGGGGTGGGCTGTCCATTTCCCAGTGTTAATGTCCGCACCGAGTAGTTTTGGTTCTTTACGCTTACCGTCTTTAATCGTTGATATACGGAGTACATCATTATTCTTATAATCGTCAAAGACCATGGTCCCTTTAGAGGATACCGACATCACCATAATGCCCCAATCTTCCCTGTCAAACATTGGACCCAGGCTTTTTAATTTTGACCAACCAGTAGCTGTACGTTCAATATAGTACTGTCTTGCGTATAATTTGTCGCTGTTTTCAGTCCCATTATGGTGAAAACTATATTTATTTGACCTGTAATAACTGCCTTCATTCCGAAAAACCACAACAGCAGGCTGAAAGAGGTCGTCCCCAGAGTAAGTAAAGTAAAACTCTTCCATTTCCAATGCGTCCTCATCCCCTAATTTCCAACCTTCAGAAGTACTCTTTTTAGGAATAAAAATTTCAGGGGTTAGTCCTGGTGGCTTATGCCCAAAGTATAGATTATCAGTTTCCGTTGATGAATCACCTTTTTCTGTACTTTGGTTCTTAGTATCGCAGGCATATAAAAATAGTACCAATGCCAGTGCTAAGAGTTTAATGTATTCCTTCACTTTTGTTTTTATTACTAAGCAAAAACATCATCCTTCAAAAGCTGATCATTGACTAAAAAGGTATTGCTTTATTAAAGATCGACATGTTACCAAAACTCCGTGATCCTAAAAATTTTGCCTTCCTTAAACTCAAAAAGGGCCATTTGGGCTTCGCCTTCCACAATTTTGCCCGCTTCCTTTTTTATGAACCGTTTGCTCACAGCCACGGCATTGAGGCCCAATATTTTGTTCTCTACCTTAATGTCCACCACACTACCATCGTAGCCCCCATTTTTCTGGTTGCGCACGTAACCGTTAAACAGGTCTTCACGTGTATAAACTCCTCCGTAATTGGGATGCACATAAGTAAAATCGTCCGTGAACAGATCAAAGATGTTGTCAATGTCTTCTTGGGTCGAGTTGGCTTGAAAAACCTTTAAGTTCAACTTGTAGTACTTATCGAGAATAGGACTTAAGGAATCTTTGGGAGCTTGCGAGGAATCCTGAGCTTGAGAGGAAGTAAACCCAAGAATCAATAGTGTCATTAAAATGATTGTATAAGATTTCATTTGTCTATTTGTTTTGGTTCAATGCTTTATTGGCATCTGATTTTCTGTTCAACAATCTTTCAGAATCCGGATACTTTTTTAATAAAATATCATAGAGTTCCACAGCTTCCTGAAACCGATTATGTTTTTCATAAAATGCCGCCATTTGGGATACGGCATAGTCCCGATTAGCCACCAGTTCTTTTAAAAAGGATTTTTTGTCCATGGCATTCAACAGGGTTTCAAATTGCTCAAATTCATCGGCGCGCATGGCACTGCGAATAATGGTAAAACGCGACCAAAGCGAGAGTTCCGGTGAAAACCCATATTTTTCTGCCCTTTGTTTAGCATGATCACGTGCGAAATCCATACCCCCCGCAGCCATGAACTTTTGCAGATTGTTCGTTTCAAACTCCTGATAATATTTAAAGTAGTCCCGGAGGCCATGGTACAGCGTAGGGTATCCTGTGGAGCGGTGTTCTTCCAGTTCAAACTCAAAATAGGTCCATTCAAGACCGTTACCGGGGTTTGATTTCAGTTTTTCGTTCAATTTTTCGGTGCTGTGCCGTACGTCGTATTCATCGGGACTTACCGCAAAATACAATTGTACCTCTTTGATGGAAGCGGTGTCCAAATCGTCGATTGCATCAAAAATGGGAAAGGGACTGGCTATTAAATAAGCATTGAATAGGTTGGGTTGATCCTTCATCAGGTGAAAAGCAAAGCTTCCCCCATATTCCCAGCCAAAAAGAAGGTTTTCACCGTTGGTCCTAAACTGTTTGTTCACATAGGGCATCAATTCATCTTGTAAAAACCCTTTGAAGTTTTCCTTGCCTTCCCCAAAATTTTTAAACCTGTCGGGATATGAATTCTTGATTCCCACAATGATAAATTCCGGAGCCAATTGAAATTGTTGGAACGATTGGCTGAGGCTAACCACATGCAAAAAAAAGCGTTGACCATCCAACACATAAACCACAGGGTATGTTTTGTCAGAATCTTGATAGTCTGGCGGTAAATAAATCTGAACTTCCCGCTCTTCATTCAATCTTTTAGAGGAAACAAGGTGGTTGGTGCCGACTACATTTGGAGTACCCTCCGATTGAGCTTGTACACCAAAAAACATCAAAACTATCGCAATGGTCGCTGTTATTACTTTCATTTTCATAGTAGAAGATTATACCATGGTTTTGTTACAATAAGTCGCTTTCTCAAAATCCCTGATGTTTATTGAAATAATTGGAACTTCGGGGAACATACCTTTGAGTTCAGAAACAATTCGCTTTGATAAATTGGCCTTTTGTTGAGTAGTTCTCCCTTCCATGATGTTTCCAAAAATGTGGATGAAGTCATCCTTTGCATTCCCAACCATATAGTGTTCAAAGGGATTGATTCGCACCTTGATATCATTAGGGTCAAAAAGACCTGTGGATTTAGCGGTATCATAAACCAATTGCATTATCGATTCCGGGGATTGAGATTTAATGACCGTATTGGAACAGTCCAGCACAAAATGTGGCATAGGTATTTTAATTTATTTGAGCTTTCAATGATTTAGCGATTCAACTTCTTTTAAAAGGCTGTCCAATTGGTCTCGACCCAACCACTCCCCTTTCAACAGTACACCTTCAATCGTTTTGGTGTTTTTAATATCTTCCAACGGGTTTTTGTTCAACAGGACCAAATTGGCATTTTTTCCTACGGTAATAGTACCCTCCGTAGCAATAGAACCCAAATATCGGGCAGGTGTCAATGTACTGGCCTTAAGTATCTCGTAGGGAGATAGACCAGCTTCTTGAAGAAATTGAAATTCTTCGTGTAAGGAAAATCCGGGTACCACAAAACCAAAAGTATCGCTTCCGGTCATCATGGGAACATCTTCTTTTGCCAATATTTTGGTAAAATTCTTCATCCATTCAAAGTAATCTTCCAACAATGGCAATGCATCCATTCCGTTGATCACCTTACCTTTTAAATTTTGACGATAGGGATTATCGTCCGATGCCCAATACCCATGATCTCCGTTCAGCATATATGTTGCGACTTCTTTTTCCTTAAGTTTTGCAAAGCTATTGTCGTCCAAACATTTTACGATCATATCAAAAACCACCAAGGTCGGTACAATGACAATTCCGCTGTTTTTAATCTGCTCTACGGCATTTTTCAGGAATAGACTATCTCTTCTTTGTTCATCACCGAACAAATACACAAACTCCTCTACATGTTCAATGGATTTCATCCGAAGCGAATACTCCAAGTTCATCTCACGCTGGGCATGCCCCATCACGGGAATATTATAGTCGGCTGCCCTCTCAAGAACTTTCAGATAGATATCCTTCGGAAGATCATCCGCGATTTTTATAAAGTCATATCCTTTGTTGTGATGCTGTGCTATGATGCGCTCTATATCCGCACTGGTTTTTAGGTCCCCAGACTGCAAATAAGGCCCCGAAGTATAGTAATTCGGACCCATTAATTGGTTTTTGTCTATACTATCCCTAATGGCAATATGATCTTGCCAATCGTACTCCGCCATATTGCGCACAGTGGTTACGCCATTGACAATCAGTAGTTTGAAATCACGGACAATACCCCCTTCCTTGTTGCGCCAATGATAGTGCATTTCATTTAATCCCGGAATCAAGTATTTCCCAGAGCCATCAACCACGCGGGGGTTTCGGAACTCCAATGTGGCTGACATAGGTTCAACACGGATTATTTTACCGTGTGCCACCACCACCCGTTGGTTATACAGAATAGTTTCTTCGATCATGGGTATTACATTGACATTCTCGATCAAAAGGGTGTCCGTTTGGGCAACCCCCATCGAAATGCCGAATAGGCCCATGAGAAAATTAAAGACAATTGTTTTCATTGCATTAGTTGATTGATGATTTGATTTTTTTGAACCATAGGTTTTTCACCCTCCCAGTGGATATATATAGGCCGTCCACTTCTCCTTTTGGATTGCGCGACATTTTAACGGTTCCAAGTGGCCAAGAGCCCCTGAACTCATCCTGTGCAACACACTCCACAATAAATTCCCCATGTCTTGCATGGGAACATTTTAATGTATTGCCCTCTACATAAAAAGTATACCAGGTGTCAATTTCGGTGCTATAAAAAGTACCCGAATATTCGGTCATATCCACTGGACACCTATATGAAATCCCTTGCTTTTTGGTGTGATTGGAAGATAAACGGTTTTGTGCCTTTTGTCTGGGCTTGGTCAATAAGATTCCAACTACATCATCTGCCATTTCACCAAAAGGGGCATTGGAGAAATTGGTCAGTACCACAACACTCAAGGCTTTTTTAGGGTAGGTACATAAAAAAGCACGATACCCTCCGACCACACCGGCATGTTGTATGCGCTTTGTGCCAAACAATTCATCAATATAAATTCCGAAGGCATAATCGGAAGTGCCACCATCGTTGAATTCACCCAGAGTTTGTAACATTTGGAACGACG
This sequence comes from Flagellimonas beolgyonensis, assembly GCF_003992615.1. GTDB lineage: Bacteria > Bacteroidota > Bacteroidia > Flavobacteriales > Flavobacteriaceae > Flagellimonas > Flagellimonas beolgyonensis. The sequence continues at coordinate 397,364 of NZ_RZMY01000016.1, forward strand.
CTTCCCATCCATTTTTCGGACTATAATAATTCTTGCTCCAAATCAATAAATCCCGGGCAGTGGAGTGGACATTCCCGGCCCCTGTATAAGCCCAATAGCCTTGCGCCATTTCGAATATTTTATCATGACTGTGATAGTACGAGGTTGCGTTTTGGGGAACGATTCGTTGATAATTTTCCTCCACATAGGTACTGTGCAATCCCAAAGGATCAAAAATGTTGTTCTTCATCCATTTGCCAAAATCCTCATGGGTCACTTTTTCAATAATTTTGGCCAACAAAACATAGCCGGTGTTCGAATACATGAACCTTTCCCCAGGATGAAAATTCAGATTGGACTGTTTTTTCATAAACTTCAGAATATCCTGATCGGTTCTATAGTCGTCCCCACGCCAACCTGCCAATGCCAATAATTCATGAAAATCCCTTAGTCCACTGGTATGCTGCAGCAAGTGTTTAAGGGTTATGGGGTTTTGAAAAATGGGAAAATCTGGAAAGTATTTCTCTACACGCGCATTAATGGACAACAGTCCCTGTTGATGCAAAACCACAATGCCCATGGCCGTAAACTGTTTGGATACAGATCCAATGTTGAACATGGTTTTTGTAGTATTGGGAACATCATATTCCAAGCTGGCATTACCAAATGCATTTAGATATGAAATTGTATCCGATTGCATAACACCGACCACCCCTCCTGGATAATTCTCAAGGTCCCATTTTTGAAATAAGGAATCGATACGGACTTTTTGTTCGTCCGTTATTTGACCAAGGCACAGGATAGGCAGTACCGCCAGAATCATTTTTATTCCTTTGGCCATTACCCAAGAATTTACCGTATGTTCAAAAATTCGCATAAAACGCAAAACTATCTTGATGAAGCCTGTTTTCAATTGACTTTGGTTAATAAAGCACAACACTACATATACTTCGATTCAAAACTACCATTGGCCCTTGATTCATTTCTTAAGCTACCTTAATATTTCCCCGATCCGTTCAAAATAATTTTGTAACTGAATATCAATCAAGTATGAATCAGTCTTTCAATATTATGCTGGCATTTCTCGGAGGCGTTTTTTTGGCGGCCCAAGGCGGATTGAACGCCAGACTCGGCGTTCATTTGAAAAGTCCGTTTTTGGCTTCGTTGATTGCTTTTGGCTTTAGCGCATGTTTCGCTTTAATTATTGTTATCGTTAGCGCCAGGGAGTTGCCGCGAACAGCCCAATTGACAGGAATACCAATCTATTTGTGGTTCACTGGAGCACTTTTCAGTGTCTTGGGCATATGCCTCTACTATTACACCATTCCCAAATTGGGCCTGTCCACCATGATTTCACTAGGCCTATTCGGTCAACTTTTATTTTCGGCCATTGCCGGTCATTTTGGATGGTTTGGTTTGCCGCAGGAACCATTGGAATTTAATAGGCTATTTGGAATAGTGGCAATGGCATTTGGGATTGTTATGATCAACAAAACATAAAACTCACATTTAAAAATCAAGCGATATGAATCTTATTAAAAACTTGGAATGGCGCTACGCCACCAAAAAATTTGATCCAACACAAAAAGTGAACAATTCCGATTTGGAAAAATTGCAAAGAGCAGTGCAACTATCAGCATCGTCCTATGGCCTTCAGCTGTATAAAATTTTAGTCATTGAGGACCCAGAGCTTCGCGAAAGATTGAAAGCAGCCTCATGGAACCAGTCTCAAATCACCGATGCCTCCCACCTGTTTGTTTTTTGCAACTACACGGACCGTAACGAGCAACATATTGATGATTACATGCAATTGGTATCCGACACCCAAGGTACTCCCGTGGAAGATTTAAAAGGCTATGCAGACTTCATCAAACAGAGCCTATCTGGAATGACCGATTTGGAATGGCACAACTGGGCCGAAAAACAGACCTATCTCGCCCTTGCCAATCTGTTGAACGCAGCCGCCGAACTGGGCATTGATACCTGCCCCATGGAAGGCTTTGAACCGGACAAGTACAACGAAATCCTTGGCCTTGGCGCTCTGGGTTTAAATGCTACACTTATTGCCCCTATTGGGTATCGGTCGCCCGAAGACCATACCCAGTTCCGAAAAAAGGTGAGAAAACCCAAAGAATTACTGTTTGAGTTGATTTGATGATGTGTATTTTACTTTTCCCAATACATTAAGATTGAGCAGTAAAAAAGCCCTTGGTTATCCATGGGCTTTTATATTTATAAATCTTGGATATTTTCAAGGAGCGGCCCATTTACTCAAATAATAATTCCAGATAGTTTTTTAAATGTTGTAGCTGTTGCGCTGTAATATCAGGATCGGTCAGTGCCTTGGAAACCACAAAACCGCCTTCAAAAATTACAACAAACTGATCGGACAATGATTGAACATCAACCCTCTTTTTGGGTTTCTTTTCTACCAATACGCTATTGAGGAGTTCTGTGAAGGCATTACGCCATTCAAGAATGGACTCCGCCACTATATTCAAGGTCTCACTATCAAATTGATTGGACTCATACATGTATGAAGCATAGAGACAGCTTGGAGGTTCTTCAAGTTTCTTCATCATATCTATAAACAACTGAATAAATTCCAAAAGCCTTTTAAGCGGGGTGTCCTTTAATATCTCTGTAGCCTGCAATGCCGATTCCAAATGAGACAGATCTTCCTTGGCATATGTTTCGATCAAAGCTTTAGCCAATGCGTTTTTGGTCTTGAAATGATAAAAAAATGCCCCTTTGGTAATCCCAGTTTTATCGAGAATTTGATCTATGCTGGTACCCGAAAATCCATTGCAATAAACCAGGTTTTTAGTTTCAGATAAGATTTTGTCACGAGTTGGTTTTCCATTTCTTGCCATAAAACAAATATATTGAATATCCAGAAATTATAACAGACTAGTTGGTATAATAAATATTAATTATATATTTGTACCGTCTAGTCTGTTTAAATAATTGGATGCTGTCAAGACCCTACTAAAAGTTCATTACAATTTTCATGGGTACTGGAAGAATTGCTCGGCACCCCGCCGTTGTCCATTTTGTGATCAACTTTGTTTTTAACGGTATGGGTATGCTTAAATATTTTAAAAAACAGGAAAACATGAATGCAATAGGAAACACACCACTGATCAAACTGAACAACCTTACAAATGAGAGCTCTGCCGACATATATGTAAAGTTTGAGGGTGCCAACCCCACGGGTAGCATGAAAGATCGTATGGCGCTTTCCATGATAGAGGGGGCCGAAAAAAGAGGTGAATTAAAAAAAGGATTCAAGGTAGTCGAATACACCGGTGGTAGCACCGGAAGTTCCTTGGCCATGATCTGTGCCAAAAAAGGATATCGGGCACACTTTGTTTCTTCCGATGGATTTGCAGAGGAGAAAATCCAAACCATGAGAGCTTTTGGGGCCACTGTAGAACTTGTTCCGGCCAAGAATGGAAAACTTACAGCAGAAGTGATCAATACAATGATTCGACGGGCCAAAGAATTGATCGATGAACCGAATACATATTGGACGGACCAAATCAACAATCCCGATAATAAAAGAGGATATTACGGTATGGCGCACGAGATTATTTCTGATCTGGGGACCGAATTTGACGAGTTTGTGATGGCTGTTGGTGGCGGAGGATGCATTTCTGGAAACTCTGAAATATTGAAAGAAAAGATTCCCAATTTAAAAACCATAGCGGTAGAACCCTTGCATGTTCGAAACATATCCGGTGGGGATACCAGTGGCACACATAAGTTGGAAGGTATCGGACTTTCGTTCACCCCATCGATCTTAAGAAAAGATCTAATAGACGATATAATTGCCGTATCGGATGCGGATGCTTATAGAGCAGCGAACCAACTCGCCCAAAAAGAAGGAATTTTTGGCGGCGCCACTTCGGGTGCCAATGTATGGGCTGCGTTACAACGGGCAAAAATCCTCGGACCCAATAAAAAAATAGTAACCGTTATATGCGATTCCGGCCTAAAATATCTGCAGGGTGACCTGTACAAAAACAACATCAACTTTTAAAATGGGTTCGACTTATAAAAACAACAACATTCTTGGTCCAATCAATTCTTGGATGTTCAAGATGCTTTCGGGATATATGGATCATCTGTTTGGGAAATCAAAAAGGGAGCTTTTTAAAGACCACCCTCCAACGGTGGTTGAAATAGGCCCCGGGGCTGGTGCCAATATGCGTTATATTAAAAAAGGAACACGCCTAATTGCCATAGAGCCCAATGTACATATGCACAAAAACCTCAGAAAAAGTGCTGACAAATATGGTGTGGATCTGGAAATTAAAACTCTGGTGGGAGAATCCATAGACCTACCATCAAATTCTTATGACTTTGTAGTTTGTACCCTAGTGCTTTGCACTGTGGGCAACCCTGTTCAATGTATCGATCAAATTAAACGTATTCTAAGACCGTCGGGCAGATTTGTATTTATCGAACATGTAAAAGCCAAAGAAAAATCCATGCTGGCCTTTATCCAAAACTTGTTACATAAACCTTGGCATTGGTTTTTTGAGGGTTGCAACACAAATCGGGACACCAAGGATTTGCTGGAGCATGCTGGTTTCAATTCCCTTCATATAGAACAATACAGTCTGTATTCTCCATTTATACCCATTACGCCCCAAATAAAAGGGGTGGCCATCAAATAAAAAAGTGGCCCCATAGTCGGAAAGGCCACCAAAGCTTCAATTATAATGAACACCAACACCATCAAGATTTTAGAACGGTTCTTCAAAAAAAGCACCATTTTCAAATATACCTTCAAATTTGACTCGGCCTATAAAAGAAGTACGGGGAGCGTATATTTTGTTTCGGACAATCTGCAGGTTGTTAAGGTAAAGATTCCTTTGACCTATAAAAACAGAAACTATAAGGGCACCTTGTTTGGAGGGGCCATGTCCTCCGCCACAGATCCGATTTTTATGATCCAATTGATTACAATTTTAGGGGAAAATTATGTGGTATGGGACAAGGCTGCTTCCATAAAATTCAAACGCCCAGGAAACCAAACCATGTTTGCAGATTTTATTTTATCCGACGAATTTATTGAAAGCATAAAGACCGACATAGCAAATCACAACGAGAAGACCTACAAGTTGCATGTCAACATTACGGATAAATCAAAAGCGGTTTATGCCGAAGTTGAAAGGGAAATCTATATCGCATCCAAAGATCATTATAAAAAGAAAAAAAGCAAACGGAAAACTGTATGAGGAACTTCAAAAACCTAATGCCCGACTCCTTAAAACTGATGGAACAATGAAAAATACCATCCTGATCCTGATATACTCCGTTATAACCCTTTTTCCCATACAAGAAAAAAAGCAAACGGATAATACCCATATTCAAAAAGACACGGTTTATTATACCCTTGGTGTGGTTACCGTTAATGATCAATTGGAATTTCATGTGGATCTAGAATACGGGTCCGATTCGATTCATAAAGTGTTTTTGCCCTTCGATTATTACGGCACCCCAAATCTTCACCAATGGGTAAAATCTTTTCAGGTTAAAAATGGCACAAAGATTTTGGAGATAGGTACCAACTATCGGAAAATAGCCCCCAATTCGGACTGTGAAATACACCTATCCTACCAAATAAACTATGACCCCGAAGAGCTGGACAAGTATTCCTACGCACCGAACGTATCCAGTTCATTTTTTTATATGGCCGGTTGTCAATGGTTGTTGCCCATATATCCGTTGGAAAAAAAATTGACTTACAAAATTTCAATGAAAAGTGATGATCCTAAATGGATCATGTATTCCTCGTTATCAGAGCATATTGATGCCATAGCGTTGGAATCCAGCTACGAAGATCTGATTTCCGCCGGATTCGGAGGCACTTCGGATGCAGCGTCCCAAATAACCTTTGATCTTGAGGGAATGGATTATTCGGTATTCATTAATGGGGAATTCAATTTTGATAAAGCGGAATTTTTTAAACAACTCAAAGAAACACTCAAAGCGGAAAAGGAGTTTTTCAGTGATAGGGAACAATCATTCTATCATATTACGATTCTACCAAGAACCGGATTGTTGGCCGGGGCCTCGATACCACATCTTTTTTATTGTTTTGTGGATGCAAATGAAACTGCAGGACATATCCAGGACCTCATTTCCCATGAATATTTTCATAACTGGCTGCCCAACAAAATGTTTTTGCCCACTTTAAAAGGAGAAATTGATTTTAAGCATGAGTGGTTACACGAAGGATTCACCGAATATTTTTCCAGAAAAATACTGTTGCAAAATGAAACTATTTCGGAAGATCAGTTTGTGGAGCTGTTCAATAATGACATTATCAGCATCAATAATAACCCAAGTGCCAACGAATCCTATGAGGAAATTGCCGCCCGGGATAATTTTGGTGCTGCACAAAAGAAGTTAAGCTATTATCGGGGATCACTTATTGCACTACGTTGGGACCACCAACTTTCAAAAAAAGGGTCCAGTCTTAAAAAAATGTTCCAGTTTTTATTTGAAAGATGCACGATTGCAGATGGCAAGATTTCTTATGCGGATGTTTTTGACTACGGGAACACGTTTTCATTGAACTTTGAACAAGATATTGAAGACTTTATCATCAATGGGAAAAATATACCCTTGGAACCCGATGCTTTTGAAGGTTACGTGTTAACCGATCGAACAGTCCGGTTGTTCGATCCTGGTTTTGACGTGTCAAGATCGGCCAAGGAAAAAATTATTCAGGGTGTAGAACCCAATGGAGCAGCATATACAGGAGGTTTAAGAAATGGCATGACCTATGTCAAGCGAAAAAACTCCAACCGTTGGAGCAATAGCTGGTCAATGGAAAAACCGTATATTGTAACGGTCATCGATAATGGTCTTGAAAAGCATATTCAATTCTTTCCGCATGGCAATAAAGTTGATGTCCAACTTTATGTAAAATTGTAATCTACATTAAAAAGCGATCAACAAAGCAGAATGAACTTTGACACTTATTGTTTAAGGCTTCTAAAAGCATCCGATCATGATGCTTTTTTTCATTTAATGGAAAACAACCAAAGTAGACTTGAACAATTTTTTGCTGGTATCGTGGCCAAGACCCAGACCATTGATGCCACTAAAATATTTCTTGACGATGTGGGGCAAAAAATCAAGAACAAAACGTACATCCCCTATGTCCTTATCGATAAAAAATCCAATACGATTGCAGGTTTTATCGATCTTAAAAACATCGATTGGAACATTCCCAAAACTGAATTGGGACTATTTATAGATGCCCAATATGAGGGCAAAGGCATTGCGTCCAAAGCATTTCATCTTGTTTGTAAACATTGTTTTGAGCATCATGGTTTTCATAAGCTCTTTTTAAGAACCCATCCTACAAATGGTTCGGCGATCGCCGTTGCTGAAAAAACTGGGTTTAAAAAAGAAGGATTGTTACGGGACGATTACCGAACAACATCAGGAGAATTGGTCGATTTACTGTATTACGGCCTGTTACAAACAGATTTTACATGACCGATCGGTTACCTGTCATCCGAAGACCATACGCAATTCCGAAAAAAGTGAGAAAACCCAAAGAGTTACTGTTTGAGTTGATTTAACGATGTGTTTTCCTTTTCCCAACACATTAAGATGGAGCTGTAAAAAAGCCCTAGGGAAAACCTAGTGTCTTTGTTTTCCAATAGGCCCATTGGCATTCCTTTGGTCAGAAAATAAAACATGAAATTTATGTTAATACTTCCTTCTAAGCTGGTTTAAAAATCCAAGATCCTATACCTTGTAGGTACAAACACTAAACCTTTATTTACCATGGCCTATAAGTTGCTTTGGTTCCCCATAACCAGTTTTCTTCTATTTATATGCCTAATAGGTTTCCCTCAATCAGGATTGGCACAGCAAGTGAGCGGTACGGTGCTGGACAAAGCAACCGAAATACCTCTGGAGAATGTCAATATTTATATTGAAAACACGAAAATAGGAACGGCCACCAACGATAAGGGAAAATTTAGGCTCCGAATCAATGCTCCAACAAGTCAATCGGATAGCCTGACCTTCTCCATTGTTGGTTACCGAACCTTAAAACTGGCCCTGTCCGACCTTTTGGACACTAATCCTAACACGATAATGCTATCCGAACTGACCAACGAATTGGGAGAGGTCATTGTAGATGGAAAAAGAAAACTGCAGCAAAAATTGAGGTACAAGGAACTTTCGCGTTTAAAGAGGGGCCTTTTTGCTTTTGGTTCTACTCTAATTGACGACAAGATTTACGTGATAGGAGGCAGTGAATCCTATACGGAGGATACCATGAGAGAAGCGATCGAAGCTGCGAGTATAAATAACCCTACGGGAGGCATTCTTGCTGTATTGGACGAACTTGACCCCAATGGAAGCTACCAAGGTTACAACAACGAGTTGCAGGTCTATGACATCCTTTCCGATCAATGGCACACCTCACCCATCGAATTTGAGAACCGTTCCCACCATCAAATCAATATTATCAATGATAAGATTTATGCGCTTGGCGGCAAACGGGTGGCTAACAATAAATCCAAAGAATATTTATTGAACACTATAGAAATACTCAGTCTGGATTCCCTCCAAATCATAATGGATAATGTTAACCCCCATCAGGCTGTGGATTTTGCTTCATTTGCTTATAACGACAATTTATTGGTAATGGGCGGATCCAATAAAATGACGAAGGATGGCCGTAAGGTTTTTACCGATAAGTGCCACTTTTTTAACGCTACTAATGGGTATTGGTATGAACTGGCAACGATGACCAAACCCAAGGAAACAGATGGTGTCATCATTGAGGACAAGGTCTTTTTGATTGGCGGTTTCAACGGTAAACCCCTTTCGGAAATAGAATCCTTGGACCTTGAGACGGGAACATGGAAAAAAGAAGGTGATCTGTTTTATGCCATGGAGAAACCCAGTATCACCAAGCACAACGGAACCATCTACATTTATAATTTCGGTAAACTCCATATTTATGATACCAAGAAGGCAACCTTAACGGCCTATGATATTGACCTTTTCATCAACAATCCCAATCTGCATTATTACCAAAACAAACTTTATGTGCTGGGTGGGCTTGTTGAAGAGGAGTTTTCCAAAAAACCTTCATCTCGACTATATGAAATCAACCTAAATCAATTGGCCAAAACAAAGGTGGCCGATTCGAAAAACCTGTAGCTGTCAAAACACTTTTCCCGGACAACCAAGAAGCAGTCTTTTTACTGCCAATACTACTTCGCATTTTCCACCACATAAAGGTGAAACCTTTTGATTTTTCCCAATAATAATTTTTCATACCTTACCTGCTCTGAAACAAAAACCGAACGACTACATGAGAAAAAACTGCACCCTATTGCTATTGAGTTTGTTCATTGCAATTCCAACCCTATTTGCCCAAGAAAACAAGGAAGAGCCCGATAGCACCAAAAAGGCCACCAAGGAACTTCCCCTGGAGCCGGAAAGAACCATTTCCTTTACCACTCAAGAAGGCACATGGTTGTCCTTGGATGTGAGCCCCGATGGCACCACCATCATTTTTGACATGATGGGCGATTTGTACACCATTCCCATGCAAGGAGGGAAAGCCACAAAAGTAACCGAAGGAATGGCTTACGATGTACACCCCCGATTCAGTCCCGATGGCAAATCCATTGTGTTCATTTCCGATAAAAGCGGGTCGGACAATATCTGGACCATGGAGCTGGCATCCAAAGAGACCAAACAGATTACCAAGGATAGCGACCAAAATTACTTTGCGGCCGATTGGAGCCCTGACGGACAGTATATTGTGGGAGCCAAGGGTCGAAGAAACATCAAATTGCACCTGTACCACAAAGATGGTGGCGGTGGGGTTCAACTCATTGACAAGCCGGAAAACCTGAAGGCCATTGACCCCGAGTTCAGTCCCGATGGGAAATTGATCTATTTTTCACAACGATCCAGGGCATGGAACTACAATGCCCAGTTGCCCCAATACCAATTGGGCACCTATGACATGGAAGATGGGGAACTTTCCACCATTACCTCTCGTTATGGGTCTGCCTTTACACCCACCCTTTCACCGGATGGAAAATGGTTGGTCTTCGGCAGTCGGTTCGAAACCGAAACCGGTCTGGTACTTCGTAATTTGGAAAATGGCGATGAACGTTGGTTGGCCTATCCCGTTCAGCGTGACGAACAGGAATCCATTGCGCCGCTGGGTGTGTTGCCTGCGATGGCATTTACGCCGGATAGCAAAAATCTCGTTGCCAGCTACGGTGGCAAAATATACAAGATCAACATCGATTCCAATGTGGCCACGGAAATACCCTTCGAAGTGGACGTAAACTTGGAAATGGGTCCCCAGCTATCCTTCAAATATCCCATAGAGGATACCCCCGAGGCACTGGTGACCCAAATACGGGATGCGGTGCCCTCTCCGGATGGGACCAAACTCGCCTTTACGGCATTGAACCGTTTATACGTGATGGATTTACCGGATGGCACACCCAAACGTTTGACCAATAATAATTTTACCGAAGCGCAACCGGCATGGTCTCCTAACGGAGAAAGTATTGTTTTTGCCACATGGGAAACTGAAGGTGGACACCTCTACAAAATCAGCGCCAACGGAAGGGGCAGGGCACAAAAATTAACTCAGGAAGCAGCATTGTATTCCAACCCCGCCTGGTCCTACAAAAGCAATCGAATTGTGTTTACCCGCGGTACCGCCCAAGTATACCGAGATGCTATTGGGCCTAGGGCCCAAGGCGCCCAAGAAGATTTGGCCTGGATTCCTGCCGATGGCGGCAAAGCAACTTTAATCGATAAGGCTGAAGGTCGTTCCAATCCGCATTTCACCAAAGTGGATGACCGTATCTACCTCAACAAAGATCGCGCCTTGATTTCCATTCGTTGGGACGGTACCGATCAAAAGGAACATTTGGAACTGAGTGGTATCACCACCTTTGGGTCATCCTCATTCGGATTCCATGACCACAATGGAGGACACAACATACTGCCGGGCTCGGAACAATACCAAGAACCCCAGGATAAATCTTCAGCACCTTCTGAAATCAAAATATCTCCGGATGGCACAACGGCATTGGCCAAGATCAACAATGATATTTATACGGTTACCATTCCAAAATTTGGAAAAACGCCAAAAATCTCTGTAGCCGATGCCGACAAAGCTGCCTTTCCGGCCAAAAAACTCACCGTTATGGGTGGGGAGTTTCCTGCGTGGGAAGGTAACAGCAAAGATGTTCACTGGTCGTTGGGTGCCAGTCACTTCATCTACAACATTCCTGCGGCAGAAGCCTATGCCGATAGTGTGGCAGCAGTAAAAAAAGCTGCTGAGGACTTGAAGGACAAGGAGAAAAAAGAAGATGAAGAAAAGGATAAGGAAGATAAGGAAAAAGAGGAGGACAAAGGCTATATGGCCAAGGAACTGAAAGTGTCCGTTAGCTATACCAAAGACATTCCAAAAGGAAACATTTTGTTGAAAGGAGCCCGCATCATCACCATGAAAAATGATCAAGTCATTGAAAAAGGCGACATCCTGATTGAAAACAACCGCATTAAAGCGGTGGGTGCTTCCGGTTCTTTGAACGTTCCCAAAGGAACCCTGGAAATAGATGCATCCGGTAAAACGATCACGCCCGGTTTTGTGGATACCCATGCCCACATGTGGCCCAATTGGGGCATCCATAAAAATCAAATATGGATCTATGCGGCCAATTTGGCCTATGGCGTGACCACCACGCGTGACCCACAAACGGCAACCACCGATGTACTCACCTATTCCGATATGGTCGATGCTGGTATGATGCCCGGCCCACGTGTGTACAGCACAGGACCCGGTGTGGGCTACTGGGCCTATAAGATCAAATCCTTGGAGCATGCCAAGGATGTATTGAAACAGTACAGTGAGTATTACGACACCAAGAGTATAAAAATGTATTTGGTGGGGAATAGACAAATGCGCCAGTGGATCATAATGGCTGCCAAAGAGTTGGAACTCATGCCCACTACCGAAGGAGGGCTCGATTTCAAACTCAATATGACCCAACTATTGGATGGGTACCCAGGCCATGAACATTCGTTACCGATTTATCCCATATATAAAGATGCGGTGCAGAGCATTGCCGAATCCAAAATGGCGGTCACCCCTACCCTTTTGGTATCGTATGGCGGACCATGGGCTGAAAATTATTACTATGCTACGGAAGAGCCGTACAACGATAAAAAGTTACAATATTTTACACCCTACGAAGAACTGGCAGAGAAATCACGTCGAAGAAGTGCTTGGTTTATGCCGGAGGAGCATGTATTTATGAAGCATGCCGAATTCATGAAGGATTTGGTGGAGGCCGATGGTATTGGTGGCGTGGGTAGCCATGGGCAGTTGCAAGGTTTGGGATACCATTGGGAACTGTGGTCGGTGGCCAGTGGCGGCATGGACAACAAGGATGCACTTAAAGTGGCCACGATTTTTGGTGCCGAAGCGCTAGGTTTGGACAAGGACCTGGGCAGTATTGAGGCCGGTAAATTGGCCGATTTGGTAATTCTAGACCAAAACCCGTTGGACAACATCCGGAACACCAACACCATAAAGTATGTGATCAAAAACGGAAAGGTGTATGATGCCAACACCTTGGACGAGATTGCCCCAGTGAAAAAGGCAGCGGAAACCTTCCATTGGCAAACCGTACGACCCGAAGGTGTGCCCGGCATTAAAAAATAAAATTTCAATACATTGATAAAAAAGCCACACAAAAGTGTGGCTTTTTTTGTTTTTGCTCCCCCTCTTGGGCTCGAACCAAAGAAAGAAAATGTTTGATATCCTGCACTTTAAAAAAATATCTATTCCATTGTACTCCAAATTGCATCCCTAATTTCTATTATTTTATTGCCATTTTCTTAAGATTCCAAAAGCTTTTTCTATTTGATTATTTGCCAAAGGCAAATCTTCTAGTTCTCTTAACAAATCTATGGTTTCATTTGCGTTTTTTATTGACAACTCTTTGTTTTTAATAAATTCTTGATACAAAAAAGCAATATTAAGTTTTGTGCCTGCATACTTCAACACACTATCCTTATTCCTGAAATCAAAATACCTATCAGCAATCTTTATTGCTTCACAAAGGTTTTCCTCTGCTTGAGAATAATTCGTTTGTTTTATGTTAATATTTGAGAGATTAATATGAGATACCACTAAGTCTTTTGCATATCTTCTAGGCTCATTTTCAAAAAGTCTTTGTCTAATTTCTAATGCTTCTTGTGCAGAAAAATATGCGTCATCTAAATTGCCTGTTTTAACTAATAAATTTCCATAATTATTTAAATTAATTGCTAAAAGTGGCAAATAGGTTTCAGGTTGAATACTTGCCAAGGTTTTTGCTGCATTTACTGATTCAATATATTTTTGTTTGGCCTCTGTAAGTCTGCCGTTTTGTTTGAAAAAAACACCTAAATCTCCATTTATATAACAATATTCATATAAGAATGTGCCTGGATTTACATTGACCAATTCCTCAAATATCGTTAAAGAGCTATTTAGTGCATTTTCCGCCTTAATTGATTGCATCAGCTCCCTTTCAACGTTTCCTAAATTGCGAAATATTAATCCCTTCAAGCGTAAATATTCAACAGATGGTATATCCTTATTTGCATTTACAACTTCGATAGCTATTTTTAGGAATTTCTTTGCCTTTTTGAACTCAGCCTCCTTATAAAATAGATTTCCCAAGTTGTTCAATGTTATCATTGCTAAAATGGCATCATTTTCAGAATCAATCTTGCTCATCGGTTCTTGATTCTCCAAAGATTTTAAAAACAAACATTCTGCTTCTTTATAAAATCCTAACTTACTTTTTGCTTCTCCCAAATCTGTTAAAACCTTAGCATAGATAGTCAAATATTTGCCGCAGTTATCCTGAGACAGTTTTACTAATGCTTCTTTTGCTTTAGTCAAATGTAATACCGCATTCTCAATTTTATTTTTATAATAATATAACCAACCAAACGCCATATTAACTTTAACTTGATCACTAATTTCAAGTTGTCTATTTGCCAATTCTTTTAAATGTTTTTCTACTTCACTAAAACATTTTATTTGAGACAACAATTCAATGGAAGTGAAGTAATTTTTCGGGCTAGGATTTAATTTTAAGGCATTTGTGATGCAATTTGCAATTTGATTATGACTACCCTCAGCAAATAAAAGTTTAGCTCTTAATAACCATAAATCTGAATATTCTTCATTAACTTTTAATAACTCATATGTCTGTTTTGATAATTTTTCAATTTTAAGTATTGAAAGAGCTTTATCTAAATTTCCTCCAAGGAAGGCTTCATATGCTTTTGCTTGAATCTTAGAAATTTGTCTAAAATCCCTACCATTCAAGTCATAAAGTATACTATTTAACTGTTTTTCCTTATCAATAATTTCCTGCTTCTTTAATGCTAGTTCATTTTTTAAATCAAATACTTCCTTTTCTTGATAAGCAACAACTTTTTCACTCAATTCATAGTTCTTTTGACCAAAAGAAATTTTTTCTTTCAATTTTTCAATTTCTTCAAAATCGGGTTCTAAATATTTTTTAAGGACCTTTTTGATTTCAATTGTTTCTTCTTTTCCAAAAGAATTAATTATTTGAACAATCGTATTGTTATTCCCTTGAACTTTGTTTATTTTATTTTTTTTGAAAAACCAGCTACTCAATTTTTTGATTTATTTTATTCCCATCTCCTTTTATTGACCCTAAACTATTTTCCTTTTTTGAGATTCCAGAGGATGCATTTTTTTGATTCCTTTCAATAAAGTCAAATATTAAAGTAATTATGCATAGTAAAACTAAGGACACACTCACTGTATCACTAAGAACAGGACTGGATATTTCAAAGGAAACATTTGCAATCTTCCCTAAAAACTTATAGACAACCCTATTAAGAAGTATTAAGTTAATAAGTATAGCCCAAAATGCCTTAATATAACGCCTTTGAGGGTTATACAGCATCATAACCAATAATACCAAAAATCCAATTATCAATGAAAGTGAAATGCTTTTTGAAACAAGGAAACATATAATTCCTGCCAATACTCCAATAAAAAATGATATTACAAACCAGTTTAATTTCATAAAAATGTGAATTAACTCTTAATAAATCAACATCCTAAGTTCTTACTGTTATCAAAAAGAGAAATCAATTGAATATATTAAAAGAATATTTGTTAACATAGATTATGGAAAAGAAAACTTTTAAATAACTTGACAAATGTTTCTTACCCCCCAGTATTAAATAAAGGGTTTATTATGTCTGAAATAGATTATAATAAAATAATAAGTAATTGGTCAAATATTTCATTAGGCGCTAGTATTCTTGTCGCTTTCGCAGCAGCGACTGTGGCCTTTGCCGGATTTAAAATTCAACATTACACCAAACTTCAATCCACAGAAAATCAAAAAGAAAGTGATGATAAATTAGAAAAGTTGTCTCATCCTTTACCTAATGAGTTTCAAATAACAAACATTGCTTTAATAATTCTAGCCGATGGCCTTAAAGAGTTTTTACCTGATTTAAGAAAACAAATAGAACAAGACAAAAATATTTTCAAGAATTATGATAACAACATGAATGTTATAAAAAAAGGAGTCAATATTATTGGAACTAAGAGAAATAAAAAGCTACTTAGCTTATTTGAAAACAAAGAACTTTATTGGAACATGTATATCATGGCTGATGAAAATCAAATATCACAGGGTTCACAAAAACATCTTCTAAATTGGATTTACCGTGACAAACTATCCTTTGTCGATGGCAATTGTCGACTAAGCTATGAAGTGGATTATACAGACGGTAATCGTGAATATTTTAAAATTACCATGGATAAATCAAATTTGGATAATTTGAAAATTGAAAATACAATAATTTATTATCCCAATAAGATTACATCTCTTAAAGAATTATGCAATAAAACGATTACTATGTCAATTAATGTTGGGTCTATTAAAAATGGTCGCAATATTAATTTTGAAAATATAGACTTCCGAGATAATTACAGCAGAACCTTTAGATTAGAGTACAAAGGAAATTATGAGTCAATATCCAAATCCAACATGGATTTTATGGCAAAAACAATTGCAAGAATCAACAACGAAATGGCAGATAAAACCGATGATCCGATAGCTAAAAAAGTATTGCTTTCAATGGCAAAAAATAGCTCAAATTTTAATACTGCGCAAGTTGAATCCTATGGTATTTTCAAATGCTTATCTATGCCTTAACAATTTATAATATATCTTAAAAAAAGTGCCTTACATTTCTGTTCTTTAAGCTATAAAGATTGGTTATTGATTTATTAATTGTAGTTCATTATATCTGTGTTTAACGGCTACTTTTATTTTTGAATCAAGCGTGTCAATAGTAAATTCCAACTCAATAAATTCCTTATCTATAATTAATGATCCTAAGGTTAATGGCCTTGGCAATTCCAGATCATTACTTTTATAATATTCATATGATTTTGGATAAGGGAAGGAAAAGTCAAAATTAAAAACCAAATTGTCCAACACTTCCATTTGGGCACGATTATCATTTTTAGATTTTCGGATTCTTAGTCTTCCATTTTGCTTTACCATAGTCTTCAGCAATTCGCCCTTTACCATGGTTTTTATTTCCAATAGTCCAAAGACGATTTCAAGTGAAGTTGAAGACCCCCTATCTAAAAATGCTTTGATTTCCCCTAAAACATTGTTGCCCATAATTTGAAAAATGTTAAGATGAAAGGGGATATGCCGAAACAACGGAAACAAGTTAGCACATTTTTACCAATTACCACATTCATGTGGTTTACATAATTGCTTCAATAATGCAAATTGGGGCCATGCGAAGAAAATACACCCAAGAAGAGCTACGATTTTTAAAGAATTTTGGCGAACGTTTACGCGAATTGAGGGAAAATGTTGGTTTATCTCAAACCGCATTAGAGACCGATGCCAAGATGTCCAAAAATCAGGTCGGTAGAATAGAAAGAGGTGAAATCAGTACTTCAGTAGTAAATTTACATCTTTTGGCTCAAGCCTTGGAAGTAGAAATTAAAGACCTCTTTGATTTCGAAAAATGAAACAATAAATATGTAATGTCAGCAATACAAAAAGCCACACAAATGTGTGGCTTTTTCATTTATAGACCCAACAAATATTTTCAAATCGGTACTTGGTCAAATTTATGGTAAAGCTGAATTCGACGGGCCAAACAAAATGAAATCAGCTATTTTTAATATATTCCTGCATCCAATAGTATTAATTACTTGTTCAACTTGATCTTGGCAAACCAAACTGATATTTCCATTTATGGCTTTTACGGTTGGTGGCAATTGACCGTCTGTCTTTTTGCGTTTGTCGCCCTCATGTCCATATGGTACCATATTGGTAAAAACCAAAAGGATTATGGCCCTGTTTGGTTGGCACTTTCCGTACTGTGCTGGGCATGCTCCGGGTTGGTGGAAATTCTGATGTTACACCAAGACGAAACAGGACTTCCATTAAAAGAAGGGCTTCGGAGTGTGTTTTCCCTATTGAACAGCTTGTTCATTTTAATGGCCCTGCCCTGGTTCAAATATCTGCCCAAACCCTTTGCCCCATTGATCAAGTCCAAGTTTTGGTCTTACATCATTGGAATTCCCTTTGCGTTTGCCCTATTGCCCACTTTGCTTAAAATGGTTTTGAGGAGCACTCCATCGACCATCAACGAACTGGATGTGTATTATGCCCTGCTTACACTTCTTTTTTTGGGTTTTGTTTTATGGGAATCGTTCATCAAAAGACGCTTACCCTTGTTGGGTTGGCTTTCCCTGCTAACCATTTTGGTTACCCTAGTGGCCCAAGTGTATAAGTTTATGGGCAACTCCATTAATCTGTTGCTCTTTTCGGCCATATTCAAGACATCGTTGATCATGCTCTTTTTTGCATTGGCCCTGAGTTGGGTAAAAGAGCTTACGGAAACCATTATTCCCCAACCGCACCAACTAAAATTAACGTTCGGAAAAAAAAGAAAATCCAAGGGCAAAAACATTTATGAAGTGGCTTTACTGGGTTTCCCTGGGGATGCTGAAAGAACCGTTCAGCTGACTCAGGCACTGTACAAACTCTTCAAAACCTTTGCTGACCGCAAGATGCATTCCGAAGGCGGCTGGCTGGAAATCAAACCTAAAAATTTTGACACGTCCAAAAACTACGACATCAATGATCACAATGAGTTAAAAAGATTGGTGGAAGCCCTGCTCGATGGCCTTTTTGGAAAGAAGAACTGGACCAAGGACATGCACTATACCCCCCTTAAAAACACCCTGTTCGAAATGTCGGAAAACCGGGAGCGTAAAATTAGATTGCTCTTGCCAAAGGAGAACATTTATATTGAAAATGAGTAACTTACATCCTCATTGTCAGCAGATTACTTACTGACATTTTAAGATTCCTTCCGACAAACCGCTTCATGATTAAGCAAGCCATCGAAATTGAATGGAAAATTCAGTTTATGGCCAGAATCCTATTATGCAGTGTATTGTTCTTTATAAATAGCCCACAGGTTTTTTCCCAGACCAAGGGATTGGACGAAAAGATCAATGAGGCGTTCATGCCCTTTGCCGTTTGGTGGGAGAATTTGATCCTCTCCGAAATTCCCATTTTCGGCCACGGGATTCCAGTGGTGCTGATTATTTTAATAGTGGGCGCCCTGTTCTTTACCCTTTATTTTGGATTTGTGAACATCCGCCATTTTCCTACGGCTATTCAAGTGGTTCGAGGTAAGTACGATGTCCTGGAAAAAAGCGCATCCCAAATCAAACCCCAAGTATATGAAGTGGATGGGGATTTGGTGGACACCATAAAGGATGAAGCCCACCTTGGTGAGGTCAACCATTTTCAGGCGTTGGCCACTGCCGTATCCGGAACCGTAGGTTTGGGCAATATCGCCATGGTGGCAGTGGCCATTTCCATCGGGGGTCCGGGAGCCACCTTTTGGATGATTTTGGCTGGGCTCTTGGGCATGTCCTCCAAGTTTGTGGAATGTACCTTGGGCGTAAAATACAGGGATATTGATAACATAGGAAATGTATACGGCGGGCCAATGTACTATCTATCCAAAGGATTGAAGGAAAATGGACTGGCTCGGTTGGGAAAAGTATTGGCAGTAGTGTTTGCCGTACTCTGCGTGGGAGCTTCTTTTGGTGGTGGCAACGCCTTCCAGAGCAATCAGGCGGCCGCGCAGATCATTGAACGGTTCGGACTTTCGGGCGAGGCTTCGGGAAGTATCATTGGGCTCGTCTTTGCCCTATTGGCCGGAATCGTGATCATCGGGGGTATAAAACGAATTGCCAAGGTTACTGAAAAAGTAGTGCCGTTCATGGCTATTTTATACGTGGGAGCCGCCCTGTTCATCATTTTCTCCAAAATTGAGTGGGTAGATGATGCCTTCACTGCCATTTTTACGGATGCCTTCACCCCAAAGGCCACCATAACGGGCGGATTTGTAGGGGTGCTCGTCCAAGGGTTTCGAAGGGCCGCCTTTTCCAACGAGGCGGGTGCCGGCTCCGCGGCCATTGCACACTCAGCCGTAAACACCGCCTTCCCAGCATCTGAAGGGTTGGTGGGCTTGTTGGAACCTTTTATCGACACCGTGCTGATCTGCACCATGACCGCGGTGGTGATCATCCTTTTTAATATGGATGGGGTATTTGTGTACGGCGATGTGCTGAACGGACAGGCTTTGTTGGCAGATGGCAGCCGACTGGGTGGGGTGAACATTACCTCTCTGGCGTTTGAAAGTTCCATCCCCGGGTCATCTTATGTATTGATGTTGGCCGTGTGTCTATTTGCCTTCTCCACCATCCTGTCATGGTCCTATTATGGCTTGCAAGCATGGAAATACCTCTTTGGTCGCGGCAAGTGGATAGACCTCAGTTATAAAGTCATTTTTTTGCTGTTCACCGTTTTGGGTGCGGCCATAACTTTGGATGCGGTAATCAAATTTTCGGATGCCATGATCTTGGCCTTGGTGTTCCCCAATATGATCGGGCTTTTGATCTTGTTCCCCAAGGTGAAACAGGAGTTCAAAAAGTATTTAAAGTTGATTCGAACCAAATAACCGAATAGATTTATTAATTTATCATGGCTTTTATGAGAAGAAAGTGCATCACGACTTAACCGAAGTGAAACAAACTCATACATCTACAACCGAAAAACAGTAACAAACTAAATGATTCACAAATGAAAAAAATCAAATTCCTTTTGACCCTGGCAGTGGCCCTAATGGCCTTGCCCAACATGAATGCCCAAAATCCAACTGACTTAATCGCCGATTGGGAACGGGCCAAAGCGTACACCATGGAATATATGGAAGCCATGCCTGCTGATAAATTCGATTTTAAGGCAACTCCCGAGGTTCGTTCCTTTGCTGAGCAAATGTTGCATATAACCGATGCCAATTATGGTTTTACAGCTGCCATTGCCGGTATTCAAAGTCCTGTTGGTTTTGGCGAATCGGAAAAAACGGAGGATACCTCCAAAGCGAATGTGATCAAATTGGTGAATGCCGGATACGATTTTGTGATTGCAGGGTTACAGCAAATCTCTGCGGAGCAACTTTCGGATCCGATCACACTTTTCGGCCAATTCGAAATGACCAAGGCAAAAGCATTGGATAAAATGTTCGAACACCAAACCCACCATAGGGGGCAGGCCACCATCTATTTGAGATTGGCCGGGGTAAAACCGCCCAATGAAAAGCTATTTTAGCTCAATATGTATAAGCACAAAAAAAGCCACACAAATGTGTGGCTTTTTTATTTTTTGCTCCCCCTCTTGGGCTCGAACCAAGGACCCTCTGATTAACAGTCAGATGCTCTAACCAACTGAGCTAAGGAGGAATATTTTTATCCTAAGCGGGTGCAAATATAGCAGATTCTTTATTACACTACAAAGAAAAAAAACGCTTTTCTATTTAAAAAGCCATTTGTACAGATCGTTGCCGTTGGCAAACAACAACAAAGCAATCAAAATAAAGAACCCGATCATTTGGGCATATTCCAAAAATTTATCGCTCGGCTTGCGGCCCGTGATCATTTCGTACAATAAAAAAGCAACGTGCCCACCATCCAACGCTGGGATGGGTAAAATGTTCATGAAGGCCAGAATAATGGAAATAAAAGCCGTAGTGGCCCAAAAAGCCGACCAGTTCCAAGTGTCGGGAAACATGCCTCCAATAGCTGCAAAGCCACCTACCTCTTTATAGGCCCCGGTATCGGGATTGAATATTTTCTTCATCCCTTTGATGTAGTCCGTCAAGGTCCTTACCCCTTTGTTCCAACCTGCCGGAATGGACTCCAAAAAATTATACTTCAAGGTTTTCATTTCAAGGTAGCCTGCTTCCTTGTAGTCCTCTGGGGTCATGCCCACATAAACGCCCAAGGTTCCTTCTTCGGCCACCTTTATGTTCAAATCTATTTTTTCTCCGCCCCGATTTACCACAACGGGAACGGTCTTCCCTTTATGGGCCTCCAATATGGGAAGCACCTGATCTTTGTATTCTACCGGCTGTCCATCTATTTGAACCACAAAATCACCAGACTTGAGACCACTGTCCTTGTTGATGGAATTTTTGGGCACTTCACTGATCACAAAAGGCACTCGAAACGTAATTAGGGACCTGATTTTATCCCGATCGCCTTCATCGGACAATGTTTGAATAACATTTACGGGCACCTCTTTTTCGATTACTTCACCATTTCGCTCCACGGTATAGTGATTCCCTAAGGCAAAACCCGGGATGATTTCCGATAGGGCCTCCACCTTTTTACCATCGATGGTCAAAATTTTGTCTCCGGTCTGCAGACCCAAAGCATCCCCCAGCGTCTTATCGGTGACCCAAATACCATCCTTTAGACTATCTGCAGCGATATACTGTTCGCCATACGTGAACACCAAGCCAATGAAAATAACCACTGCCAAAATGAAGTTGACCGTTACCCCGCCCAACATTATGATCAAACGTTGCCAAGCCGGTTTGCTGCGGAACTCCCAAGGTTGTGGTTCCTGCTGCATCTGTTCTGTGTCCATACTCTCATCGATCATACCGGATATCTTCACATAACCGCCCAAGGGCAACCAACCGATACCATAAACGGTTTCGCCAATTTTCTTTTTGAAGAGCGAAAATTTGATATCAAAAAAGAGGTAAAACTTCTCGACCCGAGTCTTAAATAGCTTTGCAGGAATAAAGTGTCCCAGCTCGTGCAATACAATGAGTAGGGAGAGACTTAAAAAGAATTGTATGGTCTTTATTAATATAGGGGTCATTCGACAGCGTTTATTAAAACGAACAAAAGTAAACTTTTAGCAAGTGATAAAAAAACGGTGTATTTGCATGCCCTTGTATTTAAGAAAGATTTAGCACCAAATTTTGACTTTTATCATGGTGAATCGTAGTCTGGGCCGTAATTTTGCGGTATGGTTTCATTTTTTGCCAAATACAAACTGTTCGGGCTCGTTTTACTGGGTCTTTCCGCCATCATCATCTACCTTTTTTACAATGCCCTCCAACCGGAAAAACTATTGCCAGTGTACCAACCATCCATGGTGGATAAATCGTTGGTGGACAGTACACTTTACTATAAAAAGAAATACCACACCATTGCAGATTTTAAACTAGTGAACCAAAATGGGGATACCATTACCCAAGCGAACTACAAGGACAAGATTTACGTGGCCGATTTTTTCTTCACCACCTGCCCTACCATTTGCCCCATAATGACCAAAAATATGGCCGAGATCCAAGATGCCATACTGAACGACCCAGAGATCATGCTTCTGTCGCATTCTGTGACCCCAGTAATCGATTCGGTACCCCAATTGAAGAAATATGCCTTGGAAAAAGGGGTGGTCGATAGCAAATGGAACTTGGTGACCGGGGACAAGAAACAGATCTACGAACTGGCGCGCAAATCGTACCTGGCCGTTAAAAATGATGGAGATGGTGGGCCCTACGACATGATCCACACCGAAAATTTCATATTGGTGGACAAAGAGAAGCGGATACGCGGCTTTTACGATGGCACCAATCCGGAAGATATTGACAAGTTGCTGGCCGATATCAAAATCTTAAAGAAAAGCTACAGTGAATAACCTCCGACCTTTCCTTCAATTTATGGCAATTTATTTATCAACTTTAGCTATTTTTGCCATTACTTATAATAAATCTAAATAAGCATAGTGGCTACCGTTGCGGATCTAATACATGGACAAAAGGGCATAATCAAGGATTTCTCCGAGCACCTTCTCCCCATAAAATTGTTGGAATTGGGCTGTTTGCCCGGAAATAGTGTTGAATTGGTGCAAGTTGCCCCTTTAAACGACCCCATTTACATCAATCTGAGCGGAAGTCATATTGCCATTCGAAGATCGTTGGCCGAACTCATAGAGCTTGATATTATCGAAGAAACCCAAGCACCATGAGTAAAAACATCAACGTTGCCCTGATCGGAAATCCGAACACAGGCAAAACCTCCGTTTTTAACCAACTTACCGGTCTTAACCAAAAGGTGGGCAATTACCCCGGAATCACGGTTGAGAAAAAAGAAGGGATTTGCAAATTGCCACGGGGTGTAAAGGCCCATATCTTGGATTTACCAGGCACCTATAGCCTGAACACCACTTCTTTGGATGAGAGTCTGGTGGTGGAGTTGCTCCTCAACAAAAACGACAAGGATTACCCCGATGTCGCTGTGGTGATCAGTGATGTGGAGAACTTGAAACGTAACCTGTTTCTGTTCACTCAAATCAAGGATCTCAAAATCCCGACCATTTTAGTGATCAACATGGCCGATCGCATGTCCAGAAAGGGTATTTCGTTGGATGTGGCAGCCATGGAAGAGAAATTGGATACCAAAATCGCCTTGGTGAGTACCAGAAAAAGGCAAGGGATCGATCGGTTAAAGGAATTGATTGCCGATTACAAAAATATTTCCTCCGCACCCAACTTGGATGCCAAACGCATCTCACCAGAATATTTTGAGCGTTTGCAGCGCACGTTCCCCAACGAAGACCTCTACAAATTGTGGTTGGTGATCACCCAGGATGTGAACTTTATGCCCATTGAGAAAAAACGCATCCAGGACGCCACCGATTTTACCACCAAGTCAAAGGAAGAACTCAAAAAACTACAGCATAAGGAAACGGTACTTCGATACCAGTTCATCAACAATACGCTTAAGGAAACCTACAAAGTTGACTTTTTGGCCGCCAAAGGCCTCAGGGGATCATTGGACAAACTGTTGACCCATAAAGTGTTCGGCTATCTGATCTTCTTTGTGATCTTATTGACCATCTTCCAAGCCATTTTCGATTGGAGTTCCTACCCCATGGACTTTATCGACGAGCAATTTGCCATGGCCAGTGAATGGGTCAAAAATACATTGCCACCGGGTATTTTCACCGATCTATTGGCTGAAGGAATCATTGCCGGTATTGGGGGTATTGTAATCTTTATTCCCCAGATCGCTTTTTTGTTCCTGTTTATTTCCTTGCTGGAAGAATCAGGTTATATGAGCCGTGTGGTGTTCTTAATGGACCGATTGATGCGCCCATTTGGCCTGAGCGGAAAAAGTATTGTACCCTTGATCTCGGGAACGGCCTGTGCCATTCCTGCGGTTATGGCCACACGAACCATTGAAAACTGGAAAGAGAGGCTCATTACCATATTGGTGACACCTTTTACCACCTGCTCTGCAAGGTTGCCCGTCTATCTCATTTTGATTGCTCTCGTCATTCCCAAAGGCACGTTTTTGGGACTGAGCTATCAAGCCTTGACCTTAATGTTGCTATATCTCATCGGGTTCGGAATGGCCATCTTCTCGGCCATGGTGTTGAACAAAATCCTGAAAATCAAAAGTCGATCGCTGTTCATGGTGGAAATGCCCACGTATCGACTGCCACTCTTCAAAAATGTTGCCTATACGGTGTTGGAGAAAACCAAAAGCTTTGTTTTTGGGGCCGGAAAAATCATATTGGCCATTTCCATTGTCCTTTGGTTCTTGGGGTCTAATGGGTATTCCGATGATTTCAAGAATGCTGAACATATAGTCTCGGAACGTATAGAAAAAGATGGACTAAGCACCTACAGCAAAAATTACATCCAGAACAATGTGGCTTCTTATCGAGAAGCAGCTCTCGCAGATGGTATGTCCGCTACTGTCCTCCAAGATTCCATAACCGTATTGACGGAGGAACTGAAAGAAAGGGCGATTGCCCAGGAAATCTCCAGCTACAAATTGGAACACTCATACATTGGTCAGGCTGGCAAAGCCTTTGAACCCTTTGTAAAACCGTTGGGCTACGATTGGAAAATAGGCATTGCGGTATTGACCTCGTTTGCGGCGCGTGAAGTTTTTGTGGGTACCTTGGCCACCATTTATAGTGTGGGCAGCGATGAAGAGGAAACCATCAAAAACCGAATGGCGGCAGAATTGGATGATGAAGGCAGGCCACTTTTCAATTTGGCATCGGGCATTTCGTTAATGCTATTCTATGCTTTCGCCATGCAATGCATGAGTACCTTGGCCATAGTGAAAAGGGAGACCAATTCTTGGAAATGGCCCCTGTTCCAACTGGGTTTCATGAGCGTGTTTGCCTATATCGTGGCATTGATTGCCTATCAACTTTTAATTTGACCTTTACATGGTACAACAACTTTTGGCATATGGAACTCTGATTTTGGCAGTCGCTTTTCTGCTTTGGAAATACCTATTGCCCAAATCCTTTGGCAAAAAAAAGGACAAGGGCTGTGGCCAAGACAATTGTGGTTGTAACTAAACTTCAACACCCAAATACACCTTTTTTGGCTCCCTTTTAGTTAGGATGGTGATTTATTTTTTCTTTCCTGTGTAACCTTTCTTAATTTCCTGACTATATAAGGTAAACGCCAACTAAAAAACATCGTTTGGAAACGCTTTCAGATGAATTGATCATGCAGCAGGTTACAGAAGGTAATCTGGATTTGCTCAAGGTATTGTTCGACAGACATCACAAACATGTGTACAATTTTCTGTACAAAATGTCTGGTGACCGCATGTTGAGCGAAGATTTGACCCAAGATGTTTTTTACAAGCTCATTAAGTATAGGAACTCGTACAACAATGGCTCATTTATGTCATGGATGTTCACCATTACCAGAAACAGTCTCAAGACCTATTATAGGAGAACCCATAAAAATCATGAAGACATTGGTGTTTTGGCGTACAAAGCAGTGGAAGAGGAAAATGAAACAATGGAAAACCATGCCCAATTACAACACGCTTTGAACCAATTGGATCCTGCCGACCGGGAATTGGTGCTATTGAACCGGTTCCAGGAAATTAGGTATGAGGACCTTGCGGAAATGATGGGAAGCACACCGGGAGCCATAAAAACCAAAGTGTGCCGAATACTAAAAAAATTGAAACATATCTATTTAGAAAGTCTGTAGCTATGAAAAACAAACATGTTGATGAATTGATTCCCGATTATCTGGACGGTTCACTTAAAGGGGAAGACTTACGAAAAATGGAGCAACACCTTGCGGAATGTCCCCTTTGTCAAAAGGAATTGGAAGAAATGAAACTATTGTTTTCCGCATTTAGGGAAGACCAAATTGAGGTTCCTTCCGAAAGGTTGAAGGCTCAATTTGAAAAAGTGCTGGAAACGGAAATATCAAATCACGGCCAGGTGATTCAATTGCAGCCGCAACGAAAAGGAAACAACTGGTCGAACACCTTTTTAAAAGTGGCGGCAAGCATTGCACTTTTGGTGGCATCCTTCCAAATGGGCAGTGTATTCCAACAGCAAAAAGCCAATAAGGACATCGCGCTACTGCAGGAGGAGACCCTCCAAATGAAACAAACGGCCATGTTATCGCTGATGGAAAACCAATCGGCCAGCAAACGCATCCAAGGAGTCAGCTACATTGAAGAATTTGAAAGTCCGGATGAAGCCATCATCAAAGCACTGGGCAACCGATTGTTATATGATGAAAACGACAACGTTCGTATGTCTGCCTTCGATGCCCTTGCAAAGTTCACTTCCTCGGAAAGTGTAAAAAACATACTCATTGAGGCTTTGGAAAAAGAGAAAAATCCGAGTATCCAAGTCGCTATCATTCAAGCACTGGTGCAAATCCAAGAGAAAAAAGCGGTGAAACCCATGCAAAAATTATTGGATCAAGAAGACACCCAACCCTTTATAAAAGAACAGATCAAAGCAGTATTACCCAGTATAACATAAACATCAAAAAACGAAAATCATGAGAAAATCAATTTTTATTATTGCGGCCCTTTTAGTGGGCACCTTGGCCAAGGCCCAGACAGATTACACGAAATCATTAAGCGGCATCGAGTGGGTCAAAATTGAATCGAAAACGGACATCACCGTTAAAACCCACAGCTCCAATGAGCTTTTGATCAAATCCGGTCCCGAAGTGAAGACCCCCGAAAGGGCCAAAGGTCTCAAATTGGTCGGAGAGGGAGGGCCGGACAACACCAATATCGGTTTCTCCGTGGTGCAAGATGGCAACACATTGATCGTACACAATTTGAGAAAAAGCAAAGGGGCCGAAATCTACCTACCCAAATCCCAAAACCTATCTGTTAAGAGCACTTGGAACGGCGACATCGACATCGATGGGTTTTCAGGAGAAATCGAGGCAGATGCCCAACTCAATGGTAGTGTAAAGATCACCAACGTAAATGGTCCGGTAACCGCCAACTCCCTTAATGGAACCTTGGAAGTGGTTTTCGGGACCGTAAAACAAGATTCCCCGATTACTTTGTACTCTACTAACGGAGTGGTGGATGTTTCGCTACCTGGCAATACCCCCGCCAACCTATCGTTGAGCACCTTGAATGGAAATCTTTATACCGACTTCGACATAAAAGTGACCGAAAAGGATGGCATGAAATCCTATTTGGGACGAAAAGTGAATGCCGCCATCAATGGTGGTGGAGTCAAAATCTCCATGAAATCTGTCAATAGTAATATGTACCTCCGAAAAAAATAATCTCAAATGTCACATCGAGCGGAGTCGAGATGTTTTTATCCATCTTTCGACTGCGCTCAAGATGACAAAACATCAATTTAAAATCATCTTAAAAACGAACAGTCATGAAAAAATGGATCATCACCGCAGTTGTGGGATTGGCAACCCTATCCCTATCGGCACAAAAAGTTATTGAAAAAAACTTCAAGTATTCCGGTCAGTTTATTGACCTTAACGTAAAATTTGCCTCCGAAATCGAAGTAAAGACCTGGGATAAATCCACGGTATACCTGAAGGCGGACATCACCACCAAAAATGGCAAATTCATCGACCTATACAACTTGGACATTGATGAAAACGGATCTACATTGGACATTGAAGAAGATGCCATCCCTGTTTTCAAAGCCTTTCAGGATGAGTGGGACAGAAATCACCCAGGTTCCAAAAATAGAGGGTTCATGGAAGATGACACCTATGAATTCAACTATGTACTTTATGTGCCCAAGGGAGCTCGTTTTAAAGTGAGCAGCATCAATGGCACCCTAAAATCAGACATCATCGAAGGGGATTTTACGGCCGAATTGATCAATGGGGATATCGACATCAAACAATACAAGGGTGATATGGACCTCCAGACCATCAACGGTGCCATTGACCTAGTGATGAAAAACACCCGATTGGTGGCCGAAACCTTGAATGGAAATATCTATGCCGACGAAAAGCTGAACTTGGTGGTTTCGGACAAGTATGTGGGTCAAAAAGTGGAAGGCAGCTTCGACAAGGCTGAAAACCGATTGCGACTGAACACCATCAACGGGAATCTATACCTTAGGCTTTAGACCAAGTTGGCCACAAAGGAATAAAGTAACAATGCCCATCCCGCGACCAACAATAATCCCCCAATGGGAGTTACAGGACCCAAAAACCGCAATTTTTCACCTTTGGCAGCGCTCAAACAAAGGGCATAAATACTGAAGGAGAACAACAAGGTCCCAAAAATGAAACAATTGACAATGGCCGCATCCAACGCATTGTCAAAACCCAAATTAAAGCCCAGTACCAAAAGTACGATGGCATGGTACATTTGATATTTGACCCCTGTCTCAAAACTATGGAGCAGTTCAGGGGTCAATTTCTTTTTAAGGGCGTGGGCACCGAAAGCACCGAAAACGACAGCCAAAAGTCCAAAAAGTGCACCCATCAATTGCGCCATAAATATTGTTCCCATCTGATTTTAATTAAAGAGTGATGTTGATTTCGTAATCCGAGGAAATGTGAAAGGCACAATCCTTATATTTTGGTGGTCCGAAAGTCCGCATCTCCGCATTGGAAAATGCCACCTTTTCCTTTGGAATGCCCAGCCAATTGGTATCCAATTTCCCATTGTCGTTTTCATCATGAAAAACAGCCAAGGCATATTCCCCAGCAGGCAAATTTGGTATCTTCAACGTTACAATCCCTTCATTGGCATGCACGCTGTTCGTAGTGAGGACCCCATCAAAGGACAAAAATGTATTGTGGGAGTTATAGACTGCAACGTTCACCTTTCCCTTTTTGGATGCCACATTGTGTACATGCACTGAAATGGTATTTTGGGCAAAAGCCAACATGGGGAACATTACTAAACTTATGGCCACCGCCATTTTATTATTCATTGCCTTAATCAACATGGGTACGGTTTTGCATTTCGGTCTGCAAAATTGAGAATAATTCTTGGGTCTCGGTACTATCTTGCAGGTTCATGTACAAGGTAAGGGAATCATGGTGTACCAACTTGATCTTGTGTTGCCGCAGATCGTCCACAAAAACATGCACTTTGGTCTGTGTTACCGAATCCAGAAAAATGCCTTTTTCCCTTGCTTTCCAAGAAAAACCGCTTGATCGTTCCATTTCGGGCAACTTTTCCACAAAGAGTACGCTGTC
Source organism: Flagellimonas beolgyonensis (assembly GCF_003992615.1). GTDB lineage: Bacteria > Bacteroidota > Bacteroidia > Flavobacteriales > Flavobacteriaceae > Flagellimonas > Flagellimonas beolgyonensis. Next base: position 427,340 of record NZ_RZMY01000016.1, read on the forward strand.
CAGTTCCGCCAATGGGATTTTTTGGTAGTACAGCCCGGAAAGTACCTTTAGGTTGCCTTCCTCCACCTTGTACCAATTTTTATAGTGCTCCACAAAAGCGAGAATACAAACGATTACCGTCAGCACAATCAATAGGTTCCACAGCCAATGTCTCTTTTTGGTTCCCATTCAAACACTTGTTTTACTGAATTGGATTTTAAAGGTAGTGCAATTCATTTTAGCAATCAAAAAGCGCTTTTCCCCCTATCTTTGAAAACAACAATCAAACGATTTATGGATTTTACAGGAAAAAATGTGTTAGTCACTGGAGCTTCCCGTGGTATAGGAAAGGCAACTGCGATGGCGTTTGCCCAAAAAGGGGCCATAGTGGGCATCAATTACCGAAGCAATGATGAAGTGGCCCAACAAACCTTATCCGAATTACCCGGGAGCGGCCACAAACTGTTCAAAAGGGATATTTCCCAAAAGGCCGAGACCAAAACGCTTATTGATGATTTTATAAAAGCTTACGGCCGATTGGACGTTCTGGTGAACAATGCGGGCATTTCCATTTTCCATGAAATTGACAAGGTCGATTTTGACCATTGGACACATGCATGGGAAAAAACCTTCGAAACCAACCTATTCGCTGTGGCCAACACCTGCTATTGGGCGGCCCAGAGCATGATAAAATCGGGCGGTGGGCATATTGTGAATGTATCGTCTCGTGGGTCCTTCCGTGGCGAGCCCACCAAACCAGCTTACGGGGCCAGCAAAGCTGCCTTGAATGCTATGAGCCAATCGCTCGCCAAAAAATTGGCTCCTTACAAAATCTACATCGGGGTGGTGGCACCCGGATTTACCGAAACCGAAATGGCCAAGGAAACCCTGACGCCAGTTGAACGTGAAAACCTGTTACGGGAATCCCCTTTCAAACGTATGGCCCAGCCCGAAGAAGTGGCCCATGCCATCCTATTCCTGGCATCTGAAGGGGCGGCCTATTCCTCGGGTACCATAATCGATGTTAACGGTGCATCCTACCTAAGATAGTAATCGCATGAAGGCAGCTACAATAGCCCAACTCAAAAAAGAACTCCAATTCAAGTCCCAAGACGATATTGTGCAGCTCTGTTTGCGTTTGGCCCGTTTTAAAAAGGAGAACAAAGAACTTCTCACCTATCTGCTCTTTGAATCCGACAGTGAGGCCGGTTATATTGAAACGGTTAAACTAGAGGTGGACGAAATGTTCGCGGACATTAACATCAATAGCTATTTCTATATCAAAAAGAGTGTGCGGAAAATATTGCGGACCATCAAAAAATACATCCGCTATTCGGGCAACAAGGAAACCGAAGTGGAATTGTTGTTGTATTTCTGTGAAAAGCTAAAAAATCTGAAGCCTTCCATTCACAGAAACACCACATTGCTCAATTTATATACCCGACAATTGGATTATATCGCCAAAAAAATGCCCTTGCTCCACGAAGACCTGCAATACGATTTCGGCATGACCCTAGAAAAACTCCGCGAGTGATATTTTTTCGTTCATATTGAGTAACTTGGGGCTAACTACTCAAAACCAACGCTCAGATTATGAAAATGCAAACAACCTCAACCAAAACATGGTGGCTTATGGCCATGTTTTTCACAACCCTTTTCAATTTTGCTCAAAACGACCAAGCATCCATGCCCGTGGATACCAGTTTTTACAGTGGTTTTTCCTGGCGGAACATTGGTCCTGACCGCGGCGGAAGGTCACTGGGCTGTGCAGGAAGTCCCTCCAGACCCAACGAATATTATTTTGGGGCCACAGGTGGTGGCCTCTGGAAAACCATCGATGGCGGCAATACTTGGACCGCGGTAACGGACGGACAAGTGACCAGCTCTTCGGTGGGAGCGGTGGCCGTGGCCGAGAGTAATCCGGACGTAGTATACATTGGTATGGGGGAAACCCAGTTGCGCGGCAGCATTACCCAAGGCGACGGCGTTTACAAAACCACGGATGGTGGCAAAACTTGGACCCATTTAGGATTGGAAGAAACACAAGCCATTTCAAGGGTACGGGTGGACCCCACCAACGAAAACATTGTGTACGTGGCAGCCCTTGGGCATCCCTACGGCGAAAACGAGGAACGGGGTGTTTTTAAAAGTGTGGACGGTGGAAAAACCTGGAAAAAAGTATTGTATGTGAGTCCCAAAGCGGGCGCTGCTGATTTGATCATTGATCGAAACGACCCCAATACCCTGTATGCCAGTACGTGGCAGGTGTACCGAAAAGCATGGAAAATGTGGGGCGGTGGTCCCGATTGTAAATTGTGGAAGTCCATCGATGGCGGAGAAACTTGGACCGACTTGACCAAAAATCCCGGAATGCCCGAAGGTCCCATTGGAAAAATCGGGGTAACCGTTTCCCCAGTGGATTCGAACCGGGTTTGGGCCATTGTGGAAGCCAACGAAGGAGGTGTGTTCAGATCGGATGATGGTGGAAAAACCTGGGAGCTCACCAATAATGAACGAAAACTGCGCCAACGCGCTTTTTACTATTCCCGAATTTATGCCGATCCCAAGGACAAGGATGTGGTGTACGGTTTAAATGTTGGCTTTTTCAAATCCACAGATGGGGGAAAAACCTTCGATGTTACCATCCGAACTCCACACAGCGACAATCACGATCTATGGATCGACCCCAATGACCCAGAACGTATGATCAGCTCCAATGATGGTGGTGGTGTAGTAAGCATCAACGGAGGCAAAACATGGACCGAACAGGATTATCCCACGTCACAATTCTATCACGTAATGGCCACCAGCGACGTGCCCTACCACGTGGTGGGTGCCCAGCAAGACAACAGTACGTTGGCCATGCCCAGTGATGGATGGGATTTTATGCAGGCCCGTGGCCCGAACCACGGCTGGTACTATGCTGTTGGCGGTGGTGAGAGTGGCTGGATTACCCAAAGCCCGACCAATCCGGATATATTTTATGCCGGAAGCCAAGGCGCCCTATTGACGCGATATGACCGAAGCAACGGACAGATAAGGGATATTCAGGTGTATCCACGATTCTTTTCTGGGGAACCGGCAAGTGCCCTTCCGGAACGTTGGCAATGGACGTTCCCCATTATGTTCGCGCCAAAAGACCCCAATGTGATGTATACCTGCTCCCAACATGTTTGGAAAACCACAAACGATGGACAGACCTGGGAAAAAATCAGTCCGGACCTCACCTATGCTGACCCAGAAACACTGGGGAAAACCGGGGGTATCATCACCATGGACATGAACGGGCCTGAAATTTATGCCACCGTATTTGCCTTGGCACCTTCCAATCACGACATCAACACCATTTGGGCCGGCTCGGATGATGGCAAAATCCATATTACAAGGGATGGCGGTAAAAATTGGGAAGACATCACCCCAAAGGATTTACCAAAATTCTCACGGGTAAGCATCATCGATGAATCCATTCACAATCCGGGTACTTTGTACGTGGCCGCCAACCGTTACCAAGTGGATGATCGTGAGCCTTATGTTTTTAAGACGCACGATTACGGAAAAACTTGGACCAAGATCATCAACGGGATAGAAAAAGGACATTTTGCACGGGCCATCCGTGAAGACCATGTACGGGAGGGCTTGTTGTTCTTGGCCACCGAACATGGCGTTTATTTTTCCATAAACGATGGCGAACAATGGCAATCCCTGCAATTAAACCTGCCCGACACCCCGATCAGGGATTTGGTGATCAAGGACAACGATGTGGTCTTGGGCTCCCACGGTAGGGGATTCTGGATCTTGGACGATATACAACCGTTACGCGAATATTCAGAAGAGCTTATCAGTGATAGAAATGTACTGTTCAAGCCCACCAATGCGATTAGAGGGATTACCAATGCCACTTTCCAATATTATTTGGAAGAACAGGTGGACAGTGTTACGTTTTCCATCTTTGATGCCGACAATAATTTGATTGAAGCATTTGGAGGCAACCAACCCAAATACAAAAAGGACGACAATGCATCTTGGTGGAGCCGTGGCAGCAGTACCACTCCGACAACTGCAAAAGGCATCAATTCTTTTACCTGGAATTTGAGGTATCCCGGACCCACGACCTTTGATGGCATCATTATTTGGGGAGCTTCAGCCAAGCAAGGGCCAAAAGCACCGCTCGGCACGTACACCGTGCAAATGAAAGTTGGTACGGAGGTCATCAAAAGCTATCCGTTTACCATTGAAATGGACCCCAACTTGAAAGGCATTACGGCCGAAGACCTTCAAAAGCAATTTGACTTGGCATCCAAAATCACCAAAAAAGCCACCATTGCCAATGAAGCGGTCATCCAGATCAGGGACATTCGCAAGCAATTGGATAGTTTGGGCAAAGGTATTTCGAGCCATCAATTCAAAAAGCTATCCAGTGATTTTATGGGCACCCTTACCGAAATTGAGGAAGACCTGTATCAGACCAAGAACCAATCGGGTCAAGACCCCTTAAACTTCCCGATTAAATTGAACAACCGATTCAATGCCTTGCAACGAAGCATCGAAAATGGGGACGCCAGACCAACGGATGCTGCATACGTGGTGTACGATGAACTTTCGAAGGAGTTGGACCAACACATGGCTAAATTGAACAGCACTCTTAAAACGCAACTTCCAAAGGTAAATGTCCTTTTGGAAAAAAATGGCAGTGGCACCATCCGTTTGGAATAGAACGGCAAAGCGATAAAAGAACATATGGGCAAATCACCTATCTTTAAGGAATACTGCATATAAACCAACTGTTATGAAACGTTCCTCATTTATAGGGGTGATTTGCCTTTTTTTAGTGCTAATGGTGGTCTTATCCTGCAATCAAAAACCAAAAGAACAGCCCAAAACCAGTATTGATAATGCCCAATGGTGGAAAGAGGCTATTGTCTATCAAATATATCCCCGTAGTTTCAAGGATTCCGATGGTGATGGCGTAGGTGACCTGAAGGGCATCGTCGAAAAGTTGGATTACATTAAAAGTTTGGGGGTAACGGCCGTTTGGCTCAATCCCATTTATACCTCTCCCAATGCCGATAATGGGTATGATGTGAGCGACTACCGTGACATCATGGAAGAATTCGGCTCCATGGCCGATTTTGACAGCCTGCTTGCCGGAATGCACCAACGCGATATCAAATTGGTCATGGACATAGTGGTGAACCATAGCAGTGACCAGCATGAATGGTTCAAGCAATCCAGAAGCTCACGGGACAATCCATACCGGGATTATTACCATTGGTGGCCTGCAGAAAAAGGGAAACCGCCCTACCGTTACAGTCTGTTCGATGCCAAAGGAGACGCTTGGCAATACGATTCGTTGACCAATGCCTATTACCTACATTACTTTGCCAAACAACAACCCGATTTGAATTGGTCCAACCCCAAAGTGCGACAGGAAGTGTACGATATCATGAAATTTTGGGCCGATAAAGGTGTGGATGGGTTCCGTTTGGATGCCTTCCAATTTGCTGCCAAGGATACCACCTATCCAAAATTCCCGGATGGTTTTGAGAAGGATTTCATTCAATATTATGCCATGCAGGATGGCCTTCACGACTACTTGAAGGAAATGAACGAAGAAGTCTTCAGCAAATATGATGTAATGAGTGTGGCCGAAGGTGCCGGGCGCAATTTTGAGGATGCACACAAATTGGTGGACCAAGATAGAAATGAACTCAATTTGGCCTATGCTTTTGAAGGGGTGGACATTCCCAAATATGAAGGATATGATCTGGCCACCATGAAGGAAGTGTTCACCAAATGGGACCAAGAATTTGCCGAGGATGGATGGTTGTCCATCTTTTTGGCCAACCATGACCAGGCCCGCATGGTGAGCAGGTGGGGCAACGACAGTGAAGCATTTAGAAGCGCTTCCACCAAGCTGTTGAATACGTTTATCCTAAGTATGCGCGGCACGCCCTATTGCTATTATGGGGATGAACTGGGTATGACCAATATTGATTTTGATTCCATTTCGCAATATCAGGACATTGCTGCCATCAATGGGTATCAAAAGGCATTATCGGAAGGTGAGGATATGGACCTGTTCATGGAAAAACTCAATTTCGGCTCCCGGGACAACGGCCGCACCCCCATGCAGTGGGACGGTTCCACCAATGCTGGTTTCACATCAGGAACACCTTGGTTGCCCGTAAATCCCAATTTCGCAGAAATCAATGTACAAGTTGAAGATTCAGATTCCAATTCCGTGCTGAACCATTTTAGGGCAATGACCCAACTGCGCAAACAAAATCCAATTTTGGTGTATGGCGATTACAAACTTATAATGCCCGAGCATCCAACGGTTTATGCCTATACCAGAACAATGGACGATAAGAAGCTATTGGTCCTGTTAAACTTTTCTAAAGAAAGTTCGACCGTGTCCCTAGATAAGAATTGGGCCGCTTCCCCAATTCTTATAAATAATTATAATGACCTTGATATTATTGACAATTCCTTAAAATTGAAGCCATTTCAGGCGGTGATTTTGAATATCAACTAATTCATTCTCAGTGTAATCAGATTGATTCTAAATTAGTTGCCCATGGTTTTCCTGCCGTGTTAAATTTGTAATTTTACGCTGTCAGGATGAATAAATTAATTACCATAGGTACTGCAGTGCTCATTTTTCTGCAAAGTATCAATATCCATTTCACCGATTTGGCCGAACTGGATCAATTGATTGAGCACTACCAATTCCACTCTGCGGAATATGGCGATAACTTTTTGGTATTTATGTCCAAACACTACGGTGAATTAAAGGATTCCCACAGCGAAAAACACCAAGAAGAACAAAAGGAACACGAAAAATTACCCTTTCAACACCAAACCCAGTGTGCACAGCACTTGGTCTTTGTGATGGACTCAAAATCTTTCTTTGATTCAAAATCAGAGATTCCGATGGTTCAAAAAGGGAATTTCCATTATCAAATCTCCTACTCAACCGTTTGGGGCGACGACCCCTTCCAACCACCCAAACATGCATAGAACATAGTATTTACGGCCCATGCCGTTTACTTTCCATGAAGCTTTATTGAATTTTATAATGCTATCTATATCTATGAATCATGTTTTCAAAAATTATCAGCTTTAGTATAAAGAACAAATTCATTGTTCTCTTATTTACAACATTTATAGCCCTGATCGGGTTGTACTCCCTCTCACAAATACCCATTGGGGCGGTCCCCGATGTGACCAATAACCAAGTTCAGGTAATCACCACCTCAAGAAGCTTGTCCACACAGGACATGGAACAGTTCATCACCTATCCTGTGGAACTTGAAATGGCCAACCTGCCCGGTGTAAAGGAAATCAGGTCGGTCTCCAAGTTTGGGCTTTCCGTGGTCACCATTGTCTTTGACGATGACTTAGGTACATACCTGCCCAGGCAGCTTATTGCCGAAAAAATAAAATCGGCATCCAGCCGAATCCCGGAAGGCTTCGGAACTCCGGAAATGGGTCCGATTACCACAGGTTTGGGCGAAATCTACCAATACATTTTGGATGTGGATGCCGAACACAAGGATCAATACACGGCCACCGATCTTCGAACCATTCAGGATTGGATCGTGAAACGACAACTTTCCGGAATACCCGGGGTTGTTGAGGTCAACACTTGGGGCGGATTCCTCAAACAATATGAGGTGGCCATCCAAACCCAAAAATTGAATGCGCTCAACATCACCGCCAAAGAGGTTTTCACCGCCTTGGAAATGAACAACAGTGTTAGTGGAGGTGGCTATATTGAAAAGGTGAACCAGGCCTACTTTATACGTGGTGAAGGCTTGGTCGGCGACCTGAAGGATATTGAAAATATTGTCGTGACCACAAGAAATGGCATTCCCATCTATATAAAGGATCTTGCCAAAGTTGGATTCGGTAGTGCGCCCAGGTTCGGCGCCATCACCGGGAACGGGGAGGGCGAAAAAGTGCTCGGACAGATCATGATGTTGAAGGATGCCGATTCCAAACGGGTTATCGACGCTGTAAAAGAACGTGTTGAAAATATTTCCAAAGCACTGCCTGATGGGGTTTATATCAATCCCTTTTTGGATCGCAGCGAATTGATTGGAAGAACCACATTTACCGTTACTGAAAACCTGATCCTGGGCTGTTTGATCGTCATCTTTGTGGTGGTGTTGCTCTTGGGAAATTGGCGATCGGGGCTTGTGGTAGCCTCGGTGATTCCGTTATGTCTCTTATTCGCCCTTACCCTGATGAACATCTTCGGAGTGGACGCCAACCTCTTGAGCTTGGGTGCCATCGACTTTGGCATCATTATAGACGGAGCGGTGATCATTGTGGAATATATCGCTTTCCAAATCACCCAACGGCAAGGAGAGCTCTCCCAATTGAACAAAGGGGATACCCAATCCATTAAAGATAAGATCACTGTGGAAGGCGCCACAAAAATGATGAACTCCGCAGTTTTCGGACAGCTGATCATTTTGATCGTATTCATCCCCATTCTTTCGTTGAGTGGTGTGGAAGGGAAAATGTTTAAACCAATGGCGTTGACCTTCAGTTTTGCACTTTTAGGTGCGGTTCTGTTCTGTTTCACCTATGTACCCGTGGCCTCCGCCCTCTTCCTTAAACCTGCAAAAAATACTTCAAAAGGTATTTCGGCCCGATTGGTGAATTGGATCAACAAACAATACGAACCTGTGATCCATTGGGCCATGAACAGCAAAAAACTGGTGCTCTCCATTGCAGCAGCATTGTTGGTGGGAGCCGTATTATTGTTTTCCACCATGGGAGGGGAATTTGTGCCCACTTTGGATGAAGGGGATTTTGTGATTCAGCCCGTATTGAAAACAGGAACCTCGCTGGCGAAAACCGTGGAAACCACGACCAAAATCGAACAGATTTTGATAGATCAATTCCCAGAAGTGAACCAAGTAGTCAGCCGGATCGGAGCGGCCGAAGTACCTACCGACCCCATGTCCATGGAAGAAAGTGATGTCATTATTTCCCTAAAACCGAAAAAGGAATGGGTTTCCGCCGAAACCAAGGATGAACTTGCCGATAAGTTTAAAGAGGCCCTTTCAGTGATTCCAGGCATGGAGGTGGAATTTACACAACCCATCGAAATGCGGTTCAACGAACTGATTACTGGGGTACGGGCCGATATTGCCATCAAGATTTTTGGACCAAGTCTGGAAACCTTGAACCGCAAGGCCAATGAAATAAAGGATTTGATCCAAGATGTAGAAGGCGCTTCGGATATTATTGTGGAAAAAGTAGAAGGCTTGCCTCAAATGAGTGTGGTCTTCGACCGTGCAAAAATTGCTAGGCATGGCCTTAATATTGCCGACCTGAACGAAATGATTTCCATGGGGTTTGCCGGTAAAGTGTTGGGTAGCGTTTTTGAAGGGGAACGTCAATTCGATTTGGTCGTTCGGTTGGATGCCGACAACCGACACGACATCTCCGACCTTAAAAACCTTTATGTGGATATTCCCAATGGCGGTAAAATTCCATTGAGCGAATTGGCCGAAATTACCTATCAAAAGGGTGCGGCCAAAATTTCAAGGGACGATACCAAGCGACGCATTGTGGTCGGTATCAATGTACGTAATCGTGACCTACAATCCGTAGTGGATGATGTACAACTGCTGATCAATGAACACATTCAATTGCCCCCCGGCTATACCATTACCTATGGAGGTCAGTTTGAAAACCTTCAAAATGCAAAAGCAAGGTTGATGATAGCTGTGCCCATAGCCCTATTGCTCATCTTTATCATGCTCTACTTTGCCTTTGGCTCGGTAAAAGAAGCCCTGTTGATATTCTCGGCCATTCCACTTTCCGCGGTTGGAGGTGTGCTATTGCTCTGGTTGCGCGACATGCCCTTCAGTATTTCGGCAGGTGTTGGGTTCATTGCACTTTTTGGTATTGCGGTATTGAACGGCATTGTGCTAATCGAGCATTTTAAAGAATTGAAGGGCAAGGATTTTGATTCCATGGAAGATTTGATCAAACAGGGAACCAAGGATCGTTTGCGCGCTGTTCTATTGACCGCTTCGGCAGCGGCTTTGGGCTTCTTGCCCATGGCGGTTTCCACTAATGCCGGAGCTGAAGTACAACGTCCATTGGCCACTGTGGTTATTGGTGGATTGGTCACCGCTACCATGCTCACGTTGGTGGTTTTGCCAGTTTTATATGCCTATTCCCACAATATAAAGTTCAGAGGTATGCGAAAAAGAAGGCAAGAACGTAGAATGCGGAAGAAAAATGCTTTGACCATTTTGATGCTTTTGGTATCGATCTCCGGGTTTTCCCAATCCAAATTGAATTTGGACGATCTGATGTCGCTTTCCTTGGAGAACAATAAAGGATTACAGGCGGGGGCATTGATGGTCGACCAAGCCAAAACCCTACGTGGAACAGCCTTCGATTTTGAAAAAACGGACGTTTATTATCAATATGATGAAAACAACCTGGCACTCAATGGAGAGCCGTTGAAAGTGTTCGGTGCAAAACAGATGTTTGAGTTTCCAACGGTGTATGGGGCTAAAAACAGGGTTCAAAAATCCAATTATGCACTGCAAAAATCGTCATTTGAAATTCGGAAGAAATTGTTGTTCCAGTCATTGAGCACGGCCTATTACGAATATCAGACTCTTCACCAAAAAGCGAAACTTTATGGAACATTGGACAGTATTTATCGGAAATTTGCCCATGCTGCCGATAGACGGTTTGAACTCGGCGAGACCAATTATTTGGAAAAGGTAACGGCACAAGCCAAACAACGGCAGATTGCCAATACCTATGCAAAAGTCCAACAAGGTATTATAACCACGTATGCACAGATCATCAGTTTAGTGCAAACCGGCGATACCTTGGACATTGCCATTGAAAGGCCTGAAAAGCTTTCAATCTCCAACGCTGTGGGCCTTATGGAAACGGAGACGGCGTTCCTGGACCAACGCCAAGAGCTGAGCAATGCAGAAAAAAGTCTGGAAGAAAACCGGTTGTTGCCCGACTTGGACCTGGAATATTTCCAAGGGACCAACAAAGGACTCGGCACATCGTTGTACGGCGTTCAATTGGGTGTTCGGATTCCGCTGTTGTTTTTTGGAAAAAGCAGCAAGGTAAAATCGGCAAAGATCCAGACCAAGATTACGGCCATGGAGAACACGGAAATTTCAATATCCACCAATCAGCGCTACAAGGCGTTGTTGGGACAACTGGATCAGCTGGACAAAGAGCTTTCCTATTACGAAGATGAGGGGGGATTGTTGTCCGACCAGATCCTAAAAGCAGCATCCGGAAACTTCATGAACGGGGAAATCGACTTTTTTCAATACATCCAAAGTTTGGAAAACGCCTATGATATCCAAAATAGTTATTTGGATGTGCTCAATCAATACAATCAAACTGTAATCGCCATTAATTACTTGACCATAACATTATAACAATGAAAAATATAAGCTATAGTATCGCCACTTTTGTCCTATTGACATTGATAGGCTGTGGCAACAAGAACAACTCCGAATCGACTTCTGAAGAAGTGAAAGGTTCGGGTATTATCATAACGCAGGACCAATTTGACACCAACGATTTGATATTGGGGTCCTTGGAACAGCGCACCTTTCCAAAAATGGTGGAAACATCGGGCATGATCGACGTTCCGCCAGAGAACAGGGCCAGTGTAACCGCTTTTATGGGTGGATTTGTGAAGAAAACACCCTTGTTGGTGGGTGATCGTGTAAAAAAAGGACAACTTTTGGTGGTCTTGGAAAGCCAAGAGTTCGTACAAATGCAACAGGATTATCTGGAAGTTTTCAATCAATTGGATTTTTTAAGAACCGAGTTCGAAAGAAACAAGACCCTATTTGAAGAAAAAATCGCTTCCCAGAAAAACTACTTGCAGGCAAAGAGCAATTACGAAACCGCGAAGGCCCGTTACCAGGGATTGCGGGAACAATTGCAGATGTTGAACATTTCACCCAACAAGGTGGAACAAGGTACCATCGTTTCCGAAGCGGCCATTTATGCCCCAATAGAAGGAAGCATTACCAAAATGAACGTTTCCATGGGCAGTTATGTGTCCCCAGCAATGGAAATTTTGGAGATTATAGATAACGATCACGTACATCTGGAACTCACTGTTTTTGAAAAGGATATTCTCAAAATAAAAAAGGAGCAAAAGATACATTTCAAAATTCCGGAGGCGTCGGATGAAACGTTCAATGCAAGGGTATACTTGGTAGGTACTTCCATTGACGATGCGAAACGCACAATTAAAGTGCACGGGCATCTTGAAAAAGAGGAAGGGAATTTTCTTCCCGGCATGTTCGTGAATGCCCTGATCATGACCGATACCACAAAAACGTGGGCACTGCCAGCAGAAGCGGTAATCGAGTCCGAAGGTACGGCCTACGTGTTGAAATTGATAGGCAAAACCGATTCCAACTATTCGTTTGAACGTGTTGCCGTGACCCAAGGGAATACCTACGATGGCTTCACCGAAGTCAGAGGTACCGGACTGAACGAAACGGACCAATTTTTGACCAAGGGTGTTTTTGATTTGATCGGAGGGTAACCTGGTTTACCCCAAGCCCACATCCAACGTCATCATAATGATAAATCCACCGATAAAGCCCATTGTGGCAATGTCGGTGTATTTGTCTTGTTGGGTTTCTGGAATTACCTCTTCCACCACCACAAAGATCATGGCGCCAGCCGCAAAAGAGAGGGCATAGGGCAAAATAGGTTCAAAGGTGAGCACGGCCCATGCACCCAACACCCCGGCAATGGGTTCCACCAAAGCAGATGCCTGTCCATACAAAAAGCTTTTGGTTCGGCTCAGGCCCTGTCTGCGTAAAGGCATGGCCACCGCAAACCCTTCCGGGAAATTCTGGAGTCCGATACCCAAGGCCAACGCAACGGCTCCACCAATGGAAGCCCCTTCAAAACCGGCGGCCACCCCACCAAACAATACACCTACTGCCAATCCCTCCGGAATGTTGTGCAAAGTAATGGCCAAGGTAAGCAAGGTAGTCCGGTGCCACGGGGTCTTTACACCTTCCGCCTCGCTCAATTTAAAATTGATGTGCAAGTGGGGCAACACTTTGTCCAAGGCAAAAATAAAGCCGGCCCCTAAAAGAAACCCAACCGCGGACGGTATCACCTTTACAAAACCTTCCCCTTCGCTCATCTCGATACCGGGTGCCAACAGACTCCAAAAACTGGCCGCCACCATAACACCTCCGGTAAACCCCAACATGCCATCCAAAACAGCACGGTTCATCCCTTTGAAGAAAAAAACCAACCCTGCGCCCAATGCGGTCAAGGCCCAAGTAAAAATGGTGGCATAGAGCGCCGCCAAAACGGGATCTATTTCCTGAAAATACTGTATTACCTGTTCCATCAGTCGTTCTTTTTTACATAAAGATTAGCTGCAATTTGATGTGATATCCGTAATTCCTTTCCCTGCAATTCAATATGTAGGGATTGGTCAAAATCTTCCTTTTCCAATACCTTGATGGTATGCCCAAGGGCGATATTGTTCTTGTCCAAAAATTTCAAAAAAGGGGCTGATGAATCCTTCACTCCCACACAGACTCCCTGCGTATTCACCGGCATTTCGCTCAATAATTGCTCGTCCCGCTCCATAAATTTGCCATCCTTGGTAGGAATGGGATCTCCATGCGGGTCATATTTTGGAAACTCCAGAAGTTCATCAATCTTATCGATCAATTTTTCACTTTTGATGTGCTCCAATTGCTCGGCCACTTCATGCACCTCATCCCAAGTAAAGTCCAATTTTTTGACCAAAAAGACTTCCCACAGCCGGTGTTTTCGAATAATGGAAAGTGCTGTTTTTATGCCGGAATCCGTCAAAGAAACGCCCTGGTACTTTACATAGTTGACCAATCCTTTGTCAGCCAATTTTTTGGCCATATCGGTCACCGAGGACGGTTTGGTCTCCATTTGCTCCGCAATGGCATTGGTGGTAATGGACTGGGCATTTCCCCCTCCCAAATGAAAAATAGTTTTCAAATAATTTTCTTCCGAACGGGTCATCAAAAATAATTTTTTCAAAAATACATTTTTATTTATCAAAACCTATTTTTAGTTTTGTCTAAATTTATATTTTTATTAATTGAAATCAATTTGTAAACATCTTGCCCTTAATTGGATTGCTTTGGTCAGCAGTTGTTGTTTGGCCCAATCGGCTTCGGTATCGGGAAAGGTAACCGAAAATGGGACGCCCCTTCCTCTGGTCAATGTGCAGCTTAAAGGCACTGAATATGGGGCAGCTACCGATATCGATGGTAATTTCACACTTGACGCTGTGGTGCCGGGCGACTATGTATTGTTAGTGACTTCCTTGGGCTATCAACCCTATCAAACCAAAATAAAACTAGGGGCGGATACGACTAAAACCATTAATATACAATTGGAGCCGTCGGCCCAAAGATTGGACGAAACGGTGGTCACAGGAACACTAAAACCCGTAAACCGGTTGGAAAGTCCAGTTCCGGTTGAGGTGTACTCACCAACTTTTCTTAAAAAGAACCCAACGGCCAGTGTTTTTGACGCGTTACAAAATGTGAATGGCGTACGGCCACAGATCAATTGCAATGTGTGCAACACCGGAGACATCCACATCAATGGTTTGGAAGGGCCCTACACACTGGTACTTATTGATGGGATGCCCATTGTAAGCGGGTTGGGAACGGTATATGGACTTACCGGTATTCCCAATTCCTTGATTGAACAAATTGAAATCGTGAAAGGGCCTGCCTCTTCTCTCTATGGCAGTGAGGCTGTAGGTGGTTTGATCAACATCATCACTAAAAATGCGCTGAGTGCCCCCGAATTTTTTGCCGATGGTTTTGTGACCGGTTGGGGCGAATACAATCTGGATGTGGGCAGTAAGATTGCCGTGGGCAAAAAGACCGATTTGCTGTTGGGAATCAACTATTTCAACTATGATGTGCCCATCGACAATAATGGGGATAATTTTACCGACCTTACCCTACAGGACCGTATTTCCTTGTTCCAAAAATGGGATTTTGAACGTAAGGATGCCCGTTTGTTTTCCTTGGCAGGCCGCTTTTTTTATGAAGACCGGTGGGGCGGCGAAATGCAATGGACCCCTGAATTCCGTGGCGGGGACGAAATTTATGGAGAGAGCATCTATACCCGTCGTTGGGAAATTCTGGGAAAATACCAATTGCCATTTTCCGAAAAGCTTTTGCTCTCTTTCTCGTACAATTACCATAATCAAAATTCGGTGTACGGCGATACTGAATACCTGGCCGACCAGCGTATTGGTTTTGCCCAACTCACCTGGGACAAAGCCTTGGGGAATCATGATCTGTTGCTGGGAAGTGCCATTCGATACAACTATTACAACGATAATACCCCGGCCACTCCAATAGCGGACAACATTTGGATTCCCAGCCTTTTTGTGCAGGACGAGTTTACCTTTGCCCCCAAACACTCTTTTTTGGCGGGAATGCGCTTTGATCATGACCAACGACACGGCAACATCTTTACCCCCCGCGCTGCCTACAAATGGAAAATCTCGGACCATGACATTTTTCGGGTAAATGCGGGAACCGGTTTTCGGGTGGTGAATTTGTTCACCGAAGACCATGCAGCACTTACCGGGGCTCGTGAAGTGATCATTGCTGAAGAGTTGAAACCCGAGCGCTCTTACAACATCAACCTGAATTATTTAAAGAAGATCTATAGCGACAACGGTACTTTTATCGGATTGGATGCCTCTGCTTTCTATACCCATTTCAACAACGTGATCTTGCCCGATTACGAGACCAATCCCAACCAGATCATTTATGATAATTTGGAAGGGAAATCCGTTTCCCAGGGCATTAGTGCCAATTTGGATGTAGTTTTTCCCAGTAGTTTCAAGATTATGGTCGGGGCCACATGGCAAGATGTGAGCACCACGGAAAATGGCATTTCCCAACAGCAAATCCTTACGGAAAGCATTACGGCTACGTGGAACCTGTCGTACACCTTTCATGCCCTTAAACTCACCGCAGATTATACCGGAAATTTATACGGCCCCATGCGTTTGCCCTTGTTGGGCGACCTGGATCCGCGAAGGCCCTATTCCCCTACTTGGAGCATTCAGAACATCCAGTTTACCTACAAAGGCCTGAACAATTTTGAGGTGTATGCAGGCATCAAAAACCTATTGGACTGGACTCCGAACCGAGGCAATCCCTTTATCATTGCACGGGCTAACGACCCATTTGACAAGGACGTCACCTTCGATGCCAACGGAAACCCGGTAGCCACGGCGGATAACCCATATGCCCTTACTTTTGACCCCACCTATGTGTATGGGCCCAACCAGGGCATCCGGGGATTTTTTGGAGTACGGTATACGGTTTTTTGATTAGGAAAAATGTTGATTGTTTTTCCGAGGTAAATGATCACTCAATTAATATCCAATCCTTCCCCTATCTTTGAACCCATGACCCATTACGACTATATCATTGTTGGTGCCGGGGCCGCCGGACTCTTATTGGCCGATGCCCTTGGCCGTGATGCTTTCTTCGCTGGCAAGTCGATTATGGTGTTGGACAAGGCCGATAAATCCCAAAACGACCGTACGTGGTGTTTTTGGGAAAAAGGACCGGGCCCGTTTGATGACTTGATCCACAAAACTTGGGATACCATTTATGTAGCGGGACAACAGTGGGAAAAATCCTTGGAAATCACTCCCTACACCTATAAGATGTTGCGCGGAATCGACTTTTACAACCATTATGTACCAAAGGTAAAGGCATACCCCAATATCACTTGGGTGAAAGAAGAAGTGCAAAGCGTTCGGGAAAAAGAGCATGTGGTGGAAGTGGTCACCGATGCCCAAACCTTTACTGCAGAACACGTTTTTTCGAGTCTATACGATCCATCACGTCCTTACAGTCAAAAGCACTATCCGGTATTGCAACAACATTTTTTGGGATGGTTCGTCAAAACCGAAAACCCAGTTTTCAATGAAGGGGAAGCCACTTTTATGGATTTTTCGGTTGCTCAAAACGGCAACACCCGATTTTTGTACGTGCTGCCTTTTTCCCCAACCGAAGCTTTGGTGGAGTACACCCTTTTCTCGGAGCATCTTTTGGAACTAAGTGAATATGAGGAGGCCATCAAACAGTACATCCAAGAAAAGTTCAAAACGGCCTTTACGATCACTGAAACCGAATTCGGTACCATTCCGATGACCTGTTATCCCTTTCACAAGCACAATTCTGACCGTGTCTTCCATATCGGCATTGCAGGCGGTTGGGCGAAGCCAAGTACCGGGTTCACCTTTTACAGTATCAGCCAACAAATTCCCAAATTGGTTGAACATCTGAAGGCCGGAAAATCACTTTCCCAGTTTTACCACAAGGATCGATTTTTGTTTTACGACATGTTGTTGTTGGATATTCTCCACAAGGACAATGCACTGGGCGCCTCCATATTTGTGTCTTTGTTCAAGCGGCGAAAAGCCCAATTGATTTTAAAATTTCTGGAAAACGAAACCCATCTTTGGGAAGAGTTGCAAATCGTGACCGCACCCAAACCTATGCCTTTTATCCGTGCTTTGCTGGGTCGGATTTTTTAAACGGTACGCCGCATCAAATTTTCGCCAAAGACGCGAAGCAAGTTCTTTTTGGAATCCGGTAATTGCAGGCCGTCCAAAACCTCAAAAGCTTTTTGGGTGTAGGCTTCAATTGCTGATTGGGTGGCTTCCACAGCGCCGCTTTCCTCGAAAATGGTTTTTACCGTTTCCACTTTGGTCGAACCCTCTTCGGGTTGTATGGAATACAGGTGCAACAGGCTTTCCTGATCTTCCTTGGTCCCTTGCTCCAATGATTTTAGGTATAGAAAGGTCTTTTTGTTTTCCAAAATATCCCCTCCCACCTGTTTACCAAACGTTTTCGGATCACCAAAAGCATCCAAAAAGTCGTCCTGCAACTGGAAGGCAATACCCAAGTTTCTACCAAACTCATAAATGGACTTACAATCGGGCTCCGAGGCACCAGCAACAATGGCTCCCATTTCCATGGCTGCAGCCACCAAAACCGAAGTTTTGTACTCGATCATTTTGATGTATTCGGGAATGGTTACATCGTCCCGGGTCTCAAAATCCACATCGTATTGTTGGCCCTCGCACACTTCAATGGCGGTTTTACTGAACAAAGCCGTCAACTTTTTATAGGTTTCTGCTGGATAGCTCTCAAAAAATTGATAGGCCAGGATCAGCATCGCATCACCGGATAGGATACCTGTGTTCACGTCCCATTTTTCATGCACCGTGGTCTTCCCTCTTCGCAGGGGTGCATCGTCCATGATATCGTCGTGCACCAGCGAAAAATTATGGAACATTTCAACAGCAAGGGCTGCATCCATGGCTTCCTTTGCCTTACCCCCAAAAATATCGGCGGTCATTAAGGTGAGAACGGGACGAAGCCGTTTACCACCCAAATCCAGAATGTATGAAACCGGTTCATACAGGTTTTTGGGTTCCGAATATTGGGTTTTGGCCTTGAGTTCCGTAACAAACATGTCCCGGTACTGACTAATACTATCGATTGCTGACATGGGTTCAAAAATACATGCAAAAAATCAATTTGAAACGGTAGTGGTACGATAAGTTTCCATCCCCATATTTGTGGTGTTCCCCAAAATATTTCGAAAAAAAATGATGAAAAGTTGCAATGGATTGCAACTTGTTCGTCTCTATAGTTGAAGACCAATAGCTGTCAAGATCAAAATGGCAACCAAAACCGAGGACCGAAACAACCTTTCAGACTTTTTCAACGAGGAGTATGGCTCGTTGCGATCGTATGTGCAGTCCAAGATCAGGGATACTTCGGAACGGGATGCGGAAGATATTGTTCAGGATGTTGCGCTTCGGATTTTTTCCCGGCCCGATGATGCCATCCCGATCACCAATGTGGGCGGCTTTGTGTACAATGCCATCCGGAACAGGATCATAGACATTATGCGTGGGAAGAAAGAACGCAAATTGCCCAGTGACGACCTGGACCAGCATTGGCAGGAATTTGCAGAACTGTTCTACGGAGCTGCTGATAACAGCTACTCTGCAGAACTGGAAACTGCTTTGAAAAATGCCGTTTCGGAACTGAAACCAGCGTACCGGGATATTGTTATCGCCATCGATTTTGAAGGCTATAACTATAAAGAACTCGCAGAACGAACCGACATACCAGCAGGCACATTGATGTCGCGAAGGCATCGTGCTCTAGCAGAATTATCTAAAAAATTGGAAAACTTAAAAGCATTGAATCATGGATCGTAAAAGAGAAATTGAAAAACGTGTGGAAAGCAACGTGGAATATTATGTGAAAAAAATCGTGAAGGTCATCGCCATGGTAATCCTTGCCGGAGCCCTGTTCTTTTTGGCCAACTACGTGCTCATGCGTCTTTGGAACTGGCTCATGCCCGACCTATTTGGACTGGCCACCATTACCTTTTGGCAAGCATTGGGCATTTTGGTCATGGCCAAGATCATCTTCGGATTTGGAGGGGGTGGCGGTAAAAGCAAAGGTGGGTCGCACCAAAGAAGGAAACACAGATCAAATCATAAATGTAGTTCCCTGCGAAGGGACTTCGACGAATGGAAACACTACGACCAATTCTGGAAAGAAGAGGGTGAAGAAGCCTTTAAGGCCTACGTGGCAAAAATCAAAAACGAAAATCATGAAAACAGCTAAGAAAACAACCTTCACTGAAAAATACCTGAAGAAGTATCGCCCCTTCTTTTGGAGTTTTGGGAACACAACCCATCAATTAGAGCAGAACGAGGTGCTTCAACCCCTTTTTGTGGTGGATGATTCCAAATAAAACAAAGTTTTAAGTTCTCGTTAAAAAAATGTAAAACGATGGAAACTTTTTTTGTTTTTAAAGTTTCCTTATCTAAATTTGCCGCTTGTTATGAGGGAAAAAATCATAGAAAAAGCAGCAGATATGTTCTTGAACCTTGGGTTTAAGAGCGTAACCATGGACGATTTGGCCAACGAAATGGGGATTTCCAAGAAAACAATCTATTCCCATTTCAAGAACAAAACGGAATTGGTCCAGGCCACAACGATGACCATGTCCGACATGATCACTTGTGGGATTGATCATATCATAGCCCAGGAACAAAACCCAATTGAGGAGCTGTACGAGATCAAAAAATTTGTGATGGTGCACTTAAAGGATGAAAAATCCTCACCACTGTACCAATTGCAGAAGTATTATCCGAAAATACATGCCGAACTCAAGGAAATCCAATTTGAATGCACCCATCGCTGTGTGGCCGAAAATGTAAAAAGAGGTATGGAATTGGGCATTTATCGCGATAACCTTAATGTGGAATTTGTATCACGGATTTACTTTTCGGGGGTCATGAGCATCAAGGACAATGCCATTTTTCCTACGGAAATCTTTAGTAAGGCCCATCTTTTGGATTATTATTTGGAATACCACCTCAGGGGCATCGTAACACCCAAAGGGAGAAAAATACTCAACTCAATCATCAATTCAAACCAAGAATAAATGCGGACTTTCATTATCAGCCTTTTGCTGATCTTGCCAACTTTGGCATCGGCCCAAGACACCATTCCAAACTTAAGTTTGGATCAGGCCATCACTTATGCATTGGAGCATAATTACAGTGCCATCAATGCCTCTAGGGATATTGTGGATGCCCAAAAACAAAAATGGGAAACCATTGCAACCGGACTGCCCCAAATTTCGGGAGCAGTGAACTATCAAAACCAATTGAAACAGCCTGTTACACAAATTCCTGCCGAGTTTTTTGGAGGAGAACCGGGCACCTATCAAGAAGTGGTCTTCGGACAGCCACAGTCCATCGCAGCAACCGCTACCCTAAGGCAACAGATTTTTGATGGGTCGTACATTGTTGGCGTGCAGGCCACCAAAACCTTTTTGGAATACAGTAGGAACAATAAGGAAAAAACCGAACTGGAAGTTCGAAAAGCTGTGGTGGAAGCCTATGGCAATGTGCTCCTAGCCCGAGAAAGTGTCCAAATTTCGGAAAGAAACAAGGCCACCTTGGAAAAGAACCTTTATGAGACCAAGCGTATTTATGAAAACGGTTTGGGTGATGAAGAAAGTGTAGATCAATTGCAGATTACACTCTCTTCTGTGGACAACCAACTCAAAAATGCTAAGCGGTTGGAAAAAATCACCCACCAAATGTTGAACTTGGTGCTTGGCTTGCCCATTGAGACCCCAACGGTGTTGACCGAAAACTTGGATGACCTTACCCAAAAACAAATTGATTTGGGCTTGATCGATGCCGATTTCAATATCGAAAACAATGTGGATTACAAAATGGCCCTCAACCTTAACGAGCAAAGGGCCCTGGAATTAAAATTGGCCAAAAGTCGTGCCCTGCCCACACTGAATGCCTTTGTGAATTATGGTGGAAACTCATTTAGCGAAAGTTTCAATTTTCTGAACAGTGGACAACAATGGTTTGGATCTTCTGTTTTGGGTGTAGATCTCAACATCCCCATTTTTAGTTCTTTGGGAAGAAGTGCCAGCACCCAACGGGCCAAGATTGCCCTGGAAAAAGCCAAAACACAATTTACGGAGGCCGAGGCCCAAATCCGTCTGCAATTGGAAAGTGCCAAGAGCGATTACATCCTGGCCATCGAACAATATGGAACATCCAAGGACAACTTGGAATTGGCGGAACGCATCGAAAAGAAAAACCAGATCAAATATGCTGAGGGATTGGCCACAAGTTTCGACTTGCGACAGGCACAGACTCAGTTGTACACCAGTCAACAAGAATATCTACAATCCATGGTAGATGTGATCAACAAGAAAACCGAATTGGAAACCATTTTAAACAAATGATCAAAACAGAAAACCATTCCATCATGAGAAAAACAATATATATCACAATCACTGCAGCTGTTTTGGCTTCCTGTGGGGGCGGAGGCAACAAATCCTTGGAAAAGGTGCTTGCCAGCCAGGACATTGAAGCCATTAGGGCCAAACATGTGGAAATCTCCAAAGAACACAAAGCCTTGGAAATGCAATTGCAATCCCTGGATTCGGCCATTGCCCTTTTGGACGATTCGGCCAAATTGCCGTTGGTGACCACCATAACCGTTGCCCCACAAAAGTTTGAACACTATTTGGAACTACAGGGTGATGTGATGACCAAACAAAATGTACTTATCTATCCCGAAATGGCCGGAACACTTAACCGTGTCTATGTTAAAAAGGGACAAAATGTAACTAAAGGTCAGGTTTTGGCTTCCATTGATGATGGAGGATTGTCCAGTCAATTGGCTCAAATGAAAACACAGGCCGAATTGAGCCGGACCACCTTTGAACGCCAAAAACGACTTTGGGAACAAAACATTGGTTCGGAAATACAGTACCTACAGGCCAAGACCAACTATGAGGCCCAAACGAGTGCCGTAAAACAAATGGAAAGCCAAGTGGCCAAATCGACCATTAGAGCACCATTTGCCGGAATCATCGACGACGTGATCAAAGATCAAGGCACCGTGGTGGCCCCCGGACCGGGATCCGAAGTGTTCCGCATCGTAAACCTATCCAACATGTATGTGGAAGTCGAGGTACCCGAAAGCCATTTGCCCAATGTAACCCCGGGCAAAGACGTAAAGGTTTACTTTCCGGTATTGGGCGAAAGTGTAAACACCAAGATCAGGGAGACCGGAAATTTTATCAATCCAAGTAACCGCTCGTTCACCGTCGAGATACCAGTGCCAAGCCATGACGGAAAAATTAAGCCCAACCTTACTGCTAGGGTAATGATCAACGATTATACCAGTGAAAATGCCATTTTGATACCACAGAGCATCCTTTCAGAGAACGCCGAAGGGGAACAATATGTGTTCTTGGTTGAGGCCGATTCCATTGAAAATGACCCCGTGGCCAAAAAAGTGATCATCAAAACAGGTAAAACGCAGGGAGATTTCGTGGAAGTGCTTTCGGGCATCAACAGTGGTGATGCGATCATCGACGAGGGGGCCAGAAGCGTTAAGGAAGGACAAAAAGTGAAAATCAAATTCAGTCGTTAGCTTACAGTCGATGGACAATATTCGATTCTCTTTTGAAGATTTAAAGGTTTATCAAAAAGCTCTGGCGTTTACGGACGAAGCCTACCGATTGTGTGAAAAATTCCCAAAAGAGGAAACCTATAGACTTTCATCACAATTTATTCGCTCCGCAACTTCCATTGCCTTGAATATTGCCGAAGGTTCGGGAGACACCAATGCACAGTTCAATCGGTTTATTCAGATTGCTATGGGTTCAATCAAGGAAAGTGTTGTTTGCTTGACCATCGCAAAAAGACAGGAATATATTTCTGATGAAGAGGAAATGAATATGAAAAGTCATTTGGTGGAACTGTCAAAAATGCTGACCAGCCTCCAAAACTATCTTAAAAAAGATATTAAAAACTAACGTCTATCAACCATAGACCAAAGACTTAAAATTGTATGAGCAAGCAAAAAAAACAGGTAGACAAGGAATTTGGGCTATCCTCATGGGCCATCGATAACCAGACCACCATGTATGTGTTGATCGTGGTTATCCTGATCTTGGGTGCCATGGCCTATTTCAGCATGCCTCGGGAAAGTTTCCCAGAGGTAAAGGAAACCAAAATATACATCAGTTCCATTTATCCTGGCAATACGGCCGAGGATATTGAGAAATTGATCACGGACCCCTTGGAAGATGAACTCAAAACCGTGAGCAATGTGGTGGAGATCACCTCCACTTCACAAGAGGATTATTCCATAATCATTGTGGAGTTCGACGAAAATATTTCCGTGGAAGGGGCACTTCAAAAAGTAAAGGACGAGGTCGACTCCAAAACCGCTGGGGAGGACTGGCCCACCTTTAATGGTGCCAAAGTGGAACCCAATGTGTTCGATTTGAGCCTTTCCGAGGAAATGCCCATCCTCAACATCAATATTTCCGGGGATTATCCCGTGGACAAATTGAAGGAGTACGGCGAATACCTAGAGGATGAGATTGAAGGGCTCCAAGAAATAAAACAGGTAGACATTCGCGGTGCGCAGGAAAAAGAAGTGGAAGTGGCTGTGGACATCTACAAAATGATGGCGGCCAAAGTAAGCTTCAACGATGTGATCAATGCCATCAGCAACGAGAACATGACCATGTCGGCGGGGAACCTGATTGCCAGTGGCCAACGCCGGACCATCCGCATTGTGGGTGAGATTGACCAACCAAAAGATCTGGAAAGCTTTGTGGTAAAATCCGAAAATGGCAACCCCATTTATTTACGGGATATTGCCAAGATCAGCTTCAAGGAAGAAGATAAGACCACCTATGCCCGAGAATTTGGGGAGCCTGTGGTAATGTTGGACGTTAAAAAACGTTCGGGAAAGAACATGGTGGCCGCCGTGGACCAGATCAAGATAATCGTGGATGAGGCCATAGCCAATGTATTCCCGCAAGACCTTAAAGTGACCATTGCCAATGACCAATCTACCAAAACCATTGGCCAGGTGGACGATTTGGTGAACAACATCATCTTCGGTATCATCTTGGTGGTTGGGGTTTTGATGTTCTTTTTAGGATTCAAGAATGCGCTTTTCGTCGGATTTGCCATTCCGATGTCCATGTTCATGTCTTTGATGATCTTGAACGCCTTGGGCTATACCATGAATACCATGATCCTGTTCGGATTGATCATGGGACTGGGAATGTTGGTGGACAACGGTATTGTGGTGGTTGAAAACGTATACCGATTGATGGATGAGGAAGGCATGTCGCGCATTGAAGCGGCCAAAAAAGGAATCGGGGAAATCGCGTTTCCGATCATCATTTCCACATTAACCACCGTAGCGGCGTTTGTTCCACTTGGGCTTTGGCCGGGTATCATGGGGCAGTTTATGATGTATTTCCCCATCACACTTTCGGTAGTATTGGGGTCGTCACTGTTCGTGGCCATCTTCTTCAACTCGGTATTGGTATCCCGATACATGACCACCGAGGACAAAGAAATGCCCTTAAAGCAGATCATTCGCGTTACTTCCATCGTTTCAGTAATCGGTGTACTGATCATCATTTTTGGTGGTAGCTATCGTGGTTTGGGAACGGTAATGGTGGTAACGGCTATTTTATTGTGGATCTATCGTTTCTTCCTAAGAGGTTGGGCCAATGGGTTCCAAAACAAGATATTGCCCCAATGGGAGCGCTTTTATGAACGTACGCTGCGCTACGCACTGGCAGGAAAACGACCCATTTTTATTGCAATTACCACTTTTGTGCTGTTGTTGGTTGCCTTTATGGGATTTGGTTGGTCTGTTGGAAGCCAACGCACCAAAGTGGAGTTCTTCCCCGACAACAAGCCCAATCAGATCATTGTCTATATCGAGTATCCTGAGGGAACGGATATTGAAAAAACGAACAAGATTACCAAGGAAATTGAAGAACAGGTGTATGGCATCATCAATTCGGATGCCTACATGCACGGGGATTACAATTTCTTGACTGAAAGTGCCGTATCCCAAGTGGGTGAAGGAGCTGGTAACCCTCAGACCGATGGTGGTTCGTCCGCCGAAATGCCCCACCGTGGAAAAATTACCGCCACCATGCGTGAGTTCAAATACCGTGAGGGGGCAGATAGTAACGAATTGCTCAGAAAAGTACAGGAAGCTCTGAAAGATGTATATCCCGGGGTGGCCATTTCTGTGGAAAAAGATGCAGTTGGACCTCCAGTGGGTTATCCCATCAACATTGAACTGGAAGGCGATGATTATACCGAATTGATCAATACCGCCGAGGAAATGCGGAACTTCATCAATACCAAGAACATTCCCGGTATCGATGAGCTAAAAATCGATGTGAACAAATCCAAACCTTCCATGTTGGTTGCCGTGGACCGGGAAAAGGCTGGAGAATTGGGCGTTGCCACGGGCCAAGTGGGACAACAGTTGCGTAGCTCCATCTTTGGTTCCAAGGCGGGCATCTACAAAGAAGGAGGCGAGGATTATGACATTTACGTGCGTTTTAACGAAGAGGACCGTTACAATACCAGTGCCCTGTTCAACCAGCGCATTACCTTCCGGGATCCTTCCAACGGACAAATTAAGGAAGTTCCTGTTTCGGCAGTGACCAAACAAGTGAACAGTACCGGTTTCAATGCCATTAAGCACCGCGATGTAAAACGTGTGGTAACCGTGTATTCGGCTTTGGCCCCCGGCTTTACCGATGCCGCGGCTGTGGTAGGAAAGATTCAGGAAGAAATGAATGATTTTGAGAACCTGCCTTCCGGAATCAAGATCGACTACACCGGACAGATCGAGGAGCAGAACGATCAGTTTCAGTTCTTGATGGGTGCCTTTTTCACAGGTCTCGGTTTGATTTTCTTCATCTTGATCTTCCAGTTCAACTCGGTTTCCAAGCCAGGTATCATCATGTTGGCCATTTTCTTGAGTTTGATCGGGGTGTTCGGTGGCATTGTGGCCACTGGTAGTGCCTTTGTGATCATGATGACCATGATGGGTATTATCTCATTGGCCGGTATTGTGGTGAACAACGGTGTGGTGCTATTGGACTATACCCAATTGCTGATCGATCGAAGAAAAGTGAAATTGGATCTGGAAGAGGACGAACTCCTCCCCATCGAGGATTTCACTGAAGCCGTGGTAAAGGGTGGAAAAGCCCGTTTGCGTCCGGTGTTGCTTACGGCCATCACCACCATTTTAGGATTGATCCCATTGGCCACAGGGTTCAACATCAACTTTTTTACGCTAATGAGCGACTTTAACCCAAACATTTACTTTGGAGGTGATAACGTAATTTTTTGGGGGCCTTTGGCCTGGACGGTAATTTACGGTCTTTTTGTAGCCACCTTCCTCACCTTGATCGTGGTGCCGATATTGTTCAGTTTGGTTTACAAATTGAAACTGCGGTTACGCAATGCGAAACTAAAACGCGAAGCTCCCAAGCCAGAGGAATTGGAAGCCGTTTCGGTATAAGATTATACCAAAAAAAAGCCCCGACCTAATGGTCGGGGCTTTTTTTTAAACACTGATTTTAACTACTGGTTTACCGAGACTACCTCGCCTTGGCTCCAGTTGGTTACGTTTACAATTCGGTTGTCGGTAAAATCCACTTCCTTCAATACATCACTTTTCCAAAAAAACCACTTTCCGGTTTTGGTACCGTTAACGTATTGACCTGTAGCTATCTTTTTTCCCTGTGTATCGAACATCACCCAATCGCCATGTAATTTTCCATTCAACATATATCCGGTTTGGGCTATTTCCCCGTTATCATGAAAATAAGTAGCTTTCACCATTTCACCCACTTTCTCAAATGTTGGTTTGGTATCCTGTGCAGATACAGCAACAACAAACATCAACGCCAAAAATAATACTGCTTTTTTCATTTCGATATGGGATTTAAATCGTTAATACTAATAACACAACGTATCAAAGATACATATATTTTACATTAAACACATATTTATGTAACATAAAATTTACATTGAATTAACATTAGAATTTTATTTATCTGTTTTTCAAGTTTTTAAATATATTATTTGAATTAACTTTGAGAACCAAAATCGATAATTTTACGCCTTTAATCTTTAAAAATCATCATTAATGTTAATTTAATGTTATTTCAAAGTTAGTGTAATTTTAATCTGAGCTTAAGAATGGTCTCCCAAAATGATAGCACCAAAAAGGTGATGATAAATTGGTGTTTACTAGCAATAAATAGAGGCAATCCTCTTAAATTTGCCCTCTCATTACAAACATCATGTACAGAAGCAATACCTGCGGTGCCCTAAGGGCATCCGACATCGGTTCAGAAGTTATTTTAAGTGGATGGGTACACAAGGTCCGTGACAAAGGTTTTGTAGCCTGGGTAGACTTGCGCGATCGGTATGGCATCACCCAATTGGTATTTGATGAAGACCGTACTTCTAAAGATCTTTTGGAACAGGCCAGGGAATTGGGCCGTGAAACGGTAATCCAAGCCAAAGGTGAGGTTATAGAAAGAGCTTCCAAAAACCCGAACATTCCTACTGGAGAAATCGAGGTGTTGGTCAAGGAGTTGACCATTTTGAATATTTCCAAGTTGCCTCCATTCACTATTGAGGACGAAACCGACGGTGGTGAGGATATCCGAATGAAATACCGCTACCTCGATATTCGTAGGAACCCGGTCAAAAATAATTTGATCTTTAGGCACAAGGTGACCATGGAGGTGCGGAAATACCTCTCCGACCAAGGGTTTATAGATGTGGAAACGCCCTATTTGATCAAATCCACTCCCGAAGGTGCCAGGGATTTCTTGGTCCCCAGCCGTATGAACGAAGGTCAGTTCTATGCCCTCCCCCAGTCGCCACAAACCTTCAAACAATTGTTGATGGTGGGCGGAATGGACAAATATTTCCAGATCGTGAAATGTTTTAGGGATGAAGACCTACGGGCAGACAGGCAACCGGAGTTCACCCAAATCGACTGTGAAATGGCCTTTGTGGAACAGGAAGACATCCTGAATACATTTGAAGGCCTGACCAAACACCTATTGAAAGAAATAAAAGGCTTTGAAATCGATTCCTTCCCCAGAATGACCTACGACGATGCCATGCGTTTGTATGGTAACGACAAACCTGATATCCGTTTCGGAATGCAGTTTGGGGAATTGAACGCTGTGGCCCAACACAAAGATTTCGGTGTCTTCAACAGTGCCGAATTGGTAGTGGGGATTGCCGTGCCCGGTGCAGGAGCCTATACCCGAAAAGAAATTGATGCCCTGATTGATTGGGTGAAACGACCACAGGTCGGCGCCAAGGGAATGGTTTATGTAAAATGCAATGAAGATGGCACCTACAAATCTTCCGTGGACAAATTCTACGATCAAGAGGATCTGGCCAAATGGGCGGAGGTTACAGGTGCACAACCCGGCGACTTGATCTGCGTACTTTCAGGAAATACCAACGAGACGCGTGCCCAGTTGAGCGCGCTTCGCATGGAACTTGCCACCCGATTGGGACTTCGGAAACCGGACGAATTCGCCCCGCTTTGGGTTGTGGATTTCCCATTGTTGGAACTGGATGAGGAAACCGGCACCTACCATGCCATGCACCACCCGTTCACTTCACCAAAACCAGGACAACTGGAATTGTTGGAAAGCAATCCCGGTGCCGTAAAGGCCAATGCCTACGACTTGGTGCTCAACGGTAACGAAATCGGTGGGGGATCTATCCGTATCCACGATAAGGAAACACAAGCCACCATGTTCAAACATTTGGGCTTTACCCCCGAAGAAGCCAAGGCGCAGTTTGGATTTTTAATGGATGCCTTCCAATATGGGGCCCCTCCCCATGGTGGAATTGCCTTCGGTTTGGATCGCTTGGTGGCCATTTTGGGCGGACAGGAAACCATCAGGGACTTTATTGCCTTCCCCAAAAACAACAGTGGCAGGGATGTGATGATCGACGCACCGGCCCATATTGATGAAGACCAATTGAACGAGTTGCACATCAAACTCAATCTTTAATAAAAAACCATCCCGCCTTCGAGCGGGATTTTTAATACATTTAGGTGTACATTGACCCCAATGCCTAAAAAGAAAAAGAAATTACTCACCCGTTTTCTAAAATGGCGATATAAACATATCTCCAACAAGACCTTCATACATATTATGAGCCTTGTTGTGGGGTTTATGGCGGGCGCAGTGGCGGTTACCCTAAAAAACTTCACTTATTTTATAGAGGCCCTTTTAAAAAAGGGCATCGTGTTTTCAGAGAACCAACTGTACTTTATTCTTCCCACCATCGGTCTCACCTTTGTTTACCTATATGTGAAGTTTGTACAGAAAAAACCATTGCAGCACGCGGTTTCTTCCATCATTTATTCCCTCTCCAAAAAAGGGGGCATGCTCAGCGTCAAGGATATTTATACCCCTTTGATCACAGCGCCGTTAACCGTAGGTTTTGGTGGTTCTGTTGGATTGTTGGGACCGGCAGTGAAATCGGGGTCCGCTTTAAGTTCCAATCTTAGTCGCCTGTTGCATATTGATGCCAAGACCCGATCACTTTTGGTGGCTTGTGCCTCTTCCGGTGCCATAGCCTCCATATTCCAATCGCCGATTGCGGCCATCATTTTCGCAGTGGAAGTATTTACATTGGACTTTACCATGATGTCCATGTTGCCGTTGTTGTTGGCTTCCATCTCAGGGGTGCTAACCTCCTACTTCTTTCTGGGCAACGAGGTGCTGTTCAGCTTCTCGTTGACTGAAGGTTTTGAACTCAAGGATACCGCGTTCTACATTTTGTTGGGTATAGGAACCGCTTTCGCTTCCATCTACTTTACCAAAATGTATTTTGCCATCCTGTCCCTGTTCAAAAAATTGAAAAGTCCAAAATACAAACTGCTGGTGGGCGGTATCGCCATCGGAATCATGTTGTATGCAATCCCACCACTTTACGGTGAAGGTTTCAGTTTCATCAACAACCTATTGCACGGAGACCATTTAAAAGCATTGGGCAGCACGCCATTTGATGCCTACATCCATAATATTTGGGTGGTGATTGCACTACTCTTTGGAATTACCATCTTTAAGGCCATCGCCATGACCACAACAATTGGCGCAGGTGGTGCGGGAGGAATATTTATCCCCACCATGGTGATGGGCAGCGCATTGGGCAATGTAGTGGCCAAAGTGATCAACAACCTGGGGTTTGGCTTTTCGGTATCCGAAAGTAATTTCACCCTAATTGGAATGGCCGGGCTTATTGCCGGGGTAATCCATGCCCCTTTGACCGCCATATTTTTGATTGCTGAGATCACCGGAGGCTACGAACTGTTTGTACCCTTGATGATCACTGCCTCCATATCCTATTTGATCACCAAAAATGCACTCGACTATACCATCTACACCAAGGAATTGGCCAAAATCGGCGCCCTGCTTTCCCACAATAAGGATCAAATGGTTTTGGGCCTGTTAGAATTGGATGATGTGATCGAGAAAAATTTCAGGCCTGTTCATCCCGATATGACCTTGGGTGAAATGTTGCATGAATCGGTGGCCAAATCAAAACGGAACATATACCCTGTATTGGACAATCATAAAAAATTGATGGGCATCATTGTGCTGGATGACATCCGGCCGTTCATGTTCGATACGGACATGTACGAGAAGGTATTTGTAAATAGTCTAATGCATGCCCCGCCCGAGTTGATTTTTTATGAAACCGACAATATGAAGGAGGTCATGAAAAAGTTTCAGGATAGTGGCGCATGGAATTTGCCCGTTATTAAAGAAGGAAAGTATGAAGGGTTTATTTCCAAATCCAAATTGCTCACCGCCTACAGAAGAAAATTGATCAAACATTCCCAATGAAAATGAGACTCTTTGTCTTACTGATTGTCATCTGTTCCTTTTCCTCCATTATCTACGGATTTACATTGGAGGAGGATCAGGCCGCAGTAGCGCATAAATATATTGGTGGGGGCACAATTGGTCTTTTTTTGGTGGCCATGCCGCTGTTTCTTTACCATGAGAGCAAGGGTAAAAACATGAAAGATTACATGCTTACAAAGGAAAATATTGATAAAATGCAAGAAAATGAACGTAAAAAGACTGAAAATCAATAATTTTCAAAAGAATTAAAGTTGGTTTCATCCAACGGTTCAGAAAATAACATACCTTCGTGTTTTAACATTTTATTTTTTTTTAATGACTGGTACAGTAAAATTTTTTAATGATTCCAAAGGTTACGGATTCATTACAAACAGTGAAACAGGAAAAGACATCTTTGTTCATGTTACTGCATTGAACGGAGTGGAACTGAACGAAGGCGACAAAGTAGAATACTCTGAAGAAGAAGGAAGAAAAGGAAGGGTTGCTTCACAAGTGAAGGTAATCGGATAAAAATATTTTATTTTGATTTTTGTTGAACCCTGGCTAAGCCGGGGTTTTTTATTAGTTGAGATTTCGCCTTTGGATGAAGAACCGTTTCAACAGTTCAGAGGCCTCGTTTTCCAAGATACCCCCTACCACCTCAGTTTTGGGGTGCAGCATACCCCCCATCACATTGAACCCACGTTCAAGATCGGCGGCTCCATAGACCACTTTCGAAATCTGACTCCAATACAAGGCCCCAGCACACATTTGGCAAGGTTCCAAGGTAACATAAAGCGTACAACCATGAAGGTATTTACCTCCCAAAAAATTAGAGGCCGCGGTAATGGCCTGCATTTCGGCATGGGCCGTTACATCTTTTAAACGTTCGGTAAGGTTGTGCGCCCTACCTATGATCCTATTGTTGACCACCACTACGGCGCCAACGGGCACTTCCCCGCTCTCATAAGCAATCTGGGCTTCTTGCAAGGCCCGTTTCATAAAATAGGTGTCATCAAATGGATTTTCCACTTTTTTTAAAAGATTTTATATAATGGCTAAGCTACGCATAAAAAAATTTTGGGGATTATCGGTACTTTTGTTTTTTATCCGTTGGAAAACCTTTTAGCACATATCAATAGCCCTGCCGACCTCAAAAAATTGAGCATGGACCAGTTGCCACAACTTGCAGGGGAACTGAGGGAATTCATCATTGATATTGTATCGACCAAAGAAGGCCACTTAGGGGCAAGTTTGGGTGTAGTGGAGCTTACCATTGCCCTACATTATGTTTTCAATACCCCAAAAGACAAACTCATTTGGGATGTGGGCCATCAGGCCTATGGCCATAAAATACTTACCGGCCGCAAAAATGTATTCAATACCAATCGCCAAATGGGTGGCATTAGTGGATTTCCCAAAAGAAGTGAAAGCGAATACGACGACTTCGGTACCGGACACAGTTCCACGGCCATTTCTGCCATTTTGGGCATGGCCATGGCATCCAAATTAAAAGGAAATCATACCAGACAACACGTTGCCGTCGTGGGCGATGCTTCCATTGCCAGTGGTATGGCCTTCGAAGGTCTTAACCACTTGGGGGTTACAGATGCCAATGTTTTGGTGATCCTGAACGATAATGCCATCGGCATCGATCCCAGTGTGGGCGCTTTGAAAAAATACCTGACCAACGTAAAGGCCGGCACCGCCAAGGACGAAAATATTTTTGAATGCCTGAACCTGAACTACTCCGGGCCTTTGGACGGCCATGACCTGCCTTCCCTTGTTCAGGAATTGGAACGTTTGAAAACAGTAAATGGTCCAAAATTGTTGCACATCATCACTACCAAGGGCAAAGGCCTACAAAAGGCTGAAGAAGACCAAGTGGTTTACCATGCCCCGGGCAAATTCGACAAGCATACTGGGGAACGGGTCAAAAAATACAATGGAGATGAACCGCCCAAGTACCAAGATGTTTTTGGACATACCTTGGTGGAACTGGCTCAAAAAAACAAAAACATTGTGGGTATTACACCTGCAATGCCCACGGGCAGTTCATTAAAATTTATGATGGAAGAGCTCCCCGATCAAGCTTATGATGTCGGAATCGCAGAACAACATGCGGTTACCTTGGCCGCCGGAATGGCCACCCAAGGCCTTGTCCCGTTCTGTAATATCTATTCCACATTTCTACAGCGCGCCTACGATCAAGTGATCCATGACGTGGCCCTGCAGAATATCCCCGTGATCTTTTGTTTGGATCGGGCCGGTTTGGTCGGTCAAGATGGGCCCACCCACCATGGGGTTTTTGATCTGGCCTATTTGCGGTGCATTCCCAATATGGTCGTTTTCGCCCCAATGGACGAAATGGAACTTCGCAATATCATGTACACGGCACAACAAAAACTACCGCATCCCATCGCCATTCGTTATCCAAGGGGAAGGGGTGTAAATTTGGATTGGAGACAACCCTTTGAACCCATTGCATTGGGTACCGGCCGCCGTTTGAAGAAAGGCAGTAAATTGGCAATTCTTTCTGTTGGGCATATCGGAAACGAAATGGAAACGTTGATTTCCAAGTTGCCCGACCCAAGCCTAGTAGGGCATTACGATATGCGGTTCGTAAAACCGTTGGACAAGAAAATGTTGGAAACCATCTTTGCCCACTATGACCACATTGTAACGATGGAAGATGGTTGTATAATGGGTGGTTTTGGGTCTGCCGTATTGGAATTTGCCAACGAAGCGGGTTTTAAAAACCCCGTCAAAATATTTGGTGTTCCCGATAAGTTCATAGAACAAGGTGAAATTTCGGAAACCCATCAAATGGCTGGTATGGATTTTGATACCATTTTTACCTTTGTAAAATCAACCTTAGACCAATGCGGATAGTATATTTTGTTGTGCTGATCCTTGCCGTATCCTTTTCAGCAAATGCCCAGATCAACCGACTCAAAGTTTTTGAACCCGATAGCACCGATTCTGGTGTTAAAGTGGTGCGCATCAAAGATGTAAAACTGAAATACCTGCCCCGGGATGCCAAACTTACCGATCCTCGGGCTGTGCTGAATCGTGTAAAGCCATTGCGTAAGTGGTACAAACGCTTTGTTCCCACTTCGTTTTGGAAAAAAGTGAACGAATTCGGACTAAACATCAATGAGGTTGCCTTTGTAAATTGGAACGCAGGGGGCGATAATTCGGTATCGGCCTTGGCCAGTTTCCGGTTTTCCCGAAACTATAAATTCCGCTACCTCAACTGGAACAACGAAGCCATTTTCCGATACGGGCTCAATGCCCAAGAGGGACGAAAACTGCGAAAAACCGACGATCAGTTACGGTTGTCCTCCACCATCAGTTTCCGAAAGGATACGATAACAAGCTGGTATTATTCCGTTAAGGCCAATTTCAATACCCAATTTTCCAACGGTTTTAAATATCCTGATCGCGACAATCCGATTTCCCGGTTTATGTCGCCCGGTTACCTCTTTGTGGGTACGGGTACCTCCTACATTCCGGCCAATGACAAATTCAATCTCTATATTTCCCCTGCAACCATGAAGTCGACCTTTGTTTTGGACGAAACTTTGTCCAGCCAAGGAGCATTTGGGGTGGCTAAGGGTGAGAATGTCTTTTTGGAACTTGGTTTTTTGATTACCAACACCTGGGAGAAGGAAATTATGAAAAATGTGTTGATGAACCATCGCATTAATCTATACACGGATTACATACGAAGTTTTGGAAATATTGATGTGGACTGGGAAATGAACTTTAACCTGAAGGTCAACGAGTTCATCAATGCGAACATTGGCACCCACATCATCTTTGATGATGACATTAAGTTTGATGAAGTGGTCGCGGAAGATGGCACCATTGTCGATCCCGGAATTTCCCGGATCCAGTTCAAACAACTCCTCGGTGTGGGCCTTCTTTATTCCTTCTAAACCGTTTTCCCCGTTAGTTTATCATGAATGTGCACTGCAGCACTGTCCGATAAACTGGCGACAAAACAACTGGTATCCAGCAAAATGTTGTAGGTGGAGCCCTCTGTGCTTCTATAATTTTCGGGCAGGCTTTTTACCAAGAGTCGGTCATAATTGGTATCGTTCCCATTTTTGATGTTAATCAAGGCCGTAGTGTACATTTCCAAAAGATCGGAGATCAATCGATAGCCGGCCAATTCCTTATCAATAACCTCGTCACATTGGTAGATTTTATCAACGCTCAGTTTGATGATGTCATCCACTTGGGCCTGATATTTTCCCTTATCCAGCAATGCCGATTCAAATTCGCCACGTAAAATTTTATCTTCATTTTTTATGAAAACCTCCACCGCATCCTGGATCAAGGTGTTGATGGCCAATGCACGCAGATAGCTCAATCGATCACTGGAGCTGTTCATGGCATTGTATTTTTTGGTGTTGATGGTATCCTTCACCAATTTGATGAGGTATTCCAGGGCATACTCTTCTGCGACCAACCCCAGATTGATCCCATCTTCAAAATCGATGATGGTGTAACAGATATCGTCTGCCGCTTCCACTAAATAAGTCAATGGATGTCTAAAAAAACCTGTGCCCGGATTGCTTGGATTGGCCAAAAGCCCTATTTCGGTAACCACTTCATGGAAAAAGTCACTTTCGGTCTGGAAATACCCAAACTTTTTATCGGCAATGTGGCTGGAAGGCTTTTTGGGCAGGGAAGCCTTAGGGTATTTCATAAAGGCTCCCAAAGTTGCAAAGCTCAACCGAAGTCCGCCGGGCACTCCGGCCTTGGATTCGGTCAAAAGTTTGAATCCATTGGCATTCCCTTCAAAGTCGATCAAATCTTGGTATTCCACATCGGTCAGTTCCGAACGGTACTGTTTACCAGGTCCTTGTTTAAAGAAATTACCGATGGCCTTTTCGCCACTATGCCCAAAAGGCGGGTTCCCGATATCATGGGCAAGGGCAGCTGCGGCCACAATGGCACCAAAATCGTTGAATTGGTAGCCGTGGACCTCTTTGAGATAGGGATATTTGGCCAAAATCTGTTGTCCTGCAATCCGCCCAAGGCTTCTCCCTACAACGGAAACTTCCAAGCTATGGGTCAAACGCGTATGAACGAATTCCTTTTTGGAACCCACACTAATGGGCATGGGCATTACCTGGGTTTTGTCCTGTAAACTTCTGAAAGCGGACGAGAAAATAACCCGGTCGTAATCTACCTCAAACCCCAATCGGGTCTCATTTTGTTCTTTTCTCAAGCGTTTGGAAGTGTCTCCTTGACGTTTCAGTGAAAGCAACTGTTCCCAGATCATTGGCAATTCATTTGGAGCGAAGATATATCAAAAGATAAACTCCGTCCCATTGCAACAAAAATATTGATACTTTTAAGGCCGTATTTGGTAACCTTTTGTTAACCTTATTGCGGATTTATAGTGGCATTTTTGTCATATTTCTTGAAGAATGGGGGAGAATATCTACATATTTATGGTTGTTGCCTTGGGTATTTTGGCAATAACCGATTTGGTGGTCGGTGTTAGTAATGACGCGGTCAATTTTCTGAACTCGGCGATTGGGTCAAAAGCCTTGTCGTTCAAGACCATTATGATCGTGGCGAGTATCGGGATTGCCTTTGGCGCCATTTCGTCAAGTGGTATGATGGAAGTGGCCCGAAAAGGGATTTTTAACCCCGGTGAATTTGTGTTCGAAGAAATCATGTTCATTTTTATGGCCGTGATGATCACGGACATCTTGCTTCTCGATTTTTTCAATACCCTTGGGATGCCTACATCCACCACGGTATCCATCGTTTTTGAACTGTTGGGAGCTTCTGTTGCCATTTCGTTGATCAAAATCGCTGACAATAATGGCGGTCTTTCCGATTTAGCCACATACATCAACACTGATAAAGCAGCTGAGATTATTTTTGGCATCCTGTTATCGGTATTTATTGCCTTTACCATCGGTGCTCTGGTCCAGTTTGTGTCAAGGGTTTGGATTTCCTTCGATTTTAAATCCAAGTCCAAATGGATCGAATCCATTTTTGGTGGATTGGCCATTACCGCCATTGTCTATTTCATTTTGGTGAAAGGACTTAAAAGTGCTGCCTTATTCGACGGCGCCATCTCTGAATTTGTAGCATTACAACCGGAAATCTTCTTACTGGGCAACTTTATATTTTGGACCTTGATTTCCTACCTCATGGCCACCTTGGGCCGTTTGAACATTTACCGATTGGTGATTGGTTTTGGAACCTTTGCTTTGGCCATGGCCTTTGCAGGTAACGATCTCGTCAACTTCATCGGGGTTCCCATTGCTGCTTTGCAATCCTACCAAGACTGGACGGTTTCGGGCATTGCCCCGGCCGATTTCAACATGAAAGGTTTGACTGCCGCGGTGCGCACCCCTACCCTTTTGTTGTTGCTTTCCGGAGCCGTAATGATCATTACCCTTTGGTTTTCTTCCAAAGCGAAAGGTGTTGTAAAAACCAGCGTAGATCTGGCTCGCCAGGACGAAGGTGACGAACGCTTTCAACCCAACTACCTGTCGCGTCAAATCGTAAAGTTCAGTATTGCCGCTTTCGAAACCCTTTCCAAAGTGATTCCGACCGGGTTGCAACGTCGCATTGACAAACAATTTGTGATTCCCTACACCTACGTGCCTAAAAGCAAAGTTCAGGATATGCCTGCTTTTGATATGGTTAGGGCTTCGGTTAACTTGATGGTCGCCAGTGTCCTCATATCCATAGCCACTTCAATGAAATTGCCATTGTCCACCACCTATGTTACCTTCATGGTGGCCATGGGTACTTCCTTGGCCGATAGGGCTTGGGGTGCAGAAAGTGCCGTGTACCGTGTTGCCGGTGTTTTGAACGTAATCGGGGGTTGGTTCTTTACGGCATTGAGTGCTTTTATAGCCGCTGCCATTATTGCCTATATCTTGTTTGTGGGCAAGTCGATTGCCCTTGTACTCATGTTGTTGGCGGCTGCAGCCATTTTATTGCGGAATTATATTAGCCACAACAAAAAAACCAAAGAAATTAAGGCAGAAGACAGTCTGAGACGTGCGGAAAGCAGTTCTATCCAAGGGGTAATAGAAGAAAGTGCGGCCAACATTGCCAATGTGGTCAAAAGAAGCAACCGAATCTATTCCAACTCGATCAACGGGCTTGCCAAACACGATCTTGACTTTTTAAAGAAAAACAAGAAACAGGGCAACAAGCTATCCAACGAAATAGATGATCTAAGAAACCACACGTTCTATTTCATCAAAAACTTGGATGAAGCCCATGTGGGAGCCAGTAATTTCTACATCAACGCCATGGGCCATTTGACCGATATGTCCCAATCCTTGGAATATATTGGAAAGGTGAGTTACAACCACGTCAACAACAACCACAAAAAACTCAAATACAACCAGATTAAGGAACTTAAGGAAATCGATCAAAAACTGGAGGAAGTATTCGATAAGACCCAACAGGCATTTGAGGAGCGTTCCTTTGAGCAGATCGGGGCCATTTTGAGCACCAAACAAGGGTTGTACGATATGGTATCGCAAAAAATTGATCGACAGGTGGCCAGAACACGTACCGAAGAATCGAGTCCAAAGAACACCACACTATACTTCTCCCTTTTGTTGGAAAGCAAAGACTTGATCTCGGCCATGATGAACCTTTTGGAACTGTACTACGCAGAGCACGACAGCTCGGTGACCCCAGCCAAGATCGAGAAGAAATAAATTGGTATCTTTCCTATCGATAATCCTTCGATATGAAAAAATACCTTCTTCTTTTAGTAGCCACTACATTGGCATTTGGCAAATCCGTTAATGCCCAACTTACGGCTGATGAAGTCCTGCAAAAAGCCATCGCTTATCATGACCCCAACGGCAATTGGAACTCCCTGAACACGAGCTTCAAGGTAGTTATGGAAACCCCGGACAGACCGGAACGTACCAGCACCATTTCCGTTGATTTTCCCAATCAGCTCTTCCTGCTTAAAGTGGACCAGAATGGCAATACCTATACATACAATTTAAATGGCAATGATTGCTCGTTCACTTTGAACGGGAACGCCACCGTATCCGAAGCGGATGCTAAAAAATTCAGATTAAGCTGCGAACGCGGAAACTTCATGAAAAACTACTATACCTATCTTTATGGTTTGCCCATGAAGTTAAAGGACCCTGGCACCAAATTGGACCCCAAAGTCCAAAAGAAGACTTTTAAGGGCAAGGAATATTTGGTTTTGAAGGTGACCTATGATGCCGAAGTGGGTACGGATGATTGGTACTTCTATTTTGATCCTTCCACTTATGCCATGGAGGTCTATCAGTTCTACCATGACGAAAGCAAAAATGATGGGGAATATATCCTTTTGAGCGGATTGGAAGAAATCAACGGCATTAAAATGCCCAAAGTTCGGGCTTGGTATGTGAACAAGGACAACAAGTATCTCGGCACGGACACCCTTGAGAAAATTTAATATGGGAAATAAAGCATTTTTCTATCTGATTTCAATTTGCATCGCAACAACTCTTGCAGCCCAAACCAAAGAGAAACAATGGATGTTGGGTCAATTTGAGCGACCCGTTAACGCCCAACCCGTATTGCAATCAGATTCAACTTCATATTTTGTTGATCCCATGACCCAAAAAGAGGCCCATTGGGAGTCCATGGCAACTTTTAATCCGGCAGCCATAGTTAAGGGCGATTCCATTTATGTATTGTACCGTGCAGAGGAAAAATTGGGCGAAAAGGAAATCGGGGGGCACCGATCACGAATCGGAATGGCCATTTCTGCGGATGGTTCCCATTTTACCAAAAGGCCCGAACCGATTTTTTATCCCAACAATGACGACCAAAAAGAGAATGAATGGCCCGGCGGCGTTGAAGATCCACGCATTGTGCAAACGGAAACCGGTCTGTACGTGTTGACGTACACCCAATGGAACCGGAAAGTGCCAAAATTGGCTGTTGCCACTTCCAAAGATTTGGTGCATTGGGACAAACATGGCCCTGTTTTTAAAAACCACAGAAATGGTCTTTACCTGGAACGGGAGACCAAATCCGGCGCCATAGTCACCGAGTTGAAAAACGGCAAATTGGTCGCGGCCAAAATAAATGGAAGCTATTGGATGTATTATGGAGTACCCCACATTTGGTTGGCCCATTCCACCGACCTGATACATTGGACTCCGTTGGAGACCCACGAAGACAAATTGGCCCCTGTTTTAAGCCCAAGACCCGGCTATTTCGATTCCTGGCTGGTAGAGGCAGGACCGCCTCCAATACTAACGGATAAGGGCATTGTGGTTTTGTACAATGCCGGGAATTCCCAAGCTGTTGGGGTCAAAGACCTTGGTAACCGGGTTTATACGGGTGGACAGGCCCTTTTTGATGCCAATGAACCCTGGAAGCTTTTGGACAGGACTGATCAACCCTTCATAAAACCAGAACTCCCTTTTGAAAAATCGGGCCAGTACAAAGATGGCACCACCTTTTTGGAAGGCTTGGTATGGTTTAAAGGAGCTTGGTACCTGTATTATGGTACAGCGGATAGCATGGTTGGAGTGGTAACGACCCAAAAATAGCGAAGACTACCTATAAAAATTCATCTCGTCCATATACTTCCACACCGATTCTGGTAGCATGGGCCGTATGTTTTTGCCGGCCTTGTGGGCCTTTCGGATAAAAGTGGATGATATTTCCATGATCGGGGCGTCGACCTTGGTGATTTTCGGATGCCCTTTGAACTGATGATCCACCGTACCTTCCGAAACCCTGGGATACACATAAATGGCATAGAGTTCCAAAATGGTTTCGTAGTTCTTCCATTTATGGAAACTTTTCAGATTGTCCTCACCCATAATCAGGGCAAATTGGTGGTCTTCCCCATATTTTTCATCCAAATGCGCCAAAGTATTGATGGTATAGTTGGGTTGGGGCAGATCGAATTCAATCTTGCTTGGTTTCAGTTTGGGATATTCCTGTACGGCCTCGTACACCATTTGGTACCGATGATGATCGTCCAACATCGATTGCTTGGTCTTGAACGGACTTTGGGGGGTAATCACGAACCAAACCTCATCGAGGTCGGAAAACTCCACCAAATGGTTCGCTATGATCAAATGGCCAATGTGAATGGGATTGAAGGTGCCGAAAAAGAGCCCTATCTTTTTCATGTGCTAATCTTCTTTGGTTTCGGGCATTTGTGCCCCGACAAAATCGGCCACCAGTTTATGGGCCTCTTTTAGGGCCTCGTCCAAATCATAATTTTTGATGATGGTATCAAACTGCGGTGCAGTGGCCAATTCCACAGAGGCTTTGGCAATGCGCATATTGATCTTATCCTCGCTTTCGGTGCTCCGCTTTTTCAGTCGGATCTTAAGTTCGTCCACGCTGGGCGGCTTCACAAATACGGCCAAGGTTTTGTCTGGAAATTTCTTTTTGATGCGCAGTCCGCCTACTACGTCTATATCAAAAATCACATTCTTGCCCTCGGCCCAAAGTCGCTCCACTTCACTCTTCAATGTACCATAAAAGTTATCTCGGTATACCTCCTCCCATTCCAAGAAATCTTCATTCTTGATATGCCGTTTGAATTCGGAAACCGACATGAAGTAATAATGAATCCCTTGTTTTTCCTTACCACGCCTTGGTCGTGAGGTAGCGGAAACGGAGAAGGCCAGATTCAGTTCGGGCTGGTCCAACAAATACTTGACAATGGTTGTTTTACCACTTCCGGAGGGGGCCGAAAAAATGATGAGTTTACCGCCTTCTGTCATAATACATTGAGCATTTGTTCCTTGATTTTTTCCAACTCGTCCTTCATTTGCACCACCAACTGTTGCATGGGTGCATAGTTGGCCTTAGATCCAATGGTGTTGATCTCCCGGCCGATTTCCTGGGCAATGAATCCCAATTTTTTACCGTTGGAATCACTGGATTTTAAAGTTGATTCGAAATAGTTCAAGTGATTGGCCAAACGGACCTTTTCTTCCGTAATGTCGTATTTTTCGAGGTAATAGATCAGTTCCTGTTCGAACCGGTTCGCATCCACTTCCACCTTCAGGTCGGCCACGGCCCTATCCAATCGCTCACGAACGGTACCCAATCGTTCGGGGTCCATTTCCTTTACTTTTTCCAATAATGCGGATAGATTGTCCAATCGTTCGATGAAGTCTTTTTCAAGCACCTTTCCCTCTTCGTTCCTGAAATTCACGATTTCTGAAAGGGCTTCTTGCATGGCCTTGGTTATCGATGCATATTCGGTTTCATCGATATCGTTCTTATCGGTTTTCAAGGTATCCGGCATACGAAGGGCCAGTTCCAACAATTTGATATCGTCCCCTTTGGCAATGTTCGCCAATTGTTCCATATATTTCTTCACCACGCCTTGGTTGACTTCCGCAGTGGTTTCCTCGCCAGTGATCTCCACATAAAGCCCAAAATCGACCTTGCCCCTTTCCAGTGCATCAGCAATCATTTTTCGAAGCTCCAACTCCTTCTCTCGGTATGCTTGCGGAATGCGTGCATTGATGTCCAGACTTTTGCTATTGAGCGATTTTAACTCAATGGTAATTTTTTTGGAAGGAAGCTGAACGACGTGCTTCCCGAAACCGGTCATGGATTGAATCATAAACTATACGAAATTTTGCCAAAGGTAACCAAAATAGCTTTTGACCCTTTGCCGTACGAATTTGTAAAAAAGGAGGGAGCTAATCCAGCTCCCTTACCCAAATGTTTCGATAACTTACCCTACTGTTGTCCCCATGGTCCTGAAGACGAAGTGGTCCCTTCCCGTGAGGTGGGTTTTTGGGCCACCCAATGTAAGGGGTTGTACCTTTGATCTCCACATGATCTTGGATCAATACACCGTTTTGTATCACCGTTAGGGTTCCCGATTTTACTTTCTGACCTTTCTCAAAAACCGGGGCATGATAAATAATATCGTAGGTGTTCCACTCTCCGGTTGGAACCGAGGCCATGGCCAAAGGAACATGCTGTTTGTAAATGGACCCCACTTGGCCATTCACATAGGTGTCATTGTCGTTGTTGTCCAACACTTGAACTTCATATAGGTTGTTTAGGAACACACCACTATTGGCCCTACTTTGCCCTTTGCCCTGCACTTCTGCGGGGGATTTCCATTCGATGTGCAGTTGGACACTCCCGAAGTTTTGTTTGGTTTGGATGTCCCCGGTACGGTTCTTCACAGTCATGCTGCCATCTTTGTTGATGGTCCAAGGGGCGGCCGTACTGTCCCTGGCACTGATCCAATGGTCCAAACTGGAACCATCGAACAATACAATGGCATCGCTGGGTGGTGCCCCATCCTTTCCAGGAGTCACCTTTGGTGGAACGGGTTCATACAGCTCTGTGGCTTCCGGTTTGGTGGGCTCCACTTCTTGACCCATGGCACAAAATCCGATG
Source organism: Flagellimonas beolgyonensis (assembly GCF_003992615.1). Classification (GTDB taxonomy): domain Bacteria; phylum Bacteroidota; class Bacteroidia; order Flavobacteriales; family Flavobacteriaceae; genus Flagellimonas; species Flagellimonas beolgyonensis. The sequence goes on from NZ_RZMY01000016.1 coordinate 471,152, forward strand.
GAGAGTACCATTGCCATAAAGGCAAATCTTGCTTTTCTCATCCTACAATTCTTTGATTTTTATATTTCTGAAGGCAACCACATCACCATGGTCCTGAACACCTATTTTGCCTGTTTTAAAAGCGCCAAAGGCTTCCCAATCGGCAAACTTGGAATTGGCGACCAATTCGTTCCAACCTTCTCCCTCAACAGGAAACTCCACTATTTTGGTGCCATTGAGCATCACACGCCCTTCATTGGTCTTGTGATTGATCATGATTTCAACAGCGTTCCATTCACCGGCAGGTTTTACTGCCTTAGTTGATGGAGAAACCATGTCATAAAGGGCTCCAGCCAATCGGTCTGTACCATTTTGGGCATCAGGATGTCTTTCATCATCCAGTACTTGAATCTCCGGTCCGGTCAAATAGGGTTCACCGTATTTTTCATCTTCCTTTACACCCCAAAAAATACCGCTGTTGCCACCTTCGGCTATCTTCCATTCCAAGGAAAGCACAAAATCGGTAAATTCGGTGTCGGTCACCAAATTGTAATTGGCCCCTTCGGGTTTGGATTCCGGTGGATACAACACCATGGCTCCATCTTCCAATTTCCATGGCTCCATAACTTCTCCACCATTGTAAAAATGCCAGCCGTCAAAAGAAGAACCATCGAACAATACGGTCCATTTGGGTTCTTGAACCACATCCACCGTTTCTTCGGTAACTTCCTCAACGTTTTCCTTTGGTTTTTCCTTGCAAGCAAAAGTCAGGGCAAGGATGGCAAACAAAACAGGTTTTCTCATAATCCCAATATTTTTTTGAGTTGTTCTTTATCGATATCGGCACCGGCAAAATCATCGAAGGTCTTGGTCGTCGCTTCAATGATATGGTCCTGGATGAACTTGGCGCCTTCCCTGGCTCCTTGTTCGGGACTTTTGATGCAGCATTCCCATTCCATTACAGCCCAAACATCACATCCGTATTGGGTGAGTTTGGAGAAGATGGTCTTAAAATCAATTTGCCCATCGCCCAACGAACGGTAGCGGCCGGCTCTATCTCCCCAATCGTTATAACCGCCAAAGGCGCCTTTTTTACCTGTAGGGTTGAATTCGGAATCCTTCACGTGGAAGGATTTAATGAATTCATGATAAAAATCGATGTACTGGATATAATCCAATTGTTGCAATACAAAGTGACTTGGGTCGTAAAGAATATTGACCCTTTTATGGTTGCCAGTAGCGGCCAAGAAACGTTCGAAGGTGTCGCCATCGTGCAGGTCCTCACCAGGGTGGATTTCGTAACAAACGTCCACACCTTCTTCATCAAAGTGATTAAGGATGGGCATCCAACGCTTGGCCAATTCCTCAAACCCCATTTCCACCAAACCGGCTGGGCGTTGCGGCCAAGGATGTGCTGTGTGCCAAAGCAATGCTCCCGAGAAAGTGGCATGTGCCTTCAATCCCAATCGTCTACTGGCCGTTGCGGCCTTCTTAACCGTTTCCACTGCCCAGGCTGTGCGTTCTTTGGGTTTCCCTTTTAAAGCATCGGGCGCAAAATTGTCGAACATGATGTCGTATGCTGGGTGAACCGCCACCAATTGCCCTTGCAAGTGGGTGGAAAGCTCGGTGATCTCCAATCCATAGGAATTGATCTTGCCCTTGAGTTCATCGCAGTAATCCTGGCTCTCGGCTGCCTTGTCCAAATCGATCAAAAATGATTCCCATGTGGGTATCTGAATACCTTTGTATCCTAGATCGGAGGCCCATTTACACATGCCGTCGAGTGTATTGAACGGGGGTTGACTGTCCACAAATTGTGCAAGGAATACGGCCGGTCCTTTAATTGTCTTCATTGATATTGGTTTTAAGTAATTAGGAAATCCCAATCAAATTGGGATTAATCTTCTATATTTAAGAAAAAATCTATGTGTTTTTAATTTCCCCAAGTAGAAAGACATAAATATAGGGATTCGTTAACAATTAAAATAGCATATCTTTTTATAAATACCTACCTATGGAAAATGCTTCTGCCCGAAATCTTTGGGGCGACTTTTTGGACGCCCATTTGGAATTTGCTTCTGAGGATGCCCCCAAGGTAATCCACTTTTGCGACAATGAACAGGATGCCAATACCTGTGCCGATTTGGTCTGTAAAGAAACCAAAAGAGCCACTTCACACTCTTTGAAAGGCTTACAGTTCAGAAATGAGAAGTTGCCCAAGATCGGTGATTTTTATGTGGTGACCGATTGGAACGGCAATGCCAAATGTATTGTTCGAACCACTTCGGTAAAACTGGTTCCCTTTTTTAGTATTCGGGAAGAGCACGCCCGAAAAGAAGGGGAAGGGGACAAAAGCCTGGCTTATTGGCAAAAATCACACTGGGATTATTATACTCGGGAACTTGCCCAGTTCGGGGCAAAACCCACGGAAAGTATGATCGTGGTTTTTGAGGAGTTCGAAATGCTCTATAAAAAATAAAAAGGCTGCCCTTGGGCAGCCTTTTTCAATCTTATTGCTTTTTGATCAATCCATATCGATCCATACATTCCCTTGTTTATGGGATGCCACGGTACTTTCGATAAAGTTGAGTCCACGCACACCATCCAACATGGTAGGGAACTCCCCACTGTTGTACTCTTCTCCTCGAATGGCCTTGGCCACGCCCAAATAAATGTTGGCCATGGCATCAAAAATACCCTCGGGGTGCCCTGGTGGCAACTTGGTGCCGTCCAAGGACAGTTTGGAGTTGTACTGATGGCCCGGTTTGTACACCTGAAGCGGGTCGGGATCGTTCAACTTGTACAGGTAATTCGGATTTTCCTGTTCCCATTTCAATCCCCCTTTTTGACCGTAAACGGCAATGGAAAGGTTGTTCTCCTCCCCTGTGGCCACTTGACTGGCCCTAATGACCCCTTTCACGTTTTTATCCATGCGGATCAAGGCCGTACCGTCCATGTCCATTTGGTTGTCATCGTACACATAATTGAAATCGCACAATAGGGATTGTACGCGCAATCCGGTGGTGAACTCGATCATGTTAAAGGCATGCACCCCAATGTCGCCCATGCAGGAACTGATACCTGCTTTTTTGGGATCCAAGCGCCAAACGGTTCCCCTTTTTTCCTTATCGTGGATAATGGGGTTCATCCAACCTTGATAGTATTGGGCATCCACTTTATGGACCTTACCGATAACTCCATCCTTGATCATCTCGCGCATTTGGCGTACCATAGGATACCCGGTATAGGTGTGTGTTACCGCAAATACGGTCCCAGCCTTTTCCAAGGTGGCTTGCAAGATCTTGGCCTCCTCATACGTGGTGGTCATCGGTTTTTCACATATGACATTAAACCCATTTTCCAACAGTTTCTTGGCCATGGGAAAATGCAAAAAGTTGGGGGTGAGGATGGAACACACCTGTATGCGCTCATCTTCGGGCAACTTCTTTTCTTCCGCCACCAACGTGTCAAAGTCTTTGTAGATCCGATTGGTGGGAATGTCAATTTGTTTTGCAAATTCCAGGTTATCTTCAAAGTTGGGGTTAAAAACGGCCCCTACAATTTCATAATTGTCATTGATGAAAGAAGCAACACGATGCAAAACACCTATCAATGAATCGCCACCTCCTCCAAGAATTCCAAGTCTGATCTTTTTTGGCATGTTTTCGTTTTAGTTATGATTTATATTCTACTTTTTCGTTTTTAAATAGCAGTGCAAAAAGGACTGCAACACCAAGAGCGAAAATTGCAGGGAACCTCCATACACTTACCCAATCGTGACCACTTTCAGGCAATTCATATGTATCGACAATCTGACCTGCTACCCAAAAACCGATCAACATACCCACGCCGTAGGTGGCCAATGTGATCAAGCCTTGTGCAGCACTCTTGTATTTTTCCCCCGCCTTGGTATCGGTATAAATCTGTCCGGATACAAAGAAGAAATCGTAACAGATCCCATGCAGAGCAATACCAATTATTAGCATGAAAATCAATTCACCTGTATTTCCGTATGCAAAAAGAAGGTATCTAAGTAGCCAAGCAATCATACCCACCAAAATGGTCTTCTTGAAACCGAACTTTTTAAAGAAAAAAGGCAACAGTAACATAAACAGTACTTCTGAAATTTGGCCAATTGTCATCATCCCTGCTGGCCCTACATCAGAACCTAAAACGTTTATTGAAGCTCCTATTTCTCCCAAAAACTGTCCGGCATGTTGGTAATAAAAACCTAAAGGAATACATATCAAAACCGAAGCAATGAAAAATATCAAATAGTTCCTGTTTTTAAGCAACTTCAATGCGTCTAAACCCAAAATTTCAGACACAGAAACTTTTTCGCCTTTTGAAACTTGAGGTGGGGTTTTTGGCAACGTAAAACTAAAGACGCCCAAAACGGCAGAAGCTATTGCTGTCATCAAAAATGTGTTTTTAAGCGCTCCGTTGGCAATATTTTCCGGTGAGTCCCATTTGAAAATCAAACTAATAAAGAATAATCCAGCAATAATCCAACCAATGGTTCCAAAAACCCTTATGAATGCAAACTCTTTTGAAGGGTCTTTCATTTGATTAAATGAAACGGAGTTAACTAAAGCTAATGTAGGCATGTAAGCAATCATATATCCAAACACATATGGTACAAATACTGAAATATTATCAGCAGAAGCCATTTGGTACATTAAAAAAGCGCCGATCAAATGGAGCACACCCAAAATGCGTTCGGCATTGAAATACCGGTCGGCAATCAATCCGATAATGAACGGTGCAATAATGGCCCCCCAGGATTGACTTGAATAGGCAAGTGCAGTTTCAGCCCCATTAGCGCCCAATGATGTTGGCAAATATATGCCCAAGGTTACGAACCAACCGCCCCAGATGAAGAACTCAAGGAACATCATGAAGGACAGCTGAAATTTGGTTTTAGTATTCATGTTTTGTATTTGAATTTAGTTAGTTGTTAACGTTTATAATGCACATAGTCCAATGGTTCTGGAGGTACACCCGAATCCCGTAAGGCCATCATGATCTGGCCCCGGTGATGGGTGGAATGGTTGACCACATGGAACAAAATATCCTTGATCTCGTTGGAAAATGTCCTGCCTTCACTGTTCTCGTACACCACGCGTTTTTCAAAATTATCGGTGTTGGTGATAATTTCAAAAGACGTGCGTTGGTTTTCGTAATGGACATCCTCCCATTTTTTTAGATCGTGCCTGTCCCAGACCCCAAATTCATTGGGAATGCCCAACATTCTGCTGTTCCAGATATGATGGGCATTCAAAATGTGGCTAAAAAGCCGTTCGCAGTTGTCCGGTACATTGTCCAGAGCACTGCATTGTTGGATTATTTTTTTGTTACAATAGAAATTGTAATCGAAGAGCTGTTGCAAAAATCCCTTCATACCCTTGGTAATTGGTTAGGGTTGAGCCAAAATTCTTTCGATCAACTTTTTGGTGGCAAGTATACCTTCTTCCTCGCTCAGTACATTGCCTTCATACTCCACGTCAATATACCCGGTGTAGCCTGCATCCTTAACTATGTCGATTATTCTGGCAAAGTCGATGGTGGTCTCGTTGCCTTCGGCATCAAAATCATAAGATTTACCACTCACACCTTTGGCATAGGGCATCAACTCCTCCATTCCCTTGTATCGATCATATTCCTCCAAGCATTTGGATGAGTAATAATCCCCGGCTTCCCTTTTGATACAGAAATTACCAAAATCGGGCAAGGTACCTACATTGTCCATTCCTACTTTTTCCATTACTTCCGACAATAACTGTCCATTGGAAGAAGGTCCACCGTGGTTTTCCACAATAATATTGATTCCCTTTTCCTTGCCATAGGTAGCTAACTGGGTAAGTCCGTCCACAGAAGCTGGAATCCACTCTTCCACTTCCTGTGTTCCGTTCAGGTTCACGCGAATGGAATGACATCCCAAAGCAGCGGCAGCATCCACCCATTTGTAGTGGTTTTCAACAGCAGCTTTTCTTGTGGCAGCATCCGTGGATGCGATATCCCCTTGGCCATCTACCATAATCAATAGGTTTTCAAGACCATATTTTTCGCTCTCTGCCTTGCTCTTGGCCACCCAATTGTTCATGGCTTCTTCCGAAAAATTGGCCGCTTCCAATTCCTTATAGTACAATGCACTTACATATTCCAATCCTTCAAACCCCCACTTGCTGGCCTTTTCGGCAAACGTATACGGGTCTACTCCTTCTTCAAGAATCATTTTATGGATGGACCATTGGGCCAGGGAAATTTTAATCTCCGATTTTGTTTCCTCCACGGCAACTTCTTCGGCCACGGTCTCCTCCGCATTTTCCTTTTTTGCATTTTGCTTACAGGAAATAAAGGTGAACATCATCACTGCAAGGAGTGAAAAAATACTGTTTTGGGCTAAACTTCTTCTAGTCATATTTTTAGGTTGATTAATTTCTAATAGAATACAAAAACTATAACGTTATAGTGCTGAATTCTCAATAAACACAGGGATTAAATGTAGAAAATTAATTTAATAATTAATACATTTAGCAAATAAACAATCCGAATAAATGAGTAAATTTTATTACAACGACGAACAGGAATCCTATGATGCCATAGTGGTGGGCACGGGCATCAGTGGCGGTTGGGCCGCCAAGGAACTGTGCGAGAACGGTCTCAAGACCCTGGTCCTGGAACGTGGGCCCATGGTGAGGCACCGGGAGGACTACCCCACGGCCAACATGGACAACTGGGATTTCCCCCACGCAGGAAGAGCCACCAGAGAAGATGTTAGTAAACAAGAAAAACAGTCCAGAACAGGTTACACTACCGGTGCGGCTTCCAAACACTGGTTCGTGAACGATCTGGAACACCCCTACAACGAGGTGAAGCGCTTCGATTGGATGCGCGGCTATCACGTGGGCGGACGCTCGATCATGTGGGGCCGGCACAGTTACCGCTGGAGCGACATCGATTTTGAAGCCAACAAAAATGAAGGTGTTGCCGTAGATTGGCCCGTCCGTTACAAGGACATCGCACCTTGGTACGACAAAGTAGAAAGTTATATAGGGGTATCGGGTGAAAACCTGGGCCTTCCCCAATTGCCGGATGGCCAGTTTGAGCCCATGATGGAGCTCAATTGCGTTGAGGACCATGTACGTGGCAAGGTTGCCGAACATTTCGATGGCCGTGTGATCACCGCGGGACGAGTGGCCCATATCAACAGTGACAAACAATTTGACGGGGACGGCCGTGTCCGTTGCCAGTTCCGGAACCGTTGTATCCGGGGATGTCCTTTCGGGGCGTACTTCAGCAGTGTTTCCTCAACATTGCCTGCGGCTGAAAGAACAGGGAACATGACCCTGAGACCCGATTCCATTGTACATGAGATCATTTACGACCCGAACACAAAAAAGGCGACCGGCGTTAAGGTGATCGACAGGGAAACCAAGGAAGAGTTCGAGTTCAAGGCAAAGGTGATCTTCCTTTGTGCCTCGGCCATCGCTTCCACTTCTATTTTGATGCAGTCCAGATCGGACAGATTCCCTAACGGATTGGGGAACGATTCCGGAGAACTGGGCCACAATGTTATGGACCACCATTTCTTGGTCGGTGCCAGTGGTAAGTTCGATGGATTCGAGGACAAATACTACAAGGGCAGAAAGCCCAACGGCATCTACATCCCAAGGTTCCGAAACCTTGGCGGTGATTCCAATATGAAGGACTTTAAACGTGGATACGGTTACCAAGGTGGTGCCGGAAGGGGCAATTACGAAGAGTTGGTTGCCGAAGCTACTTTTGGTAAAGGGTACAAGGATGCAATCTTGACACCGGGAGGATGGACGATGAACATGCTTGCCTTTGGAGAGACCCTTCCCTATCATGATAACAAAATGATGCTGGATTACGACAAGAAGGATCAATGGGGACTGCCCACAGTGACCTTTGATGCGGAAATCAGGGAGAACGAATTTAATATGCGAAAGGATATGCAGGATCAAGCGGTACAAATGCTTGAAAAGGCAGGTGCAAAGGACATTACGCCCTACGACCGACCTTATGCCTTGGGCCTTGGCATCCACGAGATGGGTACCGCCCGAATGGGCCGCGACCCGAGGACCTCCGTGGTCAACGGTTACAACCAGGTGCACGCCTGCAAGAACGTCTACGTGACCGACGGGGCCTTCATGACCTCGGCCAGCTGCGTGAACCCATCGCTCACCTATATGGCATTTACCGCAAGGGCCGCAAACCACGCGGCACAGGAACTCAAAAAAGGAAACATATAATGGAAAGAAGATCAGCACTCAAGAACATGGGATTGGCCTTCGGCTACGCCGTGGCCACCCCCACACTGTTAAGCCTGCTGCAGAGCTGCAAGGACAAGCCGGCCTATGCCGAATGGGTCCCCGGCTTTTTGAGCAGGGAACAGGGCCAGGCCCTGGCCCGCACCGTGGACGTGATCCTTCCCAAGACCGATACCCCCTCGGCCACCGAGGTGAACGTGCACGCCTTCATCGATGCCTACCTGGACGAGGTGATGCCCCTTGAACAACGGGACTACGTGATGATGAAGATGGAGCGGTTCTACGCCAAGGTCCTGGAGGGCTCCGGCAAGGAGAACCTTTCGGAGATAGAGGCAGGGGACATCGAGCCGGTGTTGGCCACCTACCTGCGCAAGCGCACCGATGAGGAGGAGGAGCTGCACATGGAGGCGGTGATGAACTATATGCAGGCCGTCATGGAGGGCGGCGAGGCCACCCTGGACGACGAGGTGGCGCGCTTCACCTTTGCCAACGAACTGAGGGACCTGGCCACATGGGCCTACAAGTCCTCGGAGTACGTGGGCGAGGAGGTGCTTGCCTACCTTCCCATACCCGGGGAGTACATCGCCTGTGGCGACCTGGACACCCTTACCGGTGGAAAGGCCTGGTCGGAATAGCAAAAGTTCAACCAAGCATAAAACAAAGAGCCTCCCGATCGGGAGGCTTTTTTTATGGC
>NZ_RZMY01000017.1:0-545 GCF_003992615.1 Flagellimonas beolgyonensis
AATAGTTATAAGTTTCAAGTGCTAAGTGCTATTTGATTCGAGAAAATTCGTGGGATTCGTGTCGTAAAGTGAACTGGTTTTGGTTGCTCGTTATCCGTTATTTGTCCATTGTTCCCTTACCCTACACCAAAAGAAGTTTCTTTGCTTCGTCCAGAAAAATAGGATGCGTGGTCATTTCGACATGAGGAGCGTAGCGACGATTGAGAAATCTCTTTTATACCGAACTTGCGTTGCCTTGCACGTCTCGACTGCCCCTTCGACTGCGCTTAGGGTGACAGCTCTACATGACATTGTTCATTGTCCTTTGTTTATTGTCCATTGTTAATTGGACATTGTCCCTTGCCCCTTCACCTTTTAGCTTTTAGCTTTTAGCTTTTAGCTTTTAGCTTTTAGCGAAAAAACAGATTTCTCACGCTCGTTTCACTCGGTTCGAAATGACATAAAAGGCATACATTGTCATTCCGTGGGGATGCTGAGCACCTGCCTGCCGGATGGTCAGGAAGTCTAAGCACGACACGGAAGTCATTACCTTGTGAGATTCTTCA
>NZ_RZMY01000017.1:595-263362 GCF_003992615.1 Flagellimonas beolgyonensis
ACACCAGATTGTTCATTGTTGATTGAACATTAACCCTTGACCATTCACCTTTTACCCAAAAAACAGATTTCTCTCGCTCGTTTCACTCGGTTCGAAATGACAACATCAGACCACTGCCCACTGACTCCTAACTCCTAACTACCGAACACTAACTACTGCCCACTGTCTACTGTCTACTGTCTACTGTCTACTGTCTACTGTCTACTGTCTACTGTCTACTAAAATTATTTCTTTCTTTTATAAAGCGGCACAGAAGAACAGGCTTCGCCGTACATCACGCTTTTGGCAATGGGTTGAAGTTTGGCCATCGCCATGAGGTAGGCATTTTCAGGAACAGGTTTGTGGGAGCACCCTTTGATAATCACAGGCTTGTCCGTAAACTCGGAAACATCCAAATTTTCCAAAAGGGTTTGGTACAATGCCGTTTCCAAATCTTCCAAGTCGCCCACGACCACTTTTTTGGCATACGGCAGCAATTTGGAGGTGACCAACATATACGCCCAACCGGGGATAATGGCATCCGAGGAACACGTGAGTGCCACATATACATCTTGGTAAGCAGTCCAATCTTGGGCTTCCACATGGGTGCGAAATTCCTTTTCCCGAAGAATCAGACCTTCGTACAACCAATCTTTGATGTCCAATACCCTTCGCTCTCCCTTTGGATAATAATCCTCCAGGTCGAAGGTCATCAATTGGCTTTTTGCCACACGGTTTACGATTTCTTTTTCCATAATTGTCATTCCTGCAGGTACCTGAGCGTAGTCGAAGGTAGTCAGAAATTGTTTTGAAATAAGTTGGATCCGCATCGTGCTTCGACTTCGCTCAGCATCCGTGCGGAATTAGATCCAATTAAAGCAGTCCCAATTCCAATTTGGCTTCTTCGCTCATCAATTCCTGGGTCCAAGGTGGGTCAAAAGTGATTTCCACCTCCACATCGTTCAGGCTATCTATGGTCTTTACCTTTTCCTCGACTTCAACGGGGAGGGTTTCGGCCACGGGACAGTTGGGGGAGGTCAAGGTCATCAGGATTTTCACATCATTCGCCTCGTTTACGAACACATCGTAGATCAATCCCAATTCATAAATATCCACAGGGATTTCGGGATCATAAATGGTCTTTAAGATCTTTACTATTTTCTCCCCCAGTTCTTGGGTATCTATGGTGATTTCTTCGCTCATCCTGTTTTTATTTTAGTTGTGTTTGATAGGCCACGGCGTACAATTTCAATTGCTTGATCATACTGACCAGTCCGTTGGCACGGGTGGGCGACAAGTGTTCTTTCAGGCCTATTTCATCTATAAAATCGGTATTCGCATCAATGATATCCTGCGGCTTTTGGTTGCTGAAAGCGCGAATCAAAATCGCAATGATGCCTTTGGTAATAATGGCATCACTATCTGCCGTAAACACCAGCTTATCGCCGTCCAGCTCTGCATGTACCCACACCTTGCTCTGACATCCTTTAATGAGGTTGTCATCAGTCTTGTATTGCTCTTCTATCAACGGAAGGGATTTGCCAAGCTCGATCATGTATTCGTAGCGCTGCATCCAGTCGTCGAACATGGAAAACTCATCAACTATCTCTTCCTGTATATCTTGTATGTTCATGTTGCTGTTTTATTCAAAAGTACAAAGTGAAATGTTGTACGTCAAATCGTGGCTATAAACATAACCTTTGGTTATAAAAGCATGTTCTTGGCCCGCTTTACTCCTTCCACCAACTTGTCCACTTCTTCCTTGGTATTGTAAAAGCTGAAACTGGCCCGAACGGTTCCCGGTATCTTGTAAAAATCCATGATAGGCTGTGCACAATGGTGCCCTGTTCGTACCGCAATGCCCAATTTGTCGAGAATGGTCCCGATATCATACGGATGCACCCCTTCAATATTGAAGGAAATGACCGAAGTCTTATGCTTGGCAGTGCCATAGATTTTTAAACCCTCAATGCTGAGCAAGCGTTCCGTGGCATACTGCAACAGTTCGTCTTCGTACTGGGCAATGGCATCAAAACCGAGTTGGTTCATGTAATCCAAAGCAGCTCCGAAAGCAATACCGCCGCATATGTTGGGCGTTCCCGCCTCAAATTTATGGGGCAAATCGGCATAGGTGGTCTTTTCAAAGGTGACCTCGGCAATCATTTCGCCCCCTCCTTGGTAGGGTGGCAGTTTGTTGAGCCATGCTTCTTTTCCGTACAAAATTCCCACCCCGGTAGGACCGCACATTTTGTGGGCCGATACGGTGTAAAAATCAACATCCAACGCTTGTAGGTCAGATTTAATATGCGCTGCCGCCTGTGCACCATCGATCAAAACCGCCGCACCCACTTTGTGGGCTCCTTCAATGATTTCTTCAATGGGATTCACTGTTCCCAATGCGTTCGACACATGGTTGCAAAATACCAATTTTGTCTTTTCTGATAATAGATTGTGGTACTTCTCCATCACCAATTCGCCCTCCATGTTCATCGGAATCACTTTCAAAGTGGCTCCTGTACGTTCGCAAAGCATTTGCCATGGCACAATGTTGGAATGGTGCTCCATGGCCGAAACCAAAACCTCATCCCCTTTCTTAAGAAAGGAAGTGAAACCTGTGGCCACCAAATTTATACTATGTGTGGTCCCAGAAGTAAAAATCACCTCATGGCTTTTACCAATATTGAAATGCTTCTGGATTTTTTGTCGTGCCACCTCATAGGCGTCCGTGGCCTCTTGGGACAACGTGTGCACCCCGCGGTGAATGTTGGCGTTGTATCGGTGGTAGTAGTCCACAATCACATTTACCACCTGATTGGGAGTCTGTGATGTGGCCGCATTGTCCAAATACACCAAAGGTTGCCCATGTACCGTGCGAGCCAGTATGGGAAAATCCTTTCGGATAGTTTGTATGTCCAAAGAGGTTTCTAACATCTTGGGGTTTCTATTTTGGAGAATTACAGGTCAAAACCAACGCGTACACCCAGTTTATTGGCAATGATCTTGTTGATCCGGGCTTTGAGTTCCGGGATGCGTACACTTTGCAACACGTTGTTGGCAAAAGCATACATCAACAGGGCCGTAGCTTCCTTTTTGGGTATGCCACGCGACCTTAAGTAGAAAAGTGCCTCATCATCCAACTGGCCAATGGTACATCCGTGGGAACATTTTACGTCATCCGCAAAGATCTCCAATTGGGGCTTGGAATTGATAGTGGCCTTATCACTCAACAAAATATTATTGTTCTGCTGGAAGGCATCCGTTTTTTGGGCAATCTTGTCCACAATGATCTTTCCGTTGAAGACGCCAGTGGAGCTGTCCCCAAAAATTCCCTTGTAATCTTGATGGCTCTCACAGTTGGGCTGTGCATGGTTCACCAAGGTATGGTGATCCACATGTTGCTTATCGCCCAAAATGGTCACGCCCTTCAAGGTTGAATCGATGCGCTCCCCGTTCTGGTAAAAGTTCAGGTTGTTACGAATCAGTTTTCCACCAAAGGAAAAGGTATGCACCCGAACCACACTATGGTCCTTTTGGGAAATATAGGTGTTGTCCACCAACGAAGCGGTCAAGGCATCGTTCTGTACTTTGTAATAATCCACAATGGCATCCTTGCCTGCAAAGATTTCGGTCACCGAATTGGTGAATACCTCATTCTCTGTTAAGCTTTGGTGCCGCTCAATGATCTGTACCTCGGCATTGTCCTCGGCAACTATCAAGTTACGGGGTTGCAACATCAAAGCTGCTTCATTACCCGTGGCCAAATGCAAGATCTGGATGGGCTTTTTGGGCATTTTATTCTTTGGAATGTAGATGTACGCCCCTTCCCTGCTGAAAGCCGTGTTCAAGGTAGTCAAAGACTCGTCCTTGGAGGCCACTTTGTTGAAATACACATCGATCACCGGTTGGAACATAGGCTTACTGAACGCGGAGCTCATCAAGCAGACATCCACTCCATCATGCGTAGTTTCGGACAGGTACGAACTGTACACCCCATCCACAAAAACAATCTTGTAGGTGTCGATTTCGTGCAAGAAATATTTCTTGATGTCCTTGTATTCCAAAGCCGTTTCCTGCTTGGGAAAAATGCTGAAATCAATTTTTTGAAGACTGTTCAGCGATGTATATTTCCAGGCCTCCTCCTTTTTGGACGGAAAGCCCTTTTCCTCAAAATTCTTGATGGCCGCGGAACGCACCTCATGAACAGGATTGTCCAAATCCACGGTGTCCTCGAATGCCAAAAATGATGAGATCAGTTTTTCCTTTAAATCCATATTTTTTTCAGTTATCAGTGGTCAGTTTTCAGTAATTAGTCTTCTGAAATCCGATGTCTGAAATCTTATTTCTGTTTAAACCGTTGCTTCCTGTTTGATCCAGTCGTATCCTTTTTCTTCCAGTTCCAAAGCCAATTCCTTGGTACCGGATTTCACGATCTTTCCGTTGTACAATACGTGCACATAATCGGGTACGATGTATTCCAACAATCGCTGGTAGTGGGTAATTACAACCACGGCGTTGTCCTTGTTGCGCAATTTGTTCACACCATTGGCCACAATGCGCAAGGCGTCGATATCCAACCCTGAATCGGTCTCGTCCAAAATGGCCAATTTGGGTTCCATCATCGCCATTTGGAAAATCTCGTTCCGCTTTTTCTCACCTCCGGAGAATCCTTCGTTCAGGGAACGTGACAAGAATTTTCGGTCGATTTCCAACAACTCGGATTTCTCACGGATTTTTTTCAACATCTCGTTGGCTGGCATTTCTTCCAATCCCCTTGCTTTTCGGGATTCGTTGATGGCCGTTTTCATAAAGTTGGTCACCGTAACCCCTGGAATTTCAACAGGATACTGGAACGATAGGAAAATTCCCTTGTGGGCTCTTTCCTCTGGGGCAAGGTCTTCCAAATCCTCACCTTCCAACAGGATGCTCCCTTCGCTCACTTCAAACTCTTCTTTTCCGGCTATAACAGAAGCCAACGTACTTTTTCCGGAACCATTGGGTCCCATAATGGCATGGACCTCCCCTGCATTCACCTTCAGGTCAATGCCCTTTAGGATTTCCTTATCTTCTACGCTCGCGTGTAAATTCTTGATTTCTAGCATGCTATTCTTCTTCAAATATTATTTTAAATAATTGGGTGCCTTGGGCAACTTTTCAAAATCTTCCTTGGAATGCTGTAGGTATACCTTGGCTCCATTTGCTTCCGCAAATTCCTCAAAGGCTGCCATACTCGCTTTGGTCTGGGCCACATCGAAATTAAAAATGGGCACTCTACGATATTCCCTGTTCTCATAAAAATGGTACATATCCCCTGAAAGTAACATAGGGCCATGTTCGGCCAAATCCACATACAACACTTGATGGCCAGGGGTATGGCCCGGCATGTATTTCATAACAACTGTACCGTCGCCAAAAACATCATAATCCGTATTGGCAATTTTTTGGATGTTGTTCAAATCCTTGATGGAGTTGTAGATGTCTGGGTTGCTTTTTTGGTTCTCCTCACTGGTCACAAAATCGTATTCCTTTTCTTGGACCAACCACGTGGACCCGGCCAATTGATTGGCATGTCCGATATGGTCGAAGTGGGTATGGGAAAGGCCAATAAAATCGATATCCTCTAGTTTCATCCCGATACTGGCCAGTTGATTGGCCAATGAATCCTTTCTGGAAACGGTAAAGGCACCATCGGGCGAAGTGTAGGGAGCGTCCATGCCCACTAAACTTTCGGGAAGGCCAGCATCCCACATCAAGGTGCCTTTTGGGTGCACAATCACGTAAAACGCATCGGCAAACTCCTTGGACTGCCCTGTATAGGTAGTGTCCTGTGAAAAGAGTTCCAATTTGTTGGCATTCACGGTTCCTCCACTGAATGCATATAACTTAACCTCGGGTTTTGCTTCTTCCGTAACGGTTTCCGCCTCAGCGGTCTCCTTTTTGGCATCTTTACAAGCAAACGCTCCGATAATGAACAATACTGCGATTACCTTTTTCATCTGATTCTGACTTTTTGATTATCCTACTGAACCTTCCAAACTGATCTCCAGCAATTTTTGGGCTTCCACGGCAAACTCCATGGGCAATTTGTTCAACACTTCCTTGCTGAAACCGTTCACGATCAACGCGATGGCTTTTTCCGTGTCGATACCCCTTTGGTTGCAGTAGAAAATTTGGTCTTCCCCAATTTTACTGGTGGTGGCCTCATGCTCTATCTGGGCCGTTTTGTTCTTTACCTCAATGTAAGGGAAGGTATGTGCGCCACAACGATTGCCCATCAATAAGGAATCGCACTGGGAAAAGTTCCGGGCATTTTCCGCCCTGCTGTTCACCTGCACCAAACCGCGGTAGCTGTTTTGGGACTGCCCTGCGGAAATTCCTTTGGAAATGATCGTACTTCGGGTGTTTTTGCCCAAATGAATCATTTTGGTACCCGTATCCGCCTGCTGAAAATTATTGGTCACCGCAATGGAATAAAATTCCCCGATGGAATTGTCCCCTTTCAAAATACAGGATGGGTATTTCCAAGTAACTGCGGATCCTGTTTCTACTTGGGTCCACGAAATTTTGGCGTTTTTCTCGCAAAGTCCCCTTTTGGTCACAAAGTTGAAAACACCTCCCTTGCCTTCTTTGTTGCCAGGGAACCAGTTTTGTACGGTGGAGTATTTAATTTCGGCGTTGTCCAATGCAATCAATTCCACCACAGCGGCATGCAATTGGTTTTCGTCGCGCGATGGCGCGGTACAACCTTCCAAGTAACTCACGTAACTGCCTTCATCAGCAATTACCAACGTTCTTTCGAACTGACCCGTTCCTGCTTGATTGATCCGGAAATAGGTGGAGAGTTCCATGGGGCAACGCACACCTTTTGGGATATAACAGAACGACCCATCGGAAAATACGGCAGAGTTCAAGGCCGCATAAAAGTTGTCCTTTTTGGGCACTACGGTACCGATGTATTTTTTGACCAATTCTGGATGTTCCTTTATGGCCTCCGAAATAGAGCAGAAAATAATGCCCTTCTCGGCCAACGTCTTTTTAAAGGTGGTGGCCACCGACACAGAATCCATCACAATGTCCACGGCAACACCGGCCAATTTCTTTTGCTCCTCAATGGAAATGCCCAACTTTTTGAAGGTATCCAACAATTCGGGATCTACTTCGTCCAAACTGTCGTACTTCGGTTTTTTATTGGGTGCCGAGTAATAGGAGATATCTTGAAAATCGGGTTTTTTATAGGTCACATTGGCCCATTCGGGTTCCTCCATTTCCTGCCAAGCACGAAAGGCTTCCAATCGCCATTCGGTCATCCAATCCGGTTCTTCCTTCTTTTTGGAAATGGCAATCACGATTTCCTCGTTCAACCCTTTGGGCAGGGTATCCGATTCTATATCCGTATAGAAACCATACTCGTATTCCTTGGTCTCCAGTTCTTTCTTTAATTCTTCCTCAGTATATGCCATAAATTCTTAAGTTAAAAGTTAAAAAGACAAAATGGTCAAAGTCCACTGCGCTTTTTAACATACTTGATATAATTTGCCAACTGTTTTGAAATGTTGATGATATCCTTTTTGTATTCATCCAATTCTACAGCTTCAAAATAACCTATCTCTTCCATCAGGTTGAAAAGATTTCTAACTTCTCCGGCAGAGCCTTTGGAGAAATACAGGAATCGTATCAATTCTTTGTCGGTCTCTCTTTCAAAACCTTCACTTACATTATTCGAAATTGAAATGGTCGCCCTTCTCATCTGGTCAACCATAGCAAAATCTTCTTTCAAAGGACTTTTCTTCAATAATTCATAAACTTTGGCCATAAACTTTACTGCCATTTTATAAACCTCCAAATTTTCAAAACAGGAATATTTGTTCGTATTATTCAATAATCCTTTACTTATTTCCTTTTAACTCAGTTCGCTTTCATTTTACAGTGAAAAACTTTCGCCACAACCACAGGTACGTTGGGCATTGGGATTGTTGAAAACGAATCCTTTCCCATTAAGGCCACCCGAATATTCCAAGGTGGTGCCCACCAGGTACAAAAAGCTCTTTTTGTCCACAATGATGCGTACATTATTGTCTTCAAAAATCTTATCCGATTCGTCGGCGGTCTTGTCAAATTTCAATTCGTAAGACAATCCGCTACATCCCCCACTCTTTACACCAACACGCACAAAATCGGTAGCCGCATCGTAGCCATCCTCTGTCATAAGGGACACTACTTTTTGTTTTGCTGAATCCGACACTTTTATCATCTTACTTGTATTAATTCTAAATAGTCCACAAATATACTGTATTAGAAGGGTTTTACCACATATACTAACATTATAATAACGTATAATTCCATAGGGGTTCTCTATGGATTTGGGAAGGTCAATTTATTTTAATCACGACAAGATCATTGGAGCCTTTGGAAGTGAGTCCTTCAAAGTCGACACTGGCAGTTTCTCCGATCAGCACCAAACTGCCTTGGGCATCTTCGATCACATCAAATCCAAAATCCAAATTGGCTCCGCCGAAGGTTTTTTGATAGGTAATGTTACCCTTGGCATCGGTCTTGATGACCCAAAAGTCGTTTTCCCCTTTATTTTCAGTAACGTCTCCATCATTGCTCTTGGAATTTCCGGCAATCACAAATCCACCATCTTTAGTAACTTCTAGCCCCTTGGCATCATCAAATTCGGTGCCGCCGAAGGTTTTTTCCCAAAGCAGATTGCCCTTATCATCAATTTTGATGAGCCAAATATCAGAGCTTCCTTTGTTTTGGGAAACATCCAAATCATTACTAAACGTATGTCCCAAAATGGCATAGCCATTATCCGGGGTTTTTTTGATATCGTAGGAAACCTCTATTCCCGTTCCCCCAAACGATTTTTCCCAAATCAA
Organism: Flagellimonas beolgyonensis; assembly: GCF_003992615.1. Lineage (GTDB taxonomy): Bacteria > Bacteroidota > Bacteroidia > Flavobacteriales > Flavobacteriaceae > Flagellimonas > Flagellimonas beolgyonensis. The sequence continues at coordinate 9,454 of NZ_RZMY01000017.1, forward strand.
ATTACCAGTCACATCTATATGAACTACCCAAAAATCATAGCTTCCCTTGGTGTTCGAAATGTCAAAATCATTGCTTTCTGAAAACCCACTGAGCACAAATCCGCCATCATTGGATTGAACAACTGCATGGGCCCGATCGTTATTGGTGCCTCCAAAATAACGGCGCCATTCCAAATTACCGTTGGCATCGATCTTATTGCCCCAAAATTCACCCACCCCATGACGGGTAAGGCTGGGACTCAACCCAAAATTGCCCTCGCCGTTGGACAGGGTCACATCCAAAAAACCGGCAAAGAAAAACCCTCCGTCTTCGGTTTCCACAACATCGTAACAATGGTCATGGCCGGCAAAACCATAGCTATGTTCCCATAAAATGTTTCCGCTGGCATCCAATCGGACTACCCAATTGTCGTGGAAACCCTCATTATTGCTTCCATCCCCGTCATCGCTCATCGCATAGCCAACAATGGCATAGCCACCATCTGTTGTTTGAACCAGCGACTGGCCCCGGTCGTCTTTTGAGCCACCATAGGTCTTGCTCCACTGTACGTTGCCATCCACATCCAATTTTAACAACCAATAATCGTTCACTTCCAGTTGTTTTCCAGACAAATCACCATCAATGCTATTACTGTAACCCAAAATGGCATAGCCACCATCGTTGGTAGGGATTATTTTTTGTCCCACATCGTCGCCAGAGCCACCAAAATTTTTGATCCATTCCACTTCACCTTTAAAGCTTACATCATTAATTATGATTGGGTCCACCTCCTCATCGGAACAGGACCAAAAACCAATCAATATCAGGATACCACATAGTTTTTTCATACCCTAATTGGACTTCTGCACCACAAATAGGCCTCGATTCATATCATTGATGATGATCTTCCCGCTATCAAAGTAGGGGTAGATGCTCCATACGCCATCAAACCGTGCCGTATTGCTGGACGGATACGTATCAAAATACCCTGATTCCGTAAGGTTACCAGAAGCAATTTCCGATAAATCCAATACCCGCATACCAGCCGTATAATTTGCCAAGAAAAATTCGTTGCCCTTGGTATAACCATTATGATCAATGGCTCCAGTTGTTCCAATATAGGTGGCATATAAAGAAGGATTATCCAAGTCTGAAAAATCGAAAATCAGGGTTCTGGAATTGAAGCCGAAGTTGACTTCATCCAGTTCATCACCCAAAATAAAATACCGTTGGTCCTCGGTAAACCAACCTTGGTGGGTATAGCTTAAATTTGAATAGGCAAGTGTTTTGATTTCAACCGGATTGGATTTATCGGTAATATCCACAATGGCAATTTGGTTTTCGTTGGCCCCGATATAAATCTCGCGTCCCAAATAATCCAGATCAGGCCCAAAATAAGTTACTACCTGGGCATCATGACTATAGCCATTGGCACCATGTCCGCCAACGCCAACGGGATTCAAAGGGTTTTGAATATCCACAAAGTGAACTCCGCCATTAAACGCATCGTCCCTCGCGGTTCCCACAGGATAGGCAAACCCCGAATTGGGATTGATCACCACGTTATGGGCATTTCCGATGCCAATGTAGCGCGCATCCGCTTCAAAAACTTGGGGAGGGTCTGTCACGTTCCTAAGTTTTGTCAAATCGAATACCTGCATGCCATGCCCTGTAGCCTCTGCTACGATGTATGCATAATCGCCATACACCTTGACATCGCGCCATGGGCTATTGCTGGTGGCCGTCATCAATTTTCCGAGATAAAGGGGATTTTGGGCATCCGTAATATCCACAAATGCAGTTCCATTATTCAATCCAATAATGGCATATTCATTCCCTGTTGTGGTATCGGTCCAGCCCCAGATATCATTTCCAGATTGGGCATTTAATGCGGCTAGATCCATGTTGAAAAGTAAATCGTAGCCGTCGCACGGGAAGATTCCTGCCATACCCCCAATACAGGTTGACGACCCGTGTGTGATTTCTCCCGAGCCCATATCTGGGGAGCCTCCTCCCCCTGTTCCGCCTCCAGTGTCGCCACCTTGATTGCCGGGGTTTTGCACTATGGGATTATTTCCCGGATCACTGCTTTCTTTTGAACAGGCCCAAAAAAGCGTAAGCACGAAAATGGCACAGATTCCTTTCTTCAACATATCACAGCAATTTTATGTTTCTTTTAAAGATACAATTTAATATTATCCTCTTTACTTTTGCAAAATGCTAGAAGACAAGAATCCACAACGCACTGCATTGGAACAATTGGGCGAATTTGGCCTTATTGACCACCTTACCAAAAATTTTGAGTTGAAACAACCGTCCTCCCTGCTTGGTGTAGGCGACGATGCCGCTGTTATGGACTTTAAGGGCCAACGGACTGTTGTCTCTACCGATATGCTGGTGGAAGGTGTCCACTTCGACCTTTCCTACATGCCGCTCAAACATTTGGGGTATAAATCCATCATGGTCAATCTATCGGATATTTATGCCATGAACGCCATAGCCACACAAGTGACCTTGTCCTTGGCTGTTTCCAACCGTTTTCCTTTGGAAGCCCTGGAAGAATTTTATGAAGGGGTGGCCTTGGCGTGCAAACTGTACCACGTGGATTTGGTTGGGGGCGATACCACCTCATCCAACAAGGGCATGATCATCAGTGTTACCTCCATTGGCATGGCCGATGCAAAGGATATCGTTTACCGAAAAGGGGCAAAGCCCAATGATCTTTTAGTGGTTTCCGGTGACGTGGGTGGTGCATATTTGGGATTGCAGGTTTTGGAACGGGAAAAGGAAGTTTTCAAGGTAAATCCCAATAACCAGCCCGACCTTTCACCCTACTCCTATATCGTGGAACGTCAATTAAAGCCAGAATCGAGAAAGGACATTGTCGAATTATTGCAAAAAGTGGAGGTGAAGCCTACCTCCATGATAGACATCAGTGATGGACTTTCTTCTGAAATTATGCATTTGTGCAAACGAAGTGATGTGGGTTGTAACCTCTTTGAAGATAAAATTCCATTGGACCCTACGGTAATCTCGACCTGCGAGGAATTTCAAATGGACAGTACCATGGTGGCCTTAAGTGGAGGTGAAGATTATGAACTGTTGTTTACCATCGATCAGGCAGATTTTCCAAAAATAAAAGGCAACCCCAATTTGACGGTTATCGGCCATATGACGGAAAAAAGTGAAGGCGTTCATTTAATAACCCGTGCCAATACCAAAATACCTATAACTGCCCAAGGCTGGAACTCCTTCAAAGCATAAAAAAATCCCGAAAATCAAGGGCATCCCTACTCATGGTCTTGGGGCACGTAACCATTAGCAGCAGGCAATTACTTAAGTTTCCGGGATAAGATTTGGGCCTCTTAAAACCAAAAAAAGGGCTATGCCACTTGGTGCACTACCCTACTTTTTCTTTTTTGGTACATTTCTTCCAATGTACTGTTGATTTCTTGCATTTGGGGGGTTAGGGCCGAAAGTTTGCCGCTAACATCCGTGGTGACTTCTTTTTGGCAATGGATACATTTGTATTCCTTGATGTGTTGGGTCACTTTTTTGGAAACCACATAATGGTGACCGAACAAGTTGCAGAAAAAAGCGGAGAATTTGTTACCATGGTGATGGGTAGAAGTTTTCATAAGCTGGGGCGGTGTTTGGAAAAGCATTGGAAGCGATTTGGGGAATCGAAAAATGCTGTAACTTGTTAATGGTAATTTTTTGTTATATCGTTATTGTTTAGTTAGACATTTCTATACGAACGCTTGTTGATAACTTTTTATTTTGCGCGCATCCACTTAAAATTATTTTTTCGATGAAATGCTTCTTTTTCGTTATAAACGCAAAAAAACTCGTTGAATTACAGTTTTGAAATATACCAATTCGAAAAGAAATTATCAACACCCTATGAACAAAAAATCGTTAACAATTACCGCTTTCGCCCTTTTTTCCCTCTTTTTTGGAGCCGGTAACCTTATCCTACCTCCTTTACTGGGATTCAAATCGGGAAACATGTGGTGGTTGGTCGCTTTGGGCTTTTGTGTTTCTGGGGTCTTGGTTCCCCTATTGGGCATTTTGGCCCATGCCAAATTACAGGGAACCATGTTCGATTTTGCCAAAAAGGTATCACCCCTTTTCAGTACGGTATATTGTTTTATTGTTTATGCCATCGCCATAGCTTTGCCCTCGCCCAGAACAGCTTCCGTGACGCACGAAATGGCCATTCAACCGCTATGGGATTCCTCCTATTTGCTTACAAGCTTTGTCTATTTTGTTTTGGTGTTTGTATTTGTTATCAACCGTTCCAAAATACTGGACCTTCTGGGGAAATTGTTGACACCCGCTATTCTTATTCTTCTTCTTTTGATCATTGGTGCGGCTGTTTTCAAAATGGATTTTGACTTATCTGCATCCACTATTACAGCCCCATTCAGTAATGGCATTTTGGAAGGTTACCAAACCTTTGATGCCATCGGAGCCGTTGTGGTTGGGGCGGTGATCATTATTTCCATCAACCTGAAGGAAACTTCTTCGGATTATGTGGAAAAACGCCAACTGATTACCCGAGCCGGAATTTGGGCAGGAACGGGTCTATTTTTGGTCTATGCAGGACTGATTCTGACAGGAGCTTTGTTCAGCGCTTCGTTTGACCATGGCATTACCCGAACGGCATTGCTTCGAAACATCAGTCAAGGCACCTTGGGGGGTACGGCCAATTTGATGCTCAGCATCTTGGTTAGTTTGGCCTGTTTTACCACCGCTGTTGGGATTGTTACGGGCACTGCGGATTTTATAAAGGGCCAGTTCAAGGGTTCGGATATGGCCTATAAAATCACAGCCTTGTTGGGTTGTTTGTTGGGTGTTTTGGTCGGACAGTTTAATGTGGGCTATATTATTGCCGTGGCATTGCCAGCACTGATGTTCATTTACCCCATTACCATCATCTTGATCTTATTGAACGTGCTGCCTGAAAAATATACTTCGCTATTCACCTTCCGTGGCGTGGTGTTCACGACCATCCTGTTCAGTATTCCAGATTTTTTGGGAAGTATTGGATTTGGAGACAAAATCGCACCCTATGTCGATTGGATTCCTTTCCATCAATATCAAATGGGATGGGTACTTCCCGCTTTTATGGTGTTTGTGGCCCTTAACTTCTACCATATTGGCAAAGGAAGGGTCAATGCCTTTTGATCAAATAGCCTTTCTAAAACTGCAAAAAATAAAATTCTGCGTGGTCCCGAACGGTGTGATGTGATCGTGGGTCCTGCAGTTTAATGTATTGAAGCCAGTGAAGGTGCTTCCCATACTTTCCGGACTGTATTGGGTAATGTCCAATCCGCTGCATTTTTTGGGGCCATCCAAAGAAAAGGTGCCGATCACCAAATAACTATTAACACACTTGTTTACGATATCGACATAGTTTTTTACCTGATCGGGTTCGGTTAAAAAATGAAAAGCGGCACGGTCGTGCCATACATCATAATTGCGTTCCGGTTTAAAATCGACAATGTCGCTCACCACCCACTTCACATTTTTGGCCCTATCCCCCAATCTCTTTTTTGCCTTTTCAATGGCTTTGGCGGATATGTCCAACACAGTGATGTCCTCAAAACCTTCATCCAATAAAAAATCGACCAGCAGACTGTCGCCACCTCCTACATCAATAATACTTGAAGTATGTGGCAACTCAAAAGAATCCAAAAATTCCAATGAAACCTCTGGTCTTTTCTGTGTCCAGCTTACCTCTTCGGGCGATTTGGTGTTGTACACATTTTCCCAATGGGCTTTTCTATCCTCCATAACCAACAAAATTTTTAATCAATAAAACACAGTGTCAAAAAAGGCCTTCATCTTGGCCGCGTAAGGCACCCCGAACTTTTCAAAAGCGGCCCTGGTCTGGGCATCGGGTTTCCAGTCGAAAAAGGCATGGCCGGCACCATCCACTTCCCAGTATTCAACAGTTTGTCCTTGTTCTTTCATCTTATCGATAAACGGTCGAACGGTTTCATCCTTGATCAACATGTCCTCGGTACCCCGAACAATAAATTGTGGAACGGCCCGATCTGCGACATTTGGAACATGGTGGGAAGGCGAAACAGCTACCAGATAGCCTTGATCGCTCTGTGAAATGAAATTCTTAAAATCCTTGGCATCGAAAGGACCATAACTGGGAGCCGCGGCTTGAATGGCTTGGGTGATTTCGCTTTTCACCTGATCAACGGATTTCGCCTTTGGCATGTACGTGGGCATGTACTCGTATACCCCTTCGGTTTTACCAAAACCTCCATCGCCGATCATGGTACTGAGCAGTGCGGCAGAGGCTGATAAATGCCCCCCAGCACTATCTCCCGTGACGCCAATTTTGGTTGGATCGATTCCATATTCCGATGCATGTTCCTGAATATGCGCAATGGCTCCGAATACATCCTCGATCAAATTGTGCATGTAATTGGGTGTTTCGTCTCCATCCAATTTGTTCACCCAACGGTAATCGATGCTGAACACCACATATTGATTGTCCTTGGCCAATTCGCGGGCCAGGCCCCGCATAATGTCTTCGTTATTGGAGGACCATCCCCCACCGTGAATGATCACCACAGCTGGTAAATTCTTGGCGTTCTTGGGTGCGAACACATCATACTTTAACGGTTTAACACCAGGTTGGGCATACACCACATCATGGGTGACCTTCAGATTTTCAACCAAGGTGTCTTCAATAAAAACTGCACCAACCCACATATCTTTGTCCACCGTAATTTTCATGGTCGGCTCAAAACTTTCCACGCTGGTTGTCCCCCACATGCCTCCTTTGTAGGTGTAGTAAATGGCATCGAGGGCATACCCTGAATCCGGTGAGGCTGTGATTGTTAACTCAGTGCCTGCGGCAACTTTACCATCTTCAGGAATTGAAGGTGAAACCGAATACGTGCCATGTTCCGATGGCACCAGAGTCACTGTGAAGCTTTCTTGGGCATTCAGGTTTACATTGGTTGTCAGAGCAGCTAAAAATAGGGCCATGAAAATAATGGGGTTGAAAGTGAAGGTTTTCATTTAATGTTATATTTCAAATAGATTTTTCGAAGAGACTAAAGTTAAGACATTGTTCGCTATTTCGATGCGGACTGCCAGAACTCCGCTTTTAAATTTAACCTTCAGGAAGTATTTTTGTGATGCTATGAAAGAATTAACCGAACGGGAAGTAGACCGTATCATAGAAATGGCGTGGGAAGACCGAACCCCTTTTGATGCCATTACGTTTCAATTTGGTCTATCGGAACAAGAGACCATTGCCTTGATGCGCCGCGAAATGAAACCTTCCAGTTTTAGAATGTGGCGACAACGGGTGCAGGGCCGAAAAACCAAACATGCAAAATTGCGTGACCAAGAAGTTGACCGTTTTAAATGTAGTCGGCAGCGTCACATTTCGGGCAATAAGATTTCCAAACGGTAGTCCTATTATTACCACTCCAAAATCAATCGGAATGTGCTTGTGACAAAACCAATGCGGCAATGTCCCGCGTAATTTGGGTGGGTGAATTACAATCGCAATTGCTGAGCCCTACAACATAAATATCGGCTTCAGGCAGGTACACCCCCATCGATTTGAAACCAAAAATAGAGCCTCCGTGTTCATAGCTCTTGGCACCGTCCAATTGTTTGATGTGCCATCCGTACCCATAATTGATGGGGTCACCATTGTTCAATGTGTAATTGGTAAACGCCAGTTGCGTGGTTTCTTTGCTGAGCAACACATTGTCCTTGATGGCTTCTTGCCATTTAAACAAATCCTCTACGGTGGACATGAGCGAGCCAGAGGCATAGGGAATGGAAAAGCTGATGTGCCGCTTGTTCACATACCTGTCCTTATTGTGGTACCCTGAAGCCCTTTTGGGCACTACCGTGGTATGTGTGGCATACCTTGAAGATGACATGCCCAACTTTTTAAAAATCCGCTGTTCCACAAAATCAGCATAGCTCAATCCAGAAGCTTTTTCGATGATATGGCCCAAGATCACGTAGCCAGAATTGTTGTATTTGAAAGCTTCCCCAGGGGCAAAATCCATAGGTTCGTTTTTGAAAAAATCAATCATTTCGAGAGGCTCCATATCCTGTTTGGCGATGGCATTCAATCCTTTAACGCTAGTGAAACTTTTAATACCCGAAGTATGGGTTAGCAAGTGATGGATCGTAATGGTGTGGCCTTGGGTTGGATAATCGGGTATGTATTTGGTAATATCATCTTCAAGTTTCAATTTTCCTTCTTCCATAAGCATGAGAATGGCCACTGCGGTAAACTGTTTGGTCATGGAACCGATCTCGAACACGTTATCCGTTTGCATGGGCACATCCAATTCCAGATTGGCCATGCCAAAAGCTTTTTCGTAAACAACCGACCCTCCCTTGGTAGCCATAAACACCGCTCCCGGGCCATTGGTTGAGAACTTGGCCTGCAAGATTTGGCCTATTTGATGTGCCAGGGTTTGGGATTGTACTTGAGAAATAACCCCGATAAAAATTAAAGTGATGGCAATGAACAGTTTTCTGCTCCAAGTTGTAAAATGCATTCTTCCTTCCGTTTTTTGATTGGTAAGGTTGGACGACATTAACTTGATAAAGGTTACAGCACAGTGAAATATAAAGACTTGAACTAATCGTTTTGTCTACGCTTTTTCTGGTAGTAGTAAATTGCGTAGGCAATGCCGGCCAAAACCACAAACGGCAAATAACTGCCTATTACCACGCCAATTTCATACCAATCGTCTGGTGCTTCCGCCATCTTTTTTTCGATGTCGGATTCCTGTAATAACATCATGGAAAACAGAAAGGACATACCTATTTATTTGTTCATCAACTCTTCGATCTCTTCCACGGTTATGGGAATGTTGCGCATCAAATTAAAGGGCTCTCCTTTCTCCTGGATCACCACATCGTCCTCAATTCGGATACCCAGGCCTTCTTTGGGAATATAGATCCCAGGTTCCACCGTGAAGACCATATTCGCCTTCATCGGGGTCTTCAATTCGCCATAATCGTGGGTGTCCAGACCAATATGATGGCTGGTACCGTGCATGAAGTATTTTTTGTAGGCAGGCCAATCCGGGTTTTCGTTCTGCACGTCCGCTGTGTCCAACAATCCCAAACCAAGCAATTCGGAGGTCATGATCTTACCGACTTCTTTGTGGTATTCGGCCCAAAGGGTGCCAGGCACCAACATTTTGGTGGCTTCGTCCTTCACTCTTAAAACTGCATTGTATACCTGTTTTTGCCTATCGGTAAACCTTCCGTTGGCAGGAATGGTCCGGGTCATGTCGCTGGAATAGTTGGCGTATTCGGCAGCTAGGTCCATCAAGATCATGTCGCCATCTTTCACCTGTTGGTTGTTCACCACATAATGGAGCACATTGGCGTTGGCGCCCGAGGCAATAATCGGGGTATAGGCAAATCCTTTGGAGCGGTTACGGACAAATTCATGAAGGTATTCGGCCTCGATCTCGTATTCCCAAACCCCTGGTTTTACAAATTCCAAGATGCGACGGAACCCCTTTTCGGTGATATCGCAGGCCGTTTGCATCAGAGCTATTTCCTCCGGCTCTTTTACCCCTCGTATTTTTTGGAGTATGGGATTGCTCTTGGCCCATTGGTGGGCTGGATATTCTTTTTTGCATTTTTCAATAAAACGATCTTCCCGGGTCTGGGTTTCCACCGCTTGTCGGTAATGCTCGTTAGTGTTGAAGTAGATGGTGTCCGCCTCGGTCATCAGGTCAAAAAACACCTTGTCAAAATCGGTGAGCCAATAAATGGTCTCTATGCCCGAAACTGCGGTGGCCTGTTCCTTGGTGAGTTTTTCCCCTTCCCAAACGGCAATATGGTCGTTGGTTTCCCGAACAAAGAGCACTTCCCTGTGCTTTTTGTCCATCGAATCCGGAAACAACAATAAAATGGTTTCCTCCTGATCGGCGCCGCTCAAATAGAAAATGTCCCTTGCCTGTTCAAAGGGCATGGTACTGTCCGCGCTAATGGGATAAATATCATTGGAATTGAAGATCGCAATGCTTTTTGGCTTCATTTCGGCCATGAACTTTTTGCGGTTCTTAACAAACAAATTGCTGTCTATGGGGAAGTATTTCATACAAAAGTTTTGATTTCTCCAAATGTAGTTAATTGCCATACCGATCACAAATGATTACCTTCCCTAATAAAACGGTACCATGCAACTGACCCTGAGTATTCCTGCCTTGCTTTTTCCGGCCATTTCCTTGACCATGTTGGCCTATAATGCACGTTATTTGGCCATTGCGGCCCTGATCAGGCAATTGCACAAACAGTTTGAAGAAACTTCGGCACAACCCTTACGGCAACAGATCCATTATTTGCGAAACCGATTGGGCATTATCAAAAACATGCAAGCCTCGGCCATTGTCAGTTTTTTACTGGCAGCCGTTACCATGTTCTTGATCTATGTGGAAATGTCGGGTTGGGCCAATCTCTGTTTTGGCATCAGCTTGGTGTTGTTGATGGTTTCCCTCATTCTTTCCTTTTTGGAGGTACAACTCTCTACCAAGGCACTGGGAATACAACTGAAAAATATGGAAAAATAGTCCTCCCAATCCATTATAACGGATTAAAAATCAGGGTTTATTTTGATTGTTGTAGGAATAGTAATCACAATCCTGGATGCGCAAAAATCTTGGCCCTCAGCGTATCAATTGAAAACCCTTTTTTACCAATTTCATGGTGGCATCCATAAAAGAGCCTAGAATCCAACCTTTGTTGAAAACTACATTTGTTCCAAATGAAAATGGAACACTATGCAAAGGGTACGGGATTTGGATTTTTTTAGAAATATCAAGGAAATTAGGGAATATGAGTTCGGTACTTTTTATTTTTTTGATGGTTTGGTCATCTCCGAAATGAACGAGGGGGCCACTTTTGATTGGACTGCCGCAGAAAGGGTAATCGCATGCGTTTATGAAGTGCTTGGGAAAGGAAAGCCCGTTGCCTACATCAGTAATCGCATCAACGATTATTCGGTTGTCCCCACGGATTGGCTCAAATTTTATAAAAACAGGCACAAATTAAAGTACTATTCCGTTGTCGCTTATAATAAAAGCGGTTTGACCAGTTTGGTCTTGGAAAAAATGTTTTTCCGAAATAAGATCAGACAATTTCCAGATTTACAAAGTGCCATAAATTGGAGTTTGGCACAGGTTGGCAATGGTATGGCACCCATTTCCAAACAACCTCTCTAGAATTCGTTCCTGAACGGTATGCCAACAAATATCTTTATTTTCGAAACGCATTCCGCTCCACATACTGCACCATATGTTTGGCCACATTGATGCCGGTTGCGGTTTCAATCCCCTTTAAGCCGGGTGAGGCGTTCACTTCTATGAGCAAAGGCCCATTATTGGAACGGATCATATCCACCCCTGCAATGCCAAGTCCAAGGTGTTTTGTCGCATTCAGAGCAATGAACTTTTCTTTGGGCGTTAATTGAACCGGTTCAATATTGCCCCCTCTGTGCACATTTGATCTGAAGTCGTCCAACCCACTGGTCCGTTTCATGCTGGCCACAATTTTGTTCCCAACCACTATCACCCGGAGGTCTTCTCCATTGGCTTCCGCTATATACTGTTGGAGCAAAATGCTGGTATTCATATTGTAAAGTGTATCAATAATAGATTTGGCCGACTTTTTACTCTCTGCCAACATTACTCCTTTACCTTGCGTGCCTTCCTGAAGCTTGATGATCACCGGTGGACCGCCCAATAACTCGATTTGCTCTTCTACATTGTCCGGGTTGATGGAAAAAACGGTTTCCGGCACTGGGATTCCCTTTTTGGCCATGATCTGAAGCGTGGTCACCTTGTTCCTAGCTTGTAAAATACCCGAAGACCTGGCCGTACTGAACACATGGTTCAATTCAAATTGTTTTACGATGGCTGCCCCATGGCGGGTAACCGTGGTGCCTATTCTTGGAATGATTGCGTCGAAATCTTCTGTAATATTATCCGCTCCAAAATAAATCTGTGGTTTTTCAGCGCCCAGCTTCACCGAGCATTTGGTATGGTCGATCAGATCCACATAATGTCCGGCCAACGCTACTTCATCGGCAATTCTTTTTGTGGAATAAACATTGGCTCCTGTTGAGAGGATCGCGATATCCATTTTTGGGCATAATTTCCCTTTCAAATTCGTATAAATCTTTGGATTATAGGACTTTTTCAGGAATTTTATTTTAGGCCGAATGGCCATCCATGATCAGAATGGGCATGGTCAACACCACCTTTGTGCCCAAGGCCGCACCGGTTTTGTCATCCATAAGATCAACCACATCGAACTTAAAATCACCAGAATATTTTTTGGTGAAAAATTCCAACCTATCCTGAATAATGGACAATCCCAGCGATTTGCTCTTAAAGGGGTTTTCATGGTTTCGCAGTTGAGAGGCTTTGCGCCCTACACCATTGTCTTCAATACAAATTTGCAGGTATGCTGCCGATCCTTCAAGGGAATTAACCGTTATCTGCAATCTTTTTTGTCCTTTTTTGGTGGTGAGTCCATGCCAAATTGAATTTTCAACAAAAGGCTGTAGCAATAAAGATGGAATCAAAATATGATCTATTGAAAGGTCCTTTTCTATTTGGGTCTCATAAACAATGTTGTTCTTAAATCGGTCACTTTCAATTTCCACATACATTTGAATGATGTTCATTTCTTCTTCCAAGGTAACCAGATCACGGCGGGAACTTTCCAAAATGCCGCGGATCAGTTTGGAAAACCTCCCCAAATAATAAATGGCCTTTTCCTGATTGTTCTCTATCAAATAGGATTTTATGGAATTCAGCGCATTAAAAATAAAGTGGGGGTTCATTTGGCTCCGGAGTGCGTCCAACCGAAGCTGGGCAAACTTGTTCTCCATTTTCATGGTCAGTTTTTCCGTGCGTTCCTTTTGCGCTTCCGAGCTCAGCCCTTCGATCTCGGCCTTGGTCTGCAACAACTCGTCAGACAAGGTCCGGTTGATGCTTTCCTTGATCACTTGGTTCTCTTCCAGTTGATCGATGTATTTTTTTTGCACATCCGCTTTTTCCTTGTATACCATTTTCTGTTCCAGGCCAATGGCCAATGCAAACAGCAGGCTCTCCACAAGTACGCCCAGGTAAAAAATGTAAAGGGTCTCCGAGTTGGCCCTGGTCTTTTCAAAAGAGAACAGGGTGATGATCAAATAAGAAACAAAAAGGGCCGACATACCGGACAAAATGTACCACTTGATCATTCGTTTTTGCAGCAGTACCAAGTAAAAACCCCAAACAAAAACAACCAGGCTCATGGGCAAGAAGAAGAACCCGTGAAAATAATCGATCAAATACGATCTGGGATTGTTCAATTGCACGGCCCATAGGAGTAAATATATGGAGCCCACCCCAAAATAGGCCCTGTATGTCCACTTTACAAACCTGGGGTGGCTTTCCTTAAGCTTCATGATGTCGAGAATAAAAAAACTGAACAGCATGGAGGCCAACAATTGGGTGGGATAGTGTACCCATCCCACAAAAACCCTTCCGGCATGGGTATGAAAAAAATCAGAAAAAAAGACCCCATCGATATACTTGAGCAGGGTAATGCCGTTCATGAGGGCATAGAGGCTGTAAAAAAGATAAAATCGTTTTTTGTGCTGAAAGAACTGGATCAGAAAGAAAACAAAAAGGTAGAAAAGCACGGACACCACAAAAAAACCAAATCCATTTTGGTTGCTTTCTTTGAGGAAATCGATCAACGTGTCTCCCATTTGCTATTGGCCCATACGATTTAAAAATGCATCCTTTTTGGTTCGGGAAATCGGTATCTTTTTATTGTTGGACAAAACCAGATATCCTTCCGACCGAAGGTACTCGTTTACCTTGAGCAAGTGTACAATGTAGGAGTTGTGTATCCTAAAAAAGACCCTGTTGGGCAACATGTCCTCCAGCTCTTTCAACTTTTTGGAAACCAACAATTGTTCCCCCGACTGCAAAAAGACCTTGGAATAGTTGCCGTCCGACTCACAATACACAATTTCATCAACACGCAGGAAGAGAATTTTGCCACTTACCGGAATCTGAACCACTTGTGGCGCACTTGCCTTGGAAAGCGCCTCAAACGTCTGTTCAAACTGTAGTTGGAAGTTTTGTGAACCGTTCAACTTTTTCAATTTTTGAACGACCCCGGCAATATCGTCCTGATCCACCGGTTTCAATAAATAATCCACTGCACTTTCCTTAATGGCCTGTATGGCATATTGGTTGTAGGCCGTGGTGATCACTATGGCAAAATTGCGATATTCCAGCTTGTCCAGAAGTGAAAAACCACTCATTTCGGGCATCTCAATATCCAAAAAAACACAATCCGGTTTAAGGTAATTGATTCCCGAAATGGCTTCTTTGGGAGAGGTAAATGTCTCAATCAAAGAAATGAAATCCGGGTATTTTCGCAATTCCCACGATAAACTGTTTATGGCCGCAACCTCATCGTCCACAATAATTGCCCTCATAATCTAGTGCTTCTTTTTCTCCAAATTAAAGATTGAACCCCGTTCACTTTCCTTCATCGTGATGTATGGTACCAATTGGTGTATGTACGGCATTTATTGCGTATGGATGGCTTTTCACACATTGGACATCTCCGTTCATCGATCCGCACATTATTATTGGTTTCTGACGAAACTGATTCTACTACCAATCACAATTGCAAATTACCGCAGTATCCATCCTCCTAATTTGGCCCATTGAAACCCAAAAAACAAAAAAATGAAAACAAACGTATTATCATTTAAAGTATTCTTGCCAATGGTTTTGTCTATGGCCTTGGCTATTTCCTGTTCACCGGACGATGGAGCCGATGGTGCTGTTGGACCACAAGGACCACAAGGACCACAAGGGGAACAAGGTGTTGCCGGACCACAAGGGGAACAGGGTGAGCAAGGCGAACCCGGAACGGCCAACGTGATTTACTCGGATTGGGTGAATACCGAATTTGGCAACAACATTATTGCTACCTCCGAATCCTTTTCCATAGCTGCGCCTGAAATCGATCCCGATATGTTGAATTTTGGCACCATCTTGGTCTATGCGCGACGAATAGATGCGGAAATCGGCAATATTGTTTACCAACTGCCGATCGTATTTGGAGCAGCCAGGCAACAATCCTATTATTTCAGGGCCCAAAGTGAAGAGATTATCATTTCCGTTGTGGGCAATGAACAAGGTGAAAGCGTGGGCGACGGTGCATTTTTACAGCAATATCGCTATGTATTGATCCCAGGAGGTGTTTCCACTTCAGGAAAGTCGGGCCAAGAATTGGACTTTTCAAAAATGACCTATGAAGAGGTCATCAACCACTTCAATATTCCCGAATAGGTCAACCCTTACCACCAAAGTTCCCCCTACTATCAATAATAAAAAAGAAAGGAGATGAAAAAACCAATTTTTGTAATCACCTTGCTGGCAACCCTAATCCTATCCTGCTCACCAGATGATGGAGCGGATGGAGCGATCGGACCGCAAGGCGAACAAGGGCCTGCAGGCCCACAAGGTATACAAGGGGAACAGGGACCTACGGGCCCACAGGGAGAACCCGGGGAAACCGGCACGGCAAATGTCATCTATTCCGATTGGATCCCATCCGGATTCGATTCACCCATTGCAGCTGTCAATGCCTCTTTTGCCATTGAAAATGTAGAAGCATTGACCGATGAAGTAAAAGCAACTGGTTACATTGCTGTATATGGCCGGTATACCCAGGCATACACCATTATTCAACCATTGCCAAAATCGTTGTTTGGCCTCCGTATGCAGCATTACGATTTCCAGATCAATGATCTGAACCAGAACATTTACATCTGGATCAGTTCCATTGATGGCTCCGATATAGAAATTCCCATTTATGATGATTACAGATATATCATCATTCCCGGAGGGAATCCTGCCGCTGGAAAAAGCGCGTTGGATTATTCCAAAATGAGCTATAAGGAGCTAATTGCTCATTTCAAAATTCCCGAATAACATACAATCCTCATTTTATGAAAAAGTTGCTTATTATTTTTATCGCATTGCAGCCTCTTTTGGGTACAGGTCAGGAGAAGAATACCATCATCACCGTAAGTGCCAAAGCCATTTACGTTGATCCCGCACCTACGTTTAAAGCCACCGTATCGCTAAGCCCGGCCTTCTCGAGCTATGCTTCGGACGGCATGGACCTTGAAGCTTTAAAATCCCATTTTAAAAAGGCTTTGGAATCGAAGGGAATTGCCTGGGAAGACATAAAGGAAACCCCCTTTGAATTTGGCTTTGAAACCATGGGCTATGACAAAGAAGGTGCCGTGTACGAATACACCACGACATCCATCGAAAAAATGCGGGGCTTTTTGGAAATAAAATCCTTGGGGCTCCAACGCTTGAATGCCATTGCCCTATTGGGCATCAACCAGCGTGAATACCAAACCCTTTACACCAATGCCCTGAAAGATGCCCACTCCAGGGCAACAGCCATTGCAGCTGCAATGGGAAAAAATATTGGAAAGATCGTGAAGGTGGAAGACAACAATTATATAGGCAAAAACTTAGAAGTCTCCATCTATTACGACCGACCTGTTGGGGAACATATCTTTAGCTTCAATGTTGCTTATGAGACCCAATAACGAAAGCGCAAACCAGATGATTTCTTTAATTGATTTGCCATGAGAAACTCCTTTTCATTATCTAAAATAGTATTGCTGCTTTTCGCCCTTGTCTTGGTCTGCTGTAGCAAGGATGATGCAAACGATGTGGCCTTTAGGTATGGCATGAGTCAATTTCAAGTTGATTTTCGAGCAAAGGAAACCATCCCCGCCCCTTCCATCAATTGGCCAAATGAAATTGGAAGTTTTGCCTTAAAAACTCCCGTACAAGGTTTGAAAATCGATGAAACCACCGGTTCCATTGCCATTGATAGAGATTTGTCCTTAGGCGAAAACAAAGTAACCGTCATCGCACAAAGTGGCACCCAAACCTGGGAAACCAGCCTAACGGTGACCAGTGTAATGAAATATTCTTTTTGGGTGGGTGGCCGAAACCACAATCCCGATTCTGATGTGGTCGAATATAATTCCATAATGCAGTTGTACGCCGATGGCACCTTGGAAATAGAACTAATCGACAATCCAGACTCGAAAGGTGTTGGGGTTTGGTCCATCGAGGACAACATTGTTCAATTATGGTTATGTACCTATTGCAGCGATGAAGATCCACAGCAGATACCCCAATCCGACGAACATTCCTATTTTGAAGGAGTCATGGAAAACGACATATTCGACGCAAAAATTTCAGGAGCTTGGTATGTGGTGCGCTTTGATCCCGATTCAACGATCCAATACGGCAATTTCATTTTTGAATGGGACTGATTAAGGGTTCTTATGGCAACAATCAAAACTCCTTCGGGAGTTTTTTTGGTTTAAAACCCAATTTTTCCTTATAAAGATTCTAAATAAGGTGTTCGAACCTGAGTATTGTTTGTTAATAACTCGACCGTACCGTAAATTTGTTGAAAAACTAGCTTATAATGAGTTTGATAAAATCTTCGTTGGCCCGGAAATACGTGATGGCACTTTCGGGTCTTTTTTTGGTCACATTTTTGCTACTGCACGTGACCATCAATCTAGCTTCGGTTATTTCCCCTGATTTTTTTAACGAAGCCTCCCATTTTATGGGCTACAACCCATTGGTTCAATTTCTGATGCAACCCATCCTGATTGCTGGTGTAATCGTCCATTTTGTTATGGGCTTTGTCTTGGAAATACAGAACAAAAAAGCCAGAAGCATTGGTTATGTGAAGTACAATGGGAGTGCCAACGCTCCTTGGGTTTCCAGAAACATGATCTATTCCGGTTTAGTGGTCTTGGCGTTCTTGGGACTTCATTTTTATGATTTTTGGGTACACGAAATGGCCTACAAATATGTGGAGGCCAATCCAGAAGACCCAACCCGTTACTATCATGAGACGGTGGAGAAGTTTGCTCCCATCTGGAGAACGGTGCTCTACGTGGTATCCTTTGTGTTGCTCAGTCTGCACCTATGGCACGGATTCGCATCCTCCTTTCAATCCATGGGTGTTAACAACAAGTATACCCCGAACATTAAACGAATTGCCAAAACATTTGCGGTGGTGGTTCCCTTGCTATTTGCTTTTATAGCCATTTACCATCATCTTAACCCAATAACACATTAATTATGGGCATATTGGATTCAAAAATTCCATCTGGGCCATTGGCCGACAAATGGACCAAACATAAAAACGACATCAACCTTGTTAACCCTGCCAACAAAAGGAACATCGACATCATTGTCGTGGGTACTGGATTGGCCGGTGGCGCTGCTGCTGCAACGCTGGCCGAATTGGGTTACAATGTAAAAACATTCTGCTACCAAGATTCACCCCGAAGGGCGCACTCCATTGCTGCACAAGGGGGTATCAACGCAGCCAAAAACTATCAGGGCGATGGCGACAGCAACTATCGCTTGTTCTACGATACCATAAAAGGGGGCGACTACCGCTCACGCGAAGCCAACGTTTACCGATTGGCCGAGGTGTCCGGTAACATCATCGACCAGTGCGTGGCGCAAGGGGTTCCTTTTGCCCGTGAATATGGCGGTATGTTGGACAACCGTTCCTTTGGTGGTGTATTGGTTTCCCGAACCTTTTATGCGAAAGGACAAACCGGACAACAGTTGTTGTTGGGCGCCTACGCAGCCATGAACCGTCAAATCAATAGAGGTAAAATCCAATCCTTCACCCGTCATGAAATGATGGATTTGGTTTTGGTGGATGGCAAGGCACGTGGAATCATAGCCCGTGACTTGGTAAGCGGTGAAATTGAAAGACACAGTGCCCACGCCGTGGTATTGGCCACCGGTGGTTACGGTAACGTGTTCTTCCTTTCCACGAATGCCATGGGAAGCAACGTGATGGCTGCATGGAGAGCACACAGAAAAGGTGCCTTTTTCGCCAACCCATGTTTTACCCAAATTCACCCAACCTGTATCCCGGTTTCAGGAGAGCATCAATCCAAGTTGACCTTGATGTCCGAATCGCTCCGTAACGATGGCCGTATTTGGGTGCCCAAGAAAATGGAAGATGCCGTGGCCATCCGAGAGGGAAGATTAAAACCTACCCAAATTGCCGAGGAAGATCGCGATTACTATTTGGAAAGAAGGTATCCCGCTTTTGGTAACTTGGTGCCCCGAGATGTGGCTTCAAGGGCTGCCAAAGAGCGTTGCGATGCCGGTTTTGGCGTGAACAAGACGGGCGAAGCCGTGTATTTGGATTTCGCTTCCGCCATCAAGCGATATGGTAAGGAAAAGGCCCTGACCTCTGGTATTAAAAATCCGGATGAGGCCACCATCATTAAATTGGGTGAAGAGGTCATCGAAGCAAAATACGGTAACCTATTCCAGATGTATGAAAAAATCGTGGACGAGAACCCGTACAAAACCCCAATGAAGATTTATCCTGCGGTGCACTACACCATGGGCGGACTTTGGGTAGATTACAACTTACAGACCACCATCCCCGGTTGTTATGCTGCCGGAGAGGCCAACTTCAGTGATCACGGTGCCAACCGATTGGGTGCCTCTGCATTGATGCAAGGTTTGGCCGATGGATACTTTGTATTGCCTTACACCATTGGCGATTACCTTTCCAGCGATATTAGAACCGGTAAAATTCCTACGGATTCCAAAGAGTTTGAGGAAGCTGAAAAACAGGTTCGCGAACGAATGGAAAAATTGATGTCCGGTTCCGGAATCCACTCCGTGGATTACTACCATAAAAAACTGGGCAAGATCATGTGGAACAAATGTGGTATGGCCCGTAATGCCAAAGGTCTTGAAGAAGCCATCAAGGAAATTTCTGAGCTTCGTAAAGATTTCTGGGAAAACGTAAAGGTGACAGGAAGCATCGAATCCAAAAACCAGGAATTGGAAAAAGCCGGAAGGGTCGCCGACTTCTTGGAGCTTGGTGAATTGTTTGCGAAAGATGCACTCCATCGAAATGAATCCTGTGGAGGTCACTTCCGTGAGGAATACCAAACCGAGGAAGGAGAGGCACTGCGTGACGACAAGAACTTTAAATATGTGGCCGCTTGGGAATACGTGGGCGAGCCCAAAGATGCCAAATTGCACAAAGAGGATTTGGTGTATGAGAATATTGAACTGAAGACACGATCCTACAAATAAAACGCTATGAAATTATATCTAAAAATATGGCGTCAAAAAGACGCATCCTCACCAGGTAAAATAGTAGATTATACCCTAGATGGTGTAGAAGGGGACATGTCTTTCCTGGAGATGTTGGATATCCTAAATGAAGATTTGATCGCCAAAGGCGAAGAACCTGTGGAATTTGACCATGACTGTAGGGAAGGGATCTGCGGAACCTGTTCGCTACAGATCAATGGGGAGCCGCACGGTCCGGATAGATTGGTGACCACTTGCCAATTGCACATGCGTAAATTCAACGATGGAGACACCATTGTTATTGAACCCTTCAGGGCAAACGCCTTTCCAGTGATCAAGGATTTGATCGTGGACCGAAGTGCTTTTGATCGCATTCAGCAGGCCGGTGGCTATATTTCCGTGAACACTTCCGGAAATACGGTAGATGCCAACTGTATCCCGATCAATAAGCACGCTGCGGACGAAGCCATGGATGCAGCCACCTGTATCGGTTGTGGTGCTTGTGTGGCCGCTTGTAAAAATGCCAGTGCCATGTTGTTCACCTCAGCCAAGGTATCCCAGTTTGCTTTGTTGCCGCAAGGACGAGTGGAAGCTGTGGAGCGCGTACAGAACATGGTCCGCCAAATGGATTTGGAAGGCTTTGGAAACTGCACCAACACCGGTGCCTGTGAAGTGGAATGTCCCAAAGGCATTTCGTTGACGAACATCGCCAGAATGAACCGAGAGTACTTGTCTGCCTCAGTGAAGGGATAAGAAAATCGTTTATACCACTAAGAAAGCCCAAATTCCGATCGGAGTTTGGGTTTTTTGTTATCTTAAGGATATGTCCAAACCCTATTCCGAAGATCGCATTAAGGTACCCCGTTTTAACGAGGAAGGTGGTTTTTATACCACCCCGGAACGTTCCAAGATCATGGGCAAGATCCGTGGTAAGAACACCAAGCCCGAACTGGCTTTTAGAAAGGCATTATGGGAAGCGGGCTACCGATACCGGATCGACTACAAAAAACTTATTGGCAAGCCCGATATTGCCCTTAAAAAGTACAAGACCGTTATTTTTATCGATGGGGAATTCTGGCACGGTTACAATTGGGAGGAGCGCAAGCACAAGATCAAAACGAACCGTGAATTTTGGATTCCAAAAATTGAGCGCAACATCCAACGGGATGTGGAAGTGAATAACGCCCTTGCAGAAAAAGGCTATACCGTGTTTCGGTTTTGGGAAACAGAAGTAAAAAAGAACCTAGAGACCTGTCTGGCAACCGTTTTAGCCCATTTGGATGCCGTTAAAGCTGCTTCTTGACCACCTTGAACACTTGAAGGACCTCGCCCAAGGGCAGCTCAAAATCCTGGTATTCTGGGGAAGTGTTCAAATTATGGCAAAGTAATGACTTGGTAGCCTTATCGTACCCTGTAAGTTGCTTACAGATAATCCGATCTGCACAAACCAAGACATAGGACTGGTTCCAATGGGTTTCTTTGTCTCGTGCCAAATGTTCCTTTTTGATTTCCAATCCCAGCACAAAGGCTTTGTTGGGAATGGTCTCCAAACTGCCATCGTTCATGGAATCCCCGGAAATTTCAAAAATCCTGTGGGGTTCATCAGCCAAAAAATCGACAATAAATCCACCCTGAAACGGATTCTGTACCTTCTCATCCTTTAAACTGGCCAAGTACTTTTTGTGCCATTCCATCAACACCAAAGGTGCCATCACCAAATACTTTCCATGTTCCAACGGATAAAAAACGCTACCATGTTTGGTAAAGGGCTGTTTGTTGGTATAGGCCTCGCCCATATCGTTTACCTCATGCATGTACATTTCGGCAATGGTAAGCCCAAAATACTCGGCAATTTTGGTCAAGTTCTTAATGGGAATGTTCGCGTCCTTTCTTTCGTAGAGCTGTATGGTACGCAGGCTAACACCTATTTCTTTGCCCAATTCGGATTGGCTGATATTTTTTTTCCGCCTTAACTGCTTAATTATATACATTTATTTTCTATATTGTGTAATATTGTTACGCAATATGCACTAGCTGCAGCGAATCCATCGCTTTTCTGTAATTGGGTTACAGGCCAAATATAGAAAATAGGATTAGACCCCAACCAATTATTGTTCAATCCTAAATGAATTTTATATGGGTTCCATCAAAAATCTGGGTCTGGTCATCAACAGTGATCTTATTTTTAACGAGGATGATTTTGGCAGGCCGATCAGTGAGCGGCTTTCCGAAATCTTGAGGCGAAACACCTCCAAAAACGACTTGGCCAACATTGCCATCCAAAGCGAAGTTAGCTTTTCCACCATCCGGGATGTGATTTACCGGACCAATAGCTTGACCAAGGTGAATGCCATGGCCATTTCGCTCTTAATCCACGCTGCTTATGAAAACTCCATTGGGTACAAGTTGCGGGCCGAAGGGGACATTATGTTCTTGGGGAGACTATTGAAGGTCTAATCGCAACAACCAATCGGTCTGTTTATCGTTTCCGATATAGTATGGGTGTTCGCCAAATTTGGTGAATCCGTGCCTTTGGTAGAATCGTATGGCTTTCGGGTTATGCTCCCATACGCCAAGCCAAACAAAGGATTTGTTCCATTTTTTTGCTAAACAAACGACCTCTTGCAATAGCCAAGCACCTATTTGTTTGCCCTGATGTTCGCCAAGCACATAAATACGTTCCAGTTCCACAGCTTCCTTTTCATGTACATCGGTTTGGGCAGCTCCCACGTTCAGTTTACAATAACCGACCAAATCGTTGTCATCGAAAACAAAATAAAAGAAGGTGTCCGGATCATTGAGTTCCTTGTCCAATTGATTGGGGGCAAAAGCCTTTTTCAGGTACGCCTTAAAATCATCGGGGTCATTGTCCTTTTCGAAAGCGTCGATAAAGGTATCCCTGGACAGGTTCACCAGGGTTTGTAGATCAGCATTGGTGCATGCACGCAGGGTAAGCGACATTACGGTTGTTTCCGTTAAATGTATCGCAAAAAAAAGAGCCTAACAAAGTGTTGGCTCCAAATTTTTCAGGGGGAATTGATCTATGGTTTTAAAGCATAAAAAGCTTTTTGATCAAAAGCATGAATCCTGTAAAAAAATCATTTCTGTAAACCTGTACGTTCTCGTCCATTGTGTTATTAGATTTTAGGGCCATGGTTAATTTGGATTAGGTGTTAATTTGGGTGAAAAAATCGATATAACCAAATATAAATCCGATAAACGGCAATTTAAAACTAATGTTGTGTAATCAATTCTTTTTGTTGTAAAAAAACTGTTACTATTTGCTAAATCTGCATTTCTGGAATTTCACCTTCCACAATGAGATTTCCTTCCGTTGCCTTTTCGATTTCCTCAACGGAAACTCCTGGGGCCCGTTCCAATAGCTTGAAGCCTTCCGGGGTTACTTCCAGAACGGCCAAATTGGTCACTATCTTCTTTACACAACCCACTCCGGTCAAGGGTAGGGTACAACGTTTTAAGAGCTTGGATTCGCCTGCCCGGTTGGTATGCATCATGGCCACGATAATATTCTCTGCCGATGCGACCAAATCCATAGCGCCCCCCATGCCCTTTACCATTTTTCCAGGAATCTTCCAGTTGGCGATATCCCCGTTTTCGGCCACTTCCATGGCCCCTAAAATGGTCAAATCCACATGCTTCCCCCGTATCATGGAGAAACTCATGGCAGAGTCAAAAAAGGAAGCTCCAGGCAAGGTGGTGATGGTCTGCTTGCCCGCATTGATGATATCTGGGTCTTCCTCCCCTTCAAATGGGAAGGGACCCATGCCTAAAACCCCATTTTCACTTTGGAACTCCACGCTGATATCGTCCCGTACAAAATTGGCCACCAAGGTGGGTATACCGATGCCGAGGTTCACATAATACCCATCCTTTACTTCTTTGGCTATTCGTTTTGCTATTCCGTTTTTATCTAACATTAGTTTCTAGTTCTAACGGTTCGTTGTTCGATTCGCTTCTCATACTTCTCCCCTTGGAAAATGCGCTGCACAAAAATGCCCGGGATGTGAATCTCATTGGGGTCAAGACTTCCTGCTGGGAGCAGTTCCTCCACTTCGGCCACGGTAATGGTGGCTGCGCCGCACATACACGGGTTAAAATTTCGGGCCGTTCCCTTAAATATTAGGTTGCCGGCCTCATCCCCTTTCCAGGCCTTTACGAACGAGAAATCGGCCTTAAATGCAGGCTCCAAAACGTACATTTTACCATCGAATTCCCGAGTTTCCTTTCCTTCGGCCACCTCGGTTCCATAGCCTGCCGGGGTATAGAATGCAGGGAATCCAGCTTGGGCCGCCCTGCATTTTTCTGCCAATGTTCCTTGGGGAGTGAGTTCCACCTCCAACTCGCCACTCAACATTTGGCGTTCGAACTCATCGTTTTCGCCCACGTAGGACGATATCATTTTTTTGATCTGGTGCTTTTGCAACAACAATCCCAAACCAAAATCATCCACACCGGCATTGTTGGAGATACACGTAATATCCTTAATACCCAAACGCACCAGTTCGGCTATTGCATTTTCAGGAATACCACAAAGGCCAAAACCGCCCAACATAAAGGTCATACCATCCTCAACGCCCTGTAGCGCCTGTTGTACATTGGCAACTGTTTTCTTGATCATTCAATTCTCATTTTTGATTGCCTGAAATTACGATATAAATAAAAAAGCCCCAAGCAAATTGGCATATGCTTGGGGCAAATCGTTCAATAAATGCCGTGGTTAGAAATCCAGATCGTCCAAATCGTCTTCGGTGTCTATTTCATCTTCTTGCTGTTTGGAACAGTCAATATTGATTGTCATTTCTTCAGGAGCCACAAATTCTTCTTTTGAGACACCCAATTCTTGATTAGCATAATTCTTTTTCATGTACAGGGCCCAAATCGGCAAGGCCATAGCAGCTCCTTGTCCATAAGTTATACTCGAAAAGTGTATGGAACGCTCTTCTCCGCCGACCCACACGCCGGTCACCAAGTTGGGTACCATGCCCATGAACCAACCATCACTTTGATTTTGGGTGGTTCCTGTTTTACCGGCGATAGGATTGTTCAGTTCGTAGGGGTATCCTGTTATGATCTCTTTGTACACGGTTTGGTCTTTTGCACCTGTATGTCTTAGTCGAGCTCCAGATCCATATTGTGTCACCCCTTCCAAAAGGTTGATCATGGCATAAGCAACTTCTTTGCTCAACACATCCTTTGTTTCCGGAGTGTATTCATAAAGTGCGGTTCCATTTTTATCCTCGATACGGGTAACCATTACAGGTTTTACATATACCCCTTGGTTGGCATAGGTTCCAAATGCACCAACCATTTCGTAAACACTCACATCAGGTGTACCCAAGGCAATGGATGGCACAGCAAGGATATCTTTGGTAATTCCCATGTTTTTAGCCAATGAAACCACAGAACCGGGTCCTACTCTATCTATAAGCTGTGCAGTGATGGTATTCACTGAATTGGCCAAAGCACTTTTTAAAGTCATATTTTCACCCGAATACTTTCCATCGGAATTTTTGGGCCTCCATGCCTCCATGTTTCCATGTTTTCCTGCTTCAATACTATATAGGTTATCTGGTAGGGTGAAACATGGGGAATAGCGCAATTGATCTATGGCGGCAGCATACACAAAAGGCTTGAACAGAGACCCTGCCTGCCTAGAGCCTTGTTTAACCAGGTCGTATTGGAAATGTTTGTAATCGATACCGCCTACCCAAGCTTTTACGTGCCCTGTTTGGGGTTCCATGGACATCATGGCCGTTCTTAAAAATGTCTTGTAGTAACGAATGGAATCCATTGGAGTCATAATTGTATCCTTTTCATAAGAATCAGTATTCCAATCGAAAACGGTCATTTCTGTTTTTTCGTGGAAGGTGGCCTCAATTTCCTTTTCGGACAATCCCTCCCTTTTATAGTGGCGCCATCTTTCCGAATTCCGCATGGCACGATCCATAATGGTATCAATTGCACCGTTAGAGATGTCCAAGAATGGTGTAGTAGGATTTCGTTTGGGCGTGTTTTGATGGAAGAACTCGGCCTGTAAATTTTTCATGTGTTCCTGCACGGCCTCTTCGGCATTGCGCTGCATACGGGAATCCACAGTAGTATACACCTTAAGACCGTCCAAGTAGATATTGTACTTTTCCCCATCGGGTTTCGGATTCTCCTCAACCCAATTGTTCAGCCAACCTTGTAAATACATCCTAAAATAAGTAGCCAATCCTTCCCTATGCGATTCCGGACTGAAATTGATCTTCATCTCGGTCTGCTGAAGGGAATCTTTTTCCGATTCGGTGATATAGCCATATTTGGCCATCTGGGCCAAGACAGTATTCCTCCTGTTTTTCACCAATTCTTCCCTGCGTATGGGATTAAACAACGATGAGTTTTTCAACATCCCTACCAAAACTGCCGATTCTTCCGTTCTCAGTTCTGAAGGTTCCTTCCCAAAATAAATACGTGCTGCGGAACGAATACCATCTGCATTGTTGATAAAATCATATTGATTTAAATACATTGCGATGATTTCCTCCTTTGTGTATTGTCTTTCCAGTCGAGTAGCTATAACCCACTCTTTAACCTTTTGAACAAGTCTTTCCAAACCTCCTGAAGGCTTTTTTGTAAACAACAATTTTGAAAGTTGTTGGGAGATTGTACTTGCACCACCTTTTGTTCCCAAAAAAGCTACAGCCCTTAAAGTGCCACGTGCATCTATTCCTGAATGCTTAAAAAACCTTGCGTCTTCAGTAGCAACCAAGGCATCTACTAAATTTTGGGGCAACTCATTGTAATCAACAGGTGTCCGATTATCATTTAAATATAATTTTCCCAAGGTTACTCCATCGGAAGAGATGAATTCTGTGGCCAAATTCGTTTCCGGGTTTTCCAACCGTTCAAAAGTCGGCATCTCGCCGAACACGCCCCATGAGGCCAGTTGAAAAATCAATACAACGGACAGAATGCCCACTGCGAATAGAATCCAAAACCATTTTATGAACTTAAAAAAGTCCTGCTGTTTTTTTTGTCTGGTCTTTGCCATTGTTATTTGGGTACTTTTTCTATTTCCAGTCCAACATCGGTTATTCCATCCAATTCATGGAGGCCATCCACCTCACCATTTTTCCGCATGGCATGGAAAACATTCACCTTATATACGCCAGATTGGGAAAAAACGATGTTTTCCTTGTACCAAAGTTTGTTTTCCTTCACACTGCCCACGCCTTTGCCGAGCCATTCCCCGGTAGGTTGGGCCATCTTGTATTCGAGGGTATCCTTTATGGTGTTGCCATCCGGATATTCAAACTCAGTAATCAAAAATAAATTGCTAAACGGGTAGGTTTCATCATTTCTAACGTTGATGAACATGTTGTAGTTGGCCGTGGAATCGAGTTCGGAAAACTCAAAATTGACAGGCGTGTCCATCTGCCATTTTCCATTTTTTATCGGTCTGAAATCGGAATAGACCAAATTATCGTTACAGGAAGCCAAAACGACCGAGGCCATACAAACAAACAACATCTTATTTCGCATTATTGGATGCTTTGGGTTTCGATTTTCTGCGTTTCTTATTTCTTCTTTGCTTCTTTTTTGGCCTGTCGAACCTGGTCAGGCTGTCTTGTCCTACCACATTCTCAAAGGTTGTTTTTTCTTCGCTCACATTGTCCGCTGCATAATCCTCCAGGCTTTCGATTTTTTGGTTCTTCTTGTTCAGTTCCAAAATTTCCAGCACTTGATCCTTGGTCAATGCATGCCAATTGGCAGGTTCGTCTTTATAGGAAAACCACAAGGTCTCTTTAAAAATATCGGCTTTTTGGCAGAATGCGATTCCTTTCTTGGTCTGTAGCTTACTGTCGGATGGTGGGAAATCTTTGAGGGCTTCGAGGTACACATCCAGTTCGTAGTTGAGGCAACATTTGAGCTTGCCACATTGCCCAGCCAATTTTTGGGGGTTAAGTGCCAATTGTTGGTACCTTGCCGATGCCGTGCTTACCGATCTAAAGTCGGTCAACCAAGTGGAGCAGCACAGTTCTCGACCGCATGATCCTATACCGCCCAAACGTTGGGCTTCTTGTCGGTAACCGATTTGGCGCATTTCTATTCGGATTCCAAAGGCCCTGGCCATATCCTTGATCAACTGCCTAAAATCGACCCGATCCTCTGCCGTGTAATAAAACGTGGCCTTGGATCCATCCCCTTGAAACTCCACATCGCTCAGCTTCATTTCCAGTTTCAGGGCAATGGCAATTTCGCGGGATCGTTTTTTGATTTCCTCCTCACGATCACGGCATTTCTGCCAAATATCGATGTCCCGTTGGGTCGCCTTTCGATACACTTTGGGAAGTGTTTTGTCGTCCGGTGAAACCTTTTTCCGCTTCATCTGTACACGGACCAACTCCCCGGTCAACGTGACTACGCCCACATCGTGTCCTGACTTGGCCTGGGTGGCCACAACATCGCCAATGGACAGGGTCAGGTTATCCGAGTTCCTAAAAAATTCTTTTCTACTGTTCTTGAAACGTACCTCAACACAATCAAAAGGTTTTTGACCGTTGGGCAACGACATATTGGAAAGCCAATCAAAGACCGTTAGCTTGTTACAACCATCAGTGCCGCAAGTACCATTGTTCTTGCACCCACGCGGTTGTCCATCCTTCCCGGTTGAACAACTGCTACACGCCATATATAGTATCTTGATTTAAGGAAGTGTCAACCAATTCCTTAAAAAGGGTTCATAAATAATTTACATGGTAAATATAGTACAATTTGTTGCAGTAGTGAAATGCTATCTTCCCGATTTACAACCTTTGAGAGGATCAAAATGGAATTGTGCAGATTGGTTGGGCCAATTAGAAAAACCATTTGGTGGGTACAAGTCCCAAAAATGAAAGAGCCTTCCCGTGGAAGGCCCTTGCTCAATAGTATATCTTTTTCACAGCTAACTTTTCCCCACCCTGTAAATCTGAGCTCAATAGCTCTATGGATATGAGTTAGTATTTAGAAGATGTGTTGTTATTAAAAAGGTTGCGTCCCTTTTGTCGTATGTGGAAAGAAATGGTATTTTAGCCCTCTAACAATTTGGAAAGATGAGCAACGAAAAAGAAGCAAAATTAAAGGCGCTAAAGTTAACCCTGGATAAGTTGGACAAGACCTACGGCAAAGGAGCGGTCATGAAAATGGGCGACAGTGTTGTGGAGAATGTCGAGGTGATTCCTTCTGGATCACTGGGACTGGACATCGCATTGGGTGTTGGCGGTTACCCCAGAGGCAGGGTCATCGAAATATACGGTCCTGAGTCTTCAGGTAAGACCACGCTAACCCTTCATGCCATTGCCGAAGCACAAAAAGCCGGTGGTATTGCTGCCTTTATCGATGCGGAACATGCTTTTGATCGTTTTTATGCCAAAAAGTTGGGTGTGGACATCGATAACTTGATCATCTCCCAGCCCGATCACGGGGAACAGGCACTGGAAATTACCGACAACCTTATTCGTTCGGGTGCCATTGATATTGTTATTGTGGATTCCGTTGCCGCATTGACCCCAAAGAGTGAAATTGAAGGAGAAATGGGGGATTCCAAAATGGGGCTCCATGCCCGATTGATGTCCCAGGCATTGCGAAAGCTCACTTCCACCATCAGCAAGACCAAATGTACCGTAATCTTCATCAACCAGTTACGGGAAAAAATCGGTGTTATGTTCGGCAATCCCGAAACCACTACCGGGGGTAATGCCCTTAAATTTTATGCCTCTGTCCGTTTAGACATAAGACGTTCAACGCAGATCAAGGATACCGATGGAGAGGTCCAAGGAAACAAGACACGGGTAAAAGTGGTCAAGAACAAGGTGGCACCACCCTTCAAAACTGCTGAGTTTGACATCATGTATGGCGAAGGCATTTCCAAAATTGGGGAAATCCTGGATTTGGGCGTAGCCTATGAGATTGTTAAGAAAAGTGGCTCTTGGTTCAGTTATGGGGACACCAAATTGGGTCAGGGCAGGGATGCCGTAAAAGCACTTTTAATGGACAATCCAGAGCTTTCCGAAGAATTGGAGAACAAGATAAAGGAAGCCATTACCGCTGTTAAATCGTAGTTCCGACATCCTTCCTTTTAGGATAATTAACTTTTGACATTTAAAATCCTACGCAACCCTTGCCATTACTGCACATCTAGGGATAAAAAGGATTTGTTATGAAAAAAGTATTGATGCCCGTATTCCTATTTGTGGCATTGGCATTGTTCAGCTCTTGTGAACTGGACGATGATTCCCCCAACTTTTACTTTACGGCACTTACCGTTGTTGAG
Source organism: Flagellimonas beolgyonensis (assembly GCF_003992615.1). Classification (GTDB taxonomy): domain Bacteria; phylum Bacteroidota; class Bacteroidia; order Flavobacteriales; family Flavobacteriaceae; genus Flagellimonas; species Flagellimonas beolgyonensis. The sequence continues at coordinate 39,998 of NZ_RZMY01000017.1, forward strand.
GCAGATGTGCCCGAATCATTTGTATATGGAAATACTTATGATATTAACGTAACTTACATCAGACCAAATGGCTGTACCTTCTTCGAAGGGTTTGATGTGGCTAAAACCGCAGAGACCGAACGGGAAATTGTGGTTGTTGGTTCCGTCCTAACCGATGAGGACAGGGCCTGCACACAAGCTTTGGAAGAAGTTGTGGCCACAATGAAATTCAGCGTAATTTACACGGGCCAATACACATTCAAATTTTACACCGGGGAAGATGCGAATGGTAATCCCACTTATATTGAGTATGCAATCCCGGTAACTGAAAGAACAACTAATTAGGGAAACAAGCCAAAATTGACCAACATTTGGATCTTGAAGAGCTGATACATAATTGCAAAAAAGGAAAACGGCAGGCGCAGGCCGAACTATACCGGAGATATTCCGGTATTCTTTTCGGTATGTGTCTCAAGTATTCCAGGAACAGAACTGAGGCGGAGGATAATCTGCACGACAGTTTTATGACCATTTTTGACAAAATCGATCAGTACAGTTTTCAAGGGTCGTTTGAAGGTTGGATGAAGCGGATCACCATAAATACGGTGCTACAGAAATACAGAAAGGATCAATACTTGAATGTTATTTCTGAAAATATTGAAGAAGAAGTAGAGGTGGAAACGGACCAAACCGATATCCGTTTGTCCACATTATTGGGATATATCCAGGAACTGCCCAATAAGTACAGAATCACATTTTGTTTGTACGTATTGGATGGATATAGCCACAAGGAAATCAGTGAGATGTTGGGGACATCCACTGGCACCTCAAAATCAAATTTGGCCAGGGCCAAATCCATTTTGAGGGATAAAATCGAAAAAACCAAAATAAACATTGCTTAAAAGAGACCAACGATGGGGAAAAAGAAATTAGAGCAATTGTTCAAGGAACGTTTTCAGGACTTTAGGGAAGTTCCGGACGAAAAGGTCTGGAATTCCATAGAAGCCTCTTTGGACAACAAAAAACAACGAAAACGGGTATTGCCTATCTGGTGGCCCTTGGGAGGCATTGCCGCTGCAATGCTTTTATTACTGATGGTGTTCAATCCTTTTGAAGACCAAATTACAGAAACGGAGCAGATTATTTCCGATACCGAAGTGACCGATCCGAATGTTTCCAGCAAAGAAAATAAAACAAACGGCGAAACACCAAGCGCGATCGTAAACAGCCCTGTTGAAGAAAGTGTGGCGAATACAACGACCCGAAAAGATGTGGTGGAAAAGGAAAATCAGCCTATTGTATCTTCATCAGATATCGGAAAAATTGTTGCCGAAACTTCGGGCCAAAAATCAAATTCCAACAAAAAAGATGCTTTGGCAATTGCTTCTGATAAAAGTTTGGCTTCGGCTAATTTGAAGGAAGAAAATGCCAATGAAAATGGGTTGTCCAATGCACAAGATCAAGAAGCCGGTGTGATCAAAACCATCATGGATCGTGAAAAAGAGGCCATTGCACTACATGATGAAACAAGGGAAAAACCCAATGCCATTGGCAATGAAAGCGAGGTTGAAAAAGAAACCGATGCAGTCGTTGAAAACCAAGAAGAAGGCAAAATATCCATCTATGATGCCATTAAGGAACAAGAAATGGAAAGGGATGCCGTGGCAGCAAATTCATCCGGCAAGTGGTCCGTTGGGCCTTCCGTTGCTCCAGTTTATTACAACGCATCGGGAAATGGCTCACCCATACACTCCGACTTTGCTTCCAATTCCAAGTCGGGCAATCTTAATTTGAGTTATGGTCTTACACTGGGCTATGAAATTGGCAAAAAACTGAAGGTGCGGTCCGGGGTGCACAAGGTCAACTTTGGCTATGATACGAACGATGTTGTATTTTCATCTTCACTTCGGTCCTCTACCAGCGACAAGTTTGCCAACATCGATTACAGCCAAAATTCAGAGACCATAGTGGTGCAGAGCAAAAAGGTGCCTTCCAATTCGGACGTTGCCAGTGCCAAGGAAATTGCTGTGAACGAAACCCCCGCCTTGGATGGAAAAATGGTTCAGCAACTGGGGTACATCGAAGTACCACTGGAACTGAATTATACCCTTATGGACAGAAAATTTGGAATGGACCTCATCGGCGGTTTCAGTTCCTTGTTTCTCGTGGACAATGCCGTATTGCTTGAATCCAACGAACTGGTCACCGAAATGGGAGAAGCCAATAATGTGAACAATTTTAATTTCAGTGCCAATTTTGGAATGGGCTTCAATTACGAGATTGCCCCCAAGTTCCAAATCAATTTAGAGCCCGTATTCAAATATCAATTGAACACGTTTACGAATACCGCAGGTAGTTTCCGGCCGTATTCCATTGGCGTATATAGTGGTCTTCGATTCAAGTTTTAGATATAAAGAAGTTGGTTAGGAAGATTGTCCCTTTAGACAATCACTTAAGTGCCCCCTATCGGTGAGGGGCACTTTTTTTGTAAGTAATTCATTTATAAATTTTTAGTACATTGACCCCAACACTAACCTCAAATGCCGTGAAAGACGAATCATTTGAAGATATTCTTATTTATTTTTCCAAATCACTATTGGGCAAAGAAAATGAGGAAGACATCCTGTGGGACGTAGCCAAGAACTGCATATCACAATTGGATTTTGTGGACTGTGTGATCTATGTCCTTGATGAAAAACGGAAGGTTTTGGTGCAAGAAGCTGCGCACGGACCCAAAAACCCTAAGGATAAAATCTTGTTCAACCATTTGGAAATCCCGCTGGGCAGTGGCATTACCGGAGCAGTGGCAGTCTCGGGAATTCCGGAGATCATCAACGATACCTCCAAGGATGTTCGATATATCCGGGACGACGAAAACAGGCTGTCCGAGATTTGCGTCCCTATTTTATATGAAGAGGAACTATTTGGAGTTATTGATTGCGAGCATCCAGAAAAAGACTTTTTTACCGCCAGGCATTTAAAAATGCTCACTGCAATAGCATCCATTTGCGCCATCAAAATAAAAAGTGTCCGTGCCAATAAGGCCCTGTTGGATAAACAGGATAAACTGTTCAAGATCCGGGAGGAAATGTTGGAACTGAAGCTCAAAGCCCTCAATTCACAACTCAATCCTCACTTTGTCTTCAATTCGTTGAACGCCATCCAATATTTTGTTACTTCCGAAAACAAGCCAATGGCCTTGGAATACCTATCCACTTTTAGCAGGCTCATCCGATTTTATTTGAAACAATTGGGCAAGGACACGGTTTCGCTATATAACGAGATAGACATGCTCCACTGGTATCTCAAATTGCAAAAATTAAGGTATGATGATGCTTTTTCCTATGATATTTCTTTGGAGAAAAATTCCGATAAACTTCAAGAGGCGAGCATCCCTACTTTGGTCATACATACCCTCTTTGAAAATATTATTGAACACGCCATGTTCAACCAACACCAAGGACAATACTTCAACATAGCATTTAGGGCAGCTTCGGAATTTGTGACCGTTGCCGTTTCCTGTCAAAAGAATAATTCAAAAAACAACGTGCTCCCAGAATACAGGGAAGGTATTTTAAGATGGAAAGACCATTTGGAACTGCTGAACATGGTAAAGGGCTATGATATAAAAAATGAAGTAAAGACCAGTTCCGATAATGGAAAAACCATCGATACAATTGTTCTAACCCTTCCCAATTTGACCAAAGCCTGATCGAGTCAAAATTTAATTTGAACTTAGTTCCTGTAGAATAACTTCCCTAACTTCCTCCCGAAGTGTGGAAGTATCCTCCGTCGCCAAAATACCTGTTTCGAAAAACGGATGTACCTTGACCCGCACCCTGCCGGGGCCACCACTCAGAAAAGTAAATGAAAAGCGTTTTTTGTTGTCGTAAAAGGTCATGGGAACCACCGGGATTTTGTGCGCAATGGCCATTTTAAAAGCGCCGTCCTTAAATTGGTCCAGGACCACATGTTCTTCCGGAACACCACCTTCTGGAAAGATACAGATGCTCAATCCCTGATCCAAACGCCTTTGTGCCCTGCGGTATACCCCAGTGCGACTTCGCACATCGTCACGATCCACCATAATGCACACCCTTTTGTAGAAAAAGCCAAAAATGGGGATGTTCACCAATTCTTTTTTTCCAACAAAGACAAAAGGATTGCGGCTCACCACCAATATGAGCATAATATCGAGCATACTGGTATGGTTGGCCACCAGCATATAGCTCTTGCCCTTCACCATGCGTTGCTCCCTTTTGATGATGGGAATGCATCCCATGCCATATAAAATGGGGCGTGCCCAAAAATTTCTTGCCAGCCAAAAAAATTGGGGATAGGTGTGTTCGGAAAGCGTGAGGGCCAACAAAAAAGGAAAAAATAGAAGAATGGGTAACGTTACCAGCACATAGAACCAAATCCTATATAAAACATGACCCAAGTTTTTGATCAGTCCGAGCATGCGCCAAAAGTAGAATTTTTGGAAATGAATACGGCATTTCCTCAAAAATCTTTGGAATTGACCAAGAATTGATGCCAATTTTTCCAAGTTGTCCATGTCGCTTTTTTTAATCCTAGGGTATACGTACTTTTACGGGCAAAATTGAGATATGGCCCGAATTCTGACCGGAATACAAAGTACTGGAGTGCCCCATTTGGGAAATATTTTGGGAGCGATCATCCCTGCCATAGAAATGGCCCAAGATCCCAAAAACGATTCCTTTCTTTTCATTGCGGATATGCACTCCCTTACCCAGATCAAGGATGGTGAACTATTGCGTAAAAACACCTACGCCATTGCCGCAGCATGGTTGGCCTTTGGCCTAGACGTGGAAAAGACCGTATTCTACAGGCAAAGTGATATTCCACAAACCGCAGAATTGGCCTGGTACCTGTCCTGTTTTTTTCCTTACCAAAGATTGACGCTGGCCCACTCCTTTAAGGACAAGGCCGATCGGTTGGACGATGTTAATGCTGGCATCTTTACCTATCCGATGCTCATGGCTGCGGATATCTTGTTATACGACGCAGATATCGTTCCCGTAGGCAAGGACCAATTGCAACATTTGGAAATGACCCGTGATGTAGCTTCCCGTTTCCATCATCAAATGGGGGAAACCTTTGTGTTGCCTCAGGCCAAGGTGCATGAACAGACCATGTACGTACCCGGTACAGACGGTGAAAAAATGAGCAAGAGCCGTGGCAACCTCATTGATATTTTTCAACCGGATAAAAAATTGCGCAAACAGATTATGGGCATCGTAACGGACAGCACCCCCATGGAAGAGCCCAAAGATCCTTCCAGCGATAATGTGTTTGCCCTTTACAAACTGTTGGCATCACAAGAACAGATCGAGGAAATGAGCGCCAATTATTTGGCGGGCAATTATGGCTATGGACATGCCAAACAGGCTCTCTACGAGGTGATCGTTGAAAAGTTCAATGAACCTCGAGAAAAATTCGACTACTACATGAACCACTTGGACGAAGTGGACGAAGCCTTGGCCATCGGTGCCGAAAAAGCACGCAAAGTGGCCCATGAGGTGCTAGGCCGGGTAAGGACGAAGTTGGGGTATTAAATCGCCTCGAACAATTTACCGGGCAAGGGTCGGATTACACCCTTCATTTCCATGGACAATAAAGTGGATGATGTTTTAAAAATAGGAAGGTTACAAGCCAAAGCAACGGTGTCCAACAATTGTTTACCGTTCAACTGCAAATACGAGTAGATAGACTGTTCTGTTGGGTCCAAGTCGACGAACAGTTGTTTTTGAATGGGTTGTTGCACCTTTTTTTCCTCCAATTCCCATCCCAAAAGGTAGACCAATTCCGCTGCCGAAGTCAACAGATGTGCCTTTTGTTGTTTAATCAGATCGTTGCAGCCCTTGCTCAGTTTATCGGTGGTTCTGCCGGGTACCGCAAATACTTCCCGGTTGTAACCGTTGGCCAACTCGGCCGTGACCAAACTCCCTCCTTTTTCGGCAGACTCCACTACAATGGTTGCCTCACTCATCCCGGCAATGATTCGGTTGCGTTTTAAAAAGTTCTCCCGGTCCGGTTTGCTCGTACTCCAAAACTCGGTAACAAACCCTCCGTTGGCTTCCATCTTGCGCTGGTACTTTTTATGGGCCTTTGGATAGATTTGGTTGAGGCCGTGCGCCAAGCAAGCAATGGTCTGCAAACCCTTGTCCATGGCCGCCTTTTGGATGGAAATATCCACGCCATAGGCAAATCCACTCACAATGACCGGGTCCAAAGGGGCCAATTCCTCAATAAACTCCATGCAGAAGGAACTGCCATAATTGGTAATGTTGCGCGTTCCCACCACACTGATGATCTTTTGCCCCGACAAATCCATCTTTCCCTTTGAGAAAAGCAAAATGGGGCCATCCACGCAATGTTTTAATCGAAAAGGATAATCGGCATCATTAAAATAGGAGATGTGCACTTGTTCTTTGGACAAAAACTCAAATTCCCTTTTGGCGTCTTCCAAATAAATGGGGTCGTGCAACCCTTTCAAGGTTTGGGTTCCAATACCATCAATTTTTAAAAGTCGGTGCTGTTTGTCCTCAAAAACTGCCGTTGGACTACCGCAATGGGCTATTAATTTTTTGGCAGTGATATCGCCAATATTGGGAATGGCCTGCAGCCTCAGGGCCGCAATAATTTCAGGTTCAGTCATTTGATTTGGGAGTCAAAGTTGTCCACAAAATACAGATTTTCAAATGTTAATAAAAAGTTATCCGGCATATTTTGTACTCTTCCAATTTTTACAATATTTGTGGCTATGCGGATTGATTCTTATATCGAAAAATTGCTTTTTGAGTACAATTGTGTCGTGGTACCCGGTTTCGGGGCCTTTTTGGCACATACTACCTCAGCTGTGATCGATGCCGCAAAAAACACTTTTGTACCCCCATCCAAGATCATTTCCTTTAATGCCCAACTTTCCAAGAATGATGGCCTGTTGGTTTCCCATATTGCCAAGGAAAAAAAATTAGGGTACGAGGAAATGCTTCAGGAGGTAGAGGCTGTTGCCAAAATGTGGAAACAACGGCTTAACCAAGGTGAATCCATCGAATTGTTCGGTATTGGCAAACTCTCCCAAAAGGACCAACGGATTCAGTTTCAACCAGAGAACAAAGTAAATTTCCTTACCTCATCCTTCGGGTTGTCCTCATTTACGGCCAATCCAGTACAACGTGAAGTAATGAAAGAGGAAATCCAGGAACTTGAAGAAAAAATACCGTTCATTATCACACCTGAACAGCGAGAGACCGCTTCATTCCGCTCCTGGTTAAAATATGCCGCTGTTATCTTCTTGGCCGTCTCCATGGCCGCAACTTCGTATCGCACCTACGATGACTTGAAAGAAAAAGAAGTGGCCGCGCAAGAAATAAAGGACAAAGAAGTATCCCGATTGATCCAGGAAGCCACCTTTTTTGAAAGTGCACCATTAGAACTTCCTGCCATCAGTATTGAAGTGACCAAAAAACAATTGGGCAAGCACCATGTAATTGCCGGTGCATTCCGTGAAGAACAAAATGCCGAAAAGCGAGTGGCCCAACTGAAGGACAAAGGCTTCAATGCCTTCTATTTGGGCATGAACCGCTACGGCCTGCACCAAGTAGCCTATGATAGCTTTGAGGACCCCAAGGAAGCCTTGGCCTTTTTGAAAAAGGTAAAGGCTACCGATTCGAGGGATGCGTGGTTGCTTTCGGAAAAATAGGTCTGCTTTCTTTATTTCCTATTCCCACTTGAATATCTTTGCGCAAAAATTAAAGGTATGCGCGCTAAAACTCCCAGTGAATCACGTACAATCATGACCGATTTGGTCCTGCCCAGTGAAACCAACCCCTTGAACAATCTGTTTGGCGGGGAACTTTTGGCGCGAATGGACCGTGCCGCCAGCATTGCGGCCAGACGTCACAGCCGCCGCATCACAGTAACTGCTTCGGTAAACCACGTAGCATTTAACCGTGCCGTACCACTGGGCAGTGTAGTCACCGTGGAAGCTTCCGTTTCCCGTGCATTTACATCTTCCATGGAGATTTTCTTGGATGTGTGGATCGAAGATCGCTTTACAGGGGAACGCACCAAGGCCAATGAGGCCATTTATACCTTTGTGGCCGTAGATGATACGGGAAAACCCACCGAGGTGCCCCCATTGGAACCGGAAACAGAATTGGAAAAGGAGCGATATGCCGCAGCCCTTCGCAGAAAACAGTTGAGTTTGGTATTGGCCGGAAAAATGAAGCCTGCAGATGCCACCGAGCTGAAGGCGCTTTTTATGTCCTAAGGTTTAAAAATCGAAGTTGTCCGGATCAGGTCCAAAACGCTTGCCCCTATCCAAGGCATTCAGTGCTTTCATATCCGCCTCGCTGATCTCGAAATCGAACAAGTCCGCATTGGCGATGATCCGTTCCTTTTTGGACGACTTTGGAATGGTCACCACGCCTTTCTGCAAATCCCATCGCAAAACAATTTGGGCTATGGTCTTGTTGTACCTATGGGCCATTTCTTTCATTACCTCCAAATCGAAAATATGGCCCTGCATCAAAGGGGACCATGCCTCGTATTGGATATTATTGGCATTGCAGAAATCCAATAGCTCTTGTTGCACCAAATACGGATGAAACTCCATTTGATTGATCATGGGTACAATCTCGACACTTGGCAACAAGTCTTCCAAATGGTGCTTCAAAAAGTTGCTCACCCCAATGGAACGTACTCGTTTTTCCTTATACAACCGCTCCAAAGCTTTCCAGGTGTCCTTGGAAAGTTCCCCTTTCGGCCAATGGATGAGGTAGAGATCCAAATAATCGGTCCCCAACCGCTTCAGGCTGGCGTCAAAGGCTCGTAGGGTTGCATCATAACCTTGATCGTTGTTCCAGACCTTGCTCACCAAAAAAACGTCTTTTCGGTCCACTTCACTTTCGCGAATGCCCTGACCTACACCTTCCTCATTATCGTAGATCGATGCGGTGTCGATATGTCTATATCCATGATTGAGGGCATCTTTTACCGCATGGATTACTTCATTGCCATCTTTGGAAAGATACACCCCCAATCCAAAATAGGGCATTTGGACCCCGTTGTGTAACTCGAAGGTCCCTTGTAGATTCGTAATTTTCTTCATGGTTTACAGTTGATAGATCCAATCTTCCGGATTCAAGCGATTGGAATCCCTATAAAGATAAAACTTCAATTTGGTTGTGCCATCCAACCGATTGGTATTTATTTCGCCCAATACCTCCTTGGCGGCCACTTTGTCGCCCTTCTTTACATATAAAGTGGACAAATTGTAGTATGTGCTGATGTAGTTTCCGTGCTTCAGCGTTACCCCTTTACCGCCGCCTGGTACCGAGATGATGGCAATGACCTCGCCTTCAAAAATGGCCCGTGCTTTGCTTCCCTTATCAGTAGTGATGGTAACTCCGTTATTGCGATGTTTGATGCCAGGGTACAATTTATCGGCATACTCGCCATACCCTTGGCTTTTGATGCCTTTTTCCACTGGCCAGATCAATCTTCCCTTATTGGCCGAAAAATTATCGGCCACCAATTTCGCTTCCGGGGTAAGGGCAAATGTGGCACTACTTGCAGATTTACCCGAACTTCTGTTGGAACTGGCAATGGCACTCTTGATCAGGTTCTCAATCTCACGATCGATCCTGCGGGCCTCTTTTTGTTTTTCGGCAATTGCTGCGGAATATTTGGCCTCATTTTGCTTTATGCTTCTCAAAAGGCTCCGTTGCGACTCAATTTCTTTGGACAGTTCGTTCTTGGCCTTGGTATTTTCGGCCAACAAGATTTCCTTTTCCTTTCGTTGACGGACCAAATCTTGGTTCAATTGGGTAAGCTCATCCGTTTTCTGGACAATTTCTTCCCCCTGTTGCTTTCGATGCTTTGCATATTGCTGCATATACTGCAGCCGTTTAAAGGCTTGGAAAAAGTTGTCTGCCGATAACAAAAACATCAATCGATTGCTCTGGGATTTGCTTTGATAGGTTTTCCGAATAAGATTGGCATAATCTTCCTTCAACAGCTTTAAATCTTCCCGAAGCTTACTGATGTTTCGAATATTGACATTGATCTGCCGATTGAGCAGATTGCTTTGTTGGTTGGTGACCCTAATCAGCTCTTGGCGCACATTGATTTTGTTATCCAATGCCTCCATTTGGTCCAAAACCGAGCCCTTTTCTTTACGCTCCGCAAACAGCAATCGGTTGATTTCCTTTATTTCCTGTTGCAGTCGGGAGCGTTTGGCCTCCAAGGCCTTTTGTTCACTGGTTTGTGCAGCTACAAATGTTGATGTAAAAAATACAACTAAAAGTATATGAATAAAATATGAAGTTTTACCTTTCATATTACTTTAATGTAATTTTATCGTAGCCTTTGGGGATTTTATAGGGAAAACTTATGGGTTTGTTCAATTCCAAGTTACGAAAACTTAGATCAATTGTGGTAAAATCGCCTTCTTCCTCCGCCACGATCTTGATTTCATCCGGCAACACGTTTCCAGAAATATCCTGATAGGTATATTTTGCTTTTAACTGTCTTGATTTCTCGGGCTGGGAAATTTCTTGGGCCGCAATTTTGAAATGTTTTGGCTCCAATTGGAACAAAATCTTGAACAGTTCTTGCGCATTTTTTGGCTTTAGTTGATAGTTACCCTCATACACATTCGAAGTAAATTTCTCCTTTCGCAGATCCAACACTGCGTTCCCCAACAAAAGGTTCTGGACTTTGTCAAAGTCGAGCTCGGTACCCAAAAGTTGGCTCAAGTAACTGAAGTCCCCTTCAAAATACTCGTTTTGCAGCTTGTTATAAAACGACACCTGTTTTGGGGTAATATGTGCCTTGACCATACCCAGGGGCGCACTCATCCAGATGACTTTGTCCTTTTCCATCCGAAGGCTTACGTTAACGCCTTGGCTTTCCTCTCCATCCGAATAATCAATTTTCACCCTGCCACTCAACGTTTTAAATCTGGGCTGATTGGTGTAGTGGTTATTGATGATGTTCTTTACTGACATTTTGGAATCCACTTCCCCGCCTGTCACTGTTCGTGTGCTTTTACAAGCGCCCAGTGTAAGCAGAAACACGCCCAAAAGCGATAGTTTAACAAATATGTTCTTATGTTGATGCATTATAATCCTGTGTTGATTTTGTTCAAATATTCATTGGCTTTTTGGGTATTGCCAATGGCAGTGTACGCTTTGGATAATTCTCTGTACATGTCATTGGCCAATTGTTGGTCGTCCAACAGATAGTCCAAACCGCTTTCCAATACCTCTATGGCCTTGTTCGAATTGCCATTGCGATGCAATGCTGCACCGTAGGCATAGTAAAAATAGGGCTGCAAGGGGTAGTTGTCCAAGGCATCCTTCGCCACATCCAAAAGCCCATTGTCGGATGCTGCAAGCAAATTTTCGATTTCGGCTCGTAATTGAGCGACGGGGTCTGTACTTTCTTCTTCTTCTTTCAATTTGGGAGCCGGTGTTTTGGCCAATTCCTGTCCTTTTTGAAGGGAATCATTGATTTTTTCGGTCAATTCGGTGACCAATCTTGAAGTGCCTAGCTCTTTCAAGATTCGCCTTGCCTCTTCATACTTTTGTTTTTTAAAATAGGCTACGGCCAGGTTCTCCTTTAATTTTTGATTGGCGTATGGAATTCGTTCCTGTATTGTTTCAAGTGGAGTTCCTTGCAGCTCCAGAATGGTGAGTAGATTGTCCGCATACCAAAAATCCGTTGGCTCTGCAATCAATGCCGCTATGGCGTACTCCTGTGCCTTGATGTATTGTTTATCCAGCAAATAAGCTTTGCCCAATTCATAATCCACCACGCTGTTATCGGGCTCCAGTTGCTTGCACTTAAGCAAAAGGTCAATGGCGCGGTCGTAGTTTTGAATACCCTTCTGCTTAAGGGCCTCAAAAAAGTTTTCTTGAAATTCGTCGGTGTATTCTTCGAGATAGACTGCGGCGCTTTCTTGTTCGTCTTGGGCATGAGAGGTGCCCCATGTCATCGCTGACACTGCAATTCCCATCCAAAGCAAAACCTTTTTTTTCATAACATCCTAAGTCCCCATCAACCCAATAAATCCATCTTAAAGTTATTCCAAAACGGAATAATCACCAATACTTATGGATTCAAAATTTCCATTGAATACCACATGGTTACCGATCATGGCATTATCCAAGTTGGCATTATATATTTTACTGTTCCCTTGGATCAAGCTGTTTTTGACCGTGCAATTCTCCAATACGGTATTATCGCCCACTGAAACATATGGGCCAACCGTTGTATTTTTCAGCACCACGTTTTCCCCGATGAAACAGGGTTCGATGATATTTGCGTTCTCTTGTTGTACCGAAGAAGAAATCATATTTTCTCCCTCTTGCTCCAAAAAGCCCAACATACGCTGATTTGTTTCCACGGTCACGTTTTTGTTCCCACAATCCATCCACTCACTCACCTTACCTGGTACAAATTTCATGCCCTTTTCCATCATTCGTTTGATACCATCATTAATTTGGTATTCGCCTCCGTTGGTGATGTCATTGTCCAGGACATGTTGCAGCTCATCTTTTAGCACCCCAACGTCCTTAAAGTAATAAATACCGATAACGGCAAGGTCGGAAATGAACTCCTTCGGCTTTTCTACCAACTCGACGATATGATTGTCCCCATTGAGCTTCACCACACCATAGGCTTCAGGCCGTTCCACTTGTTTTACCCAGATAACACTGTCCGCTGACTTATCAAGGTCGAAATCGGCCCGGATCAAGGTATCGGCATATGCAATTACCGCGGGGCCGCTCAACGACTCTTTCGCACTCATGATGGCGTGTCCGGTGCCCAATGGCAAATCTTGTCGGTATATAGATCCCTTAGCGCCTAACTCATTGGCCAGGTCCATCAGACTTTCAACTACATCATCCCCAAAAAATGCGGGGTCTCCTAAAATAAAGGCAACTTCCTCGATGGGTTCGCCCAACACTTTGGCAATATCGCTGACCAATCGGTGTACGATGGGTTTACCAGCTACCGGAATCAGTGGTTTGGGAACTGTTAATGTGTGTGGTCTTAATCGGGAACCCCTTCCCGCCATAGGGACAATTATCTTCATTTTTTACTAGTATCGTTATTAGTGTTTGTTTTTATTTGGTACCCGTACTGCCAAATCCGCCGGCTCCCCTATCGGTATCCGAAAGGGATGCGACCTCGACCCATTCGGCGCGTTCGTGTTTGGCTATCACCATTTGGGCGATGCGTTCGCCGTTTTCCACAACAAATTCATCGGAAGACATATTGGCCAAAATCACACCGACCTCTCCACGATAATCGGCATCGATAGTACCCGGTGCATTTAAAACGGTGATGCCTTTTTTGGCCGCCAAGCCGCTCCGTGGGCGCACTTGGGCTTCATAGCCAATGGGCAATTCCATGTAAATACCAGTTGGGATGATAGCTCTTTCCAAAGGTTTTAAAACAATGGGTTTATCCAAATTTGCCCTAAGATCCATCCCGGCCGAAGCCAAGGTTTCATAGTGTGGCAATGCATGCCCAGACTTGTTTATGATCTTAATTTCCACGTTTAACAAAAATGCTTTTTAGATTATCGCCTTCCATCTTATATACTAACCCCAAAAATACTAAAAGTAGTATGCTGCCGGCTATTAAATTTCTATTAAAAACATAGAAGGAAAGCGTTGAAAACAGGATGGATACGGAAAGATAAAATAGGATCTTCCGCATGTTGTAGGGCACTGGGTAATACTTTCTTCCAAAATAATAGGAAAGTAGCATCATACTACCATAAGCGGCCAGTGTGGCCAGTGCCGAGGCCATATAGCCAATTTTTGGAATGAACGCAATGTTAATGGTCAAGGTGATTATGGCCCCAATGGATGAGATGTATGCCCCGAACTTGGTCTGGTCCGTTACCTTGTACCAAACGGACAGATTGTGGTAGATGCCCAAACAAAAACTGCCCAAAAGGATGATGGGGACCACATTCAAGGCTTCCCAATACACTGGATTATGGAGCAACAATTTGCCCAACACATCGATAAAGACAATAACCCCCAAAAGAATGATACTGCCCAAAATGACAAAATAATTGGTGATTTGGGCATAGGTCCTTTCGGGTTTTTCAGAATTGGCATGGCTAAAGAAAAACGGTTCCACACCCATGCGAAACGCTGTGCCAAACAGCGTCATGAATAAGGCCAGTTTATAGCATGCCCCATACTTCCCCACTTCGGTTTCGGCAATGTCCGACGGCAATATTTGGGTCAGCAGGATCTTGTCCAACACCTCGTTAATGGTAAAGGCAATACCGGCTATCATTACTGGTCCGGCATACTTCATCATCTGCTTCCACAGCTTCGAATCGAATGTATAGGATGCCTTGAAATAACCAGGCAACAAGATCAAGAGGGTAATACCACTGGCAATCACATTGGAAATCAATACATAATGGATTTCCCAATTGGGCCTGTAGATGGATGCCATTAGAACGGATTCAGCATTTTCTGCCAATTCGGGCAAAATCAGCAGGAAAAACACATTGAATCCAAGGTTGATCGCCACATTCACCGTTTTCAAAACGGCATAGCGCATGGGTTTTTCATTCGCCCTCAATAAGGCAAACGGAATAATGACCAAGGCATCCAAGACCAATATGTAGGTGGTGAATTTCAGGTAATCCGGATTGATATCGGTTACCGAGGACAACCATTGTTTAACGGAAAGGGCGAAAATCAAAAAACCAACCGAAGTGGCCAATAAGGAAATCAACGAAGTGGAAACTACTTTGGCCTTATCTTCACTTTTATGATAGAACCTAAAAAACGCGGTTTCCATGCCATACGCCAAGAACACATTGAAAATGGCTATCCATGCATAAATATTGGTATACTGGCCATAGCCCGATGCATTTTCAAATACCGAAGTGTACAGCGGCAATAGGAAGAATGAAATGACCCTCGGCAATACCGTGGCCAATCCATAGATAAAAGTCTGTTTAAATAGCCTTTTTAACGGGTTCAATAGGTGCGTGTTCTTTTAATGCCCCTGTTAGGCGGCTACAAGTTACACAAAAGCCCTTAGTCCCAATAGGTGCACAAACAAAAAGGCCACCTAAAGGTGGCCTTTTCTATAATATCTTGTTTTGATTACCCGTTCAAAGCCTCAGCTCCACCAACAATTTCCAAAATTTCGTTGGTAATGGCTGCCTGGCGTGCCTTGTTGTAGGAAAGGGTCAATTGCGCCTTAAGATCCTTGGCGTTATCAGTGGCCTTGTGCATTGCCGTCATACGTGCACCATGCTCACTGGCAAAGGAATCTCGAATGGCCTTGAACAATTGTGTTTTAAGCGATTTTGGAATCAACTGCTGTACAATTTCCAACTTGGAGGGCTCAAAAATGTAATCTCCAGCGGTTGCAGTATCGCCTTCCATGGCAACAATCGGCAAAAATTGCTCGGTCATTACAATTTGGGTCGCGGCATTTTTGAACTTGTTGTACACCAAATCAATCTTATCATAGTTGCCCGAAGTGAATTGCTCCATCAAGTACTCGGCAATTTCGGCAACATTGTCGAAGGTCAAATCATCAAAGATGCCATTGTGATTGGAAACGATGGTGTTCTTTTTACGAAGAATGTCATTTCCTTTCTTGCCAATGGTCACAAAATCCACTTGCTTTCCTGCATAGGTATCGGCAACCAACATATTGCTCTGCTTGATGATGTTGGTGTTGAAAGCCCCACAAAGGCCCCGGTTCGAGGTAATGGCAACCACCAATACCTTTTTAACCGGTCTGCTCATTGCAAATTCACTACCGCCATCGCCTTCCAAACTGGCACTCAACCCTTGCAAAAGTTCAGTGAGTTTGTCCGCATACGGGCGCATGGCCGTGATGGCATCCTGGGCTTTTTTCAACTTTGCAGCAGACACCATTTTCATGGCACTGGTAATCTGCATTGTTGATCCGATGGATGAAATCCTATTCCGTATTTCCTTTAGATTCGCCATATAATTTTAGTAACCAGGTTCTAGTAGTTAGTATGGAGTTCGTGTTCATTTACCCTATACTAACCACTAAATACTTTAGACTAATTTTTGTACTTACTTGAAAGATCTTTACAAACCGCAGTCAATGTATCAGCAACCTCATCGGTCAACTTACCGGCCTTAAGGGCATCCAGTACATCTCTGTGCTTGGCATTCAAGAACTCCAAGAAATCCTTTTCAAATTCTTTTACCTTGTTCACGGGAACATCCCTCAACAAGTTTTTGGAACCGGCAAAGATGATGGCTACCTGATCTTCCACGGTGTAAGGGTCGTTTTGACCTTGTTTCAAAATCTCCACGTTTCTTCGTCCTTTTTCGATCACGTTCAAGGTAGCGGCATCCAAATCGGAACCGAACTTGGCAAATGCTTCCAATTCACGGAACTGGGCTTGGTCCAATTTCAAGGTACCGGCCACTTTTTTCATGGACTTGATCTGCGCGGAACCACCCACACGAGATACGGAGATACCCACGTTGATCGCCGGACGTACACCTTGGTTGAACAAATCCTGCTCCAAGAAGATCTGACCATCGGTAATGGAGATCACGTTGGTTGGGATATAGGCAGAAACGTCACCTGCTTGGGTTTCAATGATCGGCAATGCGGTCAAAGATCCTCCTCCTTTTACTTTGGACTTCAAAGATTCAGGAAGGTCGTTCATGTTTTTTGCAATATCGTCATCGGCGATGACCTTGGCAGCACGCTCCAACAATCTGGAGTGCAAGTAGAAAACGTCACCAGGGTACGCTTCACGTCCCGGTGGTCTTCTCAACAACAAGGACACCTCACGATACGCCACGGCCTGTTTGGACAAATCATCATAGATGATCAAGGCTGGACGACCTGTATCCCTAAAATACTCCCCGATGGCAGCACCGGCAAAGGGAGCATATACCTGCATTGGGGCAGGATCGGATGCGTTTGCAGCAACAATGGTAGTATAGGCCAAAGCGCCTTTGTCTTCCAATGTCTTGGCGATGGCAGCCACTGTTGATGCCTTTTGTCCTACGGCAACGTAGATACAGTACACAGGCTCACCAGCGTCAAAAAATTCTTTTTGGTTCAGGATGGTATCGATACAAACCGTGGTCTTACCTGTTTGCTTGTCACCGATTACCAACTCCCGTTGTCCACGACCGATTGGGATCATAGCATCTACTGCCTTGATACCAGTTTGCAATGGTTCGTTTACAGGCTGTCTGAAGATTACCCCAGGCGCCTTTCTTTCCAATGGCATTTCAACGGTTTCGCCAGCGATAGGTCCTTTACCGTCGATGGGAGTTCCCAAGGTGTCGATAACACGACCAACAATTCCTTCACCAACGTTGATGGATGCGATACGTTCCGTTCTTTTAACGGTAGCACCTTCCACGATTTCTTTGGTTGGGCCCAACAATACCACACCAACGTTGTCTTCTTCAAGGTTCAAAACGATTCCCTGCATGCCGCCATCAAACTCCACCAACTCCCCGTACTGGGCATTGGCAAGTCCATAGACACGGGCAATACCGTCACCTACCTGTAATACGGTACCTACTTCGTCCAACGAAGCGGTCGCTTCGAAACCTGATAACTGTTTTTTCAAAATTGCTGATACCTCAGCGGCTTTTACTCCTGCCATTTTTATAGACTATTTGTAAATTCTCTTTTTAATCCGTTCAATTTGTTAGCGATGCTCGCATCGTATTGGGTGTCGCCCACGCGAAGCACAAAACCGCCCAAAATGCTTTCGTCGATCTTGTTTTCCAGGGTTACTTTTTTTCCGGTTACCTTGGTCACTTGGTCCAACAGCTTCTTTTCCAATTCGGGGGTCAAAGGAACTGCCGTGGTTACATAGGCCACTTCCTCGCCCTTCATCTTTTCATATTGAATGATGTACTTATAGGCCACTTCCTGCAACATGGCAATCCGCTTGTTGTCCAACAGGGTCTGCACGAGGCCTTTTGTGATCTCATCGTAACCCTTGAAGACTTCCAACAAAACATTTTTCTTAAGCTCAGCTTTGATAACAGGGCTCTCCAACAGTCCCTGAAGCTCTTTGTTCCCAGAAAGTGTATCGGCAATGGAACGCATGTCCTTTTCCACGGCCTCGGCCGCTTTCTTTTCCACTGCGTAGTCCAATGTTGCCTTTGCGTAGCGTATGGCTGCCCTGTTCCCGTTCATGCCCTTAGTTCAATTTAATATCACCCAACATATCGTCAACCATTTTCAGTTGCTTTTTTTTGTCGGATAGTTCTTCCTTGATCACTTTTTCGGCAATCTCTAAAGAAAGGCTTGCCACTTGGGCCTTGATATCGGCCACAGCTGCCTTTTTCTCCGCTTCGATGGCGGCTTGGGCCTGTTTGATCATTTTATCGCCTTCGGTCTGTGCTTGTGCTTTGGCCTCGGAAACAATGCCTTCCTTGATTTCGCGAGCCTCCTTCAACATGGCATCGCGCTCTGCCCTAGCTTCTTTCAACAGTTTTTCACTATCGGCGGTAACGTTTTGCATTTCCTTTTTGGCAGCCTCTGCTGCTTCAAGGGCATCCTTGATCCCTTCTTCTCTTTTTTCAACAGCATTGAGGATGGGTTTCCATGCGAACTTGCGCAACAAAAGCAATAGCCCAATGAAAAGCACCAATTGCCATACGAACAAACCAAGTGAAAACTGTTCTAGTAACTTCTCCATTTATCTTGAATATTTAAAGTCTTTTAGTACTATACCATTTTAAATGAAGGGCCATAGCCAACCGCTATGGCCTTCATTTTTGTTTTTCCGGTAATTACGCTGCAAATAGAGCGGCGAAACCGATACCTTCAATAAGAGCGGCAGCGATCAACATGGCAGTTTGGATCTTACCAGAAGCTTCAGGTTGACGGGCAATGGCTTCCATTGCCTGACCACCGATTCTACCGATACCCAATCCTGCTCCGATTACGATCAAACCAGCACCTACGATGTTTGGAATTGTCATGATATATGTATTTAAATATTAAACGTTCTAATTAATGATGATCTTCTTCCACTGCCATTCCAAAATAAAGGGCAGACAGCATGGTGAAAATATAAGCCTGCAATGCTGCCACCAACAATTCCAACAAGGAAAGTGCAAAGGCCAAAGCAAACGATAATGGACTTCCGATCCAGTTCTTAAAAATGAACATGAGTCCGATGATACTCATCAATACTACGTGGCCCGCCGTAATGTTGGCATACAAACGAATCATCAACGAAAAAGGTTTGATGAAGGTTCCCAACAATTCGATAGGGGCCAAAATGATTTTCATGGGAACGGGGACGCCTGGCATCCAAAAAATGTGTTTCCAGTAATTCTTGTTTCCGGAAAATGTTGTTATAAAATAGGTGATCAAAGCCAAGGCAAAGGTCACGGCAATATTGTTGGTCACGTTCACGCCAAGTGGGGTCAGACCCAATAGGTTGATGATCCACACAAAGAAGAAAACGGTCAACAAATAGCTCATGTACTTTTTGTACTTGTGCTCCCCAATATTGGGCACAGCGATTTCATCGCGAACAAAAACCACCAAGGGCTCCAAAACACGACCCAATCCTTTGGGCAAATGGCTCTTTTTGTAATTGTTCGCCACGGAGCGGAACATCAAGAACATCAACAAGCCAACCAATGCAATAAAAACCACGTTTTTGGTAATTGAGAAATCCAAGGGCTTTTCGTTGGTAGGATGTGCCTCCTCAACCACCAAATTTTCGCCAAAGGCATCCTCAGTGTGGGTGTCCTCATCATGATGGGCGCCAAAATTAATGGTACCCTCGGAATCGGTCTTGTAAATTTTATTGTGGTAAAGTGCATAATAGCTACCATCGACTTCGGCAACGGCTTCTCCGTGCTCGAATTTAGAAGAGGAGAAAACCTTCAACCCATTGTCCCAAAGAATCACGGGCAATGGAAACCCAATGTATTTGTGCTCACCTTCATCCGTAGTGTATGAAAACAAAGTGAAGTCATACGAATCCAAAAGGTGGTGATCGATATATTCCTTTATTTCGGTCTTAAGATCATGGGCGCCAGTTTCGTGGGCTTCTTCCTCATGGCCTTGGGCCGATACAAATCCCGTTGTCAATATGAAAACGGCAACAAAAATTTTACTTAAAAACGAATATCGCATATCACTGCAACTAAGGGTCCTGAAAAATTGGTGCAAAAATACATTGCTCCGTTAAAAGAAAAAAGCTTTTTGTAGTAATATTTCCCAGTTTGATTTTTTTACGAGATTTTAAGGCTTTATTCCACAGTATTAAGCAGTTTCACCAAAAAAAAGGTCTCAATAAAGAGGGAAAATAGATAGGGAACGAAAAAAGCCAGAAACTCGATACGGTCAAGAACGCCATCCCGGTGATAGCCGGGATACATAAAAATGAAAAATAGCACGAACTTCAGCAGGCTTCCACCCAAAAAAAAGAAGCCCAAAAGGTCGCGATACTTGTTTCGGAAGCTATAAATGGAAAAGAAGACCATGGAGGCCATCACCAAATTGAGCAGGTAGCTTTTCACCAACTGATGGCCAAAGGGCTCAAAACCTTGATGCTCCAAAACCCAGGCATGGCCGAAGAAAAGCAGCGCCAATCCCAATACGATCAAAACAATAAAAAAAATAGGGAACGATTTGATGTTCAATTTTGAATCTTTTTCAATTGCTGAAGCACCAAATATATGGAAATGGCAACACCCAATAAGGTGCAAATGGGCATGAAAATCTTTTCGGTCCCAAAATGCCCATCGAGCCATTTTCCCCCTTGCACCGATAAATAAATAACAACGCCCATTTGTATGGCCGAACCAGACAAACGGGCTGCAGTATTCAATGTGTTTTTTAAGTCCTTACGAGGCTTTTGCTGGCTCATTGCTCTTGGTCTCCATTTTTGGAGAAGAAACCACTGAAGCGCCCTTGCCCATGGTACAGGCAGCGTTAAAGGTTGCTCCCGGCTCCACGGCCAATTTGGATACACTTACGGTACCTTCGATCACGGCGGAGGCCTTTAGTGCAAGCAGGTCGGTCACCATAAGTTCACCATTGAATTTTCCTTCAATGTCGGCATTCACGCATTCAACTTTTCCTTTGATGTAGCCATCCTTGCCGATCACCACTTTTCCGGAAGTTTTAACGTTGCCTTCCAGTTTGCCGTCGATTCTAAAGTCCGCTTCGGAAGTGATATCTCCCTTTATCTTCGTGTTCTTCTCTATTCTGTTGGGTTGTCCGCCAAATTCATTCATAGGTCGTGGTTTTTTGTTGTCAGAAAACATTGTGTTCTAGGGTTTTGGGGTTTAATATTGTGCTTTGTATGATTCTATGTTCTTATGGACCTGGATGATTTTGTAATTGTCCGATAAAACTACAAAATTCTCATCTTTAATGCGGTAGTCCTTATTGTTTTTTATCAGTTCCGCAAAGCCCAGGGCAAAGTCCTTGGACCTAAATCCATGAACTACTATAAACTCGTCCTCCAGGTTGTAAATGTCCTTGGATACGATGTTTCTGTAATTGAGGTCCTTTATCGCTTCTTCCAATCGGTTCTTCAAGGCCATTGCCTTTACATCGTCCCTGATCTTGAAAGGGAACACTACTTTCCAATTGCCGGTTCCCGGTGAACCGGTTTCCGGTGAAAATTCCTTGTTTTCCAACTTGGGCAATTGTTCCTCCACCATTTGTTCCGCTTTTTTCCCCTCAGGGTTATTCGGATAGGTAAGGGCCACATAGTTCAAGGCTTCCTTGAACGGTTCAAAACCTTGCAGTCGTCCTATGGCATTTGCCTTTAACATTTCGAATTTGGGCACAATGGGGTCTCCTGTAAATTTGCTGATATAGGCCTCCGACTGGGTGATCACCTGCAAAAATTGCTGGTCTTGGTACAATTTGTACAATTCGGCATAGCGGGCATCGGGGCTATCGGTATTGCCTTCCAACACCGCTTGGGGGTTCAATAATATCTCGGCATAGCGGGTATCCGGATGGTTGTTGATGATATCCTGTTTCATGTTCGTTGCCAAGGGACTTCCCGATTCCTCATAGATTTTGAACAGGTTGTATTTAGAAGGAAGGATCAATCTTTCTTCAGGATTTGAAACCAATACACGCTCCAATTTGGCCGCAGCCAACATATTGTCCTTGAATTGTTCCTTATAGATCAATCCAAGCTGATAGTTGGCAAAGTTCCGTTCAGTCTTTAGGCTATCGATTGCTGAAACTTCTGTTGGAATTTGTGCCAAGTAAAAGTCCAGATCGTATTTGTTGTCGTCCGTAAGGGTTTGCGAAGGCTGATTCGTCTCAGCTATGATCTCGCCCGTAGCTTCGGAAACCAACGCTTTGGATTTGTTGCTCCATCGCCAATCGTCCTCTAGGGAGCGGCTGCCCCATCGGGTCTTGAACTCGTTTTTGCCATACCCCAAACTGGTGATGTTGTAAAAGTAGAACTTACCTTGGTTTTCCTTGCCCCCCTTGCTATTGGCGAACGTTGCGAAACCGGCGGTGGCCCGTTTTAGTTCCTTTTCAGCGGCTTCGGCATCCTTGCGTTTCAGCTCTGCAATATAGTCTTCAAAATAGGCCTTGCGTTCGGCCTCCGACATTTGGTACAATGTGATCACACTATCGGCATGCTGTACAATGTCCTCGTATTTGATCACATTTTCGAGGTTGTCCAGTTTCTTTTTGATGTTCCGGTGCTCGCGGGTATTCTCGGCCAAATTGGTCAAAGTACTGTCATAATAAGCGCCGGCTGTTTTGTACTGGTCCTGATCAAAATAGTAGTCGGCCAAGCTTTGATAGTTCAAGGCATTCAGTTTACGCTCTCCTTGGGTAGCCTTCAGCGATTTGTTATAGTAGGCAATGGCCAAACTATCAGATTCGGTTGCCAAATGGAATTCGGCTATTTCACGATAAATCTTGTCCAAAAAGGGACGGTTTTCCCTGTTTTCCTCCAAATCGGTGAGGTATTCCAATAATTCTTCTTGGTTATCAGCCGTTAAGGTGGTGTTCTGGATTTTCTTCAAATGGGCGTTGATCATGTAGACGCGTGGCGACTTTCGGTTAAGATCGATCACCTTATTAAAGGCATAATTGGCACTGTCCTTATGGCCCATTTGGTTGTACAACTGCCCAATTATGAACAGATACCTGCCTTTTTCTGGATTCTTTTTGGTGTAGGCTTGGGCCACCTTCAATTTTTGAATTGCAGTATCGGGTGCATTCAGGTTGATGTAACATTGGGCCAACACGGCATTGGCATCGGCATACTCTTGGTCTTTAAGCTTTTCGTACTTGAACAAACGCTTTAGGTTCTTAATGGCCACTTCGGGATTGTCCAGCCGCATATTGGTTTTTTCACGCCAAATGGTGGCTTCGTTCAGCTTATCGCTTTCGGCATATTTGCGGAGTATGTAGTTGAAGGCTTCAAGTGCCGGAATATACCGTTGATCAAAATAGCGCGACTTACCCAGCAGCAGGAATGCTTCATCGGTTTGCGGATTTCGTTCCTCATCCTTGATGTCCATGCTGTGCTTTTGAATGGCCTTGGTGGCCTTTTCCTCAGCAATGATAAAATTAGGGTTGTTGTCCTCGGAATCGAGCTTGACCTCATCGGTTACTTTTAACCGCTCCACGGGAAGGATTTCCCAATAATCGTCACGGTAGGTGGCACTGATCTCTTCCAGCCCTTTTTCAAAGGCCAAATTGCCATTGTACAGAGTGTTGTACTTGGTGTTGAGTGCGTGCCAATTTCGGTTGATGAATTTATCCTTTTGAGTGGAACAGGCATTAAATACAATGCCCGCCAAAACCAAAGCACCTAAAAATGTATGACGAAGCTTCAAAATTATCGATAATCGTGTGTAACCTTAACTCAAAAAAGTTCGGATTATTATAAGGCTTATCGATAAAATACCATTAAATAATCATTTGGTTATGAGCTTTAAATAAATGGTGCCTTCTTCCCATAAAAATCCTTTAGAGCCAATTACGATTCTGGAAATGGCTTCTTTAATAGGAAGAACATTTTTATGGGGCCCTATTTCAAACAATTTCACCAAAGAATTTAGGTTATCGTCATAGCTAAGCCCCACATCACCAAGTAATCCATATTTTTTTAAATACTTGGCGTCATTCTTGCTCTCTACCCCAATACGTAGGAGCAATTGTTTTTCTCCATTTCTTACAAGTTCAATCTTGGAATCCATTTTCACATCCAGCAAAAGAGTGAACCCTTCAATTTCACCAGTAACAATGGAAAACAGGGCCTCGTCAATGAACTGAGTGTCCAAAGACGATGAAGATGGGCCTTGCTTTTTGATTTTTTCCAGCTCTTCTTTGAACTGATTGACCATAATATTGGTAAACTCGTCGTTGTAAAGATTATGATTTCTCTTATTGGAATATTGGTCAATCTCCCATTCCAACCTTTTGATTTTAGGATAATTACGGTCCTTCAACCTTAAGAGGCAATCCAATTCTCTTTGGACATAGCCCAATTCCTTGTAGTTATTGTCTACAGCAATAAAATCGTGATCCCTTTTATTATCTTCAATGGTAAGTAACAGGCGTTGTTTCTCCCATTGATAAAAATCAATCAACAATTCGAGGTCTGTGGCCATTGGTCAATGTTTGTACCCTAAAGATAATCCTGATTGACTGACACAAACAAAAGAATGATCAATTATCCCCCAAAGAAAGCTTCCAACTCTTTCAAGGTTTCGGTAGAGGTATGGATATCCTTCACAATTTCGCCCTTATTGAGCACCACAATACGCTCACAAACCTCGGTAACATGGATCAAATCGTGGCTGGATACCAATACGGTAACGTTCTCCTTTGCCGCCAATTCCTTGATGATGCCCTTAAGACGGATCTGTGTGGTAGGGTCCAAGTTGGCAAAAGGCTCGTCCAAAATCACCACTTCGGGATTGCCGATAAAGCTGGCCACGATCCCCACTTTTTTCTGGTTTCCTTTGGAAAGGTCACGCAAATATTTTTTTTGACCCAGAATCTCGCCATGGAAGAAATCGCTGTAGCCTTCCAATAAAGCATCCACATCGGCTTTGTTCCTGCCCCTTAGTTCACCAATGAAATAGAAATACTCCTCGGGGGTTAAATACCCTATCAAAAAGGATTCATCAATAAAAGCGGAGGTAAACGGTTTCCACGCTTCGCTTTCATCCACCTGAACCCCGTTGTTGATGATATGGCCAGTGGATGGTTGGATCAGGTCCAACAACAAGCTGAACAAGGTGGTCTTGCCGGCACCATTGTTCCCTACCAAGCCAAAACTTTGGCCCTTGGGAATTTCAAGATGGTCGATGTTCAAAACGGTCTGTGCTCCGTATTTCTTTGTTAAGGTGTGTGCTGTTATCATAGTGTTTTTATAGTAATGGTCGATTTGCTATTTCTGTTTGTATGCCAATAAGGTTTTGTATTTCTCTTTTTTATAGATGCCCTCGATCATACGGAACACCCGTTCCTTGAACACGAAGCCCAACAATCCGAAGGCGGCCACAAATAGGTACCCCGCAACAGGGCCGATCAGTAAGTGGCCAAGGGCATAAATGGCAATGGGCAACGCCAATTTAGGCAGCGTCAAGAGCAATGTCTTTGCATTAAAGGCCTGTTTATCGCCAAATGCCTTTTTGTTCGAGGTCAATTCGATGGGCGTTTTAACATAGGCTCCACCCCAAAGCACCAAATAACTGTTGATGCCCACGTTGTAAATGGCCCCGACCAATACCGCGGCATAGGCTTCCCACCCAAAATACAGGTAGAAAGAAGCCAATATGGTGGATATGACCGTGGCAATGATCACCAAGTACCATTTTGAGGTCAAATATTCCCGGTATTTGATATTCTGGCTCATCATTAAAGGGTAATAACTGCTGTCCCAACTGGGTACATACTGACCGAAGCTGAACAGGAATCCTCCGGTAACAAAAATGCCGGCAAAAATTTTCCAATAGGCGTTATCGTATACCTCAATGGCACTGGTAAAGAACAGCAATCCATAAAAGATGAAGAAAAACCCGGTAATCACGGCGGTCCGTGACCTTTTGTTCCTTTTGATCAATTTGATGTCGTTTTTCAAGAAGGTGCCCAAATTACCAAAACGATCCAGCCATTCCAGGTTTTCGGTCTTCGCCTCGGTCTGTTTTTGGGCCAGTCCTCCATCAAGGTACATGTGCTTTTTGAAATAGGTAAAGGCTGCAACGTACAATAAAGCCAAAGCAACCCATGGAATTAGGGCCGTCCAGGGCATATCATAGAAAAAATCGAAAATGGGCTGGGTGTACACCGTAATATCGAACCATTGGTAGTATTGCGAAGCCCCTGCAACAATGAACAGTGCGGCCAAGACGTAAAATACACCGTCTTTATTGTTCACCATAATGTTGATGAAGTTATTGCAATAGAACAGGGCCATCATGGCCAAATGCCATCCTACCACTTGGGCCAATGGATAATCCTTGGTCAACAATACCACGCTGAAGGGTACAAAGAAAAAGGCATGGGCCAGGTTAAAGAAGGAAACCACTGTTTTGCCCAGTGAATAATTTACCACCTGGCTTTTTTTGAAGGGCAAATACAACAGCGGTTTGATGTTCGTCACCGGCATTTTCTGCAACATGTACCGAAACACCAGGTCGAAGGCCAAATAGTAGATCATGAATCGGTTGATTACCCGCAAAGGGTCGCCCAGGCCAGCTTCTTCAATGATGAAATACGACCCGAATCCCAAACTGAGGAAAACCAAGATGAAATAAAGTGCCCCGAGGGCCATTAAGATCTTGAACCAAATCTCGGTCTTAAATGAGGCGGACCTAAAAAAGGATTTCCATTGGAGTCCGATAAAATAGTTGAACATGGCTAGTTTTTTTTAGTTGGTATCTAAAATATTCGATTTGTTACAAAATGCATCGTTTTTTGAAAAATAGCTGCCCAAAACAAGGGTAATCCGTAATTTTGCAGCAAATTTTTATTTGATGAGTGACTTTCATGCCCTAAAAATAGCCTCGGTTGATCAACTTACTCCTAATGCCGTGGCCCTTACTTTCGAAATTCCGGAAAACCTTAAACCCTCTTTTTCCTTTAAAGCTGGCCAGTACATCACCTTGAAACACCAAGTAAATGGCCAGGAACTACGCCGGGCCTACTCCATATCCTCGCCACCATCCTCAGGAAAACTGACAGTGGGCATCAAAAAAATGCCAAGCGGTACATTTTCTGTTTATGCGAATGAAAAGCTCAGCGCCGGTGATGTGTTGGACGTAATGCCGCCAGAAGGTCGTTTTGTGTTTGATGCAACAGGTCCGAAAAATATTGCTGCCTTTGCTGCAGGGAGTGGCATTACTCCGATCATGAGCATTGCAGAAACCGTTTTGGAGAGCCATCCCGAAAATACCATGGTGCTGGTTTTTGGCAACCAATCGCCAGAGGAAACCATGTATTTCAAGGAAATTCAAGCGTTGAAAGAAAAATATACCGAACGATTTTTTATACAGTACATCTACAGCCGATCCAATGTGCCGGAAGCCCTATTCGGTCGCATAGAAAAATCCACGGTGAACTTTGTGCTCAAAAACAAGTTCAAGGAAACCACTTTTGATGGGTATTACCTCTGTGGTCCGGAAGAAATGATCCATATGGTAACCGACACCCTGAAATCCAATAGCATTGCTGAAGACAAAATCCATTTTGAATTGTTCACCAGTTCCGATACCGAGGATACTATGGCTGAAGACTTGGAGGGCATGACCCAAGTGGAGGTATTGTTGGATGATGAGACCTTTTCCTTTGTGATGGATCGCAAACAGTTGGTGCTGGATGCCGTCCTGAAACAAAAAATAGATGCGCCTTATTCCTGCCAAGGCGGGGTATGTAGCAGTTGTATCGCCCGAATTACGGAAGGCAAGGCCGAAATGGTGAAAAACCAGATTTTGACCCCTGGAGAAATTGAGGAAGGACTGATCCTGACCTGTCAGGCCCATCCGTTGACGCCTACCTTAAAAGTGGATTACGACGACGTTTAGCCTTAATCCTTTTTGGAAAGCATTCTTTCCATGGCACGGCTACCGTGGTCATAGCCAATATTGAAGGCATTTTCAATCCCTTTTCGGTCCAAAACCCCAATTTTGTCCAATTCCTTGGGCTCAATATAAAGGTCGCATTCGTGCAATTTTTCGTCGTTGGAGGCGTGAATCATCAAACTGGTGACCCTGCTCGTCAATTGGATGGAATTGCGCAAGTCTTTCTTTTCCATTGGAACAGTAATCGAAACGTTGCTGCCTATTACGTAATCTGCTCGGGTATCCACATATTCCTTGGGAAAGTTGTTCATGATACCTCCATCGGCATACAGCACATTATCAATATTCACAGGACTGAACACTGGGGGCAAAGCTGCCGAGGCCAACAAGGGTTTGATGAGCGGTCCTCGGTCAAAAACCTTTTCCTTGCCGCTGAGCAAATCGGTTGCCACGATAAACAGTGGTTTTTTTAAGGATTCAAAGGTGTTTTCCTTGAAATACTTCTTGAACATACTTTCATAGCGTTCCGTGTCGATAAAACCGGGTTTATTGATGGTGAAGAAACTATATTGAAAAATGGGCGTCTCTTTAAAAAACCCCAACATTTCTTCCACGGTATTTTTATTGGCATAAAGTGCCCCTACCAATGCGCCAACGCTTGTTCCGGCGACCACATTGGCCTCAACACCATGTTCTTCCATGGCCTTGATCAGTCCAATATGGGCCATGCCACGTACTCCTCCTCCCGAGAGCACCAAACCTATAGACTTGTTTTTCTGTATCACTTTTTGCTTCTAAATACCGAACAAAGGTAAACCAATGCAGCATTCAATCGCCAACCCAACAAGAGATTAACCTTAATTTGATGGTGGAGGTTCCAAAAGGGTTTGTTTTGACCTAAAATTGCAACTTCATCCCTTGATAATGGAATTCAAAATTAGTGCAAGTACCGACTGGCGAGTCGGTTTTCACCACCCCACACCTCAATTTGTACACTTTAACGATCTGATTTCGATGATCATCGAACATTTCACAATGCCTTGATTTTCAAAACCGACTGGCTGGTCGGTTGATCTAATTCTGGCAAAAGGGATACTGTTTGTAATGCATATTGCCTTTTTGCGACTGAAATCAATATGGATAAATGTTGTATGTTTAGGTTCAACATTCAATTAAATTCATCGTTATGGCCGATTCGTATTATGACCCCGCAGATCTTAGAAAATTTGGAAAGATTACCGAATGGAGCGAGGAGTTGGGGACCAAGTTTTTTGATTATTACGGAAAAGTTTTTGAGGAAGGGGCCCTTAGTGCCCGTGAAAAATCCTTGATCGCTTTGGCTGTTTCACATGTGGTTAAATGTCCGTATTGTATCGACGCCTATACCAAGGATGGTCTTCAGCGCGGAATTACCAAAGAAGAAATGATGGAAGCCGTGCATGTTGGTGCCGCCATTGAAAGTGGCGCTACCCTAGTCCATGGGGTCCAAATGATGAACAAGTACAACAAACTGTCCATGTAATCCAAAAACGATCAATGGAGCAAAGCATACTGACGGAACTAAAAAAAGCAGCTAAAAAATCGCTGAAAGCGCGGCACAATGACCTCGCCGACAACCATAGACAATTGCAAATCCTTAACGGGGGGCTGTTTGCTGATGGGGAACTCCCCTATTTTAAGAATAAAATTGCCGAAACCAATCAATTTCCGCTAAAGCCGAATACATTGGAAATTTTGCAGATCAATGTGGGTTATATGTGCAATCAGGTTTGTGAACATTGCCATGTGGATGCCGGCCCGGACCGTAAAGAGATCATGACCCGCGAAACCATGGAACAATGTTTGGAAGTCATCCGTAATACCGGAGCCCATACGTTGGATCTTACCGGGGGTGCTCCCGAAATGAACCCCAATTTTAGATGGTTTGTAGAAGAGGCCAGCAAAGCGGGTATCAAAGATTTCATTGTACGCTCCAACCTCACCATAATTTTAGCCAATAAAAAATACTATGATCTCCCGGAGTTCTTCAAAAAGCACAACGTACATGTAGTTTCCTCCATGCCGCACTATACGCGTGGCAAAACGGATAAGCAACGGGGCGATGGGGTTTTTGACAAATCGATAAAAGCACTGCAAATGCTAAATGCGGTCGGCTATGGCATGCCCGATAGCAGTTTGCGGCTTGATTTGGTGTACAATCCCTCAGGGGCTTTTTTACCTACTGACCAAGCGGCATTGGAACACGACTTTAAAAAAGCATTGAAGGAAGATTTTGATATCGACTTCCACAATCTCTTTTCCATTACCAATCTGCCCATTTCACGCTTTTTGGATTATTTGATCGCCTCCGAGAATTATGAGGACTATATGTATGCGCTTGTGGATGCATACAACCCAGCTGCTGTGGCCAATGTGATGTGCACCAATACCATTTCCGTGGGTTGGGATGGTTGGCTGTACGATTGCGACTTCAACCAAATGCTCGACCTAAAGGTGGCCAGTACCGTGAAACACATCAAAGACTATAATGAAGATTTGTTGAACGATCGGGATATTGTTATTTCCCAACATTGCTACGGATGTACCGCTGGAGCGGGCAGTAGTTGCCAAGGGAGTGTGGCTTGATTTTATGTTGCTAAATTTCGTTTTACGAACCCCCCTTTAGATTGGGTTCATTGCCGCCCATTGGTTTCTGGATTCTTCCTTTTTTCCTTTTATGATTCCAAATAAATAGCAAACCCATAATGATAAAGGGCAAATTGATAGAAGCCACAATCGCCAAGCTTATCCCTATTGAGTTGTTCATCCTAAAGTTGTGAACAAATATTACTGGTGCGAACAATAGGGCAATGACCAAAAAAATTAGGCCTCCAATAAACTCTTTTTTCCAGGCAATGATCAAAATCACCAATAAAATAAAGGATGGTACAAGATGAATGGCAAAAGCGACCAACTGCTGCCAAAGGGTTAGATTCGGATTAAAAGCATCAAGCGCAAAAATGCCTATGAACGCAATCGCGAGAATGCCCAAAATTCGTGGCAACCAATGTAATATCTTATCCGATTTATGCATCATACCAAATTAAGACCTGTCAACCAATAGGTTTATTACTTTATGCAAAAGGCTATGGCAATCTTATGACTTTTTGTAGGCATTTGTAGTGATTAAAATCATAAGGATAAGCAATATGACGTTTTTCCCGCCTTGCTCAAGTATTTTGTAAAATCATCCTTATAACTTGTCCCATTTGAGGGTTGGCCTAAAAAGGTTTTGACGTTAATACTTGTAAATCTTGCTAAAATACATGGTCATTGGACCTAAAATCCCATCCTTTAACCGACCCACCGGTCGGTAACAGAATTCCAACACTTTGTTTTTGGTCAATTTATTTACCTTTTACCGATTATTATTCTATCTACATCCTGAATTCTTTTGGTTCGGGGCATTTCGTAAAAACTTTGTAACCGACTTAACGGTCTAAAACCCAAATCTTATGGAAATGTCCCTAAAACGTAGGGAGACTATGCACAGGCTATGTGCAAAAGGTCTCGAAATCTTCAACGAGAAAGGTTATTACAACACCAGTTTGGACGACATCCTCACGGAACTGAACCTATCAAAAGGTGCTTTTTACCATCATTTTAAATCCAAAGAAGATTATTTCATCAGCATAGTTCAGAACCTCATGGTTCAAAAAGTGTATGCCCTTCTGGTGGAACCACTGGACACTTTTGAAAACCCACTGCCCATCATTGTGGAGAGTCTTGAAAATGCACTGGAACCGGGACGGCAAAATGAAATGGCCTACGGTTTTATGCTCAATGATTTTTTGACAGAATTCCATAAACGGAACGAGGAAATCAGCCGATACTTAAAGGATATCATCAATGTTTGGGAAGTAAACCTGGTTTCTGTGCTCAAAAAAGGAAAAGTTGATGGCCACATTGCCCGTCATGTGGACTGCGAAGGAGTAGCTACCTACATAATTGCCTCATTCATGGGCATGCGTACCTTGATGATGGACAGCTCCAACCGACAGTTGAAATACCAGTACATTCAACAATTAAAGCAATACTTCAAATCCTTGGAAACTGAACGTGTATTGGCCTAATCGGTCAAGGTATGAAATCAAAAATTTGTTAAACGTCAATAGCTATCACCAAAGGGATTGATGACGGATGGACAGCATCCGTTCCACAATACACAAAATGTGTGTGGCTACCTTTGTTTGCAGAAGCATCAAACTGAAAAAAAGACGCAAATTTTTGTAAATTGTTTTTACTTCCACATACCAATAAATCATTGTTTGCGACAGATACACATGTTGGCCCTTTAGTGACGAACACCTGTAAAGAGGCCAGCATTTTTTCATAAGGGAATGGATCAACTGATTGATCAGCCAAGACCTCAATTGAAGTAGAGACATATTTCAACGTCGTTTCCAAATACCTCAAAGCTTCATGGCTACCGACAATTTCAATTTCACTATTGTCATTCGCAGCAAATATTTTAATCATGTTAATATCCTTGATAAAAGTGAAGTTAGAAACGTTTTTCCAAAAAAATTTCCACGAATTGATGGATGCCTGTTTTGGGTTGAAAAATTCTCCCAATCAACTTAGGGTTGCTTCCAAAATGGAGCACACTTTATCTGTTATTTCCTGTGGCTTTATGGTTTCCATCGCCTTTTCATACCCTTTTGGAACTTTGTTGCCATACACAGAGGTGGGAATCAATGGAAAGTGTTCCCGATTTGCCATCAATGCATTCTCCAAAGGCTGACCAAAAGGATAAAACCCGGCAAACGGATGGGTGACCCCCCAAACCGTTATTACAGGAATCCCATAATTGGCGGCCAAATGGGCATTGCCACTGTCCATGGAGAGCATTACATCCAAATTGGAAATCAACTGCAGCTCTTCGGCCAGAGTAAGCTTACCGGCCATACATAAGGTATTTGGATAGGCCGCTGAAATACGTTCCAACTGCTCAACCTCGCTTGCACCACCGCCAAACAACAATATTTTATACTTATCGGTATTGGAAAGTGATTTAATAACCCGTTCCATTTGGCCCAGAGGATACATTTTACCTTCGTGGGCAGCGAAAAGGGCAATGCCCACCCATTTTTTGGTGTCGGGTTGCACCAAATCCACTAATTTATCTGAGAGAGCCTGACGTTCCAAGAGTTTCACATCGTCCAAATTGATAGGAAATCCCAAACGCCCAAAAACATCGGCATAGCGTTGATGGGTACTCTTCAGCTGCCTGAAAATTTTATTTTTGGTCCGTGTCAGCTCCCCCTTTTCTTTTCTGCCCTTGTCCAATTGCACAAAGGGGATGCGGTCCAAGGCAACATATTTTTTAAGGATTCGGCTACGTAAAACGTTGTGCAAGTCAGCGACAGCATCAAAATGCAGGGGTTTTAGTTCTTTGTACAATCGCCACAGGCCGATTAATCCCTTATGACGGTTTTTTACGTCTGCTTCGAAGACGGATACCCTGTTCAACCCAGAAAAAATGGGTAAAAACTGTTTTTTGGTCAGTACTGTAATTCTGATATTGGGATACTTGGCCAACAAAGCGGAGATTACGGGAACAGTCATGGCCACATCGCCCATGGCCGACAATCGAATGATCAACAGATGGGTTTCCCTACCCTTTTTGTCCACGGAGCACTGGGTTTAATTCATCGTCGTTGTACATTTTCATCTGTTTGTAGACTTTCATGTACTTGTTACCAGCCTCAATATCGGCCAACAATTGATCAATGGCCGCAGATAGATCTTTGCGTTGCTCCAATAGCACCTGTAACTTTTCGTTGCATTTTTTGATGTGCTCCGGGGATGCATCGGTGCGGTTCACTTCCTCTTGCATGTGATAGATCTTGAGAGCCAGAATCGACAACCGGTCAATGGCCCAAGCGGGACTCTCCGTGTTGATAGTTGCATCATCCTTAACTTGAACCGATTGGTATTTTTTCAGAAAATAACTATCGATGTACTCCACAAGGTCAGTGCGGTCCTGGTTGCTCGCATCAATCTTTCGTTTGAGGTCCAGCGCAGCTACTGGGTCTATTTCAGGATCGCGAATGATATCTTCATAATGCCATTGCACGGTATCTATCCAATTTTTACGGTACAGTAAGTGTTCTATTTTATCCTTTGGATAGGGATTGTGGAACTCCTGGTAGACATCATCCTTGATATGGTAGGTATCGATACTTTCCTGAAATATCTTGAACGCAAACTCGCTGAACATAGCCTTAAAATTTTTTCAAAGATATTGCTTTATGCCTTAACCCAAGTGCCGAACGATAAAAAGCAGGGTTGCCAATAGGGTGCTAGCCACTAGAATGGCTTCTTGCCAATTGGTTTTTTTGATTTCTTCAAAATAGTTCACCAAAAATACAGCTGCGGGAAAAAAGGTAATCAGCAAAGGCGACTCGTGCACTGGTGTCATCAACGACATGATAACTCCCAAGATAAAGGCCAAGAACAAAATGCGCAACAACAGTAACTTACCACCCCCCACATTTCGCAAACGGATAAAAACCAAAATGGCGACCAAAAGCACAATGACAAAAAAGAACAATGCCTTAACGTTCAATATGTCCGCAAGGGAAGTTGCGTTCAGAAAACCGATGGAAAACCGATAGTGCTCCCCAAAAAATTCAAGATTGCCCATCACTTTCAACCATGTAAACACCAACATAAAAATGGTGGCCAACCCAATAAAAGGCACCAACCAATTCTTAAAATTTTTTCTATCGTACATATTGATCACAACGAAAACCAATACCATAAAGAGCAGTGCCCAGTCATAAAACAAACTCGCAATGGCTACCAACAAGGAGGCATCAAAAATCTTATGCTTAACATTTCTAATGGATTTTAGCGATAGTAAGCGCCAAAGTGCTAAGAGCAGAAAAAAATTGGCATATATCGCGGTGCCCATCTCCAATTCTTCTGAAAATCCGATGACCAATAACACAAAAAAGAGCATGCCGTAGGAATTGTAGTCGGTCACCTTTTCGGTTTTCACAATTTGGTTGATCACATAAACCGTCAACAACAGCACACCATATTTGAACAATTCCAAGGGAAGAATTTCGCTGACAATCTGTTCGTTAAGTCCAAAAAAAACATGGATACTGAAGAAGAGAAACAAAAAGATGGCCAGGACGATGTAATTAATGGGCTTTGTTTTACCGAAAAAGCTTGAAATCATGCTATCTTTTGCTACTTTTGTAAAGTAAATATAGCCAAGATGAGCAAGTTTTTTTACGGTATAGAAGACTTATTTGTAAATCACCTTTTTGCCCCTTACGATTTTTTCCGTTTTATGGATAGCTGGTGGGGTTCCAATACTATCAACTGGATTTTCTTTGTAATTGGATTGATTGCCGCCACCTATTGGATGGGGCAGTTGAAAATGTTCAACGATAACGGCGAAGAGGACAAGAGCATCAGCTCCCATTCTTACCTATAGATCGAAACCAAGGTCTTTTCTGTAGTACATTCCCTCAAACTGGATCTTCTCCATGTTTTGATAGGATTGTTTTAGTGCTTCCTTAAAGTCATTCCCGAATGAGGTGATTGCAAGGACACGCCCTCCATTGGTAACCACCTTTCCGTCAGATACTTTAGTTCCTGCATGGAACACCAAGGAACCCTCGACTGTATCGGTGCCGGTAATTTCCATCCCTTTTTCATATGCTTCAGGATAGCCTCCCGAAACTGCCATAACGGTTGTTGCTGCCCTATCGTCAATCTTTAGGTCGATTTGATTTAAGGTGCCATTGGCCATGGCCAGTAATACCTCCACCAAATCGCTTTGTAGTCGGGGCATCACCACTTCGGTCTCTGGATCCCCCATACGTACGTTGTACTCGATAACCTTAGGGTCGTTGCCCACTTTGATCAAACCGATAAAGATAAACCCAACATACGGCAAATTGTCTTTTTTAAGGCCCTCTACGGTCGGTTTTACGATGCGCTGCTCTATCTTCCGCATAAACTCCGCATCTGCAAATGGAACCGGGGAAATGGCCCCCATACCGCCCGTGTTCAATCCGGTATCGCCTTCTCCGATTCGTTTGTAGTCCTTTGCCGTGGGAAGGATTTTATAATTGGTTCCGTCCGTAAGTACAAAACAGCTTAACTCAATGCCGTCCAAGAATTCCTCAATAACTACCGTGGCACTGGCGTTTCCAAATTTGGAGTCGACCAACATGGATTTCAATTCGTTTTTGGCCTCCTCCAAATCCTGAAGGATCAAAACGCCTTTTCCAGCCGCCAATCCGTCTGCTTTGAGCACGTATGGCGGTTTAAGGGATTCCAAAAAGGCACAGCCCTTTTCCAAGGTTTCGGCCGTAAAACTTTCGTAGGCCGCGGTGGGAATGTGGTGCCGCATCATAAATTCCTTGGCAAATTCCTTACTGCCCTCCAAAGCCGCGGCCGCCTTTTGTGGTCCAATCACCGGAACGGACTTCAACACCTCATCATTCAAGAAAAAATCATGAATTCCATTCACCAGCGGATCTTCCGGACCTACCACCACCAAGTCCACCTTTTCTGAGAGTACCAATTGTTTAATGGCCTTAAAATCGTTGACACCCACCTCAACATTTGTTGCAATCGCGGCCGTACCGGCATTACCGGGGGCAACGAACAATTTTGTTGTTTTGGGACTTTGGGAAATTTTAAGGGCAATGGCATGTTCGCGTCCACCGGAACCCAGAACCAGAATGTTCATGATAGAAAGTTTTGGCAAAAATACGTTTTGATGCCGATTTGACTAGTTGTTTGGCGAGAAATCTCGGTGTTGCTGCCATAACTCCTCGTGGGAAAGGGACTTAAAATAATCGTATGCTTTTTTGAGTCCTTCCGAACGATGCACTTTGGGTTCCCAGCCCAAAATTTCCTTGGCACGGGTAATATCCGGTTGCCTTTGGAGGGGATCGTCCTGTGGCAAGGGTTTGAAAATGATTTTTTGATCCGTTCCTGTCAGCTTGATGATTTCTTCGGCAAACTCCAAGATGGTAGTTTCATCGGGGTTGCCAATGTTGAGGGGTTCCACGTAATCGCTCATCAATAAACGGTAGATTCCTTCGATTTGGTCATCGATATAGGTGAAGGAACGGGTTTGGGAGCCGTCCCCAAAAACGGTCAGGTCCTCCCCTCGTAATGCCTGTCCCATAAAGGCGGGCACCACTCGGCCATCATTGAGCCGCATACGGGAGCCGTAGGTGTTGAAAATTCGAACGATACGAGTGTCCAATCCATGATGCCGATGATAGGCCATGGTAATGGATTCCATAAAACGTTTGGCCTCGTCGTAAACCCCACGCGGCCCAATTGGGCTCACGTTGCCATAATAATCCTCATTTTGGGGGTGCACCAAAGGGTCGCCATACACTTCCGAAGTGGATGCGACCAATATGCGTGCCTTATGGTCCCTGGCCAACCCCAATAGATTCATGGTGCCCAATGAACCTACTTTCAATGTTTCGATGGGAATTTTTAGGTAATCGATTGGGCTGGCGGGTGAGGCAAAATGCAGGATATAATCCATGCGCCCTGGAACGTGGACAAATTTGGTTACATCGTGGTGGTAAAATTCGAACCGTTTTAAGTGGAAAAGGTGCTCAATGTTTTTGATATCCCCGGTAATGAGGTTATCCATACCAATAACATGGTGGCCTTCGGCGATGAACCTATCGCAAAGGTGCGAACCCAAAAAGCCAGCTGCCCCGGTGATGAGTGTTTTTTTCATTTTTTTATACTCCCCTTGAAAACAAAACAGTCGTTACTGTTTTGAATATAATTCGTAAATCAAGTGTTATTGAACGGTTTTTAATATAATAAAGATCATATTCCAGTTTTCTGATTGAATCCTCCAAATCCTCCCCATATTTATACTTCACTTGTGCCCATCCAGTTATTCCTGGCTTGAACAAGTGTCTAATTCCATAAAAGGGCAATTTATCATTTAATTGATCCACAAAAACTTTTCTTTCAGGGCGAGGGCCAATAAATGTCATTTCTCCCCGAATTACCGAAATTATTTGTGGTAGTTCATCTATTCTGAACATTCTCAAAATCCTTCCGAAAGGCGTAATTCTGCTATCGTTTTTAGTAGCCATCTTTGCCCCCTCTTTTTCTGCATCCACCACCATGGATCTAAACTTATAAATCTTGAACTCCTTCCCATGTTGGCCAACCCTCTCTTGGGTGTAAAACAATGGCCCTTTGTTAAAAAAGAGATTTAAAAACCACACAAAAGGGCAGACCATAACAAATACTACCCCAACAAAAAACGACAATAAAAAATTTACCAAAAAATTGAAAATAACCTGGAGGTATCTGATCTTTTTATTTTTCAGCTGAAGCAGCTCATAAAAGCTATGATGATGGGAACTTATCGGCATTGCTTCATAAATATTCTCATAAAATGAGGTATAGGTAATGATTTCCTTGCCTCTAAGCATTGAATTCAGCAAAAGTTCTTCCAAATCTTTTGGCAACTTGTCATAATCTTTAACATTCAATATCCAAGTATCGATTTTTTGGATTGCCTCGACAAACGCTTTCTTTTGAACAAGTGGGTAAATTTGCCCAATGCCAAATGTAAGCTTGACCTTATGAAACGTATTTTTCCCGTCTCCATTGATTTTATCGATATAATCCTTTATGTTTTCCTCTGAGCTTTCATCGTAAAGAAAAAACACGTTCTTTGTTGTAGGTATTATTTTAAAGACGTTGCTAAAGAAAAGTCGCCACAGCCCCACCTCAATTGGCGTCAACAACAAAAACGAAATCAATGGTATTCTCCAAAAGCTCACATCATAGGTGAAAACAGTGAAAATAAACACCAAAAAAACAAACAACGCGGTAATGTAAACAGATTGGGACAGGACATACCTCCTTCTGGCTACTTTTTCCAGATTATAAAAATCAAGAATATAAGAGAGGGCGGAATAGATAAAAATTCCAAAAACGAAAACGAAAACCTTAAGGCCTATTGAAATATACTCTTTGTCAATAGCATAGTTTATCAACAGGTTTAGGGAAGTCAATATTATCAACATATCCCCAACAAGAAGAATAAATTTCCTCTCTCTGGCGTTAAGGATTGATGGTCTAGACATTGTTAATCGAATCTATTTCGGTCAAAAGTAACTCTTCAATTTTATTATGATGGCCGAAAAAAGATAAAAAATGGATTTACCCAAGGACAAACCCTCCAGCTCCCTATAAATTTTCCACTCGTATTTTATCAGTTTGAATTTATTTGAAGATATGGATTGATTCCCTGTACGATAACTTGATAGTACTTCATCTAGCCCAAACGCATCTCCCTTTTTTAACAACTTAAGCCAAAGGGCATAATCCTGTCGCTTTCGTATAGTTGGCATATACTGTTTCCCGAAATAATCAACGCTATAGATTACCGTTAAGCATCCTATTGGGTTTTTATATAATGCAGATTTATATGTGACTCTTTTTTTTGAAGGAATAGTCTTTCCTGTCGGATTTCCTTCAGAATCTATTATATCATATGCAGTAAAGGTAAAATGGCACCTGTTTTCTTGCATAAATACAATTTGCTTTTTCAGTTTTTCGGGATACCATTGATCATCACTGTCCAAAAAAGCAATATACTTACCCTTTGACTCTTCGATGGCTCTGTTTCTAGCAACCCCAGCCCCGCTATTCTCAGAAAGCTTAAGGTATCTTATCCTATCTTCTTTTTCTGCAAAGCCTTTAATTATTCTAGCCGAATTGTCGGTTGAGCAATCATCCACCAATATGTGTTCCCAATATGGGTACGTCTGATCAATTACGGAATTAATACAAGCTAAGAGGTATTTTTCGGAATTGTGGACAGGGGTAATTATGGATACAATATCATTCAATTTTAAATTGTATTACTGATTTATATTATGGATTTTCCATAAGACCTTTAATTATGTATACTAATAAAAATTTAAAAAAATTTTCTCTCTTTCTTCAAACTATAGTACTTTTCCTTGTCACGACAAGAAAATACCTTGGCAGGATGTCCACCTGCAATTCCGAGTGGCTCTATATCATTCACGACAACACTTCCCGCCTGAATTATTGCACCCTCGCCAATCTTTACACCTCCCAGAATGATCACGTTTATTCCCAACCAAACATTATCCTCAATGATTACATTTTTGACTATTAAGGTATTGTCATATGGTATTGCCTCCCCCATATGATTATGATAGGATGTGATTATTTTGCAACCATAACCCGAATGAAAATTACTGCCAATAAAGCATTCACCTTTTCCATAAACAATCAATCCATTGAAATGGACGTTATTTCCCACCCTTGTTTGTTTACTTAACCTTGTGTATCCATTGGCTCTAATGGAAGTATTGAAATTTCCACTTGACCTTTTGGCCAAAAAAGTAAAAAATAATGATTTTAATTCTTTTACTAGTTTCTTCATAGGACTTGGATCTTTTATTTCCACCTTCCTATTAATTTATTCATTAAAATGAAAGGTGGGATTAGGTGTTATAATAAAAACTCTGAGCTTTTAATCTGTTATTTAGAATTTATCATGTACCAACAAACACTTTTTAAAAAGCAGTTCTAAATTTAAGACAAAACTCCTTACTGATTTTAATTGGTAATTATCTGTTTTAACCTCTATTTGCTGCAATATATCCTGATTTCTGAAAGTGCTTGTGATAAAGAAAAATGAAGCTCATAAAAATCAATGGGTCAAAAATATATATACCAGTATTGGCCGACACAAAAACCAAATAGCAAAGGAAAAAACCCTTAAAATAATAGCCTTTGACTCGTTTGTCCAAATTATAACATGCTGCAAAAAATGTTGCTAAAAAAGTAAGATAAAGTATCAGGCCAAATAAACCTCCATTAAAAAAAATTTCAAAAAAGGTATTATGGGCTGATCGTATCGTTTCATCATGATAACCTTCGAGATAACCTTTTAACTGATTGATTCCGTGGCCAAAAAATGGCTTTTCCCATGCTTTCTCCAACACGTACTTCCATATTTCAAACCTTCCGGTCCCCGTTTTGGCATTTTCCAATCTTGATTGAATGACATTGTTGAACCATGGGTTGGTGTAGAAGTAGTATAAACCGATGCCCAAGAAGGTGAATACGGCAAATAAAGCTTGGACAACCTTTCCTTTTTTGAAAATGATATAAGCCAAGACAAAAATGAGTAAAACAACAAAGGTCATAGATAGGGTCATCAAACTACATAACAATCCAAAAGCGGCCCATTTGTATAATTTGTTTTGTAAAAAAACCAAAATAAAAAATGAACTTATCCAGTTAAAGGAATATGACCCCATGCTCAAACCTGTTAGTCTTGGCATATTTGTCCATTTACTAAAAATACCCCCTAAAACTCGATTCGTTTGATCTGTATAGAACAACGGCATATAGTCGACGCCCTTTACATAATAAAAATAGGTCCCCAATAAAAAAAAGGCCACGGAAACAATGTAAAACCACTTACCCAACCTACATATTATAATATTAAATTTTCTTTGGCCAATTTCAACAAGAAAAAAACGGAAAACGAAATAAAAAAAAACCAAGGCCGCCTCGCCTATTATCGCTTTAGTTGCGGAAGCATAATCATCACAATACAATATTGTGATAGGCAAGTAAAGCATCAGCAATAGCCATGAAGCCTCGAAAGGCAATAATTTATATATTTTTATAAGTGGCAAAAAAAACAAACCGCACAGGACAAAGAAAAGCATGTAGCTTTTTAGGAAAGGAACCCCAAAAATGTCTGTTGGGACAAACAAAAAAAAGCAGAAAAATATCAACAATGAAATTTCTATAAGCCTTTTCAAAATATTGTGTTTTTAGGACTTAATCATTTTTACAAAATCTTCTTCTCTCTCGATTATTGATTTAACAGGAAATAAAGATCCAAAATATTTAGTCGCAAAACCATCAATATCAACCAAAATATTGGGAATGCCTAAATATTGAGCTTCCAAAGCGGTCGTAGAAAACACTGTTGAGTGATGTGTACACCAAAAAATGGCTTCATAAAAACCACAATTCCTTAAAAATAGAACATTCCCGGAATGTTTTATTTTCCCATATTTTTCATCCCATGTGCGAGGAATAATCACGTACCCTACCTCTTTATCCAAGTTGGCCGACCGGACAATAAATGGGATATATTTGTCTTCCAAGGGCACTTGTAAAGATACTCCAACCACATTATTGTAGTTTTTGGTAAATACTTCCAATGAGCTGTTATTTTTTTTACCTTCTTTTTTAAGGCAATCCAAAAAATAGTCTCCTTTAATTTTTATTTGGTGCTGCTGATAAATCCCTCGGCGTTGCAAAGCCTTTTTATCAATACTTGAAAAAACCCAGAATTCTGCAGGGAAGTAAGAAGCGTCCAAACTAATTTCGGAGTTGTATGAAGGATGAGCATCACCAACGAAGCCATGTTGTCCTTCTATGACTTTTATGCCGGAATCGTTGGCTGCCTTAACCATATAATTTCTTGTGGCAGAATAATAGGTGGCCACAAATATTCTTTTGGGCCTTCTCAACTTAAAGAAAAACCTGTAAAACTTATAGTACCCTTGAAACTGTTTCATTTCTTTGAGCACATCAAACTCTATATTGTATTTGTTCAATATGGTTTGAAGGTGTGAATATTTATCCGGGAAAATCAATTGGCATTTAACGGTAAAAAAACCTAATAAATCCAAAATCGTTTGTGAAACAATATGTTTGGAATGAATCATATGGGTTGGTCGGAAAGCACCTTCTGTCAATGATATAAAAAGAGTTCTGTCTTGTTCTCCCTCATTAATGAAAGGGTCTATCACTCTATCAAAATAAGCCCCGTTCATTATTTTACGATATTGGTCGTTGGTAAATACCAAGGTGTCATAAGTCCGAAACCAGTGTTTGAAGCCATAAAAAAGATTTGCAAAAAAATGTTTGTTGAACACTTCTTTAAATCGGCTCTTATTTCCCCCTTTGCTGGAACCGCCGAACAGGTTCATATACAACCTATTTCTGAGAAGGGCCCATTCACCATAATTTTCAAGGATATTATGGTTTTCGGACTCAATCCTAAAAATCAAATCTTCTATTTCTTCTAAGCTCATTTTAATTTGACTTTTAGAATTTCCATTGGGTGCTTTTGGTGAATTAAACAAAAAAGTAGAATGCTGGATATAGAAAAAACTATCAACATAACCATAGCTTCCAAAACTTCATTTCCCAATGATATCTTCATTAGTAAAAAGGTTAGTAAAAAGCTAAATAGAATATAAAGCAAGTTTTTAAGGCTCTTAAACTCAAAGTTGGTCTTCTTTTTTACCCCGTAGACCAAAAGTACATTCGTAATAAAAATCCCCATAAGTGTTGCCAATGCTGCTCCTACAAGGCCATATTGTTTTATTAGGATAAAATTTAACCCCAAATTGACCATCCCCCCAATAAATATGAACAAGGTTTTGGCCCTGACCAATTTGGGGGTAAGCGACATTATGTTGACATTTATGAAATAGATGCTACTAAATGCGTATGTAAAATTAATATAAACCACAACGTCCTTTGCGGCAATATAAGATTCATCCAATACATACTTGATAAAATATGGGCTTAGGATGGAAGCATAACCTGTCAAGACAACCGCTATAAGAACATAAAAATTGGCAAACCTGTAAATCTCTCCGTAATCTTTCTTTCCACTTTCATATATACTCATGAAATGTGGTAAATACGCATAGTTCAAAGCCCTAAAAATCAAAACTAAAATGGCGCCCATCTGAATAGCTATTTGATATACGCCCAATGCAGAAAGTGTTAACAATGCCAATATGTAAAATCTATCTACAATTATATTAATCGTTGCAAGCAACTCTGTTGGCAAGTAGGATATTGAATAATGAAAAGATTCGGAAATAAATTCTCTTTTAAGTACAAAACGGACCTCCTTAAACAAAAACAAGAGTATAATTACCATAAAAAATAAATTGGACAACAAAAGGGATAGAATGTACCCATCATGTTTCATTCCCTTTTGAATTATGGTTATGCCCATTAGAGCAAATTGAAGTGCGTAAAAGATAGAATATAAATAAGTATAGCGTTTTAACTTTTGTTGCGCCTTTAAAAGCGCCAGGTATGCCATATTAAATGGTTGTAAAACACATATCAAAAAAATCCATATTAAATATGGATTAAATGGCAATTCCGGGAAAATCCATGTGAAAAGTGGTTCACCAAAGAGAATGAAAACACCCAAGAACACAAGACATGTTATGAATAAAAAAAGAAAGCTAGATCCTAAAAATTCTTTTAGTTTTTCAGGCTTATTTGCATATTTAAAATAGTATCTGGAAATAGATGCGGTAGCGGAAAGTGAAAATATGATTGCCAAAAATTGAATAATCATGAGTGCGGATGATATAATTCCGTACTCTTCCGTGGTCATATAATACGTAAAAAGGGACATGAGTAGAAACATGATCCC
The DNA here is from genome assembly GCF_003992615.1 of Flagellimonas beolgyonensis. Classification (GTDB taxonomy): domain Bacteria; phylum Bacteroidota; class Bacteroidia; order Flavobacteriales; family Flavobacteriaceae; genus Flagellimonas; species Flagellimonas beolgyonensis. The sequence continues at coordinate 84,620 of NZ_RZMY01000017.1, forward strand.
CTTTTGAAGGGCCTCTATAATAGCATAGGAAGTGGAAAATGCTATAATTTTTTTTAGCAAAATAAATTCATTTTAAAATTGAAGTTCCAGTTCTTGATTCGCTAAATTTTTTACCAGGGGCCATGGTAATAAGGCAATAAAAAAAACAATAAAAAGATAAGCCCGAATATCTGTTAAACATAGATTCAAACAAAAAATTGATCAATAACAATAACAGAAAGCTTAAGACAAAGCTTGGGGGATTATATGCTATTCCTTTTTGCCAAACCAGCACCATCATTAGAGCCAAGAGGAAAAGTCCAGTTATCCCCAGTTCCAAAAGCATTTGCAAGTATTGGTTATGCGCGTTTAAATCTTGGAGTGTTCCCGTTTCAAATTTGCGATAATATTTGTTCAATTCTTTGTTTACATCAGCTATACCTACTCCAAAAACAGGATTTTCCCGAATTATCTGTACTGCGGTATACCATAGCAAAGGCCTACGGTCAATATTGTTTAAACTGGTTATTTCGTCGACCGTGCCATCCGGATTGAAATATCTTTCTACGTTGGTTTTCATCCTCGCCAATCTTGGGTCTGATTTGTACAGAATAATCCCGGACAAGATAATGGCACAAAAAAGTGCAACACGGCCCAATTTGGTCTTTACCAAAAAGAAAAGATAATAAACGGCAATTAAAAACAGGGCAATGTATGAGGCACGATTCATCGTCATTCCTATTGAAATAAGAAGAAATATGATACTTGACCTTGTTTGTAATTTATTCTTAAAAGGGAATTCAATCAAGATAATTAGAGCAAAGGTTAAATACATTGCGAAATACACGGTTTGGTGCAAAACTGAAAAATGATTGCCAAAAAAGTGGTTGCCACCATATATTATGGAATGGTAGGTGGAAAAGCCTTCTATAAGTTTTGGCCTAAAAACCAAGATACCATCTTGTTGTCCCATGGATCGCAGAAAAGCTAAAAGCAAACAGACCCCAATGGCACTTATGCAACCATAAACGAAGAAGTGAAGTAATCTCACCTTGTCCTTGAAGATCTTCGCTCCTTTTAAAAAAAAAATTATGGGGAGTGCCAAAAAAGAAAGTTTATGTTCTAAAAAATGCCCGTCAAATGTATCGGAAAAAAACAATGATATTGCTATCGCCACATAATAAATGATCGGAATCAAGAAGGCTACATTCCAACAAAGAGCTTCTTTTTTTATAGTGGCCAAGGCAACTATAAACCATAGCCCCAAACATATGGTCGATAATTTTTGACTTATTGGTAAAAGGAAAGTAAAAGCCAAGGGAAGATAAGCAATTAAACCTTGTACATTCTTTTTTAAAGTCAAAGGCATATATTACCTGTTTAATTCTGTCTAAATCCTTGCTTTCTATTGCCCCAATCCCCCGATTGGGAAACTCTTGTAGTTATTGATAAGAGATATCCTTAGAAATTAATATTTAATCATTGATCCCTGATCGATTTACCGTATGCCTTAATTTCCATTCTCCCTCGGCTGTTAAAGCCCATAGATGTGGGGACCTAAAATTATCAATCAATTCAAAGAAGTGATCCTCTTGCATATCGATATATTTCATGCAATCCCCAAAATAACGATCTGGGAACTCTCCATCAAAACGATTGACTAATGCCTGTGCCTCTTCTCTATTAATATGGCTATTCCTTATTTCTTGTGAAGCATCATAAGTGGTTCTGCCTATTCCAAACTTGATATATGTGGTATAATAGTGCAGATCATCTATCTTATCGTCAATACTATTATACTTACTATATGTTCCTTGTGTTCTGAATGGACGTGCTTTAAATCCAGTATTCTCGGTGGCATAATAATAAACTTCTTGAGGGGTCCATTTGAGATAGTATCCCAGGTAGTGGACTTCAATGCTTTTATCTTGCAACTCTTTCACTGTAGGAGGGAAAAATGACATTAGATCCGATAATCTAATATCATATTTTTCTTGTATTTCTTTTACGGATAGGCCTCCAAGATAAATATCATCAATGTTGGTAAAACTGTAATATGACTTGTCTCTTAACGAGGTTATATTATCAGCAATTGGGTTCCCATATTCTGCTTCGTTTTCTCCATAAAAAATTAGAGGTATATCAAACTTAGCAGCAAATTTTGGTGCAAGGTTTTTTTGTCCCAAAATAAAGGTTTGGAAGGGATGGAAAAGGTTTTCAATGGAAAGCTTGGTCAGAAGTTTCATCACATTTCCATTACGCCTGAACGAATAGTTGTCAAACCCTCCTGTATCAATCCAATTTTTCCAGTTTTCATAACCATAGTCCGTATATAAAATTGGAGGCCACGTAATGGTTAAAGGGTTCATGCCGTACTTATACTTCAATATATGGGCTTGATAAGCACTATCTTTACCGCCACTACCTGGAACCAAACAGTCATACCCCCCATCCGATCTCCTGTATTTGTCCAATAACTTTACAAGCTCTCTTTCCCTTGCTTCCCAATCTATGTTTTCCTTTTTCTCGGCAGTTCTACAAGCATCGCAAACCCCATGCTCATCAAAATGCATTGTTGTCTTCTTGCTCTTATTGGTGTGTTTAAATTCTATGGCGGATGTTGGGCGTTGATTGGACATCACACATTTTTCACAGAATTTCACATCAACTGGCAATCCATAAAAAGCAATACGGTCTTTTGGCTCAATATCAATGTTATACCATCCTTTTTCAACGCGCTCTTTAAATGGAGTATCTAATGGATTTGCATTCATGCTTTACTTATTATTTATATTAAAAACTATTAAACCAATTTTTGTAAATCTCCAATCCTTTTTCCCCGCTCTTTTCTGGGTGGAACTGGGTTGCAAAAATATTGTCTTTTTGCAAAGATGAGCAATAGTTGGTCCCATTGTATGTTGTAAGGGAAGATATTGCTCCAATATCTTCAATATCTGCATAGTACGAATGCACGAAGTACATAAACTCTTCGGACTTTAAACTATTTAAGGGCGAGTTTTCCCAATTCCCGTTTTTCGGATCTACAATAGTATTCCACCCAATTTGTGGAACCTTGAAATTTTTTTCCAAATCATTGGGAAACTTGCGGATGGTTCCGTTTACCAGTCCCAATCCTTTGGTAGCCCCAAACTCTTCACTACTTTCAAACAACAATTGTAAGCCGAGGCAAATACCCATAAAAGGATTCCCACTTTCAACAAAATCTTTGATAGGTTCAATTAAATCCAATCTTTCAAGGTTTTTCATTGCCTGTTGAAAAGCCCCAACCCCTGGAAGGATGACAGCATCTGCATTTCGTATCATTTGAGGGTTGTCGGTGATATCAACTTCAAAACCAAAATATTTGCAAGCGTTAATAACGCTATAGAGATTGCTTGAACCATAATCTACAATAGCCAACTTGATGTTTGTCATGTTTCTCATAAAGTTCGACATGGTATCTGATGTGACACCATGTAAGATTTTATTTGTTCTATGCTAAATGGACTGATTTTGCCAAAGGCCATTCCCTTTTTTAAAAACTCTGTGTTTCCTTCTTTACTTGAGGTTGAAGGGGTATTGTTTTTAAGAAAATCATAATGCAGTACGGAAGCAAAGGCCAAAGCATTTACGTTATATTTGACAGCTTTGCCAATATCATCCAGTTGACCCGCTCCTCCATGTGCAACTACTGGAACGGTCACTTTGGACGTCACCTGTTCAAGTAGGTCATAATCATACCCTTCTCCGGTACCCTCTTTGTCTATAGAGGTAATTACCAATTCCCCGGCGCCCAATTCTTCGGCTCGTTGTGCCCAACTCACCACTTCAACACCGGTATATTCACGGCCGTTATCAGTGAAGGCAAGATAGTTGCCATCACTTTGCTTTGCGGCTTCAATTGTTACAACTATTGTTGACGACCCAAAAGTATTAGCGGCTTCTGTAATTAGTCCTGGATTGTTGATTGCAGCGGTGTTGATGGCAACTTTATCCGCGCCTGCTTTCAGCATGGTCTTAATGTCCTCGATAGATCGGATCCCGCCGCCCACAGTTAGGGGAACAAAACTAAATTTGGCAACATTGGAAATAAGGTCGTGAAGCCCATTTCTGTTATAAAGGCTTGCAACCACATCTTGATAAAACAATTCATCGGCACCTTGCTGATAATAAAATTTGCTGAAATCTTCCGGCTGGCCCAATACGCGCAAACCTTCCAAATGGATTCCTTTTACCAAATTGGGTCCTTTTACATCCAAACGCGCTATGGTTCTTACTGTATTCATAATGTTACTATTCCTTCTTTCAATAAGAATTCACTTATCCTCCAATCCAACATTTCGTCCAAATCCATAGAAGAAAGCTCATCCATAACATACTTTTTTATTTTTGTGAATTTCCCAATCGGTTTTTCTTTAAGGGCGTTTGCATTTATAATGTAAATTGCCCCATTATATTCATATACCTTCGGGATTTCTTGTCGGCCTGAAAAATCTCCTTTTTTTGATTTCTCCAAAAAACCTCCTTTCTCTTCAAAAAGATTATAATATGGATTGGATTTGGTTTCTTTTACCGAAACCACCATGTCTATTTCCTCCTCATATATTGTCAATGCTTCTTTCACATGGGTTAATTTTCTAAAGGGTGATGTTGGCTGCAAAAGTACTACTATATTGTATTTTTTGCCCTTTGACTCAAAATAATTCAGCGCATGTAAAAGTACTTCGTATGTGCCGGCAGTATCGCTGGCCAAACTGGACGGTCTTATAAAGGGCACTGATATGCCGAATTGCTCTGCTACCTGTTTAATGTCGATGCCGTCCGTGGATACACAAATGTCCTCCATAGGAACAATTGCTTTAGCGATTTCAATACTATGGGCAATCAATGGTTTATCCCCCAATAGTTTTATGTTCTTACCAGGTATCCCTTTTGATCCGGCCCTAGCGGGAATTACAACCAAAATATTGTTTGAAGAAATCAAAATATTATTGGATATGTTTTACAAAATTTTGGGCCTGCACATAATCAGATGGCTTGCCTATATCAATCCAGTATCCAACGATTGGATTGAAAACCAGTTTTTTTCCCTCATCCACAATCGTTTCCATTAAATCTGTAATATTATAAAATTCATTTTTGGGGATTTTGGCAACAAGCTCCTTCTTGAAAATATAAATCCCTGCATTGGACTGATATATGTAGGAAGGCTTCTCTTTGAAACCCTTCACTTCATCCCCATTTGTTTCAAAAACAGCATAAGGCACATCCACTTTATATTCAGTTGAAGCTACAACCATATCCGCTTTGGTCTTTAATAACTGTATGTAAAGATCTTCATAATCTGCGTTAGTGAATAAATCGCTGTTCATCAACAAAATATGTTCATAGTTGAATTGTTGCACAAGGGATAGCGCACCAGCGGTTCCCAAAGATTTCTCCTCCCAGATATACTCTATTGATATTCCTTTGGCACTACCATCCCCGAAATATTCTTGAATTTGTTCCCCAAGGTACCTTACCGAAATATAGATTTTCTTTATTCCATAAGTTATTAACCGGTTTATGTTATGTTCAATGATAGGTATGCCAGCTAAGGGCAACATTGGCTTGGGAACACTATCTGTAAGCGGACTCAGACGCTTACCTCTTCCACCTGCCATAATAACACAGTCGATCGGTAATTCAGCTTCAATCTTGTCAACATCAACAAGCCTTACAAAACGCCCATCTTTATCCAAAATAGGTAGCATTTTTATGTTTTTTTTGCGGTAGTCACTTACCTTGATAAAGGATACTGGCTCCTTGACATGGATAAAATCCTTATTACAAACTTCTTCAACCGGTTGGTTTAAATCCTTGTTTCGAATAAGTACCCGTCGTATATCTCCATCAGTCAAGGAACCTTTCACCTTATGGTCTTCATCAATTACAAAAAGAATTAAACGGCTTACGTCTTCCTCAATATTATTGAGCTGAATCAAGGCTTCATAGATTGATTTGTTACTTGGGATAAGTAGCTTTCTCATATACCTTTTTTAATTAATGTCGTAAAAAACTTTCTTTAAGTTTATCAAATTATGGGATTTAATCTCCTTTAGGATTTGCTGGGTCGCCGATCCATTTCCATAAATATTTTGCTGCAATCGAATATTGTTGACAAAATTGTGGTCGCTTGCCTTTTGTATCGCATTTTTAATTTCATTCACTTCCGCATTGCAATTTATTACACTAACTGGCATTAATCTTCCCTTTTGTCGATCCCCAATGTTTATCGTTGGTATTCCAAAATATGGCACTTCCAATATACCACTTGAAGAATTTCCTATCACGAATTCGACAAACTGGAGCGTCGACAGATATCGGAGTTGCCCCAATGATGCAAAACCAACGGCCTTAAGCTTGTTTTTGTTAACATAATCATCAATCATTTGATTAATAATCCTTCCTCCTTTATCGGAATTGGCTTTTGTAAAAATCAGCGTACAGTCTTTTATTTCATCTATTGCCTGCAATAATGCATTAAACTGTTCTTCTGCTGTAGAATTTTCTAAAGTTACTGGATGAAAGGTTATTAGTACAGCTGTTTTATTGAATTTTAGGTCAAGGGATTTTTCAAGTTCCTTTTTGGGCAACAGATCAAGACTTTTTATACTGTCAATGCCGATTGCACCAACATTGAAAACCCTGGAAGGGTGTTCGCCCATTTGTATGATTCTATTCCTATAACAATCGGTTGAGGCAAAATGTAAGTGGCTCATTTTGGTTATAGCGTGTCTAATGAATTCATCGTAGGCCCCTTCGGTGGTTTCTCCCCCATGTATATGTGCAATTGGAATCGATGCTACAATGGCCGCAGTAACAGCTGCTAAAATCTCCGTTCGGTCCCCTAAAACAACCAACAAATCTGGCTTTAACTCGTCAAAGGCTTCCGCAAATCCAATTATGGCTCGTCCTATTGCCTTTGCTATTGATTTGGCCGAATCCCCATCCAATCCGTCCTCTATCTTTACATCAATACTGAGGCCATCTGATTCAATTTCTCTATAGGTACTTCCAAACTCAGGGATTAGGTGCATTCCTGTTGCCAACAATTTGAGCTCAAGTTCGCTGTCTTCTTTAATGGCGAATATTAATGGCCTTAGCAAACCATAATCTGCTCTTGTTCCCGTTACGATAGCTATCTTCCTCATATTAAGTCGTCCTCATTGTAATCGATTGCCGCTCTTGTACCTAATATTTGGTCCCATTTCATGGGTGAAATGCCATTTCCCGGTCTTTTAATTGTAAGGTTGTGCTCAGTAAACAATTCTCCCTTTTTGATGTTTTTGGAGGCCACAATGCTCTTTCTTGCAATTATTTTATTTTTCGATTCACTTCGGGTTGGTGCCTTTTCAAAAGAACCCAGAGCAAGTTCTATATTACGAATTGATTGTACCATATTTATCAATTCATCCGGTTCCAAAGAGGCCTTATGATCTGGACCTTTCATGTTCCTGTCCAAAGTGAAGTGTTTTTCGATCACCGTTGCTCCCATGGCCACAGCGGCAATGGGCACTTCAATTCCCAACGTATGGTCCGAATATCCTATTTTGACGTCCAGTTCCTTGCCAATTGTTTTCATTGCTCTTAAATTCACGTCGTGCATCGGGGTAGGATACTCAGTATTGCAATGTAAAATGGTAATGTCCGACTTTTTCGTTCCTGACGCTGTGAGTACGTTCAGAGCATCTGATATCTCAATCATATCGGCCATCCCAGTTGAGAGAATCGTTTGCTTACCGAAACCTCCAATTTTTTTTAGATAGGGGAGGTTGGTTATCTCTCCAGAAGGTATTTTGAACAGGTCCAAACCAAAATCGAATAAAAATTGTAGGCTTTCCAAATCAAAACCAGTGGATAAAAACTGAATTCCTTTTACTTCACTATATTCTTTAAGCAGATAATGGCTTTCTTTCGAGAGCTCAAGCTTTCGGAGCATATCGAATTGCGTACTTCTTTGATTCCCTGTATTCTTGGTTTGATAATCCGCCATTAAGGCATTTTTGCTTGCTAATTTTTTGGAATTGAATGTTTGAAACTTAACATAGTCGGCGCCAGCGTTAGCTGCCACATCGATCAAAGCTTTTGCCAATTCAATATCGCCATTGTGGTTAACACCAGCTTCTGCAATAATAAGTACTTTCTTCATTTGACTTTACTTAATGGATTACCTGCATAAACCCCATTACCCATAACATGCTTTCGCACTAAACTTCCTGAGGAGATCACCGAATTGCCGCCAATCTTTATACATTGATTCACCACTGTTCCACTTCCAATAAAAACTCTGTTTCCGCAACTAACTTCGCCATTTAAAATAGTCCCCGTTGAAATATGGCAAAAATCGCCGATTGAACAGCCATGCTCTATTATTGATCCAGAATTAACAATACAACACCTGCCCAAATTTACTTTGGCATTAATAAACACATTATGATGAATGACTGTTCCCTCAGAAATGGTCGCTTCTTTAGAAATATATGAAGTTTTAGACCTTATTATGGGCAATTTCCCCCCTTTGGAAACTACTTTGTAATATAATTTTTCCCTCAGTACACTATGTTGAATTTGGCCGACTGTAATAACAAATTGATACTCCTCAGATATTAATTTTTCAATTTGATCGTCATTCCCAATAATAGGATAGCCCAATACTTCCTGAGGCACATTTTGATTGTATGATGGGTCCAATATTCCTTTAATGGCAAACTCACCCATGCTGTGTATTACATCGATGACCGATTCACAATGTCCTCCACCTCCAAGTAAAATCAATTCTTTCATCTTACACTGCTTGGAATGTTAACCACTCTTTGCTCCAGCCATTCTGAGTTTTCTAAATCACCGCTCCAAGTATTCCTATACATCGGTAAACGGTTCATTAATTTCCAAATCGGACGGGTCATTATGCCATTACGATTCGTGGCTTCCAGAAAACTATCCCTTGTCTCCCTGTTTTCTAACACTATAGCGTTTAACCAATAATTACTTTCGCACTCAGCTGGCTCAGCTATAAAATCAATTTCATCCATTTTTTTAAAGAATTCTTGGTACTTACGGGCTGTACTGCGCTTGTTTTCAAGAATTTTTGGAAGAAGCTCCATTTGAGCGCAACCTAGTGCGGCATTCAAATTGGGTAATCTGTAATTGTATCCGACTTCATCATGATAAAATTCCCATATATGGGGAACTTTTGCTGTTGTTGTTAAATACTTTGCCCGCCTTGCTATACCTTCATCGTTCGTAATTATCATTCCACCACCTCCTGTCGTAATAGTTTTGTTCCCGTTAAAACTCAGGGTGCCCATTGCTCCAAATAAACCTGTATGTTTATTTTTGTAATAACTTCCCAACGATTCCGCCGCATCTTCTATCAAGGTTATATTGTGTGTGGATGCCAATTCTGATAACTCTTTCAATTTTGCGGGATGACCAAATGTATGCATCGGCACCAAGGCCTTTATAGTCCTTCCAGAAACCTTGTTTTTACATAACCCATCTTGTTGTTCGGTGTAGTTCACCAAAAATTCTTCTAGCTTTTCTGGAGATAAACTTAGTGTATCGAGATCAACATCAATAAAAAGGGGGTGCGCTCCAATATAGCTTACTGCATTGCAAGTTGCCACAAATGTTAAGGGTTGTGTAATTACCTCATCTTCTCTCCCTACCCCGGATAGTAAAAGCGAAATGTGCAGGGCGGCTGTTCCATTTACTGTGGCAATGGCATATTTTGCTCCTGTAAAATCAACCATTGATTGCTCAAAACTATCTACATATTTGCCAACACTTGATACGAAGGTTGAATCAATACAATCTGCTAAATAGGCCTTTTCGTTACCGTTAAAAAAAGGTTCGTGTAAAGGAACAAACTCTTTGTGATTGTACAACCCACGAATAAAATCTATAGTTTCCTTGAACATTTTACTATTTACATTTTACTATCGAGATATTTGTCCTTTTCCTGATGGCCAAAATTGGGTATCATTTCATAAAAAAGCGAAACAATATCTTCTTTGTTCCAAACCTTGTTGTCCAACATTGCCATTATGTTCCTTTCAAATTCTTGAATCATTTGTGAATCATATTCCAGCTTATTTTTAATTACCCCAAGATTAACGAAACGTTCCATGTCCAGTTGCTCATTTTCAGTGAAAAACTCTTCAAAATCCTTTTCACCTGTTGTGTCACTTTTTACGAATAGACATGGCCATTTCCTTTGATCGGGGAGCGTGTTGGCCAATGCTCTGGCCTCTTCTTCAGTATTGCACAAAATAGGTTCGTAACCCAAACTTCGCAGATATCTTTGTGCAATTTCAGAAAATGTAATTAAATGAAGTTCCTCACTCAATTTTGGAAAATAAATATCCCTGTTCTCTCCAAATATGCAAGACATCAAACAAAGTTCACCGGATTCTTTGGGGGTTACAAAATATCTTTTGATATCATTCGGAGCAACCAAGGGTTGTTTTTTTTGTATCCGATTATCAAATCCATTCAATAATGATCCATCTGAGAATGCAACATTGGCGAAACGGGCTGTCGAAATTGGGATTTCCTCGCTTCTACGCATCAAAAACATTTCCATTATCCTTTTTGAACCTCCCATCATGTTAACGGGGTTGGCAGCCTTATCTGTAGAAACACAAAAATATTTCTTGACACCTCCAGCAATGGATTGTTGAATGGTCTTATCTGTATTAAAGATATTCACTCTAATCATTCGCATTAATGTGAATGGGTCCTTTTCACTCCTAACGTGCTTAAGCGCTGACAGGTTTAAAACATAATCATAGTTGCCATCTGCTTCTATGAAAGCATCATATTCAATAGAGCCTATATCAAGAGCGAATGTTCTGAAATCACCTTGAATATATCCGTGAGAACTTCTAATATCCCTGACCAGCTCAACAAGATTGTTCTCACTCAAATCAACAACATGTAGCTTTTTGGGATTCCTTTTGAATATTTCTTTGGTAACAGCTTGACCAATTGATCCGGCTCCACCCAAAACCAAAAAACTGGAGCTCTCTACCTCTTCTCTTAAGCTGTGTTCATGGCTGTTTATATCTTGAGTAAAGAGTTCACTTTCTCTACCAATCAATGACAGAATCGAATTCATTTTCAAAATAGTTTTATAATCTGGATTATTTTTAAAATAGTTCAGGTTCAAAAATTACTTCGTCACTTCTTTAAAAGACGATAATAACCTATCTTTTAATGACCTGACTATTTCTTTTTTGGTAATCGACCAGTCAATCGCTAATACGATGTCATCATATCTTATCCCTCCCTCTGCTCCTTTCTCATAGTAATTATCACATTTATATATAATCATGGCAGTCTCGCTCAAGGTTAAAAATCCATGTGCAAATCCTCTTGGAACAAAGAGCTGTTTTTTGTTCTCAGCATTAAGTTCTATGGACAAATGCTGACCAAATGTAGGGGAATCTTTACGTAAATCCACCACCACATCCTGAATTTTTCCCTGTAACACCGTTACCAACTTTGCTTGGACATGTTCGCCTTTTTGAAAATGAAGTCCACGTAACACACCCTTTTTTGAAAAGGAAATATTATCCTGGACAAAGTTTACTTCCAGACCGATGGCCCTACAAAAATCCTTATGATTATAGCTTTCAAAAAAATACCCTCTTTCATCCTTATGAACCGTTGGTTCCAAAATAAAACACCCTTTGAGTTTTGTTTCTGTGGCCATTATCATACTTCTCTGTTCAAAATACCCAACAAACGGGTTCCATACCCGCTTTTCAACAAAGGCTGGGCCAGTTGTTTGAATTCTTCTTTGGAAATATAGCCCATTTCATAGGACGCTGCCTCAATTGAGCCTATTATAGTCCCCTGCCGCTCTTCAATAACCTCTACAAACTGGGAGGCCTGCATCAATGCCTGAAACGTCCCCGTATCCAACCATGCGGTTCCCCGGTCCATGATACTGACATTCAACTTGCCCCGATCCAAATATTCCTTGTTCACATCGGTTATTTCCAATTCGCCTCTTCTACTTGGTTTGATGTTCTTTGCAATGGAAACTACCTCGTTGTCGTAGAAGTAAATGCCTGGTACCACATAATTGGATTTGGGCTCTTCCGGTTTTTCCTCAATGCTGATGGCCTTCCCATCTTCATCAAACTCCACAACACCATAACGGCCTGGGTCGTTGACCCGGTACGCATAAATAATACCACCAACGGGGTTGTTATTGGACTTCATTAATTTGGACAGTCCAGTACCATAGAAAATATTGTCGCCTAAAATCAAGGCCACTTTGTCATTGCCAATAAATGTTTCGCCAATAATAAAAGCTTCTGCCAAACCTTTTGGCTCGGGCTGAATGGCATACGAAAAGGAGCACCCGTATTTATTTCCATCGCCCAACAATTCCTTGAAAAGCGGCAAGTCTTTTGGAGTGGATATAATCAATATTTCCCGGATGCCAGCATACATCAAGGTAGATATTGGGTAATAGATCATTGGCTTGTCATAAATGGGCATCAACTGCTTGCTCACCGTTAGGGTAAGCGGATGCAATCTACTTCCAGTTCCTCCTGCCAATACAATTCCCTTCATTACACTTATTCTTGATATTGGGTTTTATAATAATCCTTGTAATCTCCTGAAGTTACGTGCTCCAGCCACTCCCGGTTTTCAAAATACCAATCAATGGTGCGATCGAGCCCTTCTTGAAAAGTAACTGATGGCCGCCATCCCAATTCATTTTCAATTTTGGATGCATCGATGGCATATCTTAGATCATGGCCGGGCCGATCTTTTACAAAGGTGATCAATTGCTCTGATTGGCCTTCCTGCCTGCCCAATTTCACATCCATTATTCGGCACAGCATTTTGGCCAAATCGATATTCTTCCATTCGTTACCACCCCCAATGTTAAAGGTTTCGCCCAACTTACCGGAATGAAAAACCAGATCTATGGCTTCGGCATGGTCTTTCACATAAAGCCAATCCCGGGTATAATTGCCATCTCCATAAACAGGCAACGGTTTGTTATGGATGATGTTGTTGATGAAAAGGGGAATCAATTTTTCGGGAAATTGATTGGGCCCATAATTATTGGAACAATTTGAAATGACATAAGGAAGACCATAGGTTTCTCCATAGGCCCTCACAAAATGATCAGAGCTGGCCTTGGAGGCTGAATAAGGTGAATTGGGGTTGTATGGGGAGTTTTCCGAAAACAACCCGGTGTTCCCCAAGGTGCCATAGACCTCATCGGTACTAATATGGTAATATTTGAATTGCTGGTTGTTTTTTGCAATTTCTAGGGATGCATTCAAAAGATTTACGGTGCCCAACACATTGGTCTTCACAAAAGATAATGGGTCTGTGATGGAACGATCAACATGAGATTCCGCAGCTAGATGGATTACCCCATCGAACTTGTGCCGATCAAATAAGGCATTAATCATATCAACATCCGTGATATCACCTTTTATAAACGAGTAATTGGGCTGGTTTTCAACATCCTTAAGGTTTTCCAAATTACCGGCATAGGTAAGGGCATCAAGATTATATATACGATATGCCCTGTACTTGGTGACAAACCTTCTAACCACATGCGAACCAATAAAACCGGCGCCTCCCGTTATTAATATGTTTTTTTGGACTTGTCCTCCCATTCAGGATAGTTTTATACCAGATTTTTGATTATCGGTTTCTAATTTTTGGCAGATTCCGTCAAACTAGCACACTGTTTTGGGGTCTTTTGGCTAAAGTACGATAATTCCTGTCCAATATTAAGCTCGTCTTGTCGGCCAATCCGTTCTCTTTAAGGATTTGTTTGGCAAAATCATACCAGGTCATTGCTTTTCCATCGGTAAAATGATGGGTCCCAAAAGGGACCTTCCCTGTCAAAACTTCTTCAATGATAAACCTTGCCAGGTTCTCGGTATTTGTAGGACAACCCTTTTGTGCATCTGTAATTCGCAATTCTTGTCCTTCATTTGCGTTTTGAAGCACTGTCCGGTAAAAGTTGTGTCCATACTTTTTGCTATACAACCAAGAGGTCCGAATAATGTAATGGTTGCGCAATATTGCTCGAATATATTCCTCTCCTTGCAATTTTGATTTGCCATATTGATTGATGGGGTTGGGGACATCTTGAACCGTGTATGGACTTGTTTTATTACCATCAAAAACATAGTCTGTTGAAATGTGAATGAGGGTAACATTGTATTTGTTACATGCTTTAGACAAATTCTTAACTCCTTCGGCATTTACTTTAAAAGCAAGCACTGGTGTTATTTCGGATTGTTCCACATTGGTGTAGGCAGCGCAGTTGATACAATAATTGTATTGGCCTTTTTGGAACACAGATTCTATGCTCTTTGGGTTGGTTATGTCAAGTTCGGTGGACGAAGTAAAATAAAAATTACAATCAAAATTAGGAGACAATTCCTCCAATGTCCTCCCCAATTGACCTTCAGATCCCGTGACAATGACCTTGCCCATTAAAAACACCCGCTATGCTTGGTTAAACTTCAAGTTCAGCTGCTTTCTTGTTAAGATAGCGCAATATTGATATCAGAAAAAACAGAGAGACCAATACAATCGGTATGAGTATGATTTTCTTTCCAAAAAATGTTTTTTTCACTTGATGTGGCTTGCCAAAATTGATAACCCCGATCGGGCTTGTCAATTCTTTAAGCTCCATTTTTCTAGTTTCAATGTCTTCTATCAACCTTGATTTGAAACTCAGTAGTCCCGCAACATTTAAACTTTCTTCATTTTGCAAAACCAGCCTACCTGAATCCAATGTATTTTCAGGTTTACTCAGTTTTTCGGAGTACCCTTTTATAATGGTGTCTATTTGAGCAATTAAAACTTCATTTTGTTTGATTCTCGCAACCGAATTTTCCGTATGAACCGCCAAAAGTTCTTTAAAATAGTTGTTTGAATTAATATAATCAATCAGCTTTTTTGCAACATTACCACCAGATGTTTCTTTGAATTTGAAAGATATTCTATGATTTAGCTCCGTATTCTTTAGCAACTCTTCTCGTAAAACATCAGAAACCAAATCTGTGTTTTGGAACTTTTGAAGTATTTCCAAATACTCCAGCTGCTTTTCCGCAGCCTTTTCCATGTCCTTATTTACAGGCTCAATCGAAACTTCAAACCCCTTTATTTCTTCCAGCGAAATTCCCATTTCCCCAAAAAAAGATTCATTCTTGGCTTTGATATTGGATTCAATTTCTGAAATGACGTCATACAGGTAATCCTTGCTCTCCAAGTTTGGGCGTACAATTACATCTATCTGCATTTTATCAGTTGAGATAAATTTTAACCCGTAACCAATGGCACCTCCCAATATTACCAGAGCGGCAAGGGTAACTGCATTCTTTTTTAAATACAGGAAAACGCGCAAAAAGAAGATTCCCAACTTATTGAAACCTTTGCCAATCAATTGGAACAACTGCCCCAAATCGATTTCATCCGATGTATTTTGATTAACTGGTTGCTCTGCCATAATCTAAGAATTGAAAATCTGTTTTAATATTCTGTCTGTTATCAAATATGTGGGCTTCACGCCCGTTGTACCCAAACCGCCCGATGCCAAGGTGCTTCCCGTTTCCAACGGGTTGTCCGAGGCGTAATAGGCATAACGTACCTTCACATCTTTTTTGATGCTCATTCGTATTTGTGAGGCTGATTGAACTGCTTTTTGGTAGTGGATCCCTTCCATTTCCAAACCGATCACATTCCAAGTTGATTCGTGGAAAAACTTCAAGATATCCTTGTTCTGCAACGAGGTTCCCAAAACGGTTACCATGGTGCCTTCCAAAACTTTTAGGCCGTGCCCTTCAAAATCCGAGGCACTTAATTCGTTCTTGAATGGGTAGTTGTCCGCCGTGCCCTCAAAAATATGGGCCGATGGGATCATGAGGTCTCCCTTGCCACCCTCCAAGATACCGGCCTTCCCCATTATGGAAACCGAATCCACGTTCAAGAAATGTTTTTGGTCATCTTGCTCAAGCGGCTTCAACAACTCATCAATGGTCTCATAAGCCTGCTCGCCAAAAGCATAGTCCATGACAAATATAACAGGTTTTTCATCCTCACCGATATCTTTGGGCAAATCATAGCAACAATTGCCATCGCCAAACTTGGCGGTATCAAATATTTGAACATCAATGTTGGTCCCTGATTTATCGTCCAAGAAAATCATCCCGTTCTGTTCGGCATGCTTTTGCACTTTTTGATTGAGTGCCTTGTGCTTTTCCGATCCCAATGATTCAAATATCTTCAGGGACTCTGCATCTGGGAATTCCTTGGCAAGTGCCTTGCGTGCAAACAGGGAGTTCATTACACTGTGCATATTGGCGCTGATAATGTGCAATGGCCTATGGAACAATCCATTATCCATCAACGTTTTTTTGATGGTGGAGGCCCACTTATCCCCGTGCAAATGGTGTCCCAGACGTTCGCGCAATAACGGGCTAAAGGTAATCGTCCGCTTGTTTCCGGTGGTCTCTTCTTCTATCGCCAATTTGCCCAGCCAATACATTACATTCAAAAAGCGGTCGGGGTCCTCGGGCGTTTTAAGTTTATGGTACATCTCGCCCACCTCTTCAAAGGTGCGGCTCAAAATGTTGGCCAAATGAATCAGGGCCACTTCCCTTTCATCATCCGTCTTTTCTTCTTTTAATACAAACTCGGTCAACTTGTCCCAGTCTCGAATGGTAGCATTCCCATCATCAACCAAAACCCTTTTACAGATTTTCCCGGATTCGATGAACAAAAACGTCAAGTGGGTCAGAATATCATAAATGTCACTGCGCCCACGAGTAATTTCGATGTTCATTTGTTCGTCATCGATGCGGTAACAGTTCCTTCTCCGTTTGGGCGGTATGATGGGTTTTAAATGTGATTTGGAGAATCCTTCGTCCGAGGTAAGGTTAATGAATCGACATTCCTCGATGCCTTCAGGCAATCGCTCCAAAACATAGATAAGTCCGTTGAGTTCTGCCTTGTCCTCGGCAATGGTGCCATAAATTTCAGGCCTCAACAATAAAAGGGCATTCCTTAAGGCATTTCCCGATACCCCGGAGGGTTTGTAAAAACCACGGTTGAGCAGATGCCGCATGGTAATGTACAATCGCTCTATGGCATTGGTGGATTCCTGGGCCCTGGTTGTTTGTTTTACTTCTGTTGCCATCATTACTTCTGGCAAAAATAAGTGAATTCCCAAGAAACTTGTACGGTTATTGGTCAACTAATTTTGAAGGGCTCTAGACCATCAGCCACTTTACGGTCGTTGGAAAGCCGTTGTACCTTATTTTGTCCTCCCAATTTTCCGATGGTCTTCATATATTCTTGAAAGCCATTGGGTTTGATTGTAGAAATCTTCAAAGGTTGCAGAATATTACCGGCTATCAAATCCAAATAATAGCTGTTCTGCTTTTTCATGTGTTCCTCGATTATTGTAGTAAACTTAACCATGTCGGACGGTTGCCTTTCAAACTCAATAAACCATTCGTGGTAAGGCAATTGCCCTTTTTCAGGATTGGTCTGGGGGGCCACCGTAAACTCGTTCACCATGGCATCGGTGCCTTCCACCGCCAACTGGAGGGCTTCCTCCACCTCTTTTGCAATCACATGCTCACCAAAGGCCGAGATAAAATGCTTTATCCTTCCGGAAACTATAATTTTATAAGGCTTTTTAGAAATAAACCGAATGGTATCTCCAATATTGTAGGCCCATAACCCTGCGTTGGTGGATATGATCATGGCGTAGTCCACATCCAATTCTACTTCGGAAATGGTTAAACGCTTGGGATTTTCATCAAAAAATTCATCTGCTTTTATAAACTCGTAAAAGATGCCAGCATCCAATAACAGCAACATTCCCTTTTCCTTTTGGGAATTTTGATAAGCAAAAAAGCCTTCACTCGCTGGAAAAAGTTCAATACTGTCCACTTTTCTGCCAATAAGGTTTTCGAATTTGGCGCGATACGGTTCATAATTGACTCCCCCATAGATAAAGAGTTGGAATTCCTTGAAAAGCTCGCCAACTTTCTTACCGGTTTTGGCATTCAGTTTCTCAAAATACATCTGCACCCATGAAGGAATACCTGCGATAACGGTCATGTTTTCCTTTTCGGTTTCCTCCACAATCTTGTCCACTTTGGTTTCCCAATCCTCAATACAATTGGTTTCCCAACTGGGCAATCGGTTCTTTTGAAGATAATTGGGAACATAATGGGCCGAGATTCCGGATAAACGGCCCAATTTGATGCCTCCTTTTTCTTCGAGAATGGGACTGCCTTGCAAAAAAATCATTTTGCCATCCACAAAATCCGCGTTTCCGGTTTCGTGAATGTAATTGAGAATGGCATTTCGGGAGGCCTCTACCTGATGTTTGATGGATTCCTTGGTAATGGGAATATACTTGGCGCCCGAAGTAGTTCCCGATGTCTTTGCAAAATAGATGGGCTTTCCGGGCCAAAGCACATCTTCAACGCCTTCAATAATGCTTCCGATGTACCCTTTCAATTCCTCATAGTCCCGAACTGGCACCTTTTGCGAAAAATCAGCATAGGTGTGGATTTCCGCAAACCCATGATCCTGTCCAAATTGGGTGAGTTTTGCGCTGGCAACCAAATATTGAAAAACACGCTCCTGTGTTTCATGGGGGCGTGCCACCCATTTTTTGGTCTTTTGGGCAATTCTTTTCGCAAATATCCTTGCTGCAAATGCTTTTAATGACATTTAGTTGAAGTCGATATAGTTCTGTGGATCAACCGGTTTTCCCTTCCGCCAGAGTTCAAAGTGTAAATGGGGACCTGTGGTAAGTTCGCCGGTATTACCTACTGTGGCAATCACCTCACCCGCCTTTACCAAATCTCCTTGTGCCTTGCTCACGGAACCATTGTGTTTATATGCCGAGGTAAAACCATCCTGGTGTTCAATGATGATCACATAACCGGTATTGGAGGTCCATTCCGCAAAGAGTACCGTACCGTCGGCAATGGATTTAACAGGGGCATCCTTTGCCGCTACAAGATCTACTGCAAAATGCTTGCTCTTTGCATCATACGCCTGGGAAAGTGTCCCATCCACAGGGGCAAACATAAGGGTGCCCAAATTTTCAATATTCCGCTCGAACAGGTTGTATTTGTCCTCCAACTCCACTTCTTCACGAAGCAATAGATCTTCCCGAATCGGTGATAGGTCCACTGAAGCAGGATCCAGCTTGTACTTTTCAAACAAGGAATCCCTGTTTTCTTGATTGTTTTCTATATCGCCCCGGAGCACTTTCCTCACATTATCCAAATACCGATTGGTATAGTTTAAAACAGTGACCAAAGAATCCGTTTTATAGGTAAGTTCCGTGGCCTGCCGTTTCAATTTTGTGGAAGAATAGCCTGGAATGTATTCCCTTAGCGGTGTAAAGGCAATGATGAGGGTGGTAACACCAATCAACACAATAATGAACAAGGTGCCGGTGACAAAGACGTTCATCCTACTCAACTTAAAGGATATCTTTTCCTCAAAGGTGCTTTCGTTAAGGATCACCAAGCGATACTTGTGCAACAGCTTGCGTTTGATCTCCTTTCTTTTCTTTTTGTCCTTTGCCATAGTCAACAAAGATAATCTTAGATTTTAATATTGTTGTTAAGCTTTTTAAAAAGCACTTTTATTTGCATTATCAACGGTCGTCCATTATTGCTAATTTTCGTTAATCCGATATGGTGGTACCGTTCTTTTTAGTACTTTTATCCTTCAATTTAAAGTTTTCAAATTATGATTGCTCAAAATATTTTTCTAGGAATGCTCGGACCATGGCAAATCGTATTGATCGTTGTTGTTGTGCTATTGTTGTTCGGGGGCAAAAAGATTCCTGAGTTGATGAGAGGTCTGGGAAGCGGCATCAAAGAATTCAAGGATGCCTCCAAAGAAGAGGAAAAATTGGAGAGCGACCACAAGGAATCCAAGTAATTGGACTTTTTTTCCTTAATTATATCCCCTTTTAGGCCCTATATTTAAAGGGTTAATCGATGAAGAACAACATTTTTGGCGTGTTCATGCCTTAAATTCATTCTTTCACAACAAAAAGTTAATCTCCCCTTTACCTTATCCTATTTTAGCGGTTCAAACTAAACGTTAAGCCACCTTTGCTTAACCTCCAAACCATCAATTAAGGTGGTTTGTGCAGATGGAGTGGTAATGAGAAAACTGATCTTGCTTATTCTTTTCTTTGTCTCCCTTGGGGTACACGCCCAAGAGGTTAGCTTGTTGCAGTATAATGAAAGCAATACGGGAGAAGTCGCCTATGGCAATCCCAAAAGACTGCCCGAGCCCGATTTTACCAAATCGCTGGATCGGATGAGCGACAGAAAATTGACGAAATATGTGCGCGAAAATGGGGTGGCCGAAAAATTGGTTGAGAAAGGCGACGAGTATTTCGATTTGATGTGGTATGCCGAAGCCGCAAGAATCTATGACATTGTTCTTGAAAAAAGTGAAGTGGCCCATTCCCTTAAACTGCTCTCCCGGGCAGGTGATTCACATTATTATAGTGGAAACATTGAAAAATCGTACCAATGGTACAACGAACTGTACCAAAAATACACGGATGAGATTCCCGAAGATACTTTTTTTAAGTATACCCAAACCCTAAAGGGCACAGGCAAATACAGTCGGGCCGCGGCCATAACCCAGATTTTTAGACAAAAAAGAAACGAGCCCCTCAATGAACTGGAGAACGTTAAGCCAGTTACTTGGAAAGGTGCCTCCTCAGTCAAGATCAAAAATTTGGCCATCAATTCCATTTATTCCGATTTTTCACCCATGTTCCACAACGAATCGGAAGTGGTATTCGCTTCTGCCAAGGACTCTTCCATATATACAACAAGGCGCTACCGTTGGACCAATCAACCGTTTTTGGACCTGTACGTGGCCAAGGCAAAAAATGAAGAAGGTGATCTAATGGGGGCAAAAAAATTCTCGAAAAACATCAACTCGAAGTACCATGAAGCTTCCATGGCCTTTTCTTCGGACCAAAAAACCATTTATTTTACGCGAAACAACTTTGGTAAAAAGTTGAAAAGGGGCAAAAATGGTATCAACCACCTTAAAATCTATCAATCGACGTTTGTAAATGGGGAATGGTCCGAAGCAGAGGAACTTCCTTTCAATAGCGACGATTATTCCACGGGGCACCCTACCATAAGTCCGGATGGCAAACAAATGTATTTTGTTTCCGACAGACCTGGAGGGTATGGTGGAACCGATATCTATGTGGTGGATATACTTGGCAACGGTCAATTTTCAGAACCGAAGAACCTGGGGCGCACGGTAAACACCAGCGCCAAGGAAATGTTCCCGTACATCACCGACAATGCCCTTTATTTTTCCTCCAACCGATCCATGGGTTTTGGTGGTCTGGACGTGTTCAAATCAGATTATGCCAATGGGTATTTTAGTGTGGGGGTAAATATGGGCGAACCCATTAACAGTAGTAGGGACGATTTCTCTTATATCGTTGATTCAACTGGACAAAAAGGCTATTTTGCCTCCAACCGACTAGGTGGAAAGGGCGATGATGATATCTACTCTTTCCTATATACCTTCAACCTAAACACCATTTCCGGAATTGTGGAAGATGCTTCAACTGGGGATTTACTCGAAGGAGCCAAGGTTGCCTTGCTGACCAAAGACGGTGAATTGCTGGCAGAGACCACAACAAACGCCGAGGGACGCTATACATTTAAAAATTTGGAGTCCACTACCGAATACACCGTTCAAACGGAAAAAGAAGGTTATTTGGAAGATAAGGCCCTAACCAACACCAAAGACAACAAGGGAATTGAAATCACCCAATATTTAAAACAGCTCAAAACCAACGATGAGATTCTTGAGCCTTCCAAAAACTTTGAGCCGAATAATGTGTATTTCGATTTCGATAGCTATCAAATTAAACTGGAAGCTGCCCAGGAACTGGACAAACTCGTGGCCATCTTAAAGGAAAATGAAACACTCGAACTGAAGATAGCTTCGCACACCGATTCTAGGGGCTCCCATGTATACAACAAATACCTATCCGATAAACGGGCAAAGGCAACCCGGGATTATGTAGTGTCACGTGGCATAGACCCAGCACGGATACTGAGCGCCATTGGTTATGGTGAGGAACGCTTGCTCAACAATTGCTCCGATGGCAACAAATGCCCCCCGGACAAGCACCGTTTAAACCGCCGATCCGAATTTATTATCGTTGAACAATAAAATCAAATGCCCCACGTTCGGGGCATTTTTGTTGTTTTTAGCCCTCATTTTGCACTTTATCGATCGTACCCTTCGTCGAACGGCTCTTTCGCGGTTTGCATTTCGTCGATAAAACGAATATGCTGATGGGTTTTTTGAAACCCACTATGATTTTCGACCCTTTTTTATTGCGTTTTGACCCGATATTTTCAGCCTCCCCTTTCAAAAGCAAAACTTTGTCATGTCTTTAAATCTTAAAATCTGACTTATGAAAAAAGTACTACTCGTTAAAGAAATTTATTTGGAAGCCTTCAGAAACTTGGGGCATATTATAATAGAACGCTATTTCAAATTTTTTGCCTGGTTTAGCTTCGTTATGTTTTTTATTGTGCTGTATGCATTTGTATACCGTATAGCTACAGGCTTCGCATTTGACTAATAAACCGACCGACCTAAGCATTTAAAGAACAGAAAAGCCCGACAATTGCCGGGCCTTTTTGATTTTATAACGGTTGGTATGCACTAATCTGCCGAAGGAGCAGGATTGAAATCCACAGTCTTTAAAATTGCTTCCAATTCGAACATATAGTCCCTTTTTTCGGTTGATGGGGCAAAAGTAAAGCCTTCCAAAATCAATCTTCTATTGTTCTCCTTATCGTTGATGATATAGGTAAGGAACGGCCCTGCCATAGGATAGCCATGGATTTCCCAAACTCCCTTTACCTCAGCTGCCTTTTTGCCGCCAATTTCTGCCGGGAACACATAGGGTGAAAATGCCTTTTCAGTGATCATATAGGTGTTTTCATAAGGTCCAGGAATGTATTTCTCGCCAATGGAGTCACGCATCCGCACAATATCCTGTACAAAGGTCGAATCGTTTGTAAAGCTGTCCCAGGGCATTTCATAGGCAATAATGTTCATGGTGCCTTTTGGAATCTGAATGTCCATCCAAACAAAATTCTTCTCGTGCTTGCCAACTTTGTATAGGGAGGGAACCTTTAAACGAATCCCAAATTCTTCTTCCATGGCTTTATCCTTGCTCAATGAACGTTCAAATCGACGTTGTGACTCGGCAATCTCGACATCTTTGAATTCCTTGATGGCAATGGGTGCCAAGGAATCCAGTTTATGGATCATGATCTCATCGGTCGGACCGGTAATAACAGCCACTTTTTGAGGTTGGGAATAGGCATTGGACTTGATGTGCGCCAAAATGGTCGAATCTCTTTCCACATACAAAATGGATCTGGAATAGGTGGTGGTGCCCTTAAAAACCTTTGGGGGAAGTTGGGTAATGCTGAACAGCGGTTCAATTTGGGGCAACCCAATGATCTGGGCCGCGAATTCGTCCCGAATTTTGTCCCCGACCGGGCCTTTCCAAAGTTCGGTATCCATCACAACCATCAAGGAATTTACGGGTCCGGTGGAAGGCGGTAAAAAACGTTTTTGTTTTCCTGAGTCGTTACAGGCGAATACTGCCACAAGTAACGTAGCTACGAATAGTGTTCTAATTTTTTTCATCTTGTGTTAAATTTACGAAGAACAATCGCACAATTTGAGTTTTGTGCCCGGTTTTAGATTATTCCCACTAAGACCGTTCCATTCTCGTAAATTTTCTACAGAAACTCCCGGATATTTTTTGGAAATGGTCCATAAAGAGTCCCCTTGTTGCACCGTATGTACTTTGGTTCCGTTGACAGCTGTACTTGAATTGGACGAACTTTTGGTGCTATTGCTCGCGATATACGGCTTTCTCGGGAAAATGGTAAGGCGTTGTCCAATTCTTAGGTTATTGCTGCGCAATCCGTTCCACCGTTTGATCTCACTTACTCCAACGCCGTAGCGTTCGGCAATCTTACCCAAATAATCGCCACTTTTCACTTTGTAACGTACCTGGTCGTTGGCCGCGATCATTTGTGGCAACGGTTTTTCGACGGAGTCGAGTTCCTTTTTTACATAGGCATAGATCTGCTCCTCGTTTGAAACGAACTTTCCAATTTTGGATTTTGGCAAACGAAGGGCATAGTCTTTACCCTTTACTTTTGGAATGATGTTGAGTTTGTATGCCGGGTTCAGCATTTCCAACTCTTCCGTGCTAATGTCCACCAGTTTTGAAATTTGGTCGAAGGTGATCAGGTGTTTCACGTGAACTGTATCGGTCTCAAAATAGGGCCGGTCTGCTTTTTTATACTGAAGACCATGTTCCTCAGCATATTCAAAAATATACATGGTGGCCAAAAATGCGGGAAGGTAGCCTGCGGTTTCACGTGGAAGAAAAGGACGAATGTTCCAATAATTCTCATAACCCCCAGACCTTCGAATGGCCTTGTTCACATTACCAGGACCTGAGTTGTAGGCGGCCAGTGCCAAATCCCAATCATTGAAAATCTCATACAGTTTTGCCAAATACTTGCTTGCCGCTTTGGTGGCCATAATGGGATCGTGGCGTTCATCCACATAGCTGCTCACATCCAGCCCGTACATTTTTCCGGTGCTGTACATAAACTGCCATAAACCCTTGGCTCCAACCCGGGATCGTGCCTTGGGGTTAAGTGCAGATTCTACAATGGCCAAATATTTGATTTCCAAAGGAATATTTTGGTTGTCCAGTTCCTGCTCAAAAAGTGGGAAATAAAACTGGCTCGAAGTGATCATCCGTTGCATCAAGTCCCTTCTACGGGTCAAAAAGGATTTGATCACACTCTCCAAGGAGGGGTTATAGGTAATGTTGAACGGTGTTTTTTCGTTCATGCGGGCCAAACGTGCCTTCAAGGTATCTGTGGGCAGGTCAATTTCAAAAATGGAATCGTTTGCTGTGTCCCTTTGGATTTCCAGTACCATATCACTGAAAAGTTCGGCGTTGCTGTGCAATTCCTTCAGCCAAAGGCTGTCGTACCTTCGGGCCTCTTCCAAATCTGCCAACTCAAAATTTCCGTTTGTATTGGCCTCCATGGCAATGGGTTCACCATCTATCTTGGCATTGGAGAGTTGGATCTTGGTTGCTTCGCCTTTGGCAAGCGAAGTGGAATCTTGCCCATTTGCAGGGCGGGAGACTTCTTGCTGGGCTACCACAAAATGTGTCGCCGAAAGTAGCGCTGCGCAAACAACTAATTTCAATTTTTGGCTCATTTGGACAAGGTTTGATTTTCGGGGTCAACGAAAATGGTGTTTTTTTCTGAAAAAAAGAAATTCATTAACAAAAACACCATACTATCAACTCCGTTCCCACTATCTCATAACGTGGGAGTTAGTCCAATATTGCGGCAATTCCAGGCAGGGTTCTACCTTCAAGGCTTTCCAACATGGCACCTCCTCCTGTGGACACATAACTCACTTTGTCCTCGAAGCCAAATTGTTTTACTGCGGCAACTGAATCACCACCGCCCACAAGTGAAAACGCACCTCCTTCGGTGGCTTCATCAATGTAGTTGCCAATGGCAATGGTTCCCTTGGCGAAGTTTTCCATTTCGAATACGCCCACAGGTCCGTTCCAAAGAATGGTCTTGGAAGCCAAGATCACCTGCTTGAAGATTTCCAAGCTCTTGGGCCCGGTATCCAAGCCTTGCCAACCATCGGGAATCTTGTCCACGTCCACAAATTGGGTATTGGCATTGTTGTCAAAGGCATCCGCGGCCAATACATCCACGGGCAAATATACTTTTACATTTTTGGCTTTGGCCTGTTTTAGAATCTCCAGCGCCAACTCCATTTTATCGTCCTCGCAAATGGAATCACCGACCTTTCCGCCTTGGGCCTTCACAAAGGTGTAAGTCATACCCCCACCAATGATGAGGTTGTCCACCTTGTCCAAAATATTTTCGATAATGGTTATTTTGGAAGACACCTTCGCACCTCCCAAAATGGCGGTCACAGGCTTTTCTCCAGTGGCCATTACTTTATCTATGGCCTTTATTTCCTTGGCCAATAAGTATCCAAAACATTTATGATTGGGGAAGAACTTAGCTACAATGGTCGTGGAGGCATGTGCGCGGTGCGCGGTGCCAAAGGCATCGTTCACATAAATATCACCCAGTTTGGACAGGGCTTCGGCGAAGGCCTCATCCCCAGCTTCTTCTTCATTATGAAAACGAAGGTTTTCCAACAAAAGCACCTCACCGTCTTGAAGATTGGCAGCGGCATCCTCGGCAACTTTGCCCACACAATTCTCCGCGAATTTTACCTGCACCCCAATAATTTCGGAAACTGTTTCACATATATGGGAAAGCGACATGTCGGGGTTGGCTTTTCCTTTTGGCCTGCCCAAATGACTCATCAATACGGCGGAACCTCCATCTTCCAAAACTTTAAGAATGGTTGGTTTGGCCGCGTCTATCCTACTGGTATCCGTTACATTGAAATTGGCATCCAAGGGTACATTGAAATCTACACGGATCAATGCCTTTTTTCCTTCAAAATTAAAATCGTCTATCGTCTTCATGCTTTGTGTTCTTTTTGAGCGTTTCAAAAGTAAAGATTTCCTGCTGGTTGGAGGACCCGTGGGTGTTGAATTTTTAGAGTTCCAACAAAATACTTGAAAATGGCAAAGAACTTAAACTGTATCTTTGGTTTATGCTTTTCAAAAACGTTTTAGGCCTCGAGCATATCAAAAACCATTTGGTGACGACTGCCGATACTGGAAGGGTTGCGCACGCACAGCTTTTTGTGGGGCCCGAAGGCTCCGGCGTTTTGCCCATGGCCTTGGCCTATGCACAGTACCTTTTGTGCGGAAACAGCGGTGGAGAAAACGAGGGTGCCAACAGTGCCTGCAATGCAAAGTGCCATACCTTAACGCATCCAGATCTTCATTTTGCCTTTCCCGTTTCCAATTCTGACAAGGTTAAATCGCACGCAGTAAGCGACCATTATTTGGAGGAATGGCGTCAGTTTGTAAAGGAGCAGCCTTACGGTAACCTTTTCGACTGGTACCGACATATCGGCATTGAAAAAAAACAGGGGCAAATTGGGGTGGATGAGGCCCAGGATGTGGTCAAAAAGCTTGCCCTTAAATCTTACGAAGGCGGCTACAAGGTGCTGATTATTTGGATGGCCGAAAAAATGAACATATCCGCCGCCAACAAATTATTGAAATTGATCGAGGAACCCCCAGCCAAAACAGTGCTGTTGTTGCTTGCAGAGGAAGAGGAACAGATCATCAACACCATCCGCTCCCGATGCCAAATTTTACATTTCCCCCCCTTGGCCGAGCAGGCCATTGCAGATGCTTTGGTAAACAGAGGGGCAAACCATACCGAAGCACAAAGCATTTCACAAGAAGCCAATGGCAATTTCAACAAAGCCCTAGATCTGTTACATAAGGATTCTGAAGATCTCGTTTTTGAGCGCTGGTTTGTACAGTGGGTAAGGAGCGCATTCAAGGCCAAGGGCAACAAAGGAGCGATTCAGGAGTTACTATTATGGAGCGATGAAGTTGCGAAAACCGGTCGCGAAGTGCAAAAACAGTTCTTGAACTATTGTCTGGCCATAATGCGCCAGGCGCTTCTTTTAAATTACAAAACCCCGGAATTGGTACATGCCAAAATACGTGTGGAGGGATTTGACCTTCAAAAGTTTGCGCCCTTTGTACATGAAAACAATATTTTGGATATTGTTGCCGAATTGGAGAAGGCCATATTTCACGTGGAACGGAACGGAAACTCAAAGCTCATTTTTACGGATTTGTCCATTAAACTGACCCGGCTCTTGCATGCCAAAGCCGCCAAACTAAAAAACTGACCATGGAAAATTTGACATCGAACGCAACTGAAATTCTCTTATTGGTTTTTTTGACCATTACTTTTTTACAAAGTGGAATAGATAAGGTCTTGGACTGGAAGGGAAACCTAAGCTGGTTGACCGGCCATTTTGCAAAATCTTTGTTTAGGGGAGGAGTGCCAGCGCTATTGGGCATCATCACCGTTTTGGAAATGATTTCCGGTATTCTTTGTGGTGTGGGTATTTTTCAATTCGCCATTGATGATGAGGGAACCATGGGACAATATGGGGCCATTTTGTCTGCCATAACATTGCTGATGCTGCTTTTGGGCCAACGGGTGGCCAGAGATTACGACGGGGCCCGAACCATTGTGGTTTATTTGATCCCCACTGTGTTTTTGGTGTATCTGATGACTTAACGGTCAACTTTCAACCTCAACTTTTAGACTAATCAGCCATTGAAACACCTCTTGGTTTTTTCCTTGGCATAAAAACTATTGTTATGGGGATGGAATCGTACTTGTTCAAAATTGAGCTCCACCAAAAAATAGAGCCGCAGAAATTAAATGACATTTTCAACACGTTAGGTCTTCAATTGGTTGAACAAAAAATGGGAGAGCATGAAGAACCATCTGAGTTCTTCCATGAATTATTTACCGATGATGGGATTATCGAAACCCATAGTTTTTTAACGCTCGGCGAAAAACAGCTTTGCCAGTTCTATTTACGGTTTTCCATTTGCAGTCCTCCGAAAATTGTTGACAGAACCTTCGAATTACTGGTTGCTCTGAATACCATACTACCCATCCGTGTCAAGGATATGGAATCCTTGAATTACTTGCATCTGGGTCCAAAGGGTCGCCTTAGGCCTGATTTTGATGTTGAACGCAGTGCTTACATTCCCATTGATGTAACAATTTTCAAGCAAAACCTTGATGGAATTGCAAAAAGAGCACTTTTACTGGATGAAGATAGAGAACGCTCCGTGATACGGGGTGGGTCTGCCACATTGGATCACTTGGAAAACAAAAATTGGCTCGGCCGATTTTTGGGATGGATTTTCAACTAAAACTTTCCCGTAGAACCTAATCCACAAATTTTTAATTTTGGTTCCACCCGTCTTTTGGATAATCCAAATCGGTTAGTCACGAAATCCCTTTTCACCATGACATTTGAAGAAGCCGTATATCACAGACGCTCCACCCGACTTTATAAAGATGAGCCCATTGATTCAGATAAAGTAAAGCGTTGTTTGGAACTGGCCACTATGGCGCCGAACAGTTCCAATATGCAACTCTGGGAATTTTACCATGTTACCGATCCCGATGTGCTGAAAAAACTAGCTGTTGCCTGTTTGGGGCAACAAGCGGCAACTTCGGCCCAACAAATGGTGGTTTTTGTAACGCGGCAAGATCTGCACCGCAAAAGGGAGAAGGCCATGTTGGCCCTGGAGACCGCCAACATTCAAAAAAACAGTCCCAAGGAAAAACAAGAAAACCGTTTAAAAAGATGGCAACTCTATTATGGACGTGTGATGCCATTTTTATATGCCCGCTTTTTTGGAATACTAGGTTTGTTGCGAAAAGTTATTGTGAATATTGTGGGGCTTTTTCGACCCATTACCTATCAGGTTTCCGAAGGCGACATGAAGGTCGTGGTACACAAAACCTGTGCATTGGCGGCCCAAACCTTTATGTTGGCCATGTCTGCTGAAGGGTATGACACCTGTCCCATGGAAGGCTTTGATAGCAGAAGGGCCAAACGCATCTTGAAGTTGCCCTACGGTGCCCAGATCAACATGATTGTTTCCTGTGGCATTCGGGCCGAAGGAGGGGTTTGGGGCGATCGAATGCGGATCCCTTTTGAAGAAGTGTACCATCGGGTTTGAGTGTAAAGATCTTCACACTGAAAAATGGATTCGTGTGCGGTACTAATTCCCGATCCAAAAACAAATGCCGCCAAAAATAAAATTAGGTGTGCTACATTTACACAAATGAACCGCTGTTATGAGCCAAAATCCCACTGACCAAAAAGGCACTAAAATTGAAACCATGACCCAAGCCCAAAATGACATGCAAAAGGCCTATGCAGGTGGCTCGTTGGGAGCATTGGTTTCCGGTTCGGTCTGGTTGGTAGCCGCCATCGTTGCGTTTTGGGTCTCATCGCAAACGGCGGTCTGGACCTTGTTCTTTGGAGGAATGCTCATTCACCCTCTTGGTATGGTGGTTGGCAAATTGGCTGGTTTTTCAGGACAGCATGATAAAGGTAATCCTCTTGGTCAATCCGCTATGGAAGGGACCCTGTTTATGCTACTATGTATTCCATTGGCGTTGTTGCTTTCCCTTCAGAACCACGCTTGGTTTTTTCAAGGTATGTTATTGATCATTGGAGGCCGGTATTTGACTTTTGCAACACTATACGGAAACAAAACCTATTGGTTATTGGGAGGGGTTTTGGGTGCAGCTGCCTTTCTACTCTTTTTTATCAAGGCAGATGCTGCCATTTCAGCTTTGTCCGGGTCCACAATAGAAATCGGTTTTGGAATAATACTGTTTCTTGGTTTTAAAAGATCAATTACCTAACTGTTAACCTAGTTCTAATTTGGAAGAAATCAGAATATATTTTGAACAACACTACGGAATCTCATCTTCTGATTGGACTGTTTTTTCATCCAAACTCCGCCAAAAAGATTTTAAGAAAAAGGAAACGCTCCTAGATGTGGGTCAAGTTGAAAATTATTTGTCCTACGTCCAACGAGGTATTATACGGCAATATATTCCTTTGGAAAATGTCGATTTAACCTTTGGGTTTGTGTTTGGCGGCTCCTTTGTTAGTGGATATGATTCGTTCTTATTGCAAAAACCTTCGGAATATAGATTGGAGGCCCTCACGGAAGGGGTGCTGTGGCAACTGAGCTACCACGACTTGCAAGAAGTGTACAAATCTTCGCGAATTGGAAATTTTATTGGAAGAAAGGCAAGTGAAGAACTCTATTTGAAAAAATCCAAACGAGAGATTTCGTTGCTGCAGGACAGTGCCGAAGAGCGATATCTTAAATTATTTGAAGAGCGACCGGAGCTTCTTCGGGAAATTCCCTTAAAATATATTGCTTCATACATCGGAGTAACACCCCAAGCACTCAGCCGTATCCGCCGGCGAATTAGTTAACCCAGGTTCATTGCCTCCCTTGTCTTTTTACCGAATCTTTGTTTAAAAAAATGAAGCCGCTATTTGTACTATTAACCTCTTTTTTTGTCTCCATAATTATAATCAGACTAGCAAAAAGAAACTTGGACTATGCCCTTGCGGGTAGAATTTCTTTGGTCTGTATGTTTATTTTCACCGCCATTGGGCATTTTACTTTTAGTGATGGGATGTCCGCGATGATACCCCGCTTTATCCCATATAAAAAGGAATTGGTCTGTATTACAGGCATCATGGAAATTGTATTGGGGGCCGGACTCTTATTTCCAAAATATCAAAAAGGATCCGCTTGGTTATTAATCCTATTTCTTTTTCTGGTATTACCTGCCAACATAAAGGCCGCCCTTGAGCATATCAATTACCGAACGGGCAAAATGGACGGCCCAGGAATAGCTTATCTTTGGGTCAGGATTCCACTACAATTGTTTTACGTGATTTGGATTTATTTAATGGCTATCAAACACAAATAAAAAAGCCCATCCTTGCGAATGGGCCCAATGTTTTATTGCTGAACAATCGATTTATTTCTTGTACTTATCGTTCAAGATTTTTAAAATGGCATCAGTCAAATCGTTGGCCTCTTCTCCGTACAAAACAGAACCGCCATCACCACCACCCAAAATATAGGTGTATCCGTTGGCCTTGCCGTACTCCTTGATTTCTTTTTTCACTTTCTTCACCAATGAATCCATTTCTACTTGGCTCACCTGTTGCAATTGCTGTTCTTCCTGTTGCAATTGTTGACCAATGAACTGGCCACGTTGCTGCAATTGCCCATATTCTTCTTGGGCGCTTTGTTGCGACATTTTTTGTGCCTTGGTTTGGAATGCTTGTAATTCGATTTGGAAGGATTGGGAAATACTGTCCCTTTTCTTGGTCAAGGCATCGGCCTTTACCTTGAAGCGGGCCTCCACATCAATTTTCTCTTGATATTCGTCCATCAACTTAACGCTGTCCACAAATCCGATCTTGTTCTGCTGACATGCCATGGCTGTAATCGCGATGGCAAGTACCACTAATTTTTTCATGCTTCACTTTTTAGAGATGCGCAAAAATAGGAAAGCTTTTGGAATGGCAACCATATTCTTTCCGAACATGAAAAACGCCTGAAATTTATCCCATTGTTAAAATCTATTGCCCTTGTTGCAATTCATTTGCACAATCTATTTTAATGGGCTTCAGAAACATGGCCTAGAGCGAAGATTTTGCTTTGGAGATGGAATTGGTCGGCTGCAACTAATTAAATGCCTCTGCGGCGAGCAAAACGGTTATTTTGCCTTTTGTAGCACATAGATCAAGGATGAAAACTCTTTGGTGAAGATGGCTTTGAAATTGGACCACAAACCAATCAAAAATCCAAGGGGCAAATGCCATTTGTTGCCTTTGTATTTTTCAGATAGCATGGAAACATAAAAAGCATCGAACCACATCGGCTTGATTGTTTTAACTACCATACCATGATGATCAAAAATTTTGGAAATGGCGGTTTGCGAAAAATGCCAAAGGTGTCGGGGCACATCATAGGCTGCCCAGTAACTTCCGTAATGTTTAGCATCAAAGGATTTAAAATTGGGAACAGCAACCACCATACACCCCTCATCTTTCAACATGACTTTCAGTTGTGCAATCTGCTCATCCAGATTGGGAACGTGTTCCAGCACATGCCACAAAGTAATCACATCGTAGCTTTTTCTTGTCAACGCTTCCAAATTTTCGTGAAGGGCTATTCCCTTTTGTTGCGCCAACTGTCTAGCAGCGTTATTTGGCTCTATGCCAGCTACTTGGACGCCAGCAGACTGGGCGATGGCCAAAAAATCGCCTGTTCCAGCGCCAAAATCGAGCACAGATTCAATGCTATCTGTCTGATTGTTAATTAGTTGGATTTTTTTCTTGATATTCCTTCGTTTTACAGCCTGATATAATTTGTCCATGAAAGAATTGGATGCATCCGTATGGGAAATGTAATCCGTACTTTCATAATACTTGGCCAAATTCGCTGGCACCGGTTGGGTCACCAACATATCAAGGTTGGGATCCCACAGCAAATCAAAGGATTCACCGGAAATAGAATGGTCCTTAGTTTTTAAAAACAACTTCATTGTAATTGCTCGTGGCGAGGTATTCGGATTTCAGCTCTCGAAGATAGGGCAAAACTACATCTCTTGAAACCGAACCTTCACTTAAACAATCCTGTTCTTGATCATTGAATACTTCCATGGCGATATACCAGTTTCCTATTCTCGAGGTATGCAACTCATCGAATACGGGATCCATATCTGCGGCCTGGCTCAAAATACCATCCATAGCAAGTGGAATTAAGTTAATGGTTTTGGTAGAGATTTCAACTTCATAAAAAGAAAGGAAATAATTGGTGCCATCAATTTGAAAAGGAACTTCCACATCCACAAAATAATCGTCCAGCTGAAATTTGGTGTTTATGTAGTTATAAAATTCGTTCGCTTCCTTCGGGTCTTCAAAAACAAAAACAGTTTTTTTGGGCAACCCCTTTTTAAATCGTTTTCCTTTGGTCAGTTTATAGTCCTTAATGTTCGGCGCAATGCGCAGCGGAATACAGGATATGGTAATTCCCAAAACAAAAACTAAGAGCAATGACTTTCTCATTTGAATCTGGCTTGAGAAAGTTAGCGCTCAAAAATCGCGCCACAACTAGTTAAAAATGTCTCGGTATAATTTGTGTTCCACGTGGAACACTAATGAAGTTTATCTACCCAAATACACCAAAAGCACACTAATATCCGAAGGGGAAACACCACTGATGCGAGAAGCCTGTGAGATGGTTACGGGCTGAATTGTTTTCAATTTTTCCCTGGCTTCATAGGAAAGGGATTTTAACTTACTGTAGTCGAAATTGTCGGGGATTCGCACGTTTTCCAAACGATGCAGTTTGTCCGCATTGCTTTTTTCCTTTTCGATATACCCTGAATATTTGACCTGAATCTCGGCCTGCTCCAACACTTCGGAATCCAAATTTTGTTCTGAAACAAACTCCGAAACCGATTCCAATTGCAGCATATGGTCCATGGTTACCTTTGGCCTGGAAAACACTTTGAACAACTTATCGGATTGCCGTACCGTGGCAGAATCCACAGATTCCAAAATGGGATTTATTTCCGCGGGATCAAAGCTCGTCTTCTTGAAAAACTCCACAAAGTTTTCCGATTTGGCCATCTTCTCCTCCATTCTTTCCAACCGTTCTTTCCTTGCCAATCCAATTTCATAACCTTTGGGCGTAAGTCGTAAGTCTGCATTGTCTTGTCGCAACAGTGTACGATATTCTGCCCTGGAAGTAAACATTCGATAAGGTTCCTCGGTTCCTTTGGTGATCAAATCATCAATCAAAACTCCGATATACGCTTCATCTCTTTGTAGCACGAACGGGTCCTTTTCGTTGATCTTTAAATGGGCATTTATACCTGCCATCAATCCTTGAGAGGCGGCTTCTTCGTAGCCCGTGGTTCCATTAATCTGACCTGCAAAATATAAGTTGTTGAGCAACTTCGTCTCCAACGTGTGTTTTAATTGGGTTGGCGGAAAGTAATCGTACTCGATGGCATAACCCGGTCTAAAGAACTTGACGTGCTCAAAACCTTTAACGGATTTTAATGCCTTGTACTGCACGTCTTCCGGCAATGATGTGGAGAAACCATTCACATAAACTTCCACCGTATGCCATCCTTCGGGCTCTACGAAAATTTGGTGGGAATCTTTATCTGCAAAGCGATTGATTTTATCCTCGATGGATGGGCAATATCTAGGTCCTATGCTTTGAATTCTACCATTGAACATTGGGGAGCGATCAAAACCTTCACGAAGTAAATCGTGAACCAAAGCACTGGTATGCGTCATGTGACAATCCCGCTGTGTATTCAAAATGGGCGTATTCAAATACGAAAACTTTTCGGGATTTGCATCCCCAGGCTGGGGTATCATTTTTGAATAATCCAAAGAACGTCCGTCCACTCTAGGAGGCGTTCCTGTTTTCATTCGACCACTGTCAAAACCAAAGTCTACCAACTGCTCCGTAATTCCTGTTGCGGCCTTTTCACCTGCCCTACCTCCTCCAAATTGCTTTTCACCAATGTGGATTAAACCGTTTAAGAAAGTGCCGTTTGTTAGCACAACTGCTTTGGACCGAATCTCTATTCCTAAACTTGTTCTAACACCTACAACCTTATCACCTTCCACCAACAATCCAGAAACCATTTCTTGATAGAAATCTGCATTGGGCGTATTCTCCAAAGCCATCCGCCATTCTTCTGCAAACCGCATACGGTCATTCTGTGCTCGAGGACTCCACATGGCAGGGCCCTTGCTTTTATTTAGCATTTTAAACTGTATGGCAGACTTGTCAGTAATGATTCCACTATAGCCGCCAAGCGCATCTATTTCACGCACAATTTGACCTTTGGCAATTCCGCCCATAGCCGGATTGCAGGACATCTGTCCAATGGTTTGAAGATTCATCGTCACCAAAAGCGTACGCGAACCCATATTGGCCGCAGCAGCTGTTGCCTCCGCTCCAGCGTGTCCGCCACCCACTACTATAACATCATATTCCTTCTCAAACATAACTATGGTTCCACGTGGAACAATTGCATTTTTTCTTCTTCCTTTTGACGCATTATTGCGGACTCCCTTTCTGTTTTGTCTCCATAGCCCATCAAGTGTAGAAGACCATGGCTCATGACCCGTAACAATTCATTACTAAACTCAACAGCAAAACTTTCTGCATTATCAGCAACCCTATCTGTGGATATAAAAATGTCGCCAGAAATTTGTTTGCCTTTTGTATAATCGAAAGTAATAATGTCGGTAAGTGTATCGTGATTCAGATATTCCAAATTAAGTCCCAACAAGTAATCGTCGGAACAAAAAATATAATCAATGTGTCCCAAGACAAATCCTTCAGAAGAAATAATCCTATTTATCCAATCGACAAAATTGGTTTTATCCCCTATTACAAAATCTGACTTAAAATGAAAATCAATCATTATTGAAATACGACTTTACCTTTCTTTCGAAATTTTGGCGCAAAGGTAAAACTTGTCTGTTTAATATTTCAATATCAGATGAATGATCTTTTAGAAGCTCTGGTTTGGTTATAATAGGATTTGTAAAATTACGCTCCGATGAATTACTTTCCCTTTCCTTACGTTCTCCCTGTTCCATAGCAGCGTTTTCCAATTTCATCAATTGGTGTTGAATAGTATTTGCTTTACTAATTGTTCGATTGGTGATTCCGTTTTCCAGCAAATCATTTTCAAAATCTTCCATTTGTTGGATCAATTTTTTAGTTAAATCCTTATCGGAATTTTGAATCATGTTTTCTAGCTGTTGCTCCAACTGTTGGCGCAAGAACTGTTGTTCTTTGTAAATTTCATACACCTCATTCAACCCCATTTCCTCACCACCGTTGCCATTTCCATTGGTACGGCCAGAATTGCCTTGTTCTCCATGATTGCCTTCCTTATTCTTTCCTGAAGCATTGCCGTCTTTAGACTCCTTGCCACTTTGTTTTCCTTCTCCTTCCTTCCCCTCCTGTGGATTCTTACCATCCTTACCGGAACCTTGCATTTGCTCCTGTATGCTTTGTTGCCCTTTTATGATATCAGGCAACTGAAAATCGGATCCTTGGCCATTGCCTTGACCGGGTTGCATATTCTGCTGCAGATTATCCAAAATGTTTGCCAGAAAATCCGCCAATGCATTCGTTGCATTGATTACATATTGCTGATAAGAAGCTCCTTGATAAATTTGATTATCGGCTATACTCTCCAAGGACTTGTCTATGTTGTAATACACTTCCGCAATCTGTTCATTTACAAATTCTGATATCTCCGCTTTGCGAAGTGATAGGGCAAACAAACTATCATCCACATGTTCAAACAAACGTCTGAGGTTTTGTTGATCTTTAACCGTTCTTGAAAACTGGGAAACATCTACATCCGCAGTTTGCACCTTATCAAATAGGGATTCCTGCTTAAATGAAAATGTAACCAGATTATCCAGAATCTGCCGTAACATTTCTGCGTCTTCACTATCGGAATTCCCCCCATTAGACGAGCCTTGTTTAAGCGCATCACTCATCTCCTGCATCTTTTGAGCTGCCGATTTTTGCTTTTTGGATATGGCGTCCTCCTTTTTATTTTGTGGTTGGTTCGAGTCCGCTTGCTCTTGTCCTTGTTGCTTATTGATTTCTTCCAAAGCACCTTCTTGATCCTGTTTTACAGATTCGGTTTTCCTGTTATCCAGATCAAAATCCATTGGCTTTTGTAAATTGGAATTGTCTTTGAGCAACTCATTAATCTCTTGCTCCAATTCCTTAAAATCTTCGTTAAGCTTTCGTTGTTCCTTATCCGAAAAATCATCCCCCAATTTTAACTCTGAAAGAATGTCCTGCCTTTTGGCCTGCTTTTCTAATTCCAACCCAATTTGGTTGGCCTTTTCGGTAACGTAATACCTTTTCGTAAGTTCCAGAATCTGTTCTAGATTTCTTGTATCCTTACCTTGGTTCTTGGCCATTTCCTCCAATCTACGCTGCAGTTCTTCTTTATCTATTTTCTCAGCTATCTTTTCGAGCTCCTTAAGCAGTTCGGCATTCTTCTTAGCTTCCAATTCCTGACGTTCCAGTCGTTCCTGAAGCATTTTCTTCATCTCACTATCGGCATCATCCTTGGCCAAACTTTTATTAAGATCCTCACTGAACTTTTTCATCAAGGCCTCCTGCTGTTGCTGCTTTGCTATAAAATCGCGTATCTGTGATTTATCCTCAAATGAAATGGAGCGCTCCTCTTTCTGACGGGTATTGATGGCATCCAAGGTTTCCTTCTGCTCCTTTAATTTATCCAAGGTTTGGTCCATTCTGGACAAAGTAGTGTTTTGAAACTCCAACTCCTTGTTTTTCAATTCATTATCGCTATAAACCGAGGCGTCGAATACCTTGCTCTTGGTTATCTTTCCACCTCTAACACCATCATTATCAACCACTTCGAAATACAATTTGTATCGCTTACCCTCTTCTAAATGTAACCCACTAGGAAAACTGTAATAAAACTGATGGACATTCGTATTGGGTGACTCCAAAAATAATTTCTGCAGGGCATTTTTATCATCGGACGGATAACACACCAACCTGAGTTTCGCTACGCCGTGATCATCTGAAACCACACCAGTATAATAGGACTGATTTGGATTAATTGAATCCATAAATTGTTCTACCTGAATTGTTGGGCTGGCATCTTTAACCACATCTATGTGATACCCCAATCTTTCAAACTCTTGAACATACTCGTTTGATGTGCTTATTTCATACGGAAAATTAGACAAGACCTGCTTTGAAAAATGGAATAATCCTTCGCTTCCTTGAATGTTTTGTATGGTATCGGATGTAGTTAACTGCAAGGCATCTATAAACTTTCCTTTAATCTGCCATGTTACTTTTGTGCCCTCAGGAACAACAGCATTTCCGCTACCAACAATGGTTTCAGGGCTTTGTTTTAGATAATCAGGATAAACCAGTTTCATGCTAAACTCATCCAACCTGGGTGTTTGAAAAGAACGAACCGTATACGACCTCGATGTCCATTGATCCGATTGTAAATAAAACACACTTTCAGCATCTGAAGGAGACAACGTATAGGTAAACTCTTCCCCGCTAGGCATCATTACCAAGGTTTCCCCATTGTAAACCAAACTTACCCGTTCGGGCCTAACCTCCCCGGTTGTGGTTACGCGCAACGTTAATGGTTCATTATCCAGAACATCCAGAGATTCATTCAAAACTTTAAAACTGAATGGGGCCGGCCTTTCAAATGCCATTTGATAATGTACTACCCGATTGTGTGAGTTAAAGAAGGATACCAAGTCCCCGGTAATCCAAATAAAACCAATAATAAGTGCGGGAATCAATAGATACTTCGCATACCGATAACTTTCCTTGACTTGAACTGCTTCAGTAAAAGGCACCGGACCCAAGGTCTTAGCACGTTGTTCTATACTCGCCAGCAACAAATCGGACTTCTGATCACTTTCAGATAACTCCAATAGATTGAGCAACCTATCGTCAACTTCAGGAAAATGTTTGCCCACCAATTTTGATGCTGCCCGATTATCAATTCCCTTTCGAACACGAAACAAATACAATAAAGGGACAACAATAAACCGATAGAGCAAAAAAGTTTCAATACCGATGAATACAAGAAAAAGCATCAGTCGCCATCCCTGATTGAGCCACAAAACATACTCAAAGGATAAAATAAACAACCAGAACAATAGGCCCAAACTCAAAAAAAGGAATACCCCTTTAATCAGTTGCTTGGTATAAAACTTTCTGATAAAGGCTTCCAATTTGCCTAAAATGTGCTGATAATTATTCAATAGGGACGTTATTTCTTACCAAAATACCTGATCCTTAGGAAATCAATGGAAAATATTTTGTTAAACCTTAGAGCCGATCGACCAAAGGTGATACAATAAATCCTTTTTCAAATCCTATCCCCCTATGTATCTTTGCAGCACAATATAAGATACCATGAGTGAAAAAGTACGGGTGCGTTTTGCCCCCAGTCCCACCGGACCGCTACATATTGGTGGTTTGCGCACCGCTTTGTTCAATTATTTGTTTGCCAAAAAACATGGAGGTGATTTTCTGCTTCGTATTGAAGATACCGATCAAAACAGGTATGTGCCGGGAGCAGAGGACTATATCATCAACGCTTTAAACTGGTGTGGTATCCCTTTTGACGAAGGACCAGGAAAAGAAGGTTCGGTTGGACCATACCGGCAAAGTGAGCGTAAAGCCTTGTATAGAGACTACGCGTTGAAGCTCATCAACAAAGGATGGGCCTATTACGCTTTTGATTCCGCTGAAACGCTGGAGCACCATAGAAAAGAGCACGAAGCCGAGGGAAAAACCTTCATATACAACTGGCACAATCGATTAAAATTGACCAATTCCCTTTCGCTGTCAGAAGATGAGGTTTCAGCTCGTTTAAAGGCCGGTGAAGATTATGTGATTCGATTTAAATCTCCAAAGGATGAAACCTTAGTGTTAAACGACATTATACGCGGTGAGATTAAAATAGACACCAATATTTTGGATGACAAAGTGTTGTTCAAAAGCGACGGTATGCCAACATACCACTTGGCCAATATTGTTGACGACCATTTAATGCAGATCACCCATGTGATTCGTGGTGAGGAATGGTTGCCCTCTTTAGCTCTTCATCAACTATTGTACACTGCCTTTGATTGGCAAGCACCCCAATTTGCACACTTGCCCTTGATCATGAAACCAGTGGGCAAGGGTAAACTGAGCAAACGTGACGGAGAAAAGGGAGGATTTCCTGTTTTCCCATTGTCGTGGAATGAATCCGTGGGGTATAAAGAAGCAGGCTTTTTTCCAGAAGCTGTTGTGAATTTCTTGGCTTTATTGGGATGGAATCCAGGTACGGAACAAGAAATTTTTACACTGGAAGAATTAATCCATTCCTTTAGTTTGGAACGTGTTAACAAGTCTGGTGCACGATTTGACCCAGATAAAAACAATTGGTATAATCAGCAGTGGTTACAACGAAAATCCGATGGTGAACTAGCCCGATCTTTTCAGCAACTATTGAAAGAAAAAGGTGTTACTTGTGAAGCTTCCCGTATAGAAAAAGTGGTGGGGTTGATCAAGGAACGAGCCACTTTCGTTGCAGATTTTTGGGATTTGGGCAGCTACTTTTTTGTTACACCAACCAATTGGGACGATAAGTCTGTAAAAAAACAATGGAAGGAAGATACACCCAAAATATTGGAGAAGGTAGCCGCTCTATTGGAAAATCTTTCCGACTTCCAATCCGAAATTATAGAAACACAAGTCAAAGAATGGATTGCAGACCAAGAACTTTCCTTTGGCAAGGTGATGCCACCCTTACGTTTGGTTATTGTTGGCGAGATGAAAGGACCCCATTTGTCCGATATTTTGGAATTCATCGGAAAAGAAGAATCCGTAAAACGCATTCACAACGCGATTGCCGCCCTTCCCAATTGATGGATGTGTAACAAAACTTGATGGATGCCTACTTATAGTGTACGAGAGTTTCGTAAATTCCATTTCTAACATAAAAATATAAACACTATGGGCAATTATTATCTATTTCTAGGCGGATTCTTTGCATTGGTCATTCTGTTCAAGTTTTTCTTTATCGTTAAACAACAGACCGCCGTAGTCATCGAGCGCTTTGGAAAATTCCAAAGTATCCGTAATTCCGGGCTTCAAATGAAAATTCCATTGATCGACCGCATTGCCGGAAGATTGAGTCTTAAAATCCAGCAATTGGATGTGATTGTAGAGACCAAGACCTTGGACGACGTATTTGTAAAACTCAAGGTTTCCGTTCAATACGTTGTTATTCGAGACAAGGTATATGAAGCCTTCTACAAATTGGAATACCCACACGATCAAATTACCTCCTATGTTTTTGATGTGGTACGTGCCGAAGTGCCAAAAATGAAATTGGACGATGTTTTCGTGAAAAAAGATGACATCGCCATTGCAGTAAAAGCAGAACTTCAGGATGCCATGTTGGAGTATGGGTACGATATTATTAAAACGCTGGTGACCGACATTGATCCCGATGCCCAGGTAAAAGCAGCCATGAACCGCATCAACGCATCCGAGCGTGAAAAAATTGCTGCCCAATTTGAAGGAGACGCTGCCCGTATCCTTATTGTGGAAAAAGCAAAGGCGGAAGCGGAAAGCAAGCGATTACAAGGACAGGGTATTGCCGATCAACGTCGCGAAATTGCACGTGGTTTGGAAGAATCCGTTGAAGTATTGAACAAGGTGGGCATCAATTCCCAAGAAGCTTCCGCCTTGATTGTGGTTACCCAGCACTACGATACGTTACAAGCCATTGGAGAAGAAACCAACACCAATCTTATTTTGTTGCCCAACTCCCCACAGGCTGGCAGTGACATGCTGAACAATATGGTGGCTTCCTTTACCGCAAGCAATCAAATTGGTGAGGCAATGAA
Organism: Flagellimonas beolgyonensis; assembly: GCF_003992615.1. GTDB lineage: Bacteria > Bacteroidota > Bacteroidia > Flavobacteriales > Flavobacteriaceae > Flagellimonas > Flagellimonas beolgyonensis. The sequence continues at coordinate 126,842 of NZ_RZMY01000017.1, forward strand.
ACAACAAAACAAAAAGAAGGAGCAATAGATTAACGCTCACAAATAAAAAAAGGCTCCTAATTGGGAGCCTTTTTCTTTTGGTACTGGTTTAGGGTCAGTTAAGCTTTTGCAGTACTTTTTTTGCAACCAAGGAAATTGCAATTTTTTGAATTAACGGGGCCAGTTCACCCAATAAATTGGAGGGATACATTTCCTGTTTTACGTGTTCGACAGAAAGTTTCAGCTTTTCCTCATCAATTTGTCGTTGTAGCTTCAAGATGTGGAGATCTTGATCTATCGCTTCAAAAGTGTCGTATTTCGTATGTTTCATCATTCTTCAAAATAAAATTCAGAAAATCTTCTCAGTAGGGGACGCTCAAGTTTCTTTCTAATCAAGAAGAGTACAATACCAAACAGTACATAAATTAAGCCGACCATAAGAAATCCCTTCGTTATGCTTTCAAAATAACTTCCCATCCAAAATGCAAGACTCATGGAAAGAAACAACAGGGCAAGAATCACCATGGACCCCACCAAAACAGTCTTGGCGGCCATGGTAATGCCTTTCATCATCGACTTAAAACTTTTCAAGCGATAAAAGTCAATGCTGTGCTTCACATAAGATTTGGTACTCTGCTCGGCTTCTAAAAATTGCTCTTTGATCTCCTCAAATGCCATAGCCTACTTTTGAAGTTGGGCGTTCTTTTCCCTCAAATCTTCCAATTTCTTTTCTAGGGCCACGATAATGTCGTCTGCTTTGTAACTCATGGTGGAGAGGGTGTCTTCCAATTTTTCCTCGAACTCCACTTTTTTGGCTTCGGCCGATTTGGAGAACTCATCCTTGGCGTGGGTAATACTGTTTGCAAGATCATCCTTGGCCTTGATTGCGCTCTTCTTTATTTTCTTTCTCGTCTTTTTCCCTTTATCAGGCGCATACAAGATTCCAACTCCGGCACCTACTACAGCTCCGGTCAATAATGCGGTTAAAATGTTTCCAGTGTTATTTAACATGTTTTTTTGATTTTAAATTAAACTTCAGTGAAGAATCGATAAGCTTCCAAAAAACGTTCATCATTTCATCAAGCTCCATCCATTCAAGTGCAAGATACTTTCCGTTTATCGAGACATTTGATGCTATCGATATAAAGATTGACGCTTTCGCTGAAAAAATTCAATTACATGCCCTCTAACAGGGTTTTGGAGCCAAAAATGAAGAAATGGATGGCCCAAACTAAAAATGACGCCAAACGGCGCCATTTAAAGTCAATTTTCATTGCGGTTTTCTATGTTGTTGCTCTCAATAATAAGGTTTGCTTATATTAATCCTTTTGTTCCAATTTGGCCCAAGTATCCCTTAAGGTAACCGTCCTGTTGAAAACCATATGGTCTTCTGTTGAATCCTTATCCACATTAAAATAGCCCATTCGCTGAAACTGGAATTGGTCGCCAACTTTTGCCTCTTTTAAACTGGGTTCCAAATATCCTGTGAGCTTTTCCAAAGAGTCCGGATTCACGAAATCCATAAAATCACGATCCTTATGGGCATCGGGTGTTGGGTCATTGAACAAACGATCGTACAATCGAACTTCCGCTGTTACTGCATGGGGTATGGAAACCCAATGCAAGGTGCCTTTTACCTTTCTGAGACTTTCTTCGGTACCGGAGCCACTCTTACTTTTTGGATCATAGGTGCACTGCACTTCTATTACGTTACCATTAGCATCTTTGGTACAGCTTTCAGCCTTAATGATATAACCATTCTTCAAGCGAACCTCACCATCCAATTTCAACCGGAAGAACTTTCGATTCGCTTCTTCCCTAAAATCTTCTTGTTCTATATACAGCTCCTTGGAAAAAGGTACTTTTCGAAAACCTGCACCTTCATCTTCGGGATTGTTCTCAGCATCCAACCATTCTTCCTTACCCTCTTCATAATTGGTGATCACTAACTTTAACGGATTAAGAACCGCCATCACCCGAGGTGCAATCTTATTCAAATGTTCCCTTACATGAAATTCCAACAAGGACACGTCAACCACATTCTCGCGCTTGGCAATACCAATGGTATCCGCAAAATTCCGAATGGATTCAGGCGTAAAGCCCCTTCTGCGCATTCCAGAAATGGTGGGCATCCGCGGATCGTCCCAACCAGCTACAACTCCGCTGGCGACCAATTGCAACAATTTTCGCTTACTCACCACGGTATGACTGAGGTTTCTGCGGGCAAACTCGCGCTGTTTGGGTCGCAACTTATTTTTAGATACCAATTGGTCCAAAAACCAATCATAAAGTTCCCTGTGCGGCAAAAACTCCAGTGTACATAAGGAATGGGAAATTTGTTCAATGTAATCACTTTCTCCGTGGGTCCAGTCGTACATCGGATAAATACACCAATCGGTATTTGTTCTGTGATGGGCTTTGTGCAAAATCCGGTACATCACGGGATCGCGCATCAGCATATTGGAAGACGCCATATCAATTTTGGCCCGCAACACATGCTCACCCTCCTTGAATTCCCCATTTTTCATGCCATCGAACAAACGGAGGTTTTCCTCAACCGACCGATCTCGGAACGGACTTGCTTTACCGGGTTCCGTAGGGGTACCCTTTTGATTTGCGATATCCTCTGAAGATTGGCTGTCCACATAGGCCTTTCCCTCTTTGATCAACTGAACGGCCCAATCATACAATTGTTGGAAATAATCGGAGGCATAACATTCAGTGTCCCACTTAAAACCCAACCAAGAAACATCGGCTTTAATGGCCTCCACATACTCCTTTTCCTCTTTGGCGGGATTGGTATCATCGAACCGCAAATTAACCGGCGCATTGTATTTGAGTCCCAATCCGAAATTGAGACAAATTGAACTCGCATGTCCTACATGCAAATAGCCGTTTGGTTCGGGTGGAAATCGGAATCTCAAATCGTTTTTTGAGTAGCCACTTCGAAGATCTTCTTCAATGATATGCTCAATAAAATTCAGCGATTTTACATCTTCAGCCATATACAAATTTTGAAGCGCAAATGTAGCAAAATCAACAGTTCATCGCTATTATTTGTGCTTTAGTCTATACAAAGTAAGCGATTTCACAACACTTTTGGCACCGCCCACAACAATATCTTTCCGTTCGACGAAATTAACAACATATTTGTTATTGGAATACTATATGAAATCGGGCCGTAGAGAAGCGACCCGGAGAACTAACACATTAAGGGGCACAAACTAACAGGGCATTATTGCCCATAACCTCTTAAAAACTAACGGTGATGAAAAAAAGAAGTTCAACCTATGGTATTCCGTTTCTGGCCTTGGCCATGATGCTCCTTTTTGCCCTTGGAGCCCATGCCCAGGTATTGAACAAACCCACTCCTGCCGATAACCCCAATTTGGCCGGGAACTCTGCCTGGACGGCAGCATGTGCCTCGGCAAGCTTCAACGAATATTTTGTCAACTTTACCTGGAGCCCTCCTTTGGTGGCTTCCAACAACGAATTTATACTGGAGCTTTCGGATGCTAACGGCTACTTCAGTGATCCCGTTGAATTGGATAGGGTAAGTGACAAAAACACTGTTTTCGATTTTGAATTTCAATTTGCGTTGCCAACGGACATCCGTGGGGAGAATTACAAATTCAGGGTAAGAAGCACCAATCCCGCCAAGACCAGCCCTGCCTCCGATGCGTTTTCCATGTACTTTATCGATTACAATTCACCATTGCTCATTAGCGAAAATGGGAATGGAACCATTCCTTCGGGTGGTGTGATCCAGCTTTGTGGCAGCGGTTCGGTTACTTTGAAACCCCATAACATTCCCAATGCAAGCTCTTATCGTTACAACTGGTACAAAAGCGGCACTTTATTGGCCGAAAAGACTGAAAGCATCACCGTTTCAGATCCAGGAATGTACTACGTTGAGTTGGATTATGGTTCTGTTTGTTCCGGTTCTGCCAATACGTTGTCCAATACCATCGAAATCAATACAGGTACCAGCATAGGTATTGCAATTACCGGGAACAGCAGCGTACAGGTTTGTCCGGGTGATCCGCTGACTTTGTCTGCCAACATCACCGGCATGGGATATACGTATACCTGGTACAAGGATGGTACTATAGTTGGTGGGCCTACGGTTGAGGGAGGTTCTTTTAATGTGAATACCAATACGGCTGGTTTTGAAGGTGAATATGCCGTTGAAATCAGTGGATCCGGGGTTTGTATTGAAAAATCATCACCGGTTGCTGTTACAAGTCCCAGTGGTTTTGAGGTAGATCTTCAAAATGAAGAAAACATTGTACTGCTACCCGCGCAGACCAAGACACTCTCGGTTACCACAACGGCTTCATCTCCGACCTATCAATGGTATATGAATGGTGCCCCCGTTGCAAGCGCCACGAACAACTCACTAACTATTAATGCAGTAGGAACCTATTACGTAGAAGTAACTGAAAACGGTGGGCCATGTACTGCCGCGCCTATTGCCTCTGCAACCACTACGGTTGTAAGTCCGGATAGCTTTGAATTGGTGATTGATTATGTGGGATCATACAATTCTTGTGAAAATACGGATGCTACATTGAGTCTTTCCAAAATTAATGCGGTAAGCAATAATGGTGCAAAAACCGATGTAACTGCCGATCTACAGGCATCTTACAATTACCAGTGGAAACTGAATGGTGCCGATATCAACGGAGAAACTTCCAAAACAATTACTGTTTCCAATCAAAACAATGGGTCTTACGCTTTATATGGTACAATAAGCACCTTTAATGCTACATCCAATACGCTGGATGTTAAGTTGAAGTCCAGCCAAAACCTTCAAATCACCGCAAACAGCACAGTGTACTGTGAAGGCGGCGATCCTATCGTATTGGAAAGTTCATTAGATCTGACCAACGAAACCTACGCTTGGAAAAAGGATGGTGTAACCGTGGATAGCGCTTCTGAAGCGTTTACCGTAACTGCACCCGGCGTTTACGAATTGACCATCAACAGTAACGATTGCCCAATAGTTTCGAATAAAATCAACATTGTTCCTTTCGATGAGTCCTTGTTGGTACTGGACAGACCTCAAACTGTTATCATTATTGAGGGGGAAACAGAAACCGTTACTGCAACTGGTGCCAACTCGTACGAATGGTACGATGCGGGCAACAATTTAATATCCACCTCCAACAGCTACGATTTCCAGGAAGAAGGCGAATACCTTTTGATAGCCAACTTCGGAACCTGTACTGTAAGTAAAGTAATCACCGTAACGTTTAGGGACATGTTCTCCATTCCCAATGTGATTACGGCCAATGGAGACGGAATCAACGACCTATGGGTGTTGCCAAACACCTATTCAAGAGACCCTAATGTGCTGGTTACCATTTTCAACGAAAGGGGAGAGCAGGTATTTAGCCAAGCGGGTTATGAAAACAACTGGCCCCAATCCACCACGGCCTTCAACAAGCAGAGCATGATCTTCTATTATAAGATCACACGGGGTGGTAAAAGCCTGAAACAAGGAACCATAACTGTTATTAAATAAGCAGAAATGCAGACCAAAAAACCTCTACTATCACTCATATTCATCTTGCTACTTGTTTTCACCGGAATGCGTGGACAGGAAGAGGACCCCTTTGTGGCCTATAACGTCCCTTCCCAAAACTTGTTGAAGTTCAACCGGTTTTTGATAAACCCCACATTTTCAACGGTTAGGGAGGATAAATCCTATATTAACCTATTCCACAGAAACCAGTCGGTATCTTTTGATGATAACAATCAGGTCTACTTCTTGAGTTATAGTGGTAGGGTTAGTGATAGAAGTGGTGTTGGTCTTAGCTTATTTACCAACCGCGAAGGATTGTTCAACAATTTTGGTGTGCATGCCAATTACGCCTACGGTGTGCGTTTGAGTCCAAAAAGTACGTTCACCTTTGGTGCCAATGTTAGTTACTATCAAAGTGCCTTTAATCAAGATAGGGCCAATTCAGTAGAGATCGACCCATTTCTAAATACTCTGGAAAGTAGTTCTTTGGTGAGCTTTCAACCAGGTTTCAACTTCTCTTTCGGCAATTTCGATATTGGTGGTTTCGCCGAAAATCTATTTGATTACAACCTAAAAACCAGTGAATCGGTCACCGATTTCAATGAAAAGACTTATTCTGGACACCTGCAATATACCCATCAGTTTAAAAATGGTGCCGGGCTTTTGGAAAAGGCGCGGTTAATGCCGTTGGCGCGTGTACGCAAAATAGGGGACCAAGACTTGGTGTTGGGTGGAAACTTGATCCTTGATTTGCCCAAACTGGGATGGATTCAAGGAGGGTACGACGACTTTTATGGGGCTTCCGCTGGTCTTGGATTCAACTTGACCAAAAACATCTCTTTGGGTTATACCGTTGAAAAAGGATTGTCCAACGAGTTTGAAAACTTTGGGGTTACCCACGAAATCTCCCTTGCTTACTCCTTTACCCCTAACCTTACCGAGGACCGCGTAATGTTGGAGAAAGAAGGAGAAGAATTGGTGTCCAACGATGAAGATGTTCCCCAAGATGAACTGAACATCACAGATAAAGACCTTGAAATTGCACAATTGAAAGACAAATTGGCCGAAAACGATGCCATTTTGGACGAACTGCTAATGCGTCAAGATTCTATAGAAACCTATCGCAAGCAAGATCTAGAAAAACGCTTTGAGACCGTTATGAAAATGGTGAAGCGAGAAACCAAGGGAGAGAACCCCGCTTTGGAAGAAAAAGCCAAGGCATTGTATTTCGCCAATATGGACAGTGCCGATATTGTGGCCAGGCCTACCCAACCATTGGCCAATCACGGGCTATCCAACAATACTTCGACCAAAAAGGTCATCAAGATCAACGAAAACAAAAACAAGGATAGGGTAGTGGCCACCACGCCAGTGAAGCAGGACCAGACCCTAAGGGCCAACACAACCGCCAAAGTAACACGGGCCCGATTTAAAGCACACGTTGTTCCTCAGGTGGAAAGCGGCCATTATTTGATTGCCAATGTGTTCAAAAATCCTGACAACGTAGATGCCTTTATCGAAAAACTAAGGCAACAAGGTTTGGATGCTGATTATTTCCAAAATCCAAAGAACGGTCTCAATTATGTATTTATAGGCGAGTTCCAGGATAAGAGCGAAGCATTGACCGCCTACCATTCCAATATGAATGGGAAATACCAAGGCGATGCGTGGATCATGAACGTAAAAGGTGAGGATTCTCCAATTGCTGGATACAATCCAGTGGCACAGAACAACCCATCCAAATACGGCAACAGTGTATTGTCCAAAAATGTAGCCAACAGATCCAATGGCAAGGGAGGTGTCATCATGCAGACACAATCCATCAACGGCCTGCCTTCTGGATTCTACATAATTGCCAATGTATTCGACAACTCCTCCAATGCAAGAAGGTTTGTGAAAGAACTGAACGCCAGAGGGTTAAATGCCAGCTATTTTATAAATCCGAATGACAATTTAAGATATGTGTATCTCAAGAAACACGAAACTTGGGACAACGCGCTGACCTCATACTACAACAAACTAAACCATTCGTATGACGACGACATGTGGATCATGCGAATAAAACCGAACCGAACCACATAGCACCAAACCTATGAAACAATCACTACTCAAATGGTGTATGGTCACCTGTTTTCTTATGCTATCCCATTTTGGGATGGCACAGGTGAAGAATAACTTTGATGTCCGATATGTAAATCGACTCAAGGGTGATCTTACATTTATAGCCAACAATATTGTAAACAGGGATTCTGGTTCCACAGACCCGGAAGACCCCTATAATTTAACCGGAAGCAGCTCGGAATACAACGACCGGCTGAACATGCAGTACATCGACATAGATGGGGACCCCAGCACTTTCAGTTCAAGTAGTGCTACCCTTGCTGTTCCAGACCCAAGTTGTTCCTTGATCCGTTATGCGGGCCTGTATTGGTCTGCGGTATATCGAGACAGTAACCGAAGTGATTTCAACCAAGTTAAGTTCAGGGTCCCGGGCGGTTCCTATGTTGATTTGACCGCGGATGAAATCCTGTTTGATGGATACAATGATGTAGACTTCGGAAACTATAGCCCTTACGCTTGTTACAAGGATGTTACATCCATTGTTTCGGCTTTGGCCAATCCTGATGGGGAGTACACGGTTGCCAATGTTCGAGCCAGTTCCGGAAGCGGAATTACTGGTGGTATTTCTGGCGGTTGGACCTTGGTTGTGGTTTATGAAAATCCAACATTGCCCGGTAAATACATAACCACTTTTGATGGTTATGCAGGCATCAAATCTGGTGAAACGGTAGATATTCCTTTTAGCGGATTCACCACACTTCCTGCTCCGTTTCCTGTAAATGCCAAGTTGGGTGTTGCAGCTTTGGAGGGGGATAATAGAATTTCAGGCGATCAACTGTCACTTCGTGCAGACAGCAATGCCACCTTTACAACGTTGTCCAACACGGCCAACCCTTCCACCAACTTCTTCAACAGTAATATTACCAACGAAGGGGCAATTGTTACCACAAGAAACCCAAATAGTGTCAATACCCTGGGATGGGATGTGGACTTGTTTACCATTCCCAACCCCAACCAATCCATAATTCCCAATGATGAAACGGGTGCCACATTACGGGCATCTTCGACTCAGGATAAATACGATATTTTCTTCACTTCCTTGGACGTCGAAATCATTGAACCGCTGATGAACCTCGCCAAAACTGTCGAGGATATCGGTGGTAATGACATTACGGGTCAGGGTGTACATCTTGGTCAATTTCTGGATTATGTACTCACTTTCGAAAATGTGGGTAACGACGATGCGGTAAACTACACCATCAGGGACGTACTTCCCATAAATGTGACCTTGGACGAATCCAGTATTTCGATGCCAGCTGGTGTTACCTATGTATACGATCAAGCAACCCGAACAATTACCTTTACGATTCCGGATAGCATTGTTGAGGAAAACGACCCCGCTGCTACCATCCGTATGCGTGTACAAGTAGCCGAGAACTGTTTCGACTTTGTCGATGCCTGTACCGATATTATTCAAAACTTAGCGTATTCTACCTATTCCGGGGCCATAAATACGGCTCAGATTACCGATGATCCCAGTGTCTCCGATTTTGACGGCTGTGGATTTGGAACACCTGGGGCCACCAACTTTTTGTTGGACGACCTCAGCGCCTGTAATTTCAGCAGAACGGTTCAGCTTTGCGGTGAAAATGTATTATTGGATGCCGGTGACAACTTTGACAACTATATCTGGTACCGTGATGAAAACGGTAACGGACAGATTGACGTTGGAGTTGATACGGTAATCACGGATGCCGATACAGACAACGACCCTAGCACCATTTTGGTTTCCGAAGTGGGCACCTACCTTGTTGACAAGCAAGTGGCCGACCCATGTAAAGATTTTATGGAAATCATTATTGTAGAATTGTTTGGTTCTGTTCAATCGAACCCGATTACAGCATTGATCAACGATACGTCCAACACCATTGATGGTGACATTATTGTATGCCCAAACGATGGTAGTGAAACTCCCGAGATCTTTTTGTGCGGACTTAACGATACCGAATTGGTACAAGTGAACATTCCCGATGCCTTAAGTATTGAGTGGCAACAATTGGACGAAGGAAGTTGTACCGCCGCAACAGACGGATGTGCCAACACTTCACCAACATGTACTTGGAATACCGTGGACACCGGGAACGATTTCTTGGCCTCCAATTCAGGACAATATCGTTTGGTGATCAACTATCAAAACGGATGTTTCAGCAGGTTCTACTTCAACATTTATAAAAACCCGCTTGATCCCCAATATACTTCCAGCGACATTATTTGTAATACTCCTGGAAACATTACCGTGACCAATGTGCCGTTAACCTACGAATTCCAATTGGTAGACCAATCCAATGGCAACGTATTGGTTCCTTATGGTCCAAGCCCAAGTTTCGACATCGCCAACAATGGTGCATATAGGGTTGAAATGAGACAACAAGGCGTAACCGACGGTTGTGTATTTGTTTTGGACAACATTGGTATTTTGGAAAGGGATTTCCAAGTGCAAGTAACCTCCAGGGACACCGATTGTAACGGATTGGGAGAAATTTCCATTTCCGCGCTTAACGTAGAAGCCCAATACTACTATGAGGTCTCACAAGGTGGCACCGTGGTAGATACATACGGGCCATCAACCGACAACAATTATACTTTTGAAAACTTGAGCGATGGTGTTTATGACATTGCCGTATCTACAGATGATGGCTGTGCCTACACCCAACAAGTAACCATAAATGACCTTTCCGATTTAGAGTTAACTGCACGTATTTCACAACACATTACTTGTAAGGAAGGTAATATTTTGATGGAGTCCACAGGAGGCAAAACACCTCACGTATATGCCATTTGGTCTTATGTCGATGAAGGGGGCAACACGGTTATTTCTTATCCTTCCGTTAATGATATTCCTGCTTCCGCTTATCAAACCAGTCAGATATTTGACATCTACGACCCGGGACAATACACCTTTGTAGTAGTAGATCGAAACAACTGCCACGACATTTCAAACACTGTAACCATCGAGTTCAGGCCAGCGGCTGATTTTAATGCAACTTCGGTCATTGACGTCTTGTGTTTTGGGGATGCAACAGGTACCATTATGTTTAACCTTGTAAACAGCAATGGGTATCAATTGACGTATTACCTATTTGATGCTACAGGGTTTGACGAGGACAATTACAATTATGCCGATGCCTTGGCCACCAACGCTTCCGGAAATTTCCCCGGTTTGGCAAGTGGGGATTATGTGGTTGCTATCAACCAAAGAAAAGGTAGTGCGTCCTGTGATTATTTTGAATACCACACCATCTCCGCCCCGACCAATGCGTTGGCAGGCGATGCTGTTCTGGTTCAAGACTATACCTGTTTGCAAGATGGTATTATTGAAGCGCAGAACGTAACGGGTGGAACCGCTCCTTATGAATACAGTATTGACGGGGTAACCTTTGGTGCCTCACCTACGTTCCCCAATTTAACCGATGGAACATACTCCATTACCATTAGGGACGCCAACGGATGTACGTTTGTTACCAATTCGGTGACGATTGATCCGTTAGATCCTCCAACAGATATCGCATTCACTGCTACAAACCCGCTTTGTCCAACATTTGTTTCCGATGTTACCTTGGCCGTAACCGGTGGCACGCCAAGTTTGGTGTATGAATTGATCGCCCCGGCTGCTAGTGCAGTGAACAATGGCAACAATGCTACATTTACCGGATTGACTCCCGGCACTTATATGTTCCGAGTAACAGATGCCAACGGGTGTTTCTATGACGAATCGTTCACCATCGCTCCAGTAACCGAAATTTCTGTCGTTGGACAATTGATAAGTGATATTACTTGTTTTGGAGCTAGTGATGGTGAAATTCAATACACTGTTTCCAATTTCAATACAGATTATGATTATTCGGTTACCGGACCCGCCAGTTTCTCTGGAAGTGCCCAAACCAACAGCACTATTTCGTTGACTGGTTTGGCCGAAGGAACCTATACTATTACCGTTACCGATAACTTTACCAATTGTACCGATACTGCCGATGTGACCATCAATGCGCCTCCGGCAGCTATTACAACAACAGTGACGGTAGCACAACCAACGTGTATTGCTGTAGGTTCTGCCAACATTACCGCTAGTGGGGGTTGGGGAAGTTATACGTATGAAATTACAGCCGGACCTGCCGGTTATGTGCTTCCGGCACCACAATCCAATGGATTGTTTGGCAACTTGACCCTTGGTGGCACCTATACCTATACGGTGACCGATGCCAATGGTTGCGTGTTCACGGACACCTTCGATATTTTTGAAGCGATTGCTCCCATTTTGAGCATTGTTCCAAACGATATTTGTTATGATGATGCCGTGGGATTGACCCTGACCGCCAATGTTACTTCTGGTGGTGATGGCAACTTTGAATACAGCTTAAATGGAGGTCCATTTGTGGCCAGTAATGTGTTTACAGGTTTGGGCCCTGGCGACTATACCATTCAGGTAAGGGATGGCAACGATTGTTTTGCTTCTGCATCCATTACCGTTGATCCCGAATTAAGCGTGGTAGCTTCTGCACCAAACATTACGGCCTGTACAACCGATACCGATGTAACCATTACTGCTGCTGGTGGCGATGGAAACTATGTGTATGCCGTGGTTGCTGATGGAGTGGCCCCTACATCTGGTGACTTTGCCACTACAAATCCTGTAACGGTTACCGGTGCAGGTGATTACGATGTTTACGTAAGGGACAACAATGGCGCAGCTGGATATTGTGAGGCCATGTATAACCTTACAATTGTTCAGGATCCCCCATTGGCCATAACACCTACTGTTACTAATGTAAGCTGCAATGGCGGTTCCGATGGTAGCATTGTTTTGGCCGCTTCCGGAGGTGAAGCGCCCTACATGTACAGCATTGACAATGGGGTTACCTTTCAGGTTTCCAACACGTTTGTGAATCTTGTTGCGGGCACTTATGATGTGGCAATCAGAGATGCAAACAACTGTGTCGAAACCGTTCAAGTGACCATAACCGAGCCTGATCCAATCGTAGCTGAGGCCCTGATTACCCAAGACTATACCTGTCTTCAGTTAGGTCAAATTACTGTCGGTAGTGTAACTCCTACTTCCGGAGGTTCTGGTTCTTATCAATACAGCATTAACGGTGGCGCATGGACTGCTGCCACAACGGGCGGCACTATCTTTACAGGATTGATGGATGGTACGTATTCCATCCGTGTACGGGATGCCAATCAAATCGATTGTTTCATCACTTTGCCAGATGTTATCATTCCTCCGCTACCTGTAGAACCCACCCTCACCACTGCTGTGGTCTATAATTGTGATGGGACCGGTGAAATTACTGTACTTCCTTCTGACCCTTCCTACACCTATAGTTTGAATGGAGGCGTTCCGCAAGCCAGCAATGTATTTAGCAATGTGGCGCCCGGAACCCATACCATCGAGGTTGATTACGGAAGTGGATGTACCACACAAACAGCGGTTACCATTGATAGCGGTTATGCGTTTGATGGAGTGGTTACAGCATTTTCCAACCTGACCTGTAACAGTGCTGCAGATGGTTCCATTACCTTCGAAGTGGAAAATTTTGAGCCAGGAACCGGATTTACCTATCAAGTGGATGGTGGAGCTGTTTCGCCAGCCCAATTCGCCAGCCCGATCACAGTAAATGGATTGGCTGCGGGCAACCACACCATTACCATTGTTGACTTGAGGGATCCTGCGTGTTCCGTAATACTCAATCAAACATTGACAGAGCCTAGCCCTGTAGATGTTACAGCCTCCATCACCACCATTTTGACCTGTACCAATGGAGGTGCCACCATTACTGCTGCGGCAACTGGTGGAACTCCAACCTATCAATATCAATTGGAAGATGGCGTAGGCGGAATTTTGGTTGCCTACCAATCTTCGAACATATTTACGGGATTGGCCGCAGGGGATTATGTGGTAAGGGCAAGAGATCTTAATCTTTGTGAAGATTTTACAACAGTATTGACTGTTGATCCTCCTGCCAACATTGTATTCACTTCTACGCCAACGGCCTGTTATAGTGGTAACAATGACGGTTCCATTCAAGTGGACGTGACCAGTGGAAATGGCAATTATCAGTTCAGTTTGAACGGAGGTGCTTGGATGACTCCAACCCCTTCAACAGCAACCACATATACGTTCAACAACCTTACTTCAGGTACCTATACCATCGATGTTCGAGACGAATTTGGTTGTACTGGTGTACAACAGTCCGTGACCATTGCTCCACAATTGACGGCATCTGCGTTCCTTAATAATGATTTGACCTGTTTGGCTGATGCTACCATCACCATTACCGCATCTGGCGGTTCAGGTTCGTATACATACGAGTGGTCCAACGATGGGGGTGTAACCTACAACTCAACCGGCTTTACCGGCAATGTGTTCAACACCAATACAGATGGAACCTATATGTTCCGTGTAACCGATACAACTGCTCCTGTGGCCTGTTCGGTAACCACCAACAGCCTCGTGATTACACCTGCTACCACACCAGTGATCAGCAGCGTTACTCCAACGGACATACTTTGTAACGGTGAAAGCACTGGCGCATTGAATGTGGTGATCGACACTTCTGTCGGTGTGCCTCCATATACCATCAATGTGGTGGAAACCAGTGGTCCAACCAATTATGGTTCACAAACCACAGGATTGCCCGCGGGCAGCTATGAGGTTACTGTAACCGATTCCAAAGGATGTACCTCAGCTCCGTTCCCGGTTGTAATATCAGAACCGTCGCCTATTACCTATACAACTACCGATGTTCCAATAACTTGTGATGCTGGAACCGGTGTTACCAACCCTGGCTCCATCACCATTTCTGGAGTAACCGGTGGTACAGCAGAGTACACCTATGTTTTGACGGCAAACAACGGTATTGCTCCACAAACCTATACTACTACTTCAGGTGCACGGGATCATACCTTTACCGTATTGGAGTTCGGTATCTATCAAATTGATGTGATCGATGCCAATGGCTGTGCTTCGTATACCACAGAGATCATTGCTTCTCCGCCAGACGATTTGGATATTGACATAAGCACCGCCACTGTGGATTGTACCGCTGGTGGTACTGCCATTGTTACAGTAAGCTCTACCGTAGGTAGTGGCAACTATGAATTTGCCATTTTGGAATCCTATACCGCACCTTATTCCAGCAGCTACCAAGCTCCTGATGTGTTGGGTGGGGATACCGCAACCTTTACTGGGCTTACCCCAGGTATTACCTACACTTTTGTGGTGTTCGACCTGACTACAAATTGCTACTATTTTGAAGAAGCGGCAGCACCGATAAACACGCCATCTGCAATGACGGCAACTTTGGATGCTGTGAACAACGTTAGCTGTACAGGCTCAGCAGATGGAAATATTTCGTTCACCTTTACAGGATTCAATGCGGGAGCTACCGATGTGCAGTACGAAATCTTCAACAGACAATCCAACATATCCACTGGGTTTAGCGGAATCGCAAATGTGAACCTACCTACCTCGGTAACTGTAAACAACTTTGCAACACTCCCTCCGGGTGAATACTATTTGTTGTTGACCGAGATTGGAGGACCAAACAACGGCTGTTCCGTGAATGGTGGAGAATTCTCCATTCGCGAATCTGTGAACGCCTTGGATTTGGATGTGGCGAGCCCACAAAACGACAACTGTAATCCTAATGCAGGTGTAATCACGGCTGCAGGAAGGTACGGAACCGCTCCATATACCTATCAATACCTATTGAGCACAGATCCCGCTCCAACTGCCGCATCGGCTGGATGGACAAGTGCGACTTTTGCCAATGTAGAGGCTGGGGATTACATGGTATATGTAATGGATGCCTATGGATGTATTTTCCAAAGACCAATTACTGTTGATGAAGATCCAAGTCCGGAAATTTCTATAGCCATTGTGGATGAATGTGTAAACGAGGGAACCTTCCAAATCTTGGTTACCCTGGACAATCCTGCATTGGCCATGTCGCCATTCCAAATCAGTGTCAACGGCTCTGCATTCCAAAACTTCACCTTTGATGGCAGCAACCAGTATACCATTTCTGGATTAAGCTCAGGAGTCGGACAAACCGTTGCCGTTAGGGATTTGAATGGTTGTATCGATACCCAAACCATTGATATTTATCCTCCATTGGAGTTCATCGCCACACAAACAGTGGCCTTGGATTGTGAGCCTGGTGCTGCAGCCAATGCCGAGATTGAAATTGAAGTAATCTCCGGTTCCGGTAATTATGAATTTATCATCGATGGTCCTGGCGCCAATGATCAAACTAGAACGGTATTGCCATCCAACCCATTTACCTGGACGGGCGCTGCTGCTGCTGGCAGTTACAGCGTTACTGTATTTGATATGGGAACCACGCCTCCCAACTGTTTCGAGACCATCACCATTGATGTGCCCGATGCGCCACTGCCTTCGTTTACCGAAACCCATTTGGATGTTACTTGTTTTGGTGGCAGTGATGGTAGCATTACTTTGCACGAAGTGGACAATGGTATTGCTCCATTGACCTATACCCTTACCCCAATGCCGGCAGGTGCTGTATTGAACGGCACCACTTTTGAAAACCTACCTGCAGGAACCTATAGCGTTCGCGGTGTGGGCACCAATAGCTGCTTCGTGGATATCTTTGATATTGTTATCGCCGAACCCGCAGCCGTTGTTGTTCCTGCACCAACCGTGGTAGAATTCGGTTGTTCTGTTGGAAACAATACCGATAATGCGAGTATAACCGTAGACGCAGCATCCATTACCGGTGGTAGTGGAAACTACGTAATCTATGAGTTCATCAACGATCAAGGTACCGTTGCCACAGGGGACGATGTTGTGGTTCAATCTGGATCCAACAATACCTATCTTGAAACCGACATCAATGGCGGAAGCTATATAATCAATGTATACGACAGTAATGGTTGTTTGGGATCAACTACAGCCGTTATTTCCCCATTTGATAGCTTGGATTCAGCAACCGTTGCGGTCGATGCCGTGGCTACTTGTACCACTGGTGAAGATATCACAATCACGGCCATAGGATCAATTACAACATCTGTTACCGACCCAGCCAACTATGAGTTCAGGGAATTGCCATCTGGTACCTTCCAGGCTTCTGGTAGCTTCACCGGATTGGGAGTGGGCATACATTTCTTCGAAGTTAGAAATACTATCACGGGCTGTGTGATTACGGTTTCCCATGAGGTGGCCGACCCACAGGTATTGGATCTATTGGTGGTCAGTACCACCGATATAACCTGTTATGGTGATACCAATGGTGCCGTGGAATTGAACTTGGTAGATGCTACAAGCGTTACCTACCCAAGTGCAATCAGCTATACCCTATACTATGATATTAACAATACACCCGGCAACCTAGCTGATGATGTGTTGACCACAGGTTCTGATACCGATGGAAGCTTTACCATCACAGGTCTGGCGGCCGGAAGCTACAATATTGAAGTTGTCGACACCAACCCTCCAGGGTCTGACTGTCTGTACAGCACTTCATTTAACATTGCCGGACCAAGTGCCCCTATTGTTGGTGCTACAGTGGTAACCGACATCACGTGTATCGGAAATGATGGAGTGATCCAAATTACCAATGTAACTGGTGGATGGGGAGGTTATTCCTACTATGTGGGCACCTCGGCTCCAACTGGACCCGGTGATTATGTGGCCAGTCCAACTTTTAGTGGACTTTCTGTTGGCACCTATGAAGCATGGGTAATTGATGCCAGTGGTTGTGAGCAATTGGTGGATACCGTGGTTCTTGCCGATCCGCTTCCAATTACCGCTACCCTTCAGATCAATCAGGAAAACTGTACCGATCTACAGGGTGAAATTGAAGTGGTTGGAACGACTGGTGGTCAAGGTAGCAACTATACGTATCAATTGATCCGAAACGGTTCCAATGTTGGTTCGCCACAGACCAGTCCGATATTCTCTGGATTGGGTGCCGGTTCCTATGAAGTATTGATTGCAGACCAATGGTCTTGTACAACCACAATTGGCCCAGTTGTATTGACCAATGCCATGACGGCCAATACCACTGTGGTGAAACCCATCGATTGTAACGTGGATCCAGGTGGACAAATTACCGTGAATGTTACGGGTGGTTCATCCAACTTGACCTTTGATGTGGTCTATCCTGATGGAATTACCACGGCTAGCAACGGTACCGGTGTGTTTACTGGACTGACTCAGCCCGGTGTGTATACGTTCACTGTAACAGATAATGATACCGCTACACCTTGTACTTATGTGGTAACACAAGAATTGGACGACAAGGTTGATCCGGTGATCGACGATGTTATCGTACAAGATGTTAGCTGTAATGGTGGTTCCGATGGTAGTTTGACCGTGGTTTTGGATCCTGCAACAAATGTAGACCCATTGTACACCTACGAATTGTATCAAATGTCCGATTTGGTGAATCCGTACCGATTCGCACAATCAAGTCCTGTGTTCGATAATTTACCTGCCGGTGATTACCGTGTAAGGGTGATTTCATCCAGAGCTTGTGAGGATACTTTTGATGCAACCGTGAACGAACCTACGCCGTTGACCGCAACAGCTGTGTCCACTGATTTCTCTTGTAGCCCTAGCAATTCAATTGTGGAGGCCGTTGTAACGGTTACCCCAGCAGGAGGTACTGCTCCTTATCTGTATAGCTTCAATGGTAATGGATTCACTTCCAGTACTACCTTCAATGTGGTGGACAATGGTACTGTTCAGACCATCAACTACATCGTAAGGGATGCCAACGGATGTGAATTCCCAGGTAGTATTGATGTTCAACCATTGAACACGTTCACCTTGGCGGTTGCACAAGATGTTGCCATCACCTGTGTTAATCCAGAAACGGTAACATTGACGGTAACCGAAACCTTTGGCGGTGACACCTATACTTTTGAATTGTTGCCTACTGGAAACACCCAAGGCACCATGACAGGTTCTACAGCGACTACCGCAACGTTCGACTTGACTGCTCCTGGCACGTATACCTTCAGGGCAACCAATACTACTACAGGGTGTTTTGTAGAAGCTACACATACGATTGCACCATACGATACCATAGATGTAGTGGCCACTGCCATTGATCCTGCGGTATGTTTTGACGATGCTGGTTCTTTGGAAATCAATGTAACGGGTTACACCGGTGCATACGATTACGAAGTGTTCCGAACCGATGGTACATCCATATTAACAGGTAGTGGAAATACAAGCACGAATCCATTTATGATACCTGATCCATCGTCCTTGCTAGTTGGTGGTAATTACTTTGTTCGTGTAACCGAAACAGGAAGTCCGTTCTGTATTGAGGATTCTAATACCATAACCATTATTTCCCCAAGCAGTCCATTGGCGGTGACACCACAACAGGTGGCCGATGTTACCTGTACCAATGACCAAGGTGAGATATTGGTAGCACCAACTGGTGGATATGCACCTTACGATATGGTGTTGACCAACACTACAACCGGCCAAGTTTACACCATGAATGATGTAACTAGTTATGTCTTCACAGGTCTGTCTGCAGGTTCATACGAAGTACGGGTGACCGATGACCAAGGATGCGAAATTGTGGACAATTCAGTGACCCTGGTTGAGCCATTGCCAATTACCGCTCAAATTGACGCCGCTCCAATAGATTTGGATTGTTATGGTGACAACAGTGCATCGGTATGGGCCTACAATGTGTCTGGTGGTGAAGGCGTTTATCAATACCAATTGAATTATTACGACGCAACCGGAACCAACATTGTGTTCACTTCTGGTGAGCAAGGGAATCCAACCTTCACTGGATTGGGAGCTGGAATTTACAGTATCACCGTTTCCGATGGATGGAACTGTGGCATGGAAACACCACAAGTGACCATCAACGAACCAACAGAAGTAACGTCATCATTGGTACAAGTAAGCGAGCTTACCTGTAATGACATGGCCGAGATTCGTTTAACTGCATCCGGTGGAAATGGTTCCTATGAGTACAGTAGCGATAATATCACTTTTACAGCAATGGCCGGAAATACGGTTACGCTCACTGTACCTGCTGGAGTATATCAATTCTATGTGCGGGACACCAATGGTTGTGAGGCAGATATCTCCAACCAAGTAAGCATCGACCCTGTTCCACCATTGACGTTGAACATTGACGATACTGCGGCGTATATCAACTGTACCGGTGAGGCATCTGCTACCATTATTGCACAGGCCACGGGAGGTTTGGGTAATTATAGCTACGAACTGTTCACTGATGCGGTCTTGACCAATTTATGGGCAGGACCACAAGCCAGTGGCACGTTTAATATGTTGCCGGCCGGTAGCTATTATGTACGGGTGACCAGTGAGGATTGTGTGGAAGTATCCCCAGAAATCTTGATTGTGGACCCAGCTCCATTGCAGGTAGATCGTGAAGAATTCACCAATGTAACCTGTGCCGGTGAAAATGATGGTACAATCACGGTTGAGGTTTCCGGAGGTACCGGTGAAATTCTATATGCTATTTCACCCAACCTTGATCAATTTGATACGGAGAATACCTTTACCGATTTGGCTCCTGGCATTTACGATGTTATTGCTCAAGATGTGAATGGATGTTTCATCACGTTCCAATTTGAAATCACACAACCAGAACCAATTCAGGCCGAAGCGGTGAACATTATGCACGAAGTATGTTACAACAGTGCCGATGGTTCCTTCGAATTGCAGATAACCGGAGGTACCGCTCCTTATGAAACTGCCCTGAACTCCAATGCAGATGCCGATTTTGTACAAGACCAGATCTTGTTCCAAAACTTGGCTGCAGGAACCCATGTGGTATTCGTAAGGGATGCCCAAGGTTGTGAAACCAATGTGTTTGTGGAAATTGAGCCCGGTGTAAACTTGGCTGCTACCGTTACCCCGATTTATGAGTGTACCGGTAATATTCCTAACAACTATTTGGAAATTGTTTTTGAAAACGATTCTGTAACAGCAGATGTATTGTATGCCTTGGATTCTACCGATCCAGCAGATATGCAACTTACTGCTGACTTTATGAACATAGCACCGGGTGATCATTACTTGACCATAGCACATGCCAATGGATGTATGACCACGTATGATTTCACTATTGAAGGTTATGAACCATTGACCTTGGTATTGGAAAACAACAATATCAACCAGATTACGGCCGTGGCCGAAGGTGGAGTGGAACCGTATACCTTCTATTTCAATGATTTCAATAACGGAACCGACAATACGTTCTATATCAACAGAACGGATACCTACACGGTAACTGTGATCGATCAGAACGGTTGTGAGGCCACGGCGGAGATATTCATGGAGTTCATCGATATTGAGTTCCCGAACTTCTTCACGCCTGATGGAGATGGACTTAACGATACGTGGATTCCGAATAACATTGAAGGCTTCCCAGAAGTACTAATTAAGATTTATGATCGTTATGGTAGAGTAGTGGAAGAGATGACCCGCGACACCCAAGGTTGGGATGGCAACTATGATGGAAAACCATTGCCAACGGGAGATTACTGGTACGTGGTCCGCTTGAACGGCGAACTGGACGACAGAGAATTTGTGGGACACTTTACACTTTATCGACAATAATACTTAACCTGCAAGCCCCATGTTCAAAAAAGTATATTCAACGATCCTATTGTTTGCTTTGGCACTTTGTGCGAATGGGCAGGAGTTGACCATACCACAATTATCACAATACATTGCCGATAACCCATTTTTGATGTCCCCGACCTATGCAGGGATCGGGGACCATATCAAAGTTCGGTTGAACGGACTAACCCAATGGGTAGGCATTGAAGATGCGCCGGATACCCAAACCTTGGCCGCCGATGCCCGAATAGGAAACCGATCGGGAGTAGGTATGCTATTGTACAACGATAGTAACGGATATACAAGGCAACGGGGTGCGAGAGTATCCTTTGCCCACCATTTGACCTTGGATCGATACGATGATATTTTCCTTTCTTTTGGAATATCCTACAACTTTAACCAGTTTAGGGTGGATGTGGAAGAGTTTCAAGCCAACAATGGTCAATTACCAACAGATGACAAGGCTACTACCAATCACAATTTTGATTTGGGCGTACTTTACCGGTATAATAAATTCTATTTCAGTTTGAATGCGGCCAACGTGCTGAACAAGGACCTGTCCAACTTCAGTACCGACCAAATTCAGATAGAACCGAACAAGCTTCGTAACTACTACATCTATTCCGGATACAGTATTTCCAAAAATAAGAACAGCAAACTGGAAATTGAGCCTTCCGTTTTCTTCCAGTGGTTCGAAAGTGACGGTCGTTCGGTAACTGATTTGAATGCCAAATTCCGTTTCCACGATTTTGAGGATTACTATTATGTGGGTCTTACCTATCGCTTTTTGAACGATCAGTTGGGTGAGCCTTTATACATTGCCCCTATTGCCGGGTTTAAGAAAAGTAATTTCTATTTCGGATACTCCTACCAAGTGATTACCAATGAAATTTTGGGCTATAGTATGGGTACCCATGTGGTAACCGTAGGAATGGACCTTTTCCAAGGAATCAGCAACTGTAGGTGTATGTATTAATTTCCTATGATTTGACGTATTTTTGCACTTCTTAATCAATTGTGAAGTGGGAAAAATTAGGCTCAAAAACATTAGGATACATTCCAACCATGGCTGCTTACAGGAAGAAATGCTCATTGGTAGCGATTACCGAGTAGATCTTGAAATTTCGGCCGACCTTTCCCAGCCAGCTGTTTCAGACAAATTAAGCGAAACTGTCGATTACGTTCATTTGAACAATATTGTGAAAGAGGAGATGGCTATACGATCCAATCTCTTGGAACACGTTGCCAAAAGAATTATTGACCGTATTCTACTAGAAATCAATGAAGTTACCGAAATAGATGTGGAAGTGGCAAAAATAAACCCACCTATTGGCGGGGATGTGGAGAGCGTTTCGGTGAATCTCCGATATACTCGATAAACCGCTCCATGCTAAAAACAGTTCACGGTAAAGATTTTTTACTTTTGTTTATAGTAAAATGGCATTGTGGTCGAATTGGATAGACAAAGTCCCGCAAGGATTTTTATGGTGGTTCGAGTCCACCCGATGCCTCAAATTTAGGCTTTTTATTAAAGCACATTTATTTTTTTAGATAAGATCCAATCTAAAAAATTCATAAAATATTTATAGCTTTGCCAACCGAAATGGCATCGTGGCCGAGTGGCTAGGCAGAGCTCTGCAAAAGCTTGTACAGCGGTTCGAATCCGCTCGATGCCTCAAAACCCAGTACAAAGTGCTGGGTTTTTTGCTTTACAGCTTTTCTATTTTTTCGATTTCATCTTGGATATCGAACTTATCTTTGGGAATAAAACCTTTGACAATCAATACAATACCACAAATAACCAATACAATGCCCAGCCCTTTTTTAATCAATACAATACGTTCTTGGGTGAGGTAGCGCTTCAATTGTTTGGCCAAAAGAATTTTAAGCAGATCGGTACCAAAATATACCAATAGCACCGTTCCAAAAAACACAATCATGCGATCGGGACTATTATCCAAACTGGGACCAACTACAATGATCAGGCCCAACCAAAAGGCCAAAACGCCAATATTGATGAAATTCAACAAAAATCCTTTTACAAAAAGTCCCAGGTAATTTCCTTTTGTAGCTTGTAGATGGGTTTTCTTTTTTGGTTTTTTTACAAAAAGCACAATGCCATAAACCAGAAGAATCATACCACCAAAAACAAAAAGTCCAGGCTGATTGCTCAAATTTTCCAACAATTGATAACTACTGAAATAGGCAATCAACAGAAAAACAAGATCAGCAAAGATGACTCCTATATCCAAACTTACTCCCGCCCTAAAACCTTTGGTGGCACTTGTTTCCAGCAAAACAAAGAAAACGGGGCCGATCATAAAGCTCAATAAAAATCCCAGGGGTATGGCAGCTTGTATATCTTCAATCATCGTTTAATTCACTCTCTTTATTTTTCCACCGAACAAGGTTTGTTCATCCATTTTTTTTGGATCTCCGTATACCAATACTTCACCTCCGGCCTTAACATTGGCTTTTACATAGTCGGTTGCATAAATTTCGGCATTCCCGCCGGCATTTACACTTATGGTAGTAAACTTGGTCTTAAAGGTGCGTCCATTGTAGTGCCCACCGGTGTTAATGATCACATCTTGGTTGTTACTGAATCCACCAGCAAAGATTTCTCCTCCCGAAACTGCCTTGATCAATAACTGGTCCACTTGACAGTTTATTTCCAGATCACCGCCTTCTTGGGCCTTCAGTTCGAGCACATCCTGTACATAGGTTTCATCCGAGGTAATACGTGCATCCTCATTCACATCGATCACTACCAATTCTTCGGTATGGTAGAGATCAACATAGGTTCGGTAGCCACTAAAAATTTTATTGATTTCCATTCGGATTTTCAATACGCCATCATTATTGACAATGGCCACCTTATCGGTATTGGCACCTGTGATCACAGCTTTGTTCTTCTTACCGCGGATCAGGTTGATGGAAAGACCATCAAAACCCTTGACTTCGGTGAACTTTTGTAGGTTTTTGGTTACGGTTGTCTCCTGTGCTCCAATGAGTTGCAGCGATAGGAACAAAAACACAAACGTAATTGGTTTCATGTTATAAAAATTTGGTTATCAATAAAATAACAAATTTTATTCCAAAATTACATTACTCCTTTTTACCGATCAACGAAAAGTCGAGATGGCGCTTGATCAAATCGCTACTTTTTACCATCACATACACCTCATCACCCAATTGGTACATCCGCTTGGTACGTTCTCCCACAATGGCATATTGGCGCTCATCGAAATTATAGTAATCGTCCTTGATATCTCGTATACGGACCATACCCTCACATTTGTTTTCAATGATTTCCACATAAATGCCCCATTCGGTCACTCCGGAAATAACACCCAAAAACTCCTGATCTTTGTGATCCTCCATAAACTTGATCTGCATATACTTGATGGAGTCACGTTCCGCATTGGCCGCCAATTGTTCCATATTGGACGAATGTTTGCATTTCTCTTCATACAAGGCAGCTTTGGGCTGTTTGTCCCCATCCAAGTAGTGTTGTAACAATCGATGGACCATTACATCGGGGTACCTTCGAATTGGAGAGGTAAAATGTGTATAATACTCAAATCCCAATCCATAGTGCCCAATATTTTCGGTAGTGTACACTGCTTTGCTCATACTACGAATGGCCAAGGTATCCACCAAATTCTGTTCTTTCTTGCCTTTTACATCCTCCAACAACTTGTTTAGCGAACGATTGATGCTCTTTCTATCCTTTAGGTCTATACTATGTCCAAACCGGGAAATAACTCCATTCAAGGCCATTAATTTATCCTCATCGGGGCTATCGTGTATGCGATATACAAATGTCTTTTTCTGTTTACCGATAAATTCGGCCACCTTCCGGTTCGCCAACAACATAAATTCCTCAATCAACTTATTGGCCTCTTTGGCCTCCTTGAAAAACACTCCAACGGGTTCATTGTTTTCAGAAAGATGAAATTTTACCTCAATTTTATCAAAGGAAATAGCACCGGCATCCATACGTGCCTTTCGCATGATCTTGGCCAATCGATCAAAAGTGAGCACAGCTTCCACAACTTCATTGGAAACCGAATAGGCATTACCCCGAATTGAAATTTCCTTGGGAATAGTCGCCTCTTGGGTTTCAATTATGTGTTGGGCTTCTTCGTAGGCAAACCGTTCATTGGAATTAATGGCCGTTCGGCCAAACCATTGGTTGATTACATTCGCTTTTTCATCCAGTTCAAAAACAGCCGAAAAGGTATATTTTTCTTCATTGGGTCGTAACGAACAGGCTTGGTTGGACAACACTTCGGGCAACATGGGTACCACACGGTCCACCAGATAAACCGATGTGGCCCGATTATAGGCTTCATCTTCTAAAATGGTATCGGGCTGCACGTAATGTGATACGTCCGCAATATGGATCCCAATTTCAAAATTCCCGTTTTCCAATTTTTGAAAGGAGAGTGCATCATCAAAATCCTTCGCATCTTTGGGATCTATGGTAAAAGTGAGCACATTACGCATATCGCGACGCTTCGCAATCTCCGATTCTTTGATAGAGGTATCCAATTTTTTGGCAAACTGTTCCACCTCGTACGGAAATTCGTAGGGCAATCCATATTCGGCCAAAATGGCATGGATCTCGGTGTTATGTTCCCCGGGTTTGCCCAGAACCTCAATCACCGAACCATAGGGAGAATCGGCATCAGCTGGCCAATCGCCCAAACTGACCAGTACCTTATCCCCATCATTTGCTTTTTTCAGCTTCTCGAGCGGCACAAAAATATCAGTATACATTCTGGAGTCGGTAGGCCGTATAAAGGCAAAACGTTTTTGCTTGTCAACAATGCCCACATAGGACATTTTTTTACGTTCCAACACATTGGAAATCTCCCCTTCCATTTTTTTTCCCTTTCGTCTGGGTTTTAGGAATACCTCAACGGTATCACCATGAAAGGCCCTGTTCAATTTATTGAACGGAACAAAAATATCGTCGTCCAACTCATCCACGATCACATAGGCATTTCCGCTGCTGGTCAAATCTACCCTTCCGGTAAAATAGGTGTGCAACGATGGCTTTTTTTGATACTTGCCACGTTCCACCTCCGCAATACGATCGGTGGCTTTTAGTTGTCCCAATCGCTTGATCAATTCATTTCTATCCTGGGTGTCTGTAATCTCTAATTTTGAGGCTATCTGCTTATAATTGAAGCTCTTGGAAGGCTCTTTTTCCAATACAGTGAAGATACCTTTGGTAATCTCGTTCTTCCGCTGACTCCGTGCCCTCTTATTCTTTTTTGACATTAACGTCCTTATTTTTTTGAAAAGTACAAATTATAATTCTTGACACATAGGGAATACAGAAGTAATCACTTGTACAACCACTTTATCAACAATCATAATTATTATTCTTTTTCTTTCTTTCTTAAAATTTAAAAAATGATGATAGTGATGGGATGTTAATATGTGGAATAAAATTTTGATCAAAAAATTGCTTTGAACGATCAAATAACTTTTTCCACAATTTTTCAGACCAAAAGAAAAATGGAAATCAATGCTTTATAAATCTTATCCACGATTTTTGATAACCGTTGTCAACATCAATTTATTGAAAAGTTAATGTTTCCTTACTGTTAATTACCGTCGATAATTGTTTTATAGAAGTTGATTAATTTTTAATGGAATTTCTGCTGTACCAAAGAAAAAAATGTTACTTGATCTATTATCTGGATTGACAAAATTTAATTACGGTATTTTTTCTTAAAACAATCAACAAAATAGGCGATTTGTTAATTGATTGTGATTGAACAAAATGTAAAGTTTGATCGATTTTTATGAACAACGATACATTAAAAGATATTGTACCTTTGTTCCATATCCTCAAAATACCGAAAACATGAAAATAGCCATAGGAAACGATCATGCCGGAACAGACTATAAATTGGCCATAATGGGCCTGTTGAAATCCAAAGGTATCGAAGTCATCAATTACGGAACCGACGGCAGTGATAGTGTGGATTATCCAGATTTTACACACCCCGTAGCCACCGATGTGGAAGAAGGCAAAGTCGATTTTGGTATAGTGATCTGTGGAAGCGGCAACGGTGCTACAATGACCATCAATAAACACCAAAATGTTAGGGGTGCCCTGTGTTGGACGAAGGAAATCACCCAATTGGCCAGAGAGCACAATGATGCCAATATCCTTAGCTTACCCGCACGTTTTATTGCCTTACCACAAGCATTGGATATGGTTGAAACCTTCTTGAACACCCAATTTGAAGGGGGTCGTCATGAAAGAAGGATAGAAAAAATTCCATGTAGATAGTCATTTTATGGGACATCACCATCACCATGATCACGGTCATTCCCATCCTGATTTGAAGGGGAGAAACCTGCTCATATCCATTATTTTAAACATAGTAATAACCCTTTCCCAAATTATAGGTGGGTTTATTTCAGGAAGTTTGGCCCTGTTATCGGATGCGCTTCACAACTTCAGTGATGTACTTTCATTGATTATTAGTTATGGTGCCCGAATATTGGGCAAGAAAAAAGCCTGCAGCAACAAAACCTTCGGTTATAAACGGGCTGAAATTATGGCGGCCTTTGTAAATGCAGCTACCCTGGTAGTTGTGGCCATTATTTTAATGAAGGAAGCCGTGGAACGATTGGTCAATCCCCAGGAAATCGAATCGGATTTGGTGATTTGGCTTTCTTTGATAGCCATTTTTGCCAATGGTTTTAGTGTATTGTTGTTGAAAAAGGATGCACAGGACAACATGAACATGCGTTCGGCCTATTTGCACCTATTGACGGACATGATGGCTTCGGTGGCGGTATTGATCGGTGGTCTGTTGATGATGTTCTATCAAATTTATTGGGTGGATGCCGTGTTGACCATGATCATTGGCCTGTATTTGATCTATATGGGGTACGACCTATTGAAGGAATCGACCAAAGTTTTGATGCTTTTTACCCCAAAAAGGGTAATCATACAGGATATTGTCGATTCCATCTGCACCATAGAAAAAGTAAAGAATGTGCACCACGTGCATATTTGGCAACTCAATGAGGATGAAGTGCACATGGAGGCCCATATCGATTTTAGGGAAGACATCAAGCTATCACAATTCGATGCTATTCTGGAAGAAATAGAGGAGCATGTCTATCACAGACATGGGATCAACCATGTCAATATTCAACCGGAGTTTGACAAATGCGATTCAAAAAGCATAATTGTCCAAGATTAATGGAGGTCCAAGTAAAAACCTTTCAAGAACTTTCCACAACGGAACTCTACCAGATATTGCGTTTACGGAGCGAGGTATTTGTGGTGGAGCAGGACTGTGTGTACCAAGATATGGACAACAAGGACCAAAAGGCCCTGCATGTGATTGGATCTAAGAACGGAACGGTTGTTGCCTACACTCGAATTTTTAAACCCGGGGATTACTTTGACAATGCCAGTATCGGAAGGGTGGTAGTGGCCGAGGACCAACGTAAATTTGGTTTGGGAAAGGTAATTATGAAAGCATCCATACAGGCTGTTGAACAGCGATTTCCACAATCACCTATCGAAATATCGGCCCAATCGTATCTTCTAAAGTTTTATTCCGATTTGGGCTTTTCCGCATTTGGAGCCGAATATTTGGAAGATGGGATTCCGCATACCCGAATGGTAAAAAAGTAAGATCAGATCAACCGTTTCGCCACACCAATCCGGACTAAATAATCCAATCTTAAAATCAAATTGATGGGTTTTTCGGCCTTGTTCTGGGTTGAAAAGTACAGATAACCTTCCTTTTTTGGATTCAATTCTTTTAACTCGAGTTTGCCATGAAGGTTTTTGTGCACCAAAGTAAGTTCTCCTAAAAACTTTTTTGTCAAGCCCAATGTTGACAGATGCGCCAAAAGTTTTTCTCGGTTCACAAAAGTGATGTTGCAGGAAGTAAACACATCTTTTTCATCGGAAAAAATGTTGGTGACCAAAGCATAAAACTGCGTTTTTTTGGCTGTGTCGAACAACCATCCTTGTTTTTGCCCTCCCCTTTTTTCATATATCAATTCAAAAGCAAAAGTGGGCAAGGTTTCATTCACATAATCCAATTGCGCCTTTTCATCCACAGAATAAGAGATACCGGTGCGCTTGTCCGTAAAGATCATATCGATTCCTTGAAGTTGTTGTTTTTTCTCGGCAATACGCTCAAAGGTTGAATGTTTCAAATACATTGAGTAGTATTTGTCCAATAAAGGGGTCAGTCGTTGTTCTTTGGATAGGTCATTTTCAAAGTGGCTCTTCAATTTGGGAAATTTTCTGGAACAAGACCGAACCGATCTGTTCCACAATCCCAACCACTAGGGCATTGCCCATAAAAAAGGCCCGTTTGGCATCGGGTATGCCCTCCAAAAGCGTATGATTGTCCGGAAACATGTTCAACCGTTCCAATTCAACAGGTGAAAGTCTTCGCAGTCCCTTGGAGGTTTGGACAACGTGCTTGAACCGGGAAGGGCTTTTACCGCCCTCGCCGGTTATAATAGTTCTGGAAGGTTGATCGAGTGCGTCGGGAAACACCATGCTCCCTTCGCTATAATGGTATTCAAAACCAGCATTGGTTTTTCTAATCTCTTTTTTGGCCCCTTTCAAATACTGCCATTTGGGCAGATCGGCAGCATCTATATACAATTCTGGGGATGCAGTTCCATTTTCCAGGATATCCCCCAGCAGCGTTCTGTTGCCATCAAAGGAGGGCATTGTTTTGATGGTTGTTACTTTTCCACCAACACACACCCCGGAATTTAAAAATGGGGATAGCGCCTTCTCTTTTTCCGTGTTGAAATGCTCGGAAACCGAAACTAGATCAACATCCAATTCAAAAGTGGTAGAATTTTGTGGGGAAATTGACACAGGAAAAGCCTCACTTAGGGTACCCTCTTTTACAATCCAAGTTTTTGGATCGGAGTTTTCGATTTTTTTAAAAAGGGCTGTCGATTCGTGATACGCGAGAAAAAAAACGCGCCTTCGGCGCTGAGGCATACCATACTCGGCCGCATTGATCACTCGCCATTCCACCGCATAGCCCAAATCCGATAAACTCCGCAACATAACCGCAAAATCACGCCCACGTTGATTCGAAGGCGATTTCAACAGTCGGTCCACATTTTCAAGAAAAAGGTATTTGGGTTTGTTCTTTTTTTCGGAAAGAATCCGATGAATGGACCACCAAAGCACCCCTTTTTTACCCAGAAGGCCTTTGGAATTTTTTAAACTGGTGGCTACGGAATAGTCTTGGCAAGGAAACCCCCCTACCAATAAGTCGAAATCGGGAATGGCCGAAGTGGGTACTTCTTCAATATTGGTGTTGGAATGGCCAGTTTTACCAAAACGGGCCTCATAGACTTTCGATGCATGTTGGGTTTTGGTTGAAGGCTCCCATTGGTTGCTCCACACTACTTTGTAGTGTCCGGTTTTTTCCAATCCCAATCGGAAACCACCCACACCGGCGAAAAGTTCACAGACCCTTACTTGTTGCATGCCCAAAAATAGGATTTATTCAATGCTAATTGAAAGCCGATGCATTTAAAAAATATTTTGGTAGAAAGCCTCAATGATCACACTTGAAAAAACAAAAAGTACCAACAACAACAAAAAGCGGGTAAAACTGGACAGATCGTTATTTTCCAAGTTCTCGGTAAGTCTGGAAATTTCAGGGCAATCGGCTAAATACATAATGTCCACATGGTCGATTTCCGATAAGGCACCCACCTCAAGTTTGCCCACTACTTTTCGATCGCTTCCTTTGCATTCCACTCCTGAAAAATCTTTGAAAGTATACGAAAACTGGACGACGGGGTTGTCGTTGACCATGGCCCCTGTATCCTTGTAGGAATCAACGGTTGCCGAGGCATAAATGCCATTGTAAAGCAAATCCCAATGCTTAGCTCTGTTTTTACCATTTTCAACCAATCCGATTTTTTGCAAAAGAAAGTGGAGAAAAAGTACCACACCCGTAAAAATCAAACCCATTTGCCAAATTTCCGAACGGGCCAAGATAGACTCATATTTTTCTGGATTCGATGTTATCCGTTCCAGGGCCTCACCCATAAAAATATAGCATCCGATGCTGTAAAGAATAATTTTTAGGCTGCAGCCCAATAAAAAGGCAAACGAAATTCGACAATTGCCCGATGTAAGGGATATGGGATCCTTTGGTTTTTTGGAGCTATTGATCGTAACCTGGACTTTTTTATCGGTAACAAATCGGCCTAGTTCCGGTTTACTGTCCCACACCCGAATTTTTCTTTGAATGGTTTGACCGGACAAGTTTTCAAAAAGCAACAAAAGCTCCAAAAGTGGTTTTTTGCCAAGTTTCAAGGTGTTCACGGCCAATATGGTGGCCTCCCTTGTGAAAAGTGCTCCTTGGGTTTGGTTTTTCCAGATACAGAAGGCACGGCAAAAGCATTTGCACATCAATTTGTAGAGCCAATAGAGCAAAATGGAACCCACCAAAGCCAGGGTTATCCAAGTATAGACCATCGCGTGTTTTTGGTTAAAATACTACGCTTCGGACATTTGGAACCCTCAATTTGACCGTTGTAGTCTATGGGTTGATGAAAGTCCTTTATGAATTGTTTACGACCTTCAAAAAAATAACCCAAAAGATGGGTTGCCTACTTCAGAATGCTTCGATATTTGCTAGTATCGGCCAACAATTCCTTGGCGGTCAAGATGGCATCATCATGTTTCAGGTAATAACGATAAAGGCCATCTCGGTAAAAATACCTGGTAATGATCTCGTCTTCCAGATTTTTCCTGATTTCATTTTGGTACGTATCAAGGGCCGTAATCTTACCTCTGTTCACTGCCAACAGGAGGTCTTTGTATTTTTCCTGAACCTCAGGGCCCAATAAGGAGTCGTCTGTATTAATGGATTGCTCCAACAGTTCCTCGGTTTTGGTCTGAAAGGTAAAATTCTGGTTTTTGGCGTATAGTTTGAATGCCTCAAAATCAGCATCGGAAAAAACAAAATCATTTTCTGATGCAAAAGAATGGTCGTAATAATAATTGGTCGCAAAGTCGAAAATGATACTATTGCGTTCAAGAGCATCGATAAGCGAGTTGCTGGATAGGGAATTTATGGTCACGTCGGGCATTACACCGCCGCCATCCCAAACCTTACGGCCATTACGGGTTGTGAACTCCTTAAAATTGGTGTTACGTACCGCTTTTCCCTCTTCATCACGGTTCCAATAATCCAAGGATTGGATACACCTTCCGGATGGGGTGTAATAACGCGAAATGGTCACCTTCAATTGGGTGCCATAGGTCAGTTTAAGGGGACGTTGCACCAATCCCTTTCCAAAGCTACGTGCTCCCACGATAACCGCACGGTCCAGATCTTGCAGTCCGCCCGAAACAATTTCACTGGCAGAGGCACTTTTGCCATCCACCAAGACCACGAGCGGGATATCCACATCTTCCGGTTGGTTCTTGGTTTTGTATTCTTGATTGAATTTTTTCACCTTGGACTTGGTGGTCACGATCAGTTCACCTTTGGGCACAAACAGGTTGGTTACATTAATAGCCTCGGAAAGCAGTCCGCCAGGGTTGCCCCTCAAATCCAAAACCAAGCGTTCCGCTCCTTTCCCCTTTAAGTCTTGCATAGCAGATTTCGTCTGGCTGGATGCTTTTTGATTGAATCGGGACAGTACAATGTAGCCTGTTTTGTCGTCGATCATGTCGTAAAAGGGAACGGCATCCACTTCAACCCCTTCACGGGTAATGGTAGCGGTTTTGGTTTCTCCTTGACGCACATAGGTTACATTGACCGAGGTATTGTTGGCCCCCTTGAGCAGTTCACTGGCATTGTCATCAAAATCGGCCACATTGGTCTCACCGATTTTTATGATCTCATCCCCGGCCTTAAGGCCGGCCTTGTCGGCGGCATATCCTTTGTAGGGCTCAACTATCACCAATTTGCTTTCATAGGAACGGACCAACGCTCCGATACCGGAGTATTCTCCTGCGTTATTGATTTTATAGGCTTCCACATCCTGTTCGTTCAAAAACTGGGTGTATGGGTCCAATTCGTCCAACATATTTTTTATGGCCGAATCCATAAGTTCTGCCGGATTGGTCTCGTCCACATAGTTCATGTTGAGCTCCTTGAACAGGGTGGTAAAAATTTCAATCTGCTTGGCAATCTCAAAAAAATCACTTTTAAAACCACTGGCCACCACCAACACGGTAACAGCCAAAATGGGGACCAAAACTTTCTTTCTAATCAATTTCTTCATGGCATTCATTTTCTTTAAAAGCCGCCAACACTTTTTTCATGGCCAAATCCACTTCGGCAAAGTTGGGCTCCTTGTTGCCAAGGTATAAAAATAAGAACGCATAGGTTCCTTCAATGTTGTTAAAAATGAGGGGCTTGTTCAATCGATACGCTTCTCGTAACAACCGCTTGATCCGGTTTCTATCGACCGCTTTTTTGAATTTTTTCTTCGGGGCCACAACACCGACCTTGATGGGAACCTTGTCTTCATTGGTTGTTTTGAGATAGATCAGTTTGATGGGATATTCGCGCAGGTTTTTTCCTTCCACAAAGAGGGACTCAATTGTTTTTTTGCTCTTGAGTTTTTCTTTTTTGGGAAAGGTAAGGGCGGTACGATTTGGATCTAGTTGCTTATTCAATGGACATCCGTAAACTTCCCCAGCGGGGATATTTATTTAAGGGCAAATTACTCAATAAAATGGTTTGTAAAGAAATAGGGCGGGCCAACTTGGCCCGCCCTTATCATATTTTAGCCGATGAATTACGGGTTCGCTTGATAAACATTGTTTTCCCCATCCACATCAGCCATAAGCTGGGAGGGGTCGATCATAATGGCCTGAACCTCTTCCAAAGGCATATTGATGTCGAATTCATAGGTTGGGTAGGCCCATGCCCAATTATCCAAAACGGTGCGCTCCAAATTGGGGTACGGATTATCCTTTTGCCCGAACATCATGCGTAAAGGAATGTAGTACGTCTCTTGGGAACCATCTTTCCCTACCACCAAAATATCCAACGGCATGGGCATTTCGCCGATACGTTCCAACGCCACTTTTGTTTTATCCCCGTTCGCTTCCACACTTTTGATACCGTAGTCGATTGTGTTGGTGGTCATGGTCCAATCGGTCAAATACCAGTTGAGTTCCATGCCCGAAACCTTTTCAGCCGTCCGTTTGATATCGTTCGGGGTTGGGTGTTTAAATTTGAAGTCTTCGTAATACTTCTGAATGGTCTCCATCAATTTGTCCTGACCAATGATGTACCCCAATTGCGAAAGAAAGATGGAACCTTTGCTATAAGCCGAAATACCGTATGCAAAATTGGTGGTATACCTGTCGGAATGGGTGGTCTGCGGCATTTCCAAACCTGAATTGACCAGAGCGTAATATCCGCGGTACGACCCTTCAAAGGGGTTTTGCTTGTTCTGCTCCATAATCTGGTTCATACACAAACTGCTGATAAAGGAGGTGAATCCTTCATCCATCCAAGCATGTTCCGATTCGTTGGTGGCCAAAATATGCTGGAACCAGGAGTGGGCCATTTCGTGCACCATAACACCGACCAAACTACCGAATTCACGATTTCCTGTGATCAAGGTGCTCATGGCGTATTCCATGCCCCCATCGCCACCCTGCACCACAGAGTATTGCTCATACGGGTATTTGCCGATATTCTTGCTGAAAAAGGCCATGGCCTCAGCTGTTTTGGGCTGTAATTTTTTCCAGTTTTCAACAAATTCTGGGTTGTTTTTGTAGAAGAAATGAAGGGTAGGCCCATTTTCCATGTCCAAAGTATCATGGATATAATCAGGATCCGCGGCCCACATAAAATCATGCACATTGGGCGCCAAAAAATGCCAGGTGAGGGTTTTCCCTTTGGTTTTTACCTTGGTACCCGGGGTTTCGTAACCATGCCCGATTTCATCGGGATTTTGCAAATAGCCGGTACCTCCAACGGTATATTCCTTGTCCAAGGTGATCTTCACATCAAAATTGCCCCACACACCATGAAACTCACGGGCGATGTAGGGATTGGGGTGCCATCCTTCAAAATCATATTCCGACATTTTGGGATACCATTGGCTCATGGAAAGTGCCACGCCTTCGGTACTGTTTCTTCCTGAACGTCGAATTTGAAGGGGAACCTGTCCTTTAAAGATCATTTCAAAAGTGGTTTTACCTCCAGATGGAATCGGTTTGGCCAGATCCACCACCAAAATGGTGCCCTCTTCCTTAAAATTAACCGGTTGCCCGTCCTGAGTCAGGGTCAGTGCATGCAGGTATCCCATTTCGCTTTCGGATAGTGAAGAGATCCTGCTTTGGTCACCATCCATCATTCGTTTGTCGGGATCTTTAATATTTTGCAACCGAATATCCATTTCGCTGCCCGGTTGAAAGGCATTGTAGTACAAATGATAAAATACACGATCCAATTCGTCGGGCGAGTTGTTCGTGTAGACCAATTTTTGGGTTCCGGTGTACTGGTAGGTTTTCACATCCATATCAACGGCCATGGTATAATCCACATGTTGTTGCCAATAGCAGGCATCTTGTGCCCACATCATTGAAATTCCTGAGAAAACCGTCAAAAAGAATACTTGTAAATGTTTCATATCTTATTTTGAGTTACTGTCCAATGTCATTTTACCTTTTGAGATGTTATCCGCCAAAATCAACGCATTGTAGGCATTCACCATTTTTCCGGATTTTGAGATTTTATCAAAAGTGGTGGCCTTGGTTTCATCACCAGCCACAATAACGGAGGCTTTGGTTTTTAATCCGGATTCCATGATGATGTTTTTGATCTGTGGAGCGGATAGGTTCGGATAATACGAACGAATAAGTGCCGCAACACCCGCAACGGCCGGCGCAGCCATCGAAGTCCCACCCTGAAATTCATAATCGTTGTTCGGCATGGTGGAATAGATTTTATCCCCGGGGGCGAACACATCCACATTTTGATTTCCGTAGTTGGAGAAAGTAGCCACCATTTCGGAACCATAGCCGCTTGCAAGCGCTCCGACCGTGATCACATTGTCCACAAATTCAGTATTGCCAAATTTATGGTCGTTAGGGTAATTGGGATTTTCTGGGTCATCAAGATCATTACCATCGTTTCCTGCGGCATGTACGATCAAAACATCGCGGGATGCGGCATAGGAAATGGCCTCATACACCCATTGGGCTTCCGGCGAAAACGCTTTGCCAAAACTACAATTGATGATGGAGGCACCATTGTCCACGGCGTATCGGATACCCAAGGCGATATCTTTGTCATACTCATCCCCGTTTGGCACGGCACGAATACTCATGATCTCCACATTTTGGGCCACCCCGTTAACGCCTTTTCCGTTGTTCCGTTGGGCAGCGATGATTCCCGCCACGTGGGTTCCATGGCTTTCGGTATCCACTTGGTTTTTTGGGTTGCCGTTTCCATAGGGAACATCGGTAATGTCATACGGATCGTCACCAACAGGAGTACGTCCGTTAAAATCTTTGTTGAGGTTGTAGTTTACCTGATCGGCAAAATAAGTGATGCCCTCTTCCAATTCTGATATAACCCCGGAAATACTGTCGCCATAGGCGAACATTTGCGACAATACCGCAATGCTTTGTTCCATTTGGGGCGTTTTGGCTTCAATGGACAACAAATCTTCTTTGGTATAGGTGTCTTTTCCAAGGGCTTCTTTCACGTTTTTATCGGCACCTTTCACCACTTGGTAAATTTGCTCGTACTGCTGTTTGTTCTGCAGCGCTTTCGGATATTCCTCATCCAACATCAATCTGGCCTTGGCGCGATCCGAAGCATCCCCAATGTTTAGGCGCAACATGCGTACATATTCCAACTGTTCGTTATAGGCATCCCCTAAAAAGTTATAGCCATGTACATCGTCCACATAGCCGTTGCCATCATCGTCCTTGCCGTTGTTTGGGATTTCATCGGTATTTGTCCAAAGCACATTTTTAATATCCTCGTGTTCCAGGTCCATGCCCGAATCTAAAACGGCCACCACAATGGTTTTTCCTTTTCTGTTCTTAATGATTTCGTCATAGGCGCGATCAACGCTCATGCCCGGAATGGTATCCCTTAACAGGTCCAAGTGCCCCCAATGCTTTTTTTCATAATCGGTCAGTTCCGAAATCTTTAGGGGAACGGTATCGATGTTCTCAACTGGGGTGGAGACTAAGGAGGTTGATCCACATCCCATCAAAAACAGCGACGCGGAGAAGGATAGGAATGCCAGTTTATTGTATGTGCGGTTCATAAAAGGTATGTATGTTAATTTAATGTGTGTTAAAAAGTTCATTGAAGGTGTACAGCTGGTCGAGCCGGATTCCTTTTTCCGTTTCTTTTAAAGAACAGAGTTGATTGTGTGCATCGTGCTCAAAGAAGAGCAACCAGTTATTTTGTGCGGCGTTTTTTAAAAAGATGTCCTTTTCGGCCATGGTAAGCAATGGTCTTGTATCATAGCCCATCACGTAAGGCAAAGGAATGTGGCCTACGGTCGGAATCAGATCGGCCACAAAGACCAAGGTCTTGCCTTTGTAATTAATATGCGGTAACATCTGTTTGTCCGTATGGCCATCCATAAAATGGATGCCAAACCCAAGTTCTGATGAATCCAAATGTTGACGTCCCTTTCTGTCCACAAAGTACAAATGGCCGCTTTCCTGCATGGGCAAAAGGTTTTCCTTTAAAAAAGAAGCCTTTTCCCGAGGGTTGGGCTTGGTGGCCCATTCCCAATGTTCCTCGTTCGTCCAAAATCTTGCGTTTTTGAACGCGGGTTCATACCCTGTTCGGTCCTTGTTCCACTGAATACTTCCCCCACAATGGTCAAAGTGGAGGTGGGTCATAAATACATCGGTGATGTCGTCTCGGTGAAAACCAGCTTGTTTCAGCGATTTATCCAATGAATGGTCGCCCCACAGGTAATAGTAGCCAAAGAATTTTTCGGATTGTTTGTTGCCCAATCCGTTATCGATCAAAATAAGCCGGTCCCCGTCCTCGATCAAGAGGCAGCGGGCGGCAATGTCGATCATGTTGTTGTTGTCTGCCGGATTTGTTCTGTTCCAAATGGACTTGGGCACCACGCCGAACATGGCTCCACCATCCAACTTAAAATTTCCGGTCTCAATGGGATAAAGCGTCATCTAGAAAGTAAAATGGCATGCAAAATAAGAAAAGCACTATCCAATTGCTTCAAAAATAAGATTTTATTGGCCCTATTTTAACAAAAATCCGATTTAGGCACATCGACTTACATTTTAAGAGAGCAGAACACAGAAAAAGGTTGGCACCAATCAACCCTATTCCTATGAATGGCATTAAAAAACACTCGGTTTTAGCGGCATTGGGCTATTTCTAAAAGAAAAACAGTAAATTTCAAAAAAACTAGAACGATGCTCGAACTTGCTGGAATAATTATTCTTGGCATTATTGCACAATGGGTGGCTTGGCGGTTCAAATTGCCGGCCATTTTACCCTTGATTTTGATTGGCTTGCTTGTTGGTCCCATTGCAACGTTATATACCGATGATGGTTCCAAGTTGATCGAACCGATATGGAACGGCGAAAAAGGGTTGTTTCCCGGAGAGGGACTTTATTATTTTGTTTCCTTGGCCATCAGTGTAATATTGTTTGAGGGGGGACTTACCTTAAAGCGGGCCGAGATATCGAATGTGGGCCCTGTAATCACCAAATTGATAACAATCGGCACCGTGGTCACTTTTTTTGGCGCAGGGGTGGCCGCACATTATATTTTTGGACTTTCTTGGCAGATTTCCTTTTTGTTCTCGGCATTGATCATTGTAACCGGACCGACCGTTATTACCCCGATCTTACGGAATATTCCCTTAAAAAAGGATGTTTCGGCTGTATTGAAGTGGGAAGGCATCCTTATCGATCCCATCGGAGCTTTGGTGGCAGTATTGGTGTTTGAGTTTATCAGTGTTGGTGAAGGGCATACGTTTACCCAAACGGCATTGATCGAGTTCGGTAAAATCATTCTGTTCGGTACCACTTTTGGTTTCACCTTTGCCCATGCGCTGGCCTTTGCCATAAAAAGGGATTTTATTCCACATTATTTGTTGAATGTCGTCTCGTTATCCACCGTGCTTTTGGTCTATGTGGAGTCTGACGTGTTTGCCCACGAATCCGGACTGTTGGCCGTTGTGGTAATGGGAATGGTACTGGGCAACATGAACCTGCCCAATTTAAAGGAACTGCTCTATTTTAAAGAAAGTTTGAGCGTGCTATTGATTTCAATTCTTTTCATCTTGTTGGCGGCGAACATCAATATTGGCGACCTGGAGTTAATCTACAACTGGAACACCGTGGCCTTGTTTGCCATTATTGTTTTTATCATACGGCCGTTGGGGGTATTCCTGAGCGCTCAGGGCTCCAATCTCAAATTCAACGAAAAGCTCTTTATCGGATGGGTGGGCCCCCGTGGTATTGTGGCCGCAGGTATCGCATCGCTCTTTGGTTCCAAGCTTCTTAGTCGCGGGGAACCAGGATCGGAATACATAACCCCGTTGGTTTTCATGATTGTTTTGGGAACGGTATTGTTGAATGCGACCACAGCACGGTTGTTTGCCAAGATGGTGGGGGTGTTCCTGAAGAAATCCGAAGGTATTTTGATCATTGGCGCCTCCAAACTTTCCCGATTGATTGCCAATTACTTGAAAAAGAACAATAGGCACGTGGTGCTTATCGATAATAACCAGACCAATGTGGACCGGGCGAAAAAACTGGGCCTGGAAGCGATAACGGCCAATATATTCTCCGATTCATTGACCGACAACATTGAATTGAACGACGTGGGCTATTTGATGGCGCTTACCGGAAACTCCGACATTAACAAATTTGCCATTAAAAAGTTCCAAAAGCAGTTTGGTGAAAATGGTGCTTTCCGTTTGGTGAACACCGAGGAGGTCAATGATCCCGAAAACAACCCCAAAGAAGGCCTTTTTTCACACACCGATGATTTTATCCAATTGATGGACACTGTTCGAAAACATCCGACTATCCATGAAATTGACCTAAAGGACAAAGCGCATTACGACAGTCTCATCGACTTTACCCAAAAAGATATGGATATTGTGCCCTTATTTACCAAGGCCCCAAGTGGCAGTATCGATATTATCCCGGCAAACAGCAAGGATTTTGTGCCCAAAGGGGATGGTTATAAGCTGGTGTATTTGGGCAAGATGATCGATCCAGACCAAGACTAAACCCCCATACCCCCGTCTTTTTTGTTTCATTGTCCATATTGGGTGCTGAGATTTACGCCAAGTTCGTGTAATGCCACCAATATTAAGGTAAAACATCAATCCAAAAGGAGCATTCATCAATTAGCTTATCCAAGACAACTGATTATCAGGTAATTTCGAAACTTCAAAAATTTTATAAGATGAAAAAATTGATGTTTTTCGTGGTATTTGCCATAATTTTCCTGTTCTCTTGTTCAAAGGACGATGACAAAAAATGTGATTCATGTGATTTGGCAGGTCGAAAGGCCG
Source organism: Flagellimonas beolgyonensis (assembly GCF_003992615.1). Taxonomy (GTDB): domain Bacteria; phylum Bacteroidota; class Bacteroidia; order Flavobacteriales; family Flavobacteriaceae; genus Flagellimonas; species Flagellimonas beolgyonensis. The sequence goes on from NZ_RZMY01000017.1 coordinate 167,621, forward strand.
AAATGTGTGATAACGGTGATGGCACCTATACTTTTTCCTATGCAGGAGAATCAGATAAAGTCACGCAAGAATTATTGGATTTTATTGAAATGACACCCAAAGAATATGTCGAATTTATCTGTGCGGCCGGGGCAGAGGCCCTATGATGAACGGGCAGTGAAAACTTTAAAAGGAGTGGCAACACCACTCCTTATTTTAATCATTCAATTTCAGGACGGCGATAAACGCCTGTTGTGGAATCTCCACATTTCCTACTTGCCGCATGCGCTTTTTCCCCTTTTTCTGTTTTTCCAATAGTTTACGCTTACGGGAAATATCCCCACCATAACATTTGGCGGTCACATCTTTTCGCAGGGCTTTTATGGTCTCCCGAGAAATGATCTTGGAACCAATGGCAGCCTGTATTGGGATATCGAACTGCTGTCTTGGAATCAGTTCTTTCAACTTCTCACACATTTTTTTACCGATGTGGATAAGGATTAATAGCAATCAGCGCCAACTTTCCCATTGTCACAGAGGTTTCACTTTCTGATGTGTTATTTGTAAATAACTTTTGTCATTTTATCCATCAAATTTCGCTTCCCACCAACTGATGGAGACAATTCGTCAATTTGAACTGATTGCCCATCAATTTATCCAGGCCAACCTTGGGATTTCTTTGTACAATTATCATTTAATGCATAATTCACGTACAAATGGAAAAACCATGAAGATTATCGAAGCCTTAAAAGAAAAGAACCGACTTATACGTAAAACCTTGGAGCTTCAGAATAGAATCAGCGCCTACAATTGTATCATTGAGGGAAATCCAAGGGCTTACAATCCAAAAAAGGAAATGATTGAACTCAACAAAACGGTTGAGGAATTGATTGAGCTAAAAACTAAAATAACCATGGCCAACCAACCGATACAGGAAAAAATCTACAGATTGTCCGAGCTAAAAACCAAAATCGGTTTCTTGAAAACCATACCAACGACCGAAGGTAAGGCACCATCCAGTAAAGGTTATTATTCCCAAGGAGAGACTTTTGTCTGGGAGTCATCCATAAAGGCCAACGAAAGGGATAATCTTGTATTGGAGTTGGAGAGTGAAATTGAAATCATCCAAAAAGATTTGGACCACCATAATTTTATGACATCCATTTAATAAAGTGCAGCTCCGAAATGCAGTCTTGGTTCGTATGACCGAAGTTACCTATTGATCAAGATATTGGTGTACAACTTGAACCTGATGCAGATATAAAGCTTCAAACTTCAAGAAAGTTGTAGTCAAAATTCAAAACTGATCGCTCAATATTCATGATTTTGACTTTGTTCAATACCAACCTTGATTCAAAGTAAGTGCTGCACCCTTTTTGCCCCTAATCATTCAACTTTAAAACTGCCATAAATGCCTGTTGCGGAATCTCCACATTCCCTACTTGCCGCATACGCTTTTTCCCCTTTTTCTGTTTTTCCAATAGTTTACGCTTACGCGAAATATCCCCACCATAACATTTGGCGGTCACATCTTTTCGCAGGGCTTTTATGGTTTCCCGAGAAATGATCTTGGACCCAATGGCAGCCTGGATTGGGATATCGAACTGCTGTCTTGGAATCAGTTCTTTCAACTTCTCACACATTTTTTTACCGATGTGGTAGGCATTATCAAAATGCACCAGGGCAGAAAGGGCATCCACATGCTGTGCATTCAACAGGATATCCACACGTACCAATTTGGATACGCGCATACCAATTGGAGAGTAATCGAACGAAGCGTATCCTTTGGATACGGTTTTCAGGCGATCGTAGAAATCAAAGACAATTTCGGCCAAGGGCATGTCGAAAATCAATTCGACCCGTTCTGGAGTCAAATAGGTCTGGTTTACGATTTGTCCTCTTTTTTCAATACAAAGCGACATCACGTTGCCCACAAAATCGGCCTTTGTAATGATGGTGGCTTTAATATAGGGTTCCTCCACACGGTCCAATGTTGAAGGGTCGGGCAGGTCGGATGGGTTGTTCACAATAATGGGTGTTTCCCTGTCCTTTGTGGTGTAGGCATGGTAGCTAACGTTGGGTACGGTAGTGATCACCGTCATGTCGAACTCGCGTTCCAACCGCTCTTGGATGATTTCCATGTGCAGCATTCCCAAGAATCCGCAACGGAATCCGAAGCCCAAGGCAGCACTGCTTTCCGGAGTGAAGACCAAGGAGGCATCATTGAGCTGCAATTTTTCCATGGAAGACCGCAATTCTTCAAAATCTTCGGTGTCCACGGGATAGATTCCGGCAAATACCATGGGTTTTACGTCCTCAAAACCTTCAATGGCATTTTGGGTTGGGTTGGCGGCATCGGTAATGGTATCGCCCACCTTAACCTCACGGGCATCTTTGATTCCGGTTATCAAATAACCCACGTCACCGGCAGAAATCTTCTGTTTGGGTACCTGGTGCAGTTTAAGCGTACCGATTTCGTCGGCATCATAGGCTTTATTGGTGGCCACAAACTTAATACGTTGGCCCTTTCTGATTTCACCATTAATGACCCTAAAATAGGTTTCCACGCCACGGAATGGATTGTAGACCGAATCAAAAACCAAGGCTTGCAAGGGTTCGCTCGGGTCTCCTTTTGGAGCGGGAATGCGCTCGATGATGGCGGCTAATATTTCTTCGATGCCAATGCCTGTTTTTGCACTGGCGGGAATTACATCCGAAGGGTCACAACCCAAAAGGTCCACAATATCATCGGTCACTTCTTCCGGATTGGCGCTGGGCAAATCCACTTTGTTGAGCACCGGAATGATCTCCAAATCGTTTTCCAACGCCAAATAGAGGTTGGAAATGGTCTGTGCCTGAATACTTTGGGCGGCATCGACCACTAAAAGAGCGCCTTCACACGCTGCAATAGATCGGGATACTTCATACGAAAAATCCACGTGGCCGGGAGTGTCTATCAGGTTCAGAATATAAGTTTCACCCTTATACTCATACTCCATCTGGATGGCATGGCTTTTAATGGTAATGCCACGTTCGCGCTCCAGATCCATACTGTCCAGCAATTGGTCCTGTTTTTCACGCTCGGTAACCGAACCGGTAGAATCCAACAAACGGTCTGCCAAGGTACTCTTACCGTGGTCTATATGTGCAATGATGCAAAAGTTTCTGATATTCTTCATAACAACTAAAATCCACTAGGTGAAAAGTGGTATTAAGCAACTGCAAATATAATTGTTTTCACTGCCCTTAAAGGGTTTTTTACAAATAAGAAATAGGGGAGCCTATTTCGCTCAAAAATAATTTCATAGATTTGAGGTTCAACCCCAATATATTCATGAAGCAAACCACCTGTATTCTTTTATTGGTGTTTTCCATAACCAACCTATTGACCGGCCAAACCTACAAGATTACCGGCAAGGTGGTGGATGAGCAGAATCAGGTTATTCCATTTGCGAACATTTTACTGCTACAAGCTTCGGATACCACTTTTGTAAAGGGCACTTCGGCAGATGATAATGGTTTTTTTACACTTACCGAGTTGGAGGCCAATCTGTATTTGCTACAGGCCAGTTATGTGGGCAGGGGTTCAGAACTACTCGCTTTGGATATAGCTCGGGATGTGGCCCTGGGCGCATTGATCATTCCTCTGGAAACCAATGAACTGGATGAGGTGGTGGTGACGGCACAGCGCCCGAAATTACAAAAACTGCCAGACAGACTGGTCTTTCAAGTTGAAAATACTGTGGTTTCACAAGGCTCTTCGTGGGACATCCTAAAAAGTACCCCCGGGGTTATAGTGAACCAAGAGGAGTTATTGATCCGCGGACAAAACGCAACAGTTTACTTGAACGACCGTAAGGTGCAGTTGTCCGGTCAGGAGGTACAGGATTTACTGCAGGGGTTATCGGGCGCCAACATTAAATCCGTGGAAGTGATTGCCAATCCACCGGCCAGTTACGATGCTGAAGGCGGTCCGATCCTGAACATTGTGACGAGCAAGACCATTATTCCCGGTTACAAGGGAAGCATCAATGGCTCCCATACCCAGGCAGTGTATCCAAAATTCAGCGTGGGGACCAGCCATTATTATAAGACAGATAAGCTCCATTTGTTTGCCAACTACACCATCAACCCTCAAAAAAAATTGAATAAAACGGTGAAGGGCATCAATTTTATGGACAACACCAATACCGTTTTTTCGGAATGGGATACCCAATACCAGCAAACAGAAAGTTCACAGTCCCAAAACGGAAGTTTTATCCTGGACTACGATTTCGATGATCGCAACAGTATCAACTTTACCTCCAATCTGTTGTTCAATTTGGACCAAGACCGCAATACTTTGTTGAACAATACCATGCGCAATGGTGTCGGGCAATTGGATTCGATATTTACCACAATTAACAATGCCAACCTGGACAACACCAATCTGGCGTTCGATCTATCGTATGTGCACAAATTGAAAAAACCGGGTGCCCGACTGAGCTTTAATGGCCATTATACCAATTTTAATGGAAAATCCTTTCAACGGTTGGGATCGGATTATTTTGATGCAAGTGGCGCGTTTTTGAGGGAATTCGGCTTTGATTCGGATTCGGAACAGGATATTCAGATCTATACGGGGCAAATGGATTTTTCCACTTCTGTGGGCAATGCCTCTTTTGAGACTGGTGCCAAGATATCCTCCATTGCATCGGAAAGCAATTTGGACTTTTTCAATTTTGTGGGCTCCAGCAACACGGTGGATGCTTCCCTATCTGACAGATATACGTATGATGAAAAGGTATATGCGGCCTATTTGAGTTTCGTGAAGAATTGGGAAAAGTGGTCCATGAAACTTGGGGTACGGGGTGAATTGACAGAAGCGGAAGGCCGCTCGTTGACGCTGAACGAAACCAACACCCAGGATTTTTTTGAACCCTTTCCTTCGGTATATGTTTTGTATTCGCCTTCCGACAAGCATAGCTTTTCCTTCGACTATGGCCGGAATGTGGACCGACCCAAGTACGACGATCTAAATCCGTTCCGGACCTTTTTCAACGAGAACGATTATGAACAGGGCAACCCAAGGCTGACCCCGAGCTTCAGCAATAATTTCAATTTCAACTATACCCTGAACAGTGAGTTTTTCTTTGATGTGTACTATCGGGATAATGGCAGTAACATCAACTATTTTGTGTTTCAGGACAATCAAAACCAAACTTTGGTAGAGCTGAAACAAAATGTATTGGACAGCAAATCTTACGGACTCGACTTTACCTTGAGCAAGGGCATTGTGCCCGCTTGGTTTTTGTATGCCTATACTTCGTTGTTTCATGAAGAAGAGACTTTTTTGGCCACGGAGAGCGGTAATGTGGAGTTCACCAATGAGGTGAATGGGGTATATGCCTATCTTGGAAATTACTTGACGCTTTCCAAGGACGGTACCTTCACTGGCGAAGTTACTGCCACCTACATTTCTCAATTTTTATTTGGATCTTATGTTTCGGACGAACAGTTCAATTTGACCTTGGGGCTTCGCAAGACCTTGTTCAATAACAAGATTATCCTGTCCTTGGCGGCAGAAGACATTTTGGAGAAGTATGTGCCCACGTATCGTTCACGGTACCTCAATCAGGACAATTTTTATAGGAGACGTCCAGAAACCCAGTTCATTCGTGTTGGGTTTACTTATAATTTTGGAAACTTCCGATTGGAAGATAATCAACGAAGTATCGATAAAAAGGAACGCGATCGACTACAATCGCAAGAGTAACGCATTGATTTTCGGTTATTTTGTATTTTTGCAGTCCAAAAAAAGAAGGATTTGCCAAAAATTGGTAACATAGAGCTGCCCGATTTTCCGTTGTTGCTCGCACCCATGGAAGATGTTAGTGATCCCCCGTTCCGTGCGTTGTGCAAGGAACAAGGGGCCGATGTGGTGTATACGGAGTTCATTTCTTCCGAAGGGTTGATCAGGGATGCTGCCAAAAGTGTCCTGAAACTCGACATTTACGAAAAAGAGCGCCCCGTGGGCATTCAGATATTCGGTGCCGAGTTGGATTCCATGCTACAGGCAGTGGATATTGTGGAGCAATCGAACCCCGATATCATAGACATCAATTTTGGCTGTCCGGTAAAAAAAGTGGTCTGTAAAAATGCCGGAGCCGGTATTTTGCGCGACATACCGCTCATGGTAAAACTTACCGAAGAAATTGTAAAGCGCACCCAATTGCCCGTCACGGTAAAAACCCGATTGGGTTGGGACGCGAACTCCATAAAGATTGTTGAGGTTGCCGAACGGTTGCAGGATGTGGGCATTCAGGCTATTTCCATACATGGCCGCACCCGGGTGCAGATGTACAAGGGAGAAGCAGATTGGAGACCCATTGCCGAAGTGAAGAACAATCCACGGATGGTTATTCCTGTTTTTGGTAATGGTGATGTGGATACACCCGAAGCAGCGGTAAAAATGCGCGACGAATTCGGGTTGGATGGCGCCATGATCGGCCGGGCCAGTATTGGCTACCCCTGGTTTTTTAAAGAGGTAAAACACTTTTTTAATACAGGGGAACACCTTCCGCCTCCCACAATGCACGAACGCGTCGACGCTGCCCGACGACACCTGCAAATGGCCATTGATTGGAAGGGCGAAAAATTGGGTGTTTTTGAAACCCGAAGGCATTATACCAACTACTTCAAGGGCATTCCCCATTTTAAAGAATACCGCATGAAAATGGTGACCAGTGACGAAGCTGTGGATGTATTTGCCGCCTTTGATGAGGTGTTGGAAAAATTCGGGGATTTTCAGTTCGCTTAGGCTGAAATCAGTTTTTTGGAAATGCGGCTACTCGCAATTTTGGCCGATATAAAGCCCAAAACCACAATGGTGGCCATCACGATCAAAAGGTTCATTACGTCATATTCCACAGGATAAGCCAAAGAAGGGGTAATCTTGAGCCATCCAAAAGCCAGTTGCGACCCGATCAACAACGATCCGATCAGCACGCCAATCAATCCACCAAAAGAAGTGACCAATAGTCCTTGGATAAAATAGATCCTGCGCAGTTCTTTGATGGTGGTACCCAAACTGTATAAGGTCTTGGAGTTTTGTTGCTTGTCCAAGATCATCATGATGATGGCCCCAACAACATTAAACAAAGCGATGATCAACACTAGGGTAAAAATCAAATAGGTGGCCAAGTTTTCGGTATTGAGCATGCGGTACAGGGTGTTGTTTTGTTCCCTTCGTGTCAACACCACGACTTTATTCCCCAATACATTTTTGATGGCATTTCGTGCTTCTTCCGGGTCTGTGCCCTCCATCAATTTAAAATTGATGCCGGAAACTTCTGTGCTATCCTTTTCCAATAATTTTTGCACCATTGGCAATTGTGCAAACACATATTTTTTATCCAGATTTTCCTCTATGGCATACACACCGCTGATCACCAAAGGCAATTCGTTGTAGGGTTTGGCATTCAACCCTTGTTGAGAAAAAGAGCCTTTTCCCGGTTTTGGCGTCAACACTTCCATTGGTGTCCGATTATTTGTTGGCACCCCGAGCAGATTGTAGATACCGATACCAATGACCCCATTGTATTCCATATCGCCCCAATTTCCAAAGTACAGGGTGCTGTCTACCCCGGTCACAGCCCTATAGTTTTCGTCAATGCCTTTAATGAAGGCTATGGTACTTTTTTCTTTATAGGTGAGATAGGCGCGTTCCTCCAATTCCTTGGCATAATTGGCAATTTTATCAAGATTTTTTAGGTCTTCCTCCTCTTTGGGAGAGATGGAAAACACTTTTCCAGAAGCAGGCAATGCCTTCAGATCGGGATCAAATGTATTGGAAAAGGACAGGCTGAACGTTTTTAGACCCGCGAAGGCCGATAAAACAATGAACAAGGCTGCAGAGCCGATCACAATCACCAAAAAAGTAATAAAGTTGATGATGTTTACGGCGTTCTGACTGCTCTTGGAACGCAGGTAACGTTTTGCGATATAGAGCGGAAAGTTCAAGGTCAGGATTTCTTTCTTTTTTCCAGTAGGTCCCTGTTTTCTATGGGGTTTTCTTCGCCTTTGAGCGATTTTTCGATGTTATCGATGTACTCCAAGGAGTCGTCCAGATAAAAATTGAGTTCCGGAACACGTCTTAATTGGTGCTTGGTGCGCTGGGCCAGTTCGTGACGTATGCTTACCTGGGAGGCCTTGATGCCCTCGAGCAATGCCTTGCCCTCCTTGTTCGGAAAAATACTTACATACACCTTGGCCAAGGACAGGTCCACAGTAACGGAAACTTTGGAAACGGAGATCAAAGTTCCCTTTAGACCACTATCCGTAGCTGCTCGCTGAAGGATGTCCGCCAAATCTTTTTGGATCACTCCTGCTATCTTCTTCTGTCTTTGTGTTTCCTCCATGGGTACAAAAATAAGTGAAATACTGACTAACCTCACTCTTTGAATGAATTACAGTGCGTAATTTTGAAAAAAGAACATTAAAAGCATACAATACAAACCAAGTAATGGATAAAATTGAACATATAGGCATTGCCGTTAAAAGCCTCGAAGCTTCGAATGCGTTGTTTGCCAAACTTTTGGGCGTTCCGCACTATAAAATTGAGGAAGTGGCATCGGAAGGGGTGAAAACCTCTTTCTTTCAAAGCGGTCCGAACAAAATTGAATTGTTGGAGGCCACCAATTCTGAAAGCCCGATTGCCAAGTTTTTGGAAAAGAAAGGAGAGGGCATCCATCATGTGGCCTTTGCGGTGGAAGATATTGTTGCTGAAATTGCAAGATTAAAGGCAGAAGGATTTACAGTATTGAACGAAATCCCAAAGCAAGGTGCTGACAATAAACTGGTTGCATTTTTGCATCCTAAGGGCACGAATGGGGTTTTGGTGGAGCTTTGCCAAGAAATAAAAGAACGGTAGCGGCGTTAAAACCTTGCGGTGTAGAAAAATAAACACTAATATTGCATCCGCAAAATGCGGGTCCTATAGCTCAGTTGGTTAGAGCACCTGACTCATAATCAGGTGGTCCCTGGTTCGAGCCCAGGTGGGACCACAAGAAACCTCGTTCAACGCCCTAAATATAAGGCTTTTTTTCAAACGGGGGTAAGAATAGGGGTCTATGAATTAAACTTAATTCAGGCCCCTTTTTTCGGAAATAAAACACACTTTAGAGGGGGTAGCATCTCGGAGCCCTTTACTGGCCTGATCGGAAAAATAGCACACTTTACGGAAACAAAACACACTTTACGGAAATAAAACACACTTTAGCCATTTTTGAAAAAAGCGTAAAAAACAGGGTTAAATAGCTGTAAAACAAATAGTTATCTTAATATTGTAAAAAAAGGGCCTCGGAAACAAAACACACTTTACCGGAAACAAAACACACTTTACCGGAAACAAAACACACTTTAGCCTCTGGGAGGCCCTGTAAAACCTCAAAAAATTGAAGCCCTAATTATATATATAATTCGAAACAAATTCGAAATTAGAATATGGAAAGGTTAACTCAGTTAACCGACCCACCCACCCACCTGCTCAAACGCCGCGAGGCTGTTTAACAAGGTCTCAATTTTTAAACGATCCACTTTGGGATCGATTAAAAATTTCGGAAGAATTCATTTTAGGTTTTTTTGAGCATTTAGGAGCAAATGCAGGAAGACAAAATCAATTTAAGGCGATTTAAGGCATTTTCTCAAAAAAGAACGAACACTTCCTCGCCGCGTGCGCAAAACGCGCTTAAAACACTTTAAAAAAAGAAAAAGCAGCATGTTTTGATGCTGCTTTCCAGGAAACTTTCTGCTTCCGCCACATGACTTTTGGCGCTTCTCACGGTCGTCCTCACGTTGCCGCTTTGTCCTTCCTCACATGCGCTTCAAAAATAGAAATATTTTTCAATTCCGAGTTAGGTCGCCTAGTACCAAAGAAAATTTTCTGCATTCGCTCCCAGTCGCTAAAAGAAACCTTTTTTTGAAAATTTTTATCAATCGAAAAGGGGTGTTCGTCAACTCAAACGGGGCATACCTTAATATTCTAAAAAAGAATATTTTAAATGTCTTATATTGGGGGTATATTCCCTATCAAATAATCACTATTTGATTTACTCGTCACGAAAAAGGAACCTATTCAGGTTCCTTTTTTAAACTGACAAGGAGGAGCTTCAAAGAAACTCCTCCCGTATCAAATAATCAATTCTAGTTACTCGTCAAAGGCTAGAAATGAACCTCTAAAGTAGTAAATTTTATTCTTTCCAGTTCCTGAAATAGTAGTTCATGTCAAAATCATGTTCCACCAAATACTTGATGTATTTGATAAATGCATCGCCATGGGCCAAGCCGTTTTCAACTTTTGAAAAAGTGGCTTGTGACATGTTAAGTTCTTTGCAGATTTCTTTTTGGGATTTACCCAATCTTTCCCGGTATTTCTTTAATGAATTATCTGGATTCAAAATATTCGATAATGCTTTTCGTCACACTCAAAGATATGCCCTTAATTCCTTTCTTTGAGTTCAGGTATGAAGATTCAGCCGAATTTGAGAAAAATCCCATTTCCAATAACAGGCTGGGAACATAGTCAATCGACTCTCTCAAGACTTGCAAATTGGACCGCATGACCCCCCTTGATCTATAGTTTAATTTTTGCTCCAAATTCCGATTCAAAATAAGTGCCAATCGAGCTGCTTGTCGCAGGTTTAAAATGACATCTTTTCGATGGGTATTTTGTAGGTAAATTTCAGCACCTTGAGCAGATGAGTTTGGGTTGTGGTTACAGTGCAACGAAATGAACAAATCCGCATTGGATATCTTGGCATAAAGGGGTCTTCTTTCCAAGGGCAAAAATACATCAGTATCCCGGGTCAAAATTACGTTGATGTCCGGGGCAAATTTGTTCAGGTACAGCTTTACAAATTTGGCGACATAGAGATTGATGTTCTTTTCGAAGCGACCATTTTTATCCACGGTTCCTGAGTCATGGCCGCCATGTCCGGCATCGATTACAACGGTAAATGACCTTTCAATTTTCGGCACGAATGCTTGTCCCAGGAGATACGTTCCAGAACAAAAGATCCATAAAAAGGCCAAGCTCAATTTGATATTCATAGCTGCTTATGAATGGATTAAAAAAACGCTTTTGGAAAACCGTCAAACAGGTTTCCGCTTTTCAAAGCGTAGCGTGAAAAAAAGGAAAGCGAGATGGAATCAGGCAAGCCCTGATTCGTATTGTGGTGTTTTTTTCCCGCTTATTTTCTGTATTGCTCATAGACATTAATGTTTTGAAGCACAAAATTATGTGGTGCTACACTTTTTATATACCACATTCGTCAACTCAAAAGTGGCTTTTGTCAATTGATAGGCTGTATAACAGGATGTTGAGAATAGATTTACACCACAATACACACCACTATGGGGTCAACTTATCACAATATTCGAGTTAACAAGATCAACAAGGACAATATCAAAAGGATGTCCAAAAGAGAAGGAAAAACAGAAACCGATTTTGTAAATCAAATGATCTCTTTTGTGCATAAAACAGGCATTAATGTATACGAGGATGCTTCACCAAATTTTATGGATGCCCTATCCAAACATGATAAAAGGGTGATTTCATTTTTAAAAAAAAGGGAGCAGGATTTTTTTGTGCCCATGCAAAAATCATTTCGTGAAATGATACGTGTCCATAATCTTACATTACAATCATTGGACATCCTCCACCCCGGAGAAATTGCCTTTAACGAAATGGGAAATAAGGAGGATAAAAAAGAGGAGAGACCAACGTTTGTAATCCCTCAAACCGATAGCCCAAAGTCTCTTGAAATCAAGCTTCCAAACGAGGCTGAAAAAAAGCTTGAAAGCAAGGTCGAAATCGATATGGTTTCTGCTTCAGAAAAGGAAGCCTTTTTAGATCGGATAGAACGCGCCGAAAAGGAAAAGGAAGCCTTTGAAAAGGAGCTTACATATTTGCTGAAAAACATTGTTCCCAACAAGAGTATTTCAGGACCAAAATTCACCTGTAATTTACCCCAAAAGGAGATTGATAGAATCAAACATTTGGTGGATGGTCATTAGAGTGCACACACCAAATTCATCCGGGGGCAAAAATAGAGGATCAGTGGCCAATCTGGTCGAATATCTAGAAAAGGAAAATGCCGGAAAGGATGTCGAGGAAATGGAAGAATTTTTTAATAAAGATGGCGATTTTCATACGGCTGCAGAGGTTGAAAAGGCCATCGATAACAATAAAGGTAAATTGGCGAATAATGAGACCAAATTTTACATGATCACTGTAAATCCATCAAAGGCGGAGTTGGTGCATCTCATAAAGGCGAATAAAATTAATCAGGAAAGTAACATGAATCCGGATTTAAATTATGAGTATAAAAGTGTGGATTATGAATGGGCCTTTAAGGAATATGTTAAGGAATTAATGGATAAATACGCCGAGAATTTCAATCGAAAGTTTGAAGATGGCCGACCATTGACAGGCGATGATATCCTATACTTTGCGAAAATAGAACACGAACGCACGTATAAGCATGGAGAAAAGCGATTTGAAAGGGATATGAGCCATAACAAGTCGATTGAGAAAAGGATATATGAGATCCGAAGGGACATCGATTCAATTTCGGATTCAGAAGAGAAAAAGATGAAACTTGCTGAAATCACATCTTTGGAAAATCGGTATATCCGAAACGATGATGGAACCATCATCAAGGAGGGAGCGAAAAAGGACGGAAACAATCTACATGCCCATATCATTGTGAGCCGGATGGATAAAAGTCAAACCATGCGACTTTCCCCCATGGCCAATCACAAACAAAGCAAAAACAAATTGAACGGTAAGGAAGTTTCCATTGGATTTAACCGGGACAATTTCGTTGCTGCCGGGGAAACCCTTTTCGATAAAAAATTTGCATATGAACGACCTCCTGAATATCAATACAATTATTACAAGGAAGCCAAACAGATCAGGAGCCTTTCGAATGTGCTTCATTTAAGAAATCCAAAAGCGTTTGCAAAATTGGCCGTTAGGAGGGCCCTATCCGAAATGATCACAGATAAAACACTTCAAAAACAACTCGGCTATGTTATGAAGGATCCTAGAAAACTCCCTCAAAAGGCGTTGAATAAACTGGAAAACAAAGCGATTGAATCGGTGGTTAAAGCTTTGGGGGCTGGAGCCTATACAAATCCGGTCACCGCAGGGGTTCAAGTGGCCAAACAAGCCATTACCATTGCAACAAAAACCGTTTCAAAAGGCATGGGAATATGAGGTAGGAAACAAATTTTTTATCAAATAATCATTAATACTCGTCACTAAAAAATGAAGATTATAGATGCATTTCTTAATGCCTCACAAGAAACCCAAATGATTATTTTGGGAATCAATCTAATAGTAGCCATTCTGTTGGGAATAGTTATGAAAGCAGGTAATTGGATGATTACCCTGATTGCTTCCCTGGTCATTTATTTTCTGCTTTTTTATCTATTGGGATATTTGGGATCCTCTTTACCCATCACCTACTTTTTGGTACTTTACGTGACGCCATCAGCTGTTTTAGGTGTAGTGGCCATGTTCGTTATCCAAGCTTCTAGTGGATCAAGTGAACCCAAAACAGGTAATGTGTTCGATGTGGCTATTCCCTATAATGGAAACAAAAGGCTCTTGGTGAACATTAAACGTGGAGTCAGTGTACAAGGAGCTGCGGGAAGTGGTAAAACGGCATCGGTTGCAGGGCATATTCTAAAATCTATGGGGGAGCGCAATGTTCCGGCCCTTGTCTATGATTATAAAAATTTCGAATTGGTGGAAGTGGTCCAATGGTTCTATCGAGAAAGCACTATTCCGATACACGCTTTTGCCCCCCATGACCCCGATAAAAGTATTTTTTTAAACCCAATTGATCCTGCCATATTGAAAAAAGATGAGGATGTTTCCTTGATGTGTAAGTGTATCGTGCAAAACATAATGGCCAAAGACAATAAAGTGGGCGATAATTTTTTTGTCCAGGCGGCAGAAGGTGCCATTATTGGTGCGATTTATGTTCTTCGAGACAAATACCCCCATTTTTGTTCTTTCCCTTATTTGGCGGGTATTTTTCTGACCAAGGAAGCGGATGAATTGGTGGAGTTTATAGAACTGAGTCCAGCGGCAAGCGTACATGCCCGGGCTTTTTTGGACGGTAAGGATTCCGAAAAGCAAATGGCGGGTGTGAAAGCTTCACTTAGTAACGCTTTTCGGGTTTTTGCCGTACCGAATATTTTCTATTGTATGCAGAAAAACACCATTGGACTAAACATCAACAACAAGGACAATCTTTCTTTACTGTGCTTGGTCAACATTCCAAAATATGATGAAATATACTCCCCGATATTATCCATTGTGACCCAAGCCGTGATTTCGTCAATGAGCGAAAGGAACCAGGAACCCTCATACATTTTGTTGGATGAAGCGCCCACCTTGCGCATCAATCGAATAGGGAAAGTTCCGGCCACCATGCGAAGTTTCGATATTGCGACCATTTATATGTTACAGGATAAAGTTCAGGCACAGGTGCAAATGGGCCTAGATAAAATGAAGGAAGTATTGGCCAACCTTTCCACCTTGTTTTTTGGGAAGACCAACGACCCTGATACAGCCAAATTCTTCGAAAGTTACTTTGAAACCATCAAGATCAAAACAAAGAGCACCAGTAAAAAGGCTGGATGGGGTGGTGCCGACCGAAGAATCTCAGAAGCGGAAAAAGATGAAAAGAAACACAAGAGCTTTGAAATGTTCAAGAGGTCTGCTGGGGAGTTTTTTGTTTTCAATGAAAAGGGAGAGAATTATGATGCAAAAATAAGATTACCCGAATTGAACCCCATGGAATACAAGGCGATAAACATTACTACCCAAAGAGAAATCCAAAGCTTTTTTGAATTGGTGCTTAAACAGGCCAAAGAACTGTAAACGAAAAGTATATGGAATAAAATTTATATTTTCAACACATCAAATAATCATTTTAAAATGCAAAGCATGCCCCGAATCAATAATTTAAATTTTAACCTACA
The DNA here is from genome assembly GCF_003992615.1 of Flagellimonas beolgyonensis. Lineage (GTDB taxonomy): Bacteria > Bacteroidota > Bacteroidia > Flavobacteriales > Flavobacteriaceae > Flagellimonas > Flagellimonas beolgyonensis. The sequence goes on from NZ_RZMY01000017.1 coordinate 182,636, forward strand.
TGAAAAATGTAACGACCTTCGGGTCAAAAACTCGTCAATTGCTGCTAGGTGCTTTCCTATTGGCATCCTCTCCCATTTTTGCCATGGTCGACCTTGGTATTAAAGAAGCCGCCCAAGATTTATTAGATCAAGTTAAGGAAGCTGCCCCATACATCATTGGATTGGTGTTTTTGGTCGCAGCCGTATTCAATATTGGGAAAATTACCGGGGGTGATCGCGATTACAAAGGCTTCTTTGTTGGAATCGGCCTATGGATTTTAGGTGTGGTCATGTTGGGGGCCATATTCAATTTCCTGGTTTCCTACTCCTTCTAGTTTGAGCCTGGAACACCGGGACAAACAACGATTAAAAGTAGAAAAGGGCCTCGAAAGGCAAGCCACCATCCTAGGGTTTCGACTGCCTTACCTTGGTATTTTCGGGGCTCTTTTTTTGCTTTCCCTGATCCCATTGATGGGCGGGGTGTCCTTTAACGCCGTAGTTTTTGCCATTATTATCGACACCAGTGGCTTCATGTTCATCAAATATGCCGATGACCATAATCTTCTCGACAAGCTCTCGCCTGTCTCAATTCCCAAGATTCTTATAAACGACCTGTACAAAAAGCTGAAAAGTGGACCAAATCAATCTAAGTGAATACTATCCCATACTTTCCATAAGAGACAATATCATCTTATCCAATAATGGAGACATCATTTTGTGTTATGCGCTTGATCTTCCAGAGATATTTACGCTTTCACCTGACGATTATCTAAATATCCATGATTTTTGGTATCGGACCATTAAATACCTTCCGGCCCATACATTTGTCCACAAACAGGATGTTTTTTTAAGGCAACAATACCAAGGCAATGAATTGCCCGAGGATACTTTTTTGCAACAATCAACCAAGTACCATTTTCAAAGTAGGCCGTTTATCTCACATTTGGCCTATCTGTTCATTGGATATTCCCCCAAAGGCACCTTAAATCAGAACGGGATTCAAAACCCTTTTAAAAGTGTTCCCAACAAGAAAAAATTATTGGAGGAATTTGAAAGGGACAACTCTTTTATTTCGGAAGTGACCAAAAGCATTGAGTTTTTGAACAGTTCCAAATATGTCAAGGCACACCCCGTCCATGAAGATGAAATCCACACCTTGATACAGAGCTATTATAATGGTTTTGACCCGGATAAATATGTGGATACTTCCATGGATGAAAAAGTGGGAACAAAAGGAGGAAGCTACAATACCATTGGGGTAGGCAATAGGAGGGTGGGCGTGTTCACCCTAAATGACATCAAACAGTTTCCGGATTATGTGGACATCTATAAATTGGATAACGACTACAGCAGTAAGAAATTCAAGATTTTCAAAGGAGCTTCGGATGATTTTGGCTTTAAAATGCCCTTTGATCATATATACAACCAGGTTATTTTCATTGATGATCATTCCGAACATAAAAAACAACTGGAAAGTCGTAAGGAACACTTGGTCGGGGCCAAAGGTTTTGGTACAGATAACAAAACGGCAGCCGAAAGTTTGACCGAGTATTTGGAAGAACTTTCCAAGGATGAAAGCAAAAAGATTGTCCGGGGCCATTCCAATATCATTTACTACGCAGACAATGAAAATGAATTTGAAACTTTCACCAATATAATATCCACAGTATATCGAAGTCTGGATTACAAACCCCATTATCCCAATAAAAAAGCCTTACAAGAGATATATCTTAAATCTGTTTTTCCTTACACATCAACCTTAAGCAACAACAACCTATTTCGGACAGAACTACAAATAGCCCTTTCCCTGTTCCTTAATATCACCTCTTACAAATCAGATGATGATGGCGTGGTGTTTTCGGACCGCATTTTCAATATTCCCATCAAAAGGGATATTAGGGATGAAGCCAAAAAACGTATCAAAGCTTGGAACTTTTTCATATTTGCCCCGACCGGCGAAGGAAAGTCCGTTTTGGCGCAACACATTTTCAGACAACTCAATGAGCAGGGTAAAAAATTGGTCATTTTTGATATTGGGGGGTCTTTCAAAAAACTATCCTATCTCGTACCCAAGGATAAATGTATTTTCTTTTCCTACGAGCACGGCCAGCCCCTTGGTTTAAATCCCTTTCAGATTGAAAATATATCCGAACTGAACAGCGAGAAACAAAATTCCCTTGCTGACTTTGTATTCAATCTTTGGTATCCAGACAAGAATCCAGAAAATAGTGACCGGACCCTATTGATTAAACTGTTGCACACCTATTATATCAATGTGGGCCAAAACCATTCATTTCCCAGTTTCTACAATTTCTTAAAGGCCAATCGCAGTTCCCTTTTGGAAAAACTGGGTATTGATAATCGCTTTTTTGATTTGGATTCTTTTTTGCTCATGACGGATAAATATGTGACGGGTGAGTACAGCTTCCTTTTTGATACCGCCGAAGACTTTAGTGATAAACTCCAGGACAAAGATTTGGTGATATTTGAATTTGAAAAGGCCAACAACAATGTGGTTTTGCTTTCCCTGTTGCTCCAATTGGGCAATGAGGCCGTGGACAAAATTATTTTGGAAGACCGTAGTATCGATGGGGTCGTTTTCTATGACGAGTTGGCAAAGTTCATAAAGGATGATAGTATTCGGAACAGGGTTACGCATTACTATCAAACCAACCGTAAACACTCGGCTTCTGTGGGGACTGCTTTACAAACGCCCGAACAGCTGCCGGAAGGCCCGGACACCAATGCCATGATCGAGAATTCCCAAGTGGTGTATATCCTTCACAATGAAAAGGGGTATGAGCCCATAGTTAGGCGTTTCAATCTTTCCGAACACCAACATAACATCTTGAAATCCATTACCCCCAACTTAAAGGCAAAAAACCCGTATACAGAATTTGCCTTGATCATTGGAAGGGATATTTGGGTCATGCGCCTGGAACTTTCCAAAGAAGCCTTCTATGCCTATCAAACTGATGGCAAGGAGTATGAAGCTATAATGAAACTCTATGATGAACATCAAAATATGGAGGAGGCCATCAACCAATTCATTCAAATGAAAACATAAAACTCTTTAAATCAAGTAATCATGAATTTTAAATCACTCGTCACCCTTTTTATTAGCCTTTCCTGTTTTTGGGGAAGATCGCAGTTAGTGGTCAATGACCCCCAAACCAATGCCACACTGCTAAAACAAATTGCCCAAAGCGTAAAAACTGTGGAGCAAACTACCAAAACGGTTTCCTTATTGAAGGAAACCAAGGAAATGTATGACAATATCAATTCGGCATTTCAAACGCTGGACTATATCTCAGATATGTCTAGGACAACCACCCAAATCCTTGAAAACTCTGGAAAATTTTTACAGGAGATTCAAGGAACCAACATGTTTTCAAATAAGGAAATGGCCACCATTTCATCCCAATTTTCAAAGGCAATGACCTCTAGCAATTCAGTACTGAAGGTGGCTAATGATTTATTGAAGGGAGGCATTTTTAAAATGAATGATGCCGAACGTTTGACATTGCTCAAGGAATCCAAGAAAGAACTTAATGAAGCTTTGGTGGATACTCGGATAGTACGACAAAAATACCTGCGGATTGCCGAGCGCCGAGCACTTCGTAAATATTTCTCCACCCATAAAGAAAAGTAACAATGGATATAAGCTATGATGTTTTGCTGGCTCTATATCAACAATTTTTTGAAGAAGAGCTCCACCTTAAAGATTTAACCAATGTGCTAAAAATATTAGCCATTGCTTTTTTCTTAATAAATGCATATACCAATATGTTTTCTAAAATGACCGATAGGTTTGGGACTACCAAATTGCCTTTTAACGAAAAGCAATTTTTTAGTTCCCTGTTCATGGTTATGGTCATTGTTTTCTATGATAAACTTCTAAACTTTTTAGACACCCTTTTGTTGGGAATGGATGAAGCTTACAGTAAATTTTCTCCTTTGGACTTTGCACCACCTGAAGAAGAAATTAAGAAAGAGGACGAAGCTGATGTTTGGGCCATTTTGAAGTTGGCAGGATCTCATTTCATTCAATTTATGACTGATCCATCCTATATCGTTTTACTGCTCCTTAAAGGACTGGCATGGATAATAGATACTGCTATTTATGCTGTTTTTCTTATGGAGCGATTCTTCTTTATTGGTCTTCTAAAAGTGTTGGGAGCCATTGCAATTGTCTTGGCTGTTTTTGAAAAGTTTAGGGACCTTTTTTACAAATGGCTTAAACTGTACATTGCCATATATCTATTGATATTTCCATTTTTCCTAATCTTGGGTTTTACCGCTTTTATTTTTGATGCATTTGAACAAAATGCCGATATGCCACTTTTGGGAAATACAATACAAGTTACAGTTTTAAGCATTATGATTTGGCTTAAACTCCGTCTCTTCAAGAAATCTTACGACATCGTCTACAAACTATTTACTTAAACCCATTAATCATGGAAGTAGTAAAAACCAATATTTATAAGCAATTAAAACGGAGCAATCTTATTGTTTGGGCCGTTGTTATTTGCTCTGGACTTGTTTCCATTTTTGCCATTTGGACCGTGCAAAAGGTATCTGCCAATGCTGAGCGTTATGTGTATACCATTTCTTCTGATGAACAACTGCTTCCCCTGGAACAAATAGAGAAAAAGGAGGTGCAGGAAATTTACCGAAAATCCCATGTGAAATTGTTTCTCGAGCATTTCTATGGCTATGATCAGTGGAATTATAAAAGAAGAATAGAAAAGGCCCTTTGGCTCATTGATGAAGACGGCAAGGAGCTCTATAATTTCTACCGACAGGATGGCCATTTCAATCGGATGGTCCAAACAACTTCAAGTCAATCCATTTTAGATATAAACCCACAGTTTGATGCTGATGGTAATTTCCAGGTTTCCGCGATTATACAAATCAACAAGGTCAATCAAGAAGTGCCCAAAGAATATCTCTTGACCGCAAGGGGAAAACTCAAAAAAGTTGCAGAGCATTATCCTCTAAACCCTTATGGATATGTGATTACCAATTATAAAGAAATCAATAAAAAATTAGTTGAACATGAATGATATCCTAGAAAAATTCAAAACCATGGACAATTCCCAAAAGATGCTGGTCATTGGGGCAATTGTCTGTATTCTGACTCTCCCCCTGTTTTTAATATCTGGGGACGATGATAATTTCGAAGGCAATTTTGAGTCCTTGGAAACTCCAGAAAACCGTAATGAGGTTGAAGATTATAATTCCAAGCTGGAGGCGTATGAGGCCGCAAGATCCGAAAAGGAAAACGTCTCGTTAGACTTCAATATTGACGACTACAAAAATCAGGATGTAAGCGAAGAGGAATCGTTGGAAAAGGAAATTGACAGTCTTATGAATGAAAACAAAAGGCAGTATTCGGAACCTGTTGGTCAAACCCGGGGTCAAACTTCCAGATCTACGGCTTCCAGTGGTGGGCATCGTCCATCCACTTCCAAACATACCATTGACAAGACCCAACGAAAGGAAAACATCAATTCCGAGTTTGAAAGCTTTTTTACATCTTCCCCTGAAAGCCAAAACCCAACAACATCTGCAGCATCAAAAACCGATGCCTTTATATATGCTGTTATCCATGGAGATCACACGATAAAGCAAGGCGAGCGCGTGAAGCTTCGATTGACCAAACCAGCAACCATTGCCGGTATGGACTTTCCACAAAACAGCTATGTCTATGCCTTTCCCACGTTCCAGAACAATCGGGTATTGTTGGATATTAATTCCATCAATCATGTTGCTGTCAGTATCTCTGCATATGATACTGAGGACAGCGCCATCGGCCTCTATGTGAAAGGCGCCAAAATGGTCGGCGAGATCACGGATGAATCATCGAAGGATGCTGTGGATGATGTCGATGTTGGTGGCGTTCCATTGGGCTCCACCATTAAAAATGTATTCAAGAAAAAGCAGGAAACACCTACGGTAACCCTACTCAACAATACCAAACTAATCCTTAAACCCAATTCATGATGAAATATATTGCCTTGATCTTACTGATTCTACCCATTACAATTTTTGCCCAGGAACAATCCAATATCCTGGAGGCCACCACAGATAAAAATGTGTTCTTGTTTTTTCCTTCACCTATTGAAAAGGCACTTTCCGGAAATGGAGATTTTCAATTTGGGTACAATACCCAAACAGCGGAAAAATTTGGCGTACTCAAAGCTGTTGCAGCCAAAGGGGAAAGTACCCTGCATGTGATTACAGAGGACCAATCGGTGTATTCTTTCATTGTCAAATACAATCCCAATATCACCAAGTATGAATATTTTTTTGACACATCCAATGCTGTTGGCAGCATTAACGGTAAGAAAGAAAATAGTAATCCACCTCTTTCTGCTTCCCATCCAGAAGATTCCAATCTTGAATTGGGGCGTAAGATTACGGAAGCCGATTACTTTGAAGCCAAAGTTGACAATGTCGCCAAGGAGGATATCAGCTTTTGCAAAAAGCTCTTGGAAAAAGGAGATTATTACAAAAATATTTATCGGTCAAAAAGCGATGTTGTCTTAAAACTCACAAACATTGCCTATAAAGATGATAAGACTTTCATCTGCTTATCCATCAAAAATGATTCCCCCGTTGATTTTGACCTGAACTTCATTCAGTTCAACAAGATTGCCAAAAAAGCTTCAAAAAAAGCAAATTATCAGGCTATTGAAATAAGTCCAATACTGGAATCTTCCTATCAAACTTTTGAACGAATCGAATCAATGACGACCAAAAGTGCGGTATACGTTTTCCAGAAACTTTCCATTGATAAAAATAAACTCGTCAATATTGAAGTGAATGAAAAACAAGGGGAAAGAAATATAGAACTGCCTGTTGACTATAAACTGATCAATAACCCCAATAGTAATTATTAATCCTTAAAGCTTATCTATGATTAAAACAAACAAATCTATTTTTTTTATTATGGCATTGTTCCTTTTTGGGTGCGCCTTTTATGGTCACTCACAACGGAGCAAATCGGCCTTAAGCTTATCCGGGGGATATGTGCCTGATGGATACGCTGTGAAATTGGGTTACAACCATTACCACAATCGTACCGATTTTGTCAAGATTGCCCTTATTGGGGCTATCGGGAACCAATCCCTTTCCACTGGTCTTGAAATCCCATTCAACGATTTTATAGTGGATGGCGGGTATTTTGCCTCCTTGGTTAAAAGCCCCACCTCTGGAATTTCCCTTGCCGTGGGAGGTGGACTTTCCCTTGGTTATGAAAATGTCAACAATGGCGAATCTGTCCTTGATGATGGTTCCATCCTACTTTCCGAAAGTGGTTTTATCTACGGTCTTTTTGTGGGATCGGATTTTGATTTTTTCATTTCAGAAAAAATTTCCCTGATCATACCTGTCGATTTCCATTATCACTTTAACAGTGACCTTGGAAACTCCTTGTTTGTCGCTGGGCTTGGGGTCAGATACTATTTTAACTAAATTCTTTAATCAAATAATCATGAAATCTATTCAAATTTTCTCGTCAATTGCCTTAATAGTGGCCTTATTTCTTTCTTGTAGCAAAGAATCAGAAGTTATCTCAACATTTCCGTTCACCCTTACGGAAAGTCATGCAGATGTTACCATAATAAACACACCTCAGGAAACATTTTTTAAGATAACCCCTGAAAAGATTGTTTCGACAAATACCTATACTTTACGATATGATGTTGTTTCAGGTGGTGGAAGATACCTGGATAAAGAAGGTAAAACCATGCCGCCACAAACAGATGTTGCGCTGACTTCACTTTCACCTACTTTTTTTTACAAGGCTTCAAAAACAGGTGAAGAAAAAGTAAAAGTTTATGTCAAAGACAATTCTGGTAAAGAAGAAAGTATCGGTATTGTTTACGATGTTCAACACAACCCGTTTTCAGTTGGATTATCTGCTCCTTTTTCCGAAGCTAAGGTCAAATCCAACATACCCATTACCCTATCTGTATTCAATGAGGGTGAAGATGAAACCTTGACCTATGAACGTGCCTTTTATATTGTACAAGGTTCCGGTGCAATTAAACATCAGGACTCGGACGAATTATTGGAACTTGAAAAGTTTGCTGAAATGAAACAGGGAACTTTTTCTTTTGACCTTTCGTTCAACGACGTTGGCGAAACTAAAATCAAGGTCGCCGTTCGTGACAGCAATGATCAACTGATTGAAAAGACATTGACATTTTCCATTCTTGATGTTGATGTTTCATTTAGTGCCACTGTCGACAAAAACACGGTTAACAATGGAACGGAAAACAAAGTTTTCTTTTCGTTGTCCGAAGACCAGGGCCAAGGGGGAACCTATCAAATGAAATATGTTGTCAACAAAGGGACGATTGATGTCTTGAACGGGGATCAAAAGGTCAATCCTGGTGTCTTCGTGGATGTTGCCCCAGGTTCTTTTATGTGGTCAACAATTCCGGCCGAAGTGGGAACGGTAGATATTAATTTTGTCCTTAAAAACCAAAACGGAATCGAATTGACCCAAAATATTACCTATGAGGTCCTTGACATTAATGTGTCATTTGGAGCCACTGTCGATAAAAATTTGGTCACCACCGGAACAGAAAACAAAATATTCTTTTCTCTTTTGGAAGATCAAGGTCAGGGGGGAACCTATCAACTGAAGTATGTTGTCAATGAAGGGGTGATCGATGTATTGGATGGCAACCAAAAGGTGAATCCGGGAGTCTTCGTAAATGTGGTGCCCGGTTCTTTTTCATGGTCAACAATTCCGACCGCAGTAGGAACGGTAGACATTGATTTCGTGCTCAAAAATCAAAACGGAGTCGAATTCACTCAAAGTGTTTCTTATATGACCAATGCCAACCAACTTTCCATTTCTGCAAACTTTACAAATCAAAACCCGCTCTATGTAGATCAAAATAAAGAGATTGCTTTCTCACTGGATTCCCAACAGGGCCCCAATGGAAATTATAAGCTTAAGTATGTTATAAACCAAGGTGAGGTCAATTTACTGTCGAATAACAACTTAATGCCCGAAAATACTTACCTGGATATAAATCTAGGATCATTTTCTTGGTTTGTAAAAGGCATTGCTTCTGGGGCCGTGGACATTACTTTCTTTTTTAAAGATGAGTACGGAACTGAGGTTTCCACTAACATGAACTTCAATGTTTTCCAACACATTCTGAGTTTTGATCTCGTTCCTTCGAACACCCAAACCTATCCCAATGAAGCTATCAATGTTCAAGCAACCATTCAAGAAACCCCAGTGGCTTCTCCCCCTTATGCCATTACATTTGATTCAAATTTGGAAGGTGTAATTGTCTACAACAACAATGTGTACCATGATAATGATGTGTTCTATCTACTTGGGGCTAATTTTAATTTTGATTTTATTCCTTACACACATGGGGAATTTAATATTTCGTTCACTGCTGAAAACAAAGAGGGGGCCTCTGACAGTTTCCCGATTAACCTTTCTGTGTCTAAACCTTCTTTTATAGCCCAAAGTGGGCACAAAGCCTCTTATTCGGGACCAATACTATATTTCCAAATCCCCAATGTATTTGAATTCGCAGGGCCAAACCAGCAAATTCAGGTAAAGTTTGCCACCGACAACCCTGACTTGACATTTGTGATTGACAATGCCAACAACCCCATTGTTGAACAAGGTGTGTTCAATGATATTTCCATCGATGATCAGAACAAAGGAATTTATATTATTAAACCAACGGTTTTTTTTCAACCCATTGATTCGCCTATAACGGTAACATTCAAAAACCAATACGGAATTGAAAAAGTGGTGCAATTCAATTTGGTTTACAATCCATAATCGTAATTAACCATTCATGAAAGGGCTGTATTTCAGCCCTTTTTTTATATTTGAATTGTCCCCATACATCTTACTAACTTAATTCTATACTTATGAAAGCAAAACTTCTTGGTTGGGTTTTCCTGACCTTTTTATTTCTTAATTGTTCCGCAGGTGCCTCGAATCCCTTAATCGGCGTATACGCCAGTGAGCCCGATGGAAACCCTAATTTTCGTATTTCACAGGCTGACGGCCAATATTGGGCTGAATTGTTTGAAGACGGGAAATGGTCCGCCCCAAAAAAATTGGAGGAATCAACAGATAAGGATATTGCCAAATTCTTTGGTGAAGATATGGTTGGGCATGTGGACACTGGATTGATTAGCAAGAACGCACTCTTTGCGGTTTTTAAAATCGATGATGAATTCAAGGTTGCTGGCGATAGGGTAAATTCCGATTACATGGCCATCATGCTTTTCCCTTTTCCTGTGTACAAACTTTAAAGTTTGGGAGATGTGGGCATCCAAGCGGGCTATCGCTACAATCATTTTAGGTCGTTTTAAGCCTCGTTAGTGACTGCGGTAGCTTCTTGGCGCTTCCTCGTTTAAACTCGCTAAAAAACCTCCTAAAAATGGATTTCCGCTCCTATCCCTGATGCAATGGCCGTGTCCCTGCGGGAGTTGTGGCCTCTTTTCATCTTCAGGAACTTTCGTGTGCCGGAACCCCAGCAACCCTCAAAGCCTTTCGCTCCATTCGTTACAACCCCCTCGGGACCGCTCATAACATTGTTTTCGTTCTCGCAGGCTCCAACTCGACAACGTTATTCTTCCCAGGCTTTCCGGCAAATGTTTTTTCGGCTAACTTTATGTACTCAAAAATCATTTCCCATGTTTGAAAAGAAACCGAAACAAATTGATGCCCTGGGCCGACAAATCATCACCGGAACACAAATCCTGGATTACATTCCAGAACCTGTGCTTTTTCATTTGAAAAATTCCTGTGAAGGCTATGGATTGGATTGGGAACGGATACAATCGGAGTGTACATTGTTTTTGGATCAAAAACAACATTGCTCGATTATGTACCAGGTGGGTCAATGGCCTTTTTCGGGAAAGCTCTTATTAACCTTTGCACTGAACCCGAAATATGACTACCGTATTTCGTATCCCGATAAAGGAAGGTTTTTGGCATATACCCTCTCACATTATGGACACCTGGATTGAAGGCGCTTTCAACCCACTTTAATAGCTAGTACTTACCTTGCTTGTTCTTCACAAAATACCGGCAAACTCATTGGGTCTTGCCTAACATCTTTGCTCGCCAAGCCTCGTTAAGTTTGCTGTAGTAATGGATAAAGTAGGTTTTATTTACGGAAAGTAGTTTATCGTTTATTTGAACTTTTATAAATGTAGGAATTTTCAATAACTTACCGATTGGCTTTGGTTGACTTGATTCAGTAACCATTAAAAAATCTTAAATAGTAGAATCAAAAAAAGCACATTAAAGTGAAAATTAAAGCTAACACCAAGCCTAATTTCGAGTAGTATGGATAAAGATTTTCTCTATCTCCTTTATAGGCACTTGGAAGGGCTACTATGATTAGGTAAGCCTATCAAAATATGAAAACTAATAAGAAAGTAGAAGTTTTGCTTTTTGAATTAAAATTGGCTAAAAACGTATGCCCAAACCAAATTTAAGCAAAGCCATTCCTTCATCACTTATGTCAACCGTTGGGGCATAACCATTCTTAAATTTGATAGTATCATATTGTAATAGCAAAAACCAATAATCATCTATATCTAAGCTCAAACCTGAATTAAAGTTTAAACCACCATAAGTAAAAGTAGCTGTTGTCCTGGTTGATATTCCTAATTCTTCGGACCTCACGAAAGTATATCCCAATCCCAAAAACGGCCTAAACCCAAACAAAATAGGTGTATCTAGCTCAGCAAATAGTCGCGGCTGAAAAACCAAGGCAGATTCATTCAAAGATTGTTGGTCAGCTTCCAAGGAATTGGTAAAATAACCTGCGTTTGCCGATAAGCCAAAATGCATAGGTTCTGTGTTTACAAGTCGCATTTGAAAACCCAAATCCAAAACCCCCGTAAATTTGTTTCCATAGTTATTTCCAGTTACCACAGGATAACTCAAAGTAGCAGAAAGTAAAGGTTCCTGAGCGGTTGCTGAGAAGGTGAGACAAAAAAATAGGGCCGAGAAGACTAAGATTTTATAAAATTTCATTCTATATAATCGTTTATTTGAACTTTTAAAGCAAAACATGAATTCTTGCGCGGTCATGAATATCTATGTTTCAAAAGTTCATTAAAGTCTTGGACGAAAGGAGGGATACTCGTTTGATCAGTCTGAAATTTAAACCTTACAGAGTGGTCTTCATGAGTGCCACCAACTTGGCCGCTAACAATTAACCAACCATTTGGTTCAATTTCAAATTTTATAAAGCTATCAGAATCATTGTCTTCCAAGATAGTCGACCCCAATAGTTTCAAATACATATTTGACAAGTTGGAACACATTTCCTCTAACTGTTCACGTCTAACACAAAAATGAGAAGTCCCGCTAAAATTATCTGACAAAACTGATAAGTCGAAGGTGAAGTTGGCATAAACTAAATACCTAGTAGTAAAGCAAAGCCTTTCAGAAGAGGTGTTTGTCTTCAACTCTATTATATCGCAAACTTCAATCATTTCTTGAATTTATATGCCAATCGTTTATTTGAACTTGTTGACTTTATTTAATACTTGGCCTTAGTTCAGTTAATCGCTTTGGATAAAATGCTCTATCCTGAAGCGGTTTCAGTTTCATTCTATTCTCGTTCATTTCTAAAATTTGGAAGATGTGCTTTTCTTCGATTTGCCCTGGAGCAAAAATTAGGAAGTAAACATTATTAATTTCTTTCAAATACCAGTAGCCATCATCATCCTTCCATGTGTTATTTACCAAATTTAATCGCCCTTCCTTTCTGCCGAACATTTTGTCCAACCAAAATTGTTCACTAGAAAATTCAACGTCTAAGAATTCATACATAGAATCAAATTTATTGCGGATCAGGAACTTAATAATTGTTTTTTCTGCAATGTCATGGGATGCTTCCAGATCCAATTTGTGGAATACACTAATCATATTTCCGCTGGGCGGAAATTCTATGGAATCATTTTGGAATACTTTTATTGGTATTCGCTTATCAAAACCAACAATCCTTAACGTATTCTTTCTTCTTTTGAACGTAACAACGGAATCAGAACCTATATGTCCAAAGGTGTTGTTCGTAAAATCCAATATAAAGCCTTCCTGTCCTGAGGTATATTGTTCATTTTTGTCAACGATTCGGTTATTGTAAGACATCCAAACACCATCTAATTCTTGTCCAAAGGAATTAGAATGCATCACCAATAATATGATTATAACTATTCTTTTCATTTCGCCCCTAGTAAAGGCTTTTGTACATCCCTGATCGGTTCGACCTTAATCGTTTATTTGAACTTTATTTAAAAACTAATTTCTTGCCAATAGGCTTATTGGATATTTTTCATAATTAAATATCCTGATTTCATTGTCTAAATCTTGATATCGATTTTCAAGTCGCTCAAAGTTTAATGCATACCCAAATGATCCAGGCCTTTTTAAACCTTCAAGAAAATTGATGTAACCAATTCTTTCAAAACGATGCTTGAATTTCAGTAAGTCCTTATGTTCAACAGCGTCAACAACAAACCCGAACATGAAGTTTGGTTTACCACCAATATAATTCCATACGACTTCAATTCCAGGTTGCATTTTTCTTGTTTCCTCCCGATCAAAACCAGAGCCTATTCTACTACCCAATACATCCTCTCTCAGAATCGATTCAAGATGCGGTTTATTTGAATTTTGAAATGTTATTGGAACAAACCAATAATTACAATTGCCTCGGTATTGTTGAATCTTCATGCAAATCGCAGCACGATAGCTCCCATCCTTTAATTTAAAACCCAACACTTCATTTTCACCAAAAATAAAGTTTGATATCTTCCTGTACTTTTTGGGCGTCCTGACTTTTGGATTATTCTTGCCGATTTTCCGAACAAAGCTTTTAAGTACTCTAGATCTAGATGCACCCTCCTTTTCTGAAAGCTTTCTCCATTCATCGACACATGCATTCTTTGCAATAACTTCATTGATATAATCAAATCTATCTGGGGTCATTAACCCAATTTCCCAGTAGGCAAGGCCACAACTAGTAACATATACTTCCAAATCAAAATCGTCTAAATATTCAATTGGTTTTAATGGATACTCCTCAATAATCATTTCTAGAGAAGCTTCACTGTCATATAAATCCATTATACCCCAATAGGTATCATGAGCCCTATCTCCATCAATTATTTTTGTGCCGTCAGTCGCCATCGTTTATTTGAACTTTGATCCGGTTTTGTATAAACTAAGCAAGGGAATTGTATGCAATTACTTTTGGTTTAAAACTTCTTTTATAGGCACTAATCAGCCTTTGGTTTAAGTCTTCATCCCTTATTAAGTTTATACCTTGTTGGCAAATCGTTAATTATTAACTTCTATTTGTTTTACCCATAACCTCCCATCATTAATACCAAAAATTGTATAGTTGTTTAATTCGGTCTCAAGAACTCTGCTAGGCTGAAAACTATCTTGATTGTAGTCTTCTCCATCAATATATTTCCAAACTATATTTCCATTTGTATCAAATTTTATTAAAGTTGCTAAATTATATGCGTGATAATCTGGGTAATAAATATCAAAAAATAATGCCAGATAATTACCTTCAGAATCTACTGTTATATCCTTTCCTTGGTATATAAATTGATTCCGAGATTCTTTGAAATCCCAATTTATCTCTCCTGAGTTATTGGTTTGAATTACCCATCGTGATTCTCCATCAAATCCATTTTCATGACCATTTTTGCCAACTATTGTTATCGCATCATTTTCTATAAAAATATTATCTGCAGAGTCATCTGCTCCATAATTCCCATAATTTTTTGACCACAATAAACTGTTACTTGAGGTATATTTTTCTAGCATTGCATCCCAGGTAATAAGACCGTCGTTTGGAATAATATCGACATTACCATAATTATAAAAATCACCATTTATAGCATATTTTATTTTCCATAGGGGAAAATCATAGTTACTACCAATAATGTTTTCATTGATTATATCGCCATTATCATTTAATATAACTTCGCGAACATATGTATCATTATTTGAGCCATAATATGTGGAATCGGCAGCAAATAGAACTTTTAATTCATTTGAATTATTTTCAAATTCAATCGTGTAATCTAAATTTGTGCTGGCATCATTTAAAAGGGAACTGTAATTTTTTACCCATTCTATATTTCCATTATTGTCAAACTTACATCCATATACTTGATGATTATAAAGGCCAGAATTTGAATAATTAAACTTACGAGCAATAGCAATATAATTTTGATTACCTAAATTTAATAGGCCAGCAAAGTTATCTTGATGATTTGGGCTTTCATCAATAGTTTTACTCCAAATAAGAATAAAATTAAAATCAAATTTTAGAATTTTTATAGCAGTATTATTACTAGCAAACTGTTCTTCTTGCGCAAGTATTATGAAGCCATCATTAGTCCTTACTATTTGTTTTATTTCAGATATATAATTATTACCATTATTTGATAATATTTCTTCATCAAATAATAAATTAAAAGAATAACTTAATTCAAGAGTAGAAACTTCAACTATGTTACTATAGTATTCCAAATTATCTATGATGCCTTGAATTCTAAAATAGTAGTTTGTGTTAGGTTTTAGTTGTTCAACTGTAGCTTCTGTATTATTAAGATTTAAGTCTTTACTACCAATATGGTTATTCTCATCAACAATGTTACTTAGATTCCAAATCAATTTAATTTGATTAAAGTCTCCATTTAAACTGAAATTTAGACCCACTGTGTTAGTGTCAAAATTTGTTAAACTTAAATTTAATTCTGGGGTTGTATTTTGTTCTACTCCAGAATTTTCAGAACAGCTTATTATTAATAATAAAAAAGCCGTTAACAAATATTTTATTCTCATTTTTTGTCTTTTTATACTTGCCAATTTGTTTATATAAGCATAAAATACATCTATATAATCCCGATATGGTATAAAACCAATGTATTTAATCAGTATTTATAAAAGTAGGAAAATTCAATGAACAAGTTTGGGCCTTATCTTGCTTGTCCTTCACAAAATACCATCAAACCCGTTGGGTCTTGCCTAACATCTTTGCTCGTCGCGCTTCGTTAAGTCCTTTGTTTTGTCTACAAAAAGTGATTCCGGAACCAAGCTGCAGCTCGCGCCGGCAACGCAGGACATCTACAAAATTTTGTGGCCGTTCCCGGATATCGGTTTTTCCTGGAACGAAAATGTCTACAAATAGGAACCGCCCCCATTTCTTGACGTTCGTTCCAAGGGGTGGCCATGGCCGTATTTGTTAAACAGTTCAAGAAAAATGAAGAAGGCAACGAATAAAAACGTTGCCTTTCCTATAATTTTTGTTCCTAATTTTTATTTTAAATGTCTGGTGGTGGCGGTGAACAATTTTTGGTACATTCCTGTAGAAACAACCACCCACATCCGGTTGTTGTACGCTGACATCCAGAAAGACAAGTGCCTCCTAGAAATGTACAATCAGCACACCATTCACTGTCACATTGAGCATAAGCGTAGTTAACTCCCATCAAATCCAGAAATTTCAAATTCGGCCCCTCATAATTTGAGCTCAATATTTGATCCAGATATTGCTCGTTGAACTCCTTTTCCTCCTTGGTCACTTCTCCCAGCATTTTAAAAGCACTGATTCGATAATATCCCGTCCACTCAAACTTTAGTACACCTTCGGCAAACCAATTTTCTAAATAATCAATTTGTTCGGACGTGAGGGTTGTACTAAAATCTAAATTTGCGACAAATTGATTTAAAATATTTAGGTGTTGAATTTCATCATTACTTTGGGCTTTGCTTTTGACATGATTTAATTTGTCAATCCAAATTTCCTTTTTCTTAGACGGTGAAAATGTCCTAAAAGATGCACGCTGTTTTTCTAGGTCTAAATTTTGAAGTTCAATTCTAGACATTAAACTAATTGTCGTTAAATTTTCATGGGCCCAAGCATCAACAGTTTCATCACAACTGTAGCATACATCTTCCTCACAACTTGTGAAAAGGAGAAATAAACAGAACACGAAAAACGAATAAATTCTAAGAAGCTTCATCATTGTAAATGGTTTAGTGTTAAAAATACGTCTTTAAATTACAAAAAAAACGAATAAACCCTATTACAATGTAAGTATTTACGTATTTATATATCCCTTTTTTTGTAGATCATGATAATCTTCAATTTTAGAAATCTTTCCATTATTAAGAAGGTAAATTTCGTTGGATATTTCTAATATATCATTATACAAATGATCAGTAATGATGACTCCTTTAGTTTTGGACACTTCTACAATAAGACCCTTTATTGTTTTAACATGTTTAGGCATGATATGTGAAAAAGGTTCATCCAACATTGAAAATTTTGCTTTGCTTTTTAGAATTACATATATTTCAAGTATCCTTTTCATTCCCCCTGAAAGTTCTCGAAATTTGACAGAGCTTAATTTTTCAAATTCTGGGAATAGTTCAATAAATTGATGAATGTTTAAATCGAAATCATTAATAACTTTTGTGAATGTATAATTGTCAGGGACAATGTTATATTGAGGTAAATAGTTAATGTCTTTTTGATTACGTCTAGAACCCAAAAGTGTTTTGTTATCTATCCTCACCGATTTGTTGATAGGATTTAGCTCACCAAAGATTATATTCATTAGACTAGTTTTTCCGGAACCATTTCTTCCTAATATTCCTGTCACTTTGCCAGTCTCTGATTTCAAATAAATATCGCTGAGAACCCTTTTGTTATTGAATTCCAAAATTACGCTATCAACTTCTAAACGATGACTCATGTAAAAAGTAATATAAACAAACACATTAATGTTGAAATAAGTATGTCTATAATGTAGGCCCAAACTCCTAAACTGAATTTTGAAAAACCTAAGTTTTTAAAATATAGGAATTCATTTTTTTTTCTTTCAAGTTGGATGAGAAAAATAATGGGTACCAAAAAGGTTTTAATTCCAATTAATTGAAATATAGCATTGTATCCATTCAATACAACCAAATATTGGTAAATGATTGTTATTATAAAGCTAATTCCAAAATAGTTCAGGTAGAATATATTTAACACCCGTATTTTTCGTAATAATGACATTCTAAGATGGATAATTTTACTCCTTTGTAATAGTTTAAAACTTAAATTACAATCAAATAACAAAAAAGCTGAACTATGATTAAGGAAAAATCATATTTTTTATCCAATAGATTCTTAATATATATAAAAAATTTATTATTGATAATAAGCTTAGTGTTGCTAATACTCTATTACCCAATTTGGTTATTTATTGGAATTGTAAGCTTTTTTATTTTTCTTAAAATATTAGTATTCAGGTTAATGAGGGCGAAATCATATAAAGTTGGTTTTTTCCTCTTTGGTTTTTCAATTTACTTTTTCATCCTGGCTTTTTGTTTCAAATTATTTGTTGCAGATATATATTATGTGCCAACTAATTCAATGGAAAATACAATTTATCCAGGAGATTATGTATTGGTGAATAAATTGGCAATTGGACCCATTGTTCCTCAAAGACTTTCCCAGTTTCCATGGCTTGGTCTAATATTCAAAAATGAATTTAGTCGGAAGATTAATAAACAATTGGAACATTATCCAACTAGAAGATTAAAGGGCACTGATCAGCTTGAACGTAATGATGTTCTTATATTAGAAATATCAAACAAGTTCAATATTGTCAAGCGTTGTATAGCAATTAGGGGAGATACTTTACTAATTTCGATGGGGAATGTTTTTATTAACGGAAAAGGTATTTTAGAACCACCATTGTCGAAGAACAGGCACTTTTTGGAAGTATCTGACCTTCAAAAGTTTTTTTCCTATACAGACTCAAAAGGATTCAGCAGATATAGATTTCTTGTTCTGGATAAGTCAAGAAGAATTATTGGCTTATTTACAAATGAGGAAATTGAGGTTTTAAAGAGCTCAGGTTTTATTGAAAAATCAGCAATAGTTGAAGGATATCAAAATCCTAAAAGAAATGTTTTCGCCGAAGTGGATGACAATAGCTGGACATCAATTCAAATGGGTCCTTTTGTAGTTCCAAAAAAGAGTATGATAATTACACTTACCCCTTTTTACTATAAAATTTATAGAAATACAATTCTCAATTATGAAAACGAGATAATTGAGGAGATTGATGGGAAATATTATGTAAATGGGCATCAGATTGAACACTACCAGTTTAAAAGGAATTATCTTTTTGTAATGGGTGATAATCGAACTACCTCTATTGATTCTCGTTTTTTTGGATTTATACCTGAAGATATAATTATAGGGAAAGTCCGAAAAACAGTATTTCCGCTTCGTTAAGTCCTTTGTTTTGTCTACAAAAAGTGCTTCCGGAACCAGGCTGCAGCTCGCGCCGGCAGCCCTAAACATCTACAAAATTTTGTGGCCGTTCCCGGATATCGGTTTTTTCCTGGAACGAAAATGTCTACAAATAGGAACCGCCCCCTTTCTTGACGTTCGGCCCAAGGGGTGGCCATGGCCATCTTTGCCGGACAGGGCAAAGACCATCACTTGAACGGGTGCGGGGCATGTATGTGTTGGCTTCTGGATCCCCACGGGGGAGCCTCCCATCGACAGCAAATGTAGCCTGCAGCATTGTGGCCACTTCCATGTTTTTCCTGAAAATCGGGTATCCCACCTTCAGGGGAACCCACCACGATTTTAAGGCAGGGTCGCAAGCTCCCAAAAACCCGTTGTGTCCAAGCAGCAGGCAATGGGTATGGCATCGACGGGGCGACTAACTCCCCAGAGGGGGAAGCACAACCTCTTTAAGGGCTACTAGTGAATGCTATTGCATTGAAATATAACACTTTATATTGATAATAAAAGCAATATAATATTGTATATATATCTTATATTAGAGATGGAATTTATTTATCTTTGGGAAACAAATTATGGAAATAGAAGAATTATTTTTAGAAGCGAATGGCTTTTCTTCAAGAGGTTTTGATGAAGATGATTTTGAAATAATTGGGAATATTAAGGATTGGAAAAGATATGTGCCAACTGAATTTCGTCATAACTGGAAGATTCTTTCTGAACGAGATTAAAAAATTATTTTTATAATGGCCGCACATATGGCTTTGAATGCGGATTGGGAAGAGTAAACAACGAACCTTACCTCTGTTGTCCTTCTCAAAATAGCGTCAAACCCTTTAAGTCCTGTTTCATATCTTTGCTTGAAATATTTTGCTAGGCTTAGGGGTATTCTACTAAAAGTTTATTCTGTATAAATAGGATTGATTTAGAAAATGAATTAACCACGATGCTGTATGCGATAGTTTGGCGGGGAGTTTTACTGTTACATGAAAAAATAACACCACTATTTGTAGTTGAAAAATCTGACATTTATATTTGTTGGAATATACCATTAACTTAATTTTTTTCAACAACACACTCCTCAATTGAATTTCAACTTATTCAACACAATTATTTTTTCTGGTATTGTTTATGGTTTGGTTTTTGCAATAACAGCCATCATCAACCCCAATTTTCGTCATAAGGCAACCCTGTTTTTGGCATTGACTGTTTTGTCTTTGAGCTTAAGCAATTTGCAATATTGGATAAGGGATGTTTACAACATTTCAATTCCTGACCTTCTATATGTTCAATTTGAATTATTAATAATACCCTTCTTTTTTATTTTCCTAACCAAATTGATTTCATTAAAATTAAAATGGTCAATTGTAGTATTTGCTCCATTTTTTTTAGCAACAATTTATCAGTATTGGTCTGGCATAAATCATGAATATAAATACCATGTATATGTCGAGCTGGGTACAATAGTTTTTAACATCATGCTGATTGGCTTGGTATTGTATCATTTGCAAAATTATAGAAGAGGCAAAGACCAAATTGACCATAAGGTAAGGACAGGTTGGATTATAAAGACCATTTACATTGGCGCCATACTTATTCTTTTTTGGGTCATAGTCACATTCACTTTTAGGCTAGGAGATCAAACAGGTCTTGAGGCCTATTATCCGTTATGGATAGGAATTTCTATTTTAATCTACTTCATTGGTCAAAAGTCACTGGTTGATATAAGAACATTGAATGAACGAGCCAGAATTAGAGAGTTAAATTCAAATAATGCGATATCGATTCCACATATAGAAAGAGGGGGTTATGACACTTTCGAAAAAATTGAAAATGAAATTCAAACTTCTAAATTGTATTTGAACCCCAATCTAACTTTATCAAGTGTCGCAAAATTATTTGACATTAGCCCGGGCTATTTATCTCAACTTATGGGGCGATATTCAAAAAATGGATTCAATGATTTAATAAACTACCTAAGAGTCGAAGAATCAAAAAAAATGCTGGGCAACAAGGATTTTCATAAATACACGAATGTTGCCATAGGTCTTGAAGCGGGATTCAATTCAAAGTCAAGCTTTTTTGCCGCGTTTAAAAAACATACAGGCAAAACACCCAATGAATTTAGAAAGTCTATACATCTTTAAAAAGGTCCGAAATATTAAGGTTCCTACATTTTTTGGAGTTTAGCTTCCTTTTGTGTTCCGAAATTGGCAGGAAACATTAAAACCTTTCTAAAAATGATCAAAACACTAAAAACTATCATTTATTTTTCTATCTCCCTGATGCTGTTGGTCGGCTGTCAAGAAGAACCCCTTAATGATTTGGACCAAATTGAGAATCAAGATCCAAATTATTCTGCTTCAAAAATTTCGTTGGAAACATTGTCATCAGAATTAAAACTTGACCCCCATCACGACGAAATCATGTCCATGTTTCAGGGCAATCAAATTGATGAATCCGGCAAAAAACAGAAGGACACATATATTTTGGCTAAATCGAATATCGTCAAGATTACAAAGAAACATGGAACTTCCTATACCATTCAAGCAATTCCTGAAAATAATAGTGAAGGATCATTGTACAACCTTGTCCTATTTGCAAACCCCAATGGAAAGTTGGTAAGGGGGCATCTTTTGGAGTATAGGCCTGATAATTTTGACTGGTTAATTGATCCCTTAAAGCCCTACCAGGGAAGTGTTCAAGTTGTTGAGCAAAATTTTAAAAATTTGGATGACATTTTGAATACTGGTAATGTCACAGCAAAATGTGAACCAGTAATTTCAGAAGGATGGACCTGCAGTTTTGGTTACTCCCATGCACCAGGTGAGTGCAATGCCTCTTCTTTTGTTTATGAATTGAACATATCCTCGAGTTGCAGTGGAGGTGGCGGAACCACAACCAACAATTATAGTACCACTTATGTGGATGAATCCTTGGATGGAGGGTCCGGTGGAACTGGAGGGTCTGGATCAGGGTCGGGTTCTTCCGGTGGAGGCGAAATTGGTGGTAATGAACCAGGTTTTGGAGATGGCGGAACAACCACGACGCCCACAGGTGATATTCTGGTTACATTTTCCCCGGATAATCCAATCAATGATATGAATGATTATTTGGAATGCTTTACGACTAGTCAAGGCGCTACTATAACAGTATATGTTAACGAACCAAACCCGGGGTCTGGAGATACTCATGTCGGATCATATGTTGGACATACTTTCGTTTCTATCCAGCAAGGAAGTAATATTGCCACATTCGGATTTTATCCTGTCAGTGATGACATCAAGCCTCTGTTTGGCACCTCTTCCCCAAGTAAAATGGGTGATGATGGAAAAGACCCCTACACCGTAAGTATTTCATCAACAGTCACAGGAGCCAAGCTTGGCAACATATTAAATTATGCAAAAAATTATCAAAGTTCTTATGATTTGAATACCTATAATTGTACTGACTTCGCGATTGGAGTAGGTAATAAAGCAGGGTTAAATTTACCAGATGCCTACGGTTCATGGACATTTGGAGGAGGATCTAATCCTGGTACTTTAGGGAAGTATTTGTTGAATCGAACTTCAACTTCAAGTCAACCTATCAATAAAAATGGAGGAGCCGCTCCTGAAACCAATAAAGGATGTTAATATGAAATCAATGACACATTTTATTTTTTTCTTCGTATATACTCTAACAGTAGGGTGTAGTGCAAATCAGACGAATACCATGGTTAAAAGATTTGTGGATGACATTATTGTTTCCGGGGATGTTGGAAAAATTGAAGAATATTTAGATTTAGGAACGGAAGTTAAGTCCAACCCTGATTATTTAATTTTTTTCAAAGAATATTTTAAAGAGATTAGGGGCCTATTGGACAAAGGATGTGATTTTGACTATGACTTGCTGACTTTTGAAGAGGCCAAAAAATCCGATGTGAAAAGCATTGAACAATATGAAAAATATTATTCGCACTATGAGCAGGTCTTTTTTATTATCTGTAATGATCAAATTACTTTGCCTTTAATTGTAGAAAATGACAAAATCATTTCTTTTCAAAGTAAAATGCTTAAAAAGTATGGTGGGGATTATTCTCCATTTTTGCTAAATAAATAGGGACAAGAAAATTTATTATTTTTTTAATGACGAGTGCCGTCCAAGTAAGCCTTTTGGACGGCATTTTGTTTTATGAATGCATGGTTGAAGTTTTTTTTAAATTGAGAAATGGAACACTTCTTTTTAACTCTCAGCCCAAGAGGTGGCCATCTTTGCCGGACAGGGCAAAGACCTTCGCTAAAAGACAGCGAGGCATAATGATATTGGCTTTCTTCTTCCCATAAGGGAACCTGCCATCGACGGCAAATGTAGCGTACTACCCTTTGGACACTGCCCTGTTTTTTCTGAAAATCGGGTATCCCCAAGGGAGCCCTCCACGATTTTAAGATACGGTCGCAAACCTACTTAGGTTGGTATGCTTCCAAAAACCGGTGGTGTCCAGGTTGTCCGCATTTGGATGGGCATCGACGGGGCGACTAATTCCCTTTATGGGGAAGCCAACGGCTCTAGGGGCTCCTAATACTACAATATATATAATATTCTATTGAATATATTTTGTATATTGTTGCTATCAAATAATCATATTTACTCGTCACCATGAAAACAATACTGGCTGAAAAGCCCAGTGTTGCCCGTACCATTGCATCTGTTGTTGGTGCTTACCTTCGCAAAGATGGCTATCTGGAGGGCAACGGGTACCAGGTTACCTGGGCACTGGGACATCTCGTAGGTCTTTCGATGCCGGAAGCCTATGGTTTCAAAAACTGGTCCTTGGACCATCTTCCCCTCATTCCTCATGCTTTTAAATTGCAGGTTGCTGATGACCCCGGAATCCAAAAGCAGTTCAAGGTCATTCAATCGCTTTTTCAAAATGCGAACGAAATTATCGTGGCCACCGATGCGGGTCGGGAAGGGGAACTCATTTTTCGGTATATCCTCCAACTGGTCCATCCCCCAAAGCAAATGCCCATCAAACGATTATGGATCTCTGATTTGACTGTAGCTACCATCAAAAAGGGATTGTCCGAACTTCGGCCGATTTCTGAATTTGACCGACTCTATTTTGCAGCCAAGGCACGAAGTGAGGCGGATTGGTTGGTCGGTATCAATTTTACCCAAGGGTATACCGTGGCCAGTGGGAAAAGTAAGCCCTTATCCATCGGTCGGGTGCAAACGGCCACCTTGCGGTTGATCGTAGATCGATACTTGGAAAACCAGGGGTTTCAATCCAAACCGTTTTATGTTCCTAAAATCAACCTGGAACATGGTCAGGATTCCTTTACGCTTTCTTGTGAGACCAAATTTCAGGACAGGGCCGAGGCGGAACAACTTTTGGATGGGCTGGTGGGACAAACGGTTGCCATCCATAAAGAGGACAAGGAAGTAAAGGAAAAACCGCCATTACTGTATGACCTGACCACCCTGCAACGAACAGCCAATAAAGTACATAGGTTTACCGCACAACAAACTCTGGATGCTGCCCAAGCGCTGTATGAAAAGCATAAGCTCATCAGCTATCCCAGAACGGATAGCCAATATTTGGCCAACAATCAAAAGGAGGATGTTTCCAATGTGTTTTCCAGCTTGCCCTCTTTGGAATTTAACGGAACTCAAACGGACACTTTGACTATTGCGTGTATTGCGAATATTGCAGAAAATCTGGTGTTCAATGATGGCAAGATTTCCGACCATTATGCCATTATCCCTACGGGTACATCCATAGATTTAGCCGTTTTAGGGGCCATCGAAAAATCCGTTTTTCTGTTGATCGTACAGCGGTTTTATCAAAGCTTTCTTTCGGATTGTATCAAGGCGCAACGAAAACTAAGTACACAAATTCAAGACCATTCGTTTTCGGCATCCTGTACCCAAATCACTACCAAGGGATGGCGCTTATTATCCCCTGCAGCAGATCAAGAAATTACCCTTCCCGATATCCCCAAAGACACAAAACTTCCCATTTTGGAGGGTTTCATCCATGAAGGGGTGACCAAACCCAAACCGTTGTTTTCGGAAAGTTCCCTCTTGGGTGCCATGGAAACAGCCGGGCAGTTCGTTGCCGATAAAAGCCTTCGGGAAAGTTTAAAGGATAGAGGATTGGGAACCCCAGCCACGCGAGCTTCCATCATTGAAACCTTAATCAAAAGGGTGTATATCACTCGAGAAAAATCCAAATTAATTCCTTCTGAAATAGGGATTGCATTTATTGAATCCCTGAGAAATCTTTCGGTGGCTTCTCCGGAACTGACCGGGGAATGGGAATACCAATTGAAACGGGTGGAGCGAAATGAATTGGCCTATGAAGCATTCATGGATAACATCACCACATATGTCCGGAATGTGTTTCCCCAGGTGGTTGCTGCTGCTCAAAAAGTGGCACAGCTGCAAACCCCGGAAGAGCAATTGCGAAACCAAAGCTTTGGTTCATGTCCCAAATGCCAAACAGGAGACATCCGAAAGGGTAAGAAATCTTTTTACTGCTCTCAATGGAACCAGGATCCCCAATGTGATTTTACGGTTTGGATGAGCCATTGTAACAAGAAGTTGACAGATTCGCAGTTGGTCCAACTCATCTCCACCGGTGCAACCAAGAAATTGAAAGGTTTTAAAAGCAAAGCTGGAAAGGCCTTTGAGGCCAAGCTTGTACTGGATGATGCACACAAGGTCAAGCTGTCTTTTGACACATAACATATTACAGCTGAATATTCTATTGCACATATTACATCTATATCAAATAATCTTTAATACTCGTCAAAATGAAACAGATGTCTACATCGGATACCCCCGTGGTTTTCCATCCCTTTGGAAATATTGGTATTTCCATCAGTGAAAAGGTCAAACACCTTTTTGAAACCAAACTCTATGCGGGACTACTGGCCTATTTGGGCCTGCGTTGCCTGGAATACAACCAGGACGTATTCATCCTATTGGTGCCCGAAGAGGATACCTTACATGTCGGGATTTTAAATGCTGCCTATGAGGATTTGGAGCAATTGGATGTCAAACGCATCGCTACGATCAAGGAGGACTTGAACCTATTTTACTCGAACCAAAAAATTATGTTTGTCAATGAGATTCCTATGTAGGAATAATATTCTATTGCAAATATTATGATACCATAGTATATTTATGAAAATAATAGCATTGAGCAACCAAAAGGGAGGGGTGGCCAAGACCACCACTTGCCTGAACCTTGCGGCCTACGCGGCCAAAAAGCATAAGGTCTTGGTCATTGATTGTGATAAGCAGGCCAATTTGACCAAGAACTTAGGGATTGAAAGTCCTCAAACGACCATCAATGACCTGTTTCTGAAAAGGCCCTTTGACATCCTGAACGTGCGAAAGAACCTGGATCTGATTCCGAGCTCCATTGATTTTGCGGGGATCGATTTGGTGATCCAAGGGGTATTGGCACGGGAGACTATTTTAAAGAAGGCCATTAGGCAGTTCAAAACGAAGTACGATTACATCTTCTTGGATTGTCCCCCGGATATGAATCTGGTCACCGTGAATGCCCTGACCGCATCGGATTATGTGATCGTGCCGGTGCAGGCGACGCAATTCAGTATGGATGGGGTGAGTATTATGGTGGAGTTCATCAATGGGATTCGGGAAAGCCAATTGAATCCTAATTTGACCTTGCTAGGCATTTTGATCACCCATTTTGATCCTCGCTTAAAAATCAGCAAGAGCATTGAAAAGGATTTCAAGGTAAATGAATGGGATGCTGCCTTGTTCAAGACCCGGATTCGAAAGAACACAGCCATTGAAAATTCCCAGCATAAGGACAACCGCATGACCATTTTTGAATACGACAACCGAAGTTCGGGCGCGATGGATTATGCCAGTTTGGGAGAGGAGGTCCTACGAAAAATTAAAAAATTCAACTAGATATGTCATTAAAAGATTTGTTGCCAGAAAACAATCAAGGAGGGAAGAAACCTTCCAAAAATACCAACCCGACCAAGGAAGTGAAAGCTAAACCCGGACGACCCGGCAAACCGGAAACCCAGTATACCTTTTCTATACGGCATGATCTATCCACCAAGGTGTTGCTGGACAAAATCCAAAAGATACAGGAACTGACCAATCCAGCTGCGGGTCGTATTTCCCATGGGGATGTGGTTCGACAGGCTTTGGAGCTCTTGGCCAAGGAAATGAACATGCCCAAACAGGAAAAGACCTATAAACAGTTTATGGAGTTTATTGAGGAAAAGTATTAATGGCAAAGGACCCCTGTATTTTTTGCATCAAAACAGTCTCTTTATTTAAAAAGGCTTTTTAAATAGGGTAAAACCAAATCATGTTTCAATCCTTGTGTATGTCTAGCACACACCCAATCTGAAGGAAATCCTTCTTCAATTTTTTTGGTTTTGTTGTTTAAATAAAAGAATCTATTAGACTTTACTGTTTTGAATCGACTTTTATGTATGGATAACTTTTCATGATGCCCACCCCATACAAACCAAATCCAGGGGAATTTGTTCTTTTCGGAATAACATGTTTCAGGATTCATGTTGTTCTCTAGGTTTTTGATAGCTTCATTCAAATCAGGATTGCACAAGTAAAACAAGTTCAAAACTTGAATGTATATTCTGCCTGTAGTTTGATTACAACTTTTCAAGAGTAAGTTCCTAATTGTGGGTAATAATTTATCGTTGTTTAATGTGATTTCACTAAACCTCTCTTTATTCATATCAATAGGAATGGCACTCCCCGGATTTTTCCCTACAATGGCTCCAATACAAATGTCAGATTCCAAAACTTCATCTACATTTTGAAGATATATTCTTGTATCGAAGCGGTAAAGTTGGTTGTCAATATTTTTGAATTTTGCCCAGTAATATGCCATAATAATCGTTAAAATGAGATTTAGGCGTTTTGATTTATTCGGGTATATCTTTTAAAGTAATCCGAGGTTTCTACATCTGTACAATAAATATAACATCCCTTCATGCCCCTTGTCATCAATGTGCGATAGGTATTTTTAATTATAGTTTTTAATAGGGGCTTCCAATACTTGGGGTCCTCTTTAATACCTTTTTTCCATCCAAAAACCGTTCGGTCACCACTATCCCTTGCTTTTGGATTGACCAAGACTTCATCGTTCCTGACAATCAAATCATTCCCAATGATTACACCAATATAGTCAACCTCCAATCCTTGGGCGGTATGAATACATCCAATTTCTGAAACTGAATTGGGGTCGATTATCCATTTGCCTCCATAATCAGTCATATTCCAACGCATGTCGAATCCAAATTCCTCTTTTTTGAAATCAAATGTTTTGGGGTCTTTTTTACTGGCCCATGGCCAACAATAGCCAGCGACCAGTCTTGCTTTGTTGTTTATTTCATTTTTTGCATAAATGGCTTCCTGCAGTTTTTTGGGATCATCATAAACCCTAAAATCAAATTCGTAATCCAAGGAGCTCAAATCGTAATTTGCAGTTTCTTTTATTTGAAGGGCATTATCCAGCCATGCTAAATAACCGTCCGAGCCGTTGCACCTAAATTGGGATTCCAAAGTTTGTTTATGCACGTTAAGGCCCAATTCCTTGGCCAATTCTTCAATCACATATATTTCGCCATAATCGTCCACTGATACACGTTGGTCTTCATCAATGAAAAAAATTGACGACAGTGAAGACTTTAAAATTTCTTTAATTTGATTATCTCCTCTTTTCAGAAATCCTGTTTTTTCTGTAAGTCGATGGGCCTCATCAACAATCAATGTATTAATGATATTTTCAGGAGCTTTGATAAAGGTCCCTGAACCAACAAACAGGGATTTTAATTCTGCCATCCTTTTTTGCCCTTTTAACTTTTCAAAATAGACGTCCCGAGGTGCAGAAGTTTTTGTGACATATTGGGACATTTTCCCTCTTCGGTTTAGCTCAACGAGCAAATTGATGGCCACTACGGACTTTCCGGTACCAGGGCCACCTTCTACAATGAGAACATTTTTGTTCTTTTCATGGGATTTCAAGGCTAAATCCAATGCGGTTTCGTAAACCACTTTTTGATCGTCGATCATAATAAATTCTTTATGACCTTTGATCATTTGGCGTAAACTGTCCGCTAGACTTTTTGTCGGTTTGATTTTACCATTATCAATGCGGAACATGATATTGGAATCATCCCCTTGTTTGATATATTTCTTAATGAATGTCCTTAATTTGATTGCATCTGGTTTAAGAAATAGGGGGGCTTTCTCCGTGTAAAAGGAATAAAAATCACTTGTGATGTTATTATCTGGAGTATAATTGTGTAAATAGGCACAAGGATATAATGCGATTGATTCTTCATCTACCGTTGCATTGAAGGAGGATAATAGAGCAGCATAGGACCAGGCTTGGTAAGAAGGGTGGCTGGTTTCTGACTCCCCAAACTGAAACCTTGTTTTTACAATACCATCTTTTGAGGTCGTTTCTGCATAGTCCCATTGCTTAAGTTCAATGATAATGACATTCTCTTGAGCTCCATCTTTTCCTGTAATAATAAAATCAACACGTTTTGAGGTTTGAGGAAGATGATATTCTATGGATATTCCAGAATCCTCTGGAATATCCGGGTCCCTTACAACCCTTTCCATGTAGCTCAATGAATTTTCAAATGACCTGATTTCATTAGGGGCTACCTTATGCCCTGTTTTTGAAATAATCTGATTGGATATAATTGTACCAATATCGTTTGTCAAAATATCATTACTGAAATCTTCTTTGGTCTTATGGTAAACAATCATAGATCAGTATATTTCTTGGCAGTGCCCTTTGCTTTGTCTATAGGATATTTTTTTGCGTTTTTTTCAATTTTCTCCAATAAGATTTCTTTTACATCAAAACCATATTTTTCAGCTAATAACAAAGCATAGGCAATAACATCAGCAAGCTCTTCTTTAACCTTTTCCTTTTCCGCTTGCTCCGAGGATTTCCAGAGAAAGTTTTCCAAAAGCTCACCGGCTTCAATATTAAGTGCAACAGCCAGGTCCTTTGGGTTATGGAATTGTTCCCAATTCCTTTCATTCCGGAATTGTATCAAAGCATTGATGATTTCTTCTATATCATTCATGGGATGATGTTGTTAAATGTTGCTGAGCTATTTACTTTATTTTCAATATACGTACAATTGATCAAATGGAATTTCGTGCAAAGTAAAACCGGATTAATTATGACGGAGCATCAATGTTATTTCATTTAAGATTTTGCCCGTTACTGGATGTAATACGGGAGCAGTAAAATATTCAATTTACCCATCTTTATTTTTCAAACACATATTATTTGCTTACCATCTTCCTCAAAAAATTGGAAAGCTATGTTGACCTTCACTATTTTGAAATTTTTGGATGCCAGGTAGCTTTGTGAATTACAATTGTATATAACTCAGGCATTTTGCCTATTAATTTAAAATCAACCACTATAATTCCCTTAATTGTGATTATTTTCAATTTCAAATGGTATTCTCAATAAATTGTCCTTTATAAACTTTATTGTATCATGATTTAACTTTCCGGTTTTTTGGTAAGCCTTCCATTCAGCCACACCATCGAATACAACTTGTCGGATAAAAATCGCTACACCGTTTTCTTTGTTTTGGGATTCAATATCTTTCCAATGTGGATGATTTGGGTTAAACACCAAGATTATTAATGTTCTTCCATCCTCAATTTTCTTTGAAGAATCGGCAAGAATATATGGATCATATGGCGACATGTCTTCATCAGTATAAAGCTTAATCGTTAGTTCATTCAAATTAATAATTACCGGTTCGCTTATTCTTTTAACTATTGCTTGAAGTAGATATTCATTTGAATCTGCTAAAGCTTCCTCAGGAGGAATTTCAATGTTTTCTAAAAGATCAGATGCCTCAGGGCTTTCTAATTCTTTTGAAATTTCTTCAAAGCCAATCAAAACATCTGATGCGCCAGGGTAGCCATCAATAACTTTTACTCTGCGGGTAGATGCGATTCGCTTTATTTCACTGAGTTCTTCAACTAAAGTTTCTTCAACGATTTCCTCTTCCTCACCCGTCCAAAGGATTTGGTCCTTTGTGTGGCTTACATCAAAATCATCAATAAATAATTCGCCTACCATTCGCTGATTAACCAAATCATTTCGTCCGCCTTCTTGATCTCCAAAAATTAAATCAGGCCTGTAATTTGGATTAATTACTCTGTTGTTCTGAACCAAAGCGAACCCAGCTTTTCCTCTTCCTCCTTTCTCCAAAATACCTGCCCAACCTTTAACAGACTTTCCATTAACTTCGAAATGAAATTCTTTTTTTATAGTATCTCCTTCAAAATTCTGTAGAAGCAAATCTTCAATAGGCAACCATTCTAATGGCTCAGAATTCCAATAGATTTCAATTTCATTTGACATTATATCATATCTATAAATTGAGGAAAGATATGATTTCACTTTTCCTATTGTTTGCCCTACAAATCTCTTGTGCAAATTTTTAATGGTAATGATTGTGAAATGTTTTTCAGGCTCAATATCCTTTTGCTCAATATCAAGTTTTATACTTCCTCCGCTAATATCAGCAATGTTTACCTTAATGAAATACTTTTTGCCGACACCTAGCATGCTTGTTTCAACAGTCCATGTATCTCCCAACCAAAATGATGCTGTTTTCATTCCAAGACCATACTTGCTTCTGCCTTTATCATTGTCAGGTTTTTGGCCAGCGTTGAATGCCCTTCTCAGCACAGATTCGTCCATTCCAATAGAATTGTCCTCAATCCTAAAATAATCTTCTGATAAGTCGTTACCTCTGTGATAAAGAATGTCTACGAATAGTTTATTTCCTTCTTCTTTCAAGACGGAACTGAGTTGATCTTTATGATTTATATACGCCTGTGTTGAATTATCAACGAATTCCGAAAGTGCATACCAAAGTTTATATGATAATCGTTTGTATGATTCGGCTATGTTCGCAGTAAATGTTAATTCTAGATTTTCCATAGTCAATTCTCTTTTAAGAAGTATTCCTCATTGTCTGATTTAATAAGAAAGTATTGTTTGCGGACATTTAGGGGATTGCGGCCAACTGGGATTAAAATAGTTCTAGGACCATGGTTTTGTCTTTCCCATAAAGTCTTCCTTCCATCATAATAGATTATAAGTCGTTGCTTATGCTTTATTGTAAGTAATGTACCTTTTTCAACTATTAGTGTATTGGCGGGGTGCTTAGGGAAACTGCATCTTGATCTACCTGTTTCGAACACTGGATATTGCCCGTCCAGCCGATATGCCTCCACTCCTTCTGGATGATCGTACAAAGCAAAAACCATAATTCCGGTTCTTGGGTAAGTCATAAGGTCATCAGCCCACTTCGGATACTCATTTACCATTACTAGAACCTTGGGTGGATCAGCTCGTATGAGGTTTTCTAGCTTGGCTTGATCAAGTGAAGGTTTTTTGCCCACTAAATACTTACTAATGGCACGGGCGTTGTATCTTCCATGACTAAAAACTCTGATTTGTTTTTCAGTGTGTCCTTTAAAAGGTTTTTTGGCTAATTCAACCTCAACCACATACCAAACGCTATAATCCTTTTTTATTAAACATAAATCGGGATCACTACTCTCACCATCATAATATATTGTTTGTTTTAGCGGCAGCATATAATAGTCAGGAAATACATCGTCAGCCTTAGATAAGATGGTCTTTTCAAGGTCATCTTCTATATAGGTGCCAGGCATAAACTCTTCATACCAATCATCGAGTATTAATAGTCTTGATTTTCCTCTCATAGCCGATCACCCATGAAGTGTTTTGTACTTTCTTTAATTAGATCATAAGTCAAGTCAGATTTGCCATTTAATCTGTGGTTATCCTTAAAAGGATTAATGTCCGAGAGTATTACAATTCGATCTGTAGCAGTTGCCTTACCCTTAGTTTCACCCCAAATTCGAGTAGTCTTGTCAACTCCCTGTATGTAATCAGAGAAAATCCAAACGTTTTTAAACAGTTGATTTTCTTTAATCATTATAGCAAATTCACGGGCAAGCGGAATTACACTATTTTTTGATTTTGCAACATCACCAATGACAAATACTGCAACACCATCAGGTTTGAGGAGATTCTTGAACTGACTAACGGTATCCTTTGAGAATTTTATCCATTCAAAGAGGTTCAAATCATCATCAAGCTCGTTTGAAATCAATTCAGGATTAGCATCCAAAAACCAAGAGCGAATCCAATTTTGACGAGCGTAGTTTATTATTCCCAGGTATGGGGGCGAGGTTAAGATTAAATCAACCTTGTTTTTTAACTTTTTAAATTCATCAGTTTTAGAAACAACTTTGGCATCGCTTCGATAGACAAGACTACTGTTTTTTGGAAAAGAATGCTTATCAAAGGTTCTAATTATTTTTTCTCGGAGCAATTGAAAAGTATTGCGATACTCCCTATTCAATTGATTAGTTTGTACGAATCGTCTAACGTACTCTGGAGACATGCTAAAAGTATTAGGCATACTTATGGACAGATAACCTGAGGTTCCATCTTTCCTTTCACCACCGTGCATTATCCCCAGGATTGTACCAACTAAAATCTTTTCTTCATCAGTTTTGGGCTCTTTCAGTACAAGCTTTAAATAACAAAGTTCTGCCAACGTACGAGGGTGAAAAATTAAATGAATTTCATCTGCTTGTGCTTTGGCTTCCGGCAGGAATAAGGGATAATCATAATTTTCTTCCAGTTCATCAATTAGCCTGAGAATTTCTTTAATATCTGCCTTAACAGATTTTGCATGGCTCAAAGCCAAGGCAATAGGATTTAAGTCGGAGGCAACTGATTTGCGATTTAAAATTCTCGCTTCTAGTAGTGTAGTTCCGCGCCCCGAGAAAGGGTCGTAAACCAAATCACCTTCATCAGTAAAATACTTGATAAAGTAATTTGCCAAACTTGGAGGAAAGGAACCAAGATAGGAGCATAACGAATGCAAAGGGTCGCTACTTCTTTTATTTGCCCATGGCGTAACAAACTCTAATTCCTTCATGTAATTACGCTATCATTTTGAATGCTTTCAGTTATAATGGGCTCAAAAAAGTCATTAATCATACCACAAACAGTTTCACTGGCATTTTTAAGATATTCATCTCGTAGTTTTTCAAGATGTTCGACTGAAACACTTTCTTCATCGTTTTCAAAAAGTTTTGAAGGTTCTACCTTGTTAGCCATAAAAGCATAAAAAGAAATGTGCTCGAGATATTTGTTCTGAATACTGTCTACTGCTTCTTCACTATAACGTTGTGCTCTCGCAACCAACTTGGTTAAATTTTTATTCTCTGCAGACACATAAATGATTACACCGTCTTGATCGTCAAGTACCTGTGCAACACTTTGGTCGTTCCACTCATTTTCTGAAAACCATTGACTGTTGCGATCAACAAATTCCACTTGGATATTTGGAGTTTTATTAGCTCCATCACCTTTTGGATTTGAATCTTCTGGCCGCTCAATTGCGACCACATCAACTGTAGAATTAAAGGATTTTTGTCTTGGTGGACGGAGTTCAAGAGTAATTTGACCATCATCTCCAATTTGAGTTTCTTCGGAAACTCTGAAATGAGCTAAACCATATCCATCAACTACTCTTGCCGTGCCTGTGAACATTCCAAAGGATTGAGGCTCAATAAAGGCGACAAAGGTCTCCGTTTTGTTGAAGTAACTTGGGTGAGCATCTGTTTTGAATTTTATTGCAAAGCTCTTATTCTGATACACTTCCTTTGGAGAAGGTGTAACAATCTCAAAGAATGTTGGTGGGTCTTCAACAGGAATTTCAGGGAGTTTTTCGCTATTATGGGTCTCATTTGTTTTCATTGCTGTAACTGAGCTACCACTTCCTGAACTTTTAAGATAAGAGTTTATTCTTTTCGCTAGTCGTTTTCTAAGATTGTCTAGAGCAGAAGTGTCTTCTTGAGTGAAGTAACGCTGCTTTCTTTCACGGTCAAGACGCTTTAATTCATCATCTGCATCAAGAGTGTCTAGAGTTAATTTTTTAAGTTCTTCTAGAATCGAAGTGTCTCGAAGCGATTCCCTTGTGCTGCTAAAAAGCTGCCTTTTGGAATCATTATCCATATTATCTGCCTCAATTTGAACAATCAAGTAGTTGTCAAGAAATGGTAGTTTGAGGTCATTTTTGATTAACGTATTACTGATTACACCTTGCTTTTGTCCATTGAAAGTAATTACAATGGGTTGAGACGGAAGCACGTAATTTTTAATTCGAGTTTTTGGGTTTTCTCCTGTTGTATTTAAAACCCAGTAGTAAATTATGACTTTACCATCCTTGAACGTTAATGGCACTTCCTGTCTATAATCCAAGAAGTCAGTATTGGTTAATAGGCGATTATTACCTGTTACTGTTCTGTTAACTGGTTTTGAACCGCGTTCATCTGAAATGGTAAACGGAATTATTGGGTCAAATAGATAATTGTGGGCTAAATACCATAACCCTGTTCCCGGGGCAGTCATGTTTCCTTTGAATTTCCCCAAATCCATCATTAAATGCCTTACTAATGTGCCAGGCTCGAAATCCGTGTCATCAATCTCGGTCACGAATGGTTGACCAGTTCCTTTGTCTACCATATACTCGTACCATTCATGCTTATCTTTATTTACATCACCTGGATTAATTCGAACAATTGTCCAAGCCACTTTTGGCTTTTTCCTTTTGTCTCCAAAATATGGTCTCGAAATAATAATTGTAAGGTCGTTGTACGAAAGGGCAGTTGATCCACCTTGTCCATAGGCACCCATAAGGTGTAGCTTACCAATTTTATTATTTCCGTTTAGGTCAAGAATAGTTTTTGAAAACTGCTCGGGTTCTAGGCCAATTCCTAAATCTCTCACTTCTATAGTTGGTTTGGTTTTCTGACCTGAGTCTGTAAGTGTTACTTTCACTTTTGGCGAAAGTGATCTAATTCTTTCATCGTTACTGTCCGAAATCTTGGAAATTTTTCCTTGTTCTATATTAAACCATAGTTCACTTGCTCTTCTTGGCGATTTAATATCTGTTGGTCCTTCTTTTTCAACCCATTCTTTTTCTAAAATAGCATCAATTGCATTTGTAATTCTCTCGGTAACTCCCGCAGCTGGGTCTGTTCCAATGTTAATAGTTGCAAGATTGTTTTTTCTATTTCCGACAGGTTCAAAGCGATATTTTGCCTTGCCAATTTTCATTATCACTTCTCTTACTTGCTCTGGCTTGTGTGCCGCAAGAAGACTTTTAAATATTTCTTTCATTTCTAAAAGTTGAATGAGTCAATGTTGTTTTTCAAGTTCTTTTTGTAAAGCGTTTCCATAGTTTTGAGTTCGTCTTTTATGGCTTTTATCATTTTTTGAACATCGTCCTCCGAGTATTCATAATTGTTGATGTTTGAGCATTTAGATAAGCTACGAATGCCTGAAAGTAGCTTGTCAACCCTTTTAGAAGCTACACGCTTAAATCTGTTTCTTTTTAGTTCAGAATTGTTCATAGTTCTGATATTTTCTAGAATATAGGGTCAAATGTATTATTATTTACTACATAATAAAAAATATAGTATAAAATTCTATGAAGGCTTGTGTAAATTAGTTCTTTTGGTTTTCAGTGATTAGGTTGTGCCTTGGCAAAACTAAATACGCTGTATACAGTAGATATTTACATTACTTAAAACTTCATTGTTGGGAGTTCAATTACATCTATAAACACCCAATAAGGAATAAAAACGATGAATTTGATTTTATTTTTTAAATGTAGGAAAATTCAATGAATAAAGATGAATATCACTTTGTTTGCTCTTCACAAAATATCGCCAAACCTTTTGGTTTTGCCTAACATCTTTTCTCAATTCACTAAGTTAAGTCGAAGTTTGATTAGACCTACTATCACCAATCCTTTCACCAAAGTACGCCCATGAAATATTCCCATCAAAAGACTACGGCATAAACCAGGGCCCAAGGGCCACTTATTTATTCCGTTTCCTTTTGAGCTGAAATTTCCCTATCACATGGTGTTCGCAAAACGATTGTTTAATTAAAATCATGTATTATGAAAACAAAGGATTTTGCAGAGCAGGTAGAGAGCTTGCCAAAGAAACACAAAATGGCTATCTTGGGTATTATTGATGCCAAAGTTGAAACTGACATGGAAAAAATAATGCACAAATTGGACGCAATGGACACGAAGATTTCGGTGCTCTACTGGCTCATTGGTGCCTTGGCAGTCCTAATGAGTATCTATAAGTTTTTAGGGTAGCCCTCGGGCTACTTTTTCTTTTTGTCATGGTTTTTGACACAAAAACACACGCCAAAAGGTTGGCTTATTATTCCTGTCTTTTCCGCAAATAATAGGTAAAATTAATACCCACACCTAAAGTCACTTCATTGTAAGCACCAACCTTGTAATACCTGAGGAAAGTTGAAATACGCCTAAATGAACGTCTAATTTCCCCTTCGTATTCGCTAACCGATTTGTAAATACTCGTTTTTGCACTAACAGTAGCATAGAACGGAGGTCCCAACCAAGTTCCAACGCCGACTAATGGGCCATTAGAATAGATCAAGGTATCGTCTTTAAGGTATCTAATATTGCTGAACCCTACATGGGTCATCAATCCTCGAGTATGTAGAGTGGCTTCAATACTATTGGTCTTGGATTCAATTGTTTGATCAAAATCCAAGTCTCGCAATGTAGCATTGATATCCATGTTGAATCCACAATTCACAAACAGATGTTCTAGGTTAACGTAGGCATTTAATAAACGATTATCCTTTAAATTGGTTTGGTAGCCAATACCACTTTTTAAGGTGGGTGTGCCCCAAAAGGACGGAAAGGTAAAATCAAACTGTCCTCCTACTGGACCGTTGAGGACCCCACTTTTAATAGAAAAACCGATTTGTTGCGCATCAAAAAAACAGATGGTGCAATCTTCCTTCATAAAGATTTCAATAAAGGTTTCTTCCTTTAATCTATATTCCAGGGGTTTAAACCCAACATATAGGAAAGACAAAACCTGAATGGAATCCGGCACATTGATGGTAAAGTTGCCATCAAAATCGGTTTGTGTACCTATTTTGGTTCCTTTGAGTAAAACAGTAACACCTGGCAGTGGACCGTTTTCCCCTTTTATTTTTATGACTCCAGAATATTCGGTGGTTTGTCCTTGGACTACCGAAATAAAAAGGAGAAAAATTGAAACTATAGCTTTTCTCAAAATCATTGGGTTGGTTTTTCACCTAAAGTATATGATGTGTTGGTAAGATGAAAGGCCGAATGAGTGAAGTGTGAATCTGGCTGAGTAATGGTAAATTGAAGGAGAAGTATCGGATTTATATCGCGGAACTGTCAGATAGCCCCGACCTTTGATTTATAGTTTTATATTTCAAAATAGCACTGAACCCATTATTGCTTATACACAATGTTCCCGCCATGTGCTTTTATCTTAACGAAAAGTGTTTTTCCGAATATCTATTGGTGGAATCTTCTGTTTCTACCAAATCGCTCACAATGATTTCAATTATCTCTTTGATTTTATCCGGGTTGATGCCGTTTCGCTCATCAGTAGTTATGAGCCTGTCCATCAAACCATATTCATCATACGTTTTCTTTTTTACGTTGTGCCAGGTCCATTCGTACTTCTTATTTCCAAGCCGTCCTAAATGCTCCCAATACCAGATACCTTTTTTGGTGATTAAGGTAAAATCTGTTTTCATAGGCAGTTGCTGATCGTCCACAGTTGGTTTTATCTCATAGAAGAATTTCAATTCATCTTCTCCGCATTCCTTTTGAGCCTCTTTTAGTGCCTGATAGATCAATAGCTCCACCCTCGATTCAATGAAAACACCATCTACCTCCAGTGCATAATAACGATATGGTTTATCGAGCAACAGGGTTGTTCTTCTGCTTTCGGTGTATGAGCGCGAACGGGCTTTTTCTAAAACAGATTTTTCAAATGGTTCTTCTTTATCACCTTGCACAAATAGGGTGATGGACTCCCTGCTGCGGGTTAATGCCGTGTATATTAATTCCTTTGAAAGCAATCCCGGTTTTTTGGGCAGGATGAAGAAGCAATGATTAAATCCGCTTCCTTGGGCTTTGTGCACCGTGATGGCATAAGCCAAATCAAACTCTTCCAATTCAGTACTTCTAATACCCTTTTCACCATACACCGGCATGGGGTCATCAAGCTCAGGAAAATGTAAAAGCGTTTCGCTGTCATCCCGAATCAAACCAATAGAACCATTGGACAAGATGAGCTTGCCTTTTTCATAATAGTTCTTGGTGCGAATGATTTTATCTGATTGCTTAAACCAGTCATTGATTAATTCAAGTTCCTGTTTGGATTTGTAAGATCGCTGAATATAATCATTGATTTGTCCTGAACCGAAATACTCTGATCGATAAGGAGTGATTAACTGGAAGTTTTCAAGATTATAAGCCTGTTTTGGAGATAATTCGCCTGTTTGCTGTAATCCGTAAAGTTGGTTTAGTTTTTCATCGGTATTACCGACCAAAGGAGTTTCAAGGTTTGAACACAACCAGTCAAATTCTTCATTAACATGGCTGTAAAGCTCTTCTTCGTTGGTCCAATAATGGATTCTAAATCCTTTTGAAATATCGGTTTTACCGGATGATAAAATTGAAACCAAGTCTGCATCAATTTCCCCATCGGGAATAAAGCCTTCGGCAAAATCCAATATGCGGCTTTCGGCCAACTCCTGTCTGCAATTGGTTTGTAACTCAATACACTTATCAGTATGCTCTGTATTGGTTCTTAAGAAATATAGAATATCTTTCAACACTTTTCCATATCCAATGGCGGGTAATTGGTGCGGATCGCCCACCAGAACCAATCGTTTGAAGGAAGGCACTTCTACATTAATGAGCCTTAGTAAATCTCGGAGCTTCATTAAGTCAACCATCGACATTTCGTCAATGATGATGTTTTGGAAACTTTGCAGGGTAGGAATTGTCATTTTCTTAGTCCTGATGTCTGCCAGTACCTTGTCAATGGTGAACGCCTCAATGCCTTTGAAATCCGGATCTGTTCTTAACCGCAAAGCTGCTTTGCCTGT
Organism: Flagellimonas beolgyonensis; assembly: GCF_003992615.1. Lineage (GTDB taxonomy): Bacteria > Bacteroidota > Bacteroidia > Flavobacteriales > Flavobacteriaceae > Flagellimonas > Flagellimonas beolgyonensis. The sequence continues at coordinate 223,079 of NZ_RZMY01000017.1, forward strand.
TGGGGCAAGCAATAAATATTTTTCGCCTCTTTTCTTCCATTCTGTAATGATGTTCAACAGCTCATACGATTTGCCGCTACCGGGATTTCCGGCCAATACAAATAACCTGTTGCGGTAAATGTTCTCGTACAATTGCTGTCGCTCGCTTCGGAATAAATTATCTTCAAAAGCACCACCCAGTTTGCCGCCTAATTTCTCGCAACTTGTATTGATATAATCGTCAAGGCCAGGATAGGTGGTCGTTAAAGATTCGTTTTGAATAAGCTGATGAATTACTTTTTCGATTTCTCCTTCAGCTTTATACACTTCGTACAGGTAAAAGTAGTTGGTGTCATTCTCCGAAATCACTTTCACCTTGTCTTCGGTTTCTTCAAAGTGAATTTTGTAATCGGCTTTCAGACTATGGAAGAAATGAGCCGGAATCTGGTACTCTGTACCCATGTTGTAAAACAGCGGATAGGCTTTCATCGCATTTTCCAATTCTTCTGCATCCACAAAACAATGGCCGGTATTTTCTAGCGTTCGCAGATAGCGAATGGTCAACGCTCTTAGTCTTCGCTTGTCGTTGTTGCGTATTTGCCGTTGCAAATCTTTACGTTCTATATCGAAGCGGGTATCCGGGAAGTAGGCTACATCTATTTTGAACAGGTCAATCGGGCTGTCGGTCTCTTCACCCGTTACCGGATCAAGTAAAGCATCGTAGGCTTGGTAATCTTCGTACAGCAAATAGGGATTTGAGCAGATTTCATCCAGATTGTGACTGGCCCGCTCGTCATCTATGGTCTTCTTCCAATCGCCAGATAATTTGAGCTTACCAGATAGAATTCGTTTGTACTGAAAGGGTTTCAGGTTGAGCATGCACAAATGCAAAAATTGCTCTTCACTGAGGCCATAATTATCTTCCAGTGCTTCTTTCACATCTTTAAGCAATCCGGCATACTTTCGATAGGTTTTGTTGCCATTCGGATTTTCAATCAATGCAAGGAAAGTGTCGAAATATTCATCCTGCTCGCTATGCTGTAATTCTTCGATCAACTCATCCAACAAAAACTCTTGTTTATCCCAATTTAAAATGCTGCGGCAGATAGCGGAGAATCCAGGAAAGTAGGTGCGCTTTTTCCAGCAAAAAGAAAGCAACTGCTCTACGGCATCAATGCGGTCATGCATTTCGGCAGGTGGCACAATGCCATCGTCTTTGCAATCGATGAGCTGCTTGCGCATTTTAGTTAGAATGAAAATGGCCTCATCGTCATCCACATCCATGGCTACATACTTAAAGCAGTGGTTGAGTTCAGGCTCGGTGATGGCAACCTTGATTTTATTCAGCAATTGTTCTTTGCCCTCTGCATCAAAGCCTTGCTGATTCACATAATCCAGATACTCATGATAGGGCATGCGTACCAGTAAGTTAGGCTCCTGAAAGGAATAGCGGATGGCCCAGTTCATGGACGGAAAATTCCGGAACTTGGGTTTGCTCACTTTCTTTTTGTCAACTAAGTCCTTTGGGCCGAAATAGTGGTAATCACCCTTATCTTTCACCAAGCCACAACCCACCACCAGGTATTGCTGGTCTTCTTCGGTGAGCGGATTGCTGAACTTGGCATACATAAAAGCCACCGACTGACCTTTGCGCACGGCATTGTTAAACTTAGGTATGCGCACCGACTCTAGGTTTCTTGGATAGGCGCCATCGGCTCTTTCTTGCTCTTTGGTTCGTGTAAACGAAACCGCAAAAGGCCAACTAAACATAGATTGTGCTGGCAGCTCTTCTTCAATCAGGGTTAAGCCTGGGTCGGCAGGGTTATCGTGTTTTACGGCGATGCTATGCTTACCAAACAGGTTGACACTCCAAAAGCAAGGTGGCACATATTCTTCTGTAATAGGCTGACCTTTGAAGGCCAACTCCTGTTCCAGATTTTTCTCTTTGCGCTTGCGCAAACGTTCTGAGAGTAAGGAATGAAAACCGCTGCAATAGCGATTCTTTAAAGGGTCTTTGCAAATACTGCCATCCCATTTATTATCGTGCCAGGCCACCCGAAAGGTGACATGCCGGGCTTTGATTTTATTATCGTGCTCCAGGGCTTCTTCGGCATCTTCATTCGCATCAGCCTGAGCCATCAAACGTTCAATTTTATCTGCTAAGCCAAGCCCCCAGCGGATGTCTCTATCGGCCGGCCGGTAGTATTGACCTGCTTTCTTTGCCATTCGTATAAGGCAACCTCTATCCTCAAATGTAAACAGGCGCTTGTTCTCAGGCAGCTGGGTAAAGTTAATGAATGCCTGCCAATCCTCTTCGGAGTAATTGTCGTAATCCGACCGCATTATGTCGAGATCGTAAGGATTGTTAATGTCGTATTTCCGTGCCATTAGTTAATTCGTCATTTATTTTTAGGATTGGCGGTAACGGTTTGTGTATGGTGCGTATCCTGCAGGGTATATACTATACACATTGTTGGCGGTATTTATTTTAATTTTCTTTCAATAAATCTTGTCGTAAGTTCAACGATATTTTCTTTGGAATACTTGAGAATATCAAAGTCTCCATTAGTCAAGGTGTTGATATACTCTTGCACTATCATATTTGGTGGGAACAGTCCAAATAAGGAAAACCATAGTCGCCTAAATCCATTTGCATAGAAGTCAACTGTTTGTTTCACCTTTTCCGCAGTTATGAATGCATTGAGCAGTTCTTTCCGAGCGGCATTATGTCTTATTGGAACAACAAATGATTGCTCATTACAATTTATGGAATCCTGATAGGCTTCTTCTGAATTAAGTCCGTGAATGGCAATGAATTGTACTGATTCTTGCGATTCATAAAACTGAATTATGAAATCATTGAAAAAGATGAGAAATGGGTTTTTGTCATTTGTGAATCCAACAAAATTCGAAGTGTATTCTGCTTGTCCACCTGTAGTTTCTAGGTATGTTACAGATAAAGGGTAGATTGAAATGTCTTGAACGTCATAATTGTCTGAATTGAGAATAAACAATCTTAGGTTTTCAGCAACTTCTTGTGGCAGGTCTATGGATTCTTCACAGATATGAGTTCGCCATATTTGTAAGTAAAAGAAAAGACGAAATAATTTGTTATCATCTATTTCGATTGTTGCTCTTTCGTTAAGATTCTCATTCCGAAATTGAGGTAGTAGATTGTCAATAAAGGCGGTTTCTATCTCAGTGAATTTTGCTTCGCACTGTGTGCAAAAAACATGATCCACTGAGAATGGTATCTGTTTGGCTTTATCTATTTCTTCTTCTGATGCTTGACGACCAAGCGATTCTTCAAGTTTATCTATGGAAGTTCCACGTTGGAAATTGAATTCAACAAATGCACTGTTATTCGATACGTCAAAATAGAAACCCTTCTCTCGTTCTCCGCTTCCATCTTGGTTTAAACAGCTTCGAATAATACCATCGGTCAGATAGTGTGTGTTAGCCTTATCTGCTGGGTTTTCTTTGCATAATGCACAAGTGTTTTTCGACATTTTCATCTTGGTTTTGTGAACGAACCATGCTCCAAATAACTAGTATTGCTAAAGGGAATATAGTGTATACTAAGAACTAAGTAATTAATCGATGTATGTAACATTTTTTGCATGTACTTCTATAAATGTAGGAAAATTCAAGAAATGAGGTTGAACCTTACCTTGCTTATTCTTCACAAAATACCGTCAAACCCTTTGGGTCTTGCCTAACATCTTTGCTCGAAAAGCTGCATTAAGGGCTACTTTTTGCCATATCCGAAGACGATTCCATAGATGTAACCAGGTACATTATCAATCCTACGGTGATCCGGACGTTGATATTCCCCATAATACCGATTTCCTTGGGCGTCCCTTTTGGCAACCACACTGTTTGAAATGCGATGTAATATGGAGGAATGGTCAAAGTCGGTCACAATTCGGAAACTTTGTTTGGTACTCAACCCATAGGACAATAAATAATCGAATCCCTTTTGTTGGTCTTCCGTCAGTTCGGCCAACTCTTCATCATACTCCACGTTTATGAAGATGCTCCGAATAGGTCTTCCTCGGGTCGAAAAATAGTTCTTTCCCTTTTTGAGCACCTGTATGCCGGTATCTTCCCTTTCTGAAATCTCTTCCAACCATTTGTTGAGTTTGGCCCGCAGGTTTTTCCAACCATCCACACCGATATAGGCCGTTTGTACAAATTCCTGTCCTTTGATCTTAAAAAGCTGCTGGGGCAAAGTCGGTTCTTTTTTATCCCGCAAATAGCCATACCCCAACATCAGATACAATTCGTCCTTGGCGAACTCAAACGAGTACTTTTTTAATCGGCGATACTGCAACAGTTTTTCAAACAGTTTTTTGGACTGGCTTTCCCGGAAATCAATAAACGTTTTGGGATAGTAGGAAATGTATTTGTCATACTCTGGATAACTCTGCTGGAACAGTTCTTTAACCAATCGATTGTCCTGGAAGTGACCCTCTTCCAGTTTGTTGATATAAAATAGGGGCAATACTTCATCCACGATGGATACCGAAAGAATCAGGTTTTTGTCCACCGTACACCGACTGAACAGGTTGTACATTGTAAACAAGGTATCCCCTTTCATATACTTAAAGGTCACCTTGGATTTTAATAGGTCATCGGTCAGCTCAGTATAGTGGGCTTGTCGTATATCCTCCAACTTCTGGCCCTTGGCCAGAAAGTAGGGCTTGAGATCAATGGTAAAATCATTGATGATTTCCTTTTGTTTGCTGGTCCAATGTTGCACCAACATGATAAAATCCTTTTGTACCGGTGTGAAATCACAATAGGCATCCACAAAACGCATAGGCTGTAAAACTTTTTTTGATTTGTTCATCTTTGGGAGGTTTTAGGTTAATCTCTAGGAAGTTTGACGAGTTTGGGATTGTTCCGGGCCAAATCCAATAATTCCTTTTTAGAATAAAAAATGGAACGATTGATTTGGTAATAGGGCACCAATTGTTTCTTCTTCCATTTGATCAGGCATTGAACCGAAACGCCCAACATTTCAGCCGCTTCCGTTTGGGTCAACCGGTCTTCTTCCGGAGCGATGTTTGTGTCCCCAATGAGCTCCGTTTTTCGGATTTTGTCGATTACGGATTCAATAATTTTCTCCACATCTTGCTTGGAGAAGGCATAGAGTACTGCATTCTGATTGTTCATAGTAAATAGATATTTGATTATTTGATAAGTAATTATGCATGATTAGATTTTGTCCCAGGTATTGCTCATTTCACGTTGTTTAAAATTTTCGGCGATATCCACATAGCGTTTAAAGGAAGCATCATCCTTATGGCCGGTGATATTTTTCAATACCCGTTCGTTCATCCCTAAAATCAAGCTGTTGGTAACAAAGGTTTTTCGGGCGGTGTGACTGGTAATGAGTTCGTATTTCGGTCGGGTTTGGTCTACCCGGCGTTGACCAATATATCGGGTGGTGCATATCAGCTCATCGATTCCGACACGCTCACAACATTCCTTGATATACTCATTGAATTTTTGTCCGGATATTCTGGGAATGGGTTCATATACTGTCCCTTGATACCGTTCCAGAATTTCCTTGGCCATTTTGTTTAAGGGTATTTTATGGTCAGTGCTCCGGGTCTTGTGCAAGGTCATTCTGAGATGGTCCTCAAAGACATGGGCGGGGCGCAAAGCTTTCAGGTCGGAAAAGCGGAGCCCGGTAAAACATCCGAAACAATAGAGGTCGCGAACCATGGATAATCGCCTTGAGTTGAAGTCAAAATGATATAGGGATAGGAGCTCGTCCATGGTCAAATAAATGACCTCAATGTCCTCTGCAGTGCGTTTGAATTTTTTGAATTCCAGGTTGTTGTGATAGCCCCTATCAAGGGCCCAGTTCATAAAGGTTTTGACAAAGGCGATAAGCTTACCATAGTAATTGTTCAGTGTATGTCGTTCCAGAAACGCATAATCCCTAAAAGCCTCAATGAACTTGATGTCAATGGATTCAAAGAAGAGTTCAAAGGACCTGGCCTCAGCAAAGTCCTTGATAAATTGAATGGTGGACCGATATTTTTTGATGGTACTGGCGGCGCGTACGGACCGGTGTGTGGCCACAAATTCATCCAGGGCATCCACAAAGTCGATTCGTGCCATGGATGTAGGCTTGCCGTCAAGACGTTGAAGGATATAATCTTTTGTAATGGGCTTTCCAGTGAGCAGGCTTTCCCTGTAGATATGCCGAATCTTCCGATCAATATCATCCAAGATCATATTGAATTCGACGTGATAGTTGTAAGGTTCGCTTTTAAGATTGGGTTTGATGCGTTGATTGCTCCAATACTTGGGCATCACTTTAACGGAGGGAACCACCTTTCTAATCTTTTTGGATCCGTGGGTGATGATCATCCGGACTGGAGCCAATCCCTTCTGGTTCTGTTTTTCTTTTCTAAGATTAAAATAAACGTGTAACATGCAACAACTCGTTTGAATCAGTGTTAATTTGATTTTCGTTAACGAGGTTGAATGTCAATTAAGCGGGGGTCAGAAAGGGGGTCTGGTTTAGATTGAAATTTTCTAATATTTCGTAGACCAAAATCCTACATCGCCTAAGAGCTTCAAATATAAGGGTTTAACCTTGGCTTATGAACACTGTCCAATTTCAAATGTTCAGGTGGGACCACAATTAAAATCCGTAACTAGTTTGTTTACAACATGTTGCGTATTTTTTCTTATAAAAAATGTTCGATTTTTGTAGTGTGAATCTTTTGTTTCCCGTTTTTTGAGGCTTTTTCTTCAATACCCTCAACTACACTTTCTCGGCCCTGTATTTATTGGGTATTTTATCTCTAACAGACTCTTTAAATCTATGTAGAGTAGAATAAGATACTTTTTCATTAAATGCCAAGATACCCACCACTATTGACGGATGAATTTTTTTCGAAAGTGAAAACTCCGTAACCTTTTCTTCTGTTATGTATCCAATGTACTCATCAAAAAACTCTAAGATTTCATCTTGCAATAAGATCTTTTCGGCCATTTCATTTGCTTCTTTTTCTTTTTTTGAAGTTATACTGCTTGTGGAATCATCCATGAAGACCATGTTTTTATGGTTCTTTTTAGGTAAATGGAGTAGCACGTGGGATGCTTCATGTGCCATATTAAACCAAAAATTATCCACTCGGTCATACCTTCCAGTTAAAGTAATAACTGGTCCAGTTTCAGATGCAAAGGCAGCGCCATCTAAGTAAGTTTTTGATAAGTGAGAAAGAAATACAAACTTAACCCCAACTTTTCCTAGGTCATTCAAGAATTTACTAATCCCACTTTTCATAATGGTATAAGTATGAAGTTTAGACAAAAGTTCTTCTAAACCATTCTTATCATAGGGGGCAACATTTAGCTTTTGGGAATGGTTTAGGGCCATTTGATACCAAGCCCTAGCGTTTATTTCATTTGTTGGATCTTTGTATGCATCAGATTTTCTATATTCTATATTGATGTTATTAGATTCTAAAATTGAAAAATCTAGTTGTTTGTTTTTTGGGACATTCCAAAAGGAGTGCAATTGCTTGTTTAAACCTTCAATATTTTCGTAAGGCTTTAACCAACCTTTTTTCAACAACTCATTAATTGGAAGATATTTGTATACTTCTACTTGGCGTTCAACCAATTGTTCCTTTGCTTCTTCAATCTTTTTAGAAAGCTGATAACTAGTATCTAACATTATCCACTCATGAGCCTTCCAGTCAAATACTTTTTCTAGAAGTCTTGCAATGTCAATAGATATAGGCTTTTTGTCTTTAATTATTTCATTGGTGTGTTTTAACGAAATGGTTAATATATGGGCTAAATCATCTTGAGTCCATCCATAGGAAGACAGAAAATATTTTAAAGCTTGACCTGGGGTTTGAAAATCATCAATCGTCTTGTTAGTCATAAAGCTTGTTTGAAGTATGTTGCAAGTGTTCAAATCATTACAATAGAAATAATCCATTGAAAATCAAATCGTCAGAAATAGATGCTTTGGGATATAGAATCTATATTGTAAATATAACCTTTTCGGTAAAATTTGCAAATTATTTTGAATTTTTTACTTACATGGTAAAATCTAATTTCTATATATTACCATTTAGGTAATGTTCGGTTTTCATGTTTAATAATATTTATTATCTTTGACAGAGTTCAGGTTGTCTGAAACAAAAAAATCAGGCAGAAAACTACCTGATTTTGGTCTTAAAGTTTGAATTTACAAGGGCTGCGAACCCGAGTAAACCTTTGATTTTGTTCACCGCAAAGGTATGAATTCTTCTTTAAAATACCAAATGGTTGCTTTTTCTGCCTGATTACTCAATAATTTTTAAAGCATTTAAGTCGCCTTACTATTTTTTTACTTCGCTAAAAACAGGATAAGTCTGTGAGCTATAACAGGCGCCTATTTTCCCGTTGATTTACTCCTGATGTAGTTCACGAGTATCAGGGTTTAAAATATCTAGCAAAACACATTTTTTAATAATTATAAAAAACATTTCCAAATGGAGATAAAAAGTGATAATCAAACCAAGAAGGAGTTAAATATAACAATCAAGACTCCTAAAGGTGATTTAAAACAGACCTTTTCCAAGACAAATAAGGTAAGCGCAGTGATTAATTATGTTGTTCAAAAGTTGGGGCTATCCCAAAATGGGCAATATGAACTAAGAACTGAGGATAATCCGACTGAAGCACTGCAACCAGAAAGAACTCTTGTGAGTTATAAGATTGAAGATTGTAGTGTTTTGGTTTTTGTTGATTTTGGTAAGGCCGTATGAGTGTTGCCAAGCATATTTCACTGATGAAAGTCCGAAAGGAGATGGAGGCTTTATCAGAGTATGCAAATAAGTGCGGTTGGCTCATCAGTGATATTGATGAGCCCAACCAAACTTTTACAGTAACAATGAAATCTCCATTGGATAATGAGGTGTATATTTTGGAGGTATGTTTTAGCGACTATCCCGAGCTTCCTCCTATCCTCGAATTTATTGACCCCACAACTGGAGCTAAAGGCACTAGAAATGCCTACCCAAGCGGAACGGACTCATTCTTTCATAAAAGGCAACCTCCATTTATATGTAATCCATGCTCTAGAAAAGCCTACAGGGAATTTCATCCACAAGGTGTTCACGGTAATTGGAAGATGATAGGGTGGCAAGAAAATGCTGAGGCCAGTTCACTGATAAATTTTGATGGAATACTTAAAGCAATTTATTCAAGAATCAGTAATGAAAAAAAATATGAATGTCAGCGGATGGCTTAGTTTTTTCTGGAAGAAAAGGAAACTTCGGATAAGCCCTAATGATGGACTCAGGTATTCCGTTTCACAAGGTGTTATTAATAAGACGGAAGAGATTCTGTTGCAGTATGGGACGCTTAAGAATCCAAATGAAGGTTTTGTTTATTGGGGAGGTACACAAAATGGCGATGACGTTTTCATAAATACTGTAGTTGCTCCTGACACAATATCTACAGAAGGAAGTGTAGAAGTTAGTAAAGAATCGATTTTTTTTTACATAAAAACCCTTTCAGACAACAACATTGTCCACATAGGTCAGGTCCACTCCCATCCTAGCTCTTGGGTCGATCATTCTAGTGGGGACGATGAATGGGCTTCATTTAAAAACGAAGGCCTGGTTTCCATTGTTGTACCAGAGTATGGACTTAACGGCATGCTTCCCTTAAAAACTTGTGGTGTTCACAGATATACTTTTGGGATGTTTAGAAGACTAAGCAACAGTTATATCTCAAAAAGGTTTAATCTGGTAGATGAGGAGTTTAAGTTTTTTGATTTACGAAACAAAAATGATGAAAGATGGAAGAAATAGACTGGTATAAAAAAAGAAATGATAGAACCAATCGGATTGATGGGGTGGCTTTGAATTCTTCAGAAGCGCAAATAGGAGTTATTATTGAAGAAGGGTTACACTATACAAATCAATTGATGGCAAAAATCACATTGAATATAATGGCTAGATGGTGCGGCAACATAAGTATTCAGGTCGATGATTCAATTTGTACACTTTATGGTAAAGAGGGAATGAAATTAAAGGATTTATTAGCTGTGACGGTTAATGAAACTGACCCATACTGTAATTTAAGGTTTGAAAAAGTTGACGTTGATAAGTTTGATTTGATTCTGGTAGTTGGAAAACCAGTCAAAGAATTAGAAAAGGATTATTATTGGATAGATGCTGATGGTTGGATTAGTTCTTTTGGGTTTGGTGAATTTTGCGGTGTAAAAGGAGGAAAAAAAAGTAAAATAGTTGATTTGATAGGTGCTGCTTATTCATCAACAGCAATTAATTCATTGATGTTTGAAGATTTTTTGGGACTTAGAAAGCGAGAGGTTTTTGAGAGGTATATATCATTGTACGACTTTTCCCAGCACAATCAGCCTGAAGAACTCGCTAACCCTAGTATTGGTATTAGTTGCTTGGATATGGGAAAATGTCTTCAAGTTGGAGCAGGAGCTGTTGGCTCTAGTTTTGATTATTTAATTTCATTGATTCCTTTGCAGGGTAACTTAACCATTGTTGATTATGATTATGTGGACATATCTAATACAAGCAGTTCATTAGCCTTTACCGCAACGGATGCCCATAATCAGATTAAAAAAATAGTAAGATGTAAGGAGATACTAAAGGAAACTGACTTTTTCAAAGTCGATCCACATGAAGGAGATTATAATTCTTATCAAAAAAGTGCTGAGGAACAAGATTTTCCAGACCTTATTTTGTGTTTGGCCAATGAAAGAAATATTTGGTCTTCAATCCAGTACAATGACCCTCCTATTGTTCTTAGTGCTACAACCTCTCCAAACTGGGGTATAAATTTTGGCAGACATATTCCATTTACAGAAAGATGTTTAGTTTGTACATTTGGGATTGAAGAATATCAGACTACTCCAGTTTGTTCTGAGATTGTTGTTGTTGAAGATTCTGGAGAAGAAGAAAAACTTGGCTCGCTACCATTTTTATCCACAATGTCGGCGGTGTTCGTTATTGCTGAAATTTTTAAGTTGAATTTGGCTCCAAAATATCCAGTGACCAGCAATTTTATACAGCTATCAATGAAAGATTTGCCGAATTCTAAGGTTTTAGATTTGCAAGTACCCAAAGGCAAGGGTTGCAAAGTATGTTCAAGCCAAAATAGAGATACCTATTATTCAGGGTATATGGAAAGTAAGTTTTTTCAAAATACATAGTGATAACAACAAGAATTATGAGACTTTAAAGAATAAGCCCATCAAAAAATTCTTTAGGAGAAACCTCAAAGTATTTGCATAGCACAAGCAAAGTTTCAGGACTATATTGCTAACAATTCGCTTTAATGGGTCCGAGTTCTAAACTCAAAGAATGCAGTGGAGTTATTTCAAGTCAAAATTCAAATAAACGGTGATTAAAATGTACCTTCCTTTCCTCCCAAAAACTTCACAAAATACCGGCAAACCCCAAAGGTCTTGTCTCATACCTTTGCTTGTTTTGCTTCGTTAAGTTCACAAGTACATTTCTTAAAGTAGGTTTTGTTAACGGAATGAGGTTTATGCTCAAAAAAGCAGCTTAATTGATTTTCCTTTTTCGGAACCAAAGATCCTCCAAACTAAGATTGAGGGTCAACGTATGATAGTTTTCCTTGATTAGGATATTTTGAATTTGGCCTTTAGATCCGTAAGCATATGAAATATTAATTATCGAGTTGGAGGCAATTCCTACCGGCAGGCCAAGTCCAGCCGTTAGGGTATATCCGTCGATTTTCTTTTCATTGATGGCCAAGTAACCATTGTCATAGTTAAATCCTGCTCGAAATTTTATACGTTTCCAATAGTTGAACCCCCTCCTTTGACTTGAATATTCCAACCCAAAGGCATAAATGTCTTGATCCCTATAGGTTCCAATGTTCTCTGTCTGATTGGTTGCATCCCAAAAATTATGCTTAAAATCAGCAGTTAAGGTCAATTGTTCCTTAAACGTGGTGCTTAAACCAAACCCAATCTCCATGGGTAATTTAAAGTCTGAAACATCATCTGCCTGATCTGCTTCAACGGTTACTTCAATGTTGTCCAAGGTCTTATAAACGGATCGCGTCAAGTTTCCATTTAAGGTAATTGGAAGTTTCAAAGTACTGCCAATGGTGAGTTCGTCCATGATGTCAAACTGCATCCCAAATCCCAGCCGAAGTCCCTTATAGTTGGTGGTTTCATTCAGTTCAAAGTAACTATTACTAATTTGAAATGCCTCACTTTCCTCTATGTTGCCAAAAAGCAATGAGGCATTTAAACCAATTCGGAAAGTATTGGAAACCCCATATCCTAAATTAAGACTCAGATCATTCAACCCACCCAATCCGGACACATTGCTTTCAAAAGTTTCATCTGACCCCTCTATATTGCTTTCCAAACCCAACAAACTATATCCCACATCACTGTATGGAACAAGGCTTATCCCTGCCCCGAATCTTTCGGCAATCCTAAATGCAAAGGCCAGGTTGGAAAAATTGAAGGTTGTTTTTGACTCGTTGTCCCCTTTATTGCTGTACCTGTTAAACTCCCCCACTATCCCAATATCATAAAAAAAGGAATTCTCCGGTATCAGGGCATAATTTGATGGGTTGAGATTATTGATGTCAGTATCAGATCGCAGCCCAATACCACTATAACCCATACCGTTGGTTTTCCCGATACTGGTCTGGTTGATAATTCCCATTCCATACAAGGAATAGGGTGAACTTGTTAGACCTTCAGATTGTGCAAACAATCCGTTACTTGAAATGACATAAAGTACAATAGACACTAATTTAATCCTCTTCATCGTAAATAGCATAGGTTATTTCAAGTACAGTACTCCATTGGGAATCATCCATTGCATTCAAAATGAATCGATCAACGGTGGAATTATAATTGTTCGGCAAAAAAATAAGCGACTCATCAGTTTCCCGGGCATTCATCAATTCTTCTAAATAGCTTCCTACAAAAAATTCATAGTAGATATCGTTAAACTCCTCATTTTCCCGATTCAGAACTCCTCGGACAGCAGTGGATTCACCAACGGTCAACTGGGATGTAATATCATTGTTTCGATCAGCGATAAAAATTGAAATACTGTCGCGAAGTATAAGTTTGTCATCAAAGGTACCGGAGGCGGGTTTGATTTTTAGAACCGCATTCAGTATTGTCCCTCGTCCCTTGATGTCATAAATGGTTTTGATATGTGGAAATTGGATTTTGGTGGCAATACCTACTCCCGATTGAATATAACTTACATTGTCCGCATCGGTGCTTAACAATTCCATTTCCTTATCTTGCAAAGCTTGTAACGGTACAATTGGATTTGAAGCAAGAATTTGGTTGAAAAACGGGGAAAAAGATGTGGATGATTGTGCATTTAGATCCATTTTAATGTCCAGATAACTTTGAACCCGGTCCGTTTCTTCCGCAACACTATAGTACAGCCTGATATAACAAGATTCAGCCCCTTTACTAAAACCAATAATGGATCCATTGTCCGTTTCACCGGACAATAGTGCAATTCCCTTAAAATAATCCTTGAACTGGTCGGCGTTGGTTATTTCCTTCAATTGGAATTTTGAGAACAGGTCAATTCCCAAGTCATCATCCAAGCGAATCTCCAATGTATCGGAATCCACCGGTCTTGGTAGATATTCAAAAAGGGCCAAGTCCCTATCATCATATTCGGCCATTGAGGTGTTATAGAGGTAGCCATTATCATTTGGTTTTAGTGTCTTGGTCAAACGCTTTACCCTAATGGTATTTGTAGATAAGGTGTCATTATAGTAATAGCCATCCTGTTTCAAGTACAGGGCAATACTGTCAAATTCTGCTTCTGTATCTATAGCGTAGGAATAAGGGACCATGCCCATGTAACTGTTTGATTTTATGGTGCCGAAAACAGTATCGATATACTGACCAACCAATATCCTGGCAGATTGACTGGTAACAATACTATCATATTTTATGGTCGAAGTGCGGACAGTGATGGTATCCATCAATACAACCCTTAGATTGCTGTCCGTAAAAGTTTGCCCCGCAGTAAAGTCTGAAGAATTGGAACTATCGTTCGAACAAGAAAACAATATTGGAATCAAAAGACCTACAAGCCCTAAATTTCTATACATCTGTAAAATTTGCGACTAAAGTAAAATGGGTACTTACAGTAAAAAATGTGAATAGACCAATTCTTGATCTTTGGAGACAAACACAATGTTCGATTCTATGAACACCGAAAAAGTGTTTGTAGATCAAATCCACAAGTTTGTATGTTAAAAACTGGACTTTATATATTCCCTTCCTTCTCAACTAGTATCGAAATTACCTTTGACGAAAATCAATTGATAACATGAGGAAAGCAGCACGTTTTTTTAATCCATTATTTTTTACTACCCTGATTATACTGGGATTTTATGGTTGTTCAGAAGATGATGATGATGATGACATAGGCAACTGGGTCGATCGATCGGTTTTCGATGGAAGTCCAAGGAGCGGTGTTTCGGGTTTTGTAATCGATAACATTGGCTATATGGGAGTTGGTTATGATGGTGATGACTACCTTAGTTCGTTTTGGTCTTACAATATAGAGGGTGATTATTGGTCACAAAAGGCAGATTTCCCGGGAACCCCCAGAAATGCGGCAGTAGGTTTTGAAATTAATGGTAAGGGATATATTGGATCAGGTTACGATGGCGTGGATGAACTTAATGACTTTTACGTTTATGACCCAACAAACAATAGTTGGACACAAATCGCGAGCCTTCCAAATACCAAAAGAAGAAGCGCGGTGGCCTTTGGAGCCAATGGGTATGGGTATTTTGGAACGGGCTACGATGGGGATAATGACCTTAAAGATTTTTGGAAGTACGACCCCACATCAAATACATGGACAGAGTTGGAAGGTTTTGGTGGGAATAAACGAAGGGCCGCCACTACGTTTACAATTAATGGTATAGTGTATTTCGGAACTGGTGTATCAAATGGTACATACTTGGATGATTTTTGGGCCTTTGACCCTGTAACCGAAACTTGGACCAAAAAGCTTGATCTTGACGAGGAAGATGATTATGATGTAAGTAGGAGCAATGCGGTGGGCTTTGAACTTAATGGTTATGGGTATATAGCCTGCGGTGAGATATCGGGTGCCACCAGTAGTGTCTGGGAGTATGACCCATCAACCGATACTTGGGAAGAAAAAACAAATTTTGAGGGCGCCACAAGACAGGATGCTATTGCATTTTCAAATTCTTCGCGGGCCTTCGTGGGAATGGGTAGAACAGGTACGCTGTATTTGGACGATCTTGATGAATTCTTCCCATTCGAAGAGTATGATGATGAAGATTAAATTTAACCTAACCAGTTAGTTTTAGTTGATTGTTTGGGATCAAGGTTAGCTGCCTTGGTCCCAAATCCAGTGGTTAAATATGAAGAGAGGCAATAAAATCCTTGGAACTTGTTTGCTATTGTGCCTGATTGCATATGGATTGTCCCATTTATCGACTTTTGACACTTCTGCTGAAGGAATATTGAGAAGTGAGATAATTGCGCTTCCTAACGGATATGGATATCAAATCTACAGCGGGGATCAGGTATTGATACGACAGGAATTCATCCCCGCAATATATGGCCAAACTCCCTTTTCTTCGAAAAGAGATGCGAAAGCAGTAGCTGACCTGGTTATGGAAAAAATTAAAAACCGGTCAAATCCACAGGTTACGAAGGAAGAAATGGAAGAGCTCAAAATCAGAATATTAAGCAGTCCTTGATATGAAATTCGAAACCAGACGAGTTCAATTGATTCTGATTCATATAGGAGTTTGGGCACTTTTCTATGGATTTTTCCTTTTCCCTTTCTTTTTCCAGTTGAGACAAGTTCCACCAGATTTACCAATTCGTTTGGTTTTGACCGTTGTTCTGTTCTACTTGAACTATTTCCTTTTGGTGCCCTATATCTTGCTTAAAAAAAAAACGATGACATATATCGCCATTTGTGTTTTGTTGGTGGTCCTGGCCGGGCTATCCATTCATATTGGATTTGTTCCTGAACCCAATTTGCCGCCATTTATTCGGAATGATTTGGAATTTCATGGCCCGAATCCGTTTATTGGCCAATTTTTTACCATGATCAATTTAAGTACCCCAATTTTCATTAGCGGGCTGTTAAAGATGTACGTGGAATGGCGTAAAAATGAAGATTTAAGGAAGAAGGTGGAAAATGAAAAAGTAAGCTCAGAGCTTCAATTTTTAAAGACACAATTAAATCCCCATTTTTTGTTCAACTCCCTAAACACCATCTATTCCCTATCGGTAAAAAGTTCCAATTACACTTCTGATGCCGTTATGTCCCTCTCGGAATTGATGCGTTACATGCTTTATGAGGCGGACAAGGATAGGGTCCCATTGCGAAAGGAACTGGAGTATATCAAGAACTATGTACAACTGCAGAAATTGCGATTATCGGACAGTGCCAATGTATTGCTCAAGATGTCAGGGGAGGATAAGGGCAAAGAAGTACCTCCATTGCTATTCATTTCATTCATAGAAAATGCATTCAAATATGGCACCGATTACCAAGGAAAAACCTATGTAAAAATCAATCTTAAGATTGAACCCAATAAAATCTTTTTTATGGTCGAGAACAAGATAGGTGTGCATATCAAGAAACAAAAAAGTTCTGGAGTGGGATTGGAGAACATAAAAAACCGTTTACGGTTACTTTACCCCAAAAACCATGAGCTCAAAATTTTTGATGACGGCTCAACTTTTAGGGTTGAACTCGGCCTTCTTTTGTAAACAAAATTGAAAACCACATGAAATGTATAATTGTTGATGATGAGCCTTTGGCAATCGATGTTTTGATTGGATATTGCCAAAAATTGGATTTTGTGGAAGTGGAGGCTACGTTTACCAATCCATTGGAAGTAATATCGGTGGTGAAGGAAAAAAAAATTGACCTTATTTTTTGTGATATAGAAATGCCACAGATCAATGGTATCGATTTGATAAGCTCTTTGGACAATGCTCCTCTATTTATTTTCACTACCGCATATTCCCAATATGCCGTGGAAGGATTTAACCTGAATGCCATTGATTATCTGGTCAAGCCAATCCCATATAATCGTTTTATAAAGGCCATTTCAAGGGCCAAAGAAATTCTGTCGTACCGAAAAACACCGATTGACATCAATGCTAATGTTTTTCCATCAAATGGTGATGTCCAAACCCCCAATCCAGGGTTTATCTTCGTAAAGGCCGAATATGAGAGTGTCAAAATCAATATTGATGAAATAGAATATATCCAAGGCTTGAAGGATTATTTGAAAATTCATATCAAAGGAACAAACAAGGCCATTTTAACATTGATGAGCTTTAAAGAAATCCTTAACAAATTACCTGCCAACCAATTTTTCAGGGTTCATAGATCCTTTGTGGTCAATTTAGGATGCATCAAAAAAGTGCAGCGAAACCGGATTGTGATAAATGACATAAGAATACCTATCGGAGAAAGTTATCGGGCCACCTTTTTCCCTATAATTGGCCTCTGATTTCCATCCTTGAACGAGCGTGAAGTTTGGATTTTCCACTAAGATCATGCATCATGTAAAATTCATATCGAATGGAAACCTGATTTGGTAGACTGAATTCCCCAATAGGTCTATTTCAGAATAATTCATCCTTGGATTGTCTCAATTTTGTATCAAAACATAAAGGATGAAAATTAAGGCAATCGCATTTTTTCTTTTGCTCACCACTTTTGTCAGAGCTCAGCAACCCGATTCTTTGGCCACTAAAAAAGTGTGGTCGCTTCAGGATTGTATTTCTTATGCCCTTGAAAACAATATTGACATCAAACAAGTCAGTCTTAACAAAGATGGTGCAGAAGTGAATCTCAAGCAATCCAAGTATGCAAAATTACCCGATTTAAGCAGCAGTACTTCGCAAAGTTTTTCCTGGGGTTCCACCATTGACCCGATAACAAGTGATTTCGTCTCCCAACAAATCAATGCCACCAACATAGGGTTGAACACTTCGGTTACTTTGTACAATGGCAACCAATTAAACAATGCCATAACCCAGAATCGTTTAAGGGTGGAACAAAATGAACTCTATGTGGAAGAGGCAAAAAACAATATATCCCTAAGTATTCTGGAAGCTTATATACAAATCCTTTACAATATGGAAAGTATTGAAGTGGCCCAAAATAATTTGGAAGCTTCAGAAATCGAGGTCGAAAGGACAAAGGCAAGGCTTGAGGCAGGGACCATTACCATGATAGATTACACAGATGCCCTTTCGCAGGCGGCTACCAACAAAACCAATCTGATAAGTGCCAAGAACAGTTATGCCCAACAAATCATAGTGTTGAAACAATTATTGGAACTCGACCCAACAGTGGAGCTGAAGATCAAATCGTTGGACAATCCCTTGTTAGAGGGGCAAATGGCCCCTAGTAAACAAGAGGTTTATCAAAATGCCATTGTAAAAATGCCCGAAATAAAGGCTTCGGAACTGGACACTTCCATAAATGAAAAGGAACTGGATATAGCCAAGGGTGGATTCTTGCCGACTTTATCGCTTACAGGAAGCCTGGGTTCTGGTTATACGAGTACGAGCGACATTACATTTTCCAATCAATTGGATGTGAATTTTAACCAACGGGTTGGCCTATCCCTAACCGTGCCCATTTTCTCTCGTTATCAAAACAAAGCCCAGGTCGCCAATGCCAAGATTGGTGTAGAACAATCCAAATTGCAACTTCAATCGGCGAAAAAAGACCTATATCAAAAAATAGAGACTGCATGGCAGAATGCGGTATCGGCGCAAGAGCAGGTCATAGCTTCGAAGGCAGCGAGTTTGGCGGCAGAACAATCGTACAAGCTTGCGCAACGGAAATATGAACTCAATGCATTGAGCACTACTGACTTGGTTATCAGTCAAAACACATATACCAATGCCCAGCTCAATTATCTCCAGGCAAAATACCTAAGTATTTTGTACAGGGGATTACTCGATTTTTATCAAGGAAATGAAATTAAACTATAGAACCAATGAACAAAAAGACCAAATTGATAATAGGCATTTGTGTTGCCATAGGTTTGGCGGTTATCCTCTACAAGGTATTGGCCCCAAGCAAATCAGCAAAAATCATCGTTGAGACGACTGTGGCAAGCAAAGGGGATGTGACCACCATGGTCACTGCTACAGGCACCATAGAAGCTATAACAAAAGTGGATGTGGGAACGCAGGTATCGGGTGTTGTGGAAAAAATATACGTGGATTATAATTCCGAAGTAAAGGCTGGGCAGCTGATTGCAGAATTGGACAAAACCAATTTGAAGGCGGCATTGAGTCAGGCGCAAGCTGCATATGACAATGCAGTTAATGAGCGTGATTACAAAAAGTCAATTTTTGAACGCCAGAAATCGCTGTATGAAAACCAGGTATTGAGCAAGGCTGATTATGATGATGCACTTTATGCGTACACTGCATCGAAAAGTGCCGTGATACAAAAGCTGTCCGACCTGCAAAGAGCCGAGGCCAATCTCGGATATGCCAACATTTACTCACCAATCGACGGAGTTATCCTCTCAAGGGATGTGGACGAAGGTCAAACGGTGGCCGCAAGTTACAGCACCCCAACCCTTTTTACCATTGCCAAGAACCTCAAAGAAATGCAGGTGGAGGCCGATGTCGATGAGGCGGATATAGGACAAGTTCAGGAGGGGCAACGGGTTACGTTTACGGTTGACGCTTATCAAGGGGAGACTTTTAACGGTAGTGTCGCGCAGGTTAGATTGAACCCTACTGTGACATCCAATGTGGTCACCTACACAGTGGTCATAACCGCAGACAATCCCGATCTAAAACTCAAACCTGGATTAACAGCAACAATTTCCATATTTACCTTGGAACTGAAAGATGTCCTTACAACTGAGGCCAAAGTTGTCAATTTCAAACCCAATATCAACTTGCTAACGGCCTATGCAGAACAGCATGCCATTACAATGGAAAAACAAGGACCTCCAAAGGTTTTGCCTCCCAATGAGGAAACCACCATGCTTTGGGTTTTGCAAAGCGATAATTCCATTGTACCCAGGCCCGTTTCCCTTGGCGCGAGCGATGGTGTCAATGTCCAGATCTTAAATGGTGTTAGTGAAGGGGACAGATTGGTTTACAGCCTAAAATCGGAAATCAATGCTGCGGGCGGAGCAATGCCAGAAGGGGGAAGCCCGTTTATGCCAAAGCCACCAGGAAGAAGATAATCAGCTAAGGCCATGGAAAAGACCATTATCAATGTACATGATTTAAAAAGGGACTTCCGAATGGGAGATGAAATTGTTCATGCCCTCAAGGGGGTGTCCATGCAGATCAAAGAAGGAGAATTTGTCACCATTATGGGGTCCAGTGGATCAGGTAAAAGTACTTTGTTGAATATTATTGGTTGTTTGGATAGTCCAACTTCAGGCAGCTACGAAATTGATGGGGTTCCCGTAAACAAATTGGGCAGGAATGAATTGGCGACCATCAGAAATGAGAAAATTGGTTTCATTTTCCAATCCTATAACCTATTGCCACGGACTACCGCTCTTGAAAATGTGGAACTGCCCCTGATATATAACAATAAGGTTTCAGCGCAAGAGCGGCAAAAAAGGGCCGTTAATGCATTGAAGATGGTAGGTTTGGGCGATCGAATGGGTCATACCCCTTCGCAACTGTCTGGCGGACAGCAACAGCGAGTTGCCATAGCACGCTGCCTGGTCAACGATCCAGTCATTATTCTGGCCGATGAAGCAACGGGTAACCTTGACACACGAACTTCTTATGAAATTATGGCTTTGTTCCAAGACCTCAACAAAAAGGGAAAGACAATTGCCTTTGTGACCCATGAACAGGATATTGCGGAATTCAGTGGAAGAACGATAGTATTAAAGGACGGACATATCATCAAGGATGAAAAAAAGCAACGCATCATGGATGCGGCTCAAAAACTGGCAGACTTGCCCAAAGAAGATGACGAATGAAAACTAGGCTATTAAATCTTATCAAAATTGCCTTAAAGGCCATTGTACTCAATAAAATGAGAACGTTGCTGACCATGTTGGGTATCATTATCGGTGTGGCATCTGTGATTGCAATGCTTGCCATTGGTGAAGGATCAAAAAAAAGCATAAAGGACCAAATTTCCAGTATGGGCTCCAACATGCTGACCATAAGGCCTGGATCGGATATGCGCGGTGGCGTTCGAATGGGTTCCAGTGAAACGCAATCCCTGAGGTTGGATGATTTCGAAGCGCTTAAGGAAAAGGCCACATTATTGGCCTATGTGACACCTCAAGTAAATGGCAGTGGGCAGGCCATAAATGGGGCCAACAACTGGCCAACTACCATTTATGGCGTAAATCCGGAATATCTTGACATAAAAGTATGGGAGCTTACCGATGGAAGCATGTTTACCAATTTGGAAGTGCGTACCGCTGCGAAAGTTGCAGTCGTGGGACAGACCGTTGTGGACAATCTCTTCCCGAATGGAGAGAATCCTATAGGAAAAATGATACGATTCAATAGTATCCCTTTCAAGATAATCGGTGTCTTGGAAGAAAAGGGCGAGAGCAATTTTGGCCAGGATCAAGATGACATTATCATTGCACCCTACACCACTATTCAAAAACGAATTTTAGCCATTGATTATATACAAGCCATTGTGGCGTCGGCCATAAGTGAGGACAAAGCAGAAGCTGCCGTTGATGAAATAACGACTATCTTGCGGAGTCAACACAAGTTAGGTGTTAATGAACAAGATGATTTTAATGTTTTTTCGATGGATGAACTTATTGACACGTTTAGCTCCACCAGTGAAATGTTGACAGTCTTGTTGGTGGCCATAGCAAGTATTTCGTTGTTGATCGGTGGCATAGGAATCATGAACATCATGTACGTCTCGGTCAAGGAACGAACTCGGGAAATAGGGCTTCGCATGGCGGTGGGCGCAAAAGGAGGGGATATTTTGGTTCAGTTTTTGATAGAAGCGGTTTTAATCAGTGTCACAGGAGGCATAATAGGTGTCATCTTAGGCTTTGGTGCTACTTTTTTCATCAAATCCATTTTGGGATGGCCAACGATTATTACCACCTATTCCGTAATTGTTTCCTTTGCAGTTTGTGCCATAACCGGTATTTTCTTCGGCTGGTATCCCTCGAGAAAGGCATCGGCTCTTGATCCCATTTCGGCACTTCGATATGAATAAACAGATCCTAATATGGAATCGATGAAGAACAATCGGCGTAAAATTTTTCTCCATGTAATGGCTTGGGTAGTTCTATTTTGCTTTCCATATATATTGAGCTATAATACCGATCAGGCCTTCCAACATGTCTTGGCATTTTCATGGATACCCTTGTTTTTGTTTATGGTGATTTTCTATTTGAACTATCTTCTATTGGCAGACAGGTACTTCTTCCCCAAAAAACATGTTGCCTTTATCTGTATAAACATCATTCTGGTTGTTGCATTGATATCGATAAGGGAATTGTGGGTAAATTACTTTTTCCCTCGCCCGGGACAAAATGTTGAGGGCAAGGGGCCGCCCTTCAATATGATTTTATATGTTCAAACATTATCATTTTTGGTGCCTATTGTTTGGGCCGTGGCCCTTCGCGCCATGGAACGCCTTGTGCGAACGGAAAACGAAAAGAAGGAGGTGGCCCATCAACAATTAAAATCCGATTTGCAGCATTTACAGTATCAATTGCAGCCCCATTTTTTCTTCAATTCCTTGAACAATATTTACGCGTTGGTCGATATTTCACCTGAAGATGCCAAATCCACCATCCATAGTTTGGGAAAGCTCATGCGCTATTTGTTATATGACACCCATATCGAAAGAATACCATTGGCAAAGGAAATTGAATTTATGGTAAGGTATATAGAATTGGGTAGGTTGAGGCTTACGGATAAAACGGTGGTGACCTATCAATTTCCTCAAGTGGACGAGTCTGTTCAAGTACCACCGTTACTTTTTATTTCATTGATTGAAAATGCGTTTAAACATGGGGTTTCGGCTAAGGAAGAAAGTAAAATTTCCTTTTCTATGGGGATAGAGGAACATACAATTGTTTTCAATGGAGTAAATACGGATTTTCCTAAATCCTCATCAGACCAAAGTGGGTCGGGAATCGGTCTTCGAAATTTAAAGGAAAGGTTGGAGCTCTTGTATCCCAACAACCACCTTTTTAAAACAGAGCATATTTTAGGCCAATTTGAGGTCACCTTGAAAATCCCATTAAATTGATGAATCATGGATAAAAAAGTATTGACCTGTACTGCAGTTGATGATGAGCCCATGGCCCTAAAGTTGTTGGAAAGTTATATCATTAAGACCCCATTTCTAAAACTACAAAACACTTTTCCCAACGCGATTGATGCGCTTGAAAATTTCAATGAGGAACCGGTTGACTTGCTGTTTTTGGATATTCAGATGCCAGATTTAAGTGGAATGGAGCTTTCGCGGATCATTAAAAATAGAGCCAAAGTTATTTTCACCACGGCTTTTGATCAATATGCATTGGAAGGGTTTCGTGTAGACGCTATCGATTATTTATTGAAGCCGTTTGACTATGCGGAGTTTTTGGGAGCGGCCCAAAAGGCCCATAACCGAATTTTGTCAGAATACGTTTCCGATACTACCTCTCCGGAGAAGGAATTTATGTATGTGAAATCAGGATTTAAACAATTGAAAATAGCTCTTGACCAGGTGCTTTATTTTGAGGGACTCAAGGATTATGTGAAAATTTGGGTCAAGAATAATTCAAGTCCAATCTTGACCTTAATGACATTAAAATCGCTTGAAAAAGATCTTTCCAACGATAAATTTATGAGGGTGAACCGTTCATTCATTGTAGGCTTGCAACATATTGAGGAAGTTGAGCGAAATTTGATTCTGATCAACAATACCCAGATAACCATTTCAGAGCAACACAAAGCAAAGTTTCAGGACTATATTGCTAACAATTCGCTTTAATGGGTCCGAGTTCTAAACTCAAAGAATGCAGTGGAGTTATTTCAAGTCAAAATTCAATTAAACGGCGAATAAATAGACCTTCCTTACCGGGTTAAAACTTCACAAAATACCGGCAAACCCTTTGGGTCTTGTCCAATATTTTTGCTCGTCTTTCTTCAATAAAATGTAGTTGTAAAGATTTTGACATAAAAAAAGCGGCACTTTGGGTACTACTTTAATAGAAGTCTTTTGCTTCCGCCATATAACTTTTGGAGCTTCTCACGATCGTCCTCCCGCTGCCGCTTTGTCCTTCCTCACATGCACTTCAAAAGTAAAAATTTATACATTCTGATTTTGACCAATGGATGAATAATCCTTTTGAATTGATATAGGGTGGGATGAAAACTGAACAATAAACCTTCAACCTCAAAACAAACAGGCCATGTTTTCTAATCGGCAGCTACTAAACCTGGTTATGTTCTATCAATTTCGGATAAGAAAACAGAATACAATGGATATTCATAATATTTGAAATATGTGCAATATTACAATACAAGCATTATATGTATCACGAAAAATATTCTGAAGAATAATACGCAGTTGAGATTATAAAAATTGATTACGAATTGTCGGATACTTACCAAGATTTAAAGCATTCATGTGCCCGAATTTTTGTATATTCTATAAATAAATAAGCAAAAATCAGTTACTCCTAAAAACCTATAAAGTTTTGAAACAAGTATTATTATTGGCTATGATTACAATTTTGATATCAGGATGTAATATTAGTACAAAAAATAGCCCCAAACCTGATAAGGTCAAATCAAAACATGTTGTCAATGTCGTTAAAATTCTTGAAAAAAATGGGGTTGAGTACGCTTATCCGCATTGGTCAAAAGATGGAAGCAAAATTTTATTCCAATCCAATGAAACCGGATATTGGCAAATATTCATCATGAATTCGGATGGATCAAATAAACAGCAAATTACAGAAGATAAATCCAACAATAATTTTTTGGATTGGTCGCCTGACAATAAAAAAATATGTTTTGTTTCAGATAGAACGGGTAATGAAGAAATATTCGTAATGGATATGTTCGGAGACAATGTCAAACAGTTAACATCCAACCCAGCACGCGATATACATCCTTATTGGTCGCCTGACGGAAAAAGAATTTTCTTTAATTCCACAAGGGATGATAGTGGGGATTTTGAACTATATGTGATGGATGAAAATGGGAGCAATAAAAAAAGAATTACTTACACCGATGACAATGAAACCTGTGCACGATTGTCCCCAGTTTCGAACGAGTTGGTTTTTTTGAGAAACAATGCAAAAGGGTTGGATGAAATATTTTTAAAGAATTTGATCGATTCCAGTGAAAAGCAATTAACCTTCACACCAAGTACAGATGGATGGCCAGCTTGGTTTCCGGATGGTAAAAAGATTATTTTCTCCACAAAGGAAAAGGGTATTTATAAGCTGCATCTATTTGAATTGGAAAGCAATAGAATTTATAAAATCTCCAACCCCCCTCATCCATATTGGGATGGTAGAGCAAATGTTTCAAGTGATGGAAAGAAAATAGTTTTCAATAGACAGATTGATTCAGTTAAAAACACCATTGGTATTTACATGATGTATTTAAAGTAAAAGGACTGGTAAATCATAGTATTTAACATGTTAAGGTTTAAATCAACCTTTTATGGCTTGACATGGGAAAATCCTAGTCTAATCATTAGATAGAAATTATTACTGAATTTTAAACAGAATATCGGCAATTGTGATTTGAACATAAAAAAGGTGGTCAGTATTCAAATACTGACCGCCTTGACAATATGAATTAATATAAACGTAAGGTCACATTTTAGTAAACCTGAGAATTACCTCATAGGTTTGTACCCCACATCCGCCATCACTCACAAAGTCATTAAAACGAACCTCGAAGACCCCATCATTGGCTGGATCAAAAGTTGCTTGCGTTTCAATGGTCTGCCAAGAAATGGCGGGCACACCTCCGGCACAAGCTAATCCCGTGGATTGATTTGGAACATTTATGTTGCCACAAACCAAATCAAAGGTGAGTGGTAATGTAACCCCAGCGGGCAACCATGTTACATTCAATGTTCGTTGCGTACCCGAATTTGCGGTAATTTCAACTGATTCATCTTGGAATGAAGGACCAAAGGCACCGCTTCCTGAAACAAACTCCATTTGATAATTTCCAGCAAACAAAGAAGCATCCAAATCGCAAACAACATTGGCTGGATAGGCAAATGGGGAATTAAAAAAAACACCGGTTACATTGCCTTCCAAATTGGTGGAAGAGAATATTGATCCATCGGTGAGATGTAGTGCTAATCGGAAAAAGAAAATATCTCCCCCATCTATATCCGTTGATGGATCAAGTCCCAAAATTGAGATAGCTTCTTGAGCTGATACCGTAATCAAACTTCGGGGCAATCCTGAATCTGGATGGATTTCAAATTGTTCCCCTGTTACCGTTGAAACCAAGGCCTCTGGTTTGGCCGAATCGCCATTGTCTGGTGTAAAATCTTGAAATTGTACATATACCTCCACAAAGTCAAGCAAATTACCATCTTCTGCATCCCATTCTTCAACTTCCACTGCAAATTCAGAGTCGCTTAAGTTGTTCAAATCTATTGATAGGGAAATAGGGTTAACTGTTCTAAGGCCTCCCGCATCTCCCAAACTTTCAATGATATTGTCAAATACAAGTTTATCCTGGTCCTCACAGCTTAAGGTTAAACCGAATGCAAGAACGATCAGACTTATTTTTTTTATGATTTTCATGTTATCAATTTTTTATTAATGCAAAATTGCAGAGCCATTGTCCCAAAATACAGGAACGGACTGGTTAGGTTTTTGATCGACAACAGAGTTTTGATCGACAAAAGTCTGTGGATAGAAAAAGCTTCGCATAAAGGGTCCGGGGTCGGCAATTAGGGCTTTTTGTAAATAGGGTTTACCGGTTCGTCTGTAGGCATTGTATGCCTCTATTCCATTGCCGAACAATGCGATCATATATTCCTTAATAATGACTTCCAATTTATCCTCTGTGGAAGCTGCATTATCAAATTGATCCAAAACTACAGCCAAATAATTGTCCACATCGTCAGAAGTAGCGGCAAAATCTGGATCGACCAAATCCGGAGCAAAATTCAATACTTTGTTCATGGATTTACGGATGCCCTGCTCCAAATAGTTCCGTGCACTTCCCGTCGTATTTAATGTTAATGAAGACTCTGCGAGCATAAAATCAACATAGGATGCCAATAGAATTGGACTAATTCCTGCTCCCTGTAGCCCAATGTTTCTGTTGGTAATGGTAGTAAAGCTGTCGTTATCGAACAACCCACCAACAGGATACACTCCAAAAGTGGTCCTTAAACCTCCATCTGGCGGAATGCCATTGGCATCAAAATGAACCCTGCCCCAGTATCCCTCATTTGAAAAGTTGCAATAGATATCTTGAGAACCAAAGTGCGCTGGCGGGAATTGTGTGACACAAGATTGTTCATTGGGGTCTGTGGTATTCATGTCCGTCTGGCGATAGAAATAATACCGTGTTCTTGGGTCTTTCATACCTTTTTCCTCTACAAGCCAATACATAAAGGAAGTACTCATATAATCCGATGTGCCATTGTCAAAATTGACCCCAAAATCAGGATGCCTACTATCAGGGTTGTTATCCGTTGAGGACCATTGCATTTGAAAATCGTCCTCTTCTGATGTTATATAATTTCCCTCCGCTATTATAGCATTGATTTTGGAAGCAGCCGATGAGTCAACCAATCTGGTTTGAACCAGCATTTTCAACCTAAGGGTATTGATAAACTTTATCCATTTGGATTCGTCACCTCCGTAGAACAGGTCATTGGAGGGAAGAGTGACTTCTGACTTATTAAAATCTGCTTCTGCTTCGTCAAGTAAAGCAAACATGGCCTCATATATTGTTTGCCCAGAATCTACATTGGGGTTTGGAAACTCCGTACCCTGAGTGGCTTCTGAATATGGTATGTCACCAAAAAAATCAACCATGGCAACCATCATATAAGCCTCCAAAGTTTTCGCAATGGCCACATGTGTATATAATTCTTGCTCCTCCGCTACGGGTGTCATTGTCCTGATATCTGGTAGCGCCGAGGAATAAACCGCTTGCCACACCTGATTCAATTCAGATGGAGAATAAGCATTTTGATATGTAGGACCATACTCATGGTCTATCCTAGTCATGTCCATGCCCGCTTCTGAAAGGCCAAGGTCGCCGTTCGGACTGCCTTCAAAAACGGTTAAGGCTGCAATTTGTATACTATTTAGGAAAAAATCTATATCGGATTGTGTTGGAGATACCTGATTGGGATTATCCAAAATTTCCAGTTCGGTACTCTCACAGGAATTAAATCCTATAAGAGCTACAATTATAGCAACTAAACTATATGCTGTTCTCTTTATTATTTTCATAACTATGTTTTTTATTAAAAGGATGCCTTAACAGTTAAACCATATCTCCTAGCATTTGGACCGGAGAAAAAGTCAATTCCCTGGCCATTTCCAACGCCAGTTGTAAGATTGTTTGTGTCAAAGTTCACGTCGTCGGGGAAGTTTACTGCCTTGAACCACATATTAGACCCGGAAAGGGTGAACGACAGTGATCCAAAAGGAGTTTTTTCCAGAAACCGTTTAGGCAGACTATACCCTAGGCTTATTTCACTTAATCGAATGGTTGTTCCATCATAAACCTTGAATTCTTCGGCTCCAAGACCAAGATTGTTGAAAAGCACCCGTGTTCGTGTAAGTTGGATGTCATTTGGAGATCCATCCGCTTTTACTCCAGGCAACACATAAGTCCTTTCTCCGTCAAAATAATTATCCGGAGCAACAACTCCCCGGCCCACCAAAGTAGCCGCAGTCTGCGAATAAATATCCCCGCCATGGCGATACTGCCAGCTCATATTGAATGAAAATCCTTTATAGCTGACTAAATTGTTCAAAGTGGTTGTCCAATCAGGATTGGGGTCGCCAATTATTTCAGTGGTGCTTTGCCCCACCAAATAGTCTCCATTACTATCAACGGTATACTGGCCATTTGTTCTAACAACCTTGTTGCCCAGAATGATTCCATATGGTTGACCCTCGACCGCGTAATTTGCTGCGCGACCACCTATGGTACCGGTTAAGGCAATTTGATCTGTGCCTTCAGGAAGAGCGGTTATTGTACTTTCATCGGCATAAAAGTTACCACTGATGTTCCAATTGAACCCATCCGGATTTCTAATGGGTGTAAGGTCAAAGTCTATTTCTACACCCTTTGTTTCCAATTCCCCTGCATTGATCCGTGTAACCGTATAACCGGTTGAAGGGTCAAGGTTTTGATCCGTTATTAAATCTTTGGAAACCCGTTTGAAGAGACTCACATTGAGTCCAAGTTTATTATTAAAAAATTTGCTATCGATACCAGCCTCAATCTCATTGACTCTCTCTGGCTTTAAGTTTGGATTTCCAAGTCTATTCGATACCGCATTGCCAGAAAGCACATTTCCCCCATTATCAACATAAAGCCTGGAGTTCAACGCTAGAAAATTTCTTGTGCCGTAAGGATTGGGAAATCCAGCTGAAGTTCCATAACCAACCCTTAATTTAAGGTAATTCAATCCCTTTTCACTGGAAAAGCCACTAAATGCAGAAGTTGGAATGAATGATAAACTAGCCCCAGGATAGGTAATGCTCTGATTCTCCCTTTCAAGTGTGGATGACCAATCGGTTCTAACGGCTCCATTGAAGTAAAGGAAGTTCTTATAACCTATGGTCGCATCAGAATAAGCCCCAATTGTATTTACCTCTGTTCTAAAAGGAATACTTCCTCCACTGAAAAAACTACTGCTTGTAGAGCTATTTACGAAATTGTAGTGTTCTAAAATTCCGAATACAAGTTGTTGCGTACTCTCCGCACCATCTTGTTGGTATAAGTCCCTTCGACTTGCCAGACCAAGAATGACTTTCAAGTTTAAATCATCGGTGAGATCCTTATTGGCATTGAAAATTAAATTATGGTCCCAGGTTGTGTTTCTAGCATTAATCGTACGGTAAACACCTAAGACGTTGCCATCAACACCTCCTTTGTTTTGGCCGTAGGAATTAAATTCTGTATAGGTATCTATTCCCAATCTGTAGGTCACATTAAGCCAATCCCGAATAGCATAGCTCACATTGAAATTCCCAAAAATCCGGTCAGTTGCCTGAATTACCTTCGCATTTGCTACTGTCCAGTATGGATTCTGGATGTCATTACCGCTCCGGTAATAAAGGCTTCTACCATCCACTGCTTGATAGGGTAGACCCGAAAGGTCGACACTTCTTGGTGTATAAAGGACATCGCCAAAAACAGAACTTCCACTACTGATCACACCACTACCCGTGGAAGCAGCAACGGGAGGAGTTTTATAGTTGGTGGTCGAAAAGTTCAAGGCACCATTGATGGTGAATTTATTGCTTAATATTGCATTACCACCGACACCAAATGTGTTTCTGGTCAATTTATTACCAGGAGTAAAACCTTTATCTTCCAAATACCCATAATTCATGTTGAAGCTAGCTTTTTCATTACCACCTCGAATGTTTACGGATGTGTTGACCACACCACCTTGTCTAAAAAATTCTTCAACCCCATTGTAAGGTATATAAGGGTATTCTGAATTGGCAATATCTTCATATCCAGAAATTAGGGATTGGTCGTTAAGCTGTGAAAACGGATGTGCCAATAGCGCAACACCATCTTCCCTTCTTCTTATGAACAGGTTGTTCGACTCCAGAGTCTGATTGCTTAAATCATTGGAATCGAATGAGGGTCCAAAATTGCTGAAAAAGAAACCAAAATTTTGATGGAAACCACCACCGTACTTGTTCTGATATTTTGGTAGAATAGGATCTGAGATAAAATAGGACTGGGAAACAGAAACCTCTGTTTTACCACTAATACTTTGGCTGGAACCATTTTTTGTGGTTATTAGAATTACTCCATTCCTGCCACGTTCTCCATAAAGAACTGAAGCACTCAGCCCTTTTAATACGTTTACCGATTCAATACTGTTAGGGTCGATATCCAAAAACCTACTGGACTCCGTTACGTTATCAAAAAAAGCGTTTTGCTGATTGGACGCTCCATCAAAAGGAACACCGTTGACCACAAATAGCGGCTGATTACTTCCTGTGATGGAGGTGAATCCTCGGATTATGATGTTCGTCCCAGAGCCTGACAGACCATTCGTCGCGGTAATGTTTATTCCTGCTGCTTTTCCCCTCAACACCCTACCAATATCACCTTCAGGTCGATCTTCAATTTCCTCGGCATATACTTTACTAACTGAATACCCCAGTGATCGTTGTTCACGTTTTATTCCTTGAGCGGTCACCACGACTTCTTCAAGTGCCTGTGTATCCTCTTCCATTTGTACATTGATGGTTTGCTGGCCAGCAACTGGTTTCTCTACAGTTTTTAAACCGATATATGAAAAAACCAAAGTTTGGCCAGGACTTACTTCAATGGAATAATTACCATCAAAATCGGTTTGAGTCCCTTTGGCGACACCTTTAATAATGACGTTGACGCCAGGAAGCGGTAAATTACTTTGATCAGTTACCGTCCCTTCAACGGTTATTGTGCTCTGTGCATGAACAAAAGTACATGCAAGCAACAACAACGTTGTAAGCTTTAGAGTTAGTTTGAGCTTCATAAATACTTAATTATTTGTTAAGAGCGAATAAATTTATCTTGGAATGCACTGATAATGAATTATATGCAGTGAACGGTATTTATAGTGAAGTGAAAAGCTTAAAAGACAATATGAATAGCAATTTTTATATTACTGTAAGCATCGTTGTTGCGAACTGGACGATTGAATTGTTTACATTTGGTTGTTAATTAGATTATTAGATGGTAAAAGTTATTGTTGTTGAAGATGAAGAGCTGCCAAGAAAAAGGGCCCAAGAAATTTTACTTCGAATACCGGAAATTGATTATAAGGGCAGTGCTTCCTCTGGAAAAGAGGCATTGCAACTCATAAAAGCTCATAAACCAGATCTTTTAGTCCTGGATATCAAGTTAAAGGACACGAACGGGATTGAGCTTCTCTCCTCAATACCAAAAGCGAGTATGCCTGCCATCGTTTTTACCACTGCGTACGATGAATATGCAGTTCGGGCATTTGAACTGCATGCATTGGATTATCTCATGAAACCTTTCTCGGACATTGCCTTTGAAAAAGCAATTTTAAGAGCCATCGATCTCATAAAAAAGGACAGTAATAAAATCTCCCTTGACAATTTGTCTTCCATATTGGACTATTTAAGTGGGCATGTCGA
Source organism: Flagellimonas beolgyonensis (assembly GCF_003992615.1). Taxonomy (GTDB): domain Bacteria; phylum Bacteroidota; class Bacteroidia; order Flavobacteriales; family Flavobacteriaceae; genus Flagellimonas; species Flagellimonas beolgyonensis. The sequence goes on from NZ_RZMY01000017.1 coordinate 255,455, forward strand.
TCATGACGAAAAGGGTAATTTTATCAATATCCGAATTGACAATAAAATCAATTTCATTAAACTAAAGGATATCCTTTACATTCAAGCCTCAGGATATTATGTGGAAATCATTACCCATGACAAAAAATATTTGCATCGTGAAACCTTGTCAAACATACATAGCAGTTTGAACTATAAAAACTTCATTAGAATCCACCGGTCCACAGTGGTCAATTCAGAATACATCAAAGAGTGCGTACTATCCAGTTTTGGCGAAATGGATGTTCGAATGATGGACGGGAAGCTTCTCAGGATTGGCAGAACATACAAAAAAGAATTTCTTGAATCCCTAAATTTATGAGCATTCATTTAAAAAAATGGTACGATCCGGTTCTCAATAAATTATTGATGGCCTTTTACTCCACTTTCATCCTTATTTCATTTTTTAAAAAATCCATACTGAAAATAAACGGTGTAGAGGGCTACGACGAAAGCTGGTACAATATAATTGTAGACAATCTGTTGTGGGATTGGATTATGGTCATTTTGTTTATGACATTGATCAGTATGTTGACCAAATACCTTCTCGAAAAAGAAATTGGTTGGAAAAAATTATTAGGAATCCATTTCCTATTCTCCATAGTATTAAGCTTCTTTATCTTTTACATATCCAATGGGATTCTTTGGATTATTGGAAAGATGACTTTTGAAGAATATTTGCAAGGAACCAAGATTTACAAAATCCTGGCAGTTATGGACTATAATTTCCTTATCTATTTTTCCATGACATGTTTAATCTATGCGTATTACTATTTTTTTGACTATAAACAAAAAATTAACACCATAGCCAAATATGAAAAAATAGTCTCTGAGACCGAATTGAATTTGCTAAAGGCACAGTTACAGCCCCATTTCATTTTTAATACTTTGAATGCTATTTACATTCTTATTGATAAAAGCAGCGAATTGGCAAAAAAATCTGTATTGAACCTTTCTGAATTACTTCGAGAATCCATTAAAATTGGAAAAAGAAATCTAGTTCCTTTACATATGGAAATAGATATGGTCGAAAAATATGTGGAATTGTTGAAGATTCGCTATAACGATGACATATCGTTCAAATTGAATGTGGAAGAAGGTCTTCATTCCTGTAGTGTACCCAATCTTATTATTCAGCCATTGCTTGAAAATGCCGTAAAACATGGCTTTGGTGTGGATTATCTGAAATTGGATATTAACATAAATATTGAAGGATCGGGCAGCAATATGGTTGTTGTTGTTAAAAACAACGGAGTTCCTCTAGATTTTGTGGATGGAAAAAATGAAGGAACAAGATTGGGAATTCAAAATATTATTGAAAGATTACGTCATTTATATCCGAATTCTTATTCCTTTTCAATGTTTAATGACAACGGTTGGGTTGTGGTTAGGATTCAACTTCCAATTGAACAGGAAGGGAAATAAAATAGAGGCCAATAATTCAATCCAACTTGAATTTTTGTCCAGACCCATAACGAACAGCCTCAATTTTAACTCTAATCTCCCAAATGGAATCTTTTAAGAACTTCCAGTCCCACAAAAATTTTTCAGTATCAATATCATAAAATCGTATTTGCCAGGTTTCTGTTGAATCTTTAACCAATATTTCATTATTATCATTTTCATAAGAAATCCAGGGACCTTGAATGCTATTGCCTTCATTTTCCACCCACACAACTGACCATTTTTTTGTATCGGGATTTAACATTCTAATATTGGTTCCATGAAAATCCTTTCCCTTATCTTGGCTCTTGTTGGCAGGGTTCCACCAAAAGTCCTGTACGGCAGTACCATCCAATATTGGATTAAAGCTCCAATATGCGGTGTCTTTTACCCAATTTCCATTGGTCATTGTATAAAGGCGGCACTCCCAATCACCCAGTAACTGGCCATAGGGACGTAATGAAATTTTCACAGAATCATTTGTCCGCTTGTCATTTGTGGTAAAATCCATGTTTTTAAAGTGAACTCCTTCATTTTTCCTTGAATAACAACTCCATAAAAAAGTGAATGCACATAAAATAAAGACAACAAATTTAAGTATAGATGGAATCCTTCGCATTCTTGTTTTATCAAACAGACGATACATCATTTCAAATATTTATCAATAGTTTTGGGAAAGTATTTCCAAGTATTTTTTTAATGGCCCCACGTCCAATCTGGACTGATAGCACAGACACCTCAAAATTTGATAAACTTGATCAAGATCATGTGTGATCCATGTCGATAGAGCTTCTTTTAATGTGATTTTACCAAGAGTAGGATAGGTTGTCAATTTTGTCAAATGCTTTTTTTCAATGTTAAATTCTTTCAGGGCACTTAAGTTCATAAAACGCTGATTTTTGAAGGTTTGAATCAGGTCTTCTCCTTTCCAGTCAAGTAATTCTTTGCTCTGTGAATCTGATAAACCAAAAAAAGTTTCGTTGTCCTCTCCATTAAATATGATCTCGATATTTTGAAGCCAGCAGTTCCGCTCCATATTGTTAAGATGTGCCAAAATATGACGAATTGTCCTTGTACTTTCTCCTTCGTTCAAATCCAATTCGGTCTCAGATAACATTGAAATAATTGACTCCAGTATTAATGGTGCATGATAGAGTCTTCTAGCTACGTGTTTCAGAAATGGCGTATTCATACTATAACAAAACAAGACGAACTAATGTAATAGCCGATCAATCTTAAATTCCGTTTTTTCAAGATATGTTAAGAACCGCCTCGATATTTGATTTCTGAAGTGAACTGCTCATCCAGCTAAATGAAACGCTAACTTGTAGTAGTGGAAAAGAAATTTATGAATTTCTTATCTCACATCGGAGATCAATGAAAATTTCTAACTCACTTTGTAGGTGATCAGAAATAAACTTGGATTATTATACCATGCAGATTTTTAAACATTCTTCTTTAAGACAAGATGTTAAGGCTAGTTTGCAAAGACTTGCTAAAGAAGAATTTGGCAATATTCCAATTGTGGCAAACACTGAGTGGAGTCTTCCAAACTGGTCACTCATAACTTTTAGTGATAACGAGGTGTCTGCGTTTGTAAATATTGTCGAAAGAACGGTCCATATTGATAAAAAAGCATACGACGCAGCTGGGATTAATAATCTGATCGTTAACAAAAAATATAGAGGGAGGGGCCTTGGCAAATTAATAATGTTGGAAGCACAACAATTCATCCTAGAAACTTTAAGTTGCCAAATTGGTATATTACTTTGTGCAGATAATTTAGTTTCCTTTTATAAAAAGTTAAACTGGCATCTTGTTGATGGCCACGTATCTTATAAACAACAAAACACAACATTGAGATGGGAGGCAAGGACAATGCTTTTTGATCCGAATTCCATTGTCGAATCTTTTGATCATCTCCATTTAAATGGACCTCCATGGTAACCCCATGAAGGTTATAGCGGTCTAAAAATAAAAAAAGGCCGGGGCCCCGACCTTTTTTAGAGCTAATTCAAAAAAATCAAAAATGAAAACTAAGTTCTTTTGATTATTTGTTGTTAAATTAGAAGGAATATAGGCTCGGATACCAACTATGAAGTGAAGGGCTTAAATGGCATGGTGAACTGCTTTTCGGGTTATATGGAACGTAGTCCAACCATCATATAAAAAGGAACCATGCCATTTTGCAATATGAAATACACTATATTTTATCTTGAACTGCCGACAAATGGTACGGATGGTCTTTTTTGCCTTTATCAAGTACCTATGTGGAGGGATGAAATGAAGTTGACCCTATAATGAAGACCAAACTTAAAACAATCTCCTTTTTTTTAAGTTTATTGGTTTTATGCTTTAATACCAATTGTAAAAAAAAGACAAGGCCTATTATTAAAGACCCTGTTCTAGGCATGGAGTTTGCGCTAATCCGCAAAGGGAGTTTTACAATGGGGAATCTGGAAAGAAAAGATGGGCCCACTCCCATTCAACAGGTTCATATATCCAAAGATTATTGGCTTGGGATTACGGAAGTCACACAAGGCCAATGGCAAAAGATTATGGGCAGCCAAGAAATCCACCCAGACAAACCGTCACCTTTTCTCGGAGTAAATTCAAATTATCCAAAGGTCAGTGTTTCCTATTATGATATTATGGATTTCCTTCAAAAATTAAATACATTATCCAAAGGCCATGGATATCGATTTCGATTGCCCACCGAAGCTGAATGGGAATATGCCTGTCGGGCCAATACCACTTCTCCGTTTTCATATGGAGAAATTTTATCGGATACCTTGGCGAACTATAATGCCAAGATACCTTCAATATATTCTAAGCCTGGTATCTTCTTGGAGCACCCAATGCCCGTTAAAAGTTATCCTCCAAACCCATGGGGACTTTACGATATGCATGGCAATGTCTGGGAATGGGTAAGTGATTGGTACGGTCCATATCCAAATGATGAAATGACCGACCCTATAGGCCCCAAAAATGGAGAGGAAAAAGTTATAAGGGGCGGTAGTTGGTATTTTGGTGCCCAGAATGCCAAATCTTCATTTAGGAAGCCCCATCAACCTAGGTTATGGGGATTTTCTATAGGATTCAGGGTAGTCTGTGAAATAATTGAAAAGTAATAAAATGGATTGATTTCGAGTTTCCCAAAGTAGTTGTTCAAGGTATTTCGCTCTCCAAAACAATAATCCCTGAACTTTTCATAAAACTGAATGTTGATTTTGTCAAAATGCAATTTGTAGTTGCAATGACTTTCTTTCCAAAGGTTTCATCATGGAGTTTTTCTTCAAAAAGCTGAATATCCATGGGATGATCGTTTAAATGGAAATACCTGAAAATGGTTACACCTTTTCCCTAAACCGCTCAATTTCCTTGTTGAACTCGATATGATTATTGTTGGCCCCTGTCTTTAAATTGGGTTTGATACGTTGGTTCTTCCAATGTTGGGGCAATACTTTTACATTCTTAAAGGGTTTTGTGTATTTGCTTGCCTGCAAAAGTAATAATGGCCCATACAGGCATGGTGCTGTCCATATTTTGTTCACCCTGTCTTGTAATGAAAGTTAACCGCATTAAATCTGGTTTAATGTTAATTGAATGAAACAAAAATGGAGGTTGATAAAAGAAGGGTCAAAAACGGGGTCAAAAAAATCAGATTACTCCTTGAAGGATTGTAAATCACGATTAATGTCCACCCTCACAAGGCTAATATTCAGACAATTACAAACTGAAATACAGTGAATCCATAAAAGCACTTCAGGTGAGACCACATAAAATCCCTTCAAGTCATTGATTTGTAGGGGTTTTTTATTTTTCAATTGGCCCCAAAACATAACGTTTCATTCGGTTGCAATTATAAATCCACCGGGTATCCTTTGCATCCAGGCTCTCATTAGTATGGTTCTCAGTTACATTTTTCCATTTCGTTAAAAGGAATGTTATTTAAGGCCGTATTTGCCAAGCATTGGTTAATTATTGGTAAATTGAACTACCTAAGAATTAACTAAATGAGCAAATTTTATTACAACGACGAACAGGAATCCTATGATGCCATAGTGGTGGGCACGGGCATCAGCGGCGGTTGGGCCGCCAAGGAACTGTGCGAGAACGGTCTCAAGACCCTGGTCCTGGAACGTGGGCCCATGGTGAGGCACCGGGAGGACTACCCCACGGCCCAAATGGACAACTGGGATTTCCCCCATGCAGGCCAACCTACCCGCGAAGACCTGAAAAAACAAGAAAAACAGGCAAGGACGGGTTACACCACAAATGCCGCGTCCAAACACTGGTTCGTGAACGATCTGGAACACCCCTACAACGAGGTGAAACGCTTCGATTGGATGCGCGGCTACCACGTGGGCGGACGTTCCATTATGTGGGGTAGACAAAGTTACCGCTGGAGCGACATCGATTTTGAGGCCAACAAGAACGACGGCATTGCCGTGGACTGGCCCGTCCGTTACAAGGACATCGCACCTTGGTACGACAAGGTCGAAAGCTTTATCGGTGTATCGGGCGAGAATTTGGGCCTTCCCCAATTGCCTGATGGCATTTTTGAACCTATGATGGACCTCAACTGTGTGGAACAACATTTTCGCGAGAAAGTAGCTGAAAATTTTGGGGGACGAGTGGTTACCGCTGGTCGTACGGCCCACATCAACAGTGACAAACAGTTTGAAGGGGACGGTCGCGTGCGCTGCCAGTTCCGGAACCGTTGTATCCGGGGATGTCCTTTCGGTGCCTATTTCAGCAGTGTTTCCTCAACGTTGCCTGTTGCCGAAAGAACCGGGAACCTCACATTGAGACCCGACAGTATTGTACACGAAGTGATTTACGACCCGAACACAAAAAAGGCGACCGGCGTTAAGGTGATCGACAGGGAGACCAAGGAAGAGTTCGAGTTCAAGGCCAAGGTGATCTTCCTTTGTGCTTCATCCATGGCTTCCACCGCTATCTTGATGCAGTCCAGATCGGACAGATTCCCTAACGGTCTCGGAAATGACTCCGACCAATTGGGCAGAAACATCATGGACCATCATTTGGGGGTCGGAGCTTCCGGAAAGTTCGATGGATTCGAGGACAAATACTACAAGGGCAGAAAGCCCAACGGCATCTACATCCCAAGGTTCCGTAACCTTGGCGGTGATTCCAATATGAAGGGTTTTATCCGCGGATACGGGTACCAAGGTGGTGCCGGAAGAGGTAACTGGGAAGAGGCGGTCGCCGAAATGTCCTTTGGAAAGGATTATAAAGATGCCATCCTTAAACCAGGAGGTTGGACCTTCGGTATGGGAGGTTTTGGTGAAGTATTGCCTTACGAAGACAACCGTATGACCTTGGATTACGACAAGAAGGACCAATGGGGACTGCCCACGGTGACCTTCGACGCCGAATTTAGGGACAACGAATGGAAAATGAGGGAAGACATGAAAAACCAAGCCGTGGAAATGCTTACCAAAGCAGGCTTGCGCGATGTACAACCATTTGACAATCCAGGAGCACTTGGCCTTGGCATCCACGAGATGGGCACCGCCCGAATGGGCCGCGACCCGAAGACCTCCGTGGTCAACGGCTACAACCAGGTGCACGCCTGCAAGAACGTCTACGTGACCGACGGGGCCTTCATGACCTCGGCCAGCTGCGTGAACCCATCGCTCACCTATATGGCATTTACCGCAAGGGCCGCAAACCACGCGGCACAGGAACTCAAAAAAGGAAACATATAATGGAAAGAAGATCAGCACTCAAGAACATGGGATTGGCCTTCGGCTACGCCGTGGCCACCCCCACACTGTTAAGCCTGCTGCAGAGCTGCAAGGACAAGCCGGCCTATGCCGAATGGGTCCCCGGCTTTTTGAGCAGGGAACAGGGCCAGGCCCTGGCCCGCACCGTGGACGTGATCCTTCCCAAGACCGATACCCCCTCGGCCACCGAGGTGAACGTGCACGCCTTCATCGATGCCTACCTGGACGAGGTGATGCCCCTTGAACAACGGGACTACGTGATGATGAAGATGGAGCGGTTCTACGCCAAGGTCCTGGAGGGCTCCGGCAAGGAGAACCTTTCGGAGATAGAGGCAGGGGACATCGAGCCGGTGTTGGCCACCTACCTGCGCAAGCGCACCGATGAGGAGGAGGAGCTGCACATGGAGGCGGTGATGAACTATATGCAGGCCGTCATGGAGGGCGGCGAGGCCACCCTGGACGACGAGGTGGCGCGCTTCACCTTTGCCAACGAACTGAGGGACCTGGCCACATGGGCCTACAAGTCCTCGGAGTACGTGGGCGAGGAGGTGCTTGCCTACCTTCCCATACCCGGGGAGTACATCGCCTGTGGCGACCTGGACACCCTTACCGGTGGAAAGGCCTGGTCGGAATAGCAAAAGTTCAACCAAGCATAAAACAAAGAGCCTCCCGATCGGGAGGCTTTTTTTATGGC
>NZ_RZMY01000018.1:0-225918 GCF_003992615.1 Flagellimonas beolgyonensis
ACGATATCTATACCCAAAACACTTTTGAAAACAATGGTGCCGGTGTTGCGGTCATGTTCTCCAAGTTCATCACCATGAAGAACAATACCTTCCGCAAGAATTGGGGAACTGCCGCTTACGGCATGTTGTTGAAGGAAATCAATGATGCAGAGATCATTGGAAATACCTTTGAGGAAAACACCATCGGTATCAATATTGAGGGATCTAACCGAATCCGGTATACCAACAACGATTTTATAGGCAATGGTTGGGCCATTAGGGTGATAGGGGCCTGCTATACCAATAGTTTCAGGGGCAATAATTTCTTGTACAACTCCTTCGATATTTCTTATAACAGCAAATTGAACGACAATGTGTTCGAGGGCAACTTTTGGAGTGGCTATACCGGATATGATCTGGACAAGGATGGTATCGGGGATGTGCCCTACCGTCCGGTCAAGCTCTTTTCGTATGTAGTGAACCGCACTCCGGAGACCATTGTCCTGTTGCGGAGTCTTTTCATGGATATCATTGATTTCTCCGAAAGGGTCTCCCCGGTGTTCACCCCGGACAATTTAAAAGATGCCCAACCTTTAATGAAAATACGATCATGACCATAACGATAAAAGACCTGCACAAACAGTTTGGCAAGAACCAGGTATTGAAAGGTGTCGACCTGACCATAGACAAGGGCCAGATCTATGCCATTTTGGGCCCTAACGGTTCGGGAAAGACCACCTTGATCAAGAGTATCCTGGGCATGGTGCTTCCTGATAAGGGTCACATAACTGTGCTGGACAAGCCTATCAAAAAACAATGGAAGTACCGCAAGCAGATCGATTATCTCCCACAGATTGCCAACTTTCCACCGAACATCAAAGTGAAGGAGCTTATCCATATGATCAAGGACCTGCGGAACAGTCCCAGTGCTGAAAAGGAATTGATAGACCTATTTGGCCTTGGACCCTTTCTGGATAAAAAACTGTCCACCCTCTCCGGGGGCACCAAACAAAAGGTGAACATTGTACTGACCTTTATGTTCGACAGCCCCTTGCTCATTCTCGATGAACCTACCACGGGGCTGGACCCCATGGCCCTGATTCGTTTGAAGGAGTTGATCTTGAAGGAAAAGTCCAATGGAAAGACCATCCTCATCACCTCCCATATCATGCAATTTGTAGAAGAAATGGCCGACCAGATCGTATACCTGTTGGAAGGTGACATTTACTTTAAGGGAACCATCCCCGAACTTAAGAAACAGACTGGGCAGACCAGTTTTGAACATGCCATTGCAACCCTAACCACTTCTGAAAACCATGCTGAAAATACTGAAATATAGTTTTTACGACCTTATTCGTAGCCGCTGGAGCTATGTCTATTTTTTATTTTACTTGATTCTGGGATTTGTCTTGTTGTTCCTGAACAATGATGTCTCCAAGGCCGTGATCACCTTAATGAACGTGATCATTGTTCTTATACCATTGATAGGTACCATTTTTGGGGTCATGTACTATTACAATTCCCGGGAGTTCACCGAACTGCTCTTGGCACAGCCGATCAATCGCACCTCCATTTTTATGGGCCAATACCTGGGCGTGGCGGGTTCCCTGGCCCTAAGCCTGATACTGGGCTTGGGTATACCTTTTTTACTTTATGGACTTTTACGGAGCGATGCCATTTTTGATTTCTCACTGCTGTTGGTGACAGGGGCGTTTCTGACCTTCATCTTTGTGGGTCTGTCATTTGTCATTGCCATATCCAACGAAAACAAGATCAAGGGTTTTGGGTATGCCGTCCTGTTATGGCTTTTTTTGGCCGTAGTATATGACGGACTATTTTTAATGTCACTCATTGTTTTTGAGGAGTATCCCTTGGATACCTTTTCCTTGGTGGCCACTATGCTCAATCCCATTGATCTTTCCAGGATATTGATACTGCTCAAATTGGACATTTCTGCCCTGTTGGGCTATACGGGGGCAATCTTTAAAAAATTCTTTGGGACCGACATAGGGTTCTTGGTTTCCATGGCAATTCTTGTATGCTGGACCAGCTTGCCGCTGTTGGTGCTGGGATACAAGGCAAAAAGAAAGGATTTTTAGGAAATTCTTGGACAATTTTAATTACTGGTTACATGACACGTGGCCAAGCTCTATTTTAATTGCTCCATGTTTTGGCCTCTTTACTCGAACACATTCCTTGCCTATTTTTGTGGTTCCGCGGTTCCCATTCCATAAACAAGTATCTTTGCAATTCGCTAATCGGATTAATCAAAGAAAATTACCAACAGAAGATACAATGGCCCACTTTATATTTAAACTGAACTACAAAGTATTTTAGATCACAATGATTTTTTCCAAAGCATGTGAATATGGTATCCGAGCGGCAGTCTATGTAACATTGCAATCACTGGACGGAAGACGTGTAGGTGTTAATGAAATTGCTAAAGAGATTGACTCTCCCATTGCATTTACCGCAAAGATTCTACAACAACTCACAAGATACAAAGTCATTCATTCCGTAAAAGGACCCAATGGTGGGTTTGAAATAGAAAGGCCTGATATGGATACGGTGAAATTAAGCATGATTGTGAATGCCATTGACGGTGACCAAATATATGTAGGTTGCGGTCTTGGACTAAAGGAATGTAATGCCCAAAAGCCGTGTCCTTTACATGATAGATTCGTTGATGTTAGGACCGACTTAAGAAGAATGTTGGAAAACACAAGCCTTTTTGATTTGGCTACAGGACTTGAAAAGGGATTGACCCAGTTGAAAAGATAGGGCGTACTTCAAAGAAGTGGATTAGCATTTTAGTGATTGTTTATAATTCATTGATTAATGGTTGCTCCTGAAAACCAAAACATTTGCTTCAAACATCATTATTGACTTTTTTTTGCATACAAAATCGGTTTTTTAATCCCTTGCTTTTGGAAATATTCCTGGTTCATGATAAAATGGGAAACCGTCATTTCGTTCATGCGGTCCACAATCGGAATCAGGCCCATCCGTAATCTTCTCATGTCAATTCCAGTGGTGTCCGACATGTTTTTAGGAAAGGCCTGTCCCAACTCATTGTAATCAAATTGGGTGCCGTAAATCTGTTCTTTACCCATGTTCAGGTTCACCCGGTCCGTCAAAAATGCATAATACTTATGGGAAGCATTGCCTCTTTTCATGTGCTTTTCCATTTCCTTCAACACTTTAAGTTGAAATTCAGGGTCGTGGTCCGAATGTTGGACCATCAGCCAAAAATTATCGGAACCTTCCTCACCCGCCAAATCATACCCTACAAAGCCATATTCATTAAAAATTTCCTCGATTCTTTTTTGATGGGTGGTAAAAACACTGTCTTTGAACGCATTCCATTCCTCGGTTGACATTTTGGCGTATTCCCCTTGTGGAATATAAGCCGCGATTTGGTCCACTTCCTTCATTTTTTCCAGTTCTTCGGCCAATGCTGGGTTGAAAACAATTTTTTTCTCCTCCGGTTGCTGCTCTGCTGGTTTGTCCTTACAACCTACTAAAAGTACGATCAAGGTGAGGGTTACATAAAGTCTTTTCATTGTATTCGAGGTTTATTGATGATGTATATTTTTTGATTTAATCGTCCTTTGGTTCATTAAGGGTATCGTCCACAATATCCAAAATGGATTGCCTTTGTCGATTTACCGTCAATTTGGTGACATCGGGACGGGAGTAATGACCCACGGGGTCAAAGTTTTGTCGTTCTTCCAAAACCCGGTTAAAGTCGATAGTGGCCACAATCAAGTCTTCTTTTTCGATAATTGGCGGGATGATCCACTCACCATCCGGACCAGCTATGCAGGAGCCCCCATTGGCCAAAATCGGTGGGGCATTCTTCAAAATTTCTTCAAGATGTGGTGTGTCTGTTGGGAAATCTTCAATCCGCATTAAACTGGATACAGAAACAACGAACGAACGGGATTCCCTGGCGATGAACCGGGTAATATCTTTGGTGTTGTAGTCCGAACCGGGCCAGACGGCAATATGAAGATCCTCTCCAAGGCCATAAAGTGCCGTTCTGGAAAGGGGCATCCAATTTTCCCAACAATTGAGACCACCCACGGTAAATTGCTTTAAAGGGTGTACTCGTAGACCATTGCCGTCACCGGGCGACCATGTCAATCGCTCCTCATAGGTGGGTTGCAACTTTCGATGTACCGATTGAATTTTGCCATTTGGGTCAATATAGACCAACGAACAATAAAGGCTATGCCCACCTCTGTTTTTTGCACGTTCAATAATGCCCAAATAAATGGCAAGGTGGTATTTTTTGGCTAGTTCAGCAATGGCATCCAGTTCCCCTGATTCTATTTGTATCGCATTTCGGATATAATGTGCATGGATCTCTTTCTGGAGCGTAGAATCAAATTCGGCCCCATTGGTTAGGGAAACCCAAAAAGGATATCCGGGAAGAAACCCTTCACCAAAAACCAAAAGCTCGCAATTCGCCTCAGCGGCTCGTTTGATGGCGGACAGAATCTTGTCAACGGTTTTTTGTTTGTTCAACCAAACCGGGGCCAATTGGGCCATGCCAATTTTTAGGGTGTTGTTCATTTCAAATAGGGATAGATTGAAATACTTATTTTTCTTAAAAATACTCTTGTCACTGGTTTTTTCAAATCGAATGCCCAAATATTATAAGACAACATATGGTCAGAAGAACAATCGCAATGTTAGATTTGGCGTAAAACCAAGCGAATGCCGATGAATAACCTGTTCCAATAGTAAAGTGTTATCGGTTTGATTGGTCCGGTATGTTACGGATAAGGGCACGACCCTGCGGTACAAATTGAGTGCTGAAACCCCGACCTGAAGTTTCGATTGGTTTTGGTTTAACGGAATCTGATACGTAGCCGATGCATCCAACCGATGGAATGTTGGTAATCTTGCACTATTGATGGTGCCAAAATCAACCTGATGGCTGTCTTCATTGTAACTATTGATCGGGGTAAAAGGACTTCCAGTCCGAAGTTGCCAACCTAGGGACAACTGAAAATTATTCAATTGCAAACTATTGGAGAATTGAAAATTGTGGGTAATATCGTTATTGCCCGGAAACGTACCATCCTGAATTGCCTCAAAAGTAAAATTGATATCGTTGAATGCGTAGCCCATCCAAAACCGATAGTTGCCGACTCTTTTTTTGAGCAACAAATCCATACCCAAAATCGAACTTTTGCCCACACTGAGGCTTGGTTGTGGTAGGTTGAAGCCCTGACTGTAACTGGTGAGTCCCGAAAGACGTTTGTAATATCCTTCAATGTCCAGTGTCCATCCATTTTTATGGAACAGCAATCCCGTAGAAATTTGATTGCTCTGCAACAAGGGAAAGTTCACATCATCCGAAAGCCTCCAAAGGTTGTTCTCCAGTCGTAGCTCGGTTTGATTGAACTCAATGAGCTGTGATATGGGTTGGTTTTTTCTTTCCAAGCCTGCCCTGAGCCGCAGCGCTTTGGCAATGGGCAATTCCATATTTAACCGCGGTTCCAGATATACTTGGCCCAAACTACCGTAGTGAACCAGTCGTATTCCGAATTTCAATAGGCCTGTATTGGGTTTGATCAAGGAATATTCCCCAAAAAGCACATTCTTAAAATTGCTTTCATTAGCCGGAAGGTTCACATTGTTTTCAGGGTCCAAGCTTGTGGTGCTAAGGTCTACCTCAACATTGGTATTGGATAGCTGGTAACCGAACATAAAACGGTTGCCGTTTTGTAAATATCGGTCCGATTTTAGATCCAAACCAAAATCGCTGATGCGGTTGCCCCGGATATTGGTTTCTTCTTGGGTGTCCCCGAAAAATTCCTCATTTTGGTAAAACGAATCGTAGGAAGAGAAATAGGCAGTGATTTCTTCAGTACGGTTTGGAGTGCTTTTGTGGGCCCAATTGACACTGAATCCTCCGTTTCCCGTTGTCAGTGAATCCCGTTTCGATTCCCCACTGTTGGCAAATGAGAATTCGGTCCGATTTCGGGTCATTAGGGCGCTGATGGAAATTTTGTCTTGCTCCGTTGGTTGTAAAATGTATTTCGCATTAATATCATAAAATCGAAAATGGGTGTCGCTCGATTCATAGGTATACCCATCATCTGAGGTAACGTTCAAGGGATTACCATCACGGTCCGTAACGGCCCCCATATTATTGAATATTTTTTTGGCATAGGCTTCGTAGGTCGGGCTTTTATACACATCGGGGTACGAGCGTCTGGCATATAGGAAGAAAGAAGATTTTCGATTCAATGGTGCTTTTACATAGCCATCCAAACTCAATCCATCCAGACCAAAACCACCCTCGAACTCCTCGACCACTTCATCGGTTGTGCTGATATCGACCACTCCCGACACCCTATCTCCATAAGCGACACTGGTAGCTGTTTTAAAAATGGTTGCCTTTTCGGTGGCATAGGGGTTGAATCTGGACAACATGCCAAACAAATACCCTGTATTGAACAATCGGATGTGATCGAACAAAATGAGGTTTTGGTCGGGAGTACCGCCGTGTATTTGAATGCCCGAAGCGGACTCGTCCAAACTGGAAACCCCCGGCACCATTTGTATGCTTTGTAAGATATCGGGAGTTGTGAGGCCTGGAATGGCTCCCAAAGGTTTTTGACTTAGGGTAACCGAACCATCCCGATTACGGTCGATACCGGTTGTGATGTACGAAGTAACAACGACTTCATTCAATATTTTATAAACAGGGGATAGGTAAAGGGATGTGCAATGATCTGATGGTTTCACTTCAACCGTTTCATACCCCGTTACCACCAAGGAATGGGCAGGTCGGTCTTCAGCGGCAAAACGGATCAACCCATTCATGGTTGTTTCCAATACTTTGATCGAATCGATTACCACCTGGTTTTCCGAAATGGGCATCCGCGTTTCTTTATCCAAAAGGAACAGACAAATTTCGTTGTTGGGGGTAATGGGAACAACAATGACCTGGGGCTGGCCTACAACTTTTTCAAAATGGAGACCGGTCTGTGCCCCCAATACCGATAAAATGGCCTCGATGGATAAGGGTCCTCTTCGGATTGTTATTTTTTTATCCTTGACCAAATCTTCGGCATAGGAAAAACTGAGTCCGGTTTCTTTTTCTACGTATTGAATGACCGTTTTCAGGGGAGTCTCTTCAAAATCGACCAATGGTAACTCTTGGGCATTGGAAATGCAAATACCCCATAGCAAGCAGGATAAAACGAAAAGTAAGTGCCTCATCTCTTAGTTGGACAAGGTAACAATTCTTTTGTCCTCTGAAATATGATATTTGATACCCATGGGTTCCATGGTGGTTTTTAGGGCACTTTCAAGATTGTTGTGGGCGAATTTTCCGGTGAATTGTCGATTGGTGTTTATACCATTGGTATTTAGGGTAATGGGAAATTGCAGGGCAAGTTCTTCCAGGACATCGGAAAAGGGTTGTTGCACAAAGGCAGAAAACCCTTCCTTCCAATCGGGAACACGTTGCGAAATTTCCCTTGTTTGAAGCGTTGCGCCATCCGATATCAATTCATTGCCGCCATTGAGGGTGAATGGGGCCAAATGTAACAGTGCTGGTGTGAAAACTATCGTTCCTTCATAACATTGGATCTTGATATTTTTTCTATCCCGCACATTGAATTGGGTTCCTAGCACGGTAATGGTTCCCGAAGCGGTTTTTACCGTAAAATCCTTTCCGGCACGTACATCAAAAAAAGCCTCGCCTTCAAATTCAACGGCCCGGTCCTCTTCCCATCCGAAGCGTTTGAACGAAAGCTTGGAATTGGCATTCAGTTCCACCGTGGAGCCGTCGGCCAGTAACACAATTTCCTTTTCACCAATACCGGTTTGGCAGGTTTTGTTACCCAGGAAGTAATTGAAAGCACCAAACAATAAAGCTACCGAAGCAGCAATGGCCGGCAACCACCAAAGTTTTCGAACCGGTGTTTCTTTTTTCGTGTTTTTATTTTTTGCAGTAACGAGGGCCAACGCCTTTTCCACGTCGATTTCCGGTTTTTCCAAAGATTCCATGGCCTGATCGATGCGAACGAGCTGTCTGTGGACATCGGAGGCCAGGAATCCATCCAGTTCCTCCTGGCTCAATTCCCCTGCCATCCATCTGACCAAAAATTCCTCGGTGGCGTACTTTTTATCCATAGACTTTGACTCTCTTATTTATTTGACAGGCAAACACTTGATTACCCTATTTTAAAATTTAAATTCTTTGCCAAGTTCCTCCCTAAGTTGCAGCAAGGCTTTGCTCATTCGTCTTTCCACGGCCTTCACGCCAATGCCCACTAGTTCTGAGATTTCCCCATAGGTTTTCTTTTCCATACGACTCAAAAGGAACACTTCTCGTTCCTTTTCTGGCAGTGCCCCGATGGCTTCCTTCAATTTAAGTTGAAATTCGCCCATCTGCAGTACAAATTCGGGATCCTCGTTATCGATGGGATTGGACTTTTGTTTTACGTGCTTTAGCACAATTTTTTCGTGGGCTTTTTCATTGAGGAATGAATTACTGGCTGCCCGGTACAGATACGCCTTCACTTTTGAGAAAGAAACCGTGGCGCATAACCTCCAAAGTTTTATAAAAACATCCTGTACAATATCCTCTGCTTGCTGCAGGTCGCCACATTTATAATAGATGTATCGGGTAACGCTCCCATAATGGGTGCGAAAGATGCTTTCGTACACTTTTTGCTCACAAATGGAAGGATCTTGTTCTGTCATGCACGTGTTGTTGGCATCCTTTTTTGGGTCGACAACAAAAATAAATAGAAAAAAATAGGGTGAAGCTGCATTTGCCTGTCTAAGTAATGAAAAAGAGATTAAATATCCCGATATGAGTTTTAAAAAAATGATGCTGGCCTTGGTGTTTGGAAGCATATTGACACTAAGCCAAACCCATGCCCAAGAGTGGCAAACCAATTTTGAAAAGGCCAAGACACTGGCCCAAAAGGAAAAACAACATATTGTTTTGGTCTTTCAGGGTTCTGATTGGTGTACCCCCTGTATTAAGCTGGATAGGGAAATATGGAGTTCCCCTGAATTTCAAGAGCTGGCAAAAGGTCATTTTGTGATGCTAAAGGCGGATTTTCCCAGAAAACAGAAGAACAAGTTGCCAGCTGACCAAGAAGCCCATAACAAGGCATTGGCTGCAAAATACAATCCGAACGGGTATTTTCCATTTGTAGTGGTCCTCGATGCTTCAGGCAAAAAATTGGGTGAGACCGGGTATGAAAAAATTCCGCCCAAGGCCTATTTCAACAAGTTGAATGCATTTTAAGAACCGCGATATGTTGCCATTAAAGCGAATATTGTTCATAGGTGTATTCTGGTTGTCCGTGAGTGCTGGATTTGCCCAGCAATCCAATGCCGATCCCAAACTTGGGGTGTACCAGCGAACCTTAAAGTTGATGGGCAGCCGATTCGACCTTACGGTGGTGGCGGAAAACCAACAACAAGGAAATGCCTATTTGGACCTGGCCATTGGGGAAATTTCCCGGATAGAGCGATTGATTTCATCATGGGATCCCAACTCACAAACCTCGGCCATCAATGCCAATGCGGGCATTGCCCCGGTAAAGGTGGATGCAGAACTCTTTCACTTGATCGAAAGGGCTTTAAAGATTTCCAAATTGACCCAAGGTGCTTTTGATATCAGTTATGCTTCCATGGATCGCATTTGGAAGTTTGATGGGTCGGTAACCGAGATGCCCGCTGCAGAGGTAATTCGTCAATCTGTGGAGAAAGTAGGATACCAAAACATTGTTCTGGACAGGGAGAATATGACCGTGTTTTTGAAAAAAGAAGGAATGAAAATTGGTTTTGGTGCCATTGGAAAGGGCTATGCTGCGGATCGGGCAAAGGAACTTTTGATGAAAAACGGGGTAACCTCCGGTATCATAAATGCATCCGGCGACCTGGATGCCTGGGGCACCCAACCCGATGGTAAGGATTGGATGGTGGCCATTGTGAATCCGCTGAACAAGGACAAGGTTTTTTCGTGGTTGCCTGTAAGGGACCAGGCAGTGGTAACCTCCGGCAATTATGAAAAATACATCATTCTGGATGGGCAGCGCTATACCCATATCATCGATCCCCGAACCGGATATCCCAGTAAAGGAATCCTTAGCGCTACCATTTTTACCAAAAATGCTGAATTGGCAGACGCCTTGGCCACTTCCATTTTTGTTATGGGCGTGGAAACCGGTTTGGATTTTGTCAATCAATTGCATGGCGTGGAATGCATCATCGTCGATGAGAACAATACAATCAGTACCTCAAATAACATCAACCTAAAAGAGGTTGGAAAAAAAAGTAGTTAACCCCATATGAAGAAAATAGTGATTGCCCTATGTAGTCTTACAAGCTTATCGTCCTGCGTGGTTCTGCACGAGTACGATAAAGTGAATATCAATGATCCGGACATGGTCTTGGCGGATAAAAAACTGGCAAAATTTGAAACAAGTTATCAAGTGTACCGTGAAGGTGCCTCGGGCGGTAATGGAGGAAAAACAGGAGGGGGTTGTGGTTGTAATTGAAAAATATGTAAGCAAAGCTTTCTGGTTGATCTTGTTGTTACCCCTTATTGGGATGGCCCAACAGGAAAATGTAAGTGCCTATAAAAAACGGGTGTTGGAGTCCACGGAAGTGGATATCCTTTCCAGCTATTACGAACAAACCGGAAACAATGCTTCCGTTACAGGAGGTATCGGTACGGAGCAATTGACCGATGTGGCACCCTCCATTGTGGTGAGTGTGCCTTTAAATGCCGATGACGTACTAAGCGTTGATGTGGGTATCTCTACCTATACTTCGGCTTCTTCCAGTAATTTGAACCCTTTTGATTTGACGCGTTCGGTAGGTGGTGTGAGCGGCGCCAGTAATAGTGCTCCAGCAACCAATAATGGGTATGAGGGAG
The DNA here is from genome assembly GCF_003992615.1 of Flagellimonas beolgyonensis. GTDB lineage: Bacteria > Bacteroidota > Bacteroidia > Flavobacteriales > Flavobacteriaceae > Flagellimonas > Flagellimonas beolgyonensis. The sequence goes on from NZ_RZMY01000018.1 coordinate 10,907, forward strand.
TCATTGGTAGTCCTTGGGTGGCATCATCTGGTGCTTCCCGTCAAGATACTTGGGGAGGAATTACCGTGGGGTATTCGCATAGCTCGGACAGTCGCGACCAGATTGTAAGTGGCCATGCCTCTTTTGCTTCCGAGTACGATTACGTTTCTGTTGGCTTTGGAGGGGGGTACACAAGACTCTTCAATGAAAAGAACACGGAGGTGAGCCTTAAGGGCAGTGTGTATTTGGATACTTGGCTGCCACGTTATCCCACTGAATTGGACAGCTATCTGGAAGCGGGTGGCAATTTGAACGGTGGATTTTTTAACGGTGTGGATATTTTGAACGCTGATGGGGAAGTAACAGATAAAAATGGGTCCGAGTCATGGCACCCCATCAATGGATTTGGTTTGATTTCGGACAAAAAACGGAACAGCTTCGCACTTTCCGTTTCTTTTTCACAGATTTTGGGCAAAAATACCCAAATGTCCCTTTTTGCCGATGTGGTCAAACAACAGGGTTGGCTGGCCAACCCCATGCAACGGGTCTATTTTGCCGATGTCGACAATTATTTTATTGGGAATCCGGCCAGTATTCCAAATTACACGTCGGCACAGAATACCGATGTGTTCATGTTGGCGGACGATATGGAGCGACTGCCCGATAGCAGGCTCAAAGTGCCGATTGGTGTTCGGTTGAATCATTATTTTAACGAAATCCTGACCGTACGCACTTACTACAGGTATTATTTTGATGATTGGGGGTTGCAATCCCATACGGCAAGTGTGGAGGTGCCCATCAAAATTGCACAGAAGTTTACGCTCTATCCATCGTATCGGTATTACACCCAATCACAGATCGATTATTTCGCTCCTTTTGATTCTCATTTGTCGACCAGCGCATTTTACACTTCGGATTTTGATCTTTCCCAGTACGATGCACATCAAATTGGGTTCGGCATCACCTATACAGACATATTTACCAAGTTCCGTACCTGGAAATTTGGACTGAAAAGTATCGATTTAAAGTATAACAACTATCACCGAACCACCGGGCTGAAGGCCAATTACATCGGGATCGGTTTCAAATTTGAAACGGACTGACACGGTTTTTATGCCATAAAGTTACTTAAAGTGTTGATTCAATAATAAAGACATGATACGAAAGATTTTCACTTCACGTTTTGCCATCATCAATGCATTTGCATTGTTGTTTCTTGCGGTTTCATTTGTTGTACGTACCCTGTTCTTCCTTTGGGATATTTCGCAAGTGGACCATTCGTTTTTGGGTGTGATCAAAGTTTTCCTCATAGGCTTCTTTTTCGATTTGGGGACCATTTCATTCTTCTATATGGTGGGTGCCCTCTATTTTCTACTGGTGCCAAGAAAGTTTTATGGCTCCATATTGGATAGGGTCATCAGTTATTTTGGATTGGCCGTAGGGCTATTGATCGTTTATTTCTCCTTTTTTGCAGAGATCACCTTTTGGGACGAGTTTCAAAGGCGCTTCAACTTTATAGCTGTCGACTACTTGATATACACCTACGAAGTGGTCAAAAACATCAATGAATCCTATCCATTGCCGTTGCTGATCGGGGGTATGGTACTTTTGGTGGTGTTGACCATTTGGATATTCAAGCGCAAAGGGGTGTTCAAAAGTGCTTTTGGTTCGGCAACCACCTTTCGTCAAAAATTGGTGCCCACCAGTATTGGTCTGGCCATAATGGTGTTTTTTAGTGCGGTCATCGAAAATGAAAATGCGGAAACATCGAACAATCGTTACAACAATGAGTTGTCGAAGGCCGGTATTTATTCCTTTTTTGCCGCTTTTCGGAACAACAAACTAAGCTACACTGAATTTTACAGCACCATTTCCGAGAAAAAGGCCCTTAAAAATGTGCAGGAACATGTGGCCAATCCAACCGATAGTTTACTGGCACCCGATTCAGGCATTTTACGCGAAGTAGGGGGAACATCGGAGCAGCAGCCCAATGTTATTTTAATATGTGTGGAAAGTTTGAGCGCCAAGTTTTTGGGTGTTTTTGGCAATCCGGACCGTTTGACCCCCAACTTGGATGCGTTGGCACGGACGGAAACCTATTTTTCGAATTTGTTTGCCACCGGTACCCGAACGGTGCGGGGCATGGAGGCTATTACCCTGAGCATACCACCGACACCCGGCAGGAGTATTGTGAAAAGGGAGGTAAACCAAAACCTGTTTACAATCGGGGAGGTCTTCAAGCAAAAGGGATATAGCCGAACGTTCTTTTATGGGGGCGATGGCTATTTCGATAATATGGACAAATTCTTCAGTGGCAACGGATTCGATATTGTAGATCGTGGCCGAGGTTTTTTACCATCAGGAGATATTGTTACCACCCGAAAGAACATCGAGGATGATGAGGTTACTTTCGAGAATGCCTGGGGTGTTTGCGATGAGGATATCTTCAACAAGGTTTTGAAGGAGGCGGATGCATCGGCCGACCAAGGCAAACCCTTCTTTGATTTTATCATGACCACCTCCAACCATAAGCCATATACCTATCCCGAAGGAAAAATTGATATCCCATCGGGTTCGGGCAGGAATGGGGCCGTAAAGTATACCGATTTTGCCATTGGACAATTCTTGAAGGAAGCACGGACCAAACCTTGGTACGCCAATACGGTTATTGTGATCATGGCCGACCATTGTGCCAGTAGTGCCGGTAGGTGGGAGTTGGATGTGGCCAATTATCGAATTCCGGCCATTATCGTCAATTTGGGCGATGGGCAAAAGGGCGAGATCCAAAAACAATGTTCGCAGATCGATGTGATGCCCACCCTGTTCTCCATGTTGGGATGGCACTACGACTCCAACTTTTTTGGCAGGGATGTATTTTCACTACCAGCGGATGAAGAAAGGGCCTTTATTGGGAACTATCGAAAGTTGGGACTCTTAAAATCCAATACGTTGATGGTGTTGGCCGATGGTAAATCTGCCAACGAATACACCTGGGATAGCCAGGACAACAGTTTGGAAAAAATACCCACGGACAACGCTTTTTTGAACGAAACCATTTCCTATTACCAAGTCGCCGATTTCCTGTATAACCATGGGGGGCTGGAACTTAAAGGCGCCAACCGATGAACAAGCTCCATTTTATAGTAAATCCCATTGCGGGAAAAGGGCAGGCTGTGTTGGACGAAGCATTTTTGACCAAGCATTTCACGGACGACAACAACCAAATTGCAGTAAGTGTTTCGGAGTATCCGGGCCATGCCACCCTTTTGGCCAAGGAGGCCCTGGAGGCCGGGGCCGATACCATTGTGGCCTGTGGGGGCGATGGCACCATCAATGAGGTGGCTTCCTGTTTGGTGCACAGCCATGCCAAACTTGGCATTGTTCCCCTAGGCTCCGGAAATGGCCTGGCGGAATCCTTGAAAATTCCAAGAAATGTCCCAAAGGCGTTGCAAGTGATCAAGACCCAATCCGAAAAGAAAATAGATGTGGCCACGGTAAATGGAAAACCATTTTTCAGCAATATGGGCATAGGTTTCGATGCCCAGGTCATATCGTACTACAATGCCTCGGGCCACCGAAGGATGTGGGCCTATTTCAAGGCATTTTTCAAATCGTTGCGAACCTTTAAAAATGAAGGGGAAATGCAAGTGGAGCTGGATGGTAAAAAGTTTAGGACACAACCCTTTTTATTTTTTGTGTCCAATTCCAAGATCATGGGGTACGATATCTCCTTGACCCGTATGGCCTCGCTGCAAGATGGAATTTTGGATGTGGTGGTCATTGATGCGATGGGTAGGTTGCACATCTTGTTTATGGGCCTGTTGGTATTGCTGCACCTGAACAAATATTTGAAAAGAATACACTACTATAAAACCAAACGATTGCGGGTTTTGTTCAAGGATAAGGCGAATACCCATTTGATGCAGGCAGATGGGGAACTGCACCAACTCCAAACCAAGGAAATGGTGGTTGGGGTGGAGCAGGGGGCCTTAAAGGTGTTGTGTCCGGTATGATCCCTTTTTTGACTTGTATTTCCGATTGGCCCAGCGGTTGAAAAACGTATTCAATTTGGCAAAAGGAATACCCGAATTTCCGAAGTATTCAATACCTTTGCAGCCCTGAATGTCCCAAACGGATTTCAGTACCAATTGCTTTGCAGTATGATCGCCACCATTTGTAGAAAGGCCCATTTTAATGCCGCGCACAGGCTCCACAATCCCAAGTGGAGCGATGAAAAGAACAGGGAAGTTTTTGGAAAGTGCAACAGTCCGAGCTTTCATGGCCATAACTTTGAGCTCGAAGTGCGGATCAGGGGCGAAGTGGATCCCGATACGGGTTTTGTGATGGATTTGGCCGATTTGGGCGTTTTGATCAAGCAAGAGGTCGAAGATCGTTTCGATCACAAGAACCTGAACGAAGACTGCCCGGAGTTTGCCGATTTGTTGCCCACCACGGAATATTTTGTGAAGGTGATCTACGATATTCTAAAACCGAAGCTGAAAAAAGGGCAGTTGCTGCACATTACCTTGCAGGAAACCGCAAAGAATTCGGCGGAGTATGGAGATTGGTAATAATTTCCGATATTGCACCACTTTTTAATGGGATATTAGCTCAGTTGCCTGCCCGCCGTACGAAGTAAATTTGGAGTGTTAGCTCAGTTGGTTTAGAGCACCGCCTTGACAGGGCGGGGGTCGTTGGTTCGAATCCAATACACTCCACTAAGGCAGGCGGGGTTTAGAGCGTTCCGAAAGCTTTCGGAAAGGTCACTGGCCTGCCGGCAGGCAGGTTCGAATCCAGTATATCCCACTTTTTCTACTCGTATTTAGACACCCTTTTTCTTAGTTTTTGATTGATACGCTCCAAGCGTTCGTTTTGGTACCGCAATCGGCCCACTATCTTTTGCAGGGCCTGAAGACTTTCTTGTTGTAGGCCAATGATCTGTTCCAGGTCGGATTTGGTGAATTCTTTTGCCATAATCATGTTTTTGATCATTAAAAATCTTTAAAAGTTTATTTATCTCCCAATAAAGCATATCAAAGTTATGTAAAGATTTTTAAAACACCCAATAAAGCATATTTTAATACTAATAACATTTATTTTTCTTACTTAATTTTAAAGTGAAATCATTGCATTTGCTATGGATAAACCAGTCTATAATAGAGTTAAGGCAGTTTTGGCTGAAAAGGGGAAAACCAACAATTGGTTGGCAGATCAATTGGGCATGAATACAAATACCATCTCGAAATGGTGTAGGAATGATATGCAACCGAGGGTCGAAACTTTATTCCAGATTGCTAAGGTTTTGGATGTGGATGTACGAGAACTTTTGGTCTCGACCAAGTAGGGATCAATAAACGATGATCAAATACATCGATAGTATGCCATTTTGGGGGTATATGGATGTATTGTATGTTTATATTAAAAAGTTGTAAAGCATTTAACAAAAAATGAAGTTTAACCAATTTATTCTTTTAACAATCTTACTTTTTTCTTGCCAACAGAAAAAGAAAGAGAATATGGAATCAATTGTCGAATTGGAAAAAAAAATTGAACAAAATAAAACTGAAAGAGTAGAAAACAAGACAATTGAATTAGAAAAAAGAGTTATAGGATTTGACACAATTAACATCTTTCCAAAGGACACAATTATTAACTCTTGGAATTTGGCTTTCAAACAAATAAACGAATCTGACTTTAAAGCTCAAATCAGGAAACAAGTAACAACCTTATTTGAGCAAGACAACACCAGTGAATTTTTGATTAAAATTGACTCTTGCTACTACTTGACTTTAAATTCAAAAGAAAAAGACACACTTTGTAATTTTGACGATGGAGAATATCACGAAAAATATTCTTTAATAGGGTTTTCAAAAAAAACTAACACATTAATTTTTGACTGGGAAAATTGGGAAGAGGCGCATCCTATTCTGATAAATCTGAATGAAAATAAACACTGGATTTTATGTCCAGAATATGAGATTTCACCAGACCAAAGTTGGGTAACAACATTTTCTAATTATATCGACAATCCTATTTACGAAGAGAACGAACTATTTCTATACGAACTTACCAAGAATTCTGTAAATGAAATTTATCGTTTTTCTAATGAAAACTATGGAGTTTTTGCAGTTAGATGGACTGATACAAATACAATAATAATTGAATTAAAAAAGGTTGATTTTGAAAGTTTTAAAGCTACAGAATCTTACTTTTTCAAACTAACAAAAACGCTTTACAACAATGGCTATAAGTAATTGCTTGTTCTCGCCTACTTCTGAAAATCCTCGCGGATTTTCAGTTTGGTGTGTACTTGGAAAGTTAAGTGCTAACACAAGCAACTACTCATAGCCAAGGCCGTTGGCAACAAGCATAAAAACCGAAAATAATAACACTTGTTTGCATAAAACCACAACCAAACCATAACCTCCTAAACATGAAACCACACTACACCATTGCAACCTGTCTTTTGATCATTACTTTATGCGTAAGCCCTATTTCGGCCATGGCCCAAAACCATACCGGCCTAACATGCAGTGTGTTGCCCGCCGAAGTAAATTCGGAGCTGTTCTTTGGCATGAACTTGGCCGATGTGCAGCAACTATTGGGGAGCAACTTCCAATCACAATCAAACAGTCTTACAGATTTTAGGCTTGTTTATTTGCAGAAAACCTATTTGCGGGAAATATCTTCCATTGTCTATTACTTTGACAATGAAAACAATAAACCCCTTTATGAGGTGATCATCAATTATCAAAACGAGGAACAGGCCCAAAAGGCGGCCACCCATCTTTTTGGAAATCCCAATTATAAACAAACCGATTGGCGAATAAAGATGCAAGGTGTTCCGGAGATCTGGAGCTGGGTCTATAAAAACAAACTGGTAGTGGCTGCAAAAATTCCGGGAAGCGAATGGGCAGAGGAATGGGATAAATAATGACCCATTTTTGATTGAGGTGGATTATCATCATTTTATTGCACCTTACCACTGGGCATAGCTGAAACCATAGCAACAAATGGTATGAAAGAAAGGATCATCAAAACGATTGCAACACACATTGCATTAAGTGCAGAAGAAGAAAATGCAATTGGCACCTTTTGGACCGAAAAAACGCTGGAAAAGGGAGATTACCTGTTGAGAAATGGCGAAACCTGCAAAACCGACAATTTTGTGGTTGATGGAGCCTTAAAGGCCTATTACATCAATGCCGAAACAGGAAAAGAAGAGATTCTCTATTTTGCCATTGAAGACTGGTGGGCAACGGATATGGGGAGTTTTCAAAAACAAAAACCGTCCATGTACAACATTCAGGCCTTAGAACAAACTACGCTGTTGCAGATCAGCTACGACTCTTTTCATGCAATGCTAAGGCAAATCCCAAAACTGGAACGTTTTTTTAGAATCATCCTCGAAAATTATTTGGCAAGCCTGCAAAGACGAATCATCTTGAACAATACCCTTGATGCGACACAGCGCTATTTGGATTTTCTGGAAAACTATCCCAAAATAGCCGACAAAGTGCCCAACTACCTAATAGCCTCGTACCTGGGCATTTCTGCTGAATTTTTAAGCAGGATCCGTAAAAAAAACGAGGCATCTTGAACTACATCAATTTTTTTCACTTTCACGAGTTGGAACTTTGCTTCATAATCAAAATTAAAGGATATGAACAAGGTATTGATCATCAACGCAAGTGTACGAAATGAAAGGTCCCATAGCCGAAAACTGACACAATTGTTTGAGGAAAACTGGAAAAAGAAGAATCCAAACGACCTTTTTACCTACCGGGAAGTGGGATTACAGGAGATACCGCCCATTAATGAAAAATGGATTGCAAGTGCCTTTGTGAAACCAGAAGATCGAACGGAAGAAAACCAGTTGGGCGTAGCATTGAGCGATCAGTTGATCAAAGAGTTCAAGGAGCACAACATCTACGTTATTGGCACGCCGATGTACAATTGGTCGATTCCGAGTGGACTAAAATCCTATATCGACCAGCTGATGCGAATCAACGAGACCTGGAAATTTCGCTCCGGTGAGCCTGATAGTGATTATGTTGGACTGCTGAAAAACAAAAAAATGTTCATTCTGTCCAGTCGAGGCGACACCGGCTATGGAGAAAACGAAAAAAATGAACATATGAATTTCCAGACCACATACCTCAAGTTTGTATTCGGAATAATGGGGATAGAGGATGTTTCGGTCATCTCTTTGGACAACGAGGAATTTGGTGGCGAACTGTTCGAAACCTCAAAACGAAAAATATACCAAGAAATCGAAAGGATCTAAAGGTGGTTGCCCACACTGTATAACCGCAAATATAGCGGATTCGACTTCCCTTCGACTGTGGTCAGGGCTGGCTGAATCTGCTCTACCTGTATGCAGGAAGAGCGGATTTGCTACCAGTGGTGCCAAAAATTAACGTATTTTAACCCCGTTAAGGATGGTTATATTGGAACCTTGGGTGTCAATTGGAAAAAACCTTTACCAAAGGAAAAAGAAATTAAACTTTAAATAGTTGAATTATGAAAACATTCTGTTTGTTCTTAATAAACTTCACTCTCATTGCTGCGTTTGCCTTTGGACAATCAAATGATGACATGGAAATTAGAAAACTAGAAAAACTTTGGACAGAATTGCTTGATAAGGGAGATACGACTTTATTGTTGGAAATATGGTCAGAGAACTATGTGGTAAACAATCCAAATGGAAAAATTGTTACTCCCAAAGAGATTGTAGCGCTTATGAAAGGTGGACATAAATTCCCTGCAGTTAAAAGAATTATTGAAAACATAACATTTAATCAAGACATTGCAATTGTAATGGGAAAAGAGCTACAACAGCCTTCAAATATGAACCCTAACAGTGAAGAATGGATACCGAGGAGATTCACCAATGTTTGGATAAAAACTAAAAGTGGATGGCACTTGGCAGCAAGACAATCATCAAAAGTATTTACAGATTAGCCCAGTAATAAGTTATAAAAGCGAATACACAACAATGGAGATTAGTAATTACGGGTTTTAATTGCCTTTTATAATCCATGCAACCGCTGATTGCCAAGACCCTTATCAAAGTTCACTTTGCCTTTGGATTTTACAACAAATCCAATACCCGTTCCAAAGCCATGCCCCGAGATCCCTTGATCAACAAAGTTCCTTTGGAAAGGGGATGGGAGGAAAGGTGTGCTTTTAGATCTTCAAAAGTGCGGTATTTTTGCAATGGCGTCTGGGTCCCGAAGAAATTTTTACCTACCAAATAGGCCGATTCAAACCCCAGTTCCTGTACCAAATCCGCAATGGCCTGGTGTTCTTCTGCGGCTGTTTCGCCCAGTTCAAACATGTCTCCGATAATGACGGTTTTGTCCGTTTCCTGCATGCCACTGAAATTTTCCAGAGCGGCACGCATACTGGTCGGGTTGGCATTGTAGGCGTCCAAAACAATCTTGAACCCATTTTTGGTTAGGATCTGCGAACGGTTGTTTTGGGGTTGATAGCTTTCCAAGGCCGATTTGACATCCGTTAAGGGCACGTTGAAATACTTGCCCATTAAAATGGCGGCGCAGCAATTGGAAAAATTGTACTTGCCGATCAATTGGGTTTCGATGTCCACATCCTCCACTATTAGGGTAACAAAGGGGTTGGCTTGTACCAATTGAATATTATAAAACTGATGGTCCTCCGTGCTAAAACCCAATTTTTTGGCATAGCTGTTCAATTTTTCCCGTTGAATGGGGTCGTCGGCATTCATAAAAATGTACCTATTGTTCGCCATCAAGAATTGGTACAGTTCGCTTTTCCCTTTGATCACGCCTTCCACGCCTCCAAAGCCTTCCAAATGGGCCTTGCCGAAATTGGTGATATAGCCAAAATCGGGCTGGGCAATGTTGGATAGCATTGCAATTTCACCTTGGTGGTTGGCCCCCATCTCCACAATGGCCATTTCGGTATCTTCTTGCATCGAAAGCAGGGTCAAGGGTACACCAATATGGTTGTTGAGGTTGCCTTGGGTGGCAATGGTCCTGTATTTTTTGGAGATCACGGCATAAATCAGTTCCTTGGTCGTGGTCTTGCCATTGCTCCCGGTAAGCGAAATAACTTTTGCCTTGCAATGCTTTCGGTGGTACGTAGCTAATTGTTGTAGGGTCTCCAACACATGGTCCACCAAAATGGTACGCTCGTCAACATGGAATTCGGCCTCATCGATAACGGCATAAGCGGCACCTTTGTCCAAAGCTTCGGTGGCAAAGGCATTCCCGTTAAAATTATCACCCTTAAGGGCAAAAAAGATAGAATTCTCAGCTATTTTCCGGGTATCCGTGGATATGTGCGGATGCTCCAAAAACAGGGCGTGTAATTGTTCCAAAGTCATAAATCGAAGATAAAAAAAAGCTCCGACCAAAGATCGGAGCTTCAAAAATAAGTTGGCTCAATTTATTTCGCCTTTTTGTGGCGAACTGTTTTGTTCTTCGATTTGGATTTTGATCCCACCCTGGACATGGCACATCTGAAACCGATATCGTCAGTGGCCATATATTGTGGTAGGTATCTTCTTTGTGCTGGATCCAACCAGTAGGCACGATCTCTCCAAGAACCTCCTTTGTACACACGAACTTCATCGTTGATCAATGTGGTTCTGTAATTGGAAGTATCGTACTCACGGATCAATTTTCCGGTGGAATCACGCTCCACGGTAAACTGTGGTGAATCGTACATTTTTCTGTTCTCATCCTCATCACTGAATTTGGATAGGAACCTGGACGATCCTGGATCACCATCGCGATACCCACGGTTGTCACTTTGGTCAAAATTCGTCCTTAAATAGGTTTCTTGATCGCCAACAGGTACTTCCTTGATTTCACCAGGAAGGTTGATGGCCACAATTTTACCATTGGGCAAGGTGTCGTATACAATCTGATCTGTAAGAATTTCGACTTTTCCGTCTTCACCGATGGCTTTCTTCATAAACACGTTGCCACGGTAGTAGTTAAAGTCACTGATTTCATCGTCCACAATGGGGCGATATACGTCGGCAACCCATTCACTTACGTTACCGGCCATGTCGTAAAGACCAAAATCGTTCGGCTTGTATGATTTAACCTCGGCAGTGATGTCGGCACCGTCATCGGACCAACCGGCAATTCCGCCGTAATCACCTTTTCCTTGCTTAAAGTTGGCCAACTGATCCCCACGTCCAACACGTTGTCCGTTTCGGGTATAGTCACCTTCCCAAGGATATTTTTTTCTTCCTCTGTAGTTGTTGTATTCCCTAGATCCTACCAAGGCTTGGGCAGCATATTCCCATTCGGTCTCGGTGGGCAGTCTATATTCGGGCATGATCACACCGCTGCTTCGTTTGGCAAAGGCATTGATCGAATCGCGTTTCTGTTTTCCTTGAAGGGAGTCAATTTCACCACCGTATACCGATTCTGGGTTGTTCAGGTAGGCCTCGGTGCTAAAAGTACCGTTTACCTCACCGTTCAACACTTTGTATTTGGTATCATCGGCCAAATAGCCTTCCCTTTCCAACATGGCTTCGTTCACCCTATCGGTACGCCATTCGGCATATTGGGTGGCCTGAACCCAATTCACACCAACAACGGGATACTCCGCATAGGCTGGGTGACGTAGGTAGTTGTTGGTCATGGTCTCGTTGAAGCCCAATCGGTTTCTCCAAACCAAGGTATCGGGCAAGGCACCGAGATAAATATTGGCATAGGTTGGATTTTCCGGTGGATATACTTCTTTCAAGTAATCCAAGTACTCCAAATACATGACATTGGTAACTTCGGTCTCGTCCATATAAAAGGACTGTACGTGTTGTTGCGTAGGCGTGTTGTTCCAATCGTGCATGATGTCGTCCTGTACCTTACCTTTGGTAAAGGTTCCGCCTTCCACAAAAACAGTTCCTGGAGGCGTTTCCTGTTCCTTGAAATCGGAATTGTATTGGAATCCTCCTTCTTTGGCGTTGATTTTCCAACCGGTGGCTCTGGAGATATCCTTGGAAGATCCGGAGTTTTTACAGCTCGAAAAACTTCCCATCACAATAGCGCAAGAAAGTACAACTTTGATAAAGTGTTTTTTCATAATTTGGGCTTGAGTACTTTATACTTAGGGTTTTTGGGCCCTCAGTAACTTCAACTTGTTTTGATTTTTTTAATCCTTCAATGGCATTAAAACGACGTTTTTGCCATTATATTTTGTGTTGATCAAATATTTGTGGCAATTGCAATTTTGGCAATGGCTACACATTTCTAACGGAAAGGGAAGCAAAATAGTATCGACCATTCACCTTTTAACGTGTATTTGATGTATGATGATTGCTTTATAGGGTAATTAATTTAAAAAAGATGTAAAAATATACCTTGCTTTATAAGAATTTCGCCAATCCATCGTTTAACATGTTATGTATCCGAAGCTTTTTTTGGATCGTGAACTTTACTAAACGCTAAAAACTTCGAATGAAAAAGTTACTCATTTTCGTAGTGTTCTTGGTCCTGGCCCCACAGATCAGAGCACAACAGGAGAGAGCGATTACCACAGCAGTTCCATTTTTGACCATTGCGGCAGATGCTAGGGCATCCGGTATGGGCGATATGGGCGTAGCCACCTCTTTTGATGCGTATTCACAGCAATGGAACCCGGCCAAATATGCCTTTGCCACCCAAAAAATGGGGGTTGGTATAAGTTATACGCCCTATTTGGAGACCATTGTAAACGATGTTTCCCTGTTGAATGCCACCTATTTCAATAAATTGAACGATCGAAGTGCCTTCGCTTTCGGATTGCGCTATTTTGGTTTGGGTGAGATTGAACTCCGCCAAACCATAGATCAAGAGGCCACCTTGGTAAAACCCAATGAGTTTGCCCTCGATGGATCGTATTCCCTAAAATTGAGCCAGAGTTTTTCGATGGCTGTTGGCGGTAGGTTCATCAGTTCCAATCTCAGGTTTCAGGACGGTACCCAGGATTCACAGGCGGCCAACGCATTTGCAGTAGATATTGCCGGATTTTATAGGTCACCAGAAATCGCCTACAGCAATTTTGATGGCCGATGGAGATTGGGATTCAATATTTCCAATATCGGTGGGTCCCTTCAATATGATGAGGGCGGACAGGAAAACTTTTTGCCGACCAATTTAAAATTTGGTGCCGGGTTCGATTTCATATTCGATCAGGACAATGTCTTGGCGATCAATACCGAGTTCAATAAACTTTTGGTGCCCACACCTCGGGATTTTAACGGGGATGGCCAGATCACTGCCGAGGATAATGATGAGTACCAAAATATTGGTTTTTTCAGTGGAATATTCGAGTCTTTCGGAGATGCCCCGGATGGATTCAGTGAAGAGCTGAAAGAGGTTACTTGGGCATTGGGAGCGGAATACCGTTTCCGTGAGGCCTTTATGCTGCGAAGTGGTTACTTTAACGAAAGTCCTGAAAAAGGGGCCCGTAAATATTTCACCTTGGGTGCCGGGTTCAAATTCAAATCGGCCCAGATAGACCTTTCGTACCTGTTCTCCACTTCACAAGTAAAGAACCCATTGGAAAACACCTTGCGTTTTTCGTTGACCTTTAATTTTGGTGAGGAATTTTTCAACGATTAAACAGCTAAAAATATAAAGGAAAGAACCTGTCCCCATGGACAGGTTTTCTTATTTTTGGACATAGCCCGATCACATGGAGAAAAAGAGAATTGCCTTTGATCTGTTCGTTTTTGAGCATGACAATGAGTTGTCACAAAACGAGCAAAAATTGTTACACACGGCCGAAGCTGCCCGTGAAAATGCCTATGCGCCTTATTCCCGTTTTAAGGTGGGGGCAGCGGTGCTCCTCGAAAATGGTGAGACCGTGATCGGAAACAATCAAGAAAATGCATCCTATCCATCGGGTCTTTGTGCGGAGCGCGTGGCGATCTTTCAGGCCGGGGCAAGGTTCCCTGGTGTGGCCATAAAAGCAGTGGCCATCAGTGCTGCTGCCATGGATCATGTAGTGGACCAACCTGCCGCCCCTTGTGGCAATTGTAGGCAGGCCATTATGGAATACGAACAAAAACAGCAATCGCCCATCACTATTTTGCTCAAAGCAGAAAAAGGCCCCATTTACAAATGCAGTTCCATGGCCGATATTTTGCCCTTGGCATTCAACAATTCATTTTTGGGCGATTCTTAATCCAAATCTTTTTCCAAAAGAGATATATATGTATTTTTGCTGTTCCCCACGACAGGGAAAATTCAATTAATTCAACCGTTGATGAAAAAAATCACCAAAGAAGTTTACCTAAAATGGTATGAGGACATGTTGTTCTGGAGGAAATTCGAGGACAAATTGGCCGCTGTATATATTCAACAAAAAGTAAGGGGCTTTCTCCATTTGTACAATGGGCAGGAGGCCGTTCTGGCAGGTGCCTTGCATGCCATGGACCTTACCAAGGACCGTATGATCACTGCATACAGGAACCACGTGCAGCCCATTGGAATGGGTGTGGATCCCAGAAAAGTAATGGCCGAATTGTATGGAAAGGTAACCGGGACTTCCAAGGGAATGGGAGGTTCCATGCATATTTTCTCCAAAGAGCACCGTTTTTATGGTGGTCACGGTATCGTGGGTGGACAAATTCCATTGGGCGCCGGATTGGCATTTGCCGATAAGTATTTTAAACGCGATTCTGTTACCCTTTGTTATATGGGTGATGGTGCGGTAAGACAAGGTTCGTTGCACGAGTCGTTCAATTTGGCCATGCTTTGGCAGTTGCCCGTGGTTTTCATCTGTGAGAACAACGGTTATGCTATGGGAACATCAGTGGCTCGTACCGCATACACCACGGATATCTGGAAATTGGGCTTGGGCTACGAAATGCCCTGTGGTCCTGTTGACGGAATGGATCCAGCTGCTGTTGCCAAGGAAATGGACAAGGCCATTGAACGCGCAAGATCGGGCGGTGGACCAACTTTCCTTGAAATGAAAACGTACCGTTACCGCGGTCATTCCATGTCCGATGCACAGCATTACAGAACCAAGGAAGAAGTAGAGGAGTACAAAAAAATAGATCCCATCACACAGGTTAAGGACGTCATTTTGGAAAAAGGTTATGCCTCCGAAGATGAGATAAAGGTTATTGACAAGCGTGTGAAGGCATTGGTGGATGAGTGTGAAAAATTTGCGGAAGAATCCGATTTCCCACCGATCGAACAATTGTACGACGTTGTTTACGAACAAGAAGACTATCCATTTTTATCACATAAATTATAGCTAGATGGCAGAAGTAATCACCATGCCTAGATTGAGCGATACCATGGAGGAAGGTACCGTGGCAAAATGGCTCAAAAAAGTAGGGGACAAAGTTGAAGAAGGAGATATATTGGCCGAAATCGAGACCGATAAGGCTACCATGGAGTTTGAATCCTTTCACGAAGGAACGCTTCTTCATATTGGGATCCAAGAGGGCGATGGTGCCCCGGTGGACTCCCTGTTGGCCATCATTGGTGATGAAGGGGAAGATATTTCTTCATTGTTGAACGGAAGTGACGCAGCTCCTGCTGCGGAAGATAAAAAGGAAGAACCAGCTCCAAAAGCAGAGGCTAAACCTGCCGCTGCCGGTTCGTCAGCTGCCATTCCTGAAGGAGTGGAAATTGTGACCATGCCCCGATTGAGCGATACCATGGAAGAAGGAACCGTGGCCAGTTGGTTGAAGAAGGTAGGCGATAAAGTGGAAGAAGGCGATATTTTGGCCGAGATCGAAACGGACAAGGCCACCATGGAATTTGAATCCTTCTATTCTGGAACGTTACTCCATATAGGCATTCAGGAAGGGGAAGGTGCCCCGGTTGATTCCCTTTTGGCCATCATTGGTCCCGAAGGAACAGATGTGGATGCCGTATTGAAAGCACAAGCAGGCGGTGGATCATCCGCAGACAGTACAGCAACCGAAACCAAGGCCGAGGAGCCCACAAAAACGGAAGCCTCAGCCCCAACTGAAACCGTAACCACTACCAATGACGGTCAACGCATATTCGCCTCCCCATTGGCTAAGAAAATAGCCAGTGACAAAGGCATCAACTTGGCCGATGTGAAAGGTTCCGGTGACCACGGTAGAATTGTGAAGAAAGACGTAGAGAACTACCAACCTTCCAAAACTGCCTCCGCGCCAGCTGCCGCTGCAACTGAAACGGCTGCTGCCCCAGTAGCTCCAATTTCCTTGCCAGTTGGCGAAGAAAGTATGGAGGAAGTAAAAAATTCAACCATGCGTAAGGTGATTGCCAAGCGTTTGGGTGAATCCAAATTCTCCGCACCACATTACTATTTGACCATTGAGGTGGATATGGACAATGCCAAGGCTTCACGTGCTCAGATCAATGAGTTGCCCGATACCAAGGTATCGTTCAACGATATGGTCCTAAAGGCATGTGCCATGGCACTTAAAAAGCACCCACAGGTAAATACCTCATGGAACGGGGATACCACGGTGTACAAGCACCATGTGCACATGGGTGTTGCCGTGGCCGTGGATGAAGGCTTGGTGGTACCGGTAATCAAATTTGCCGATCAATTGACATTGTCCCAATTGGGTACTGCCGTCAAGGATTTGGCAGGACGTGCCAGAACCAAAAAGATCAAACCTGACGAAATGGAGGGCAGTACATTTACCGTATCCAATCTGGGCATGTTCGGTATTTTGGAGTTCACCTCCATTATCAATCAACCCAACTCAGCAATTTTGTCGGTAGGGGCAATTGTGGACAAGCCAGTGGTAAAAAATGGCCAGATCGTAGTGGGAAGCACCATGAAGATTACCTTGGCCTGTGACCACAGAACAGTGGACGGTGCCACAGGGGCCCAGTTCCTTCAAACATTGAGGGCTTATCTGGAAAACCCTGTGACCATGTTGGCATAAAATCACTTCATCGATTGTCGGTTCAATAGCAGTCGAGAACGTAATAATGGAAGCATCCTTTTTAGGATGCTTTTTTTATCTTTAGAAAATGCAAAAAACGATAGACATGAAAATTGTATGGTATAGTTTGGTAGCCCTGTTCGCATTGAACTGCGGAACAACGCAGGTGGCCCAACCGGCTGGGGAACCCATTTCCGAAACAACAAAGACTACAACTCCGTTTACCGATGCCGGGCGTATTGGGGAAATGATGCATTATTTGGCTTCCAACGATATGAAGGGCCGGGATACCGGAAGTGAGGGTATCGAAATGGCAGCCAAGTACATTGAAAACTATTTCCGTTCGTATGGTTTAAAGCCCTATTTTGAAGCGTATCGGGATACCCTGTCCAATTTTAAAAAGCCGGCATACAACATTGTGGGTGTTGTGGAAGGGTCCGATCCCGAATTGAAAAAGGAGTTTATTGTAATCGGGGCACATTACGATCATATTGGGATCATAGACATGGAAAACGGAGATGCCATTGCCAATGGAGCCAATGACAATGCTTCGGGAACAACGACAGTTCTGGAATTAGCCCGATACTTTGGAAAGCAGAAAACCAATAAACGCACGATCATCTTTGCTTTGTTCAGCGCGGAGGAAAAAGGACTGCTTGGGGCCAAGCATTTGGCGAAAAAGCTTAAGGAGGCAGATTTGAATCTCTATACCATGCTCAATTTTGAGATGACAGGCGTTCCAATGATTGGCAAGGATTATTTTATGTACATCACAGGCTACAATAGATCCAACTTGGCTGAAGTAAGCAACACCTATGCAAAGGAAAACCTGATAGGTTTTTTGCCTACCGCCAAGGAATACAACCTGTACCAACGGTCGGACAATTATGCATTCCACCAAGAATTTGGAGTACCGTCCCATACCTTCTGTACGTTCGATTTCACCAATTTTAACCATTACCACAAAGTGGGTGATGAACCGGACCTAATGGATTTTGAGCACATGGCCAAGGTGGTGAACAAGATGATTCCGGTGTTGGAAGGTATTGCCAATGCACCCATTCAGGAGATTAAGCTAAGTGAATAGGTGTCATTTCGAACCTCTTGTAAAGGTTGGGAAATCCACATATCAGGTGTTGGAAGTATTGGGAATGGAGAAAGGTAAAGTCTGGAGTTTTTCATGGCTATTCGTGCCATAAGTGTAGAGCAAAATAGAAATAAACAATTGGTATTGGATTCCTGCCTTCGCAGGAATGACAAACTATAATTACAATGGCAAATATTATCATCACGGGAACCAGTAGGGGAATAGGATTGGAATTGGTCAAATTGTTTGCCCAAGCAGGCCATCAGGTACTGGCCTTGTCACGGAATGCCAAACCGGTATTGGAGTTGGGATTATCCAATGTACATGCGTTTTCGTTCGATTTGGGCAATCCAACCGATTTTGAAAAGGTCAAAGAATTTCTGAAACAATGGCATGTGGTGGATGTGCTCATCAACAATGCGGGAAAATTGGTGAACAAACCCTTTGAAGAAATCACAGCGGACGAATTCGAGGCCGTTTACAAAGTAAACGTGTTCGGTGTGGCGGAAATCACCAAAACGGTACTGCCCCAAATGGGCAAGAACGGGCATGTGGTCACCATCAGTTCCATGGGGGGCGTTCAGGGCAGTGTAAAGTTTCCGGGATTGTCCGCGTATAGTTCCAGCAAAGGAGCAGTGATTACGTTGACCGAACTCTGGGCCGAAGAGTTCAAGGACACAGGTCCCAGTTTCAATGTGTTGGCTTTGGGAGCCGTGCAAACGGAAATGCTGGAAGAGGCTTTTCCGGGATACCAAGCTCCGGTAACGGCTGTGGAAATGGCCACCTACATCAAAGATTTTGCCTTGAATGGAAAAAAACTATACAATGGAAAGTTGTTACAGGTGAGCAATAGTACGCCTTGATATTTTTTAGCATGTTGGGATGAAGTATTTTCCCATAAGAATAAATTCTTTAAAGGATTGGGGTTTTGGATTTTCTTTAGAATCATCCTTTTGGATGTTAAGAAACTCAAACCTATTTGTGTCTCCGTTCCACTTTAAAGAAAAACTTGTGAAATCAACCTGCTTATTTACATCATATATATTTTTTAATAGGAATAGTTTTTCGGAAAGTTCATCAAGTGATTTGACGGGCCATGGTCCTTCTTCGTTGATTTCCAACTTAAGTATGTTTTTGTCATTTACGGAAATTTCATCAAACTTCTTATTTAATAAGTAGTCGATTGTGGAATCATCTGTTAGCTTTAAAATAACCTCCTTGGTTTTGACAAGTACTTCACTATTGATTGAATTGCCTTCGAGCCTGATGGTTGAGGGTAGAATCAATGATGGGTGCTCTATAAAATTTCCAAAAGGAATCAATGTTAAGTATACAAAAATCTCATCGCCATTAACAGGTATCTCAACATTTAAGGTATAAATAGCAAAGTCTATTTCAGAAGATATTTTTCCATCATTGGTGAAGGATTCGAGTGAAAATATTTCTGATGGCAAAATGCTATAAATAGATTTATTGGAGTGGATTCCTTTTGACATGTCACAACCGTTTTCTTCCTGCATGATCAACGTATAGTCTTCAGTGTCACCAAACGCTTTGATGGTAGAAGAACAATAGCAGTCGCAAGTCGGAAAGTTGCCTGATATGGATAAATATTCACCGGTGTACTGTATGGAAAAATTACCGGGTTCCGTGACATTTATCGTTACTCCATCTTCATTGTTTTGATCGAGCGTAAAACAGCTTTGTAACTCCCATAGATGTGAGCCGGATATTTGGCCATGCCCATTAAAAATTGGAAATTCTAGAATTAGCAAAAGGAGAAGTAATTGTTTACGATTCATAAATTTTAAGTCTGAAATGATAATTTCTGTGGTTAACTAGCCCAATTCTGATACGTTAAGCCCAATTAAAGATGTTAAATTTGGTTGGGCAAAAGCCTTAATAATTGATGAATGGCTAATTTCGTTTGACGAATCCATGAACACTACTCTTCAAAAATATTTACCCGAACGTGCCGTAGATCCCTGTTTTGAACTCATCAAAACACATGGGGTGCATTTGAAAATTGTGGACCATAGAGTAACACGGCATGGGGATTACCGGAAAATGCCCAATGGGTTGCACCTGATCACTGTCAATGCATCTTTGAACAAGTATCGTTTTCTGATCACGCTTATCCATGAAATCGCCCATTTGGTGGCCATAGAGACCTATGGTCGTCGCATAAAACCCCACGGTACCGAATGGAAACGTACCTTTCAACATTTAATGGTTCCATTTATCCGGCCAGAGGTGTTTCCCATGCAATTATTGCCTATTATTGCGAACCATTTTAAGAACCCAAAGGCCAGTAGCAGCACCGATGCCCGATTGTCCATTGCCCTAAAGGCTTTTGATGAAAAAGAACGGAACAACAGCTATGTCTATGAACTTCCGTTTGGAAGTGTTTTTAGACTGTATAATGGCAAGTTGTTCCAAAAAGGGGAACGCAAGGTGAAACGGTACGAATGTGTCGAACTTTCATCGGGACGGGTATATTTGTTTCAACCGAATGCCGAAGTGGAATTGGTGAGGGATGCAGCCTCAGGAAATTGAAAAATTACAAAGAATGAACCAAAATTATTATGCCGTATTGATGGCAGGAGGGGTGGGATCTCGATTCTGGCCCGTAAGTACAACCGCAAACCCTAAACAGTTCCACGACATGCTGGGGAGTGGCAAGACCCTAATTCAAAAGACCTTTGATCGGTTGAACCGTTTTATTCCCACGGAAAATATCTTGATATTGACCAATGAGCGGTACAATGATTTGGTATTGGAACAATTACCAAAGGTAAAACCCGATCAAGTCGTGTTGGAACCCGCCATGCGAAATACAGCCCCATGTATTTTGTACGCTTCCCTTAAAATTCAGAAGATGAACCCGAATGCGGTGATGATCGTGGCGCCCAGCGACCACTGGATCGAGGATGAGGATGCATTCGAAAACGATGTGATAGCTTGTTTCGATAAGTGTGAAAAGGAGAACGTGCTTTGTACATTGGGGATCCAACCCACTTTTCCCAATACAGGATTTGGCTACATCGAATTTGAAAAAGGAAGTGACCAAAAATTGAAAAAAGTGTCCCAATTTCGGGAAAAGCCCGATTATGAAACAGCGAAGGAATTTTTGGCCCAAGGCAATTTCCTTTGGAATGCCGGGATTTTCATGTGGAGTGTGGAAACCATTGTGAACGCTTTTAAGAACTATCAGCCCTCACAATACGAATTGTTTGGCGGTGGCATTTCCTGTTACAATACGCAAGAAGAGCGTGCTTTTATACAGGAAAACTATGCGAAGGCCGACAACATTTCCATAGATTATGCTATCTTGGAACAGTCCGACGCCATTTACACCCTGCCCGCTACCTTCGATTGGAATGATCTGGGAACCTGGGGGGCACTGTACGATAAACTGGATAAGGATGCATCGGACAATGCCGTGGTGAATGCACAAGTGGTCTTGGAAAACGCCAAGGGCAATATGATCCGGTCACCCAAAGGCAAAATAGTAGTTGTGGATGGGCTTGAAGATTATATCATTGTGGATAAGGAAGAGGTGTTGTTGATTTATCCGAAGGCCAAACAACAAGATATTAAAAAGGTGTTGGGAGAAGTAAAGGACAAATTTGGCGACCAGTTCGCATAATATATGATAGAGAACAGTTCAAAAGAGGGAGCCTCTCAGGGCCAAGATAGTGGTGAAGAGGTGAAAAAGGACCTGAAAGGACTTTTGGGCAGTGTCCGGAAGTTTCTATCGGAGCTTTTGGAAATCCGCACCAATACCGACGCTGTGGCCACCAAAGAGTCCATTACGGCGGATATTCCCTTCAAGGGGCATACGTCTTGGATTTTGGTCTGTTCCATTTTTATTGCTTCCATCGGCTTAAATGCCAATTCTACTGCAGTTGTGATCGGTGCCATGTTGATCTCGCCCCTTATGGGACCTATTTTGGGAATGGGGATGTCCTTGGCCATTAACGATATTGATACGTTGCGAAGGTCTTTGAAGAACTTTGCGGTAATGGTGGTGCTCAGTGTGATCACTGCTTTTTTGTTCTTTTACCTATTTCCATTACGGGATGAATCCTCGGAACTTTTGGCGCGAACCAAACCGGATATTCGTGATGTGCTCATTGCCTTTTTTGGTGGACTTGCCCTTGTGATTGCCCGGGCAAAAAAGGGGACCATTGCCAGTGTTATCTTTGGTGTAGCGATTGCCACAGCTCTGATGCCGCCCCTTTGTACGGTTGGTTTCGGATTGGCCATTGGAAAGCCATGGTATGCAGCAGGGGCCATGTACTTGTTCATCATCAATACCATATTTATTGGATTGGCCACGTTCTTGGTCATCAAGTTTTTGCGTTTTCCCATGGTGCGTTACGCCAATTCCCACAGAAGGCGGCTCATTGCACGAATGGCATCCATTACCGGTATTTTGGTAATGATTCCGGCTGGATTTACTTTTTACAAAGTATTTCAAGAATCCCTGTTCACAAAACAAGCACAGGAATTTTTAAAAGAAACCGTGGAGGTCTATCAGTTTGAAGGCGCTGGAAGATATGTGGATAACCTGACCAAGTTGGATTATGTGGACGATGGTACTTCCTTGATTGAGGTTGTGTTCATGGGCGACGAATTGGTTCCGGACAATGTCATCAATACCTGGAGGACCCAAAAGAACCAGTTTTCAAGATTGAAAAATTCTGAATTGCATATCATCCAAGGGGGTAAGGACGACTCGGAAGAAAAGTTCAATTATGTGAGCGAACTCTACGAGAAAAACAAGGCGGAACTACTGAACAAGGATGAACAAATCCGTTTGTTGGAGGCTGAAGTGGCCACTTTGACCAAAAATGCCGGTAAGCAGATTCCATTTAGGGAAGTCAGTGCCGAGGCCAAGGCCAATTACGAGAACATTTCCGAACTGGGCTTTTCTTATCAGGTCAAAACAGATTTCAAAAAGCTGGATACAGTTCCGGTTTTTGAGGTTAAATGGAAAGAGGGGGTACGTAACAGCCAAAAGGAGGCGGATTCCAAAAAAATGCTCGCTTGGTTAAAGTTGAGAATACAGGACAGCACTTTGGTGATCAAAGAGGTGGAATAAGCCTAGTTGCGCTCTTCGATATACATCTGCCGTACCTTTTTGAACAGTTCTGAGGAGTATACAAAATCGGTTACGGCCTGGTTATCGGTCTTAAAGATTTCCTTGTTGGTCCCTTCCCATTCCTTAAAACCATTTTTTAAGAACACGATTTTTTCACCGATTTCCATCACAGAGTTCATATCGTGGGTATTGATTACCGTAGTGATATCGTATTCCTGGGTAATTTCGTGTATGAGGTTGTCGATCAAGATGGCCGTTTTGGGATCGAGGCCCGAGTTGGGTTCATCACAGAACAAGTATTTTGGATTCATCACAATGGCACGGGCTATTGCCACCCTTTTTTGCATGCCCCCCGATATTTCTGCCGGATATTTTTTGTGGGCATCGATGAGGTTCACACGTTTCAATACAAAATCGACCCGGTCCTGCATTTCCGATTTGGACTGGTTGGTGAACATATCCAAGGGAAACATAACGTTGCCTTCCACGGTCATCGAATCGAAAAGGGCACTGCCCTGAAATACCATCCCCATCTCTTGCCGAAGGTTCCGGCGCTCCTTCGCACTTAATTCGGAATAGTACTGGCCATTATAGCAAATGTTTCCTTCATCAGGTTCAAAAAGGCCCAACAAACACTTCAAGAAAACCGTCTTGCCCGAACCACTCTGTCCAATGATCAAGTTGGTCTTTCCTTTGTCAAAAACAGTGGAAATACCTTTAAGTACATGATGGTCACCGAACGATTTATGTATGTTGTCTACCTCGATCATTAGCCAAGAAGCAATTGGGTTAGTATGTAATTCACGATGATGATGACCACACTGGTCCACACAAAGGATGTGGTACTGGCCTTGCCCACCTCGAGTGCGCCACCCTTCATGTAATACCCATGAAAAGAGGGCACCGTGGCAATGATGAAGGCAAAGACCACTGATTTTATAAAGGCATAGGTAACGTGGAACGAATCAAAATCCATTTGTAATCCCTTTATGAATTCACCACTGGGGGCATAGTCACCAAAAACGGCGGCTACCCATCCCCCGGTTACCCCAACGAACATGGAAATGGCCACGGCAAAGGGATACAACATGGTGGCGATGATCTTTGGAAACACCAAATAGTTCAATGAGTTGACGCCCATAACTTCCAAGGCATCGATTTGCTCGGTTACCCGCATGGTGCCTATACTGGACGTGATGTACGACCCCACTTTACCTGCCATGATGATGGAGGTGAACGTAGGTGCAAACTCCAAAATAACGGATTGTCTGGTGGCAAAACCAATAAGGCTTTTGGGCAAGAATGGACTGTTTAGGTTCAATGCGGTTTGAATGGTGACCACCCCACCGATAAAAAAGGAAATAAAAACGATGATACCCATGGCGCCATAGATCAAGTCATCGATTTCCTTTAAGATCAGGGTTTTCATGATCGGCCATTTGGTCGGTTTCTTGAAAACCTCCCAGATCATGATGAAGTATTTTCCAATCGCTTCTAGGTGTTTCATGCGTTTATTTGGACTTGAGTTGATAAAAATAAGAATATTGTCCAGCATTTAACCTTGATTTAAACATTTTAAAGGGGTTATTGAATAGCTTTGCCATTGTTTGATTAAATCCTATTCATGAAAAAGACCAACCTTCTTGTTACGATTTCACTGATTTGTGCCATTGGCTTTTCCTTCGGACAGCGCAAAAAGAAAGATGCTGTTGAAGTGCAAACCACCGAATTTATCGCCCAAACTCCCAAATTGGTAGTGGGCATTGTGGTAGATCAAATGCGTTATGATTACCTCACCCGCTTTTGGAATCAATATGGTGAAGGGGGTTTTAAGCGTATGGTGAACGAAGGATTTAACTGTAAGAACCATCATTTCAATTATGCTCCCACGAGTACAGGTCCTGGCCATGCTTCCGTTTATACCGGCACTTCTCCGGCCATGCATGGAATCATAGGAAACGATTGGTACGATAAGGAAGCGGATAAAATGGTCTATTGTGCTGGAGATGATACTATGACTTCCGTGGGTACCAACTCGGCTGCCGGACAGATGTCACCCCACCGTATGTTGACCACAACGATTACCGATCAATTGCGTTTGCATACCCAACAACGCGGAAAAGTAATTGGAGTGGCACTGAAGGATCGTGGTGCCATTTTGCCAGCGGGTCATTCGGCCAATGCCGCCTATTGGTTTGAGGGGGGCGCCACCGGAAATTGGATTACAAGTTCCTATTATATGGATGCCTTGCCACAATGGGTTGTGGATTTCAATGCATCGGATGCGGTGGAGCAATACAAAAAACCGTGGACCACATTAAGGCCTATCGAAACCTATGTGGAGAGTGGAACCGATGCCAATTCCTACGAAGGATTGCAAAAGGGTGAGACCACCACTACCTTTCCCCATGATTTCCCCAAACTGTGGGAGACCAATGGCGAATTCGAGTTGTTGAGAAGAAGTCCATACGGAAATAGCATGACCACGGATTTTGCATTGGCTGCTTTGGAAGGAGAAGATTTGGGAAAGGACGCCATCACCGATTTTTTGGCAGTCAGTTATTCCAGCACGGATTATGTAGGCCATTTTTATGGGGTAAACTCCAAGGAAATTGAGGATACCTACATTCGTTTGGATCAAGATTTGGCCCGCTTGTTCAGCGAGCTTGATGAGAAAGTGGGCGAAGGGGAGTATACGGTATTCCTGACCGCGGATCATGCGGCCATAAATGTGCCGGCCTATCTGCAAGACCAAAAAATCCCAGCTGGGTATTTGGATATGAATGGGATGAAGGAAAAATTCAATGAATTTTTGAAATACAAATACGGCACTACGGAAATGGTGAAAAACTTGTCCAATTATCAATTGTTTTTGGATCATAGGATTTTATCCAATTTGGACATCGATATTGTAATTGCACAAGAAGAAATGGCAAAGGAACTATTGTCTTACGAAGGTATTGGACAAGTGTACACCGGCCATCAAATGTGGGCCAATGAATATACCCGTGGTATTCCGTACATTTTGCAGAACGGTTACAATCAAAAACGTTCGGGTGATGTGCTGATCGTGCCCAATCCAGGGTTTATTTCTTACGGCAAAACAGGTTCTACCCATGGTTCCCCGCAGATTTACGATACCCATTCCCCTTTGTTGCTTTTTGGTAAGGGCATAAAGCAGGGCAGCACGGTGAACCGGACCGAAATACCTGATATTGCACCGACCATTTCGGCATTGTTGGGCATTGCTTTCCCGAATGGCACTACCGGGAAACCGATTGGGGAGGTGTTGGAGTTTGAGTAGTTATATTTTCGACCAAATCCCCTTCCAGCGATAGTTACGAATAAATTTTCCCTCTGTTTTGGAAACAAAGCGTGGTTTGTTTTGAAACCAGGCAATGAGATAACCCATTACCATTTGAAGGTATAAAATGGGACTTTTGGCCTGCCAGGCCATTTTTAAAGCTGCGATTTTGGCCAAGACAATTCCATATCGCATTTTGTACAACGCTTCCCCTTTGGCTTGATATTTTTTAGTGCTATACCCCTGTCCGGTTGGGCGAAGGTGTTTTACGTGCAGTTCCGGTACGGTCAATGTATCAAATTTGTAAAATTTGGCCAGTAAGGTATCCACCGTGTCCCAACCCACCCCTGGTCGTAAACCACCAATTTTGTTGAAACAAGCCTTGTGGTACAATTTAATCGGGCCACGGATATGGTTTTTGTCCGCGATGTTTTCATGGACCCAAGCATCACCCTTTTTTATAAAAAGAAGTCCCGAACACATGCCCAGCATCCAATTGGATTGGAATTGGTTCACCATGGTTTCAAAATAGTTGGGCGGTAAAACGATATCGGCATCAAACTTTCCGATCAAATCAAATTCGGAAGTGTGCTGCAATCCAAAATTAAAGGTGTCCACCACTTTTTTACCGGGGATGTGCACATCGGTCGATTCGCGTTGGATGACCTTGATCCAATCGTATCGATGGGCATACACCTGAGCAATCTTAAACGTGTTGTCGGAAGAATTATCGTCGACCACTATTACCTCATGGGGCACGTAGGTCTGTACCACGAAGGAATCCAAACAGGATTTGAGGTAAGTTGCCTCATTATGGACGGGAATGACAATGCTGATTCGCATGTGCTAAAATTCCAAAAAAGAAATTATAAAACCTAAAGAAGTTTAAGTTTATGTTTAGGAGACAGGAGACAGGAGACAGGAGACAGGAGACAGGAGACAGGAATTGTCATTTGTTGTCATTCTGAAAGAACAAAGTGATTGAAGAATCCAATTAAAAAGGCGAAGACAAATGATATCGAATTTACAGGCACAGAGTAAATCTTTAGAATTTCTTGACTACGCTCAAAATGACAAGGCAATATTGAACTTTGATAATTGTTTACTGCTAATTGAGCGGACCTATCGTTCTGCGTAAACAATGTAATAGCGATCGGTGAAGTAGCGGAGCAAGGGTCGAAATCCAATTTTTTTGGTAGGATTGGTCCATTTGGCCGAATCTTTTATGGTCCACCCGGCTTTTTCAAGGAGCCAATCAAATTGCCAGTCCTCGAATTCGTGGTAGTGCCTATCCCAAGGGTCGGTTTTACTTCGGTAAGCCGCAGAAAACCAGAGTCGCATGGGAATACTGGCTACCAATTTGTTGGATTTTATTTCTTTCAACACATTGTAAGGGGCCACCAAATGTTCAAAAATTTCGAAAGCAGTCACCACATCGGCATCCGATTGGGTCACGGTGGAAAAATCCACGTCCAAATCCTCACCTTTGGTGTTGGAAACGGTATACCCGTTCGATTTCATGATTTCCGTAAAAGGATTTTCCACGCCCAAATCCAAAATGGTCTCGGTGGTGTTGATGTGTTTCTGCAAAAACGCCAAGGTATGTCTGTAGCGTTTATTGGGAAAGTTGTTCTCGTACATGGGTTAAAATTCCAAAAAACAAATTACAATTCCCAAATTAGTTTTGATGTTTGGCGAATTAAGGAAAAAGGAGTAGAATAGGTATATCTGTACGTGTCAATTGATATAATTCGTGTCAAAAATTCATGGATGACACTTAACCTCGATTCGACTCCAGTTATTGAATTGTTGATTTTAAGTCAAAAAAATCAATAACGATAAACGATTGCGTTGATGTTCATTCCGGCACCAACGCTTGCAAAGATCACAACATCTCCCTTTTGAAGTTCATGTTCCGGTAACTCACCTTTCAACACCATGTCGTATAGCGTGGGAACGGTTGCCACGGAACTGTTGCCCAATTCATGGATGCTCATGGGCATCACATTGGCGGGTACCTCCTTGCCATATATTTTATAGAATCGTTTGATGATGGCTTCGTCCATTTTTTCATTGGCTTGATGGATAAAGATTTTCTTTACATCATCGATGGCCACTCCACTGCCGTCCAAACATTCGGCCATGGCTTTGGGGACATTCACACAGGCAAATTCATAGATTTTACGTCCCTGCATTTTAATGTAGCGTGTATCCGTACAGCCCTTGGGGCTATTGGTTTTATCATAATAGAGATAGTAGGCTTCCTCATTGGCATAGGTAACCGAGGCATGCGAAAGGATTTCACCGGATTCGGGATTAGCTTGCAACACGGTTGCGCCCGCTCCATCGGAAAAAATCATACCGTCGCGATCATAGGGGTCAATAACTCTGGAGAGGGTTTCTGCGCCTATGACCAAGCAATTTTTCGCCATGCCACTTTTGATGAAAGCCGAGGCTTGAATCACGCCCTCGATCCAACCTGGGCAACCGAAAATAAGATCGTAGGCAACGCATTTCGGATTTTGGATGCGCAACAGGTGCTTCACTCTTGTGGCCAAACTGGGTAAGGTGTCCCCTTGGATTTTTCCAGGGGTAAGGTCGCCAAAATTGTGCGCGAAAATGATGTAATCGAGTGTCTCCTTATCGATACCCGCATCCTTTATCGCCTTTTCTGCTGCGAGATAGCCCATATCCGACGTTTTGAGTTCCGGTTTGGCATAACGACGTGCTTCTATGCCAGTAATGGCCTTAAACTTTTCCACAATTACGGTGTTGGATTGCCCAAACGCAGAGCCATCGGTCTCCAAAAATTTGTGGTTTAAAAAATCTTCATTTTTGGTGATGATGGAAGGAATGTAGCAACCTGTGCCGGTGATGCCTATTTTCATATCGAGGTACAATTTGATTCAAGTTACGCGAATCATTTTTGGTTATTATGCATGCATAATACGTGTTACAATGTCCAAAAGGGATTTGCAATGGGTAAAAGATAGAAAAAGCCCTGAACAAAATGAATGATCAGGGCTTAATATCAGTATTTATAACGGTTTTTACGCCTCCATGTACTCCTCGATGGGGGCACAGGTGCAGATCAAATTACGATCCCCAAATGCCTCATCGGTTCTTCGGATACTGGGCCAAAATTTATTTTCGGCCACATAGGCCAATGGATAGGCCGCTTTTTCCCTGGAATACGGAAAGTCCCAGGTATCGCTGGTCAACATGCCCAAGGTATGGGGTGCATTTTTCAATACATTATTGGGTTCATCAGCAGATGCTTCATCAATTTCTGCGCGAATGGACAGCATGGCATCGCAGAACTTATCAAGTTCGGCCAAACTTTCACTTTCAGTGGGTTCGATCATTAACGTACCCGCCACTGGGAAGGATACCGTTGGTGCGTGAAAACCATAATCCATCAAACGTTTGGCGATATCGGTAACTTCAATACCATTGGCTTTGAAAGGACGGCAATCCACAATCATTTCGTGGGCAGCCCTACCGCGTTCCCCGGTATAGAGTACATCAAATTTACCTTTTAAGCGGTCTTTGATGTAGTTGGCATTCAAAATGGCCGCTTTGGTGGCATTGGTCAACCCTTCGGCCCCCAACATTTTAATGTATCCGTACGAAATCAAACACACCAAGGCACTGCCCCAAGGAGCAGCGGAAATGGCTGTAATGGCTTCACTGCCTCCCGTTTTTACCACAGGGTTGGAAGGTAAGAACGGTTTCAATTGCTCTGCCACACAGATTGGTCCAACACCGGGACCACCACCTCCGTGGGGAATGGCAAAGGTTTTGTGCAAATTCAAGTGGCATACGTCGGCCCCAATGGTTGCCGGATTGGTCAAACCAACTTGGGCGTTCATATTGGCACCGTCCATATACACCTGTCCGCCATTATCGTGGATCAATTTGGTTATCTGTTTTATGGACGATTCAAAAACTCCGTGTGTGGAAGGGTAGGTGACCATCAATGCGGCCAGATTATCGGCATGCTGGTGTACTTTTTCCTCCAAATCGGTCATGTCAATATTTCCTTGGTCATCGGTCTTGGTAACCACCACTTTCATTCCGGCCATAACGGCAGAAGCTGGGTTGGTACCGTGTGCGGAGGCGGGTATCAAACAGATGTTCCTATGTCCTTCACCACGCGACTCGTGATAGGCACGGATCACCATAAGTCCGGCATACTCCCCTTGTGCACCCGAGTTGGGCTGTAATGAGGTAGCCGAAAATCCGGTGATCACATTCAATTGTTCTTCAAGGGTTTTCAATACCTCTTGGTAGCCCTGGGCTTGTTCCAAAGGAACAAAGGGGTGGATGTTGCCCCAATGTGGCCAGCTCAGTGGCAACATTTCGGAGGCTGCGTTCAATTTCATGGTACAGCTTCCCAAAGAGATCATGGAATGGTTCAATGCCAAATCCTTGCGCTCCAATTTTTTAATGTACCGCATCAATTCGGTTTCGGAATGATAGGCATTGAATACCTCGTGCTCCAAGAAGGTACTTTTTCGTTGTAAATTGGCAGGAATAACTTCCTTGATGCCACTGGTAAACGAAATATCCTTTTTGTCGCCTTGGGCAACGATGAAGCAGGAAAGCAAAAGCTTGATGTCCTCGTCGGAAGTAGCCTCGTTCAAGGAAATGGAAACGGTCTCCTGATCGATATAATTCAAGTTGATCTCCCTGCTTTCACAGATCTCCCGCAACTTGTTCGTATTGTTGAACCGTACCTTAATGGTGTCAAAATAGGCGGTGTTCACTTGCTCCAAACCAATGGATTCGAGTCCTTTTGCCAATAATCTAGTGGCATTGTGCACCTTATTGGCGATAAATTTCAATCCGTTCGGACCATGGTATACGGCATACATACCGGCCATAACCGCCAATAATACCTGTGCGGTACAAATGTTGGAAGTCGCCTTATCCCTTTTTATGTGTTGTTCCCTGGTCTGCAACGCCATTCGTAGGGCGCGGTTGCCGTCCGTATCCTTGGTAACCCCAATGATTCGTCCAGGGAGGCTTCGTTTATATTCTTCCTTGGTGGCAAAAAAGGCAGCATGTGGACCGCCATAGCCCAATGGAATTCCAAAGCGCTGTGTTGTTCCCACTACCACATCCACTCCCCATTCTCCGGGAGGTGTCAACAATACCAAGCTTAAAATGTCGGCTGCAACGGCCACTTTGATCTCTTGCTCTTTGGCTTTTTGCGCAAATTCAGCATAATCGTGAACTTGGCCATGTTTTCCTGGATATTGCAACAAAGCACCATAAAAGGCAGTTGAAAAGTCAAAGGTTTGGTGGTTGCCCACAACCAACTCTATACCTAAAGGTATAGCTCTTGTCTTTAGAAGATCCAAGGTTTGTGGCAATACTTCTTCAGAAACAAAGAATTTTACGGCGCCGTCCTTTTTTTGCTGTCTGCCGCGTACATCGAACAACATGGTCATGGCCTCGGCAGCGGCGGTACTTTCATCCAACAGGGAAGCGTTGGCGATTTCCATGCCGGTAAGGTCAGTGATCATGGTCTGGAAATTGAGCAAAGCTTCCAATCGGCCTTGTGCTATTTCTGCCTGATAGGGGGTGTAGGCGGTATACCATCCCGGATTTTCCAAGATGTTTCTTTTGATGACGGATGGCGTTAGGGTTTCATGGTAACCCAATCCGATATACGTCTTGAATATTTTATTTTTTTGTGCCAATTCCTGCAGGTGGCCCAAGAATTCATGCTCACTGATACCTGCTGGAAGTTCCAGGGGTAGTTTCAGTTTGATGTCGTCAGGAATGGTTTCGGAAATAAGTTGTTCCAAACTGTCCACTCCAATCGTTTGCAACATGCGGGGCATGTCGTTTTCCGTAATGCCTATGTGTCTGGCGGCAAAAACTTCTGTGTTCATGTTCAATCCAATAAAGTGCACAAAATTAGGGATTAATTCGATGAAAATGGCCATTTTTGAATGGAGGTCGACCAAAGTTGTTAACCACTGATCAACCGTTTTTAACGGACCTTGATATCAATCCCATGAAAACGCTGAAAGCCCTATTTGATTTTTATCTGGATGCCAGTATCCATGTGGCTTTGTCGGTGTTGGCCATGGCCGGGGTCACCTTTCATTTGTTCGACACATTTTCCGATCTGGATCTTTTGGGCTTCATTTTTTTCAGTGTGATCGTATGCTATAATTTCATCAAATATGGAGTAGAGGCCTACAAGTATCTCATTGTCTCGAATGCCTACCATAAAACCATACAGCTATTCAGTTTTGCGTCCTTTGGCGGAGCCCTTTATTTTTTGGTGCAATTGGATGCCCAAATTTGGTGGGGCACCCTTATTTTGGGTTATTTGTCTGCATTGTATGCGGTGCCTCTTTTGCCAAGGGCAAAGAACCTCAGAAATTTGGCGGGACTTAAAATTTATATTGTGGCCTTTGTTTGGGCAGGATTTACCGTGTTGTTGCCCTTATTGGATGCAGGACTACCGTTGAACTGGGATTTTTGGATCACCTTTATCCAACGATTTTTATTGGTGCTGGTTTTGATCTTGCCTTTTGAAATACGGGATTTGCAGTGGGATGATAAAAGTTTGCGGACACTGCCCCAAGTGTTGGGGATTAAAAGCACCCAAAGACTGGGTGTTGTTTTGACCGTACTTTTCTTTAGCCTTACTTTTCTCAAGGATGACATCCATCCCTTGGAAATTGGCCTACGGTTGTTGTTGGCCCTAGTTCTGATTACGGTATTATTGGCCAACAAAAAAATGCAGACGCGCTATTTTGTGTCCTTTTGGGTGGAGGCCATTCCCATTTTTTGGTTCTTGCTATTTTGGGGAATCGAGCGTTATGTTTAGAGTTTTTTCTCCAGATCCCTTTTCATCTGGTCCTTGTCGTCCTTGGAAAGCATATTGAGCCCGGCACGATCGCACATGGAAGTGAGTTCACTGTTCTTTTTCGAATAGGCCTTGCAAGCCTTACAATACAATAGATGGATGCGCAGCTTGAAAATATCCCAAAAGCTTGCCTCCTTATACTGTGACTTGTCACAAATGCTCGATGCCTCTTCGCAACTGATCTTCATAATTAAAACCAATTTTCATTTAAACAGCCCATCAAGGCGGTTCGCGCCCTATGGATCATCACCCAAAGATTGGACGGATTTATTTCCAGTTCATTACATACATCTTCGGTGCTCATACCCTGAATGGTCTTTAATTTAAAGACCAATGCCTGTTTTTGGGGCAGTTTGGATATGCAATCTTGTATGGCCAATCCCAATTCCTCATTTTCCATTACATTGTCACCATCCCTGCTAAAAGGGTCTGCTACTTGTTGCTCCAACCAATCGCCCTCAGCATCGGAATCCGAGCTATAGTTCATACGTACCTCGGCCTTTCCTTTTTTGGAATTGATCTTTCGGTAATGGTCAATCACTTTTCGCTTCAAAATCGAAATGAGCCAAGTGCGTTCGGCCGCATCGCCCTTATAGTTTTTGGAAGAATTTAATCCGGCATAAAAGGTTTCCTGCACCAAATCTTTGGCAATTTCTGCATCGCTTACCCTGGTAATAGCGTAATTGAACAGATAATCTGCATACAGGTCAACCCAATTTTCCGGATGTAGTTCGTTCACGGCCATAGTCCTATTGAGGTACCAAATGTAATCGTTTTTTTGGATAGCACGGCCTAAAGGACCTGCTTGTGGTTAAAATCCCATTAGACGATATGGAGTGGGTTAGCTAACAAATTGATTAAAGTTTAACGCTTATTTAGGATTTGGTTGAAGGAATCTGTGCAAAAACAATGGTGTGTATGTATGGGAAAACAGTTGTAATTTGTATATAATCAGTCACTAACAAAAATACGTGGAACCAAAAATCAGAATAATCATTCCCATAATAGTGCTGGTACTGTTTCCCAGTTGTTACAGTTACAAAAATATGGCGGACACCCAAGATTCCTATAGTGTAGGTGAAAAATATGAGATACAAATTGGTGCTGGAAACTTGGAAAAAGTGACCGTTACGTCGGTTACCGATTCTACAGTTACAGTATTGCAGCGGGGGTAACGAAATTACGATTCAAAGGGCTTTGATTACTGAAAGAAAGCAACGCACTTTTTCCACTGAAAAAACCATTATAGGAATTTCTGTCGGTGTCCTTGTAACCATCTTTACCTTGGGTGTAGGGTCCCTTGCAACTTAATTGGAACTTGTTCTAGGTCTTGGCGAGAAGCCCGGCCCGTTCCAACAAGGCATCAATGTTGGGTTCGGAGCCCCGGAATCTCTTGTATAGATCCATTGGGTTTTCCGTGCCACCTTTGGACAGTACATTTTCCTTGAACTTTTCAGCAATTTCCCTGTTGAAAATCCCATTCTCCTTGAAAAATGCAAACGCATCCGCATCCAACACCTCTGCCCACTTGTAGCTGTAGTACCCGGAGGAATAGCCTCCCTGAAAAATATGGGAAAAGGAAGTGCTCATGCAGGTTTCCGGTGTTTCGGGGAACAAACGGGTGCCTTCGAAAGCCTGGTCTTCAAATGCCTTTACATTATTGATGCTGGAAGGGTCCTTACCGTGCCAAGCCATGTCCAAAAAGCCAAAACTCAATTGACGTAAAGTGGCCATTCCTTCTTGAAAATTGGACGACTCCTTTATTTTTTCCACCAATTCCATGGGGATGAGTTCCCCGGTCTCATAATGAAAGGCAAACAATTCCAAGGCCTCTTTCTCATAACACCAGTTTTCCATTACCTGGCTGGGCAATTCCACAAAATCCCAGTACACGGATGTTCCCGATAGACTCGGGTAGGTGGTGTTGGCCAACATCCCGTGCAATCCATGTCCGAACTCGTGGAACAGGGTAGTAACCTCATTAAAGGTCAATAATGACGGTTTTTTGCTGGTGGATCTGGTAAAGTTGCAGACGTTGGAAATATGTGGTCTGCTGTTTGTGCCATTCAACGTAAATTGGGGTTTGAAGGAAGTCATCCAGGCACCGCCGCGCTTGCCGGGTCGTGGATGAAAATCGGCATAGAACAACGAAATGAAGTTGCCGGCATCGTCATAGACTTCATAGGTTTTGACCTCCTCGTGGTATTTGTCAATAGAGGAAACTTCCTTGAAGGAGAGTCCAAATAGTTTTTCGGCCACTTTAAACACCCCATCGATCACATTTTCCAATTTGAAGTAGGGCTTCAACTTTTCATCATCCAAATTGAACAACTTCTGTTTCAGTTTTTCTGAATAATAGGCGCTGTCCCATTTCTGAAGGGTATCGATGTTGTCCAATTCTTTGGCAAAGGCCTCCAATTCGGCAAATTCACGTTCTGCGGCAGGCTTTGCCTTTTCCAGTAGTTCGTTCAAAAAATCCAGGACCTTCTTCGGGGTCTCGGCCATGCGTTCCTCTAACACAAAATGGGCATGGGTAGGGTAGCCCAACAAATTGGCCCGTTCATGACGAAGGTTCACAATTTTCAATACATTTTCTTGATTGTCCAGTTCATCGCTATGGAACCCTTTGCTGCCAAAAGCCATGGAAAGTTCTTTTCGAAGTTCCCGGTTTTCGGCGTATTTCATGAATGGAATGTAACTTGGATAATCCAAGGTTATGAGCCAACCTTTTTTTCCTTTGGATTCGGCCAAATGGGCGGCCGCTTCTTTTTCACCTTCAGGAAGTCCCTTCAAGTCCTCCTCGTCGGTAAGGAGCATTTCATATTTATTGGTCTCGGCCAACACATTTTCCCCAAAGGTCAATTTCAATTTGGCCAGTTCGGCATCAATTTCACGCAGTCGCTTTTTGTCCGCATCGTTCAAATTGGCCCCATTTCGGCTGAAGCTCTTGTACTTTTTCTCCAATAGGGTGTACTGCTCCGGATTCAGTTCCAGGCTGTCTCGTTGTTCATAGACTGTTTTGATACGTTGAAACAACCCTTGGTTTAGGGTGATATCGTTGCTGAACTCCGATAATAGCGGAGATATCTCCTGGGCTATTTTCTGGATTTCCTCATTGGTCTCCGCAGAATTCAGGTTAAAGAAAACACTGGAAATCCGGTCCAACTGCTGGCCTGCAAAATCCAAGGTGGCCACCGTATTTTCAAACGATGGTGGTTCCGGGTTGTCCACAATGGCATCGATTTCCTTTTTGGCATCTTCAATGGCCTGTAGGAAAGCAGGTTTAAAATGTTCGTTCTTTATTTTTGAAAACGGAGCTTGATCAAATGGCTCCAATAATGGATTGTTCATACAGATTTCTTGTATTCTTGAATTTTTAATCGGGTTACGGTCCAATCGTTGATCAAATAGGCAAAGCCTATGATCGAAGAAAGTGCAGCCATGGTCAAAGGCGCATAAATCCGCACATTGGTTCCGTAGGTTTTTTTGTTCATGGCTTTAATGGCCTCCTCAGAATATTCGTTCAGGTCGACAAAACCGTTACCGTTCAAATCATATTTGTCGGCATAATCGGAAATAAATTGCCAGTGGATCTCGATATAGATCAATAGCGCAGCATATAATGTAAAAACCAGAAGACCACTTTTCCAGATGCTCAAGAGATAGGGATTGTGTACTTTCTTAAAGGTGACTCCAAGAAACAGGAGCATACAAACCCCCAATAAAATGCCAATCTGGTTGTAGTTCATGGTGAAGCGATCGATTAGGATTTTTTCTTTACCTCTTCCGCCCCTTTGATGACTTTTGCTTTTAGTCCTTCTTTGTAGGAAGCAATTTTTTCCAAAACTTCGGGATGTGCACTGCCGATGATCTGTGCTGCCAAAATTCCCGCATTCTTGGCACCATTAAGCGCCACGGTCGCAACCGGAACACCGCCCGGCATTTGCAAAATGGACAGGACCGAGTCCCACCCATCGATGGAATTGCTGCTTTTTACAGGAACGCCGATTACGGGCAACGGTGACAAAGAGGCCACCATTCCGGGTAAATGGGCTGCCCCACCTGCCCCGGCAATGATTACCGAATAGCCATTTTTATGTGCGTTTTTGCCAAAATCGAACAGTTTCTCGGGGGTACGGTGTGCCGATACAATATCCACGTCCACATCGATTCCGAATTCCTTCAGTATATCAACAGCGTCCTGCATTACGGGGAGGTCGCTTGTACTTCCCATGATCACGGCTACTTTGCTCATATCGTTATTTGCTTATCACTTTTATCGTTTCCTTTACTTCTTGGGCCACTTGGCGTGCCCTTGCCATGTTTTCGTCCACAATGGTCACATGGCCCATCTTACGAAAAGGACGGGTTTCTTTCTTTCCATAAATGTGCGGTGTAACCCCATCCATGTGCAGAATTTTTTCCATGTTTTCATAAATCACATCACCAGTATAGCCTTCGGCACCAACAAGATTCACCATAATACCGGCAACCTTGCTGTCTGTTTTGCCCAAGGGTAGTCCCAAAATGGCCCGAATGTGTTGCTCGAATTGATTGGTGTAACTGGCTTCGATACTGTAATGGCCACTATTATGCGGTCTGGGTGCCACTTCGTTCACCAAAATCTGATTGTTTTTGGTTTGGAACATTTCCACGGCCAATAGTCCTACTTGTTCCATCTCTGCGGATACCTTCAAGGCCACTTCCTGTGCCTTTTTGGCCACAACCGCATCGATTCGGGCAGGGCAGATCACATATTCCACTTGATTGGCCTCGGGGTGGAATTCCATTTCCACCACCGGATAGGTGGCCACCTCACCTTTGGTGTTCCGCGCTACGATCACGGCCAATTCATTTTTAAAATCGATCATTTGCTCGGCAATGCACTCCACATTGGGAAGGTTGGTAAGATCTTCCATTTTTCTTACAACTTTCACACCTTGACCGTCATAACCGAATTGGGCACTTTTCCAAACAAAGGGCAGTTGCAGCCCACCGTTGTGGATGCTGTCTTCGATTTCTGAGGTGTATGCAAACCGGGTAAAGGGCGCTGTTGGAATGTCGTGGTCCACATAGAACAACTTTTGTGTTGCTTTGTTTTGGATGGTCCGTAGGGCTTTGGTCGGTGGATATACCGTAATCCCCTCGTGTTCCAATTTTTCAAGGGCATCCAAATTAACGTTCTCGATCTCTATGGTGAGGACGTCAACATCTTTGCCAAAATTGTAAACGGCATCAAAATCCATCAGGCTGCCCAGTACAAATTCATTGCAGGCTATTTTGCAGGGAGCTTCGGGCGAGGCATCCATCACCTTGGTGTAAATGTCCCATTTTCGGGTTTCGTAGAGCATCATTTTGCCCAACTGTCCACCTCCTAAAATGCCCAATTTAAAGTTGGATGAAAAAAATTGCATTGATCAGCGAATTGGAATGAATACAAAAATACGTGAAATCCCCGAAGCTATGAAAGA
Source organism: Flagellimonas beolgyonensis (assembly GCF_003992615.1). Classification (GTDB taxonomy): domain Bacteria; phylum Bacteroidota; class Bacteroidia; order Flavobacteriales; family Flavobacteriaceae; genus Flagellimonas; species Flagellimonas beolgyonensis. The sequence continues at coordinate 49,638 of NZ_RZMY01000018.1, forward strand.
TCGCTGGGAATACCACCTGTAAAAATGCTATCTTTGCCAACCTAAATATAAAAAGAGAACATTGATAAAGCTTCACGACAAGGTTTTTAAGCCCTATTTGAAGGAAGAACAGATTCTTGCGGCCGTTGCCAAAATGGCCAAGGAAATCGCAAAGGACTACAAAGATGAGACACCACTTTTTGTTGGGGTGCTCAATGGTGCCCTTATGTTCGTTGCCGACTTCTTGAAGGCCTATCAACACCCTTGTGAAGTATCCTTTGTTCGATTGAGTTCCTACCAAGGGCTTACCTCCACGGGTATTGTGGAAACGCTGTTGGATGTCCCCGAGGATTTGGATGGCAAAAGTGTGATTATTTTGGAAGATGTGGTGGATACCGGGCGCACACTGAAGCAATTGGTGCACCTGTTTTCGAATGCAAAAGTTAAAGAGTTCAAAATTGCCACCCTTTTTTACAAATCCGAGGTGTACAATGGCGAATATCCCATCGATTACTTTGGAATTGACATCCCGGATAATTTCATTGTGGGCTACGGTCTGGATTATAACGAATTGGGGAGGAACCTAAGAGAAGTTTACCAATTAAATCAATCAGATATGATCAACCTAGTGCTCTTTGGCAAGCCAGGTGCAGGCAAAGGAACCCAAGCAGGGTTTTTGAAGGAGAAATACAATTTGAAGCATATTTCCACAGGGGATGTGTTCCGCTACAACATTAAAAACGGAACCGAACTGGGAGTATTGGCCAAATCTTACATTGATAAAGGCGATTTGGTGCCCGATGAGGTGACCATCGACATGTTGAAGGATGAGGTGGAGAAAAACCCGGATGCCGCTGGTTTCATTTTTGATGGATTTCCACGTACCGCTGCCCAGGCAGAGGCATTGGACAACTTTTTGGAGTCCAAGGATATGAAGGTGAACGCAACCATCGCTTTGGAGGCTGAGGACGATATTTTGGTGGCCCGTTTGTTGGAACGTGGCAAAAGCAGTGGTCGCTCCGATGATCAGGATGAGGACAAGATCCGCAACCGTTTTGATGAATACAACCAAAAAACAGCCCCACTGAAAGCCTACTACGAAAAACAGGGCAAGTTCCATTCCGTTAACGGTATTGGCGATATCGATGAGATTACGGAACGTTTGAGCAACGTTATCGATTCATTGATGTAAGAACCTTGAAGGACCAATGTTAGGTTCCTAAATTAATAGTACTATTTTAGGTGAAGGCCGGCCTAAGGGCTTTTGGCAATACCTTGATACTAAACATTCCAAATATGACCGAGGGCAATTTTGTGGATTATGTAAAAGTGCATATCGCTTCTGGAAACGGGGGTAAAGGTTCTGCGCATTTACATCGTGAAAAATATGTTGCCAAGGGAGGCCCCGATGGTGGTGATGGTGGTCGTGGTGGACATGTGATTATCAGGGGAAACAAAAACCTTTGGACCTTATACCATTTTAAGTTCAAAAAACATTTTAAGGCGGGCCATGGTGAACATGGTGGAAAAAGTCGCAGTACCGGTGCCGATGGTGAGGATGTGTATTTGGAAGTGCCGCTTGGCACCGTAATCCGCGATTCCGAAACCAAAAAGGTCCTTTTTGAAATAACGGAGGACCAAGAAGAAAAAATCATTCTTGAAGGAGGAATGGGAGGTCGGGGAAACTGGCATTTTAAAACGGCCACGAACCAAACCCCAAGATACGCCCAACCAGGGATTCCGGGTCAGGAAACCTACATTACCTTGGAGTTGAAAGTGTTGGCCGATGTAGGGTTGGTCGGTTTTCCCAATGCGGGAAAATCAACACTGCTTGCGGCGATGACCTCTGCCAAACCTAAGATTGCCGATTATGAGTTCACCACACTTAAACCCAATTTGGGCATTGTGGAATATCGGGATTTCAAGAGCTTTGTGTTGGCCGATATCCCAGGAATTATAGAAGGGGCAGCTGAAGGCAAGGGCTTGGGACACTACTTCTTGCGTCACATCGAACGCAATGCCACATTACTCTTTTTAATCCCGGTAGACAGCAAGGACATCAGTCAGGAATACGCCATTCTTTTGGATGAACTGCGCCGATACAATCCGGAATTGTTGGACAAAAACAGGCTGGTCGCCATCTCCAAGTGCGATATGTTGGATGAAGAGCTCATTGAGGAAATGCGGGATGATATGAAAGAAGATTTCAAGGATGTGCCCTACCTCTTTATATCTTCGGTGAGTGGACTGGGTATCCAAGAACTGAAGGATAGACTTTGGGCGTTGTTGAACGAATAAGTCCCAAATTTTCCACTGGCAATCGGTTTATTCCGTAAATTTAGGTGCATCCAAAAACGCCCCAAATGCGGTTTCTTATGTCTTTGGTCTTGTTGTTTTTGATGGTATCCTGTACTACCATCAGGGTGAATTATGATTACGACAAGGAGACCAATTTCTCCAATTATACGACCTATAATTATTTTTCGGATTTGCAAACCGGTCTATCTGAACTGGATGAACGGCGCTTGGTCCGTATACTGGATTCCACTCTGCAATCCAGGGGCTACCGCTTGGCCGAAGAACCCGAAATGTACATCAATATCCTGAGCAGTAAGTTTCGCAATGCACCAAACAATGCTGTGGGTGTTGGTATTGGTGGTACGGGCCGAAATGTTGGAGGCGGCATATCCGTTGGTATCCCGGTTGGAAGTGGTGGCATTCAACGCAGCATTCAGATCGATCTGGTAGATGCCCAGCGCGATGCCCTGATCTGGCAGGCGGTTGCCGAAAGCGGCTATCGCGACAATGCCTCGCCCAGCGTAAGGGAAGCCAATCTAAAAGCATTGGTGAAAAAGGTGTTTTCAAAATACCCGCCCGAGCACAAATAGTCTGAAAACCAGCATTTAGGAGTCGTAATCACACTACAATTAAATCCGTTTACCGCTCAGCTCATCAAATTTACCACTGGTCATAATTTGGTTTCCCACCTTACATCACGTGCTTACATTAGCTGAACAATTACAAATCAATAGTCATGATCGCACTAGCCAAATTGATAATTTCCGTTCTGGTCAGTATTCTGATCTAAGGTGGATAATAATAGTAAAAACGATATGAAAAAGTTCAGTACAACGCAAATTGTAATCATTGCCATTGGTATTATAGGTGGTGCCATTGGTATTTTTGGAAAGTTCGACGGATGGGACTATAACCGTTATTTTCCTTTCTTCTATTCAGGGTTGACCATGGTTTGGATAGCCTTTTTGCCCAAGAAGGATTGTTGTTGCAATCTTTTTAAAAGAAGAACAGCACAGAAATCTTAGTTGTGGTTCTGTGAAGATTGTGGAATCCAATAAACTAGAGGTATATTTGATAAAACTTCCATGTCTCAATGGAATTGAGCGATAAAAAAAGAAATTACATATTTTGGGGGCTCCAATTGTTTGGTTGGAGCTTCCTTAATTTATTGGCGGTATTTGTGCCCAAAAACATCAGTTGGCAACTCACACTATATTCGGTGGTCATCGGTATTTTTATCGGGGTTTTTTCCACATCGTTGCTTCGGTATTATCTTAAACGAAACATTAAGTTTGAATCGTTTGGGGGTCGGGAGCTCATCAAAATAGTGGTTTCGATATTGTTGGCTTCCCTATTGTTTGGTCTACTCAACGTATTTTTCGGCTTTATCTATGTTCATTTTGGACCTGCTTTGACCGATGCGGAGCTCCAATTGTACAGGAGCTATGATAATTTTTGGATCCAGGTCATCAATTCCTTGTTTATGATCGGTTCTTGGGTGGTCACCTATTTGGTCATTAAATTGTTGTTGAAACTCAACCAAGATCGCATTGAACGCCTCGAACTCAACACTACCTTGAAACAGGCGCAGCTAAACACATTGAAAGGCCAGATCAATCCCCATTTTATGTTCAATAGTTTGAACAACATTCGTGGATTGATGTTGGAAGATGTGGAAAAGTCGAGGGAAATGCTCACCAAATTATCCGAGATCCTCCGCTATTCCCTTACCAAGAACAACATCAACGATATTCCGGTGCGTGAGGAATTGGAGGTGGTGGACAACTATATCGACCTCTCCAAGATTCAATTTGAGGACAGGCTGGAGTTTGTCAAAAATGTGGATGCCGATACCTTAGATCTTCGGATTCCTCCGATGGTGATCCAATTACTGATAGAAAATGCAGCCAAACACGGGATAGCCAACCTAAAAAATGGGGGTAGGATTGTTTTGACCATTACTAGGGAAGGGGACAACCTGCTCATTGAGGTACGCAACACGGGTAAATTGAAAATTGAAAAAGGGTCCACCCAATTGGGCCTAAAAAATATCAAGCAGCGTTTAAAACTGTTGTATGCCGATAAAGCATCCTTTGATCTCCAAGAGGTTTCCGAAGAGGTGGTGGCCAACATCATAATTCCCATGTCATGAAGATCAGGGCAGTCATAGTAGAGGATTCCCGTTTGGCCAGAAACGAGCTGAAGGAACTTATCAACCAACACGATGACTTGCTCATTGTTGGGGAAGCCGAAAATGTGGATGCTGGTGTTGAACTTATCCAGAACGAAAGACCCGATTTGTTGTTCTTGGACATCAACATGCCCGAAAAGGATGGTTTTGAACTGCTCGAAATGTTGGATGAGGTACCCATAACCGTTTTTACGACGGCCTACGACGAATATGCCATCAAGTCCTTTGAATACAACGCACTGGACTATCTGTTGAAGCCTGTTAGTGCCAAACGTTTTGATCAGGCGTTGGAGAAGGTGAGAGTGAAACTGGATGAATCCCGGAATACCCATAAGGCCAAAAAGCTCACCGAAAGCAGCCAAATATTTATTAAGGATGGGGAAGCATGTTGGTTGGTTAAAATCGGTGAAATCTCTCTTTTTGAGATTGTTGGGAACTATACCCGTGTCTTTTTTGGGGATCAGAAACCCATGTTGTACAAATCGTTGAACCAAGTGGAAGAGAAGTTGCCGGAGGATTGCTTTTTTCGGGCCAACCGCCAACAGATTGTCAATACCAATTATGTGGTTGATGTAGTGCCGTGGTTCAATGGTAAATTAAAATTGACCCTTCAAAACGGGGAGGAGGTTGAGGTTTCGCGCCGACAATCCTATATTTTCAAAGACAAAATGAGTCTATAAAAAAAAGCCTTCAAATTGAAGGCCTTTTTTATGGTCAGGGTCTTAAAATATCCTTGTATCTGTCCTTGTAGCCGTATAACACCACAATATTTAAAATAAGCAGTGCCAATGCGGGCGCAATCCCTTCCATGGCCATGGTCAGGTGGAACAAAACCGCACACACCGAAACACTCATCAAAATTAGGGCCATCAGGGCGCCATATTTGTTCAGGATAAAGGCAATTCCTGAAACCACTTCCACCAATCCCACCAATAACAAGGTTTTGGATACGGTTAGGCCGGTGAAATAGGTCATCATTGCTTCGGGCATTTCTTCGGGGGCTGGAAGAAAGGGATACAGTTTGTTGGCCCCAAAAACGATGACGAACAATCCCAGAAGGATACGCGCCACCATAAAAACTTTAGAATTCATAGGTGATTGTTTTGAAGGTTGTACACTAAAAGTACCCAAAAAAAGAATAGCCCTGTATTTTTGATACGGTTATTTTACTGAAAATGAATCAGTTTTAAAGCGATTTTAGAAGCCCGCCGTCAATGGGAATATTGGTTCCCGTAATGAAGGCAGCGTTATCGGAGGCCAGAAATGTGACCAAATATCCGTACTCCCTTGGCTCGCCAATACGTTTAACGGGAACCTGCTCTTCCATATTGGAACGCACTTCATTTGGGGAAATTCCCAATTTTTCCGCTTTTTTCGAATTCAGTTGGGCAATGCGGTCGGTATCGAAATATCCCGTTAGTGTACTGTTCACCGTTATGCCGAAGGGGGCCACATCGTAGGCCAGACTTTTGGCCCATGTGACCACTGCAGCTCGAATGGAATTGGACAGTGCCAAATAATTTAGGGGTTCCTTCACCGAAATGGAAGCCACATTGATAATCCGACCCCATTTTTGTTGTTGCATATGTGCCAAGGCCAGTTCAGTAGTGTACACCACCGACTTGAACAAAAGGTCGAATGCCCGTTGGTAATCGTCCACTTTTTTTTCCAAGGCGCCACCGGCTTCGGGTCCCTGGGTGTTGTTCACCAAGATGTCTACGGTGTTGTTCTGAAAAAATTCGGAAATGGTTGCTTTGTATCCTTCGAAATCGGTAAAATCAACCACCAGATATTGATGTGTCTGCCCATGGCTTGTATCCATTTCCGCAATAATGGATTTCATGCGCTCTTCGTTTCGGGCCATCAGTGTTACACTGGCGCCACTGGCCGCCAATTGTCGTGCTATGGCCTCGCCAATGCCTTTGCTACTGCCTCCTACAAGGGCTTTTTTTCCGTTTAGTGCAATGTTCATGTTTACTTGTATTCTTCCCGGGCCGGGCTAAAAATATCCATCAATTTACAAGGCGTCAACGCTTTTCCGCTGTGCGGGGTATGGGAAGGGATGACTACAATATCACCGGGTCTGTATACCTTGGTGTTCCCATCAAGGGTGAATTCAAACGAACCTTCCACCACGTGCATGATCTGTTCGTTCATATGGTGGTGCTCAGGCACTTCGGCATTCTGCTCCACATCCCAAAAAACCCAGCTCATTTGTTCGCCATGTACCAATTTGCCATGGTAGCCGGGCATAATTTCCTTTGATTTGATATCCGATAAGTTCATTGTTCTAAAATTTAAGGCAAGATAAAAATTAATAAGATGGTTTCTTTGTTTGTATTGGGTAGGGCAATGGCTATTTTTGAACGATAATCCATTTTCATGCATATACATTTTATCGCTATAGGAGGCAGCGCCATGCATAACTTGGCATTGGCATTACTGGAAAAGGGCTACACCATTACGGGCAGTGACGATGCCATTTTTGAACCCTCGAAGAGCAGATTGCAGTCCAAAGGACTTTTGCCCGAAGCCCTCGGTTGGTATCCTGAAAAAATCCATGCACAATTGGATGCCATAATCTTGGGAATGCATGCCAAAGCCGATAACCCCGAATTACTGAAGGCGCAAGAGTTGGGACTGAAGATTTATTCCTACCCCGAGTTTTTGTACGAGCAATCAAAGTTCAAGACCCGAGTGGTGATCGGGGGCAGCCATGGCAAGACCACCATTACGTCCATGATATTGCATGTGCTCCAATATAACGAGATGGAAGTGGATTACATGGTCGGGGCCCAATTGGAGGGTTTTGACAGGATGGTGCATTTGACCGATACGAACGATTTTATTGTTTTGGAAGGGGATGAATACCTTTCCTCAGCCTTGGACAGAAGACCCAAATTTCATCTGTACAAACCCAATATTGCCTTGTTGAGTGGTATTGCCTGGGATCATATTAATGTATTTCCAACTTTTGAAAACTATGTGGAGCAATTCCGGATTTTTGTGGACAGTATTGTGAAGGGTGGGAGCATTACCTATAATCTGGAAGATGTGGAGGTTAAGAACGTGGTGGAGGCCACCGAAAATCCCATTCGAAAGTTTCCGTATGGGGTACCCGAGCATCGCGTAGAAGATGGAATTACCTATTTGGAGACCCCAGATGGGGAAATGCCGCTTGAAATATTTGGAACGCACAACTTAAGCAACTTGGCCGGAGCCAAGTGGATTTGTCAACAAATGGGTGTGGACGAGGCGGATTTTTATGAGGCTATAACCACCTTTAAAGGCGCGGCCAAAAGGCTTGAAAAGATTGCCGAAGGTAAAAACAAGATTGCTTACAAGGATTTTGCCCATGCGCCGAGCAAGGTGCGCGCCACCACCAAATCGGTGCGGGAACAATATCCACAAAGAAAATTGATCGCCTGCCTGGAACTACATACCTATAGCAGTTTGAATCCTAAATTTCTTTTGCAGTACAAAGGTGCATTGGATGGGGCAGATGAGGCCATTGTTTTTTATTCGCCCGATGCCCTGAAGATCAAGGGACTTCCCGAGGTTTCCGCCCAACAAATTTTGGAGGCCTTTGGTAGGGAAGACATCCATGTTTTTACCAGGGCCGAAGATTTTCAAGAGTACGTAATTGCGCGGAATTATGACGGAGCTGTTCTGTTATTAATGAGTTCCGGCAATTATGGTAACTTGGATTTTGATGGATTGAAATCAAAATTTACGTCCTGATCAAACCCCGAATTGTCGCAAATGGTGATCTAGGTGCTTGTACTGCATCTGTCCCCATTGTTCTGGGGTAAAGGATCCAAAAGCTGGATGGGGATCCCATTTCTCCTTGTTTTTTTCTTGGTGAAAATCGTTGATGAGTGCTATCAATTTGGCTTTCTCTTCTGCAAAATTCTTGTCTTCGGTCACCCGTAACCCTTTGGCGGTTGGCAGTCCCTTGCGCCATGGCTTGTCGTTATACAGGCTATTACGAAAGAGTTTTCCCATCAGTTTCAACATGGGGTTGGGCTTGTTGTTGGGATTATATCTGCCCAAGGCAATTTTAAGGGGAAATTGACAGTGGTGTAACATTTGTCCGACCTTCATTTTACCCCATTGTCCTTTGGTTTCCTCGGACAAAGCATCCATGCGTTCCAAGATTTCTTGGTAGGCCTCAGTGTTGAAAAGTGATTTCATGGTGAAAGGATTATCTTGAAAATTACATAAAATTATTCTTCTATCTTTAGGCCATGCAAGAAAAGACCGCTTCCTTTTCCATTAAAAATTGGGCTGATGATGACCGGCCACGGGAAAAATTGGTTCAGAAGGGAAGTTATGTCCTGTCAGATGCCGAATTGATAGCCATTCTTATTGGATCGGGCAACCGGGAAGAGAGCGCTGTGGAACTATCCAAGCGTATTTTGGCTTCAGTGAACCATAACCTGAACGAGGTCGGAAAGCTTTCCGTGAACCAATTGATGCGATTTAAAGGAATTGGTGAGGCAAAGGCAGTTACCATTGCTGCCGCATTGGAAATTGGTAGGCGAAGAAGGGTGGAGGCTGTCGACAAAATAACCAAGATCACAAGTAGCCATGATGTTTATGAACTCTTGTATCCCTTGATCGGGGATTTACAGCATGAGGAATTTTGGATTGTATACTTGAACAATTCCAATAAAGTGATTCATAAGGCCCAATTGAGCAAGGGTGGCATTACCGGAACACTGGTCGATGTGCGTTTGGTTTTGAAACAAGCTTTGGAACTCGGTGCAGTGGGTATCATTTTGGCGCACAACCATCCCTCGGGCGCTATGATCCCCTCCCTCGCAGACAAACAGATCACAGATAAGTTGAAGTTGGCATCTGAGGCGTTGGACATCAAAATTTTGGACCATTTGATTTTGGCCCAACAGGATTATTTCAGTTTTGCGGACAAAGGGATTTTATAAACGACCATGTTGTTGATTTTCACACATAAGGTAACGAACAGATTGACCTACACGGCCAAGCAGCTTTTTGAGAAGATTCTTGGTATGGAGGTTTCGTTTACCACCAAAGTGGAGGAATTCATTAAGCACAGTGGACCAAAAATGACCTACTCCAAACAGCCTTTGCAGAACGAATTCTTTATCCGAAGCAACGACCTGTTGTTTGAACAAGGTATCAACGATGTGGATATAAAGGTGGCTGATTGGGACGGTGTGCCTTGCTTTTTTGCGGCTGGAGATAAAAGTGCCATTCCGTTTGATATATTTTCGGCCAGTTTTTTTCTACTGAGCCGCTATGAGGAATACCTGCCTCATGTGAAGGACAGTGTGGGGCGGTTCCCGGTTAAGGAGAGTCTGGCCTACCAACATAAATTCTTGGAAATGCCCGTGGTGGATCTATGGGCCTTTAAATTGTTGGCAGCATTGAAGGAACGATTTCCCAATATACGGCGAAAGGATCGGACCTACAGTTGTACCAGTATCATCAATGTGACCACGTCCCATGCCTATGCCATGCGTGGTTTTATCCGCACGCTGGGCGGTATGTTCCTGGATTTGGGCAAATTGAAATTTGGCCAGGTGGTGCAACGTTTTTCCGTGTTACTTGGAATCAAGAAAGATCCTTACGACAACTTTTTTGAATTGGTGGACATCCATAAAAAATATCCCATAAAAACCATGTTCTTCTTTCAATTTGCCAAGCATTCGGCCCATGATAAAAACATTTCCATCAACAACAACAAATTTCGTTACCTGATCAAGTCCATTGCGGATTATAGTATGGTTTCGTTGAGTACCTCCTTTCTTTCCTCTACCAACAAAGAAGTGCTCAAGGAAGAAAAAAGACAACTGGGCAATTTGATCAATAGGCCCATCAACTATTCAAGATTGCGCTACAACAGGGTAAATGTGCCAGCCGCCTATCGCAATTTGGTGGAAACCGAGTTTACCGATGATTTTTCCATGGGCTATACCCACGAAATCGGTTTTCGGGCAGGTACCTGCACACCATTCCATTTTTATGACATCAACATGGAGGTACGCCAGCCCTTAAAGGTCCATCCCTTTGCCATGCATGATTATGCCTTGGTCAATTATCGGAAGAAAGATGAGGTCTTTGAAAAGATGGATCGCGTATACCGATCGGTAAAACAGGTGAACGGAAACTTTGTCATGGTGTTTTCCAACGAATTACTGGGGGGCAAACAGCATTTGGATTGGATGGATCTCTATCAATCATTTATTAAGCGCTATTATGTTTGAGTATCAGGTAACCGATATTTTTTTCGATCTGGACCACACGCTTTGGGATTTTGAAAAGAACTCATCGCTCACTTTTGCCAAGATTTTGAACGAAAACAACGTTGGTGTGGACCTGAATGGCTTTTTGGAGGTGTATTCACCCATAAACCATCAAATGTGGGCCCTCTACCGTGAAAACCGGGTTACCAAATCCGAATTGCGCTATCAAAGGCTACGGAGAACATTCGACAGCTTGGGTCATCGGATTGCCGATGAGACCATCGACCTTTTGGCCCATGAGTACATAGAACACCTATCTTCCTTTAATCATTTATTGCCCAATACCATCGAAGTTTTGGAATACCTAAGTCCCAAGTATCGATTGCATATCATAACCAATGGATTTCAGGAAGTACAGTCCAAAAAGTTGAGGGGCAGTGCCATCGACCATTATTTTGATAAGATCATCGATTCCGAAACCGCCGGGGTAAAAAAGCCCCATCCCTACATTTTTGAATTGGCTTTGGAGCAAGCTAAAGTGGAACCGCATAAAAGCTTGATGGTTGGCGACAATTTGGAGGCCGATGTGCTAGGGGCAAAAGCAATGGGCATGCAGGTAATACACTATAATTCCAACTTAGAGGCAGTGCATCCAGAATGCATTACGATTCACGATCTTATTGAAATAAAAACCATTTTATAGAGTTATAGTAAAAGCAGTTCACACCCATTTGGGACACTTGAAAATGTTTTTGCTATGAAAAAAAGAATTGACCTGATGCTGCTGGTTACTGCCTGTGCGTTCTTAATGTTTTCGTGCACAGAGGAACAGAACTTCGACCAGATAGACGACCTTACCGTTACGCCTACGTTGGCAACGCCTCTTTTTTATGTGGAATCGGATGAGCAGACCATAAACAATTCGGTAACTACCACTACATTTTACACGCAAACAGTCGATTTTGAAGTCTTTAGCGAAACCTATGTGGCCGAGCGCTTATTGGAGGGGACGATTACGTATGCCATCGATAACACCACAAGTAAGAATCTGTTTTTGACCATAGAATTTCTGGATGCATCGGGCAATGTGCTTGATGTGGAATCGTTCAATATTGAGGCGAATTTATCTGAAACATTCATTCGCGAAGTGGTATATGGCCCCGGTGGTAAAAGTCTGGACATCTTGACTGCTACAACCCAACTGCGCATTACGGCTACCAATCTTGGCGACACCACAAGTACATCGACCAATGCCGACCCAAAAATTGAATTGGGTTCTGCAGCTGAATTTTTATTCCAATTAAAATGAAGGTATTGTTGCGGATAGGTTTTTTGGTACTGTTGGGTGCATTTTCGGTTTGTGCACAGAACAAAGAACTGCTCTACGATTTTTATGAGATTCCCCAGGCATTAATGCTTAACCCAGGGGTAAAGACACCCCAAAAATGGCATGTTGGTGTGCCGCTGATCTCCGGCCTATCCTTTCAAGGTGCCACGAGCGGGGTTACAGTAAACGATCTTTTTGCCAATGATGGCATCGATTTTACTACAAAAGTACAAGAGCGTTTGTTGGATGTGATGACCCGCAAGGACGATTTTAGTACCACAAGCCAGATAGAGGGTATAACAGTTGGTTTTCGGGGAAAGAACAGGCCCGACGATTATTATTCCTTTGGGATGTACGGCGAAACCGATATTATCGCCTATTGGCCAAAAGACTTGGCCATTTTGGCCTTTGAGGGCAATGGGGGTGCCAATTTGGGCAGACGTTTCAATCTAGGAGATGTAAATGTTCGGGGTGAAATGATCAATGTCTTTCATTTTGGGATCAATCGTAAAATGGGAAATGACCTCACCATTGGTGCCAGGGCCAAATTATATTCCAGTGTGTTTCAGTTTCAATCTATCAAAAATAAAGGAAGTTTCACCACCACACAAGGTCAGGATAATATCTATGTGAGTGCATTGGATGCCGATCTACAACTTCAGACCGCCGGGGTTAGGGGTTTCTATGATATTGTGGATGAAGATACTTCGACCACTCAAAAGGATTTGACCAGTTTGTTTACAGAACGAGTGTTGTTGGGCGGTAACCTGGGTCTGGGCTTCGATGCCGGATTCAGCTATCAGTTGTCGCCACAGACCACTTTGACCGCAAGCGTTCTGGATGTCGGGTTTATTTACAATTCCAAAGATGTGTGGAACTACACGTTGAAAGGGAGCGCCAGTACTGAAGGAATCACGGTGTATCTTCCTGAAGACATCAATAACCTGAACAACGACCTTTGGCAGGAGCTTTTGGATGATATTGAGGCCGATCTACCATATGGTGAAAACACTTCGGGGTATATTTCTTTTCGACCGGTTAAGGCTTACGGGTCCATTCGTTACGATTTTGGCGAAGGTGGAAATTCATTGATGGACAATTGTGGCTGTGGTGTAAATGCTGGGGGAGGCAGTAACTCGGATATGTACCGGAACAGTGTCGGTGGCCAGTTGTTCATGATGAAAAGGCCTCGCGGGGTACAAGCGGCCCTAACCGGATTTTACCAAAGGCGATTTGGCAGGGTGCTGGCTTTAAAAACCACCTACACGGTTGATAAATATTCATTTTCTAATATCGGTTTAGGATTGAATTTGCAAGCCGGGCCCGTTAATTTCTATGTCATGGGCGACAATTTGTTGAGCTATCGCAATTTGGCGGATAGCCACTATCTATCTTTACAGTTCGGATTTAATATCATATCTTGGAACGATAATTGATTATTCCATAGGTATGAAGACGAATTGGATATTTTTGATAATGTTTGCCATGGTTATGGGCGTAAATGCCCAAGGCTCTCTAAATGAATACAAGTATATTGTTGTGCCCAAAAAGTTTGCCGCGTTTAAGGGTGAGAACAAGTTTCAGACCAGTACCTTGACCAAGTTTTACTTTACTAAGGCTGGGTTTACAGTTGTTTATGACGACGAAATGCCCATGGATCTTGCCACGAACAGATGTTTGGGTTTAATTGCGGATATCTTGGATGACTCCTCCATGTTATCGACCAAGGTTACCATAACTCTCAAGAACTGTAAAAATGAAGAGGTGTTCAGGACTCTGGTGGGAAAGAGTAAACTGAAAGATTATAACGATGCCTATAGAGAAGCCATTCAGGATGCATTCAGGTCATTTTCAAATATTAATTATAGCTATCAACCCAAAGAGGAGACCTCAAAGGAAGATGCACCCATTATTATCAGTTTTAAAGATGATGTGAAAAACATAAAGAAGAAACCGGATTCCCTTGTTGTGGAGCAAAAAGCAACCTTGGAAGAACAGGTCTATAAAAGTGTGGAACCCGTTCCTTCCAACATTGTAAAAGCCGAAGAAAAAAAGCACATGTCCCCGACTTGGCATGAAAGTTTGCTCTATGCGCAACCGGTGGAAAATGGCTATCAGTTGGTGGACAGTACACCAAAAGTGGTTTTAAGGTTGGAGGCGACTTCCATAGACAATATCTTTTTGACAAAATACCAAGGTAACAGTGCCATGATCTTTAAAAAAGGCGAGCAATGGTTTTTGGAATATTCCGAAAATGGTGAAAAGCACCAGATTGAACTCCAAATCAAATTCTAAAAATCATATTTTTCCTTCCAGCGGCTTTTTAAAAAGTCCTTCATTGCTTTTTCCCTGGGGTTGTTGCCCGGTCTATAAAAAGTAGTTCCTGAGATTTCATCGGGCAAGAACTCAAAATCCACAAAATTGTTTTCGTGATCGTGTGCGTAGGCATAGCCTTTGCCGTACCCCAAATCTTCCATAAGCTGGGTCGGGGCATTCCTAATGGCCATGGGTACCGATAGATCACCAGTTTCCCGAACCTTTTGTTGTGCCTCTTTAATGGCCGCATAACTGGCATTGCTCTTCGGAGAACTGGCCAAATAAGTGGCACATTGGCTTAGGACAATCCGTGCTTCGGGATACCCGATGGTGGTTACCGCCTGAAATGTGGTATTGGCAAGTACCAAGGCAGTGGGATTTGCATTCCCAATATCTTCAGAAGCCAAAATGAGCATCCGGCGGGCAATGAACTTAACATCCTCACCGCCTTCGATCATGCGTGCCAGCCAGTACACAGCAGCGTTGGGATCGCTTCCCCGAATGGATTTGATAAACGCCGAAATGATGTCGTAATGCTGTTCCCCAGTTTTGTCATACAGCACCGTATTTTTTTGAACCTTGTTCAAGACCGATTCGTTCGTAATGATAATGGAATCGGAAGTTTCAGAATTGACGATAAGTTCAAAAATATTGAGGAGTTTTCTGCCGTCACCGCCAGACAAGCGTAACAGTGCCTCAGTTTCCTGTAGTTCAATTTTTTTGTCTTTCAATAACCTGTCCGTAGCGATGGCTCTTTTTAATAGGGATATAAGATCTTCCTTTCCAAAAGGTTTGAGGACATACACCTGACATCGCGAGAGTAAGGCCGGAATTACCTCAAAACTGGGATTCTCTGTTGTGGCGCCGATAAGGGTCACCCATCCTTTCTCCACTGCGCCCAGTAATGAATCCTGTTGGGATTTACTGAAGCGATGGATCTCATCAATGAACAATATGGGATTTTTTGAGGTGAACAAACCGCCACTTTGCTTTGCTTTTTCAATAACTTCCCTAACATCCTTTACACCACTGCTAATGGCACTGAGTGTATAAAAGGGACGTTGGCTTTCCGTAGCGATAATCTGGGCCAAGGTTGTCTTTCCGGTGCCTGGTGGTCCCCAGAAAATCAACGACGGTATAACCCCATTCTTTATCTGGTTGGTAAGCGCCCCCTGTTCACCCACCAGATGTTCCTGACTAATATAATCTTCCAGTGTTTTGGGACGTATCCGTTCGGCCAAAGGTTCATTCATGGTTTAAAAATAATACAATTTTAGGGGCGAAGTGCTGTTTTAAAAGTAGGGGATATCAAATGCCTGACAATTTGTGTAAATTGATGGTTCTGGTAGGATAATTGATTTTCTTGCTCGATATGGGTAATAAGGAACATTTTAAGTTTTCGAACGCTGTGATATTGGCACCCTTGTTGGCGGTGCTTTCCATTTGGACCGTATTTTGGGTGGAAGTGAAGTTTGGCTTCAATTTCAATGATTATGGGATTTATCCAAGAAGAATTTCAGGTTTAAGGGGAATTGTTTTCAGTCCGTTTATTCATGGCTCCGTGTCCCATCTATACAACAACACCATTCCCTTGGCGGTGCTCACTGCTTTTCTTTTCTATTTTTATAGACAATCGGCAGTAAAGGCACTTTTCATTGGGGTTGTCTTGTCTGGATTCATCACTTGGGCAATCGCTAGACCATCCTACCATATTGGTGCCAGTGGTATTATTTATGTATTGGTAAGCTTCATTTTTTTTAAAGGGATATTTACCAAATATTTTCGATTGGTCGCATTATCGTTGGTGGTGGTGTTCATTTACGGGAGTATGATCTGGTATGTGTTCCCGGTGGAAGGCAATATTTCTTGGGAAGGCCATTTGGCAGGTTTTATTACTGGATTGTTAATGGCATTGTTTTTAAAAGTGAATATCCCAGAACCCAAAAAATACGAATGGGAGAAGGAGGACTATGAAGAAGAACATGATCCATTTCTCCGGCATTTTGATGAAAATGGCAATTTTATTGAGGACAAATCAGATGCTGAACCGGAAATTAAGGTCAAATACCATTATAGAGAGTCCAAGGAAGAGTAATATTAGATACTTCGCTGCCGAACTACCTCATAAAGGAAAACCCCACAGGCTACAGAGACATTTAAGGAACCAATAGTGCCAAATAAGGGCAATTTCGCCATGTGGTCCACTATGGATAGAATGGAAGGGGAAATTCCTTTTTCTTCAGAGCCCATAATGATGGCGGTAGGTTTGGAAAAATCAACGGAGTAGATTTCACCTTCAGCCTTTTCTGTGGCAGCGGTAACCTCGATTCCTGACGACTGCAGATAGAAAATGGCGTCTTTAAGATGGTCGACTTTACAAATGGGAACATTGAAAACGGCGCCTGCGGAAGTTTTTACCGTATCATCCGTAATTGGTGCTGCTCCATTTTTGGGAACAATAATGCAGTGAACACCACAACACTCCGCTGTTCGGATGATCGCTCCAAAATTCCGGACATCGGAAACTTGGTCCAATAAAAGAAAAAAGGGTGCTTTTTGAGTGGACATCACTTCTTCCACAACGGTTTCAAAATCTTGGAACTGAACCGGGGAGATTTGTGCCACAGCTCCTTGATGGTTGTTTCGGGTCAGTCGGTTCAATTTTTCCACGGGAACATAGGAAGAGCTGATGCCCATTTTTCGAATGGTGGTTTCCAACTCCTTGAACAGGTCGCCTTTTAACCCTTTCTGTAGAAAAATTTTATTGATGGGCTGATTGGCATTGATGGCTTCTATGACCGCCCTTATACCGTAAATGAGCTGGTTGTCTTTCATAGCGCAAAAGTAACCAAAAAACCGCCCCGGAATAGGGACGGTTTATTTTTTGTACACGGGGCCAAAGTGACCCGAAACTTCGTCGGGAAGTTAAATCTTAATTATAAATTGATATTAGAATTTGCTCCACATCTTCCTCAGAACTGAACGATAGCCGGTTTTCTTTGGCGAACATCACTGCTTGCTCGGTCAATGAAGGGTCTTCAATTTGCTTTAAAACGTTACGCTTGTTCAGATTAAAAGGCTCAAGGGTGTCATCAATGGCAGTATAGTATTTGCTTCTTTTCTTGATCTGGTTGGTTGGCCGATTGATCATAGGATTTGGTGAGCCCTCAACCTCTTTGATGTAATGGTTCTTCAAAATCCTTACTCCGTTGGCGTCATAGATGACTTCGGCAAAAACAATTTTATCCTTGGAGGCCGGGTCATAAAATTTCTTGAACATCTTATTGTTTACCGATATACTATCAACACTGTATTTATTGAAAATGAAGAGTGAATCATTTTCCATTTGAGTGATAAAATGCCCAACCTTAATATCGTAGTTGATATTGCTCAATCGATAGACCTTTTCTCCAACGAAAAGCATAGCATTGTTATCCCAGTCCTCGAACAAAAATTTTTCCCCTTTGGTTTGCATGTCACCATATTTCAGATTTTCCACATTGGTGACGCTACCAAAAGAGTTTATTTTGGAAATATCGTATTGACTGCCGAACAAAGAATTGAAATCGGAAGTAGTCGCTCCTACCAAATTACTGGGGTCGGCATTTGGAATTTGGGCCAAAATAACTATAGGTGTCACCAAGGCCATAAAAAATAGCAAGGATTTTTTTTTGAACAATGATTTCATTTTCAACTGTTTTTTTTTGAGATTTAGGTTTTAATATACTAATAAATACACCTTTGGGCAAACTCTTATTCTATCTTTTGTTGAGCTTCAAATTACTTAGGGCATATTGCCATTTTTATAAAATAAAAATCCATTGATTAGGAATATTGGAATGGAAAAACAGTTTAAATAACAAACGCCTGAATATCGGGCGTTCTGAGTTTTGTATTCTGGAATTGTCCTATTCCATTTGGTTCAAGGTGTGCTTAAGGATCATTGTAACGTCCGAGTCCGAATTGAAGGATAGATGGTTTTCCTTGGCAAAGTTCTTTGCCAAATCCTGTTGTTTGGAATTCTTTAATTGTCTGAGAACGTTTTTTTTGTTCAAATTAAAGGGTACCAATGTATTGCCACTGGTAGTAAAATATCGGGTTCTTTGTTTAATAACATCTTTAGGTCTATTGATCATGGGGTTCGGGGAACTCTCAACCTCACTCAGGTAATAACCTTTAAGGATGTTGATGCCATCGGAATCAAAAATGATCTCGGCGAATACCACCCGATCTGTGGTTGAGGATGGGTCATAGTATTTTTTGTATTTTTTGCCATTTACTGCGATGCTATCAATACTGTTTTTATCATAAATGAAAAGGGAATCCTTGTCGGTTTTGGTCATGAACTGACCCATTTTTATATCGTAGTTGATATTGTTGATTCGAAATACTGTTTTACCAACATAAACGGATCCGCTGTTTTCCCATCCTGAAAACAAATAATGTTCGGGGCTCTTTAATTTACTGGTTGAACCGGTACTGCCACCATAATAGGAAAGGTAATCTCCCATTCTCGTACCGGACATACCACCAATATCTCCGTATTGGGCCAATAGGATGAAAGGTGAGATTAATAGCGTTACGATTAATAGTCGATGTTTAATTGAAATAATCATTCTTGATTGATATTTAAATGGTTAGATTCAAATATACTTAAAAAAAAAGACCGTAAGACTTAGTCTTACGGCCCATTTTCTTAAATAAATGTTATTTGTTATAGACAGTTGGTCACTGCCAAAAGACCAGCAGAACCTTCACCTACGCCAACAGCCAAAAGTAAAGTTCCATCCGGAGCATAAACCTCAAAGGAAATTTCACCATATCTATCACCAGGGAAAGACCAATTGGCCTCTGACGTTCCTGCTGGGATGGTAACAACGGCTGAACCGTCGAAACCGTCGTTGGGAGTACAATCAGAACCTCCAAGGAAAGTTCCTGCTGCTGCAGCATAAGGTGAACAAAGTCCAATTTCAATAACGGTACCATCGTCTAAAGTAACTTGGATACCACTACCACCATTACCGTCGTCAGTTTGCCAACCATCACCATAGGTGTCATGCATGTCCACAACATAATCTCCAGGAACTGGAGTACAGGTCAACAATGCATTGTACTGGAATGGGGACGCAAAGAAACCACCGGTAATGATACCTGCTGCACTAGCTGCACCAAACGTTCTTCCATCAGTCAAGTTCAAGCGTAGCTCAAAGATGAACAAATCGCCAGGAAAATAATCGTCCGATCCAATGCCCAAAGCTGCAACCGATTCACCAAAAGTTGCAGAAAGGGTGGCTCTTGGCAGACCGACAGGACCAGTAGTAAATGCAGAAGCTGGAATGGTCTTCACCAATGAATTGGTTGTCGTTGTGGTTCCGTTGTCTGGTGAAAGGTCACGCATATTGACATAGATATCCACGCTTTCCAACAAAGCACCATCTTGTTCGTCTTGCTCCTCAACCTCTACAATAAAGGAAGAAGAATCGTCACTGGAGTTCAATACTGCGTTTACAACATTGATAGTACGCAGAACCGCTCCGGTTTCATATTGAAGTACCTCATCAATGGTCTTGTTGCCATCCTCACAAGAGGAGAAGCTGAAGACCGTCAGGCATACCAATAGTAAAGTTTTGAATGTATTTTTCATCGAATTAATTTTTTAGTTTGCGGGATTAAGCGTTCCGTTATCCCAGAATACCTGTGTTGAGTTATCCGTACGTTGGTTGATGTTCGGGTTGGAACTTACCTCGTTACCTGGATACAACAAAGTTCTTGGGAACGCTCCTGGGTTAATCTCAACGTTTCTGGCCAAGGTTCTTGGATATCCTGTTCTTCTGATAAAGTTGAACCCATCAGCGCCAGCACCGTACATAGCGATAAAGTATTGTTCGCCCAAAAGATCCATTTTATCTTTTTCAACTGGCCATCCAAAACCGTCAACACCAGTGGATCCAGCTGCATTATCAAACTCGTCCACTTTATCGGCAATAAACTCGAGGATTCTGTCTGCATCTGGTGCTACTGATGTATCAGCTTGACCATCCAGTGCACCAAAAGAAACCACTTTTTCAATTGATTCTGTAATTCCTGCTTCAAAAGCATCCAACGCATCATCAGGATTACCTTGGGCCAAATAAGCCTCGGCTCTCATGAATTCAACGTAAGAAGAGAGCATGATCGGCTCGATACCGGCACCGCCACCACCAGAACCTAGGGCCAAGCGGTTTTTATAACCAGTCAATTCTTCTTGATCGGCTGATAGGATCACATAATCGGGATGATCGTCAAAGTTTCCTCCAGCAGGGTACACACCTACAGCAGTTCTGGTAAAGTTGTCTGGTGGAATACCATCGTCATCACCGTGCATCCTACCCCAGTAACCAATTCGCATAGAACACCAGTAATCTTCGTCTGGAGTAAATTCCAATTGAGAGGGAACGGTTTCCAAAGAGCAGGATAGAGTTTCACCGTTTGGATCACCTGTGTAGTTATAGAAATTATCATCAGCTTCCCACAATAGGGTGGTAAAGCTTCCTGGAGTAACCGCTACTTGTCTGTAAAAATAGTAACGTCTTCTAGGATCGTCGTCACCAGTAACATCACCGCGGTTGCCAACCATGTTGTTCATCAACCAATTGGAACGGTAAATGTTTGCACCATCGCTACGGTAATCGGCTGCGTAATCAGGATGTCTTGTATCAGGAGAGTTGGCATTGGTGCCATAAGTGAATGCAAAATCATCCGCTGCACTTTCAATAACGTTGGACGCGTTAATTACACCAGCGTAGTTGCCAGTTGTCAAATCGGCACGCATTTTTAACGTGTTGGCCAATTTTATCCATTTACTGGCATCACCTCCATAATAGAAGTCTGTACCGGTACCAATGGTAGCACCATTCAACAAAGAGGTTGCCTCATTAAGTAGCGCAATGGCTGCTGCATAAACAGCTGAGTCAGAGTCAACGCTCGGGTTTGGGAATACATCAGGCTGATTGATTTCTGAATAAGGAATATCGCCAATGTAATCCACAAACAACATCAAGAGGTGGGCTTCCATGATTTTACTGATACCCCTGTGGAAAGAAAGATCCACATCGGTATTTGCTTCATCGATCGCTTCAATGGCAGCAAGGTCAGGTACAATGTTGGCATAAAGGTTGGTCCATGCCCCGTTGAAGGTACCGGAACCCCATCTATTGAAATAGTTACGTCCAGACATGTATTCAATCCTACTCAATTGTGAACCCACATTGTTGAATGTAGTTGCAGCTGATAGATAGCTCAACTGAATGGAGGTCAATAGCAAATCGGGATCAGCCTCCGTCAATTGGTTTGGGTTGTTAACCTGTTCAAGTTCAATGGTCTCGCAGGAATGGAATATTCCGACAGCCAGAATCAAACTTAATATTATTGATTTGTTAAAATATTTTTTCATAATTCAATTAATTTTTTTTTAGAAAGTGGCTTTTACACTAAGTCCAAAACGCTTGGAACTAGGACCGTTGATGTAGTCGAAGCCTCTACCGTTACCAATACCCACACCCGCTACGTTGGGATCGAAGTTGGCGGCTTTTGGCGTATTGTAGGCATCGTACCACAAGTTAAATCCACTGGCCGTAATGGTCAACGTTCCAAATGGAGTCTTGTCCAAGAATTTCGATGGGAAACTATAACCCAAAGAAACTTCTTGTAAACGGAGTACGGAACCATCATAGATTTGAAGTTCTTTTGGACCGAACAATACGTTGTTGAAGTAATAGGTAGAGTTGTTGATCTGCTTTCTGTTTAGCTCACCAGTAGTCTGGTTGATACCTGGCAGAATAAACGTATTCTTACGATCTTCCACAATCAAACCACGACCAAGTAATGTAGCAACGGTTGCGGAGGCAATATCACCACCTTTGGTGTGATTTATTTGGAAGTTGAAGTTCCAATTTTTGAAAGACAGGCTGTTGATGAAGTTCATCACATAATCAGGGTTTGGATTACCGATGATCGGTGTGATAGATCTACCATCGGGCAAAACTACGTTGTCTTGTACCAAATAGTTACCATCAGAACCAACAATCAAATTGCCGGCATCATCACGCTGCACACGGGTACCAACGATCACACCCAATTGCTCTCCTCTAATGGCCGCGTTTGCACCCAAAATTGGATCGGTGGAACCGGCATAAAGAATTTGGTCATCCTCTTGCTCGGTAACGATTTGTTCGTTGGTGGTAAAGTTCACTCTGGAATTCCAGTTGAATCCGTCGCCTTGGTTTCTGAAAAGATCAACACCAAGGTCAATTTCCCAACCGGTACCTTCTACCTTACCAACGTTATCTTGGGTTTGGGTATAACCAGAAGAAGAAGCCAAAGGTTTGAATACGATCAAATCCTTGGTTGTTCTATCATAGTAAGAAAGATCAAGGCTGATTCTGTTGTCCCAAAGTCTGGCATCAAAACCAACTTCGAATTCACTGATAAGCTCAGGTTTAAGATTAGGATTCGCTTGGAAGTTGTTAACCGAGTTGGTTACAGTACCTGTGGAACCACCTACCAAACCACCAGGAACCTGCGTAGTCTGGTTAACCGTGTTAACGGTTGGATAACCTTCTGGGAAACCAGCAGACTGACCCAAACCAGCTCTCAATTTCAGGTAGTTCAACACGTTGGAGTTATATCCACCCAAAGAGGTTGGGATAAAAGATCCACTCACACTTGGATAGAACTTGCTGTTGTTGGCGGTTGGAAGGTTTGAAACCCAGTCATTCCTTGCAGAAGCTGTCAAGAACAAGAAGTTGTTATAATCCAAAGTGGTTTCACCGAATACCCCAACAATGTTCTGTTGCTCGTAGTATTGGATTGGAGACTGTGTTTGGAAGTTGAAGTGTCTCAACACGCCAAATACGATCTGACCATTACTTGCAGTACCATTTCTATCATAAGTTCTTTGTCTGGTAGTACCACCCGCAACAAAGGACAGGCCAAATTTCTCGCCAATGTCATAATCACCGTTCAAGGCCAAGTAGTGGTCCCAAATGGTAACGTTATTGTCCCAAGTGTTATAGAAGCCAAAAATTGCAGCATCAAATCCAACGCCATTTTTGTTGGATTGCGCATGGTTTCTTTCGTTATAGAAGTCAAGACCTGCACGATACGTAAGGTTTAAGTTATCATTAATGGTATAGCCCAATGAGGCGCTACCGAACACACGGTGGGTCAACTGACCGTTTTGTGCGTTTTTAACAGACCAACGTGGGTTGATGATGTCGTTACCATTACGATAATAGATACTACCACCGTTCTCGGGAAGTTCGAAAGGTAAGCCCATCAAATCCACGTTACGGGGCGTGAAGAATACGTGACCAAAAGTTGACCAACCCAAAGAACCGTTACCACGGGAAGCGGCAACTGGTGGCGTAACCATGCTGTTTCTTGAGAAGTTCAATGTACCGGTTACGGTGAACTTGTTGCTCAATTGAGCGCTGCCGCCAACAGACAAGGTATTTCTGGCCACTTTGTTGCCTGGAGTAAATCCTTGCTCTTCCAAGTGTCCATAGTTAAGGTTGTAACTAACCGCGCCATCGGAGGAAGAACCTCTAATGTTCAGGGAAGTATTCAAAACTGTTCCTGTTTTAAAGAACTCTTCTACGTTGTTGTATGGCTTCCATTGGTATCTGGTACCCGTGTACTGTTGGTTCAACAGGTTGTTACCGCCCAAGAAGTTGTTCAAGAACGCGGAAGATCCGTAAGGGTGTTCCACAGTTCCATCAGGTTGGATAACACCTGCAGGGTCGTTCAGGTAACCATCAACACCATTGGCGTTGAAAGAAGGTCCCCAGTTACTGAAGAACCATCCGAAAGATTGGTCGAAACCACCACCGTAAGAGTTTTGATAATCAGGAAAAGAAGCGATCTTGTTGAAGAACATGGATTGCGTTACCGAAATCTCTGTTTTCTTTTGGGCAGTTTTTGAAGATCCTGATTTGGTTGTGATCACAATAACACCGTTTCTACCAGCAGTACCATAAAGTGTGGCAGCGGCCAAACCTTTCAATACGTTTACGCTTTCGATGTTGTTCGGATCCAAATCCAAGAACCTGGAAGAACCTGTGTTACCGTTTAGGAAGTTGCCTTGTGCGTTGGTGTCACTACTGAAAGGAACACCGTCAACGATGAATAGTGCCTGGTTACTACCGTTGATGGACGTATAACCTCGGATTACAACGTTTGTACCGGAACCTGAAGTACCACTCTGTGAAGTAATTTGTACCCCAGAAGCCTTACCGGAAAGTACCCTTGCGACGTCACCTTCGGTACGTTGCTCAAGTTCTTCGGATCCAACTTCGCTCACCGCGTACCCCAGCGCTTTTTTCTCGCGCTTGATACCTTGAGCGGTTACCACAACCTCTTCAAGAGCTTGGGTGTCTTCCACCATTTGAACATTGATCACGCTACCAGCTCCGACAACCCTTGTAGAAGGTTTTTGTCCTATGTAAGTAAAGATCAAAGTTTGACCCTGACTTGCACTGATCGAGTAGTTTCCGTCAAAATCTGTTTGGGTACCATTGGTGGTCCCTTCAACGACAATGTTGACCCCAGGTAACGGAAGCCCATCAGCATCCGTAACAGTACCTGTAATCGTCTTGTCTTGTGCAAAGGATATATGCACAACAAACGCCAATAATAGCGTTAACAATCCATTAAGTTTTGTTCTCATTGTTAAATTATTTGAATTAGCTAATCGCTAAAATCATAATTTCATGTTAATAATCCAAACTAATTTTATAAAATCTTTAAGAGTTGATCGTTAAATGCAATAAGTGTAAAATGATGAACTTTCATTGTTAAGTCTTTAATTATTGCGGTAATGATCTGCTCAAAATGCAAAAAGATCCAGGGCAAGGGTTGTGAAGCCTTGATTTTGCAGGCTATTTTAAAATTAACAAATACTTAAGAACGACCTGTGCTTTTTTGGTCGGTGGCATGAGATGAGCCAGATGTGGAAGTGGGAAAACATTTTTTATTGGCCTTTACCTTAATATATATACATAACATTTGGACCTGAAATTTTTGATTAAATGGAAGAGTGTTAATCGCGTAAAAAAATATTTTTGGCCCTTGAAGTAAATTTAATTGGGATGGATTTGAATTATTCCGAATAATCACTACATTTGCAGCCCTCAAAATGAGGGTTATTTAGTTTTTAAAAGAAATTTAATGCCAACAATTTCACAATTAGTACGAAAAGGAAGGGCCACAATTACCAAGAAGAGTAAATCGGCTGCTTTGGATTCGTGTCCTCAACGAAGAGGGGTTTGTACGCGTGTGTACACTACTACGCCGAAGAAACCAAACTCTGCAATGCGTAAAGTTGCAAGGGTAAGGCTGACCAACGGTAAAGAGGTGAACGCATACATCCCCGGTGAAGGTCACAACCTCCAAGAGCACTCGATAGTATTGGTTAGGGGCGGAAGAGTAAAGGATTTGCCTGGTGTTCGATACCATATCGTTCGCGGTGCGCTTGATACTGCCGGTGTTGCCGGTAGAACGCAACGTCGATCTAAATATGGTGCTAAACGTCCGAAGAAGTAATCAACTTTAAGAAGAAGCAATGAGAAAAAAGCAGGCAAAAAAAAGACCACTATTACCAGATCCAAGATTTAACGATCAGCTTGTAACGCGTTTTGTGAACATGATGATGTGGGATGGTAAAAAGTCGATAGCGTTCAAGATTTTCTATGATGCCATCGATATAGTTGACGAGAAAAAGACCGACGAGGAAAAAACGGCTTTGGAGCTTTGGAAAGATGCATTGTCCAACGTAATGCCGCACGTAGAAGTACGCAGTAGAAGGGTTGGGGGTGCAACGTTCCAGATTCCTATGCAAATTCGTCCGGATAGAAAAATATCCACTGCAATGAAATGGTTGATCAGCTACGCCAGAAAGCGTAACGAGAAATCAATGGCCCAAAAATTGGCCTCCGAAATCTTGGCTGCTGCCAAAGAGGAAGGTGCTGCAGTGAAGAAGAGAGTAGATACACACAAAATGGCGGAGGCCAACAAAGCATTCTCACACTTTAGATTCTAATTCACAAAATGGGAAGAGATTTAAAATATACAAGGAATATCGGTATTGCAGCTCATATTGATGCTGGTAAAACAACTACTACAGAGCGTATTCTTTTTTATACAGGTGTGAGTCATAAAATTGGTGAGGTGCACGATGGTGCCGCAACCATGGACTGGATGGAGCAAGAGCAGGAGCGTGGTATTACAATTACCTCTGCCGCTACAACCTGTACTTGGAAGTTTCCAATGGAAAATGCGCAGCCATTGCCTGATACCAAAGATTATCACTTTAACATTATCGACACCCCCGGGCACGTGGACTTTACCGTAGAGGTAAACCGTTCATTGCGTGTTTTGGACGGATTGGTGTTCTTGTTCAGTGCCGTTGACGGTGTTGAGCCACAATCCGAAACCAACTGGAGGCTTGCTGATAACTACAAAGTGCCACGTATCGGTTTCGTGAACAAGATGGACCGTCAAGGTTCCAACTTCTTGAACGTGTGCAAGCAGGTTCGTGAAATGTTGGGTTCCAATGCGGTGCCAATTGTATTGCCTATCGGTGACGAAGCTGATTTTAAAGGAATTGTTGACTTGGCCAAAAACAGGGCTATTGTATGGCACGATGAGAACTTCGGTTCTACTTTCGATGTTGTGGATATTCCTGCCGATATGGAGGCCGAGGTTAAGGAATATAGAGCGGCTTTGATTGAAGCGGTTGCAGAATATGATGAGAACTTGATGGAAAAATTCTTCGAAGATGAGGATTCCATCACTGAGGAAGAAGTGCACGCCGCATTAAGAGCTGCCGTAATGGACAGGGCGATCATTCCAATGATCTGTGGTTCATCCTTTAAAAATAAAGGAGTTCAGTTTTTGTTGGATGCCGTATGTCGTTACTTGCCATCTCCATTGGATAAGGATGATATCGTTGGTATCAATCCTGACACAGAGAAAGAAGAAAGAAGAAAGCCGGACCCAAAAGAACCATTTGCTGCCTTGGCATTTAAGATTGCAACCGATCCATTCGTAGGTCGTTTGGCATTCTTCAGGGCGTATTCTGGACATTTGGATGCTGGTTCCTATATCTTGAACAACCGTTCAGGAAACAAGGAGCGTATCTCCCGTATCTATCAAATGCATGCCAATAAGCAAAACGCCATCGATTTCATCGAGGCTGGTGATATTGGTGCTGCTGTTGGATTTAAAGATATCAAGACAGGGGATACCCTTTCGGATGAAAAACACCCAATCGTATTGGAGAGCATGCAGTTCCCCGATCCAGTAATCGGTATTGCTGTTGAGCCTAAGACTAAGGCTGATGTGGATAAATTGGGTATGGCTTTGGCTAAATTGGCTGAAGAGGATCCAACGTTCCAGGTAAAAACTGACGAAGCTTCAGGACAGACCATTATTTCAGGTATGGGTGAGCTTCACTTGGATATCATTGTTGACCGTTTGAGACGTGAGTTTAAAGTGGAAGTGAACCAAGGTCAGCCACAGGTTGAGTACAAAGAATCCCTTACTGCAAAAGCAAACCACAGGGAAACCTATAAGAAACAGACCGGTGGTCGTGGTAAGTTTGCGGATATCGTATTCGCCATGGAGCCTGCTGAAGAAGGTAAGGTTGGATTGGAGTTTGTTAACGAGATCAAAGGAGGTAACATTCCTAAGGAATATATCCCATCAGTAGAAAAAGGATTTAAGGAAGCCATGAAAAATGGACCTTTGGCCGGATTTGAGATGGATAGTATGAAAATTACCCTTATCGATGGATCTTTCCACCCTGTGGATTCCGATTCATTGTCCTTCGAATTGGCCGCAAAAATGGGTTACAAGTCTGCCGCTAGGGCCGCTAAAGCTGTTTTGATGGAGCCTATCATGAAATTGGAGGTGCTAACACCAGAAGAGAACATGGGTGATATTGTAGGCGACTTGAACCGTAGAAGGGGTCAGGTGAACAACATGGATGATAGGGCAGGTGCCAAAGTGATCAAAGCTGAAGTACCACTTTCTGAAATGTTCGGATACGTTACCGCATTGAGGACGTTGTCTTCAGGTAGGGCCACATCCACAATGGAATTTTCACACTATGCCGAAACACCTTCCAACATTGCGGAGGAAGTGATCAAGGCAGCTAAAGGAGTAACCGCTTAATCAATCAGCAAGATGAGTCAAAAAATTAGAATTAAATTGAAATCTTACGATCACAATTTGGTGGACAAATCTGCTGAAAAGATCGTGAAAACGGTAAAAACAACCGGTGCGGTGGTTACGGGACCTATTCCGTTGCCAACGAACAAAAAAATATTTACGGTTTTGCGTTCACCCCACGTGAACAAAAAATCTAGGGAGCAGTTCGAATTGAGCTCTTACAAGAGACTATTGGACATTTACAGCTCCTCATCCAAAACCATCGATGCCCTTATGAAGCTTGAGCTTCCTAGTGGTGTGGAGGTTGAGATCAAAGTTTGATGAAGTTTCTGTCTTTGGGCAGGAATTACATGTCCTGGACGACGGTTCGGGAAAAACGGTGAAAGAAAAAAAAATCTGGGTCAGAGCAGAATGTTTTTCTTGACCCAATTTTTTTGCCAAGAAATTGGCGCAAGTAAAAAGTAAACAATTAATAATTAATATTTATGTCTGGGTTAATAGGAAAAAAAATCGGTATGACCAGCATCTTCGACGAGAATGGAAAAAACGTTCCGTGTACCGTTATTGAAGCTGGACCATGCGTGGTTACCCAAGTCAGAACCGAAGAGGTTGACGGGTACAGTGCCCTTCAACTTGGTTTCGATGACAAGGCAGATAGACATGCTAATAAGGCCGAAAGTGGTCACTTTAAAAAGGCAGGTGCATCTCCAAAGAAAAAAGTCGTTGAATTCCAAGGATTTGAAGGTGAATACAAATTAGGTGATACCGTTGGTGTCGACATTTTCATGGAAGGTGAATTTGTTGATGTTGTAGGTACATCTAAAGGAAAAGGATTTCAAGGTGTTGTTAAACGCCACGGTTTTGGAGGAGTTGGACAAGCAACCCACGGTCAGCACAACAGATTGAGGGCTCCAGGTTCCATTGGTGCTGCTTCTTACCCAGCCAGGGTTTTCAAAGGAATGAAAATGGCCGGTAGAATGGGTGGTGACCGAGTAACAGTACAGAACCTACGTGTATTGAAAGTAGTGCCGGAAAAGAATCTTTTGGTTGTCAAAGGATGTGTTCCAGGCCATAAAAATGCATATGTAACTATTCAAAGGTGGCAATAATGAAGGTAGCAGTATTAGATATCAAAGGAAAAGAAACAGGTAGAAAGGTAGACCTTTCTGACGATGTTTTCGCCATAGAGCCAAATGAGCATGCCATCTATTTGGATGTTAAACAATATTTGGCACACCAAAGACAAGGAACCCACAAAGCCAAGGAAAGAGCTGAGATTGCAGGAAGTACCAGAAAGCTTAAAAAGCAAAAGGGTACCGGTACCGCCAGGGCGGGTAGCATCAAGTCTCCTGTTTTCCGTGGTGGTGGTAGAATCTTTGGTCCAAGACCAAAAGATTATACCCAAAAGTTGAACAAGGGTCTTAAGCGTTTGGCCAGAAAATCGGCTTTGAGCCTTAAGTCCAAAGAGAATGCTTTGGTGGTTGTGGAAGACTTTAATTTTGAAGCTCCAAAGACCAAGGATTTCGTTAGTTTCTTGACTTCATTGGGCTTAGAGAACAAAAAGTCTCTTATTGTGTTGGGTGATACAAATAATAACGTATATTTGTCGTCGCGTAATTTGGAGCGTTCCGAAGTTGTAACTGGTTCAGAATTAAATACTTACAAAATAGTTAACGCTAATAGTATTGTTCTTACCGAAAGCGCTTTGGAAGGAATTGAATCGAACCTAAAGAAATAAGAAAGTCATGAGTGTGTTGATAAGACCGATAATTACGGAAAAAATGACCGCTGACAGCGAGCTTTTCAATCGTTACGGTTTCTATGTTGACCCTAAGGCCAACAAATTGGAAATCAAAGAAGCGGTAGAGACTACTTATGGTGTTTCTGTGGAAAAGGTGCGAACCATGAACTATGGTCCAACGCGTAAGAGTCGCTATACAAAAACCGGTATACAGCACGGTAAGACCAACGCCATGAAAAAGGCGATCGTTGATGTTGCTGAAGGTGATATTATTGATTTTTACAGTAATCTATAAAGACGAGAAATGTCAGTTAGAAAATTAAAACCGATAACCCCTGGGCAGCGTTTTAGAGTAGTAAACGGATTTGACGCGATTACTACTGATAAGCCGGAGAAAAGCTTGCTTGCTCCGTTAAAAAAGTCAGGTGGTAGGAACAGTCAAGGTAAAATGACCATGCGCCATAGAGGTGGTGGACATAAACGTAGATATCGTATCATCGATTTCAAGCGGGACAAACAAGGAGTGGATGCCACTGTGCAGTCCATCCAATACGATCCCAACAGAACTGCATTTATCGCCTTGGTAGAGTACAAGGATGGAGAAAAAAGGTATGTTGTGGCCCAGAACGGGATGCAGATCGGTCAGACCATCAATTCAGGGTCTGGTGCTGCACCTGAGATTGGAAATGCTCTTCCATTGGGCGAGATTCCATTGGGTACCATCATTTCCTGTATCGAATTGAGACCTGGTCAAGGTGCTGTAATGGCACGTAGTGCAGGTACTTTTGCCCAGTTGATGGCAAAAGACGGCAAATTCGTGACCATTAAATTGCCATCTGGGGAGACCCGTATGATTTTGGCCACATGTATGGCGACGATCGGTGCGGTTTCCAACTCCGACCACCAGTTGCTTGTTTCCGGTAAGGCCGGTAGAAGCAGATGGTTGGGTAGAAGACCAAGAACAAGGCCAGTGGCCATGAACCCTGTAGATCACCCAATGGGTGGTGGTGAAGGAAGGGCTTCCGGAGGTCACCCAAGATCTAGAAACGGTATTCCTGCCAAAGGATTCAGGACCCGTTCCAAGACCAAGGATACCAATAGATATATCATAGAACGTAGAAAGAAATAAAAGAAAAAGTAAATGGCACGTTCGTTAAAAAAAGGACCATTCGTTCATCTTAGTCTGGAGAAAAAAGTCCAGGCCAATATAGAATCAGGAAAGAAATCAGTTATCAAAACGTGGTCTAGAGCCTCTATGATAACCCCAGACTTTGTGGGACAGACCATCGCGGTGCACAACGGAAAACAATTTGTTCCCGTATATGTAACCGAGAATATGGTAGGTCACAAACTTGGAGAATTTTCACCAACACGCTCTTTTAGAGGGCATGCTGGGGCTAAAAACAAAGGTAAAAAGTAAGTAAGCTATGGGAGTTCGTAAAAGACAAATGGCCGAAAGGTTGAAAGAAGAGAAAAAGCAACTTGCTATCGCAAAGCTTAACAATTGCCCGACATCTCCAAGAAAGATGCGTTTGGTGGCAGATTTGGTAAGGGGAAAGCAAATCGAAATGGCTTTGGCCATCTTGAGGTTCAACCCTAAGGAAGCATCCAGAAAATTGGAGAAACTATTGCTTTCTGCCATCGCCAACTGGGAAGCCAAAAATGAGGATGCCAGCATTGAGGATGCCGATCTTTACATCAAGGAAATCCGTGTGGATGGAGGAACCATGTTGAAAAGATTGAGACCAGCTCCGCAAGGAAGGGCCCACAGGATCAGAAAGCGTTCCAACCATGTTACCATGATTTTGGAATCCAATAACAACGTTCAAAGCTAGAAGAAAGAATATGGGACAGAAGACCAATCCAATAGGAAATCGCTTAGGAATTATCAGAGGATGGGAATCCAACTGGTACGGAGGAAACGATTACGGCGATAAGCTGGCTGAAGACGATAAGATCAGAAAATATGTACACGCTCGTTTGGCAAAAGCCAGCGTGTCAAGGGTAATCATTGAGAGAACCTTAAAATTGATCACCATTACCATTACCACGGCCCGTCCTGGTATCATCATCGGTAAAGGTGGACAAGAGGTGGATAAACTTAAGGAAGAGCTTAAGAAAATCACCAACAAAGAGGTTCAGATCAATATCCACGAAATAAAAAGACCTGAATTGGATGCCAATTTGGTTGCTGCAAGTGTAGCACGTCAAATTGAAAGCCGAATTTCATACCGTAGAGCCATTAAAATGGCGATTGCAGCTGCAATGCGTATGAATGCAGAAGGTATCAAAATACAGATATCAGGTCGTTTGAACGGTGCTGAAATGGCACGTTCAGAATCTTACAAAGAAGGAAGGATTCCATTGTCCACTTTCCGTGCCGATGTTGACTATGCCTTGCACGAAGCCCACACTACCTACGGTAGATTGGGAATCAAGGTATGGATCATGAAGGGTGAGGTTTATGGTAAAAGAGAGCTTTCCCCATTGGTAGGATTGAGCAAGAGTCAAGCAAAAGGCGGTAAACAAGAAGGTGGCAAAAAACCACGCCGTAGAAAGTAATAAGATAAAGTAAGGTAAGATGTTACAGCCAAAAAGAACAAAGTTTCGTAAAGCCCAGAAAGGGCGTATGAAAGGAATTTCGCAAAGAGGTCACCAACTTTCCAATGGAATGTTCGGTATCAAATCTTTGGATTCCCACTTCATCACTGCCCGCCAAATTGAGGCTGCACGTATCGCTGCGACAAGATACATGAAGAGACAAGGTCAATTGTGGATCAAGATATTCCCGGACAAGCCCATCACCAAAAAACCGCTTGAGGTTCGTATGGGTAAAGGTAAGGGTGCTCCTGAATACTGGGTGGCCATCGTTAAACCAGGACGTATTATGTTCGAGGTTGCCGGTGTGCCCATGGATATCGCCAAGGAAGCCTTGAGGCTTGCGGCCCAAAAGTTGCCTGTTAAGACTAAGTTTGTGGTAGCAAGGGATTATTCCGCCTAATTTTTAATTGAGGATTAAGATGAGACAATCAGAGATAAAAGAACTTTCAATTGAAGAGCTAAAGGAGAAGTTGGCCGAGTTCAAAAAACAACACGCCGACCTTAAAATGGCTCACGCCGTTACTCCATTGGAAAATCCTTTACAGATCAGAAAAACTAGAAGGACGGTAGCAAGACTTGCAACTGAATTAACTAAAAGGGAATTACAATAATTGGTTCTGCCTTATGGAAAACAGAAATTTAAGAAAAGAAAGAATAGGCGTTGTTACCAGCAACAAAATGGAGAAATCAATTGTGGTTTCTGAGGTAAAACGAGTAAAACACCCCATGTACGGGAAATTCGTTTTGAAGACCAAGAAATATGTTGCCCACGACGAAAAGAACGATTGCAACGAAGGCGATACCGTTAAAATAATGGAAACCAGACCTATGAGCAAAACCAAATGCTGGAGGTTGGTAGAAATCCTAGAAAGAGCTAAATAATTATGGTACAGCAAGAATCAAGATTAAGGGTTGCGGACAATACTGGTGCAAAAGAAGTTTTGACCATCCGCGTACTGGGAGGAACAAAGAGAAGGTATGCTTCCTTGGGTGACAAGATCGTTGTTACCGTAAAAGAGGCTACCCCCAACGGTACTGTAAAGAAAGGTTCTGTTTCGACTGCAGTTGTGGTTCGTACAAAGAAAGAGGTAAGAAGACCAGATGGCTCTTACATCCGTTTTGACGACAACGCATGTGTTTTGTTGAACCCTGCCGGTGAAATGAGAGGTACCCGTGTATTCGGACCTGTTGCCAGGGAGCTTAGGGACAGACAGTTCATGAAGATTGTTTCATTGGCACCTGAAGTGCTGTAAAAGAAATATCAGAGAGATGAAGTTGAAAATAAAAACAGGGGATACGGTCAAAGTCATTGCGGGAGACCACAAAGGCAGCGAAGGAAAAGTACTTCAGGTAGACCGTGAGAAGAACAAAGCCATCGTGGAAGGCATCAACATGGTGTCCAAACACGAAAAGCCAAGTGCTAAGAACCCTCAAGGAGGCATAACAAAGAAGGAAGCACCTATGCACATCTCCAACCTTGCATTGATCGATCCAAAATCAGGTGATGCC
Organism: Flagellimonas beolgyonensis; assembly: GCF_003992615.1. Taxonomy (GTDB): domain Bacteria; phylum Bacteroidota; class Bacteroidia; order Flavobacteriales; family Flavobacteriaceae; genus Flagellimonas; species Flagellimonas beolgyonensis. The sequence continues at coordinate 84,035 of NZ_RZMY01000018.1, forward strand.
ACCAGAGTTGGATACGAAGTAAGGGATGGGAAGAAAGTTAGGGTTTCCAAAAAATCCAATGAAGTAATTTAGTCATGAGCTACATTCCAAGATTAAAGCAAGAATACAAGGAGCGTGTGATCAAGGCGCTTACCGAAGAATTTGGTTACCAGAACGTAATGCAGGTGCCCAAATTGCAAAAAATAGTGGTTAGCCGTGGTGTAGGTGCTGCAGTATCCGATAAAAAACTTATCGACCATGCAGTGGACGAGTTGACCATGATCACCGGTCAAAAAGCGGTTGCCACCCTATCCAAAAAGGACGTTGCTACCTTTAAATTGAGAAAGGGAATGCCAATCGGTGCCAAAGTGACCTTGAGAGGAGAGCGTATGTACGAATTTTTGGATCGTTTGATCACTTCTGCCCTTCCAAGGGTACGTGATTTCCAAGGTGTAAAAGCTACCGGTTTCGACGGTAGGGGAAATTACAACTTGGGTGTTACCGAGCAGATCATTTTTCCAGAGATCAATATAGACAGGATCAACAGAATCAACGGTATGGATATCACATTCGTTACCTCTGCTGAAACTGATAAAGAAGCAAAATCGTTGTTAACCGAATTGGGAGTACCCTTTAAAAAGAACTAGTATGGCCAAGGAATCAATGAAAGCCCGTGAAAGAAAAAGGGCAAAAATGGTTGCAAAATATGCCGAGAAAAGAAAAGCGCTAAAAGAAGCTGGGGACTACGAAGCCCTTCAAAAGCTTCCCAAAAATGCCTCTCCGGTACGTATGCGCAACCGTTGCAAATTGACCGGGAGACCAAGAGGGTACATGAGAACCTTCGGTATATCCAGAGTTACTTTCAGGGAAATGGCCAACCAAGGTCTTATCCCAGGAGTTAAAAAGGCAAGTTGGTAATTTAGATAAAGAAAAGAAATGCTTACAGATCCAATTTCAGATTATTTGACCAGAATCAGAAATGCCAGCAAGGCAGGTCATAGGGTAGTGGATATTCCCGCTTCCAATCTTAAGAAACAGATTACCAAAATATTGTTCGATCAAGGATATATTTTGAGCTACAAGTTCGAGGACGACCAAGTTCAGGGTAACATCAAGATTGCCCTTAAGTACGATAAGTTCACCAAAGAACCCATTATCAAAAAATTGCAGCGGGTAAGTAAGCCTGGTTTGCGCAAGTATTCCGGTTCTGAAGAACTACCAAGGGTCTTGAACGGTTTGGGTATTGCCATCGTGTCCACTTCACATGGAGTGATGACCAGCAAGCAAGCCAAGCAAGAGAATGTAGGTGGTGAAGTATTGTGCTACGTATATTAATTGAGAAAAGAGAAAAAAAATGTCAAGAATAGGTAACAATCCAATTGCAATTCCTGAGGGTGTCACTGTAGAGGTGAAGGATGCTGTTGTAACCGTAAAAGGTAAAATGGGAGAGCTTACTCAGGAGTTTTCAGATGTTGACGTAAAGGTTGAAGATGGCAATGTTATGGTAGCAAGGCCTTCCGATTCCAAGGAGCACAAAGCAAAACACGGTCTATACCGAGCTCTAGTGTCCAATATGATCAAAGGAGTATCACAAGGTTGGACCAAAGAATTGGAATTGGTAGGGGTAGGATATAGAGCCAGCAACCAAGGTCAGAAATTGGACTTGGCCCTAGGTTTCTCCCACAATATCATTATGGATATCGCTCCCGAGGTAAAAATCGAGACCGTATCAGAAAAAGGGAAAAACCCGATTGTAAAACTAACATCACACGACAAGCAATTGGTAGGACAAGTTGCCGCCAAGATCCGCTCTTTCCGTAAGCCAGAGCCTTACAAAGGAAAAGGTATCAAGTTTGTGGGTGAAATACTAAGAAGAAAAGCAGGTAAATCAGCTTAATAATTAAGACTATGGGATTATCTAAGACTGAAAGAAAACAACGCATCCGAAGAAGAATACGCAAAGTATCCTTCGGAACTGAAGCAAGACCAAGATTGTCTGTTTTCAGGAGCAATAAAGAAATATATGCCCAATTGATCGATGACAACAAGGGGGTTACCCTGGCCGCTGCATCATCCAGAGACAAGGATGTTGATGCCAAAGGGACCAAATCCGAGGTTGCCACCCAAGTGGGCAAGGCCATAGCGGAAAAGGCCCTTAAGCTTGGTATTGAGGCCGTGGCATTCGATAGGGGAGGAAACCTATATCACGGAAGAGTAAAATCATTGGCTGAAGGAGCTAGGGAAGCCGGACTTAAATTCTAAGAAACTATGTACCAGAATTACAAAAACGTAGAGATAGTAAAGCCAGGTGGACTGGAGTTGAAAGACCGTTTGGTTGGAGTACAACGAGTTACCAAGGTAACAAAAGGTGGTAGAGCCTTTGGTTTTTCAGCCATTGTTGTTGTTGGTGATGAAAACGGTGTTGTTGGACATGGTTTGGGTAAATCCAAAGAAGTTGCCACTGCCATCGCAAAGGCCATCGAGGATGCCAAGAAGAATTTGGTACGTATTCCTTTGAACAAAGGAACCCTTCCACACGAACAAAAAGGAAAATTTGGAGGTGCCAGGGTTTATATCCAGCCAGCTTCACACGGTACCGGAGTAATCGCTGGTGGTGCTGTTAGGGCGGTATTGGAAGCCGTAGGTGTGCACGATGTATTGTCGAAGTCACAAGGTTCTTCCAACCCTCACAACGTGGTAAAAGCAACTTTCGATGCCCTTTTGCAATTGAGAAGCGCGGATACCGTAGCAAAACAAAGAGGAGTTTCTTTGGAAAAAGTCTTTAAAGGATAAACAAAGGATAGTATGTCAAAGATTAAGGTAAAACAGGAAAAGAGTGCCATCAAAAGGCCAGAGAACCAAAAAAGAACATTGGAGGCACTTGGATTGCGTAAAATCGGACAGGTTGTTGAGCATGATGCAACACCCAGTATCCTTGGAATGATTAGTAAGGTAAAACACTTGGTTTCCACCGAGGAAGCTTAAAATATTACAAGCAAATGGATCTAAGTAATCTAAAACCAGCGGAAGGCGCTGTGCACAAAGAAGGAAAACGTGTTGGTAGAGGTGAAGGCTCTGGTAAAGGGGGCACCGCCGCTCGTGGACACAAAGGAGCCAAGTCTAGATCTGGATATTCCAAGAAAATTGGATTTGAAGGTGGTCAGATGCCATTGCAAAGACGTGTTCCCAAGTTTGGTTTCAACAATATCAACCGTAAGGAGTACCGTGGTATCAACTTGGGCAAATTACAGGAGTTGGTGGACAAAGGTGCCGTTAAGGGAGAAGTTACCTTGGAACACCTTCAGGCCAACGGTTTGGCACACAAAAATGATTTGGTGAAGATTTTGGGCGATGGCGAATTGAAGGCATCCCTAAAAGTATCGGTTCATAAATTTACTGCTTCCGCAAAAGCTGCCATCGAAGCTGCTGGAGGTGAGGCAATAAGTTTATAAGGATTTTACAGCATGAAGAAATTTATTGAGACCATATCAAATATCTGGAAAATTGAGGAGCTGAGACAACGCATCATCCTTACCCTTGGGCTACTGTTGGTTTACCGATTTGGCGCCCAAATTGTGCTTCCAGGTATTGATACATCCCAATTGGCCGAATTGTCCTCCAACACGGAGCAAGGTATTTTGGGAATATTGAATGCCTTTACAGGGGGTGCTTTTGCAAATGCCTCTGTTTTTGCATTGGGTATCATGCCCTATATCTCCGCTTCCATTGTGGTCCAGTTGATGGGAATTGCCATTCCTTATCTTCAAAAACTGCAAAAAGAAGGAGAGAGCGGTAGAAAGACCATCAATCAGATTACCCGTTGGTTAACCATCGGTATCTGTATTGTACAAGCCCCTGCCTATTTATATGGATTGGGTGCTTTGGGTGTTCCAGACAGCGCATTTGTGTTGGGCAAAGGAATGGATTTCATCATACCTGCCGTGATCATCTTGGTAACGGGGTGTGTATTTGCCATGTGGTTGGGTGAGAAAATCACCGATAAGGGTATCGGAAACGGTATTTCCTTGTTGATCATGATCGGTATCATCGCTAGAATGCCTCAGGTATTCGCCCAAGAATTTGTTTCAAGGACTACCAACAACACAGGTGGTATCATGTTCATGTTGATCGAAGTAATTGTTTGGTTCTTGGTGATTTTGGCCAGTGTGTATTTGACCATGGCCGTACGACAAGTACCTGTGCAATATGCAAGAAGAACTGCTTCCGGTGGTTATGAAAAGAACATCATGGGAGCTAGGCAATATATTCCGTTGAAGTTGAATGCTTCCGGGGTAATGCCCATCATTTTCGCACAAGCAATCATGTTTGCGCCCGGTTTGTTGGGTAGAACGTTCAACAATACAGCGGTAGGTCAGTGGATGGAGGTTCAGTTCCAAGATATTTTTGGTTTGGCCTACAACATTTTGTTCGCAGTATTGATCATCATTTTTACCTACTTCTATACAGCGATCACCGTGCCTACCAATAAAATGGCCGATGATTTGAAAAGAAGTGGTGGTTTTATCCCTGGTATTCGTCCAGGTAAGGAAACCGGTGACTTTTTGGATAAGATCATGTCCTTGATCACCTTCCCAGGTTCCATATTCTTGGCCCTTTTGGCAGTGCTGCCAGCAGTAGTGGTCAAGTTGATGGACGTGCAGGCAGGTTGGGCATTGTTTTATGGTGGCACCTCCCTATTGATCATGGTAGGTGTGGCCATCGATACGGTACAGCAAGTAAATTCTTATTTGTTGAACAGGCATTATGACGGCTTGATGAAAACCGGCAAAAACAGAAAAGTAGCATAATTTATGGCAAAGCAGCCAGCAATAGAACAAGACGGGACTATTATTGAAGCATTGTCAAATGCAATGTTCAGGGTAGAATTGGAAAACGGACACGTGGTAACCGCGCATATCTCCGGAAAAATGAGGATGCACTACATCAAATTGCTTCCTGGGGATAAAGTGAAGTTGGAAATGAGCCCATACGATTTAACAAAAGCAAGAATTACTTATAGATACTAGTTACATGAAGGTAAGAGCATCAATAAAGAAGAGAAGTGCCGACTGCAAAATTGTACGCAGAAAGGGCAGATTGTACGTAATCAACAAAAAGAATCCTAGATTTAAACAAAGACAAGGGTAATTATGGCAAGAATTGCAGGTGTAGATATACCTAAACAAAAGCGTGGCGTTATTTCACTTACCTATATCTTCGGAGTGGGTAAAAGTAGGGCGCAAGAGATTTTGAAGACCGCCCAGGTAAGCGAGGATACCAAGGTTTCCGATTGGACCGATGATGAAATCGGAAGAATCCGTGACGCTGTTGGGGCTTATACCATTGAAGGAGAACTTCGCTCAGAGACCCAAATGAACATCAAGCGTTTGATGGACATAGGTTGTTACCGAGGAATCCGTCACAGAGCTGGTTTACCACTTAGGGGTCAACGTACCAAGAACAACTCTAGGACCAGAAAAGGAAAAAGAAAAACAGTTGCCAACAAGAAAAAAGCAACTAAATAATAAGAACATAGTCATTAGTATTTAGACGTTAGAAGAATCTGTTTGAAATGTAAAAGTCTAGGATTCCAATAACTAAGAGCTAACACTAGAAACTAAAAAATATGGCAAAAGCAAGTACAAAAACCGCAGCTAAAAAGCGCAAAGTAATCGTAGAGTCTACGGGCGAGGCGCACGTAGTTGCATCTTTCAACAATATCATCATTTCCCTTACCAACAAAAAGGGTGATGTGATCTCTTGGTCATCCGCTGGTAAAATGGGATTCCGTGGTTCCAAAAAGAACACGCCCTATGCGGCCCAGGTCGCGGCAGAGGATTGTGCAAAAGTGGCACACGAAGCTGGATTGAGAAAAGTGAAGGTATACGTTAAGGGACCAGGTAACGGTAGGGAATCTGCTATCCGTTCCATCCACAATGCTGGGATCGAGGTAACCGAGATCGTAGACGTTACCCCACTTCCACACAACGGATGTAGACCTCCAAAAAGAAGACGAGTTTAATTATCAATTATTGTTTAACGGGCCCCCTAAAAAGGGTCTTCACAGAAGGTGCAGTTAGATTATCGAAGGATAAGCCTTAATTCATAATCGCATTTTCAAATTTAAAGAAGATGGCAAGATATACAGGACCAAAAACAAAGATCGCCAGAAAGTTCGGCGAAGCAATTTTCGGAGACGACAAGTCTTTTGAAAAGAAAAATTACCCTCCAGGACAACACGGCAACAACAGACGCCGTGGCAAAAAATCGGAATACGCAATCCAGTTGATGGAAAAGCAAAAAGCCAAATATACCTACGGTATTTTGGAGCGTCAGTTCCGTAACTTGTTTACCGAGGCCAAAAGAAAAGAAGGAGTAACCGGTGAAGTGTTGCTTCAATTGTGCGAATCCCGTTTGGACAACGTGGTCTACAGAATGGGTATCTCCACATCAAGGAGAGGTGCACGCCAGTTGGTATCGCACCGTCACATTACCGTTAATGGTGAGGTAGTGAACATTCCATCATACAAACTAAAGCCAGGTGATGTGGTAGGTGTTAGGGAAAAATCCAAATCCGTACCATCCATCGTTGATTCTTTGGCTGCAAATAGTGCTGTTTACGAATGGATTACCTGGAATTCTGAAAAGAAAGAAGGAACCTTCGTTACCGTGCCAGAAAGACTTCAGATCCCTGAGAACATCAAGGAGCAACTGATCGTCGAATTATACTCTAAATAAGAATTCAACATTAATCCAATTATGGCATTACTTAATTTTCAGAAGCCCGATAAAGTTATAATGATAGATTCAACAGATTTCGAAGGGAAATTTGAATTTCGCCCTTTGGAACCTGGCTATGGATTAACAGTTGGGAATGCGCTGAGAAGGGTATTGCTTTCCTCTTTGGAAGGTTTCGCCATCACTTCTGTGCGCATAGATGGAGTTGAACATGAATTTTCTGTTATCCCAGGCGTTGTTGAAGACGTAACTGAGATCATATTGAACTTGAAACAAGTTCGTTTCAAAAGACAGATTGATGATGTTGAGAGCGAGACTGTTTCCATTTCCGTTAGCGGGAAGGAACAGATGACCGCTGGTGATTTCCAAAAGTTCATTTCAGGGTACCAAGTATTGAATCCTGATTTGGTGATCTGCAACATGGATCCCAAAGTGAGCATCAACATGGAAATCGTTATCGAGAAAGGACGTGGTTATGTTCCTGCCGAGGAAAACAAAAAATCCAATGCTCCCCTTGGAAGCATTGCGGTCGATTCTGTGTACACTCCGGTTAAGAACGTAAAATATAGCATCGAAAACTATAGGGTTGAGCAAAAGACCGATTACGAAAAATTGGTTTTTGAAATCATCACCGATGGTTCCATCCACCCTAAAGATGCTTTGACCGAAGCTGCTAAAGTTTTGATCCATCACTTTATGTTGTTCTCCGATGAGCGCATCACCCTTGAGGCTGATGAAATCGCCCAGACCGAGACCTACGATGAGGAATCATTGCACATGCGTCAGTTGTTGAAGACCAAATTGGTGGACATGGACTTGTCCGTAAGGGCATTGAACTGTTTGAAAGCTGCCGAAGTGGATACTTTGGGAGATTTGGTTTCCTTCAACAAGAACGATTTGATGAAGTTCAGAAACTTTGGTAAAAAATCCTTGACCGAATTGGAAGAGTTGGTGATCAACAAAGGCCTTCAGTTTGGAATGGATTTGAGCAAATACAAATTAGATAAAGATTAACCATCATATTTTGCTCTCCCGGTTCAAAAAGGGATTTGGTAGCAAGATGATAAATTAGAAAAATGAGACACGGTAAAAAAATCAATCACCTAGGTAGAAAGTCGGCCCACAGAAAAGCAATGTTGGCCAACATGGCTTGTTCGTTGATCGAGCACAAAAGAATCAATACCACAGTTGCCAAGGCCAAGGCCCTTAAGCAATTTGTGGAGCCTTTGATCACAAAGGCCAAAACCGAGAACAACCAAACTGCCGAGAAAGGCATGCACAACAGAAGGATTGTTTTCAGTAACCTGAGAAACAAACATGCCATTACCGAATTGTTCGGCACCGTAGCCGAAAAAGTAGGTGACAGACCAGGTGGATATACAAGAATCATCAAGTTGGGTTCCCGTTTGGGTGACAACGCTGATATGGCCATGATCGAATTGGTCGATTTCAACGAATTGTACAACGCAGGGGAACCTAAGAAAAAATCTACCAGAAGAAGTAGAAGAGGTGGTGGTAAAAAAGCTGAGGCCCCAGCTCCGGCGCCAGCAGCAGCTGAAACCCAAACCGACGATTCTGAAGAATAAGAACGATGTTATTAACTATTGTATTAGTGGAAAAAGGATAAGTGAAAACTTATCCTTTTTTTATGTTTTTTTGTCATAACTGAAATCTAGAACACAACATGAAGTATCACACAAAGAAGAAAGCGTTGATTTTGTTGGCCGATGGGACCATTTTCTACGGTAAGGCCGTGGGGGGCAGGGAAGGTACCGCCGTTGGAGAGGTATGTTTCAATACCGGGATGACGGGCTACCAAGAAATTTTCACCGACCCTTCCTACTATGGACAATTGATGGTGACCACCAATGCCCATATTGGCAATTACGGTACACACCAAGATGAAGTGGAATCCGACTCCGTAAAGATAGCCGGATTGATCTGCAAAAATTTCAGTTACGAGTATTCCAGACCCAGCGCCGACCAAAGCTTATTGGATTTTCTGGACAAGAACAACCTATTGGCCATCTCCGATGTGGATACCCGAGCGTTGGTAAGCTATATTCGCGATAATGGAGCCATGAATGCCTTGATTTCGACCCGAGTGGATGAAATTGACGCCCTTAAGGAAGAATTGAAAAAAGTGCCCAGCATGGAAGGTTTGGAGCTTTCATCCAAAGTTTCCACCAAGGAGCCGTACTTCTATGGTGATGAAAATGCCGAATTCAAAATATCGGCCTTGGATATCGGGATCAAAAAGAACATTCTTCGAAACTTGGCTAAAAGAGGTGCCTTCATCAAGGTGTATCCCTACAACACTTCGTTTGATGAAATGAAGGCGTGGAACCCCGATGGTTACTTCGTTTCCAATGGTCCTGGCGATCCAGAACCGTTGACGGATGCCATTGCAGCCACCAAAGAGATGATTCAATCCAACAAACCGTTGTTCGGTATCTGTTTGGGGCACCAAGTATTGGCCTTGGCCAATGGGGTAAGCACCTACAAGATGCACAACGGACACAGGGGAATCAACCACCCGATTCTCAATTTGATGACCGGTAAGGGGGAAATTACCTCACAAAACCATGGTTTTGCCGTTAATAGGGAGGAAACAGAAGCACATCCGGAACTGGAAATCACACATACCCACCTGAACGACCATACAGTGGCCGGTATCCGAATGAAAAACAAAGATGTGTTCTCGGTGCAGTACCACCCCGAGGCAAGTCCGGGACCACACGATGCCGATTATCTTTTCGACCAATTTTTCGATGCGATAAGATCAGCGAAAAACTAAAACGTTATAGTTTAACTTTTAAGCATTTAAGTGTGTTTTATGGGCACTATCTTAGAGTAAAAAGGGACTCCTTTTGTATCTTAGCCTAATTAATCACAACTAAAAACATTGAACTAACATGAGCATTATTATCAACATTCATGCAAGACAGATATTGGATTCAAGAGGTAATCCTACCGTAGAGGTGGACGTAGTTACCGAAAATGGTGTTTTGGGACGCGCTGCCGTTCCCTCTGGAGCCTCAACGGGAGAGCATGAAGCGGTTGAATTGCGCGATGGAGGAAGTGCGTTCATGGGCAAAGGGGTGACCCAGGCCGTGAAGAACGTGAATTCCGTTATCGCCGAAGAATTGATCGGAACCTCTGTTTTTGAACAGAACTACATAGACCAGACCATGATCGAACTGGATGGCACTCCAAACAAATCCAAGTTGGGCGCCAATGCCATTTTGGGGGTTTCCTTGGCCGTGGCCAAAGCAGCTGCCAATGAGTTGGGCATGCCATTGTACCGTTATGTCGGTGGTGTAAGCGCCAATACGCTTCCTGTTCCCATGATGAACATCATCAATGGAGGATCGCACTCCGATGCACCGATTGCCTTCCAAGAGTTTATGATCATGCCGGTAAAGGCAAAAAATTTCAGCCACTCCATGCAAATGGGTACCGAAATTTTCCATAACCTGAAAAAAGTATTGCACGATCGTGGTTTGAGTACTGCCGTAGGTGATGAAGGCGGATTCGCCCCAACGTTGGAAGGTGGAACCGAAGATGCCTTGGATACCATCGCTAAGGCCGTGGCCAAAGCAGGCTACAAATTGGGTGACGATGTAATGATCGCCTTGGATTGCGCCTCAGCAGAATTTTATGTGGATGGTGCGTACGATTATACCAAGTTTGAAGGTAGCAAGGGTATGGTGAGGACTTCTGAAGAACAAGCACAATACCTAGCCGACCTTTGTGAAAAATATCCGATCATATCCATCGAGGATGGTATGGACGAGAATGACTGGGAAGGCTGGAAATTGTTGACCGAAAAAATTGGTGACAAAGTACAGTTGGTTGGTGACGACCTTTTTGTGACCAACGTGGAGCGTTTGTCCAGAGGTATCGAAAACGGCATTGCCAACTCCATTTTGATCAAAGTGAACCAAATTGGAACGTTGACTGAAACCATTGCTGCCGTGAACATGGCAAAGAATGCAGGATATACTTCGGTAATGTCGCACCGTTCTGGTGAGACCGAGGACAATACCATTGCCGATTTGGCCGTGGCATTGAACACCGGACAGATCAAAACAGGTTCCGCTTCCAGAAGTGATCGTATGGCCAAGTATAACCAATTGCTTCGTATAGAGGAAGAATTGGGGGATATAGCCTACTATCCTCAGGAGAAAGCCTTTAAGGTGAAGTAATCATAAAGATTAGTTAGCATATCAAAAGCCTTTTTCGTTTGGAAAAGGCTTTTTTTTGTTACAGTTCCAAACTTTGGTTAAATTGACGTTGAACTAAGCTAAAAAGGCAAAACTTCCCTTATGAATAATTTTCTTTTTGTTTCCGCAGAAAATGATGCACTCGCCGCTTGCAAGGCTGGAGGTATGGGCGACGTGGTCCGTGATGTACCCCGACAGATATCTGAACGTGGCGATAAGGTACATGTAATCGTACCCGCCTATTCCAGATTGCATCATGGTGGACTGCCTAAGGCGACATTGAATTTTTCATTACGGGGAATGACCTATACTGCGGAGTTGTATGAGGTAAAGCCCAAGAAAGAATTTCCGAACATTTTCCACTACGTCTTGCACCATCCGGAGATAGAGGCCGGCGATATTGCACATATTTACCATAATGATCCGGAAGAGCCGTTTTATACCGATGCCATCAAATACTTCATTTTTTGTACAGGGGTGGCCGAGGCCGTTAAAAAAGGTGTTTTCGGTGATTTGGATGTGGTACACCTGCACGATTGGCATACCAGCCTTATGCTGTTCTTACGGGAATACCATGCCGATTATGGTAACTTGAAGGATATCCGCTTTGTTTACAGCATCCACAACTTGGCCATTCAAGGTATACGACCGTTCACCGGAAATTATTCCTCCGTGAAGAACTGGTTCCCCAACGTTCCTTTGGATTACCAGCGGTTGATGGACCCGAGATATCAGGATTGTATCAATTTGATGGCTGTGGGCATTCGTTTTGCCGATGCCGTGCACACCGTTTCCCCATCTTATAAGGAAGATGTGCTACTGCCCAGTTCGCCGCCCGAATTCATCGGCGGAGAAGGATTGGAAAAGGACTTACAGCAGGCCGATGAGGAAGGCCGCTTGTTCGGTATCCTCAATGGATGCAACTATACCAACATCAATAAGGAGAAAAAGGGCAACATTTATAGAAATACCGTTAAGGCACTCTTCCAATGGTTGCAGGAGGAATCCAAAAAATACAAAGCCGACTTTTTGGCCCATACCGGGGAAAAGATCATGGAGTTTGTGGATGACAGGCCTAAATTCATCGCTTCCAGTGTCGCCCGATTGACCGAGCAGAAGTTCTACTTTATCATGCGCTCACCGGAGGCATTTGTGGAAATATTGAAGAAATTGGAAAAAGTGGATGGCATCTTCATGTTGTTGGGCACCGGTGCCCCTGAGTATGAGGAACTATTCCGGAAATTGAGTTACGAGCACAAGAACTTTATCTTCACCAACGGGCAGTCCGAAAAACTTATCGATTCGATGTACCTGGAATCCGATCTTTATTTCATGCCCAGCCTTTTCGAACCCTGTGGCATTAGTCAAATGTTGGCCATGCGGAATGGAAACCCCTGTTTGGTGCACCACACTGGTGGTCTAAAGGATACGGTGGAACATATGCGTACCGGGTTCAGTTTTGATGGGGACAGCTACGATGAAAAAATCGAGAACATGTTGGCCGTTTTTGATGAAGCCTTGGATGTGTTTGCCAACGACAAACCCACTTGGAAAAAGATTCAGGCTGCGGCCAAAAGAATGCGCTTTACCTGGAAGAAATCGGTAGACGAATATTACACGGTGCTCTATAGGTTGGATTAACCCGATTTTCTATACCAAATTAGCGTTAAGTTCTACACAAATAGTTGCTGGAAATTGTTAATGGTTGCGGTTTTTCGTAATTTTCCAGTTCTTATTTTACTAATCTTTTAAAATATAAAATGTCGGATAAAGCTATACTCGAATATGGGGAAAATCGGTATGAATTCCCTGTGATCAAAGGTACGGAAGATGAATTGGCCATAGATATCAAAACATTGAGGGCCACTACAGGAATGGTAACGATCGATCCCGGATATAAGAACACCGGATCTTGCGAAAGTGCCATAACCTTCCTCGATGGTGAAAAGGGAATTCTGAGGTATCGTGGTTACGCCATTGAAGAGCTAGCGGAAAAGGCCGATTTTTTGGAGGTGGCCTACCTTTTGATTTTTGGAGAGTTGCCCAATAAGGAACAGCTGGCCAAATTCCACCACGATATTAAGGAAGAGTCCCATGTGGATGAGGAAATGAAAAAGATTTTGGATGCTTTTCCAAAAGCAGCGCACCCAATGGGTGTTCTATCCTCGTTGACAAGTGCTCTGATCGCCTTTAATCCGAGTTCTGTGGATGTGTCCTCAGAAAAAGATATGTACAATTCCATAGTACGTATTTTGGCTAAATTTCCTGTGTTGGTCGCTTGGACCATGCGCAAAAAGAAGGGATTGCCGTTGGATTATGGCGATGATTCACTCGGATATGTGGAGAACATCCACAAAATGATGTTCAAAAGACCCAATCAAGAATACAAGAAGGATCCAATCGCCATCGACGCGCTGGATAAACTCTTGATCTTGCATGCCGATCACGAACAAAACTGTTCCACATCCACGGTACGGATCGTAGGATCGTCACATGCCGGGTTGTTTGCTTCCCTTTCTGCAGGTATCTCCGCATTGTGGGGACCATTGCATGGCGGTGCCAACCAAGCCGTATTGGAAATGTTGCAGGCCATTGAGGCAGATGGAGGCGATACCAAAAAATACATGGGCAAGGCAAAGGACAAAGACGATCCTTTCCGATTGATGGGCTTTGGCCACCGAGTGTACAAAAACTTTGACCCTCGGGCCAAAATCATTAAAAAGTCCGCTGATGATGTTCTGGGTAATTTGGGTATCGAAGACCCTATTTTGGATATTGCCAAGGGCTTGGAGCGCGAAGCATTGGAGGATACCTATTTCGTGGATCGAAAATTGTATCCGAACGTGGATTTCTATTCAGGAATTATTTACCGTGCGTTGGGCATACCAACTGAAATGTTCACAGTAATGTTTGCTTTGGGCCGTTTGCCCGGATGGATAGCCCAGTGGAGGGAAATGCGTTTGCGCAAGGAACCGATTGGAAGACCACGTCAGGTGTACATAGGAGAAAATCTCAGGACGTTTGTTCCATTGGAGAAAAGATAATAAGGAAACATAAGAATATAAAAAAAGGGCGGTTACCGCCCTTTTTTGGTTTTATAGCTGACCGATGGAACCGATGTTCAACTGTCGATCGCTATCAAAGCAAATTCGCATAATCTCGCAATGGTAATACCTGCGTATTTCGGTTAAGTTTTCTTCCTGTAAAAGGGTTTTACTGCGTTCAAATTCTTTATGGATAAAGTTATGGGCATCAATGGAGCTCAAGTTTTTCAAAGTGGAATCCATCGAATGTCGAAAGCGTTGAATTGAAGAATTCACCTTCAACAAATCCCAATCATGCCCAAGTTCAATCTGATTTTTGGAATCATCCAGGTCAAAAGGAAAATCCTCCTGTGTAATGCAATCATTATATTTAATCACATAATTGGTGGTCACCTTTTCATTCTGATGGGTACCAGTGGGGGTATGGTAAAAATGATTGTACAAATTGACACCGGCCAAGATGACAAAGGTACCCCCCGTTAAGATGCCTAAGCATAAAAATTTTTTCATAAGTAGGAAAAATCTTATTGCAAATGTAATCATAAATTTGTTTGGTTGCCTCTTGGTATTTAAAAATGTCGATATAATACCTGAATTTTAAGCATTTGATAAACAAAAGGTTATTGAATTTTATAAAATCATATTTTGGCTGATAGTTTCCCTAATTTCATTGCATTTTTTCCATTTTTTAAGTGTGTGAAATTTGCGGCAAAACACTAGATTTGCCCCATCAAGACCATGGTTTTTGTAAGTAAGGTGAACCATGTGATCCACGACCAATTGAATTCCTATGATGCAGTTGCATATTGTTGACGAAACCAGTCCTTTAAAGGAAGTTATTTTGGGCACGGCCAAAAGCTGTGGACCTGTTCCTACCTTGGAACAGGCCTATGATCCCAAGTCCATGGAGCACATAAAGGCCGGAACCTATCCGAAGGAAGCCGATATGGTAAAGGAAATGGATGCCTTTGTTGAAGTTTTCAATAAGTATGGTGTTAAGGTCTATCGGCCTGAAGTATTGGAAAATTGCAACCAGATTTTTGCTCGTGACATTGCCTTTGTCATTGAGGACAAACTGTTTCACTCCAATATTTTACCAGATCGTGAACGGGAATTCGTGGCCATCCATGAAGTGCTGGACCTTATCGATCCCAATAAGATTATGCGTCCACCAGAAGAGGTGCATATTGAAGGGGGAGATGTGATGCCCTGGAACGATCATATATTTATCGGAACCTATACCGCTCCCGATTACGCCAGCTATATCACCGCTCGTACCAACAGAGAGGCCGTGGAATATATCCGGGACATGTTTCCCCACAAAACCGTAAAATCCTTCGAACTGCGAAAGTCCAATACCGACCCAAGGGAAAACGCCCTGCATTTGGATTGCTGTTTTCAACCCGTGGGCAAGGACAAGGCCATTTTACACAAGAATGGGTTTTTGGTGGAAGAAGAATACCAGTATTTGGTGGATTATTTTGGTCCGGAAAACATTTTTGAAATCGATAAGGAGGAAATGTACCAAATGTTCAGCAATGTATTTTCCATATCACCCGAAGTGGTGGTATCCGAAAAGCACTTTACCCGTTTGAACAATTGGCTACGCGACCACGGATTTACCGTGGAGGAGATTCCCTATGCAGAAATTGCCAAACAGGAAGGACTGCTCCGATGCAGTACCATGCCTTTAATCAGAGAATAAATTAGTATATCACAGCCTGCTGCCACAGGGTAAAGCAAATCGAAACCAAGTAGTGAGAGCGCAAGTTACCAACACCATTTTAATGGTTCGTCCGGTAAGTTTCCGGATGAACGAACAGACCGCGGTCAACAATTACTTTCAGGAAGACCCGCATTTAAAGAACACGGAGATCAACCGAAAGGCACAGGAAGAATTTGACCAATTTGTAAATGTGCTTCGGGAATATGGTGTAAACGTCATCACCGTGGACGATACGTTGGAACGCGACACGCCCGATTCCATTTTCCCGAACAACTGGGTCTCGTTTCATGAAAGCGGTACGGTATGTTTGTACCCCATGTTTGCCGAAAACCGAAGAAAGGAACGCCGGGAGGATATCTTGGATCTATTGGAGGAGAAAGGCTATGTGATCAACGATGTGATGGATTACACCGCTGCCGAGAACGAAGGCGTGTACTTGGAGGGTACGGGCAGTATTTTAAAGGATCGAACCAACCAAAAGGCCTATTGTGCCTTATCGGAACGGGCCCACGAGGAACTCTTTATTGAATTCTGTGAGGATTTTGATTGCTTTCCGGTCATTTTTCATGCCAACCAAACCGTGGATGGTCAGCGTTTGCCCATTTACCACACCAATGTGATGATGGCCATGGCCGAGACCTTTGTGGTGATCTGCTTGGATACTATCGACGATAAAAAAGAGCGGAAGAACGTGGTGGACCACATCAAAATGGATGGTAGGGAAATCATCGAGATCAGCGAAAAGCAGATGTATCACTTTGCTGGCAACATGCTCCAGGTTATCGGGGCCAATCAGCAACGCTACATGGTCATGAGCACTCAGGCCTATAACAGCCTTACCGATGCACAGATAAAAGCCATTGAAAAACATTGCCCCATCATCCACAGCCCTTTGGATACCATAGAGACTTGTGGTGGCGGTAGTGCCCGTTGCATGATGGCCGAAGTGTTTTTGCCCAAAACCAATTAACAATAATCAATTATCAGTGTTCAATGGAGTGGATTCCTATGATCAGTCATGTGGATCAACTTCATTACTAATGAATATTGTTTATTGTAAACTGATCATTGATAATTGAACATTGAATTGATTATCTTCGACCATGCGCAGAAATTTTGAAATCCTGGGTTTTTCCATGGGCTGGTTTGCGGTGATTGCCCAGCTCATCTTGGCACTCCATAACCGACAGACCGAGGTGGGTGAGGCCCTGCTGCGCTTTTTCAGTTATTTTACCATTTTAACGAACACTTTGGTTGCTCTCTACTTTACGGTTCGGGTGTTCGGACTCAAACGCCGGGCGTGGATTTTGTTCCACCGTCGGCCCACACCCATGGCACTTACCGCTTTTATTTTGGTAGTGGGGCTGGTGTACCAAGTGGTGCTCCGCCAAATATGGAACCCCACGGGACTCCAACAAGTAGTGGATGAACTCCTGCACACCGTTATCCCCATTTTTATGTATGTGTACTGGTTGTTGTTCACCTCCAAAAACTTGGTGGGCTGGAAAGAACTGCAAGGCTGGTTGCTGTATCCATTGCTCTATCTGGTCTGGGTACTGGTGCGCGGCCGGTATTCCGGGTTTTACCCCTATCCGTTCCTCGATTTGGATACTTTGGGCAGTATGCAGACCCTGCTAAACAGTGCCTTGGTTTTGGTGGTGATCATATTGGTTATGGCGGCCCTGTATTTTTTGGGTAGACTGCTGAGGCCCAAACAATGATGACTGGGTAAAAGGAAAAGGGTAAAGGGTTAAAGGTAGGTGCGTCATGCTGAACTGGTTTCAGCATCCCATTATTTCGGATTGGATTTTATGTATGGCACATAATGGCCATTGAGTAGTCATTTTGAGCAAAGCGAAAAATTTTGACACGAATTGCACCAGTTTTCACGAGTACATTATTGTCATTTCGAGCGCAGTCGAGAAGTGCTTTTAGGTTCCTTCTTTGTTTTTCGGCTTCGACTACGCTCAGCCAACGGTATATTTGTCATTTCGAACCTTGTCCTGAGCCTTGCGAAGGAGCAGTGAGAAATCTCATTTTTCTATTGACACGAATTGCACGAATTATCTCGAAATGCTTTTGAGTTCCTTCTTTGTTTTTCGGCTTCGACTACGCTTTGCCAACGGAATATTTGTCATTTCGAACCTTGTCCTGAGCCTTGCGAAGGAGCCGTGAGAAATCTCAATTTGCCTTTTGACACGAATCACATGAATCTTCTCGAATAAGCAATCTAAACCCTCTCTGAGATTTCTCAATCGCTTTGCGCTTATCGAAATGACACACTACGCCAAACTGTTGTTTTATTACGGAAAACCGTAAGTTTTTTCTATCAAAAAAAGTATATTTAAAAGTTCTCCCACCCAAATTTTTAAGATCAAGATTAATTAAATCACACTTACCTAAATGGAATAGAATCTTTTAACGGTAAGGATTTGTGTTAATGTTTTCCTTTATAAATTAAAAATTATCAAAATGGCAACAGTTAATCAAGTATTAAGATCATATAGTGCTGCGGTGCGTAGAGCTGAACGAGAGCAGCAAAGAAGGGCAAGAGAAGCAGCAAAAAGATTTAAGGAACAACAGAAGATGCAAGCCATTGGAGATGCAAGCCAAGCAGTCTCTGATTACAACTATTATATTGACGTATTGCAATCGGTACACAAAAATTGCACGGACACAGTAAGTTGGGAAGCTATAAAAGCAGAGTCAAAACCTGAAGAGCCAGAAATTTCGAATACATTTGAAATGATTGCCCGAAAAAAAGTGGACACATTTAAACCATCATTGATGGATAAAATTTTTGGTTCATCAAAAAAGAAAATTGAGCGCTTAAAAGAGGAAATAGAGAAAGCAAAAGAAAAAGATAAAAAGAAAAATGACCTTAATTTTGAAGAATACAAATCAGAGTTGAAAAATTGGGAAGAACTTCAGGACATATGTAATGGGGTCGAGAACAAGAATACTGAAAGTTACCGGCAAGCACTCGAGTATTTTAACCCTTTTTCTGATATTGGAGAATTAGGTTCAAGATTAAACATTTCATTTTCTGAGAATTTTATTGATGTTGATCTACATGTCAATAGCATTAACATAGTTCCGGATTATGTGTTGAGCCAAACCTCAACGGGCAAACTTTCAAAAAAGAATATGCCGAAGTCAAAATTCAATGAATTATATCAGGATCATATTTGTAGTGCAGTTATCAGGATAGCTAGAGAAGTTTTTGCCTATTTACCTGTTGAATATGTCAGGGTTAATGCCATTTCTAATCTCTTGAATTCAAAAACAGGGTATATGGAGGAAACTCCTATCCTTTCTGTTATCATGCCACCGGAAACAATTGAGTCATTAAACCTTGAATTAATAGATCCCTCGGACAGTATGCAAAATTTTGTTCACAATATGAAGTTCAGTAAAACTATGGGGTTTAAAGGTGTAGAAAAGACAGAGTTAGAAAAGTGATTAGGATTAAAGTTCTTCAGAAAAGTAGCTGCTAAAATAACTCAATTAATACCCCCTCAACCCAACCACCAAACCCCTAAGCGCGGTAACCACCTGTTGCACTTCTTTGCGGTCAAAGGTATCTTCTTCCAAATAAAACAGCATTTCTACGGCCAGATCTAAGACTTTGGCCAGTTCTTCTGGAGTCCCATACCAATCCTCAATCCATTGCCAAAAGTTATGTTCTTTGTCCATTCTTACCTTTAGGTAAGCAAGTAACGACAATTGGGCATTCGGTTACATGTCATATATGACAACAAAAGGTGAAGGGTGAAAGATAAAGGGTAAAAGGAAAAGGGTAAAGGTAAAAGTATGAGCAAATAGCTTTCAACCATCAACCATCAACCATCAACCATCAACCATCAACCATCAACCATAACTATTGTTCCTCCTCAGAAACCGTAAACTCCCGAATGGCCTGGTTGGGCTCCATAATATTGTAGCCTTTCCAAAACTCGGGGTTGTAACGCGGCATGTAGGTGGCGCGTACGGTTTTGTCCTCTTTGTATGCGGTAAACTGGTTTTCGGAAATCTCACTCTGGTCAAAGACCACCAGTTCCCATTTGTTGGTCATGTTCATCCGAAAGTCGATGTTCAACAAAAGTTCGTTCTGCTTGCGGCGGCCTTTTACGTGCTTATTCTTTTCCACCACTTTTAACGGACGGTCCACGGCAAAATACCGGCCCTCGGTCAGGTCCATAAATCGGATATCGTACTTGCCATTGGGCAATTTGGCAAAGCGCACCGTGCCCTTGTACAGGTTTTCGCGGTAGGTAATGCCCAACAAACGGAAGTTGCGCAGGCGTTGGGTGTTTTCAAAATCGAGCTGCATAATGGCAAAATCCTCGATGTTGATATACATACGACCCTTAAAATCGGCACTGCCCCGCTTGGGAAAAAAGTCGATCACATACACCCCGGCATCGTCAATTTCTGCATAGCCCGCCAGTTCAAATTCGTATTTACGGGTCTTTTCCACAAAATCCACCTTCACATCTTCTTTATAGTACAGCCCGCTGAGCAGGGAGCGCAGTTCGCCGCGCTGGCTGTCCAACAGTCCCGAAATGCTGTCTTTTTGTACTTGGGCCTTCACCTGTTTTACTTGGTCCACCCGCTCTTCATCAAAAGTGTCCAAAATGGAATCCACCTGTACTTTCTCACTAAAAATCCCCGACTTGATCTTGAGGTAGGAGCCCGGTTTTACGTTCTTCTTAAAAATCTCCTCCATGTGCTCGGCCAATTCCTCAAAAGAGCTTACATCCTTTTTATCGAACAGGTCGGCGGCCTTTAAAATCTCCAATTTGTATTTGGTGTTGTGCTTGTAAAGGTCGCCCAGGCTTTCGGTATAGTGGTGGGCGTTTTTAGGGATGGAATTGGCGATGCTGTCCATCAATTGTTTGTTGAGTTCCTTAATGGACGATTTCTCGAAACCGAAATCCACCTTTTGCATGTTGGCCAGTTCCGCGGTCCGTAGAAAATACCGTTGCTTAATGGGTTCCTTATTCACGTTTTGCGGGATGCGTTCCTTCATCTTTTCGATAATGTCGTCCACTTCCAGTTCTTTATCGAACACATACACCCCGCTCAATTCGATGGCCTTGGCATTAAGGGCCACGATACTATCCTGCAACTGGCCCAGCGTAAAGCCTTTCTTTTCATACCCCATGGAAGTCACATAGATGGAATCGGGCAATGTAGCCCCTTCTTCCAACACAAAACTGAAGCGGCCTTCTTCGTTGGTGATCACGCCCTGGTACTCCCCATATTGCACCGTGGCATAGGGAATGCCCTTTTGAGTCTTGGCATCCACCAATCGGGAACTGATGGTTTGGGCCGCAAGGGGTACAATGGCAAAATTGAACAGGAAAGTGACTAACAGTGACTTGTGGATCGACATCGCTTTTTTGTTATCCGTTTATATGTTTAAGACGCCTTTTGGGGGAGAAAGGTTGCTTTGTTGGTTAGACGAGCGTGGTCGGTAATTGTGACAAAGATCGAAGAAATACTGAATCTTGGAAGTTGGTTAATAGTATTTTAACAGCTTTGAGTAATGGTGGCAAAAACCATCTCGACTGCGCTCGATGTGACAGCCATTAACCTTTTACCCTTCACCCTTCACCTTGAATTTTGCGATGTTTCTGATCATACCGCCAAAAATGAAGAGGTGGAACGGCAAAACGGAATACCAATACAGTCGGCCCCACAATCCTTTGGGTCGAAAAGTGGCCGTTTGGTAGAGCACACCATCCTCAATCTTGAACTCCAGCCATGCTTCGCCAGGGGTTCGCATTTCGGCAAAAAGCAACAAGCGCTTGTTCTTTCGGTCGGCCAACAGCACCCGCCAAAAGTCGAGGGCATCTCCGGGATAAATACGATAGGGATGGGTGCGACCGCGACGTAGACCGGGACCGCCCACCAGTTTGTCCAAAAAGCCCCTAAATTTCCAGAGCCAGCTGCCATAGTACCAGCCGGTTTCGCCCCCAATGCGCCAAATGTTGTCCAAAACCCGTTCCTCGTCGGCAATGGGAACAGACTTTTTATCTTGCAGCACCCCATATTTGGGCACTTGAATATAGGTTTCCAGGTCTTCCTTGATCTGTCCGCTCGCAATGCTGTCCTTCCAACTGCTCACGACCAGGTTTTGTTCAATTTTTTTGAAGGCCATCTCAATAGCTTCTTCGTAGGTATGGGTCTCAATGCCCAACAATTCCTGTAAGCGATTGTCTCGGGCCACCACTTCCATTTTCATGCTGTCCACCAAGTTTACGGCAAGTTTGTAAGAGGTAGAGGTCACAAAATAGAGCCAATAGGAGGAAAGTTTGGGGGTCATCACCGGCACGGTGAGGATATAATTTTTGAATCCACGCACCTTGGCATACCCGTGCAGCATGTCCTTGTACGTGAGCACGTCGGGTCCGCCAATATCGAAGGATTGGTCAAAAGTCTCTGCATTGCCCAACACTTGGGTCAGAAATTGGATCACATCGCGAATGGCAATCGGTTGGGTTTTGGTGAGCACCCATTTTGGCGTCATCATAAAGGGGAGTTTCTCGCACAAATCCCGAATGATTTCGAAGGATGAGCTTCCGGAGCCCACAATGATCCCTGCCCGGAGCACGGTAAGGTGAAACGGCCCTTGGTAGAGGATGTCCTCCACATTTTTGCGGGAGCTGAGGTGTTTGGACAGTTCCGTATCGTTCACAATGCCACTCAGGTAGATCACTTGTTGGCAGTTGGTGCCTTCGATCAGCGTATTGAAGTTTTTGGCAGCCTGCGCCTCCTTTTCATCAAAATCGGTAACGGAGGAGGTCATGGAATGGATGAGGTAGTAGGCGGCATCAATATTCTTGGGAATGGATTGGTCTTTGGGGTCTTCCAAAAAATCGATCTCCACTACCTCTATTTTGCTGCGTGTTTTGGCATCCACCGAAAGGCGATTGGCATCCCGCACGGCACAGACCACTTGGTGACCCATCTCCAACAAGTTGGGCAATAGTCGCATTCCGATATAGCCGTTGGCACCAGTGAGCAATGTTTTCATAAGTCTTCGATGGAGGTTGGAAGGTGGTCTGCCCGGTAATCGAGCAGTTTTCGGAAAAATCTCTGGATGGCTTTGGTGTCACTACGTACTTTGATGAAATAATGGTCCATATAAATGGAGTGGATGGCCAAATCTCCTTTGTACAGGTTCAATTTGTAGTAGGGGATAATGAGCCCGTAGGTTTCCAACAATGAGCGAAACCGAACAATGATGCCCTTGGGTCGCAATTCGATATTGCAGGTGTTCAGGTTATTGTCCAAAACCAGCAAATTATAAATGTCGATGCTGCATTCGGTAATGTGCAGTTTTGGGGAACCAATACCGCCCATGGCAAATCGTTCCTGAATGGGAAAGGGCTTGCCTACGGTTTCGTCTATCTTTTTGGTGATGTTCTTGTCCGTGTAGGATACGTTCAATAGCATGTTTATAGTTTTTGTCCAAAGCGCAATAGGTTGCCTTCACCATCCAAAGCGGAAAATTCACGAAGTCCCCAAGGTTTGTCGCCAATGGGCCCATTGGGATGTACCACCCCTGCTGCCTTTAGTTCAGCGTACAGTCCATCCACATCTTCCACATGGATGTAGCAACTGGTGTTTTCAGGAAAAGTCTTGTCGTTGCAATTGGCAATGTGCAGTTCGATCAAATCCCGTCCGATCACCGCATAATGGTCGTCTACCCGACCTTGTTTGTCAAAACCAAATTTCTCATTGTAGAAAGCGACCGACTTGCGCACATCCAGTGCGAAGAGTACCGGAACCGCACGTTGTAAATGGTTCATAGCTCTGTTTTTCATAAAAATAAGGATTCCATGGTTGCAACACCACGCCAAAATGCCATTAAAGGGCAAAAAATATGTAGTTTTGCGGGCTGAAAAGTCTTTGAGATGAGTTTGCAGAACGATTTGACCCAGAAAGTGATCGAGGCGGTAAAACAACTGTACCAAGTTGACCTACCTACCGTGGAATTTCAACCGACCCGAAAGGATTTTGAAGGGGACATTACCGTGGTGGTGTTTCCCATGTTACGCTTTGTGAAGGGGAATCCGGTGCATATTGGTACCCAGATCGGGGACTATTTGCAGGAGCATGTGGACGAAGTGGCCAAATGCAATGTGGTGCAAGGCTTTTTGAACATTGTGATCGAAGATGCGTACTATCTGAATTTCTTCAACGCCATCAAAGATGAGGTGGATTTTGGTTATGTGAAAACCATTTCCACCGATGCTGTCATGGTGGAATACTCATCCCCCAACACCAACAAACCCCTGCACTTGGGACACATCCGAAACAACTTGTTGGGCTATTCGGTGGCCGAGATTTTAAAGGCTTCGGGAAAGAAAGTATACAAAACTCAGATCATTAACGATCGGGGTATTCATATTTGCAAGAGCATGTTGGCCTGGCAGAAATTTGGTAAGGGAGAAACCCCTGCTTCTTCCGGGATGAAGGGCGATCATTTGGTGGGGAAATACTATGTGGCCTTTGATAAGGCCTACAAGGAGCAGATTGCCGAAATGATGGATCAGGGTGTTGCAAAAGAAAAGGCAGAGAAGGAAGCACCCATTTTGTTGGAGGCCCAAGAAATGCTGCGGAAATGGGAAGCCGGTGATGAAGCCGTTGTGTCCCTCTGGAAAATGATGAACGGTTGGGTGTATGAAGGGTTTGATACCACTTACAAAAATTTGGGTGTTGACTTTGATACCCTTTATTACGAAAGTGATACTTATTTGTTGGGCCGTGATGTGGTGAAGGATGGTCTAGAAAAAGGTGTGTTCTTTAAAAAAGAAGATGGCAGTGTCTGGATTGATCTTACCGAAGACGGTCTGGATGAAAAAATAGTTTTGCGATCGGACGGTACGGCCGTTTACATGACGCAAGATATCGGAACCGCCATTCAGCGGGTAACAGATTTTCCAGACATCAACGGAATGGTGTACACTGTTGGGAATGAGCAGGACTATCATTTTAAGGTGTTGTTTCTCATCCTTAAAAAATTAGGATTTTCCTGGGCCGAACAATTATACCATTTGAGCTACGGCATGGTGGACCTGCCCAGTGGCAAAATGAAGAGTAGGGAAGGTACTGTGGTGGATGCCGACGACCTGATTCAGAGCATGGAGGACACTGCGGCAGAAATTTCCCAAGAACTGGGCAAGCTGGACGGTTATTCAGAACCAGAGAAAAAGGAGCTCTATCGCATCATTGGTTTGGGAGCGTTAAAATATTACATCCTCAAGGTAGATCCCAAAAAACGGATTCTCTTCAATCCTGAAGAATCAGTGGATTTTCAAGGGAACACGGGGCCGTTCATCCAATATACCTACGCCAGGATCCAATCCATTTTAAGAAAGGCTGATAATGTCGGGTCGAGCGCAGTCGAGACCGCTTTGGAACTGCATGAAAAGGAAAAGGAACTGTTGAAACAGATCCAGCTCTTTCCAGAAACGGTGCAATTGGCAGCAGAAAACTACAGCCCGGCCTTGATTGCCAACTATACCTACGATTTGGTGAAGGAGTTCAACTCGTTTTACCAACAGGTTTCCATTTTAGGGGAGCCTGACGAGCGGAAAAAACAGTTTAGGGTGCATTTGTCCAAAAAAGTGGGCGAAGTGATCCAATCAGCCTTTAGACTATTGGGTATCCAGGTACCTGAACGCATGTAATGGGGCAATTGACGCAATCGGAAAAGGAAATCGTTGCCATTTTTTTGGTTGTCGGTTTGGTTTTTGTTTTTGTCAAGGTCCTTTATGAACGAATGACCAAGGAGCGGTTGACCCTGTTCAACATCCTGCATCCCATAAAAAAAATCAATGCCAAGGAGCGACAGTTCATTTCGGAATTTCTGCATCCCTACCATTATTTTTCAACCGAGCAGCGCAGGATCTTTTTGGAACGGTTTGCTTGGTTCAAGTCCAAAAAGCACTTCGTCTTTTATGGAAATATCGGGAACAAAGAAGAGATCAAGGCCTATGTGAGTGCCTCTGCCGTATTGCTGACCTTGGGTATGGCCAATTATCGGTTTGAAAGGTCGATCAAACGGATCATCGTATATCCCAGCGATTATTACTCCCGAATTTCAAGAAACCATCATGTAGGTGAATATAATCCGAGGCTTCGCACCCTGGTGTTTTCCGCGGAAAGTTTAAAGGATGGTTTTAGCATTCCCAATGACAATGTGAATTTGGGTATCCATGAAGTGGCCCATGCCCTTATGATCGAAACGTTCCGCAAACCTTCATTCGAGGCGAGGCGATTTCAAAAAGGGTTGGCCAAGATCAAAGAACTGTACGACTCGGAAACCTTTACGACCCAATTGGCCAATTCCCACTATTTTCGGGATTATGGCAAGACCAATTTTGTGGAATTCTTCGCGGTAATCACTGAAAATTTTGTGGAGACCCCATTGGAGTTCAAGCAGCAATTTCCCTATGTGTTCGAAATTGTCCGCACCATGCTCAACATGGATTTGAACGATATGGGCTGGCAGGCTAAAAATCGATTCTAAAACTGAAGTTTGGAGTGATTCCCAAGGAAACATTGTCCACGGTTTCGATCTCATCATTTTCATTGACCCGATAGTAACGGTTCAAGGTATTTCTTCGATTGGTCATGTTCAAAAGGGAAAGTCCGGCATTGGCTTTCACCCTTCTGCCCAATGGAAAACTGTACACAGCTGAGGCATCTGCCCTTATGTATTCTGGCAATCTGCTGCTATTTGGTTCTTTGTAATTGATGCGGGCAGGGGAAAAATCCGTGTCCAATCCCTCATTGCCATCCAGCGGTTGGGTATAGGGTTTGCCTGTTCGGTAATTGATGCCGATCCCCAATTTCAGGTTTTTAAAGGTATAGGTGCTGGCAAAGGTCAACGTGTGCCGAATGTCCAAATTGTTCGGGAACGTTTGGGGTACGATGGAATCGAAAGTATAGTCGTTCTTGTTGTATGCATAGCTCAACCAGGTACTGTAATTGTTCCCTTTTTTGTTGATGAGGAATTCCACACCCTGTACCTCATAGCTACCGATTTCACCGGAGAATTGGTTGGAATTTTGAAAGCCTTGTGTTCGTGTGCTGATACCATCCACCGATTTATAAAAGCCCTCTACACCAATATAAAAGTTGTTTTTTTCGTAGTTGATGCCCACCGAACCCTGTTTGCTTTGCGTTACAGGTAAGGTGCCATCATTGGATAAAATCCAGCGGCGCTTTTCCACACCGAGAAAATTTTGTTCCAAATCGATGATCTGGTTGGTGGTCTGGCTTTTGAATTCGCCCAACACTTCTGCTCGGAGGTAATTGGCCAATTTGAAATTCAAATTGAGACGGGGTTCAACCACCAATTTGGTAAAGGTTCCTATGTTTTCGATAAAATTGAAACGTGACCCTATTCGGGCAATGAACTTGTTTTCCGAACTATGGTAATTGATTTCGGTATAGGGAGCATGGATTCGTATTACGCCTTTGATCTCACTTTGGAACAAAGGTTGGTTCAAAATGGTGGCATTTGTGATGCCGGTTTCTATATATTGGTAGCCATTGTTCCAGTTGAATCGATCGTTCAGTTTGAACTCGGTGTCGAGTTTGGCCGCATTTTCGATGACTTGGTTGTTTTGGAAGAGTAGTTGTGACTGGTTTCCAAAAACGTTCTCGGCATCCAAATTGTATCGGGAATAATATACGTTTAGGAGGGACGAAAAGCGTTCAGTCCATTGGCTTTGCAACTGACCGCCCACGGAGGTGTTGCTCTGTTTCAACAAACTGGTGCTGGTAGCGTTGTTTGTAAGATCGGTCTCCACATACTTGAGGTCGTTGTTGATCTGTATGGCACTCAACCGGAACTGGTGATCGTCGTTGATGTTGTATAAAATTTTTCCTGAAAAGTCGTAGAAATAAAAGTCTTCGTCCCGAACAATATCATCATCCACCGCATTGTTGTTCTGGTCGCTGATCTCGCTATCCTGAAATGCCCGATCAAAAAATTGATTGTAAGTGGGCGTGCTGATAAAATCCGTTGTGGAACGCCGTCCTGCAAATTGAACCCCCAATTTATTGGAAATGGGAACCTCTGTGTAAAAATCGCCACTGATCAGGTTGAATCCGGCACCGCCTTTCC
Organism: Flagellimonas beolgyonensis; assembly: GCF_003992615.1. Taxonomy (GTDB): domain Bacteria; phylum Bacteroidota; class Bacteroidia; order Flavobacteriales; family Flavobacteriaceae; genus Flagellimonas; species Flagellimonas beolgyonensis. The sequence goes on from NZ_RZMY01000018.1 coordinate 111,899, forward strand.
ATTGTTCGGCAATGGTATTGCTGGTCTCCATTTGGATCACGCTGCTTACCCCATCGCCATAAGCGGAAGGTGTTCCATTTTTATAAATGGTCACCTTATCGGTCAAATAGGGGTTAAAGGCCGATATCAATCCAAAAAAATGCCCGGATTGGTACATTTTGATGCCGTTCCACAACACCAGGTTTTGATCGTTGGTGCCACCTCGAACATTGATGTCCGAAACCGTTTCGTCTATACTTTTGATTCCGGGAAGTGCTTGTACGGTCTGAAGGATATCCGGTTCTATTTGTCCGGGAAGGATACCAAACTCTGCGGTGTTTAAAGAGATACTGGCATCGTTTTCCTTGATGATACCTGTGGTGAGGAATTGGTATACGATCACTTCGTTAAGTTGTTCCAAGTGTGGAGACATGAGAATATTGGGACAATCACCAAGAGATAAAAATTCGGCAACACTCATATTTTTGGTAAGGTACCCCAAATAGCGAATGCGAATGGAGGCATCTTTTGGAACGCCGTCAATGGTGAACTTCCCATCGTCGCTCGTGATCAGTGCCCGGTTGGTGCCCAAAATTTCGATTGTGGAACCGGGAATGGAGTTTTCTGCGAAATTGTCGAGCACATGGCCACAAAGGTCAACGGTGTTGTCCTTAACCATGGTGTAGTATCGGTCATCCAACTTTTCTATCCTGATCTGGAATTTTTCCTGTATGATTTTTAGGATGGTATCGAGCGTAGTAGTTTGTTGTGGTATGGTAATGGTCAAATTTTCCAAGTCCTCGTTGAGGTAGGAAAATTTGATATTGAACCGATTTTCCAAACTTTGAATGTAGGAAATCAGGGGAATGGAAGCCTGCTGCTCTTCCTGTGCACTGATGGTAATGGTGCAATTCAGAAAAAACAGGAAACCCAGTATGAGGCCTACATGTTTATTGAGGTGTGTTCCCAGCATAAAAAAGTACGTTATCGTCTTCAACAGTATACTTTATGTGAGACGGGGTACTTATACTTTTTAACGCCATTTCGAGGTTTGTGTTGTCGAAGGAACCGGTAAAAATCAACTCGGTGTTCACATCTTTGGTTTTTACCGACACATTGAATTGTCGCTCCAACTCGGCTAAGACATATTTAAGGGGGATTCGGTCGAAACTGCTTTCGTTGTTCATCCATGCGGGATGGGCACCTTCGGGCTTGTTTGTGGGCTGTATAACGCCATCAATTACAACGAAGGATGTTCCTGCTGGTAATTTGGTCTCCTTACCTTTAAAGGTTACGCTGACCAAACCTTCAAAACAGGTTACTTCAAAAAAATTGTCGCGATTTTCCACATTGAACTGAGTTCCCAAAACGGCTACGGTGCCTTGGTCTGTGGAAACGGTGAATTTTTTTCCTTTGGCCACTCTAAAGAAAGCCTCGCCTTTTAAGGTAACATCCCTTTTTTGGTCCCATTTCTTTTTACTGAATGAAATTTGGGATTCCGCATTCAGGAAAATCTCGGAATTATCGGGTAATGTAACTTCGGTGCGTTCCGCAAGTTGGGTGCTATAGGTTTCATTCAACGAACTGACATAGAAATACGAGCCTGCAAGGAGCACAGCAATCACGGCAGCCACTCTCAGGAACTTTTTAAAAGGATTGAGGGTGATTACTTTTGGTGAATTGCCGATGCGCTCGGTCTTTAAGCGCTGGAAGGCTTCATCCGCATCAAAATTGGGGGCTTCCAAGGTTTTGGAAACCTCCAGGAGCTTTTGGTATGACGCATATTCTTCGGACTTTTTAAATTCCGCAAGTTCTGCTTCCGAAAGCTCTCCGCTGAGCCATTTTGCCAAGTAATTTTCTTGCATGGGTTCTATGCTTTACGGTATTATAACAACCAACTTGATCAATACCCTACCTTAAAATATATATTTCTTTTCCACTAGATGCCATCTATCTGCTCCCGCAAACTTTTGAGTGCCAAATGCATCCGTTTTTCAATGGCCTTTACACTTACACCCTCCATTTCTGCTATTTCTGCATATTTTTTGCCATCGATCCGGTTCAATAAAAAGGTGGTGCGCTGATTTTCAGGCAGTGCATCCAAAGCATTGTCCAATTTTTGTTTGTATTCCTTTTCCTCCATCAGAAATTCTGGGGACTCATGGGACCGATCATCGCCTTTGTCCGCATATTTCAACCGTACTTTCTCAGCCTTTATAACATTAAGGTATAGGTTGTTGGCTACGGTATACACAAACGATTTGGCTTTGTCGGGGGTAACCTTGGCACAGTTCTCCCACAGTTTTACAAAAGCCTCCTGAACGGCATCGTTGGCCTTCTCCTCATTGCCGAACTTATAATAGATATAATTGAAGACCGATTTGGAATGCGCCTTGAACAGAGAACTAAATGTTTGGTCTTCACAGACATTGTCCATGGTTAGGTATTTTGAAATCCAAATATATTTGAAAAAAAATTAAGATCAGGTAGGGTTTTTTAGGAGTTGGTTGTTTTAGAGTTGAATTATAACCCCAAAATTCAATCGTTATGAAAAAGTTTCTGAACAACTTGATGCGCGCGGCTCTCGTTGTATTGATTTTTAGTCTTGCCTCATGTCAAGAGGAATTTGAAAAAATTGACACAGGAAGCGGCAACGAATCCATAGCTGCCAGCTCTTCCACAGCCCTTTTAATCGAGAACACCTCTTCCCATGATGGCTCTTTCGACAATATTGTGGATGGTGCCAGTTGTTTTGCATTGAATTTTCCGTATACCGTTGATGTAAATGGTATTCAGGTGACCATCGATTCCGAAAGCGACTTGGATGTTATTGAAGAAATCTTTGACGAAATACTCGACGACGACGATATTCTGGAAATTCACTTCCCAGTGACCATCACCTTGGCCGACTTTAGTGAAATCACCATAAATAATATGGATGAGTTGGAAGCTTTGGCCCGTGAATGTTTGGAAGGTGGTGACGATGATGATATCGAATGTATCGATTTTGTATATCCTATTACAATGTACACTTTCAATTTTGAGAACCAACAAACCGGCCAATTCACTGTAGAAAGTGATAGAGGTTTGAGACGTTTGTTTGAAGAATTGGATGATGATGGTTTCATCAGTTTCGATTTCCCCATTACCATGAAAAAATACGATGGTACAGAATTGACCATCAATAGCAATGAAGAATTGGCAGCTGCCCTTGAAATGGCAAAAAACCAATGCGATGAAGATGATGATAACGATTACAACGACGATGATTTCAGTAAAGAAGAATTGGATGCCTATTTAACGGCCTGTCCTTGGGAAGTGCGTCAAGTGATTCGCAATGAAGTGGACAATACCGAGCAATATTTTGAGCAGTTGTTGGCCTTTATGGCCGATGGTACCGTAATGTTCGGCGGTGGAGTAAACGCTTCATTGGCCGGAACATGGAGCACTACTGCTACCGAAGCAGGTGTCTACCTAAGCTTGAATTTTGAGATGTTGGCCGATTTCAACATTGAAGGGCAAGTGTATGAATTGGAAGATCACAGTATCAAGTTGTACCAGAACAGCGGCAACCGAATCGTATTCAAAAAACGATGTGATATCGATGACTCTGTGGGAGAAACAGACCCCAATACCCTGCGAGCCATTCTACAAGAATGTGAATGGGTGATTAAAAAGGTTAAAAACCAAGGAGAGGAAGTTGAAAGGTTGCTTGGATACGAGTTTAAGTTCATGGCCGAAGGTGTAGTTACCTTGAGCAATGGAGTGAACACCAAAGAAGGTACTTGGGACATTGGATTGAACAGTCAATTGGTGCTGTCAGTAATGATCACCATGGGCGATGAACCTGGCGTAAGCTTTGAATGGCCGGTGCGTGAACTTACCCAATCCCGATTGAAATTCAGAATTGAGGAAACGGACCATGAAATGGTACTGCTACGTGAATGTAACGAAAGTGCCGACGATGCCGATGTGGCCGAAATCAAGAACATTGCCATGGGCGGAACTTGGAACGTGGCCTTGTATTCAGAAAGTGATGTGGACATGACCGCTGATTACGCTGGAATGGATTTCACCTTTGGTGCAGACTACCAAGTGGCAGTTGCTGTAAATGCAGATCCTATTGCCGATGGTCTTTGGAGAGTGCTTCGCGACTCTGAGGACGGGTTGAAATTCTACATCAATTTCGATACCACCGACAATTTGGCCGATCTTACAGATGACTGGCAAATAGTTTCCGTAACAACCACTCGAATCGAATTGAAAGATGTGAGTGACGACGGATCTATTGATGTCTTGGTTTTCGAGAAACTATAAGTCCCAACTAAACGAGAACACTATATTTTAACCCCGTTTTATGAAAACCTCGATTTTGAAAATAGCGGCAGTGGTAATGTTCATGGTAACATTGGGTTGCGAAAATAGCGAAGACGACAACATGTTGAACAATTTGTCGGCCGCCCAGATTACTGAATTGAAAGGAATTGCTGCCAGTGGTACTTGGACCATCGCTTATTATTTCGATACTGATAAGGAGGAAACAGCCCATTTCAATGGATATACCTTCACTTTCAACACCGAAGGAAGCCTGGTTGCCACCAATGGCGCCACAACCGTGAATGGTACGTGGTCCGTTACAGATTCGGATAATGGTAATGATGATAGTCCCAATGATAGTGATGTGGACTTCAATATTGCATTTGCCTCACCGGCCGATTTCGCTGATTTGACAGACGATTGGGACATTGTGGAGTACACCGCGGTTCGAATCGAGCTAATCGACATCAGTGGAGGAAACGGTGGAACCGACAAGCTGGTTTTCGAAAAGAACTAGATATTTTTCCCCAATCTTTATTTTTAAAGGACGGCTCTCCCCAAAGCCGTCCTTTTCTTTTTAATTATTCTTAAATTTGTGCCTCTTAAAACCCTAAGAACCTATGTTCGATAATTTAAGCGAAAAACTGGATAAGGCACTCCACGTCCTCAAAGGGCATGGTCAGATTACGGAAATCAATGTTGCGGAGACCCTTAAGGAAATTCGTAGGGCCCTGTTGGATGCGGATGTCAACTTTAAGATAGCCAAGGAATTTACCAACAAGGTAAAGGAAGAGGCCATGGGACAGAACGTGTTGAGCACGCTCCAGCCTGGGCAATTGATGGTGAAGATTGTTAAGGATGAACTTACCGAACTCATGGGGGGCGATGCGGAAGGCATCAATCTTTCAGGTAATCCATCGGTGATTTTGATGTCAGGTCTTCAAGGTTCGGGTAAAACCACTTTTTCAGGAAAACTGGCCAACTATCTCAAAAATAAAAAATCCAAAAAGCCGATGTTGGTGGCCTGTGACGTCTATCGTCCGGCTGCTATCGATCAGTTGCACATTGTGGGTGAGCAAATTGGCGTTGAGGTCTATTCCGATAGGGAAAACAATGATCCCGTGGCCATCGCCAAGGCAGGTATTGCCCATGCCAAAAGTTTGGGCTGTAATGTGGTGATCATCGATACCGCGGGTCGTTTGGCCGTAGATCAGGAGATGATGACCGAGATTGCCAACATCCATAAAGCCATTCAACCACAGGAAACGTTGTTTGTGGTGGATGCCATGACAGGTCAGGATGCCGTGAATACGGCCAAGGCCTTTAACGATGTGTTGAATTTTGACGGGGTCATCCTTACCAAATTGGATGGTGATACCCGAGGTGGTGCCGCCATTTCCATCAAATCCGTGGTGAACAAGCCCATCAAATTCATCGGTACCGGTGAAAAAATGGAAGCCATCGATGTGTTCTATCCTTCACGTATGGCCGATCGTATTCTTGGCATGGGAGACGTGGTATCCTTGGTGGAACGCGCCCAGGAACAGTTTGATGAAGAACAGGCTCGAAAGCTCCAGAAAAAAATCGCCAAGAACAAGTTTGGCTTCGACGATTTCTTGAGCCAGATCCAGCAGATCAAGCGTATGGGGAACATGAAGGACCTGATTGGGATGATTCCGGGTGCGGGAAAAGCCTTAAAAGGTTTGGATATTGATGATGATGCCTTCAAGCATATCGAAGCCATTATCCATTCCATGACACCGGATGAACGTTCCAACCCATCCAAATTGAATGCCAGCCGTAAAAAGCGGATTGCTGCTGGTAGCGGTACTTCCATTCAAGAAGTAAACCAATTGCTAAAGCAATTCGACCAAATGGGCAAAATGATGAAGATGATGCAAGGTGGCGGCGGCAAGCGAATGATGCAGATGATGCAGAATATGAAGTAAATTCAAGAAATCTGATTTGCAATAAATCGATCAAATTTGATAACTGAATAACCACAAACCCAAACCTAAACCCGTTGTCCATGGAAATCCTTGACGGAAAAAAAATATCGAATCAGATTAAAGAAGAAATTGCCGTTGAGGTGGCCCAGATGAAGGAAAGAGGGGAAAAGGTCCCCCATTTGGCAGCCGTGCTCGTTGGTAACGATGGTGCCAGCCTAACCTATGTGGGCAGTAAGGTACGTTCCTGTAAAAAAATTGGTTTCGAATCCACCTTGATCCATCTGCCCGAAGACACTTCGGAAGAAGCGCTGTTGCAACAAGTCCACGATTTGAACAACAACCCCGATATAGATGGCTATATTGTGCAATTGCCCCTTCCCAAACATATTGATGAGGAAAAGGTGTTGATGGCCGTGGATGCCGATAAGGATGTGGATGGGTTCCACCCCACCAATTTTGGTAAAATGGCCCTTGAAATGGAAACCTTCATTTCGGCGACGCCTTTTGGCATTATGGAATTGTTACGAAGATACAATGTGGACATTTCGGGTAAACATGCTGTGGTGATCGGTCGTAGCCATATTGTGGGAAGGCCCATCAGTATTTTAATGAGCCAAAAAGGGAAGCCGGGCAATGCCACGGTGACACTGACTCATAGCCGGACAACGGATATCAAATCTTTGACACAGCAAGCCGATATTGTCGTCTCTGCCTTGGGAGTGCCCAATTTCCTAAAAGCCGATATGGTCAAGGAAGGGGCGGTGATCATCGATGTGGGAATTACCCGAGTTAGCGACGAGTCTAGAGAAAAGGGTTACTACATCACCGGAGACGTGGATTATGAAAATGTAAGCAAAAAGGCATCTTACATCACGCCGGTTCCTGGTGGGGTAGGCCCAATGACCATCGCTATGCTCCTAAAGAATACCCTGTTGGCCAGGGAGCGCCATAAGTCGAAAAGGGCTTAATTCACGGTCTCGGTTTCCAAAGGAGCCGCCGTGGATTGTTGTTCCTCATCCGGATTGAGGTGATCGAACTCGGTATCCGCTTCATCGTTGGTACAACTGGAAACGGCCATGCCGGAAAACAGGATGGTGATCAAAAGTAAAATTGTTTTCATAACGGTACGATTTGGGTTCGGCCCTTAGGCCTATTCATTACATTTATAACGATTTACGTCTCAAATTCTTGTTTTTCTTGGCAATTATTCGATAACTTACCTGTACCTAACCAGAACAATATGGCCAAAACCGTAAGAAACAAGGTAGCCTGGATTGTATTTGTATTGTTGGCCATTGGTATTGGCCTGTATCCACTGATTTATCTATTTGCCACTGATGATTTTGGGCTGCTTTTGAGCAAATCCAAGGAACTATTGGCATCCGATATTTGGAATCTTGCCTTTTATGGACACATTAGTTTTGGGGGATTGGCGCTCTTGTCCGGTTGGTCCCAATTCAGCAAAAAGCTGAGGGCCAAACATCTCAACCTGCACAGGACCTTGGGTAAAATTTACGTGATTTCGGTGCTAATAAGTGGACTCTGTGGTGTGTATATCGGATTCTTCGCCACCGGAGGTTTGGTTTCTTCCTTAGGCTTTATCAGTCTTGGACTGGTTTGGTTATTTACCACAGTTGTGGCCTATGTCGGCGTAAAACGAAAGGACATGTCCCTTCACCAAGGTATGATGATATACAGTTATGCCGCGTGCTTCGCTGCGGTAACCCTGCGAATTTGGTTGCCCTTGCTCACATTGGTTTTGGGAGAGTTCCTGACCGCCTATCGTATTGTGGCATGGTTATGTTGGGTGCCCAACATCCTGTTTGCCTACATTTGGGTGAGGCGCAAAGGCATAACCTTGGTATGATTATTTGGCAAACAATTGCCCCATATCCTTAAAAGCCTTGAACTCCAAAGCATTGCCAGCTGGGTCCAAAAAGAACATGGTGGCCTGTTCCCCGACTTCACCTTTAAATCGAATGTAAGGTTCAATTACAAAATCAATGCCCTTGGCTTCCAATTTTTTGGAAAAGGACTCGAAGGTTTCCCATGGCAAAACAACACCATAGTGTGGAACAGGTACATTTTTTCCATCCACAGGATTGGTGTGCAGTTCTTCTTCGGATTTTGGTTTGTAATGGATCACCAATTGATGACCAAATAGGTTGAAATCTACCCAGTGGTCTGCACTCCGGCCTTCTTCACACTCCAAAACGTCACGGTAAAAAGTACGGCATTCATCCAAATTATGAACTGGGATAGCCACATGAAAGGGGGTTATGTTTTGCATGGTTTATTTTTTGTGAAAATTAGAACAACTTTTTCAAGCTTCCAAAAAAGAGATGATCTGATCGTTCACATCATCTTGGTGCATGGAGTGGCCCAAGCCTTCGGTGCTCACCAAAGTACTGTTTTCCCAATTCTGGTTTACGGCGACCGATGCATGATAGGGGGTTATGGCATCAAATTTATCGTGGAACAACAATCCTTTTTTGCTCAAGGAACGTGCAAATTGGGAGGTGGAAAACTCATCGATGCGAAATCCGAACCGATCCAAGACATACCTGTCCAATTGCTTCATCACGCGGTTGTTGAACTTCAGGATATCTTGAAAATGTTGCATGATTTCATGAAATTCGGATGGAGAACCAATGGTCACCATTTTTTCCACATCCGGACATGGATTTTTGTACTGGTTGTAAATAATGGTCATACCACCTACCGAATGTCCGATCAAATGCTGTGGATTGTATTTTTTCACCATGTGGTTCACTGCTTTTTCATACAGCGGAACATACAGGTGTTTGCCCGTGGAATAGCCATGTGATGGGGCATCAAAGGCAATGACGTTAAAATCGGCTTCGCGTAGTTTCTTGATCAAATTGCGCCACCTAAAGGTGTTGCTTTCCCAACCATGCACCAATAATACCGTTTCCTTGTTTCCCGGCCAGTGGTAGGACTGTACTTTATGGCCTTCAACTTCCTCCACATTCAATTTGGCTTGGTCAAGGTAATCTGCCTGTTGGGGCTGAACACGGCCTTTGCGGACGGTACAGAATAGATGAAAGGCACTTTCTGCCGCTTTTTTGGGGGCGATCAGGGTGTATATATTATAATATTGGCCATAGGCCAAGGGCATTATTTGCTTGATGAGCTTTTTCATTAGGTTACTTTTTGTAACTTACTCTTAATTTGATACTAAAAGTACATATTCATTTTTAAAAATTAAAGTAGTCACTAACTGAAAACTAGGTGTTTATATGGAAACTGTTACTGAAAATCAAAAAGTTAGGACCGTAAAAAAATTGGAAAAAATGTTCGGCCACATCGATTATAAGAACCCGCCCGAACTTTGCCCGGTACGTGATGTGATGTCGGTCGCCTCCGATCAATGGAGCGTGTTGATCTTATTGTGGTTGGGGTATTTTCAGGTGCTACGGTTCAATAAATTGAAAAAATACGTGTATGGCATTTCCAATAAAGTGCTGAGTCAACGACTCAAAGTATTGGAGGCCGATGGCTATTTGAAACGCAAGGCATACCCCGAAGTGCCTATTCGGGTGGAGTATAACCTGACCGACTTCGGGCGTTCGTATGTGGAAAAGCTGTTGGATCTGGCCGAATGGATGCACGATAATAGCCCTAAAGTAATTGCCAATCGGGAACGTTACGGCTTATTTTAAAACAGTTACTCCCATCCCAACATCAAATACTTGATCTTGGCTTCATCAGGAATCTGTACCTCTTCTACCTTGGTACTGAACCTTAGATTTTCAGGTAGCTCTTCCTTGTCGATTGTAAAATAGAGATTGCTATTTTCAGGAAAAACAACCACACTGCTCAAAGTAGCCACAATCTTTTTTATAGGGTATTTCCTTTTGATTTCCCCAAACGTACTGGTCAGTCCAACGCCATTGTCCGAAACATAGCGCTTGTCCATGATGCGCACATTTTCCACGTTGGGTATGCTGTCGCTACTTGGGGTGATGATGAGGAGATGTTTGCCCCCTTTTTCGAATATGTCGATTTTTTTACCGGAAGAACTTAGGGCAACCGTGGTGTCCCGAACAATGGAATCTTGTGCAAATACGGTTTCCAGTTCTTCAATTGTTGTGTTTTGGGACAAAGGCCCCACAGTGGTTTCGGTGATTAGGAATTTGGTGTCTTTTTGACAAGACTGCACAACTGCGATACCCAGAAAAAGGGTAAATAATTGGATATTCTTTCTCATAAAATTAGCGCATCACTTTTTTTAACACACCCATTACACCCCTAATAAATGTGGCACTGGTCAATACTTTTACCACAGGATTCATTCGAGTGCTTCTTCGCGAAGTAGTGGTTCGTCGTGTTGATGTGGATTTTTCTTTTTCTCTTTCTTTTTCAGCTTCTCTTTCGGCCCGTTCCATCTTGGCGTTCAAGATTTCATAGGCACTTTCCCGATCGATTTCCTCATTGTATTTTTTGATCAATTTGGATTGGTTCAATACTTCCTTGAGTTCACTATCCGTCAAGACGTCCATACGGCTCATCGGCGCTCGCATCATGGTAGCCGCCAATGGGGTGGGCCTTCCTTTTTCGTCTAAAGCGGAAACCAAGGCTTCCCCTGTTCCCAAGGAGGTCAAAACTTCTGCTGTATCGTAAAATTCCGTAATGGGATAATTTTGTGCCGTTAGTTTGATGGCCTTTCGATCCTTGGCCGTAAAAGCCCGCAGGGCATGTTGTACCTTCAATCCCAATTGTGCCAGAACATCATCAGGTACATCGGTTGGGTTTTGGGTCACAAAATAGAGTCCGATCCCTTTGGAGCGAATTAGTTTTACAATACTTTCAATTTGGTCCAATAGGGCTTTGGAGGCGTTGTCGAAAATCAAATGGGCCTCATCAATGAACAAAACAAGTTCAGGTCTGTCACTATCCCCTTGTTCCGGAAAGGTGGAATAGATCTCTGCCAACAAGCTCAACATAAAGGTCGAGAACAACTTGGGACGGTCTTGGATATCCGTCAATCGAATAATGTTCACATAACCCCTGCCATTTTCATCGATGCGTACCAAATCTTCCACATCAAAGGATTTTTCGCCAAAAAATAAATCGGCACCTTGTTGTTCCAATTCGATGATCTTTCGGAGGATGGTACCCGTGGAACTGGTCGAGATTCGGCCATAGGATTCCTGAAATTCCTCTTTCCCATCACCGGTGGCATATTGCAATACTTTTTTGAAATCCTTCAGGTCCAAAAGCGGCAACTTGTTGTCGTCACAGTATTTGAAAACAACGGCCACAATGCCTTCTTGGGTTTCGGAAAGGTCAAGGATACGGGAGAGCAACACCGGTCCAAATTCGGACACGGTAGCCCGCAAGCGCACCCCATTTTGTTCGGAGAGGGAAAGGATTTCTACAGGAAATCCCTTGGCCTCGAAGGGCAATCCTATTTTTTCGTGCCGTTCATCAATTTTGGGATGGCCTGGGCTGGGCTGGGCAATACCGCTCAAATCACCTTTCAAATCCATCAAAAGTACCGGGATGCCCTTATCGGAAAGGTTCTCGGCCAAAACCTGAAGGGTCTTGGTCTTTCCCGTTCCCGTGGCCCCGGCAATCAGTCCGTGTCGGTTCAAGGTTTTGAGAGGTATTTTTACAAAGGCATTGGTGATGGTTTCACCTTCCAACATGGCAGCGCCCATCGTAATGTAATCGCCTTTCATGGTGTAGCCCTGTTCGATGTGTTCAAAGAATTTTTCTTTGTCGCCCATGGTGTTCAATTTCCGATAAAAATAGGGTAATTTTAAGCAAATCTAAAAACACGATCATGAAACCTTTTCACTATACACTTTTGTCTTTTTTGTTATGTGCGATCATGACAACCACCTATGCACAGGAAAGTACGGTGCTTATTTTTCATAAATCGCACGAACCCAAAAAGCAGCAGGCTCCATTCAGCGATGTGGTTCAGGCGGGCAACCTGTACTTTTTGGCAGGACAGATCGGTATGGACCATTCCACACGGACCCTGGTGGAAGGAGGTATTCAAGCGGAAACAGAGCAGGCCATTAAAAATATTGAGGCCGTTTTGGCCCAGCACAATCTTACCTTGGAGAATGTGGTCAAGTGTACCGTGATCTTGAGCACCATGGATGATTTTTCATCCTTTAACGAGATTTATACCCAATATTTCACCAAAAAACCGGCCCGAACCACCTTTGCGGCTTCAGGAATAGCGGCCAAAGGTAAAATAGAAATTGATGTGATCGCAGTAAAATGATGAAGGGCCATCGGGAAATTTAAAGCTTTGGGCGGTAAAAATTTGAACTCTTGAATTACTTCGTATCTTTCAAACTTGCGAGAACACAAGTGATATAGGTTGAAATTAAATAAAAAATTAAAGTATTCACTCTTCATTGGGCTTTTTGGCCTGTTTTCCAATTTGCTGTGTGCCCAAGGAAATGTGGCCCCCCAAATAATTGCCACGGGTGATCAGTTCTATTGCCCGCAATCGATGCTGCCCATCACCACGGATTTTAATATCGTAGATCCGGATGATACAGAAATCGATGCCTTTTATATCCAGATTTCCACCGGTTACGAGCGCGGTTTTGATGTACTGAGCCTACAAAACAGTCACCCTACCGTTACCACCAATTGGAATGCCCAAGAAGGGAAATTAACGCTTACTGGAGTAGGTGGTGTCCCCATGTTGTATACGGATCTTATCGCTGCGGTCAGGGATGTGGTGTTTGAAAGTGCTTCTGCTTCGCCTGAGGAAGAAAAGTTTTTTTCATTGACCATCGGAAATGCAAATTATTTGCCTGAAACCGGGCATTACTACGAATATGTATCCGATGTGGGCATTCGCTGGGACGATGCCAGAACTGCGGCGGAGAATAGGACCTATTTTGGGCTGCAAGGCTATTTGGCTACCATAACTTCTGCTGCCGAGGCCCAAATTACTGGGGAACAAACTACTGGAACAGGTTGGATCGGTGGTTCGGACGAACAAACCGAGGGTGTATGGCGATGGATGACTGGGCCAGAGCAAGGGCAGGTTTTTTGGAATGGAGACAATACAGGCAGTAGTCCAAACTTTGCGTTTTGGAACACCAATGAGCCCAACAACTTGGGTGACGAGGATTACGCCCATATTACCGCCCCAGGTGTCGGAATAACAGGTTCGTGGAACGATCTTCGCATTACTGGAGATCCCACAGGGGATTATCAACCCAAAGGATATATAGTGGAATATGGGGGTATGCCTGGTGATCCGATACTGAATTTATCTGCCAGCACAAAAATCACAACACCTAAAATTACTTCAGTTACGCCTGGTACCATTTGTGGTTCTGGTACTGTGAGTCTGCAGGCCACATCTTCTTTTGGTGATGTGGTTTGGTTTGAAACAGAGACCGGTGGAACCGCTTTGGCCACTGGGAATAATTTTGACACCCCTGTTTTGGATAGTTCCAAAACCTATTACGTTATGGCTTCGTATAATGGTTGCATGGTAAGTGAGCGACTTCCGATCCGGGCAACGGTTTTAATTCCACCCAATATCAATGATGGAATCACGTTGACGAATTGTGATGAGGATGGGGTTGCGGATGGTTTTACCCAATTTGACCTTACCCAATATTTGGATTTGCTCAGTACTGAAGATGGCAATTTTGCGTTCACTTTTTACCTCTCCGAAGCGGATGCGGAAAATCGTGCAAATGAAATCGACGCTCAAAATTTCAATAATGCGGTGGCCGACCAATTGTTTTTTCGAGTAGAAGGCACTGGCGATTATTGCTATGCTATCGGCTCGGTATTTTTGGACGTTTCCACAACATCATTTCCAAATGGGTATGTGTATGCCCTTGAAACGTGTGATGATCGTAATGCGGATGGTATTGCCATCTTCAATCTCTTGGAGGCCGAACAGGATTTGCTAGACCAGTTTCCTACATCTCAAGGGTTGACCGTTTCTTTTTATCAAAACGAAGACGATGCCCTTTTAAAGCGAAACCCGATCGGAAATACCCAGGCCTATACCAATACAATGGCCTATTCCGAAATCTTGTTTGTACGAGTGGATGATGAATTCTCAGGTACATGCTTTGGAGTGGGACAACATCTTTCACTTACCGTGCTGCCTACCCCTTCTTATGAATTGGAAGAAAACTATTTTTTCTGTAGTGGATCGTCGGTGGAAGTGGTCCCGTTGCGACCTTTGGGGGCTTACCAGTATCGGTGGTACAATGCCAGTAACACGCTGATCGGTGAAAGTGAATCCATGGTTCTTTCGGAAGCCGGCCAATACAGTGTGGTGGCCCTCTCCGAAGCTGGTTGTACATCGCCAGCCCTTTCTTTTGGGGTGGAGGAATCGAGCCCTCCGGTGCTGCAGCCCCAATTTGTACAGGTTGAAGATGATGGTGAGACAGGTACCATCACCGTACTGTATGAAAATGGGGAACTGGGTCTTGGGGATTATGCCTTTTATTTGGACAATCTTTACGGTGAAGGAGGTGATTCCTCCGTTTTTACCAATGTGGAACCCGGCTTGCATACACTATACGCCATTGATAAAAATGGGTGTGGTGTGGATGCCATTCAGGTCGGGGTAGTGGGGGTGGCCAAATTCTTCACTCCCAACAACGACAATATTAATGATGTGTTGGCGATTAAGGGGGTGACAAGCGAGTTTTATGCCAGCGGCAATTTTCTCGTTTTTGATCGGTATGGAAAATTGATGGGGCAAATCGATCCTTTCCAAAAGGGTTGGAGTGGCCTCTACAAAGGAAAACCATTGCCTCCATCGGATTATTGGTATACGTTGGAGCTTACCGATCATGAGGGGATGATCCACCGACGTAATGGCCATTTTACCCTCAAGCAATAATCAAAAAGATAGCTGGTATTCCACGGGCATAAATGTATCTTTGCACCATGGTTGAAGCTAATACAATGGATTTGGTGGAGAAGGGCCTGATGTTGCCTTTGATGGAAGAATTTTATACCATTCAGGGAGAAGGCTACCACAAGGGAACCGCTGCTTACTTTATTCGGGTAGGGGGGTGCGATGTGGGTTGCCATTGGTGCGATGTCAAGGAAAGCTGGAATGCCGAGACGCATCCGCCAACGGCCATTGAAAGTATTATTGCCAATGCCAAAAAATATTCCGATACCATTGTGATCACCGGTGGGGAACCGTTGACGTGGGATATGGGGCCATTGACCGAAGGATTGAAGGCAGAAGGGATGAAAACCCACATTGAGACCTCAGGGGCCTATCCTTTGACGGGCAACTGGGATTGGATCTGCCTTTCTCCTAAAAAGAACAAATTGCCCGTAGGTGATATCTATAAAAAAGCGGATGAGCTGAAAGTGATCGTGTACAACAAACACGACTTTGTTTTTGCCGAGGAGCAGGCAGCCCAAGTAGGAGACAATTGCATCTTGTACCTACAACCGGAATGGAGCGTTCGCGATAAAATGGTTCCCTTGATCGTGGACTACGTGATGCAGCACCCCAAATGGAAGGTATCGCTACAAACCCATAAGTATTTGAATATTCCCTAAGCGTAAATTAACGCCCCCCATACTTTTGAAGGTCCAACAAACATTCCGCATCAAAATCGGGCACGGCAGCCGTTCCTTTGGAAACATTGCTTTGCATCATTTTCAATAGGGACGTCCCAAACTGGAGTTCGGCACGCATTAAGCAGCCTGCAACATTGCAATGGTTTTCTGCATCGGGATCTTCGTGGTCGTTTACAGGGGTGGTGCTCAGCGCCACCAGACCGAACAAATGGCCGGTTTCGTGCAGAAGAGTCGCCGTTTCCACATCTTCAACCTGTACCGCACTGCTGCTATTGGCCAAATCGCGTATGGTTTGCTCATATACCACCATTGAGGTATTGCGGTATACTGCACCCAGGGTCACCGTACCTTCTGTTTCGTTATCGGTATCGGCAGGGGCATCCGCAAAGTAAATATACAAGGCCAAAGTGGAGCCATCGTTGTAGACATTTCGGTTTTCGCTTTCCAATTGCACCACCTCATCCAAGGTCAAAGTTGCTTCTTGGGGTGAAGGTAGGGTGGTGTACCTGATTTCGATGTCTTGCTTAAAAGTCCGTTCCCGCAAGAAATTTTCATAATTGGTAATGGCTTCTGCCGTGGGTCGAAAACCCGAAACAAAGGCAATCTCGATCAATAATTTATCGAATTCGGCATTGCTCAAAAAATCACTGGCCGATAGTCCTGTGGTCAGCAAGTTTGCTGTTTTGTTGACCGTTGGGTTTTCGGAGGTAATATCGGAGTCCTTGGAACATGCCGCAAAGAGGAGTAGGCCCGTTAAAACGTAAAGTGCAATTTTCTTTTTCATCTATAGCAAATATAAAATAGAACGTTCCATATTGGAATCTATTACGTTTGGCTCGTCAATCGGGCCAAATAGTCGAAATGTTCCCCTTCCATGATCAGTTCACAGTTCAGGCCATTGTCCCAACATGCATTCTGCAAGGTATTGAAATCCAAATAAATCCAATCAAAAGCATCACTTTTTTGCCCTTTGTATTGCATGGTGAAAGTCACTTCGCCATAGTATTTTCCATCGTTGGGAATCCAATAACCACCATCCTCATCTTCCTCGAACATATAAATAATGTCACTCGAATCCAACAAGATTTGACCATCCGGTGCCAACAGCGTGCCTAAATGCTTTAAAAATGGGGCAACATTTTTCAACGTGCCTGCAAGTCCGATGCCATTCATCAGCAATAAAATTGTATCAAATGTTTGGTCGGAATAGGCCAAAATGTTTTGTTGCACCACGTTTTTTACACCACGCTCTTTACAGACAGAAATACAGCCTGAGGAGCTGTCCAATGCGGTTACCTCCAAACCCTTTTCCTGCAGGTATAGGGCATGGCTTCCTGCACCACAGCCCACGTCCAACACTTTGCCTTTGGCCAATCGCAGGGCCTTTTGTTCAATTTTGGGCATTTCTTTGTACGAACGGAATAGGTAGGGCACTGGAATCACGTCTTCTTCGTCCAAGGATGAAAAGGTCTTAATGTCTTCCGTATAATTGCCCTGTTGGTAGTCCCTAAAGGCCATGCCCAAAACATCTGCCATGGTGCTGCTTTTTTGCAAAGGTGGGACTTTAATCGCAGAGAACGATTTAAATTGGATAAGTTTGTGTTGTATGGAAGAATTTCTGGAGGAATTGCCCCAAAGGGCGAGGGAAAAGCAGGCGGAGAATAAAAAATTCTTCACCAAGTTGAAGAAGAAACCGCCAAAGGATTTGGACTATGTGATGCTGGAGTTGCACGAGGCCGAGTTTGAACGGATCGACTGCCTTACCTGTGCCAATTGCTGCAAGACCACTGGGCCATTGTTCACCAATACCGATATTGAGCGCATTGCAAAATACTTCCGGATGAAGCCTTCCCAATTTATCGATCAGTTCCTACGTATCGATGAAGAAAACGATTATGTGCTACAATCCGTACCCTGTACCTTTTTGGGAGCCGACAATTATTGCTCAATTTATGAGGTGAGGCCCAAGGCATGCCGTGAGTTTCCGCACACCGATCGCAAAAAGTTCCAACAGATCGGCAATCTCACCCTAAAAAATGTGGCTATTTGTCCCGCAGCCTTCAACATAGTTGAAGAAATGAAAAAGCGCATAAAAATTTGACGATTTCCTATATTTGGGAATATGGAGCAGATCATTTCTTACTTTGAGACCATTCCCTCAGCACACCGAAGTTTGATTTTGGTGGGAGGAATTACCTTTTTCTGGATTTTGGAGGGCATTGTGCCCTTATTCAACGTGCCCTATAAAAAATGGCGACACTCCGTTCCCAATTTCTTTTTTACCCTTACAACGATCATTGTGAATTTTCCCTTGGCGTTTTTATTGCTCAAGACTTCCGATTGGGCCGTGGAAAACCAGTTTGGTATCATTAATTGGTTGCCCGAAATGCCCTTGTGGCTGTATGTGTTGCTTGGGGTAATGTTATTAGATCTTATTGGGGCGTATGCCGCCCATTGGGTGGAGCACAAGGTGAAACCGCTTTGGATGGTGCATTTGGTGCACCATTCCGATCATAATGTGGATACAACGACTGCCAACCGACACCATCCACTTGAAAGTGTGATACGCTACGTTTTTACGTTGACGGGCGTTTTGTTGGTAGGCGCTCCAATCGGCATTATTATGTTGTATCAGAGCTTGTCCGTGGTGTTTTCCCAGTTCAACCATGCCAACATCCGATTGCCGAAAAAAGTGGACAATGCCATTAGTTGGTTCATTGTAAGCCCCGATATGCATAAAGTGCACCATCACTACCAATTGCCCTATACCGATTCCAACTATGGCAATATCTTTTCCATTTGGGACCGATTGTTCGGTACCTACATGACCATGGATGTAAAGGATATTGTTTATGGGGTGGATACCTTTCCGGATGAAAAGGAAAACAGCAGCATCACTGGTTTGCTAAAGCAACCTTTTCACAAATACCGTAGGCCGACTACCGAAACTCAATCGTAGAGCAAATAGTTCTTTCGGATTTGCTTGAAGGCCTCCAATTCGTTTTGCCAGGTGGCCTTTATTTCGGCTTCGGTCAATCCTTCCTCAATTTGTTGCTGCAGCAAGGGCGTCCCCGCATGTTTGGTAAAACCGCTAGTGAGGAAGAATTTGGATTTGTCCAAACAGTTGGCGTAGGCTTCCATCACCCATCGTAGGGTCATTTCATTCATTCTAGGAGTGTTGGACAAATCTTTTCCATAACAAGTTTTGCCTTCTTCCTTGGGATATTTGGACCCAAAATTGGGTTCGGGCACATAACGGAAATCATTCTTGGTGCTGTCCAAGAAAGAAGCACCATACCGTTGAAATTGGAATTCCGTACCCCGACCGGCATTTACGTTGGTGCCTTCAAAAAGTCCCAAACTAGGATACAGGTTGATCGACACATCATTGGGCAGGTTGGGCGAGGGCCGAATGGGCAAATGGTATTCCGATTGATGGGTGTAGTTTTCCAGTTGGATTACTGTCAAATAAGCTTTGCCGCCATTTTCAAGCCATCCTTCGCCATTGAGCATTTTGGCATATTCCCCCATGGTCATCCCATACACCAAAGGAATGGTGTTCATGCCCAAATAACTGGTGTGTTCAGGAAGCATGGTGGGGCCGTCGATATAATGGCCATTGGGATTGGGTCTGTCCAAGACAATGATGGGTGTGTGGTGTTCGGCGCAGGCTTCCATTACCAATTGCAAAGTGGCGATGTAGGTATAAAAGCGCACGCCTACATCCTGGATGTCAAAAACGATTACATCCAAGTTTTCCAATTGGTCTTGGGACGGTTTTCGGTTATCACCATATAAAGAAATGATGGGTACCCCAGTCTTGGCATCCATACCATCCTTCACATGTTCCCCTGCATCGGCGGTACCGCGAAAGCCATGTTCCGGCGCAAAAACTTTTTGAACGGCAATACCACGGGAAATCAAGGAATCCACCAAATGGGTATGACCCTTTTCATGAAACACTACACTGGTGGCATTGGCCACGACCCCCACTTTTTTACCTTCGAGCAAAGGCAAGTAGGCTTCCGTACGATTGGCGGCCACAACAATAGCAGGTTGGGCGAGTGCCATGGCCTCGTCATTGGTCATTTCCTGTTGCTTGTGCTGCCCTTTACAAGAGGAAAACACCAAAAACAAGAAGAAAACTGTACTTTTGAATCTAGAAAAAATGGCCATTCGTTGAATTTAGAATTGTTTATTGCCAAACGCCTGATCACAGGGAAGGAACATAAAATTAGTATTTCCGCCCCTATAATAAAAATTGCCATTGCGGCAATCGCCATTGGTGTGATCATGATGCTCATTGCGATTGCAACGGGTGTAGGTCTCAAGCAAAAGATTCGGGAGAAGATTGCTGCGTTCAACGGGCATATCCAAATTTCCAACTACGACAACAATACTTCTGAGGTTTCCCTTTTTCCCATTTCCATTCACCAAGATTTTTATCCGGAGTTCAAAAACGTGGAAGGGGTTAGGCATGTTCAGGCTGTGGCCACCAAAGGTGGAATCATTCGCACCGAGGATACCTTTGAGGGCATGTTGGCCAAGGGCGTGGGAACCGATTACGATTGGAACGTTTTCCAGGAGTATATTGTGGATGGACGTTTACCGGATTATTCAGGCAAACTCAACGATGAGGTGTTGATATCGAGAATGATGGCAAATCGATTGCAATTGGGTGTAGGGGATACCTTTTTTTCCTTTTTTCTGAAAGATGGGGATGCCTCCAAAGTGCCCAACAATCGTAGGTTCAACATTGTGGGCATATACGATAGTGGATTTGAGGAGTTTGATGCCACTTACGTCTTTGTCGATATTCGTCACATTCAACGTATGAACAAATGGGAGGATGATGAAATCGGCAATTTTGAGGTGTTTTTGGACGATTTTGACCAGCTCGAAGCCAAAAGCAACGAAATTTATGGCAAAACGGTGTCCAGTTTGGATACCCAAAACATTAAGACCAAGTATTATCGCATTTTTGAATGGCTCGGACTTTTTGATTTTAATATTGCATTGATCATTGGTATCATGATCATAGTGGGCGGTATCAACATGATCACGGCCCTGTTGGTTTTGATCTTGGAACGAACCCAAATGATCGGAATTTTAAAGGCATTGGGCTCGGCCAATTGGAGTATCCGCAAGGTGTTTTTGTACAATGCCGCTTATCTGATCGCCATTGGACTATTCTGGGGTAACCTGATTGGGTTGGGGGTCATTTTTCTTCAGGATAAATACCGCATGTTCAAGTTCCCGAACCCAGAGGAATACTACATCGAATACATCCCGGTACACATCGATATACCTACGGTTGTTTTGCTCAATTTAGGGGTCATGTTCCTGTGTTTGCTCATGTTGCTGGTACCTTCCTACATCATTACCAAAATCACCCCGGTCAAGGCCATTCAGTTTGAGTAACGACTCGGAATTATCCGCATAAATTGATACCTTGTGTGGTAAAATCAACCAACATGACTTCAAAATACATATTCGCTGCCGTAGCAGTATTTCTATCTCTTTCGTTATCAGCCCAAAAACTTTCCAGAACTGAAAAAAAGATTGTTGCTTCCGTGGAAAAGAACAATTCTGATGCCATCGGGTTTTTGGAAAAAGTGGTGAATATCAACAGCGGAACCCTCAATGCAAAAGGCGTACAGGAAGTGGGTATGGTATTCAAGGATGCTTTTGACGACATCGGATTCGATACCCGTTGGGTGGATATGCCCGCCGAAATGGGCCGTGCTGGACATTTGTTAGCCGAAACTTCGGGAAACAAGGGCAAAAAGTTGTTGTTGATCGGTCATTTGGACACCGTTTTCGAAAAGGACAGTCCGTTTCAGACTTTTGAAATGGTAAATGACAGTATCGCCCATGCGCCAGGGGGCAATGATATGAAAGGGGGCGATGTTATCGTCCTCTATGCCTTGAAAGCTTTACATGACAATGGACTCTTAAACAATGCGCAGATTATTGTGGCATTTACCGGGGATGAGGAAAGTACTGGAAAACCTTTGGATATTAGTAGAAAGGACTTGGTGGAAGCGGCCAAGCGAAGCGATATAGCCCTTGGGTTTGAAACCTCCACGGGATTCAATTATGCCACGGTAGCCCGAAGGGGTGCATCGGGTTGGGAAGTGGAAGTGGAAGGAAAACGAGCCCACTCCTCAGGCATTTTTAGCGAGAATACCGGTGCCGGTGCCATTTTTGAGATGTCAAGAATACTGCATGGGTTTTACACGGATGTAAAAGGGGAGGATTTGTTGACTTTCAACCCGGGTGTTTTACTGGGTGGTACCTTTGTCAACTTTGATGAGGCCACCAGTAAGGGCGATGCCTTTGGAAAGTCGAATGTGGTAGCGCAAAAAGCCATTGTAAAAGGTGGACTGCGTTTTATTTCCGAAGAACAAAAGGAAAGGGCCAGGGCCAAAATGCGTGAGATTGCTGCCAATAATTTACCCCAAACATCAGCCACTGTGAGTTTTACCGACAGTTATCCAGCCATGAAACCCACGGAGGGCAACATGCAATTATTGGGAATTTTGAACGATGTAAGCCTAGATCTTGGCCAAGGGGAAGTTTTGGCCTATGATCCGGGTCGAAGGGGTGCCGCCGATGTTTCGTTTGTCGCGGAATATGTGGATTGTTTAGATGGTTTGGGCACCATGGGTTCAGGGGCGCATACGCCACAAGAGACGGTAAATTTGAATACAATCCAGGCATTGACCAAACGTACTGCATTGTTGATCTACCGATTGATAAACACCAACTAATGGTACAACTCCAAAAAAATAATACTGTCGTCAGCATCGATAAAGGCGAACTTGTGGGTTACGAAGTGGATGGCCATGAGTTTATGCACCAAAAAGGAAGTCCAGGTTGGGGAAATGCCGATACGGAAATGTTCCCAATAATCGGACCGGTGGATGAGGCCGATTTTCGGGTGGCTACACCGAGGGGAAAGGCTGTACAGGACCAACATGGACTGTTACGCCAAATGTCGTATGTTCTGGTTTCAAAATCAGAATATTTTGCAGTTTTTACCAAGGAATATAAAGCAGGTACGCCAATTCCAAATTCAAAATATCCAGCAAAATCAACCGAGGAAACGCTTTCATGGCCCTACGATTTTAGATTTGAAAAATCCTTTGATCTGAACGGAGATGCGTTGGAAATTACCTTCAAAATATCAGGTGAAAAAGATATGCCGTTTATGTTGGGTTACCATCCGGCCTTTAAGTTGACCACTCCGTTGCCAACCATCATCACTAAAAAGGGGGAAATTACCTTGGACCAGGTATTGGCAGTTGGGAGTAGGGCGTTACATGTGCCTGAATGTACCGAAATTACCCTTAGGGATGAAAAGGAATTTACGATTGCCACCGAAGGTTTTGGTGATTTCATGTGCTGGACGGAAGTTCGGAACATGGTCTGCATCGAACCCATTTCTTTTTATCCGTATGCCGTGGAACAACACAATTTGCACCATGGATTTCAAATGCTGGAAGGGGAGGCCATTTTTAAAGTTTTCTTGCGCCCCGGTACATGATCTAGCCAAATTTTTGTTGCAGGGTTTCGACCACAGCTTCGGTTTTGCGGTTACGTTCCTGACGGGTTAAAATGGTTGGGGGGGATTGCCGTACATCGCAATCGGCGATGGAACAACGTTCGCAGGTAACACCCACATTATAGGTCTTGATGGAGGAATCGTTCAAAAATGCCACTTTCTTCCGTAATTCGGAATTGATCTGCAGGCCAAGGCTCACACTGCGGTATAGGTTTTTTTTGAACGGGTCTACCGTGGCACTGGAAAAAATTAAATAGGATAATCCATCGTTCGGATAATGGGAAATCTGGGCATCCATATGATGCTCTTCCTCGGTTTTGGCAATATCCTGCAAAACCCGAATGGAGACCCATCGTCTGCAATATTTTTCGTTGGTCTCGTTCCCATGCGGTGAATGGTGGTGCGTTAGGTGCAGTTCCTTGGTGATGTCAAATCGGTTGGTGTCCTTTTTATGGGCCAACCGCAGGAAAAACAGATTTTCGAGCTGGTAATCGTTGGGCAAAATGTTGGTCAAACGTTGATAAAGGGATTCCGGTGACGCATTGTAATAGTTTTTCAATCCCGTTAAAAAGGTCTTGTCAAATTTGGGTTTGGCCAAAAAAGCATCAACGTGTTTTTTGATCACTTGTCTTGGGATGACCAAGGCTCCCGCAAAATAGGAAGCATAAAAATTGTTCAGTACTTGGTCAAAATTATTGAACTTGATCCAAGTGAATGTGTAGAGTCGTTCCTGAATGTCCAAATAATTGTAACCGATTTCTTTGGCATAGATAAAAGTGCGCTGCGCCTCATCAATATGATCGGCCACCAACAAAGTCTTGGTCTTGGGGATAAAAATAGATCGGAGATTATCCAGTTCCCGGTATTTGGTCAGTTCATCGGTATTGATGGTATAGCCATACTCCTCGACCAATATTTCTTCCAACTCTTTTGAAGTTGGCGATTGGGCCAAATCTATCTGGTAAGCTTTGGCAAATTGAAGTACGGCATCTTCCAATTCCGGAAAAAAATTATTGCTCGCTTCTTGAAAGGATCGAAGGGCGGCCAAGTAAAAATTCTCCTTGCCAAAATTATAGTGTTTGGCAATTTCGATGATGGTACTGATAAATGCGTTGACCTTGGTGGGCGCATTGGCTACGATATCAATAAGATCACTTTCCTTAATGCCGAACAGTTCCAATGGCAGTTCCTTAAGCACCTTGGATTGCAACAGTTCACCCACTGGTGCCAGGTTCTTGTCCAATTTCAAGGAAACCAAATTGTCGTAGGGTACTTCCAGTTTTTCGGCAAGCAGCGCAATTTTGTCCGTTTTTGGATATTTTTTTCCCTTCTCGATCTCGTTCAAGTATGATTTTGAAAGGCCGGTAAGCTTCGCTAGGCCGAATAAAGAAAGGTTTCGCTTGGTGCGAACCTGCTTCAGCTTAAGCCCAAATATCAATTTTATGTATTCTTCTTCCATTTTTCTTGATCAAAGATAGCCTTTTTTGCGAATCTTTTAAAAATAGCGGATAAATATAAAAAAGCGAACGTTCGCTTGTTTTTCTCAAACGTTTGCGTTAATCTTGTTGAAGTAAATATGAAATGTTATGGATGAAGCATTAATCACAAGTACCAAGTTGCAGTTTGCAAAAGAAGTGGAGAACTACTATCCGGAATTGTTGACGGATGGCGCATTGGAATTTTTGATCGCACTACATCAAAAGTTCAATAGGTCAAGATTACAATTGTTGGACGAACGGGCCAGAAGACAGGTACGTTTTGATCTCGGGGAGTTTCCTGATTTTCCGGCAGAGACGGAACAGACTCGTACAGCCAATTGGCGCATTAAAAACATTCCTGAGAACCTGCAGGACAGAAGGGTGGAAATAACTGGACCAGTTGAACGTAAAATGGTCATCAATGCACTCAACTCAGGGGCCAAGACCTTTATGGCCGATTTTGAGGACAGCAATGCACCCACATGGTACAATTGCATGCAGGGTCAACAGAACCTTATCGATGCGAACAATCGAACTATTACCTATTATGATTCGAAAAAAGGAAAACAATATGCATTGAACGATGAAGTTGCCGTTTTGTTGGTACGTCCACGAGGATTGCATTTGAACGAACGTCATATTTTGATCAATGGAGAGGAAACCTCCGGTAGTTTGGTCGATTTTGGCCTGTACGTCTACCATAATTCCGGCACGTTGCGAAGAAGAGGGTCAGCCCCTTATTTCTATCTGCCCAAATTGGAGCATTATTTGGAAGCAAGATGGTGGAACGATGTGTTCACCTTTGCCGAGGAATATATTGGCATACCGGTGGGTACCTACAAGGCTACCGTATTGATCGAAACCATTACGGCCAGTTTTCAGTTGGATGAAATCATCTATGAGTTGAAGAACCATATCGTTGGTTTGAACTGTGGGCGATGGGACTACATTTTTTCCTATATCAAAAAATTCAGGAACCATCCAGACTATCTGATGCCCGATCGCGATCAAGTGACCATGACGGTGCCGTTTATGGATGCCTACTCCCGATTGGTGATCCAACGTTGCCACAAAAGAGGCATCCATGCCATGGGGGGCATGGCAGCACAGATTCCCATCAACAATGACCCTGTGGCCAACGAAAAGGCATTGGAAAAGGTTCGGGCAGACAAAGAACGCGAAGTTAAAAATGGCCACGATGGTACGTGGGTGGCCCATCCAGGATTGGTGAGCATAGCCATGGAAGTATTTAATGCCCATATGCCAGATGCCAATCAGTTGGGCAAATTAAGGAAAGAAGATCATATTTCGGCTACCGATTTGCTGGCCATTCCCAAAGGGACCATTACCGAAAAGGGTATACGGAAAAATATTTCCGTGGGTATTTTTTATCTCGAATCATGGCTACGAGGCAATGGTTGTGTCGCCATCAATAACCTTATGGAGGATGCGGCAACCGCTGAGATATCCAGAACACAGGTATGGCAATGGCTAAAGTTCAATGCCCGATTGGATGATGGCCGAAAACTCACTCAAGAACTATATAAATCCATCTTGGCGGAGGAGGTCATCAAGATCAGACATGTGGTCGGTGAGGGCAACATGCACAATACCAAATTTGAAGAAGCCATAGCGCTCTTCGATAAACTTGTGCAGGCCAATGAGTTTGAGGAGTTCCTTACCCTCAAGGCCTATAAAGAAATCTAAACAAGTCAATCAATACATAAAAAAATCCCAAGAATGCGCGAACATTACATGGGATTCAAGTCAAATTTCGAATTCTAAAATTATGGAAAAAAAAGAGAAAATTCAAGCATTGGTAACCGATTGGACCATAAATCCGAGATGGAAGGGGGTAGAACGTCCCTATACGGCCGAGGAAGTGATCAAACTTCGTGGTTCCTATGAAATTGACCACTCCATTGCCCGTTTGGGGGCAGAAAAGCTATGGAAAAAACTGAACAACCAGGATTTTGTAGCGGGGTTGGGCGCCTTGACCGGTAACCAGGCCATTCAGGAAGTGGAGGCCGGACTGGATGCGATATACTTGAGTGGCTGGCAGGTAGCCGCCGATGCCAATTTGGCGGGCGAAATGTATCCCGATCAATCGTTGTATCCAGCCAATAGTGTGCCCATTGTGGTGAAACGCATCAACAATGCCCTGCTTCGCGCCGATCAGATTCAGTCCGTTAACGGGGTTCGGGACAAAAAGGATTATCTAGTGCCCATTGTGGCCGATGCAGAAGCCGGTTTTGGCGGAAACCTCAATGCCTATGAACTCATGAAATCCATGATTGAAAATGGCGCATCCGGTGTCCATTTTGAAGACCAGTTAAGCTCCGCTAAAAAATGCGGACATTTGGGCGGTAAGGTTTTGGTGCCTACGCAAGAGGCCATCAATAAATTGATAGCTGCCCGATTGGCTGCAGATGTTATGGGCGTGCCCACCGTGATCATTGCCAGAACCGATGCCGACGCTGCCAATCTGCTGACCAGTGACATCGACCCAAGAGATCATCAGTTTTTGACCGGAGAACGTTCATCGGAAGGGTTCTTTTATGTGAAAAATGGTTTGGAACAGGGCATAGATCGCGGTTTGAGCTATGCGCCTTTTGCCGATCTGATTTGGTTGGAAACCTCTACCCCAGATCTGGAGCAAGCCAGAAAATTCGCTGAGGGAATCCACAGTAAATACCCCGGAAAACTTTTGGCCTACAACTGCTCGCCATCGTTCAATTGGGCCGCCAAATTGAGTGTGAAGGAAATGGAAACCTTCAGGGAAGAATTGGCTGCCTTGGGCTATAAATTCCAGTTCATCACCTTGGCCGGGTTCCATGCCTTGAACACCAGTATGTTCGAGCTTTCCAAATCGTACAAGGAAAGGGGAATGGCAGGGTATTCCGAATTGCAGGAGCGCGAGTTTGCCTTGCAAAATGATGGTTTCAAAGCCGTAAAACACCAAGGCTTTGTGGGTACTTCCTATTTTGATATGGTCCAGAATATCGTGACCGCTGGAAAGGCAAGTACCATGGCCATGAAGGGTAGTACGGAGACTGCCCAATTTTAATACTGGAAAATTTTAATTCTGTAGTTAGTTGCTCATAATTCCAGGCCCCCTTTTAAAGGGGGCTTATTTGTTGGAAGCTGTTAGGTGACAGGCGAAGTGTAAATCTTCTCCGAATTCTTGAGCAGGTAAGCAGTGAGTATGCTTTCCGTTTCCACGGTGTTTTTTTGGGGCGTTATGAAGGCTTCTATATCATCCAAGGTTCCAATACTGGTGTCCTTGTCGATAAAACCATAGCCCCTGTACATCCCTTCGGCAATTAGTACGACCGCATTTTCATCTGCTGTCCTTCCTTTTTCCTTAATGATTTTTATTTCTGAAGCACCTTCTTTCAAATGGGCTATGGCTTCTTCCACTTTTTTGTTGTAAGCGGCAACAGGTTCATCGCCCCTGCAAATGCCCTCGCAAGTAGTAATTTCATGATGGGAGCATGCCGCATTGGTTTGTTGCAAATGGCAAAAACGCGGACATAGGGAAAATTCTTTGCACAACGTTTCCAAGTAAGATCGGCAATCGGTTTGGTTATAAAAAACCTTTAATGGATTCGGCACACCTTTTATGGTGTTGTAGGCCAAATGTTGAATGCCGTTCCGATCCTCGTAATTAAAAATGGCATATTGCCGTACAGTTCGCTTTTGGGCCCGGTTGTAGGGTGGGAACAATCTTTTGATTTCCGCGGATTCCATCAATAGGGCCACAAGTTCACTGCCAGAGAGTTTAAAGTCGATATCGGCGGTTTCACTACAGAGCTGTATTTCCTTGGCGCTTTTGTCGTAAAAATGCCCCAGCACCCTTTTTTTAAGATTGATGGCCTTGCCCACGTAAATAATCTCCCCTTTCTGGTTCTTGAAATAGTAGATGCCCGGTTTAGGTGGAATCTTATCAAAAACAGATTTGGGCAAGTGTGGGGGCAGAGTGGCCTCTTGGCTTCGAGCATTCAGGAATTTTTTAAATACTGCCTCCGCTTCTGGTTCGCCCAACAATTTTTCGAACAATAAGGCTGTGGCATGTGCATCGCCACGGGCTCGGTGCCTGTCAGTGAGCGGAATACGAACTGCCGTGCACAATTTTCCCAAACTGTAGGAGGCCAGTCCCGGAATCAGTTTTCTGGAAAGTCGCACCGTACACAGCTTTTTCCGGGTAAAATCGATACCGATTTGCCGAAACTCCTCCTTGATCACCCCATAATCAAAGTTGACGGAATGGGCCACGAAAACGCAACCTTCGGTAATGTTTAAAATGTCTTGGGCGATTTCAGAAAATGTGGGGGCATGTTGTACCATCTGGTCATCGATACCTGTGAGCCCGGTAATGAAATAGGGAATGGGGCATTCGGGATTGACCAAGGTGGTGTATTCGTCCACGATTTGGGAACCGTCGTACTTGAAAATCGCAATTTCCGTAATCCGGTTGCCTTTAATGCCGTTGCCCGTGGTCTCTATGTCGATGATGGTGTACAAAAGAAGCTATTGGAATTTAAGTTTGAAATTAGGCATAAACCATGCAGTCTCCAAATACGAGATCAAGTCCTGAATTGGGAGCGGTATTGGGAAGGGGTGAAACCTTTCAAGGATTTGAACTTCCGGTTAAAATGGGCAATATTGCTGAACCCACAATGTTCCGAAATGGTGTTTATGGGATACTCTGGTTGTGCCGCCAACATTTTACAGGCACTTTCAATTCGGATCTCGATCAAAAATTGAAAGAAGGTTTTGTTCGTTCTTTTCTTGAAATAGCGACAAAAAGCATTTTTGCTCATGTTCGCCTTGGCAGCAATTTCATGTAAAGTGATGGGTTCATTAAAACGTTCCATGGCATATTCAAAAACATGGCTCATGCGCTTCCCTTCATCATCACTCAGCGATTTTCGGTACACGAAGGAGGATAACGGCACCGTTTTGGATTTTGCGATTTGATTGATAATGAGCAATAAGGTGGCTATCTGTTCCACTTTGTTCTGATGGGCCAACAGATGGAACCAAGAGGTGATTTTCCTCTTGTTGGATTGCACTTTCATCCCAAATTCCGATTTCTTGAAAAAGGAGGCTGTACCGGACATATCCGACAGTTCGAAGAAATCTTTGCCAAACGAATCGTGGTTGAAGAATAGGGTATGCATCAACGATTCCTCCTGGATTCGGGTATCGCTTCGAAACACATGGGGAATATAACTTCCGATGACCAAGATGTCCCCTTCGCGGTAGGCATTGATGCTATCGCCCACGATCAAAGTGCCCTTTCCTTTTTCCACAAAACTGATTTGGATTTCTCCATGTTGGTGCAATTGATCATAAAAAACCTGTTCCCGATCCACTTGATAGACCAAGGCTTCATTTTTTGGTTTTGGAATTTTAAAGGGCAGTACTTTCATCAATTAGCGAAAAATCATCAGTTAAATTAAAAAAAGACAGATTACTGGTTAATATAGTATCAAAAATAGCTAATAATCGGATAGTTGATGCGATGTTGTCTTTGTAATTTTAGCTTCAAACAATTAGATCATGAAAGTACTATGGGAAGGCGTGATGCCAGCGGTTACCACTAAATTTACCAGTGACGACCAGTTGGACCTCGCCATGTTCGAAAAGAACATCAAGGCACAGATAGCGGCCGGTGTACACGGCATCATTTTAGGGGGAACCTTGGGGGAAGCCAGTACCTTGGAACAAGAGGAGAAAGTGACACTGATTAAAAAATCGGTGGAATTAGCCGATGGAAAGATCCCAGTGATCATGAATGTGGCCGAACAGAGTACCAAGGGTGCCATTGCGGCTGCCCAATTGGCCGAAAAGGTGGGTGCAAACGGTCTCATGCTGTTACCGCCGATGCGCTATAAGGCAACGGATTATGAAACGGTAGCTTATTTTAAGGCCGTGGCAAGCAGTACTTCATTGCCGATCATGCTGTATAACAATCCGGTCGATTATAAAATTGAGGTTACCCTTGATATGCTTGAAGAATTGATCCAGTGTGAGAATATTCAGGCCATCAAGGAATCAACTAGGGACATCACAAATGTTATTCGGATACAAAATCGATTTGGTGATAGAGTGAAAGTATTTACTGGAGTGGATACGTTGGGCTTGGAGAGTTTGGTGATCGGTGCCGTGGGATGGGTAGCCGGTTTGGTTTGTGCCTATCCTGCCGAAACTGTAGCCATTTATGAACTGGTAAAGGCCGGAAGAATTGAGGAAGCACTAAAAATTTATAGATGGTTCATGCCCCTATTGGAGTTGGACATAAGCCCACAATTGGTTCAGAACATTAAATTGGCCGAAGTGGCCACAGGCATTGGCACCGAATATGTACGTGCGCCAAGACTGCCCTTACAAGGGGCAGAAAGGGAGCGGGTGCTTGCCGTTATCGATACGGCAATGAAGCACAGACCAGTGCTTCCAGCATATAGGAATCTAAAAAGTATGGCATGATCACCGGTAAAAATTGTATAGCAGGAAAATTTAAAGCGGAAGGCAAAACCGAATTCAGGACGATAGATCCAAAAAATAATGTGCATAATCCCACCGTGTTTTTGGAGGCAACCCAAAATGAGGTGATCGAAGCGGCCGATAAAGCCTGGGATGCCTTTAAAGTGTTCCGAAAACAATCTGGGGAAAATCGCGCCGATTTTTTGAATGCCATTGCCGATGAAATATTGGCGTTGGACAAGGAGTTGGTGGATATGTACATGCTCGAATCGGGACTGCCTGAAGGCAGGGCCGTTGGGGAACGTGGCAGAACGGTTTTCCAATTGCGCTCGTTTGCCAAACTGGTGGAGAACGAGGATTGGCGCGAAAATACATTTGATGCTGCCGAACCGGATAGAAAACCCTTGCCCAAAGCGGATTTGAGAAAGACCATGATTCCATTGGGTCCCGTTGCTGTTTTCGGGGCGAGTAATTTTCCTTTGGCGTATTCCACTGCAGGAGGTGATACCGCAAGTGCGCTGGCAGCAGGTTGTCCGGTAATTGTTAAATCGCACCCTATGCATGCGGGCACTTCGGAGTTGGTGGCATCAGCTATTGTAAAAGCCGCGGAAAAAACAGGAATGCCGCCCGGGGTTTTCTCCAGTATTAACGGCGGTATCCAAGCAGGAGTGGACTTGGTGAGCCATCCGAAGGTGAAGGCGGTGGGCTTTACAGGAAGTATTTCCGGTGGTAGGGCCTTGTACGACCTTGCAGCAAAAAGGGACGAACCCATTCCGGTTTTTGCGGAAATGGGGAGCATCAACCCAGTAATCATAACTCCCAAAGCCATTGCAAAGCGCTCTTCCGAATTGGCCAAGACCTATGCGGGATCCATCACTTTGGGAACAGGACAATTTTGTACCAATCCAGGACTGCTGCTCACCGTGGTAAGTACGGATACCGAAGATTTTATTACCGAATTGGCCAAGAAAACCATTGCCATTGAACCTCAGTGCATGCTGCATCCCAACATTAAAAAAGGGTATGAAAGCAAGGGGGAACAGGTAACCTCCCAACCGGGTATTTCAGTGGTGGGCAAGTATGAGGGGAATCTGGACCCCAATTTTGCGGCTTCCATCATTGCCAGTGTGTCGGGTGCGGAGTTTTTGAAAAACCCCAAGATGCACCAAGAAGTGTTTGGGCCTTTTTCCTTGGTGGTGAAGTGTAAAAATGAGAACGAATTGATTGAAATCATCGATGGGTTGGAAGGCCAATTGACAGGGACCTTGATTGCGGAGAAAGATGATGACCTGGATTTGGTAGCATTGGTCGATGCCCTTCAAAATAGGGTTGGTAGAATAATTTATAATGGTGTTCCCACCGGAGTGGAGGTTTGCCCGGCCATGCAGCATGGAGGGCCGTACCCGGCTTCAACAGATTCCAGGTTTACGGCTGTTGGTACCCATGCCATTAAAAGGTGGGTTCGACCTATCAGCTATCAATCCTTTCCAAAGGAACTGTTGCCGGAACATCTTAAATAGTAGCTTAAAAAAAACACGTGGCAAGAAAAACCTTTTTTTGTGTGGACGCCCATACCTGTGGCAACCCGGTCAGGGTGGTGGCTGGTGGAGGTCCCAATTTGGTGGGGGAAAATATGAGCGAAAAGCGGCAGCATTTTCTCCGTGAATTCGATTGGATTCGCAAAGGGCTCATGTTTGAGCCCCGAGGGCATGATATGATGAGCGGGAGCATTCTGTTTCCACCCCACGACCCCCGAAACGATTTTGCTATTCTGTTTATTGAAACTTCCGGTTGTTTGCCCATGTGTGGTCATGGCACCATCGGAACCATTACAATAGCCATTGAAGAAGGGTTGATCACCCCAAAGGTGCCTGGGAAAATCCGCATGGAAGCACCCGCAGGTTTGGTGGAAATTGAATACAAACTGACCGGTAAAAAGGTGGAATGGGTCAAATTGGTCAATGTAAAATCGTATTTGGCGGCAGAAAACCTGACCATCGATTGCCCAGAATTGGGCGAGATTACTTTTGATGTGGCCTATGGGGGCAATTATTATGCAATTGTGGATCCCCAAGAAAATTTCAAAGGATTGCAACATTTCACTGCGGGACAGATCATTCAATTTTCCCAAGTGGTGCGCAAGCGCATCAACGAAAAATATCCCGATGCCTTCATCCATCCTGAAAATCCAACGATAAGGGACGTCAGTCATATGATGTGGACAGGCGAACCTTTAGATCCAGCTTCTTCTGGTAGGAATGCTGTTTTTTATGGGGATAAGGCTATAGACCGATCACCTTGTGGAACGGGAACTTCGGCAAGAATGGCCCAATTGTTTGCCAAAGGAAAACTGAAAATGGGAGAATCTTTTGTTCATGAAAGTTTCATCGGCAGCAAATTTGTGGGCAAGGTGGAGCAGGAATCGACCTTGGCGGGAAAACAGGCCATTGTGCCTAGTATTCAGGGTTGGGCTCAAGTAACAGGATATAACAACATCATTATTGACGATGACGACCCTTATGCCCATGGGTTCCAGGTAATTTAGATATGAACCAATAAAACTTAGCACCATGTATAAACTTTTGAAGGGAATTTCGATTTGGTTGGTACTCTTGGCTTCCATTGCGGTCTCGGCTCAGACCAGCAAACTTGCGGATTTGATAGACGAGTTCCGAGCGGACAATTGGGGACTCAACCATGTGTATATCATGAAAGAATCCGATGAATACTACCAACGGTTTTCCAAATTTTATGATGATTGGTCCAAACGAATGGATGACCTTGAATTTGGTTCCCTTTCCCAACAGGAAAAAGTGGACTACATCCTTTTGAAAAATCTCGTGACCAAGGGGGATTATTTCCTTTCCAATGATTGCAACGAGTTCAAAGCGGTGGCCAATGTTATGGATTTGGGTAAAGAGTTGGTGCCATTTATGCAAGAACGAAGAAGAGGCAAAAAACCCGATTCCAAACAGTTGGCGGGACACATGCAAAACGCTGCCAAAGCCATTGTGGCAGAAACCGAGACTAGAAAAAACAAACCATTTAAAGACTGGCAAACCGCCGAAAAGGCTTCCAATGTGGTGCTATCCTTTCAAAAAACATTGGAAGAAGCTTATGAGTTTTACTACGGTTACGACCCCGATTTTACCTGGTGGGTGGAACAGCCTTTTAAACGTTTGAATGAAGATTTGAAAGCGTATGCCGAATTCCTTAAGAACAACTATTCCGAAAACAGTGTCAAGGACGATGGCAGTGGCATTATCGGAATACCGATTGGCAAAGCCGCACTTATGGAAAGTTTGGCCATGGAGTTTATTCCCTATACCCCGGAACAATTGATTAAAACAGCAGAAGAACAATTTGATTGGTGTAAAAATGAGATGATCAAGGCGTCACGCGAATTGGGATATGGCGATGATTGGAAAGCAGCCTTGGAGCATGTGAAAAATACCTATGTGCCCGCCGGGGAGCAACCACAGGCCATCATGGACCTGTACAACCAATCGGTCGATTTCATTGAGGAGAGGGATTTGATCACCCTTCCGGCCATGGCCAAGGAAACTTGGGGTATGAAAATGATGAGCCCCGAGCGGCAAAAAGTGAGCCCCTTTTTCTTGGGAGGTACCGACATCATCATATCGTATCCAACGGATGAAATGGATCATGACGATAAAATGATGAGTATGCGTGGCAACAACCCCAATTTTTCACGTGCAACGGTGCACCACGAATTATTGCCCGGCCATAACCTGCAATATTTTATGACCAATAGGCACAAGAGTTACCGCAATGCCTTTTATACCCCATTTTGGACGGAAGGGTGGTCATTGTATTGGGAAATCATACTCTGGAACAAGGATTTTCCGCAGACCCCGGAACAAAAATTAGGGATGCTCTTTTGGCGGATACACCGTTGTGCCCGTATCATTTTCAGTTTAAAGTTCCATATGGGTGAAATGACCCCACAGCAATGCATCGACCTATTGGTGGATGAAGTGGGGCATGAGTACGCCAATGCAGAAGCTGAGGTCCGTCGCTCCTTTACCACGCGATACCCCCCGCTGTACCAATTGGCCTACATGATGGGTGGATTGCAGTTTTATGCATTGCGAAACGAAATGTTGGAGCAGGGCTGGACCGAGAAGCAGTTTCACGATCGTGTAATGCACGAAGGGCGGATGCCCATTGAGCTGTTACGCGCCTTATTACAGGATAAACCCTTGAGCAAAGATTATAAGACCCAGTGGAAATTCTCCACGGCATTCAACTGATAAAATTTGAAATCCCCTGTTCCCGATTTTGAACAGGGGATTTTTTTGGCAGGTAAATGAGCTCTGATTTAGTGTAAAGGACAAGCCATTCCTAAAAGATCCTCCTGCTTATAATGGGGCAACCTTCCTATTTTGAAACTGAAGATGGCTTGGGAAAGCAAACCAATACCAATAGCCTAGGTTCGGTATTCGATTGACCAATGTCATTTTCTAGGTGTGGCCTTACCGCTATCTTTGGATAAAGCCCAAATGTCATGCGAACTGTCTTAATACCCACCGATTTCTCAAAGAATGCGTTGCATGCCCTGCAATACGCCCAAGAACTTTATAAATGTGAGCGTGCTTGTTTTTTTGTGCTGCATGCCTATGCCGATGAGGTGTATGGTGAATTCAAAAATGTGGATCAGGACAAGTTGGATGAGTTGAAACGAGGAAAGGAGGCAGAGGTGCAGAAAAAATTGGATGATTTGCTCGATAACGTAATCGATGAGCCACCCAATCCATTACATACCTTTGAAACCATTGCAGCGTTTGATGCGCTGGTAGACAGCGTGAACGAATTTGTGGATGAAATGAACATCGATTTGGTGATTATGGGGACCAAGGGATCGACCAGCGACCACAAAACCACTTTTGGCAGTTTTACCATCGAGGTTTTTAAATATGTAAAATGCCCTGTTTTGGCCATTCCAGAGGATTTTAAATACCACCAGCCCAAAACCGTTCTTTTTCCCACGGATTATATGTTGCCCTATAAAAGAAGGGAATTGAAACTGTTGGATGACCTGGCCGGAAAGTTCAAAGCCAATGTGCATTGCCTCTATATTACCGATTTTGAAGATTTGAGTCCAAGACAAGAGGATAATAAATTGTTTTTG
Source organism: Flagellimonas beolgyonensis (assembly GCF_003992615.1). GTDB lineage: Bacteria > Bacteroidota > Bacteroidia > Flavobacteriales > Flavobacteriaceae > Flagellimonas > Flagellimonas beolgyonensis. The sequence goes on from NZ_RZMY01000018.1 coordinate 148,406, forward strand.
GAAGGGACCCTTTCCCGTTCCTATGTGTTTTTTGAGACCACTCCCGTAACAAATAGGGCAGAAGCCATCATGGAACACATCGAGAAGAAAAAGGCCGATTTATTGGTGATGGTGAATTCCAGGCATTCCTTTTTTGAGGATATGCTGTATAGATCAACCGTGGATTTATTGGGTTTGAAAGTAAAAATCCCCTTCTTGGTCATGCAAAACCTAAACAGATAGACCATGAAAAAGCAACGCATTGTATTGCCGACGGATTTCTCTGAAAATGCATGGCATGCAATGAAGTATGCTTTAACAATTTTTAGGGATGTCCCCTGTGATTTTTTTATTGTAAATGCCTTTCAGGTTGGCTCGTCAGGCTTGTCGACCAAAATGGGAATGGCCAATGACACCCGATTGTTTCAATTGATGAAGGAGGAATCGGAACGCGAATTGAAACGGGTGATGGAACGAATCCACGGGCGGGGCACCAATAAGAAGCATTCGTTTAAAACACTTTCCGTTGCCGATACGTTGGTAAACGCCATTGGAAAAACCGTGTATAACCAAGGGGTGGATTATATTGTAATGGGAACAAAGGGAGCCTCAGGGGTTCGAGAGGTGTTCATGGGAAGCAATACCTATAAAATCATCAAGGAAATTGATTTTTGTCCGGTATTGGCCATTCCTGATGATTATGAAATTCAACCAAGTATCAATACCATATTGTTGGCGACGGGGTATGAGCATTCTTTTGAAACGTATGAACTTAAACCAGTTTTGAAATTGGCCAAACATTTTGGCTCGAACATCAAAATAGTGCATGTGGGGCCCGAGGAAGCTTTGAATGAGAGACAACTCGAGTCCAAAACAGCTTTGGAAGGTCTGTTAAAAGTTGCGGATTATCAATTTCTGGATGCAGCTGAAAATATTTCGGTTAATGCCACCCTTCAGCAATTAATTGAGGAAGACGATAGTATTCAATTGATCGTGATGATCAACCATGACCATACTTTTTTTGAACGATTGACCCGTGAACCGGTCATTAAAAAAATAGCATTCAATACCAAAGTTCCCTTTTTGGTCATCCATCTTTTTGAGTAGCGAATCAATGTTTATAAAAGTAATAAGGCCCCGTCAATTGACGGGGCCTTATAGGTACTAAACGGAAAACGCTTAACTAAACTCAATTAAACTATTTAATACCCTGTGTTTTGGGTCAAGATATTACCACTAAGGTCAATCGCTGTAACCGGAATTGGTAATAGATCCATATAGGCTTGATAAGTTGCCACTTTTGTGTTGAAGTTAGGAATGGTCCTATCCTCGCTGGCAATATATGTATTCAATACATCAACAGTCACGCCCCATCTTCTCAAATCGAACAAACGATGGCCTTCCATACCCAATTCCAATCTCCTTTCAAAACGAACAGCTTGTCTGGCAAAGTTCACATCAGGGAATGAACCATAAGGTTCAATTTGGTAATTGGCAGCTGGGGCATCGCCAGCTTCGTTCAATACGTAGCTCATGTTCTTGGCACGATTTCTTACCCTGTTCACATAATCAAGGGCAGTTGGAAGGTCGTTGGTTTCAACAGCGGCTTCTGCGGCCATCAACAATACATCTGCAAAGCGCATTACGTTATAGTTTATTCCCGAATGCTGTTGTCCCCAAGCACCTGTACCTTGGTTGGCATCCAATTCACTAGCTTGGTAAATGTTCTTCTTGGGAAGATAAGGTCCGGAGATATCGGATGGCAATGCTCGAATCCAATCTTGTCCTGCCATAGGTCCGAAACCATTATAATCAATGCCTCTTCTACCCACAGTATAGTCCAATCTTGGATCAAGTGGCCCAGCATGTGGTGTAAATGGATCGGCACTTGGAACTCCTTGATCGTTATCCACATCGGTTTGGTTAAAGGTGTCCAATAATGGTAGACCTGAACCATCTGTTTGGTATGCGTTCACCAAATCTTGAGTTGGTTGATAGAAACCACAGCAAGATCCAAAGGGATCACCACCTGGGAAGTTCAGTGTTCCACCAATGTTACCGTTCAAGGACTGGCCACCATCGGATGCAAACTGAATGGCAAAAATTGATTCGGCTGAGTTTTCACCCGCAGCATTGAAGTTGTCCAAGAACTCAGCATTCAAGCTGTAAGGCCCATTGTTGATGACATCTTGCAACAACGTAAGCGCAGCTCCCCATTCCGATTGGAACAAGTGTGTTTTGCCCATGAAAGCCTTTGCAGTCCATGAAGTTGGTCTACCGGCAACCGGTTGGGTTGTAGGCAAATTATCGATGGCGTACTGGAAATCAGCCTCCACTTGATCCCAAATAGGACCGGTGTTGGGTTGGTTGAATTCCGTTGCAGCATAGTTCTCTTCAGAAATGTAGGCAGGATTGCCGTACATTTTCTGCAGTTCAAAGTTGAAATAACCACGAAGGAAACGGGCTTCGGCCAATTTAGCTGAGAAATCGACATCTTCAATGGTTGCAATCAAAGCAATAACCGCGTTGGCACGGTTGACCCCTGCATACAACGACAACCATTTACCCAAAATGTAGGGGTTACTGGTTTGGATGTCATAGGTTTCCAATTGGTAAAGTTCTACCTGGTCACTATCCGTACTGCCTTTATGGGCATCATCGGACATTACATCGAACCACCAGTTATCTGGACTGATGGCAAATCCGTTTCCGATTTGATTCAAACGAACACCATCCAAAGCGGAGTAGGCGCCGGTAAGAAGGAGGTCAACACCTGTTTCGTTGGCTATTGCCTCATCGGTCAACGAACCGACTGCAGGCTGTTCTGTAAAATCCTCTTTACAGGCAACTGCAGTGCAGATTAGTATTACGTATAAAAATATTCTCTTCATCATTTTTTTTTAGAATTTTAAGTTAACGCCAAATGTGTAAATCTGGGCCAATGGATATGGAGCTGTATCAACACCCTGGGTTAAGTTGTCCACAGAACCGCTAGCTACCAAGATTGGAATTTCTGGATCCATACCATTGTATCCAGTAATGGTAAACAAGTTTGAAGCCTGAACATAAAGTCTGATCTGGTTCATTCCGATTTTATCCAAAATGGTATCAGGAAGTGTGTAGCCTATCTGAAGGTTTTTGAGCCTAAAGTAGGAAGCATCCTCAACAAAATAAGAGTTTGGACTGGATTCGTTGTTGGTAATGGTTGAACTTAAAGCGGGAATGCTTGTATTGGTGTTTTGTGGTGTCCATGCATCCAATACCCTTGTGCTTCTGTTCCCGTTAAAGAAGGTAGGAAAATCAGTAAAGATTTTGGAGTAATTGTATGCATCCCTTCCTTGAACACCGGAGAAGAACAAGGACATATCCCAATTCTTATATCCAAAGTTCATGTTGATACCATAGGTGAAATCTGGGTGGGGAGATCCTATAAAGGTTCTGTCCTCATCGTTGATTGTACCATCACCGTTAACATCGCGGTATTGGAATCTTCCAACACCGTCTGCTGGGGTTTCAAACCCTTGACTTGCAGCGGCACTCACTTCGGCTTCGCTGGAGAAAACACCAACGACATCAAATCCATAAAAAGAGGAAATAGGTTGTCCCACTTGGGTCGCTGTTACGGCACCACCCCGGAAACCAGCATTACCAAATTGAATTTCGTTGATCAAATCGGTCACCTCGTTTTTGTAACGCGAAACATTCACATCCACACCATAGGAGAAACCGGATTCGGTTTGGTCCCTGTAGCCAACTGCCAAATCAAAACCAGTGTTCTGCACGCTACCGATGTTCACGAATGGTGCATTGGCATCAATTGCAGTTGTACTGATACGTTGGAAATCTTGAGCAATCAAATCTTTGGTTTTGATCTTAAAGTATTCAAATTCCACACTCAATTTGTTTTCCATAAGGCCCAGTTCGATACCGATGTTGCTGGTCTGGGAGGTCTCCCAAGTTAAATCTGGGTTACCGATGGCACTTACAATGGCACCGGTCGCTGGAGCACCAGATCCATTATAGGCATAGTTGGATTGTGCAGGATCTATTTGAGAAACGTTGATGGTCGGGTTTGCTGTTGGAACCGATTGGTTACCCAATTCACCATAGGACGCTTTCAACTTCAAACGATTGACGATACCAAGGTCGAACCAATCTTCATCACTCATCAACCATCCACCGCTAACAGCAGGGAATACATCACTCTTGTTGTCACCTAAGAAGTTTGATGAAGTATCACGACGTAAAGTAGCGGTCAGGAAGTACTTGTTTTTGAAAGAGTAATTTGCACTACCAAAAACCGAGAATAGTGAAGTGGTGTTGTCACCTACAAAACCAAATGTTGGATCTCCGGAACCTCTGTTCAACAAATAGAAATCTGGGGTTTCAAACAAGAAATTGGTAACACTGATGGTCTTTTGCTTGTTTCTGGTTTCCACGGCCTCGATACCCACAAGGGCATTGATGGTATGATCGCCGAAGGTTTTGTTGTAGTTCAAGGTATTGGTCCAGATCCAGTTGAAGATATCCACATCGGATTCAGTCAATTGGTTGGTCGATCTTGCCTCTGAGTGTTCAGGGTTAGTTGGTAAGAAGGCTCTTGTGCTCAACAATTCCACATCACCACCAATGGATGACTTAGCGGTAAGGCCGTCAAGAATTTCATAGGTAGCATAAATATCGCCCAATATCCTGAACGTCTTATAAAAATCATCTCCAGCACGTTGTAAATCAGCAACTGGGTTGGTAGGGTTGGAAAGTCCCAATGCATTGCTGTAAGTACCGGCATAGCTTCCATCGTCTGCAAAAGCAGGTAACAATGGGCTGTTACGCATGGCCAACATCAAGGGGCTTCCACCAAGACTTGTGTTTGGATTTTTAGGAGCGCTGCTGTTGGCGAAGGAAACGTTCAAGTGTTGGCCCACCCTAACTTTATCACCAATTTTGAACTCAGAGTTCACCCGGGTCAATCCTCTTTTGAAGGACGACTCCAACTGAATACCTTGACGATTCAAATAGGACATGGTTACGGAATATTTGGCCCCGGCATTTCCATTTTCCAATCGTAGGGAAACATTCTGGGTCGGAGCACTTCTAAAAATGTCATCAAACCAAGTTCCACTTGTTCTGGTGGTCACAGGAACTGGAGCACCAATAATAGTGGATGGTACAACAGGGGACGCACCATCTCCGTATTGCGGATGAGTAGGAGTCAAACCATCGTTGGACAAGCTATCAAATATCATTTGACCATGTTGTTCGGCGTTCAGGATGCCAGGCAGGTTTGCCGCTCTAGAAAAACCGGTGTACATGTCAAGCGAAACTTCAGCGGTTTCCATGTTGTAACCACCATTTTTAGTAGTGATGATGATAACACCATTGGAAGCCCTTGCACCATAAATGGAAGCAGCACCATCTTTCAAAACGTTCATTTGAAGAATGTCCGCAGGGTCAATGGCGTTCAAAATGGAGCCATCAGTGGTCTGGACACCGTCGATAATAAACAACGGGTCGTTGCCATTGGTGGAACCAAAACCACGAATTCGGATAGTTGGTGAAGAACCTGGAGTTCCTGAGTTGATCAAGGATACACCGGTTACCCTGCCTTCCAAGGCTTCAGCGGCGTTCACAAGTGGAGCTTTGGTGGCTTCTGAAAGGTCTACCGAAGCAACAGAACCTGTCAAATCGCCACGTGTTTGGGTGGAGTAACCTAATACAACCACTTCATCCAGCTGGCTCGCATCTTCCATCAACGTAATGTTAACTACAGATCTTCCGTTTACAGCAATTTCCTGCGTCTTGAATCCAACATAACTGAATACCAAGGTGGCATTGCCATCGGCTTGGATGGTAAAGTTACCGTCAAAGTCGGTTTGGGTACCATTGGTTGTCCCTTTTACCAGAACGCTGGCGCCAGGCAGGACTTCTCCATTTTCGTCGGTTACCGTACCTGTAATTGTTTGTTGAATTGTTTCGAGCGCCGAATCTGGAAAGTTCTCATTGGCTCGGACGAAATTGCTGCAACACAGCATCATTAATAAACCAAAGGCATAGGATAGCAAAGGCCTACCATGCTTTGGCCATGAACAATTGATTTCATTCATAATTGTCGAGGTTTGTTTAGTTAATTTCAGTTAAATAATTCTAATTAGGTTTAGTTTGTAATAAATTAAATAAAAAGTTAAAATATTCTTTGTAAATCATTAAAAGGCTTAAAGAAATCTTAAAATGATAATGACAAATTAAAAGATATTTTTGCTGATAAAACAAATTGAATTGGACAAATTTGTTATAAATCTAAAAAAGCAATATCCATATTTGGAATATCTTAAGTTAAATTTTAAAACTTTAAGAGGGCAAATACTTTCAATCTTCAGTCAATTTTTGAATTCGATAAGATTTTTTTAACACTTATTTAACTTTTTGATTAATAGTTGGTTAATGTGGGAATAAGGGAGGATTAACCCTTTGGGTCTATGGATAATTTGATTAAAATAGTTGAACCAAATTCAAGGAATCATTGCCTGAATTGAACAAATGCCTATTGGTTGCAATTTGCAGTTGGGAAAAAAGGAATTTTTATCATTGTAAAGAATTTTGTCGGAACAAAGCGAATGTTGTCCGGCCATATTAATGAGTTTTGAACCACCAATCACTAAACTAAATACATACCTCGATTAATGAATAACAGATTAATAGTCCTCGCAGTCTTGGTTTTGCAGACAATTTCCTGTTCCAAAAAAAATGACCAACCCCTTCGTTTTGAACTTTTAAATCCCCAACACACCCAGGTGGATTTTATCAACAAATTAGTGGAATCGGATACCATGAACATTGTTGGGTTCGAATATATGTACAATGGTGCAGGGGTTGCCATTGGCGATATCAATAATGATGGACTAAAAGATATTTATCTAACAGGAAACCAAGTAAATGACAAGCTGTATCTGAACAAGGGGGATTTTGTGTTCGAAGATATCAGTGCGTCTGCCCAAATAGAATCCACAGGTTGGTCCAACGGGGTAACAATGACCGACATCAATGAAGACGGACTCTTGGACATTTATGTGAGCCGTGGCGGCATGCGCGAATGGTCGCGAGACGATTGGGCCAATAGATTGTTCGTGAACATGGGGGATGGTACGTTCAAGGACATGGCCAAGGAATATGGCGTGGCCGATACAGGTTACAGCATGCAGTCCGTGTTTTTTGATTATGACAAAGATGGGGACCGCGATCTCTATGTGCTTACCAATGCCCTGGTCGACTATAATAGAAACACAAGCAAATACAAAACAAGCGATGGAAGTGCACAGAGTACGGATAGGTTGTACCGAAACAATGGCGACGGCACATTTACCAATATATCTATGGAAGCAGGCATTACCATGGAAGGTTTTGGACTTGGTGTCTCGGTCTGCGATATCAATAAGGATGGTTGGTTGGATCTCTATATTTCCAATGATTTTTTAACCGACGACCTTTTACTGGTGAACAATCAGGACGGCACTTTTAGTGATCGGCTTACGGATTATTTCAAGCATTTGAGCTATAACGGAATGGGCAACGACGTGGGCGACCTAAACAATGATGGGAACCCCGAACTGTTTACCGTGGATATGTTTCCCAATAGCAACGAGCGAATCAAACAGACCATGATGAAACCGAGTTTGGATGTTTTGGATCATAATATTTCGTTGGGATATGCACCACAGTTTGTCCGAAACACGCTTCAACTCAATAATGGTAATGAGACATATAGCGAAATAGGCCAGTTCAGTGGTATCTATAACACCGATTGGAGTTGGGCCCCTTTGATCGCGGATTTTGACAATGATGGGTTCAATGATCTTTTCATTACCAACGGGTATCGTAGGGACATTACCAACCTGGATTACCAATCCTATACTCAGAGACCGGCCAAATATCAAACCGAGGATGAACTGATCCAAGGCGAATTGGAGCGTGTAAGCAGCTTACCGGAGGTCAAACTTTCCAATTACATATATAAAAATAATGGAGATTTGACCTTTACTGAAAAAATAGAGGAATGGGGCTTTGAAACTCCCTTGTACTCCAATGGGGCTGCTTTCGCGGATTTGGACAATGATGGAGACCTTGATCTGGTGGTGAACAACATCGACGACCCTGTAAGCATCTACAGGAATAATACCATGGAGCAGGCCACGGCCGATGATCCAATTTCGTACCTGACCCTACAATTGAAAGGGAAGGCCAACGAGGATCTAACGGGAACGGAAGTTTGGGTTTATCAAGATGGTAAAACCCAATACAAATTTGCTTCTACGGTTCGAGGGTACTTGTCCACCATGGATCCTGAACTCCACTTTGGACTGGGCCATGCCAATAAGGTGGACTCCATTGTGGTGCACTGGTATGACGGTTCCTCGGAGCTAATAAAAGACGTTGATGCCAACCAAAAACTGGTCGCGGATATTGCCAATGCAGGTTCGGGTTCAAAAAGACTTTTCCAGAATAACGTGCCAAAATTGTTCAAGGAGGTGGCCCAAGAACTGGGAATTGATTATAAGCATGTCGAGGACGACTTTGACGAATTCAAATTGCAGACCACCCTATTAAAAATGAACACAAAATTAGGTCCGGGGATTGCCGTTGGCGATGTAAATGGCGACGGACTGGAAGATTTTTATATAGGGGGAACCAAGGAAAAGAAAGGAACATTCTACATGCAGGTGGAGGGTGACAAATTTGTGGAAAAACCGATAGCCTGTGCTGGACTAAAAGAAGATATGGGTGTGGTTTTTGTCGATTTGGACAATGATGGCGACTTGGATCTTTTAGCCGTAGACGGTGGTAGTATTGAAGAAATGGCGTTGCAGAATTATGAAGACATGGCCTATTATAATGATGGCGAAGGCAACTTCACCTGTGCGACCCTGTTCAAAAGGAAATCCAGGGGATCCGGTGTGGAATTGGCGGATTTTGACAAAGATGGTGACCTGGATGTGTTCATCGGTGGAAGGGTCATCAATGGATTTTATCCCAAGAGTCCTAAAAGTTATGTGCTTCGAAACGATCCAAATGGATTTACGGATGTTACTTTGGATGTGTTGCCCGAACAGGAACTGGGAATGGTAAGCGATGCCCTCTGGACCGATTTTGACAATGACGGATGGTTCGATTTGATCGTGGTGGGCGAATTTATGGACATCACTTTTTTGAAAAACAACAAAGGAAAATTCCAGGATGTAACAAACAACACAGGTTTGAAGTATACCAGCGGCTGGTGGAACAGTGTTGTTTCGGGCGACTTCGATGCCGATGGCGATATGGATTACCTAGTGGGCAATTTTGGACTGAACAGCGATTTCAAATGTTCCCCGGAACAGCCATTGACCATTTATACCAAGGATTTTGATGGCAACGGGACCATTGATCCCTTAATCAGTTGCTTTAGGGGAGGAGAGGAACACTTGATCCATACACGCGATATTTTGGTGGACCAGATCAGTTCCATGAAGGGCAAGTTCAAGGACAATGATTCTTATGCAAGGGCGGATTTTGAGGAAGTGAAGAAAGCAGTGGGTCTTTCAGGGGCAGAGCAAATGAAGGTGTACAATTTTGCCAGTAGCTATATTGAAAATTTGGGCAATGGGAAATTCACAATCAGTAATTTGCCCAACCAAGTACAGTTTTCACCGGTTTTTGGCATGTTGACAGGCGACTATAACCACGATGGAAATCTGGATGTTTTGGTCACCGGCAACCAATTCGATATTGAACCCTTTATTGGGCAAAATGATGCTTCCATTGGGTATTGTCTTCTGGGAGATGGAAAAGGTCATTTTACCGTTGTTAACCCGATGAAGAGTGGCCTGAATATTTCAGGTAGTGCCAAAGGGGCAGCAAGCATTACAATGGGAAATGGAAATTCGGTATTGCTCTTTGGAATGAACTCCGATACGCTTCAGGCCTACCAGTTGATGGACAATGGGGACGCCAGGGTTTCCCTAAATAGTGATGATGCATTTGCGATCATCAAGACCAAGGACGGTACCGAAAGGAAAATGGAGTTCGTTTATGGCGACGGGTATTTGGGCAATTCTTCCCGAACCTTAAAATTCAATAAGCAAGAGACACAGGAAATTCGGGTCACCAATTTTAAAGGGGAAACACGCACCCTAAATCTCGGTGATGTACTTTGACGTCAACATTTTCGATATTCAGTCAATCACATGAACGATTGGGCCACTTGGATGATCTCGCCTTTTTGGAGCACACCCGATTGGCGCCACAACTGTTTTCCGTTCTTAAAGAACATCATCGTGGGCACACCACGAACTTGGAAGGTATTGGCCAGCGTTTGGTTTTTGTCGACATCAATTTTAACGATTTTCAAATTGTCGCCCATTTCATCCTTGACCTGCTTTAATATGGGCGCCAGCATTTTGCAGGGACCGCACCATTCCGCAGAAAAATCGATGAGCACCAATTGGTCCGAGTTGATCAGATCTGCAAATTTCCCTTTCATGATAGTTTTGGATTTTGATTATGCAAGTTATAAAAACGACCCAGCTATAACATTGACGAAAATCATAAAAATCCCTTTGAAAAGAATCGGAACCCATACGAACCCATTTCATTTTTTTAATTTTATCCATGTACAACCTAACTAACGCATTATGTACCCAAAACACAAATTCCTGATTTTAGCCCTCATGGCACTTGTTGCCTGCAAAAATCAAGAACAAAAACAAGAGGAAACCACTTGGCGTACCAAGAAACAGGCCGTCGAAAATGAAACCCACAATCAACTGCTCGATATTGAAAAAGAGCAGGGATGGCAATTGCTTTTTGATGGAAAAACCCTAAATGGCTGGCATGTGTACAATGTCCCGGAAGGCAATTCGGTTTGGGAGGTGGTGGATGGCGAAATCCATTCCAATGCCAAAGATGAATCCCTGGTAGCCGGAGATTTGGTCACCGATAAAGCCTACAAAAATTACGAACTCAGTTTGGAGTGGAAAATTTCCAATCGGGGCAATAGCGGAATTTTTATGAATGTTCAGGAAAAACCAGAAATTCCCACAGCTTGGCAAACCGGTCCGGAATATCAAATTTTGGATTCGGACCATATGGATTATGGGGTGCCCGAAAAGCGCCCGGGTTGCCTTTACGTTTTTTTGCCCCAAGCCAATGAGGTTGATATGCAACAAGATCAATGGAATGAGACGCGCATCAAACAAGTGGACGGCAAGGTGGAATTTTATCTGAACGGGGTGCTAACGGCCACCGAGGATTTTGGCTCTCCGGAGTGGCAAAAGAAGATTTCAGAAACCCATTTTATCAAATATCCCGAATTCGGCAAAGCTACAGAAGGTAGAATAGCATTACAATATTGGTATTTTGAAACTTGGTTCCGGGATATCAAAATTCGGGAACTCTAACATTTTGGTACTGGTTCCATAAAATTGACTGCCACAATTCCATAAAAGGTATTGTGGCAGTTTTTATGTAATGGTCAGCGTTCCATGCGCTTTCGGTTCAGTAATATTTTTGCATAGTCCCTGGCCATCCGATCGCCAAAATCCTGATAGGATTTTTGGGCCCATTCCAAGGCTAGATCTGTATTTCCAAGTACTTCGTTTGCCACGGCAATATTGTAGGCCGCACGCCCTGCGGATTTTCTGTTTCCTTTTTGGGCCACATCGGTCCAAATTTCAATGGCTTCCTTCCAATTGGCCACTTCTGAGGCTCTCCAGCCTGCTTCGAACATTCTTTTGTCACGGCCACTTCCTTTTTTGTACATATCGCGCCTTACCCTAAAAAAGCTGGGGTAAAATCGGGATGCATAGTCCATTCCGGATGCATAGGCCGTTTCGGGCAATGCTGTAAAGGGAACTGTTCCATCGGCAAGGTCAAATTGCATCAAATAGGTCTGTTGGTATTGATCCACGATTCGTTTCACGGCAGGGTCGTACAATCGCCAATAGCTTTTAACATTCACTCGGGCCCTTCTGGGTATTCTGTCGCTCATTTTGCCCGTTTGTAGAACCGAGGTAACTTGTTCCACTGCTGTATTGATCACAAAATCGGTGTTGGAATCGAAATTTTCGAGCACCAAAAGCACATCGGCCTCGGAAGCTTCACAAATTTCGGTTACTTGGTCCCAGCTCAAAACTTCAGGTGTGGACCTTGTTCCGGTGCCCATCAATCGGGTCGTTTCCGGAATAACCACCTGCAAGCTGCCTTGATCGCGGAGCCCATCAAAAATACCCTTGATCGCCTCGTCGGAAGCCAGTTTGTCGGAACCTACTATTTCGCCTGTCGCAATGGATTCCAAAGTTTTGTTGGATTTATCCGATTCCTCGGTCAATGAACGATTGACCACGGCAATGGTCTGGATTTCATCAGGGAGCACCAAGGCGGGCTCTTGTGGGAAATCGAGATTGACATAACCGGAACTGGCACAGGAAAAAAGAGTAAGGGCGATTAGGCCTAAGCCAAAAAGTTGAGATTTTTTCATGACGGTAAGGTTTTGGTAAAGGATTTAGGGCAACAAATATGCCAAAAATGGGATTTTACACGCTTCCAAACCTATCAACGTTCAATTATGTCTTTTATTTTCAAGGGTTTAAGTAACTAATTTTTGACATTGGAAAAAGGTGTGCCTGCTTGATACATTCCATAGTACACGATCAATTTTGAAGCTGGGCCAGTAAACCGTTCAGAATTTCATCCTGTTCATCCAATAAATGATCTTTGATACAAATATCGGGCACCACACCTTCCGCTTTGGCACTTCCATTCACACGGATACTGTATCCTTTGGATAGATTGACCGTAATGCCCGTATTGGGCAATCGAAATTGAAACTGGGAGGCATAAAGCGTGGGAAATTCCCCTGTTTCTTCCCCAACTAGGGTCCCGAAACCATAATCTTGGATTTGTGCTGCCGTGACCGTCGACTGGGAATGGGACTGACGGTTTACCAGAACATACACTTTTCCCATAAACCGTTTGGCTTTGGGTTGTGGTTGATGGTAATCCAAATCGGGTTCATAGGTGGTCCCGTTTTTATGGGCCAGAATTTCCTTGAAATAGGTCTTGGTGGTATCAAAATGCTTTCGGGTATGCTCTTTCAGGACCTGGCTGGTTTTTAGTGAGAAGTGTGAATACCAGGTAAAGGGTCTGTCCGCAAAATAAGAAACCAAATAATCGCTGAAGGAATCGTTGCCACCTGGATTGTTCCGCAAATCAATGATCAAGTTCTTGCTTTTCTGGGCCTTGATCTGGGTAAAGCACGAATCAACAAAATGCTGATATTTTGCTTCATCGCCACCAAATTCTCCTGGGCTGAGGTAGGCCGACTCGCCTATGAATTTCAGTTGCATTTTGGAATCAATCACTTCGTTCCGTTTCATTTCATAACCATTGATCACGTCCACCGCTTTAAGGGTGTATGTAGCAGGTTTTCCTTCGGAAACCAATTCCACGGTAAAGGAATCTATTTGACCATAAACCTGCCAGTACAAACGCGGAAGGGAATACAGTTCAATCTTGGCATTTTTAAAATAGGGCCGTTCGGCAGAGAGTTGGGGATAAATTTTGGCCAAGATCTGTTCCATGGATTGCCCATTGATGGCTAGAATTTCCGACCCAACTTTGATGCTGTCATTCCCCGACCAATTTTTTCGTACCCACCCTGTACCATCTTCAAAGGTAATTTCTAAAGGAAAAATGGTTCCACCGGCATAGGCATAGGTTCCATATGACTGCCCGGGGAAGCCAATCTCGGTGTGTCCATTGTTCGCTTTGGAAATGATGCGTTGCAAAAGTGATGTCGCTTCCAATAGGTTGAAGCTATCCTTGCGAACCGACTGTTTGACCTCTTCATAATTGCGATCAAATTCTTTTTTGGGAGTGTAGGCATACAAATTATAATGGGCTTCTTCCATAGTGCTTTTCAGATAGGCCATGTCCGATAGAATTTGATCTTTTGTGAACGTTTCCTGGGCAGAAACACAGAACCAAAAAAGGAATACCGCAACATTGTGAAATCTAAAAAGACTTGTCGTGAAAGCTAAAGGGAATTTCATGCAAACAGTTTGAAATTAAAGGCGCAAAACTAGGCAAGCACACCATACGGAACGACCGACTGCTTCCATTCGGACTAATCTTTCAGCTGTTTGGCATAGGAACTAGGTGTGACGCCCGTCATCTTTTTAAAAACATCGTTGAAGGTCGATTTGGAGTTGAAACCACACTCAAAAGCATGCGCAAGTAAGGTCAGTTTACTGCTCTCGGGTTGTTGCAATCTTTCTTTAAAGGCCGCCACGCGGTATTTGTTGACAAACTCGTAAAAGTTCATCGCGAAATCCTGGTTGATGGTTTGGGACAATTGCTTCGGATTGATATCCAGTAAATCGGCAAGCCCGGAAAGATCTAGCTCAGGATCTAAATAGGGCCGCTCCCTTTTCATAAGTTCGGTGATCCTCTGGGCCAATTCGGAATTGGATTTTGATTTTTTTAGATGTGCCTTTTGCGGAACAAAGCCGGAAACGTCCTTTTGGGAATGGAGATACCCCTTAAATCCGATCCAGTTGGTGACCATGGCCAGACCCACGAAAGCAGGTAAAAAATAAGAGTCCCGTAAAGAGCGATCGAAAGCAAAGCGATCGATTTCCGTCAATACCATCCAACCAATCCAGTACCCTGCATAAATGATCACCGGCAGTTTCATCCAGTTGAGGGATTTGTTCTCAATATTGGAAAACTGACTTTTTAACCAAGATTGATAACGAAATAACAAGATCAAGGAAACCACCACATAGATGGTGATGGAAAGTATGCCCAGCCACTGTTCCCACAAATAGATTTTGGTGTACGGATGAACAGGATCTTGGTACATGCCCTCCGCACCCAATCGGTAGAAGGCCGTTCGATAAAACAGGAATTCGAGAACGACCGGAACAAAATGGATATAATCTTTTTTAGCGAACCGGAATTCGCTATCGGTTATGCATTTGGTATAAAAATAGAGGGAGGGCCCGATCCCATATAAAAGTTCCATCTGAAAATAGCGAAATACCGGCATCAAGTTGTTTGCGCTCAAAACATTGACCCAGGCAATATTGAACGCCATCAATGCAAAAAAGAAAATCAAAAAGGAAAGGAAAACATGGGCTTGTTTTCGGGGTCTTTTTAAGATCAACAACACACCCAATACCATGGCTTGCAGGGCAAAAACAAAAATAATAGTGGTTAAAATGGGGTTTGGGGCACTCATTGGTTACAAATCGTCACGCTAAGTTAACAAAACGATTTAAGGGACGGAGTACCATTTTGAAGGCCTTTTGTTGGTGTTGGCCGCGTATTGTGGTTTGAAATATCCCACTTGGGAAAACTGTGGATTCTGAAAAATTTTATTTTTAAAAAAGCCCCTTGGTATTTATGCAATATCCAAAGGGCCAATTGTTCATGCCAATGCTACTTAAACCTAATTCAAAATACTTAAAGCATGACTTCCTCAATGATTCTGTTCTCCTTTTTGGAAGGGGTTGCCGTTTCTTCCCTCTCTAGCCAAATGTGTCGTTTGTCATATACAAATGACGACATGCCTTTTTCGGGATCTATCACGATCAAATAGATCCATTCGTTGTCGAGTAGGGACTTTAATCCATCGTTATTAAACAGTATCGAGGTAACTCGGTCTAGTGGCGCTTGGATCACCACGGACAACCGTAATGGTTTATGATAGGGGTTGTTTTCCCCATCAAAAAGTGACTCCCAAGGCAGTCCCATTTTTAGGTCACCACCGTTTCCTTGAACCACCCCAAATTTACCGGTAACGTTGTGTGTGGTTTTGGTGCCCCCGCCAAATTTTTCGTTGTCTACCGTGGAAAAGTAGTAATGGTTGTTGATCCATTGGGTGACCACCATGGGCCCCTGCATAATGGCCTCGAGGGCAGTACCTTTTTTGTCCATTTTCCAATCGTAGGAGTGGAGGAAGCAACGACCATCCAAGTTGTGGTTTTGTGTCATTGTTCTCGGAGCGATCACAAAGCTTGCGTTTTTGGCCAAGCCCCACTCGGGTCTTGTCTCGCCCCAGTAATTGGCATTGAATTGGGCTTGCCCAATACTGTTCTTGAGGGTCCCCAAACGTTCTTGGGTAGCCGTTACCTGTGCTTTGGCCAAGTTTGCTTTAATTTTTTTCAAAGCATTTTCATGGCTTTCTGGGGCATTGGCGTCAAAAAGAATTATTTCATCCGTGGTGGTATTGTGCTCCGCACCCACAAAAAGAGTGGTTTCAGGAATCTCCAGTTGAAATTGCTCCTTCAAAGCTTGCCTTACATTTTTGTCATTGGCCAATTGTGCCAACATACGGGCATTGTGCCTTCCTGGGCTTGCGGCGCATGCGCCACAGTCCAAACTGGAGCCGAAGGGATTGTTTGCCGAATGGCTGCCGTGACCCACAAAGAGTACCAAGGGAGCGAACTGTTTCCAGCCCATAAGGTCAAACGCCGATTTAACAATGGCCGTCTTGCTTTCAATCGGAATTTCTAGGTCCTTGTCGGAAGGATTGCAACTATGTAATTCGGGCTCGCTAATGGACTCGTACGTTTTCCTTCGGTTGTGCCATCTGTACAAAGAGTCGGGGACCAGTGTTCTGCCCAAAAGGTTGATTCCGTAAAAAAATCCTGCACCTTCCACGAAACCGAAGGTGGATGGCAGCATGTTTTTCATTCGTTTTAGGAAGTAGTTCCAAAAAATCTGCAGGCTATTCTTGCGCTCGAATACCTTTTTGGCCTCCATTTTATCCGTAATGGTTTTTTCCGAGACGGTATAGCTCGAAGGAACAATGGGCGGACAAGCTTTGTGTACATGACCATCCTTGGGGCTTTCATAATCCATGGCGATGCCAAAAAATCCTGCATAACCAAAGGTTTCGTAATTCCCATTGGCTTCCACATGCCTTCGAATAAGTTCTGACCGTGTATCGATGCAAAAGACCAATTGTGCATCCGGTGCTTTTTCATCCAATTCGATTTCTTCGGATGGGGCATTTTGTTTCAGTGTGTGCACCAGACGGTTTTGCCATGATTTTTCCCATGCCTTTAACCACAGATGTTTTAATTCGAAGTGTTGTGTGTCTTGGTTTGTTGGAGCTGCATCCCAGAGTACGGGTAGTTTGAGCAGCTTTGCACTCCACAAACGAACCGCCAAATATTGTGCAAGGTCTATCGGATATTTTTGCTGCCAAAGGGGTAGGTTTTGGGTACGATGGTTAATGTATCCGGTCCATCCCGGCAGGGCTGCCAAATGTTGGATAAAGAGTTCCTGGATGATCCCCTCATCATATCCGGACACCAATTGTTCCAAAGCAGCTTCATGTGTTTTGGGGATAGTGGATAGCTTCACTTTTCCCATCGTGCCATCGTATGTCACCAATTTTCGCCAAGCCTTGTAGAACCCTTCGGCCTTAAAAGGCATTTCCCATTCGGCCAAACCTTCATCCATAAAGCTGGACAACCACTTCACCATAGATCGGTCCAGTTGGTGGTATGGGTTTTTCACCGTTTTTGCAATTGGAGTGTCCATCAGTTCCAGATAATGCTCAAAGGACTTGGTATACCCTTTTTCCTTTAATAGTTTATCAAGTTCCAAGGGTACAATCTCTCCATTTTCCAGTGCCATTCGGTACACGTCCGCTTTGGGGAAGACTTGGCAGCCAAAAACTGCACCGGCCTGCTCAACAGCTTCCAAAAAGGGAGCATTTTCATATCCGCTCAATGGATTGGAGGTCACGAAGGAATAAAGTGGCCATGTCTTTCCGACACGCTCGGAAGCTTTTGCTATTAGATTTTCAATGCCGTTTTGGTTCATTGGTTTTCGTTTTTGTACGTTAACACGGTGTTTTTATGCGGTTGGGAGAGATTCATCAGTTTTACGTAGATCCAGGGAATTTTGCGGTATACCCCCAGTTTCATCAAAAAGAAACCGATCAGGAAGATAATCCCAAACCCTATCTGCAAGGTGGATACCGGCATATGGACCGAAGCCACCGCTATGTCTGCCATTAATAGGGTGACCCAATTATACAACAGGGCATAAATACCGATTCCTGAAAGAAAGAGTACGGGTGGAAGCACGAGTTTTTGCCATCCGCTCAACAATTGTTGTTTTACAATATTGTAGGTTGCCTGACCCACAGCAATCGATGCTACGAGTGTCAAGAAAATACCGCTGTCCCAATGCATGCCCTTACCGGTCAATCGGGCAAAAAGGTAAGCGCCGATCAAACTGAAAAGGACGACGATAATGGCCTGAAACCATTTGATTTGAATGATTGGTGGTGCTTTGGGATTGGATTGTTGGATTTCCTCGCCGGAGGATAGGAACAACGACGCCTTATAGAATCCATGAAGGATCAAGTGCGTGATTGCGGCATTGAAAAAGCCGAGGCCGCACTGCATGATCATGAATCCCATTTGCGCAATGGTGGAGCAGGCCAAACGTTGCTTTACGTTTACCTGAATGAGTTTTGTAAACTGTGCTACAATGGCTGTGAGCCCTCCGATAATGAAAAGGATGTCTAATGAATCCGTGGCTAATAAGAGGGTGGCGAACAAGGTCAACAGAATACCTGAGCCGTTCACAAATCCAGCATGCATAAGCGCTGAAGCGGGTGTAGGTGCTGTCATGGCCGAAAGTAACCATTTATGAAAGGGGAAAATGGCAGATTGTATGAGTGCAGCCAAAATGATGCACACAGTGGATACCAGTAAAATTACATTGGGAATCCCATCCAATTTTGCTAGAATGGTGCTTAAGGAATAGCTGCCTACATAAAATGCGGGCAAGCATACCCCGATTCCCAATAAAAGACTGCCCACAAGAAAATAGCTTCTGGAAAACCCTTTGGCTTGCCTGGCTTCGCCCCAGGTGGAATCCAGTCCGATCAGCCTCGACATAAAGAGACCCATCAGCAACCAGCTAAGGATCAATAAGCCCACGTGCTCCGAAACGACCAACAACATTACGCTGAAGGTGAAGGCCAAACAGTGCCACATAAAACTTGACAATTGTGCTCTGTGCTTGAAATAGGTACTGGCATAGTAGCTTACAATGGCAGCAAAGAACGTAACCGTGGCCCACAGTAGCTGCGAAAAACCATTGAAACGAATGAAGTGCTCTATATTTCCTGTTGGAAAGTTAGGGTACAGCAGCACCGTATACAGTAGATTGCCGAGGAACAAGGCCCAGAACAGGGATGGGATTATTTTGGCGATCAACGGTTTT
This sequence comes from Flagellimonas beolgyonensis, assembly GCF_003992615.1. Classification (GTDB taxonomy): domain Bacteria; phylum Bacteroidota; class Bacteroidia; order Flavobacteriales; family Flavobacteriaceae; genus Flagellimonas; species Flagellimonas beolgyonensis. Next base: position 167,669 of record NZ_RZMY01000018.1, read on the forward strand.
TTTCCGGTGACGGCCTTTTGGGTTTTGTGTTGAATGGTGATGGTCTCCATGCTTGGATTTAATGATTGGTTTGTTCCTTTTCGACGGATACTTTTTTAACACCGCTACGCAACCGGGCAAAAAGTACCACTGCCAGTATAAAGCAGCACATTAGGATTTGGTCGAGGAAAATGGAACCGTTTACGTAAGAGAGCACGATTAAGGCAATCGTGAAAACTATGCCTAAACCTTTGGTTACTGTGTCTTTGTTGATTTGCATTTTGTGTTGTTTTTAAGATTTATCGAATTTGAAATGGTGTAGCCAGCAATCAGTCTTCGAGATGCATCTTCAAAATGCCACTGATCCTTACATTTTTACCTTGGCTCCTAGCCATATCAACAATGCGACGTGCAGTTGCCTTTTCCTGCTCCAATTCTTCAATACGGTTGTCCAACAGATTGGTTTTGCTGTGATGGTTGCCCTCCCATATTTTTAGCCGTTGTATTTTGTGAAAGTTGATTTTTTCATCAATCAAAGAGATAATGACGTCCGAAGCTTCGGTTGGGGTGAACAATCCTTTGACCAGTTCAATGGTGCGTTGGTCTGTTGTGGTCTGGGTCAATTCTTTGGTTTCCATGCTTTTTTGTTTTTTAGATTTTCTGCGTGCAAAGGTTGGGCATATTAATCATTAATTTTTATTTATATTTATAATGTTATATATTAATATAATTTATGAATTATACATTGCACCAACTTCAAATATTTTTGAAAATAGCTGAACTGCAGAGCATTACAAAGGCTTCGGAAGCCCTTCATTTGACCCAACCTGCGGTATCAATTCAGTTGAAAAATTTTCAAGATCAGTTCCCCATTCCCCTTACCGAGGTGGTGGGCAGAAGGCTTTTTATCACCGATTTTGGTAAGGAAATAGCCGGTGCCGCGGAAAAAATACTGAATGAGGTGCACGAGATCAACTATCGAACCCTGGCCTATCAAGGGAAACTTTCCGGGAGGTTGAAGATATCCGTGGTATCAACAGGTAAGTATGTGATGCCTTTTTTTATGTCCGATTTCATGCGAAAAAATGAGGGAGTGGAGTTGGTGATGGATGTGACCAACAAATCGATGGTGGTACACAGTTTGGAGCAGAATGAAGTGGATTTTGCCCTCGTTTCGGTATTGCCGGACAAATTGCAAGTGGAGCGGGTGGAGCTCATGCCCAATAAATTGTTTTATGTAAGCGATTATGGCCGGGAGTTGCCCAAAACCATCAATAAACGAAGATTGTTTGAGAAAATACCTTTGATATACAGGGAGCCAGGCTCCGCCACCCGAAATGCCATGGAGGGTTTTATTGAAAAGAACAATTATGCCGTGGTCAAGAAAATGGAGCTTACCTCCAATGAGGCGGTGAAACAAGCCGTGATTTCGGGTTTGGGCTGTTCCATTATGCCCTTGATCGGCATCAAAAATGCACTCCGTAACCATGATTTGAAAATTGTGCAGGTAAACGGTTTGCCCATCACTACCAACTGGAACCTGATATGGTTGAAATCAAAGAAACTTTCCCCAGCGGCAGTGGCTTTTTTGGATTATTTGGATCATAACAAAGATCAAATCATAAGGGAGCATTTTGCCTGGATCCATGATTTTTGAGAATCATTGGAATAATTAAGTTGGCAGCTAACTTCTGATAATCACAATTGATACCGTCTTTAATTTTTTTAATCCGTTTGTTTACAAAACAAAAGAATGATAACCCGTAGTAACCAAGAAATTTAAAGGAGCGCTGAAAAAGTTGGATGTCAAAAAATGAGTTATGCCATTTTGTTGAATTTTCAAACTCCAATTAGTGATTGCTATAATTTGTGGCTGTTTGCCGTGACTTGGTGAATGCTTAACAAATTTTCTTTCAAAACCGCATATCCTCACTCAGCATTCTATCCATAATCTTGGCATAATGCTAGATTGTTAGCAGATTCTTGTACTCTAAAAGTTTTGCCCAACAGTTTTAATGGGAACCCCAGTGTAAAGCATTACGTTAATGGTTAAGGTATGCCAGGTCAAAATGCAAGTTTATGCTTCCCTTTTCTCACCGATATGCTCTCTAACTTCATCCAAAAATTCGGCCTCTTCATGTGGTATCAATTGCACAGCCATTTCCAAAACAGATAGAATGCAAACATCCGGTTCTACAATATCCTTATGGTTGCCAGAGTTGGGATTGTCCAAGGCCAAAATACAGACATTGAGCAACGACTCTACTTTAAAAAGTAGGTCACGATATCCTTTAAACCGTACATTGCTGGCACTAAAATCTCTTTTTTGGGGAATCAACGAACCAAAATAGGTTTCCAAGCGGAGGTCTAGGTTTTCAAGCTCAATGACTTTGAATTTTTCCATATTGATTGATTTGGGAGTTGTTTTTCCAAAGGAAATACATAAAGTTGAGAAAGGTGTCACACAATAAGTTGACACTTATACCATTGTATTGATAATGAATAATTTATGTAAGAAGTTCAAACCAATCTCTTGTTCCTAAACGCAATTCCAGAACCTGATTTTAGATATTTTTCAAAAGCATAAGCTTTTTGTTTATCACAGAACACAATATAGGTGACCAACTCAAATGGTAATCTGTAGCTAGTTGAAAAAGATTTACCCTCCTCGTGTTCTTTCAGTCGTCGATTTAGATTATTGGTAAAACCGGTATAGAATTTACCATCGTTACATTTAAGAATATAAACCGTCCAGTTCATTAGTAAAAAGGTTCGTTTGGGTTACGATGGACGGGTCCTCCGAAGCCCAAAATGTTCAGAATAAAAAGGAGGTTGAATACAAAAAGAAGCCCTCCTTCGCTTTTCGTTAAACTCAAAGCTACGGAGGGCGTAGGTGGAGCCGGAGGGATTCGAACCCTCGTCCAAACAAGCAATAACCATGCTTTCTACATGCGTAGTCTTCGTTTGGTTGTCGACGCACGACCGACCGAAAACCGCCTATCGTACGCTTAGCTTCTAAAGTTTTACGACCGTATCGAAGCCATACGATCGCTATGTTGACTTTTTTGGTGCTCCTTTACGAATCGCCGCCAACAAGGGCTATTCAGGAACATCTCGCTTCCCTACCTTGTAGGGACGAGGCAAATCCTACTATAATTCAGATTATGCGGCAAGAGCGTAATTATTTTCGCCAATTAAAAGTGTGAAACATGAGATTAACGAGCTATATCCCAGCGCTCGGCATGCTTACATCGCCATTGGTCTCGCTGTCAAAACCGGTCGGCCCCATAATGAGTTAGGTAAGCTGGGCCTACCGTAAACGAATTATGCCCTGAGCGAAGTCGAAGGGCCTAAACGCATTCTCATTTTTTATCAAAGAACTTAGCCTGCACTAAGTACTTCGACTACGCTCAGTATGAACTCTGTCGAAGTGTGGGCGTTCCCTCGAATACTCGAGGGTCGGGCTATCGGCTGTACAGGGTACTTGCCTCTATCCCTAACGCGGTCGGCAAAGGTAACCATATCGATCAAAAGATAAAAAGTTTGTTTACCCTTTGCAAACCTCTTATTTTGGTCAACAATTATACCAAAACCATTTATGAAATTCGGAATCATACGCGAACGCAAGAATCCCCCCGATCGCAGGGTAGTGCTGTCTCCACAAGCCTGTCAAAATGTCCTTTCAAAATTTCCTAAAGCTGAAATTTACGTGGAGTCTTCCCCGATAAGGGTCTTTACCGATACCGAATACCACAATGTAGGACTGCCGGTGGTCGATTCCATGGAGGATTGTGAAGTGCTTCTAGGTGTTAAGGAGGTACCTATCGAAGCTTTGATTCCCAACAAAAAGTATTTCTTTTTTTCCCATACCATTAAAAAACAGCCCTACAATCGGGAGCTGCTCCGTGCCATTTTGGAAAAGAACATCGAACTGTACGATCATGAGGTGATCACCAACCAAAAAGGACAACGTTTGGTCGCTTTTGGCCGTTACGCGGGTATAGTTGGCGCTTACAATGGGTTTAGGGCGTACGGCTTAAAGTTTGACCTGTACCAAATGCCGAAGGCGGAAACCTTGAAGGACCAACAAGCACTGATTGCCGAACTCCGAAAATTGCAATTGCCCAACATTAAAATTTTATTGACGGGTAGGGGACGGGTCGGTATGGGCGCCAAAGAAATGCTCGATGGCATGGGCATGAAACGGGTAGGGGTCGACGATTATTTGAAGAAGACCTTTAACGAGCCTGTCTATTGCCAAATCGATGCCTCCGAATACAACAAACGAAAAGATGGGGTGCGAGGCAGCAAAGAAGATTTTTTCAAGAATCCCCAAGAGTACCGGTCCAATTTTTTCCGTTTTGCGCGGGTGACCGATCTCTATATTGCGGGCCATTTTTATGGGGATGGTGCACCCTATCTATACACCAGGGAAGATGCCAAACAACCCGATTTCAAGATCAAGGTGGTTGCCGATGTGAGCTGCGATATCGATGGTCCGGTGGCTTCGACCATTAGACCTTCCACCATTGCCGATCCCATTTATGGGTATGATCCCCAAACCGAATCTGAAACCGATTTTAAAGAGTCGAACGCTATCGCTGTAATGGCGGTGGACAATTTGCCCTGCGAATTGCCACGGGATGCCAGCAACGGTTTCGGCGAGGCGTTTTCCAAGTATGTAATCCCTGCTTTTTTCAATAACGATGAGGATGGAATTTTGGAACGCGCCCGAATGACCCAAAATGGTCTGTTGACAACACGTTATGCCTATCTACAGGATTACGTTGATGGGAAGGATTGAAACATTCAACGATTGAAAGATAAAATAGGTTGGACGAAGATCGTTTTTTAGTATATTGTTCGTCCTAGTTCAATAAAGTGCATTTTAATTGGTTGATTTCCGGGGATGAAAATCCATCTACAAAAAGAGCCTGTATCGATATGGAATACAGCCTCAGGCCAAAAATCACGAAGTTTTTGCTCAAAAAAATTGATGGCGACAGCCTAGGGGATTTTTCCAGCTTTCATTTTGATGTGGACCTTCAGAAAAAATGGGTCTGGATTTCCGAAAAAACGCCCATGGACATTATCCAAAAAATCTTGCCCGATTTCGATATTGAAATCAATGGATCAAGCTTTAATCCCGTAGGCTAGATCAATCCTCTACGGTAATATCCCAACTGATTTCCGGTTGTACCTTCGGTGCCGTGTAAGCGCCCAACGCTTTTAACTTCAATAGGATGGAGGTTTTCTTTTCCAATGTTTTAATGTTCAATGTTTTGCTTCCTCCCGCAGGAATTGTAAAAACGGGTGAACTGGAATAGAATGTGTACGGCATACGGTTTTCAAAGATAAAGTCACTGCTGGTTATGTTCTTTAAAGTAACTTTCAAAATGGAGGTGCTACCGATGTATTTTGCATTTTCCACCACTACGGAGGCTTTGAGCAAGGGAATCAAGTTTTCTTCCTTGCCCACCAAAAGGGAATTGAAAACGGCTACCGTCCGTCCGGCCAACAGGGCCTCTCGGAGTGCCTCCGGAGTTCTTTCCTTGGCAAATACCAACGTTATTGGTCTTGTATGGCCTTTTTCCACATAGTCCCAATCGATAAGTCCATGAATGTCACTGGTACCCATTATGGTCAGGTTGTGCTCCAAGGCTAGGGCCAACGATTCCTCGGCATAGTCCCCAGTATTGATGACCTCAATGCCATGCAATTCCCCATTTTTTATACGTTCTTTTTGAAAATCACTCAAGATTGGGTTGCCTTGTGGCGATTGGGCATACCAAGCTGGGTGGTTCCAAAACACAAAGGCCCCCTGGATTTTGGCTTCGGCAAACGCATCTGCTGCTTTATCGTGCAAAAGTTTATTGGCATCCGTAATAAAAATGGCATTGTTGTGCCCCATCGGGGCTTCTCGGGTAATTTCGGAGCCATGCACGATCATCAGGTCGTGGTCCTTGGCTTCCTGTAGGGCGAGTTCGTAGGACCTATTGCGGTCAGGATGTGGGATATCCGCCTTGTGGGGTTGGTACTCAATATGTTCGGTAAGCGAAATCACATCCAAATTGTCCCGAAGGGCTTCCATAACGCGAATGGTGGGCCAAACATTCCCATCGGAAAAAACGGTGTGTTGGTGCAAATCGGTCTTCAAGGTTACGAATCCCGGTACATCGGGAAATTCTAGAGCTCTGGAACTTTGGTGTGAATGTTCTTGTGCCAAACAAAGCACGGTAGAAAACAAAGCGATAAAATGGAATTGGATTTTCATATGGGCGGTTTTTCCAAAGCTAGGAAACAATTGGGTGTATTTCAACGCCGCCCCATCCATTTTACAATCAATTAACCTTGTGATGATTTGCTTAACCCAAAGGTTGCAGAATGGATGGGACAAATCACAATTAATAAATATTTAAGGAACAGAATGGTGTTTGTGCATAAATTACTTACTAGGTTTGGCAGCTTAAAAAAATTGCATTTTGCACGAAGATTTTATCATAGCGATTCTTTGGAGCTTATCCCCGTTTGGGGAGGCCAAAGTGGGCATTCCCTATGGCATGTACCAAGGATTGAATGAGTATTGGGTCTTTGTTGCGTGCTTTTTGGCCAATGTTCTGGTCTTTCCTATTATGATGCTCTTCTTGGAGCATATCAATCGGTATTTGCTCAAATGGCGTTTCTACAAAAAGTCAGCTGTATTTGTGGGTCAAAGGGCCAAAAAGGGTTCGGGCGATAAAATCCAGCGTTTTGGTTTTTTGGGAATCGTTCTTTTTGTAATGATTCCGTTACCGGGAACAGGGGTTTATGCAGGAAGTATTGCAGCCTATCTGTTCAAAATGAAAAAACGCAGGGCATTTGCGGCCAATACCGTTGGAATTTTCTTTTCCTCGGTGATCATATGGGTCGCCACACTACTATCATTACAAGGCGTATAGGTAGGAAGAGGTCTGCTTTATTTGGATTCGCTATGCAATTTAAAGAGTAATGCGTTATTTTGCCATCGACCATTTACTGAACACGAATCGTAAAACTATAGTATGTCTTCTGGATTTTTTGCGGTATTGGATGATATTTCCGCACTCATGGATGATGTAGCTTCCATGAGCAAAATCGCTACCAAAAAAACGGCGGGTATATTGGGTGATGACCTGGCCGTGAATGCCGAAAAGGCCACAGGGTTTTTATCCAGTAGGGAAATTCCGGTACTCTGGGCCATTACCAAGGGCTCTTTTTTGAACAAATTGATCATTCTGCCCATTGCCTTTTTGTTGAGTGCCTACTTGCCGGTTGCCATTACCGTAATACTCATTTTAGGGGGTGTTTATTTGGCATACGAAGGAGCGGAAAAGGTGTACGAGTTTTTTTTCCATCGAAAGGAGGAGGGGAGTCCCAAAGATCCCATCGATATTCCTGAGGAGGATTTGCCAGAATTGGAAAAAAAGAAAATCAAACAGGCCATAGTCACTGATTTTATACTCTCCATTGAGATTGTAATCATCGCATTGAGCACGGTGGTCAACGAAACCCTGACCATTCAGATTGTGACCGTTTCCGTGGTGGCACTTTTGGCAACCGTAGGGGTATATGGCATTGTGGCCTTGATCGTTCGAATGGACGATTACGGGTATCGACTGATTAACCTCAATGGGGAGGACGATAGTTTTTCCGATAAGGTGGGTAAGGCGTTGGTACAGGCGCTCCCCATTATTATCAAAACACTTTCCGTGGTGGGTACCCTGGCACTCTTATTGGTCTCGGGGGGCATATTTAACCACAATATCGAATTCTTTCATCATTTATTTCCTGGGCTCCCCACTTTGCTCAAAGACTTTATTTTAGGATTGGTTGTGGGTGTTGTTGCCCTGATTTTGATGAAATTGGTGAAAATGATGTTTAAACGTAGATAAAATTGAACTGCTCTGGAAACTCCAGAGCAGTTCAATTTTTATCAATTGTCCAGTTGGCCTGACCAATCAATTTTTCTTGAGGTAAACATTATGGTGGCCAAGATTGTAAAAAGCCCAATGCTACCTACTAAAAGTGCATAATCTTCTAACTGTATAATTACAAAAATAAAAGAGTATAGTCCCAACATGGAGCCCAAGATCAATAGTGTAAATTTTGTGTTTTTCAGAATTGACCGGGAATAAACTGTTATCAAAGAAACAATTGCAATTCCGGAAACAACGTAAGCAAAAAGATAGTTTTTGTGTTCGGAAATAGAAATCAAAAGTGTATAAAACAAGACCAATGCCAGACCAATCATCAAGTATTGAAAAGGATGAATGGGAATTTTACTACTGATCTGAATCAACAGAAAAACCAACAACGTTAGTCCAATTATCATAAATCCGTACTTACTTGTACGTGAGGTCTTTTGGTAATCATCCACAGGCACCAAAAATTCGGTCCCAAAGGCAAAATCGGTTAAATCCGGAAGATTGTCAAAAAAGGATTGTCCAAACCTTCTGTTGGTTTCCAAAACCTTCCATTCGGCTTCAAATCCGTTTTTTGAAATCTTCTTTCCTTTTGTGTTAGGTAAAAAATTTCCATTAAAGCTAGGGGAGTGCCAATTGGATTGCATTGCCACAATAGTTTCCTTGCCAACAGGGATGTATTGTAAACGATTACTGCCGTTTATGGTAATGTTTGATTCGAAATCCAAACTGTTGTTTTGAATTTCTTCCAAGTTGATTATAAAATTGGATTCAAGCGTATTCATATATGCGTTGTCAAACTTTGGTTTCAAGTTATAGCTGTGATTGTTAAAGTTGATGGCAACGGTATTACGTATGCCTTTTAAATTGCTCACCTTATACAAAATCGTCGCCTTGTCCCAAAGTATATCCTCTGCATCAATCTCCTTTTCCGAAAAGTTGAGATCGGAGAAAGTTCCTTTTAGGTTGGAATTTGAAGTATAAACAACGGATTTGTAAATACCACGTTCCAAAGGTTGTGTTGTAACATTGGAATTGATCTTGAGTTCATTTGGAAAGAAAAAGGCCTCGTGCCTAACTGCATTTTTGGTTTTAAGATAGGTTTTGGTCTTTTCATCATATATCTTTTCTTCTACGTACTGATGGTAGGGTACCTTTAGGATAGGGCCATTTATAATTACCTCTTCTCCCCATTTGGTATTGATTTCGGAAATAACTTCCCGCTGTCTTTGTCCTCGTTCCCGTATTAGGTCATCAACAAAACCTAGTGGAATCAATAAGATAAGGATCAGAAATCCTACGGTTATCATTTTTGCTGAGATGGAGTTTTTTAGCCAATTGCCAATTCGTTTTTGTGGTGTCATATTTATAAAATTAAAGTACTTTGAAATACAAAGTGAATTGATAAAAAAATTATTCTTGGTTTCTGATAAGATGCTCCAAGGCATCAATATGTTTTTTAAAAGCTTCTTTGCCCAATCGGGTAATCATGTATTTTGTATTTGGTTTTTTTCCTATGAATGATTTTTCAATTTTTATGTAATCAGCTTTTTCCAAAGTTTTTGTGTGGCTGGCCAAATTTCCATCGGTTACATCCAAAAGCTCCTTGAGCCTATTGAAGTCCACATCATCGTTCACCATAAGTATGGACATGATGCCCAGACGAATGCGATGGTCAAAAAGCTTGTTTATGTTGTCAATTAGTCCCACGTTATGCCTTTTCCTCCCTAAAATGCATGATGCTTCCGTAAACGATGTGCAAAATTCCGAAACCTACGACCCAAAACCAAAAACCATATCCAGGCATGGCAGCACAAATCAAACCAAGCACAATTTGGGTATAGCCAAGATATTGTACCGTGCCAATGGTATATTTAGATGCGTTCACCAAGGCCAGACCATAAAAAATAAGCATTAACGAGGCGGTTAGACCATAATGTTGGCTGTTTAGCTTGATGAGGATATAAATGCCCCCAGTAACCAGAGGGACAAAAAAATTGAGGAGCAATCTTTTGGTAGTATCGTCCCAAATTTTTTCGTTGTTCTTTTTCGCCTTTCGCGTGGTCAATAAATAGGCTGAAACGAAGCTTAATACCGCCACGGTGATCAGTATGCCGACAATCAATTTGAAATTCCAGCCATGAATTACGACATAACTATCATCTTGTGGCAATAAAAAGAAGTAGGCCACCAAAGCGCCCGTAATGGCGTACACACCGGCAAGTATTCCGGATAGGCCGCTTAAAGAGATAAATCGGGAGGATCGATTCATCAAATCTTTGATTTGGGAGATGTCGTCCAAATATTTCTTCGAATCCATTTTAAAGTACTTTGAAATTCAAAGTTAAAATAAATTTTCAAATGGAATAATTAATTTTCAAAATATTGGAACATTGATTTAATTTAAGTCATGAACCCTGCCGAAGCCTACATCCTAGATCAAGCGGAACCCTTCAAAAGCATATTGTTGGAGCTGCAAGTTTTGGTCGAGACGACCGTTCCCGATATCGATTTGAAATATAAATACAGATTGCCGTTTTATTATTTGAACGGAAAACCCTTTTGTTATTTCAATGTTTCCCGTAAAAAAGGGTATGTGGATGTTGGGTTTTGGAGCTCCGCCCATTTAACGGTACATCAAGATAAAATGGTAACCGAAGGCCGAAAGGTGATGAAATCCTTGCGGTATTTTACATTGGACGACCTCGATGCCGATATATGTATTGAAGTACTCCAAGAGGCCGCTGCTGTGAACCACAAGGGGTTTTGGAAATGATCAACCTTTGGTTGGGACCAGTTCGGACCGTTTAATTCTCAGTTTGTAGTAAGCAATCCAGAGTGACACACTACCCAAAAGCAACCAAAGCAAATCCACCAAAAGGAGGTGTTGATACCCCTTTTGAAAGGCCACCCACATCCAATTGCCCGATGTCATTCCATTCGCGATCGGAACCATCAATCCCAAAATACCACCAGAAATCAATGTCCATTTATTGGTAAAAGCGATATCCTTTTTCCAGATGAAGAACGCTGCGGCCAACAACCAAATCGGGAAATACGTTTGGTAGAGGAAACCCCTATTCACTTCTGGAGCGAACTGTACCAGGATAAATTCCAGAGCGGTAACGGGTAGTAGGGTAAGGCAGATGGCCATGTACCAATTGGCCACTTGTTGGTTGAACCTACGCCGTTTTTCGGGAATATTCTTTTTGTCGCGGGCCACCAGCCAAATCATAATTCCAGATAAAATCACAAAGCAAGAAACCAATCCGAGGATAAATGAAATCACTTTGAGTCCATAACCTGCATAATCGCCAAAGTGAAGGTGGAACATCATATTTTTTACACCATCCAAATACGAAGTTGGGCCAATAGGTGTTTTTTCCTGCGCGATGGTACCGTCGGCAACTTTGTAAACGCGGTACCCCAAACCGTTCAACTTGGTTTCGTAACCGAGGTATCCACTAATGGCAGCATGCATATTTTGGTCCCCATAGTTGAAAATATGGGTCTCGGTAACCCGAAAATCGCCCCAGTCCGCTTTTATCTGCTGGACAAATGCATCCAAATGGATGGCCTTGTCCAATTTTTGGTTCTGGAATTCGTAAACAGGATGGTTGTACTCCAAATCTTCAAACAATTGGTTTTGGTCGCCATCATACAGACCCATCACCATCGGAAAAACCAAAATGCCTTTCAATAAAAAGAAGGCCCCCGTAACGGCATATACGAACTGGAACGGGAATCCTATCACCCCGAGAGCGGTATGGGCGTCTGTCCATAGGGTTTTGATTTTGGCCCAAGGACGAAAAGTATAAAAGTTGGAAATGATCTTGTTCCAATGCACCAAAATTCCGGTGATGATGGCAAAAAGGAAAAAGAAGGCCACCAATCCGGCCAAGGTACGGCCGTAAGGGTAGGGGATTTGATCTAAAAAGTGTAGGCGGTACAGAAATTCCCCCAAATGATAATGGCTTGCATAATCCTTGGTTTTGGTCTGGGTTTTGGGGTCGAGATAGAAGAATACGGGTACTTTGTCCACTTCCGATGCCAATGCATCTTTGGATGCCCCTAAGTTGACAGAAATACTTCTTTCGTTATAATAATGTCGTAACTCCACGTCCCTACCATACAAATTGTAATCTTGGGAAAGGTTGGTCAGATGTTCGTCCACACTTCCCGGCAATGCATCTTCCTGGCTTACGGCATGTCCACGTTGCCAATTGGCAATTTCATCCCTGAAAAAGGAGAAGGAACCGGTAAAAAATATAACGTAGAGTGCTACGCTGATCACAATGCCACTTACGGTATGGGTATGGAACAAAATATTGTAAATGCGGTTTCCCATGGGTTTAAACAATTGGGTTGGTTTGATTTCCGAAATAGAATAGGATAAAGAATGCCAGACTGGCCAAAAGGTACATGCCCCACACTTTCCAACCATTTTTGCCCAAAAAGGCAACCACCATTAAAATGGCCCAAAGGATGAAGGCAGAAAAGGTACTGGTAATGATCACCGTAACAGGATTGAACCAACTGGCCAAGGCCATATGGAAAAGGATGGACACCATAAGTCCGCCCAAAATGGCAGCTGTTATTTTGGCAAATCGTTGCGAGGGCGACGGGGTCAAATATTTATTATTTGCCGGCATAGTTAGAACAAGAAGGTTTCAAAAAATAGGGCAACTGAAAAAAGGAGTCCCAAAAAACGACGGTTCAGCAATCGCAAGGGTGCCAATAGTAGGGTTAAACTGGCCACTGTCATCAAAAGAATGAAAAAGGTAAACGTACCCGAACCTAGCCCCCAATAGTGGCAGCTCAGCCCCAATGATAAGATCATCAGGACCAAACTGACCCATTGAGAAACTTTTTGATTTTCAGCTGACCATTTTTCCAAGCCCAAATCACCTACTGCGGCCATTTTTTTTGATGTGCCGTACAACAGGTAAAAGGCCATAAAAGTGAGTGCTACAATCAGCGTGACCATGACTTATCTGATAACACATTGTGTGGCACAGTGCCAAATAAACTTGTAGTCTACACCATTATCAGAACCAGGAATTTCTTCCTTGGTCGTGGTCTCCACAATGTATTTGGAAATCCAGAGCAGGACAATGAACAATAAGGTTGCATTTAGTTGTTTCATTTCGTTGTTCTTAGAAATTATAAGTAAGATTGGCTGACAGACTTCTCAAGTTTTGTGGGCTGATGGTGGACCAGCCTTTGTAATAATCTTGGTTCGCAATGTTGTCCAACTTTAGGGTGATTCTAAAGTTCCCGGCATCGTAAAAGGCAGATGCATTCAAAATCGTATACGCGTCAATGGTGAACGTACCGTTGGTCCTGTTGAAGATTTTGTTCTCGCTGGCATGGTTTCCTCCAAATCCAAGTCCAAAGTTTTCCAGGGCACCTTCGGTAAATAGATAGCTTGCCCATACATTGGCCAAATTCATGGGGCCGGCACTCTCGGGTCTAAAACCGGTAAAGCTGGCATCTCCTGCCACCAATTGACTGTCGTTATAGCTGTATCCCGCAACAATGTTCAACCCGTCAACCGGGGATACAATAATGCTCGCTTCAAAACCTTTGCTGGTCTGTTTGCCATCTTGGGTGAAGAAATAGTTGTTGGCATCGGTATCGATGCGCTGTGCCATGTCGCTTACGGTAATGTCGTAGTAGCTCAACGTGGCAGAAAGTCTATCGTTGAACAAGTTCAATTTGGTTCCGACCTCAAACTGGTTGGCTTGTTCCGGGTTCAATGCCCGTACCGAAGGGTTTCCGTTGGTCAGTTCTGTTACCGGAGCCACGTTGCTGAATCCGTTCATATAATTGGCGAACAAGGCTACTTTGTTCAAAATGGGTTGGTACACCAATCCGAATTTGGGAGAAAAAGCCGTCTGGTTGTATCCGTCATTGGAGAAACGATCCACGCGCAAACTCGCCATGGCAGACAGTTCTGGCAATAGATTGAGGACATTGGAAGCGTAGGCGCTGAAAATTTCCTGCTCCGCTTCGCTGAATTGGGCACCTGGGTTGGCCAATGTGGCGATTCCTGCATCGGCACCAGCCTGTGTCAATACCCCAGAGTCGTAAGGGCCTGTTCCCATGGGCGTTCCGAAATATTCGTGCAGGGCAGGGGCCACCGCTTGGAACTCATCCGGATTGGATCCCACATAAATAAAGCCTTGGTTCCCATAGCCCGTGCTGTTATTGATCGTTCGGGTTTTCAGATAATCCAAACCGACGACCAGACGGTTCCGCATGTTTCCGATCATAAAATCCCCGATAAAGTTTTGTTGTATGTCGGTTCCCAAGGTTTCGGAATTTTGGTTGCTGGTGTAGCGCCCCAAAATAATGCCATCGTTAATGGCGCCACCTGAAAGGGATTCCACCGTTGAGGTGACTTCGTACAAATAGGAATAGTAACCATCGGACTTGGCATTAGATCTGGAAAAAACGGTCTGGGAGGTCCAAGAATCGCTCAAGATGTAGTTCATCTGACCTTGAAAACTGTAGGTTGGGGTATCGATGTATAGATCGTTGCTGGTGTACGAGCGTTTAAAGTCGTAGCCCAATTCATCCAAATTGGTCACGCGTAGGGGTGAACCACGGTCCACGAACAACATGGTTTGATTGGTGCTCCTACCGTTATAGATTTCTGTGTTGATGTTGAACGAAAGTCTGTCATTCGCCTGAAACGCCAAGGAGGGTGCAAAGAAGAACGATTTTCTGAATCCTGCATCTTGGTAGCTGTTCTGTGTGTGGTATGAAGTGTTCACACGAAGGGCAATATTGTTTTGCGTGCCCAAAGTGGTGTTCACATCGGCACTTACCCGGTTCAAGCCGTAACTACCGGAAGTGTAGGAGATGTTCCCACCAAAACCGAAGAATGGTTTTTTGGTGTTGATGTTGATCAATCCCCCATAAGAAATCAAGCTGCTACCATACAAGGTGCCAGATGGGCCTTTGATGACTTCAATGGATTCGATATTGGCAGGATCTGGACTCCCGTTGGTCAATCCGGGCAAGCCGTTGATCATGGTCGGTTGCACGGGAAAACCACGCAGTGAAAAGTAACCGGCACCATCATTGCCCCTACCTGTGGATTCCCAAAGCTTATCAATGCCCGGAGCGTTTTTTAGTGCATCGTCAAAATTTGTTACCACTTGATCTTGGAGCAGCTCGGAGGTGATGGAATTGTAGACCTGTGGGTTTTCAATATCCTTTAGCGGCATTTTGGAAACGTAGACACTGGCTGGGCGGGTATATTTGTTCACCATTTCACCTTGAACCACCACTTCGTTAAGCTGTTCCTGTGCTTCTGATAGTATAATGGTAGCAATGCTTGTGGATTCTCCACCCTTAACATAAACGGATACCTGTTGGGTAGCAAAGCCTACCATTGAAAAGGTTAGGGTATAGGTGCCCGGAGCCAAATTGCTGATGACATAATCACCAGTTTCATTCGTGGTCGTACCCAGACTGGTATGCGAAATGGCTATGTTGACATTGGAAAGGGGTTTGTTGTTGAAATCGGTAACCTTTCCGTTAAGACTACCGTATTGCGCATGTATGGCCGTGCATATCATGAGACTGCATAGGAATAATATTGGTTTCATTTTATTATTTTAAATTAGTCTAAATAAATAACAAGGCAAATGTATGTGCCAATATCATTTTATCCAAAATATATTTAGACTAATTATAAATAATAAATCAATAAAATTTTAAACCATTAAAAATCAAAAGGTTAATTTTTTGAATAGGAGGGAAATTCGAATTTATAGGGAGTTGATGGTCTTTCGAATAGCGGTCAAATCGGTCAATAATTTTTCCAATAAACTTAGATCCAACATGTTGGCACCATCGCTTTTGGCATTGGCGGGATCAAAATGGGTTTCCATGAACAGTCCGTCTACACCGGCAGCGATTCCTGCCCGTGCCATGGTGCCGATCAGTGCAGGTCGACCACCCGTTACTCCAGAGGATTGATTGGGTTGCTGTAAGGAGTGCGTTACATCCAACACCACAGGTGCATATTGTTTCATGGTGGGCACACCCCTAAAATCAACAATCATATCGTGGTAGCCGAACATGGTTCCGCGGTCCGTGATCCAAACTTGTTCGTTGCCTGTGTCCGTTACTTTGGTCACGGCATGTTTCATGCTCTCCGGACTCATAAACTGTCCTTTTTTCAAGTTGACGACTTTACCGGTTTCGGCCGCGGCCACGACCAAATCCGTTTGTCGGACCAAAAAGGCAGGTATTTGCAAAACATCCACATATTCGGCGGCCATGGCAGCATCCGATATTTCATGAATGTCCGTGATGGTAGGCACCTTAAAGGTGTCCGAAACTTTTTTCAAAATCTTCAAGGCCTTCTCGTCCCCAATACCCGTAAAGGAATCGATACGACTACGGTTGGCCTTTTTGAAACTGCCTTTAAAAACATAGGGAATCTGCAACTTATCCGTAATGGAAACCACCTTTTCGGCAATGCGCATGGCCATATCCTCACCTTCAATGGCGCACGGACCGGCCAACAAAAAGAAGTTATCACTGGTTGCGTGGTGTATCTGCGGTATTTTGGTGATGTCCATTTCTTAAAGTTTGCACAAATATACTACATAAGCTTGGTAACCTTTTTAGATTTATCACAATCAAAACCATCAAATATGACCCAAAAACTACTCCTTGTTCCCTTCATGGTTTTAAGCTGTTTTTCCGTTTTTTCACAATTCCATGAAAAGGGGAGGACCTTTGATCTAATTAATTTGGAACGACATCAGTTTAAGTTTGATTTGCTTAGTCCGGGATTTACCTATGAACTTGGACTCTTCCGCAATCAAAGTGTATCCACAAGTTTGGGATTGGCCACTGCCACCTATGAAGAAGGATATGCTTTTGGTCTGACCCTCAATACGAGGTATCGTTATTACCACAATTTTCAACGACGTATCGATAAGGGAAGGAATGTCTCCGGTAATTCGGGAGACTATATTGCAGCCGCCCAAGCCATATTCTTCTCCCAATTGCGCATTTCCACCAATATCGAAGGGCCAAAGGATTTCAATTTGGGATTTTATGGAATGGTCTATGGTGTGCAACGAACTTTTGATAATGGTTTCAATTTCAATGCTGAACTTGGCGCAGGGTATTACCGGGGCGATGGAGTGCTCAATGGGTATGGCCCTTTGGTAACCTTTACTTTCGGATGGGTGGCCACCAAACGAAAATCCAAAGACCCAAAATTTGATTTTTAACGTTCAGATTGTGGGGTCCATGCATACTTTTTTAAAAAAGTAGCAGTTATAACAATACCAAATTAACCTACAATGCGTTGCTTTCACCTTGTACTGTTCTTGTGCATGGGTTTGTTTTTACAGGCCCAGTATGGCAAAAACTGTGAAATCCGTCAGATAAAGATCAACTTCTTCAATCCGGGTTTGGAGTATGAAATGGGACTGGGCGTCAACAGCACCTTGGATTTAAGGGTGGCTTGGCAATTGGCTCTGGAGCCCGCCAGTGCAAATCCCACCGAAAATTTGGAATTCTTTCCGGCCATTACAGCACAGTATCGGTTCTACCACAATTTTAACGGTCGTTACCATCGTCGCAGGTCCATTTATGGCAATTCCGGGAATTATGTGGCACCAACTGCTGCCGTTTTCTCACCGGGCAATCGAGTGGTGGAAGGGCAATTGGTGGAAGGTGTCCACGGTTACGGTGGATTGGTCTACGGCATTCAGCGTAGTTACAATTCGGGCCTCAGTTTTTCGATAGATGTAGGTGCAGGGTACTATGCAGGACCCTTTAAAGGTCAGATTCTGCCTGTGGTGAACTTCAGCTTGGGATGGATCATCAGTGAAAAACGATGGTGTGTGGGTCTGTAGGTTTGGAACTTTCACAAAATCAATAAGATAAAAATAACATTTGGGTGTGTTGCCAAGTGGAAAATAGCAGTATCTTTGCGGGCTTAAAAATTAGGTTATGTCCAAAATCAAGAATATTGCCATCATTGCCCACGTAGACCACGGTAAGACTACCTTGGTGGATAAAATCATGTACCATTGCCAGCTCTTTCGTGAGAATGAGAACAAGGGCGATTTGATCTTGGACAACAACGATCTGGAACGGGAACGTGGTATCACCATCGTTTCCAAGAACGTTTCCGTAATCTATAAAGGCACCAAAATCAACATTATCGACACCCCCGGGCACGCCGATTTTGGAGGTGAAGTGGAGCGGGTACTCAACATGGCCGATGGGGTTTTGTTGTTGGTGGATGCCTTTGAAGGCCCCATGCCACAAACCCGATTCGTATTGCAGAAAGCCATCGACCTTGGCTTGAAACCCTGTGTGGTGATCAATAAGGTGGATAAGGAAAACTGTACACCCGAAGAAGTGCACGAAAAAGTATTCGACCTCATGTTCGAATTGGGTGCCGAAGAATGGCAGTTGGATTTCCCAACCGTGTATGGCTCCGCCAAGAACAACTGGATGGGCGAGGATTGGCAAAAACCTACCGATAATATTGAACCACTTTTGGATATGGTCATTGAGCATATTCCCGAGTTCAAACCGGAACAAGGTTCTACCCAAATGTTGATTACTTCTTTGGATTATTCTTCCTTTACAGGCCGAATCGCCATCGGAAGATTGCAAAGGGGCACTTTGAAAGAGGGACAGCCCATTTCATTGGTAAAACGTGATGGCAAAGTCATCAAGACCAAGGTGAAGGAACTCTTTACATTTGAAGGTTTGGGACGTCAGAAAGTGCAGGAAGTTGTTGCCGGCGATATCTGTGCCATTGTAGGTATGGAAGGTTTTGAGATCGGGGACACCGTTGCCGATTTTGAAAATCCTGAAAAATTGCGCACCATCGCCATAGATGAACCAACCATGAGCATGTTGTTTACCATCAATGATAGCCCCTTCTTTGGGAAGGATGGTAAGTTTGTTACTTCCCGACACATCAAGGAAAGACTTGAAAAAGAATTGGAAAAGAATTTGGCCCTTCGTGTTCAGGAAACCGACAGTGCCGATAAATTTATGGTATTTGGCCGTGGGGTATTGCACCTCTCCGTTTTGATCGAGACCATGCGTCGTGAAGGTTATGAATTGCAAATTGGCCAACCTCAGGTGATCATTAAGGAAATTGATGGGGTAAAATGCGAACCTGTGGAACATTTGACCATCGATTTGCCCGAAGATGTATCCGGTAGGGCAGTGGAAATGGTATCTGTTCGTAAGGGAGAAATGATCAGTATGGAGTCCAAGGGGTCCCGAATGATCTGTGAGTTCATGATTCCATCACGCGGTATCATCGGGTTGAGAAACCAATTGTTGACCGCTACTGCAGGTGAAGCCATTATGGCACACCGATTTAAGGAATATCAGCCGTTGAAAGGGGAGATTGCCCAGCGTTTGAACGGTTCATTGGTGTCTATGGAAAATGGGACCGCCATACCATACTCTATTGACAAATTACAAGAAAGAGGTAAGTTTTTCATCGACCCGGGAGAGGATATCTATGAAGGTCAGGTAATTGGTGAAAACTCCAGAGGGGACGATATGGTGGTGAACGTGACCAAGACCAAAAAGCTGTCCAACGTACGCTCGTCAGGTGCCGATGAAAAGGCCAAAATTGTTCCGGCCATCAAATTTTCGTTGGAAGAAGCCTTGGAATACATCCAAAAGGATGAATATGTTGAGGTGACCCCCAACCATATCCGATTGCGTAAGATTTTCTTGAAAGAGGTAGATCGTAAACGCAATAAGGCAGTTTAGCCTTTTGCGTTCAAGTGTCCGTGGTGTTGTTCCCGTAAACAGGCCACGGCCGCTCCTATAATTCCGGCGTGGTTCATCAGTTCGGCTTTCACCACTTTGGTCTCTATGGTGATCAAGTGACTGAATTCCTCCCATTTTTTGGACGTACCGCCACCTACAATGATCAAGTCGGGACTAACGATCAATTCCACATAATGCAGGAACTTATTGAACCGTTTGCCCCATTTTTCTAGAGTTAGATTTTCACGGTCTTTGGCCGAAGCTGCAGCCCATTTTTCAATCTTGTTGTATTTCTTGTATGGAATCTGACCCAGTTCAAAGTTGGGGATGAGCACCCCATTAAAAAAGGCACCACTGCCCAAACCGGTTCCAATGGTGATCATGATCACCAATCCTGTCTGTCCCTTGCCAACACCATAGTTCATGGAGGCATATCCTGCTGCATCGGCATCATTCAGCACAGTGAACTCCTGACCGGTATGCTCCGTGAACAATTCGTCGATATTGACACCTACCCAACTGCGATGTAAATTACCGGCAGAAAGACAAACTCCGTTTTTTACAATGGAAGGAAATCCACAGCCAACCGGGCCTTTGTAGTTGAAGTGTTCCACAATTTGTGCAACAACTTTGGCCATGTCTTCCGGCTTTCTCGATTTTGGGGTTGCTACTCTAAAGCGTTCGGTTAGCATTTCACCGGTTTCGGCGTTAACCAAGGCGCCTTTTATGCCAGAGCCGCCAATATCGATACCAAGAATTTCCATATTTGGAGTTGTAGATTAGTTAGACAAAGAAACAAAAACTTTTGTTGCTTTAATAATGCGGGTTCTCAAGGTTCGGAGATCGTCCAATTTCTAGACTGCTTTCTGGATGACCTCAAAAACTTTGCTGCCATCACATTTTAAGGTTTTGTGCGGATATTTCAAAATCAGGGCATAATCGTGCGTGGCCATGATGATGGTACGCCCATTTTGATTGATGTCCTGCAGCACTTTCATAACCTCCACACTGGTCTGGGGATCTAGGTTTCCCGTGGGCTCGTCCGCCAAGATCAATTCGGGATCATTCAGCAGGGCCCGGGCTATGGCAATACGCTGCTGTTCACCTCCGGATAGTTCGTGGGGAAATTTAAAGCCTTTGGTTTTCATGCCCACTTTATTCAGGACCTCATCAATTTTATCATCCATTTTTTTTGAATCGGTCCACCCGGTGGCCTTCAATACAAAACGGAGGTTGTTGTTCACGTTCCGGTCCGGCAATAGTTTAAAATCCTGAAAAACAATGCCCAGTTTTCTGCGCAGGAAGGGAATGTCCTTTTCTTTTAGGGTTTTCAGGTTAAAATTGACCACTTGTCCCGTACCTTGTTTGAGCGGTAAATCGGCATACAGGGTTTTCATAAAACTACTTTTACCACTGCCCGTTTTGCCGATTACATAGACGAATTCCCCTTTTTTCACTTCAAGGTCGATATGGTTCAATACCAAGTTCTCGTTTTGAAATACGGCTACATCTTCTAATTTTACTACGGTCTCGGGCATAATTTCGCTTTATATGTGAAAGGTACTAAGTTCTAAAAATATTCTCGATGGTGAATCCATCATTTTTTTACAACTTTATCATCAAATATACTTTGGCCTAAATTTTGACGTTATGGTTAAAGTCAATCGAGAACAGCGTAGAACACTATGAATCGAAAAAACCTCCTTTGTATTCCCATTTTCCTGGGATCTTTTTTTATACTTTCTGCACAGGAAACTGAAATTTACACCCACAGCAACAAGGATTACCAAGATGCTCTGGCATTGTATAACAGTGAACAGTACCAGGCTGCCCAGGCCATTTTTGAGAAAGTAAAATCCGAAACCAACGATTACGAGACCGAGGCCAACAGTGCCTATTATGCCGCCAACGCCGCCATCCGTTTGAACCAACGTGGGGCCGATAAAATGATGGAGGATTTTGTGGAACGATACCCAACCTCCACCAAGCGCAATTCGGCATTTTTGGATGTGGCCGATTACTATTTTGAAACGGGGAAATACCCGTATGCCCTAAAATGGTACAAAAAAGTGGATGAATCATCGATGGCCTACGGCGACAGGGACCGATTTAATTTTAACAATGGGTATGCCCTGTATGCTTCCAAAAAACCAAAAGAGGCCGAACGCTACCTGAGCAAGGTGACCACTTCCCAAAAATATGGCTCACAAGCCAAATATTATTTGGGCTACATCGCGTATGAGCAGGACGATTATACGGAAGCCAGTGCGCGTTTCGATCAAATCACCGATCCGGAATTGCTCAACGAAAAACTGTCCTATTACCAGGCCGATCTCAACTTCAAGCTGGGCAAATTTGATGAGGCCATCGATATGGCCAAAAAGCAATTGCCGAAATCCAATCGGGAAGAAGTCTCCGAACTCAACAAGATCATTGGGGAGAGCTTTTTCAACCTAAAACAATACGGCGAAGCCATTCCCTACTTGGAAAAGTATAGGGGTAAACGTGGCAAATGGAGCAATACCGATTACTATTTGTTGGGGTACAGCCATTATCAATTGGGGGATTACCCAAGTGCGATCCAACAATTCAACAAAATTATTGGAGGAGACAACGCCGTGGCACAAAATGCCTATTACCATTTGGCAGAGTGTTATTTGAAGTTGGACAAAAAGTCCGAGGCGCTCAATGCCTTTCGGAATGCCTCACAAATGGAATACAGTGCGGATATCCAAAAAGATGCATGGCTCAATTACGCCCGTTTGAGCTATGAAGTCGGCAATGCATACGAGCCTGTACCACAAGTGCTCGCCGCCTATTTGGAAAAATATCCAAAGGATGAACACCAACTGGAGATCCAAGAGCTTTTGGTGGATTCCTACATCACCTCCCGCAATTTTGAAGGCGCTATGAAACTGTTGGAGGAAAACAAAAACTATGCAAGTAAGGAAACCTATCAAAAAGTCGCCTATTACCGGGGGGTTGAACTTTTTATCGATGGTGATTATGAAGGTGCATTGGAACGCTTTTCCAAATCCCTGAAAAGTGCCGACAATGCCAATTTTGAGGCTCGAGCCTTGTATTGGAAGGCAGAATCGGCCTATCGTCTAAACCGTTTTGAGGAAGCATTGGTAGATTTGGTAAAGTTCCAAGGCATGCCTGCAGCTAGATCACTTGAAGAATATGATCAGCTGGATTACAATTTGGGGTATTGCTATTTCAAATTAAAGGATTATAACAATGCAGTGTCCTATTTCAAAAATGTGGTCAATTCCAGCAAGTTGGATGAGGCGCGCAAAACCGATGGGTATCTGCGTTTGGGCGATAGTTATTTTGTGACCAGCTCCTATCAATTGGCCATGAAGGCCTATGACAATGCCTCCAAGGTAAACGGACCCGAACGGGACTACGCCGCGTTCCAAAAAACGTTGTGCAGTGGATTTTTGGGCAACAATTCGTCCAAAATTGAGGGGCTGAACGATTTCTTGACCTATTTCCCCAAATCCTCATTGCGGGACGATGCCCTGTTCGAACTGGGGAATACCTATATCGCCAATAATCAGGAAAGTTCAGGATTGGAGGCCTATGATCGATTGGTGGATGAATTTTCAAAGAGCAAGTTTGCCCCGAGGGGATTGCTCCGGGCTGGACTGGTCCATTACAATGCCAGTAGAAACCAGCAGGCTTTGGACAAATTGAAGGAAGTGGTTCAGAAATACCCGAATACCCAAGAAGCAAAGCAAGCGGTTGCCACTGCCAAATTGGTCTATGTGGATGAAGGTAGGGTAAGTGAATATGCCGCTTGGGCCAGAAACCTGGATTTTGTGGAAGTCACCGATGCCGAACTGGACAATGCCAGTTTTGAGGCTGCCGAAAGAAAACAGTTGGAGGGAAAAACCGATGCCGCCATTCGGGGCTATGAGGATTATCTCAAGGAATTCCCCAACGGATTGCATGCGATTAACGTGAATTTCGCTTTGGCACAGCTCTATTTTGCCAATGGTCAAAAAGACCAGGCTTTGCCACGATACAAAGCGGTTGCCGACAGTGGCAATGGGGAGTATACGGAACAGGCGTTGACCCGTGTTTGCGAGATCTATGTGGAAAAACAAAACTACAATGCCGCGATTCCGTATTTGAAACAATTGGAAAGCTCGGCTGAAATTATCGAGAACAAAACTTTTGCGCAGTCCAATTTAATGAAAGGCTATTACGGTCAAAAAGATTACGGGCAAACCATTGCCTATGCGGAAAAAGTGCTGGGCGCACCAAAATTGGATGATCGCATCAAGAGTGATGCACAGATCATGATTGCAAGGTCCGCCATTGCCACCAATAATGAAAGCTTGGCCAAAACAGCCTATCTGGTCGTAAAGAAAATTGCAACCGGGGAGTTGGCCGCAGAAGCGTGGTATTACGACGCTTATTTTAAAAATAAGGAAGGCAATTTTGAGGCTTCCAACGAGGCGGTCCAAAAGTTGGCCAAGGATTATGCCGGCTACAAGGAATGGGCGGGCAAAGGCCTGGTGATCATGGCCAAAAACTTCTACAATTTGGGGGACGCCTTCCAAGCCACCTACATTTTGGAAAGTGTGATTACCAATTTTGCCGAGTTTGATGAGATTGTGGTGGATGCTAAAGCTGAATTGGCCCAGATCAAGGCCAAGGAAGCCGAAAGCAACTCATCCGTGGACCCCAACGAAAACTAAACGAGACACAGCATGCAAAAGAGAACCTATATATTTTCATTACTTTTTTTGAGCCTTTGTGGAGTGGTTATCGCCCAGGAAAAGGATAACATTGGTACGGAAACGGTAACGGTTGTAAAACCGTATTCCCCTACCGTTTCGGATGCCTTCAAGATCAAATCCGCTCCAAGCCTCAACGATTCCATTGTGCTGCAAAAAAAGAAAATTGATTACAGCATATTTTCAGTACCCGTCGCATCAACCTTTACTCCCGCAAAGGGCAAGGCATCCACGGTAAAGAAAACCCCGCCGCCCACGTTGTACAATTCCTATGCCTCCGTGGGGCTCGGTAATTTCAACAATGCCTTGGTGGATTTCTATACCAGCAGGGAATTTAATCGGGGCGAAGACCTGTTGGATTTTGGCCTTACCCATAATTCATCTCGGGGCGATTTGGATTCCACACCCTTGGATACGGATTTCTACAATACCAAATTTGATGCTTCGTATGCCAAAAAGGACCGCTATATGGATTGGGGGGCAAGTATTGGTTTGCAACACCAACTCTATAATTGGTATGGCATTGAAAATGGGGCATTCAGTGACGATTTGGTAGCGGCCATGGATGAGACCCAAAACTATTTCAATGCAGAGGCCAAAGCACATATGCAAATGGAGGATTCCTATTTCAAAAAAGGGAATATTTTGTTGAGACGCTTTTGGGATGCCACGGAATCTGCAGAGAACCGTGTGGTGATCAACCCAACTTTGGAGTTGCCCATTACCGAGGAACTGATCACCATTTCTGCCAAATTGGATTATGTGGGCGGTACTTTTAAAAATGCCTCCTTGAACAGCACCACCAACACAGGCGAGATAAATTACAGTCATTTTCAAGCGGGGGTGTCGCCCAGTTTATTGATTTTGCGTGATGATTTGACCTTAAATCTGGGGGCCAATTTTGTATATGGCATGGATACCGAGAACAGCGATAGCGACTTCTATATTTATCCGGCCGTTACCGCTTCCTACCGTGTCATGGAAGATAATGTGATCGCCTACGGAGGGATAGAAGGGCAGTTGAAGCAAAACTCCTATCACGATTTTGTGGATGAAAACCCTTATGTATCTCCAACCTTGGCCATTTTACCAACCGATCAACAATACGAAGGATATGTTGGGCTAAAAGGGCAGTTGACTTCCAATATTGGGTACAACCTGAAAGGGTCCTATATGGCCGAAAACCGAAAGCCGCTATTTTATTTAAATCCACTCAATACGTTCAGGGATGATGAGAAAAGCTATTTCTATGGCAATTCCTTCCAAGTGTTTTATGATGATGTGAAAACCTTGGGACTGTTTGGTGAAATCAATGTGGATGTGAACAGAAACTTCACGCTGGGCATCAATGCCGAATTCTATGATTACGATACCGAAACCGATAACCCTGCCTGGAATTTACCCTCCATTAAAGGATCTTTGTTCATGGATTACCAAATTGGGGAGCAATGGTTCATGGGGGCCAACCTGTTCTATGTTGGGGAGCGTGATGATTTGATGGCCGAAGCGGTGCTCAACGGTCAACCTTCCGATTTTCCAGCCATGGTGGTGACCTTGGATGGTTATTTCGATGCCAATGCGCATTTGGGGTATCGCTTTAACGAACAGCTTTCCATTTTTGTAAAGGCATCCAACATAGCCAATAACAATTACCAACGATGGGCCAATTTTAGGGTACAAGGTTTCCAGGCGCTGGCCGGAGTATCGTATAAGTTTGACTTCTAACTTGTAGGATTTTACGCAATAATTTGTTGAAATTGGCGTTTTAACAGTTCCGTCAATACACTGGCAATGATGAATTTGGCAGTGGAATATATCGGAAACCATGCCGTTTCGACTGCAAAACATATGGCCCCAAATCGTACTCGTTTTGACCTTTTCTTTTTCCTACTCGCAAAATTTGGTCAAAAACGGGGGCTTCGAGGAATTTGTATCCTGCCCCGTAAAAATGAGTAACCTGAACCGCGATGCGGAATACTGGAGTGCTCCCACTTTGGGCACTACCGATTATTTCAACGAGTGCAGTAGGACCAAATTGGGCATCCCCCTAAATTTTAAAGGAAAACAAGAGGCTTACGAAGGCAGTGCCTATGCCGGACTGTATTTGTATGCACCCAAGGATTATCGGGAATATATTCAAGTACCCCTCACGGAAACCCTGGAAAAAGGCAGTCGCTACCGATTGACCTTGTTCTTGAGCCTTTCTGAAAAATCGGATGGTGCGGTAAAGGATATGGGGGCTGTCTTTGCCGAAAAACCCATGTCCATCCATACCAAACGGCATTTGGCGCAGGGCATGCTTTCCGTGGAAGTTGTAGAGACCACCCCGATCAAATTGTTTCCGGCCAATGACTTTTATGACGATAAGCAAAAATGGATGGAACTCACTTTTGATTTTGTGGGCAAAGGGTTCGAAAAACATCTGATCTTAGGCAATTTCAAGAGCAATGCCGCCACAGCATTTGATGGTCCCAATACAACCGAAGGCTATTCGTACTATTATGTGGATGATATTTCGTTGGTTTATTTGGGTCCGGAGTACAAGCCCAATGAGGTGTATGTACTGGATCATGTCAATTTCAATTTTGATAAGTTTGATCTGCAACCGAAGGCCAAGCAAAGCTTGCGGGATGTGTATGACTATCTGAAGAAAAATCCAAACCTTAAGGTTTCTATTTCTGGTCATACCGATGACATGGGTTCGGATGAATACAACAACGTGCTTTCCAGGGAACGGGCCAAAACGGTCGCCAATTACTTAATGGCCCTGGGATTGGAAAAAAAACGCATTTCTTCCAAGGGATATGGATACAAAAATCCTTTGGACACCACTCAGACCGAGGAGGCCCGTCGACTCAACCGCAGGGTGGAATTTGTGATGACAGAGTTTGAGGATGAAAACCCCTGAACATTGCAATGCATTTTCTATTTTTGGGAAAACCATCTCCTAAAATGAAAAAGCTACTCTTAGTATTAATTGCCCCTCTTTTTATAGCTTGTACTCCCAAAGAAGAGGTAGACCTTATTGTTTTTAATGCCGATATCTACACGGTGGATGCCAATTTTTCCAAGGCCTCGGCCGTTGCCATTAAAGATGGGAAGTTTGTCGCCGTGGGCAGTTCAGAGGAAATTGCTGAAAAATACAATGCAGCCGAACAATTCGATGCCCAGGGCAAGACCATGGTGCCAGGTTTGATTGATGCCCATTGCCATTTTTATGGTTTGGGATTGAACCAACAAGTTGTAGATCTGGTGGGCACAACCAGTTTTGATGAAATTGTGGATAGAGTGGTCGCCTTTCAAAAAGAACGCCCTTCCAATTTTATTCGCGGTAGGGGATGGGATCAAAACGATTGGGAGGCAAAGGAATTCCCCACCAAGGATAAACTCGATGAACTTTTTCCCGATATCCCTGTTGCTTTGGAGCGTGTCGATGGACATGCGTATTTGGTGAACCAAAAAGCTTTGGATTTGGCAGGCATTACGGATGAAACCCAAGTAGATGGTGGTGCGATTGTGAAGAAGGATGGAAAAATTACGGGTGTTTTGGTGGATAATCCGATGAGCTTGGTCGATGCAGTAATGCCACAGCCCACAAAGGAGCAACAAATACAGGCATTGAAAGATGCAGAACGCATCAGTTTGGATTACGGATTGACAACCGTGAACGACGCTGGCCTGGCCAGGGAAACCATCGAATTGATCGATAGTTTGCAACAAGCAGGGGAACTGTCCATCCGTGTCTATGCGATGGTGGCCAACTATCCTGAAAACCTCGATTACTTTTTAAACAAGGGCATCATTAAGACCGATGGATTGAATGTGCGTTCGGTAAAGGTGTACGGTGATGGTGCTTTGGGTTCCCGTGGTGCGGCACTAAAAGAACCGTATTCCGATCAGCCGGGCCATTTTGGGGCCATGGTAACTCCCGTGGATCAGATTGGGGCATTGGCCGAGCGTATTGCAGCCTCAGAGTATCAAATGAACACCCACGCCATTGGTGATTCTGCCAATGTGGTGGTGTTGAGGGCCTACGAAAAGGCTTTGGCAGGGAAGGAAGACAGAAGATGGAAGGTGGAACATGCCCAAGTGATTGCACCCCAAGATTTCGATTATTTCAAAAATGGCATTATCCCCTCGGTGCAGCCTACCCATGCCACCAGTGATATGTACTGGGCAGGGGACCGATTGGGTCCGGATAGGGTAAAAGGGGCCTACGCCTTCAAAGATTTGCTGAACCAAGCGGGAATGGTGGCCTTGGGCACTGATTTTCCTGTGGAGCAGGTGAGTCCGTTTCTAACGTTTTATGCCGCCGTGGCCCGTCAGGATCTGGACCGTTATCCCGAAGGAGGTTACCAAATGGAAAATGCCCTCACCCGGGAAGAGACGTTGAAGGGAATGACAATCTGGGCAGCCTATTCCAATTTTGAGGAAGAGGAGAAGGGCAGTATTGAACCCGGGAAGTTGGCCGATTTTGTGTTGCTAAGTGAGGATATTATGACCATGCCCATAGAAGAGGTGCCCAACCTAAAAGCAGAAAAAGTATATGTTGGCGGGAAAGAAATGAAATAAGATATTTATGTCATTCTGAACGAAGTGAAGAAATAAATAAAATCTTTTAGTAGAGGATTCTTTTACCGAATGAACCAATCATAAAAAAAGCCCCTAAAAGGGGCTTTCATATTTCGTGCTATTTGGATTAGAAGCTCATGGGTACAGAAACTCGGGTGGTTCCCCAGCCCAACACCATGGCGCCATCATCATCAAAGGCGATAGAAAAGGCCTCCAATTCGTCACCATCAGAAGAAGCTTTTGCCGTTACGCGGGCCACATCGGCATCGCTATCGTAGGAATAAGCCCCCCATTGATGAAGATTTTTGTTCAAAATAATGGTCCACTCACCTTCACCGGGTATGGAGAACAAAGAGTAAGTGCCGGCCTTAATGGTTTTTCCACCAACATTGGCATCCTTGTAAAAGGTAATTTCAGTGGCTTCATTGGCACCGGTTCGCCATACTTTGCCCATAGGGGCTAGCTCATCCAAACTTCTGCCTTTCAATTGTGGTCTGCTGTAAAGCACACGCACAGCTTTATCCGTTTCCCGTGAACTGGCAGGGTAGTAAGCAATGTCGGCCGGGCTTTTGTCCAAGCCACTGAATTTTTGTGCATTCGCCTCTTGGGTGAATACGGTAGCTAGGGTCATAAGTACTAGTAAGGTCAATTTTTTCATGATTGCGATTTTAGTTGTTTTCAAATCTATAATGAATTTAACAAGTGATTGTTTAAAAAGACGTTAAAATAGGATAACCTTACAGACCGTTCAAATTTTATCGTTTTTCGGTATATATAATTTTAAAATGACAGTAAAATGGATTTATAAGTTTTTAATTAATATGAAAATGACAAATAAACTTTTATATTAAAACATGTTAGGTCATTTTTGTATCAAAATAGTAATAAAATAAGTTAAAGATGTGTGGAATAGTTTGTGCGTTTGATGTAAAGGAAAGCACTGAGGTTTTAAGGCCCCAACTGTTGGAGATGTCCAAGAAAGTAAGGCACAGGGGTCCGGATTGGAGTGGCATTTATGCAGATGATAAAGCCATTTTGGCCCACGAGCGTTTGGCCATTGTAGATCCAGCTTCTGGTAAGCAGCCCTTGCTCAGTGCCGATGGTAAATTGGTGTTGGCAGCCAATGGTGAAATCTACAACCATCAAGAATTGAGGAAACAGTTTGAAGGGAAGTATGAGTTCAGGACACAATCCGATTGTGAAGTGATCTTGGCGTTATATCAGGAAAAAGGAGTTGATTTTGTGGATGAAATGAACGGCATCTTTGGTTTTGCCATTTATGATAGCGAAAAGGATGAGTATTTCATTGCCCGCGACCACATGGGAATTATTCCTTTGTATATCGGATGGGACAAGAACGGAACCTTTTATGTGGCGTCCGAATTAAAAGCCTTGGAAGGTACCTGCTCCAAGATTCAATTGTTTCCTCCTGGGCATTACCTGCACAGCTCTGATGGGGAGTTTAAAAGATGGTACCAAAGGGATTGGATGGAGTACGATGCCGTAAAGGAAAACGAAACCAGCATCCAGGCCATTAAGGATGCCTTGGAAGCAGCCGTACACCGTCAATTGATGTCCGATGTGCCCTATGGCGTATTATTGTCCGGAGGGTTGGATTCCTCCGTCACTTCTGCCATTGCAAAGAAATATTCCCAAAAACGAATCGAATCCGGTGACACGGTGGATGCCTGGTGGCCACAATTGCACTCGTTCTCTGTAGGATTGGAAGGATCGCCCGATTTGGCAGCTGCACAGAAAGTGGCGAAACATATCGGAACGGTACACCACGAGATCAAATTTACCATTCAAGAAGGGTTGGATGCCATCAAAGATGTTATCTACAACTTGGAAACGTACGATATTACGACCATTAGAGCCTCCACGCCTATGTATCTCATGGCAAGGGTGATCAAGTCCATGGGTATAAAAATGGTATTGTCGGGAGAGGGTGCCGATGAACTGTTCGGTGGATACTTATATTTCCATAAGGCGCCAAGTCCAAAGGATTTTCATGAAGAAACCGTTCGCAAACTGGATAAACTGCACATGTATGACTGTTTAAGGGCCAACAAATCCTTGGCAGCATGGGGCATTGAAGGACGTGTTCCTTTCTTGGACAAGGAATTTATGGACGTCGCCATGCGCATCAACCCCAAAGACAAAATGATCAATGGGGAACGCATGGAAAAATGGGTGGTGCGTAAAGCCTTTGAATCCTATCTGCCAGAAAGCGTGGCTTGGAGACAAAAAGAACAGTTCTCCGATGGTGTGGGTTATAGCTGGATTGACACCTTGAAAGAAATGGTAAATCAAGAAGTAAGTGATGAGCAGTTGAAAAACGCCCATTTTAAGTTTCCGATCCAAACACCGACCACCAAAGAGGAGTATTATTACCGTTCCATATTTGAAAGTCATTTCCCGTCGGATGCAGCGGCGTTGAGCGTACCGCAGGAACCATCCGTGGCCTGTAGTACCAAAATTGCGCTGGAGTGGGATGAGGCTTTCAAGAACATGAACGATCCATCCGGTCGTGCCGTGGCAAAGGTACATACCGATGCCTATGTAAAATAGCCTGAATAAACCAACCAACAATATGGAGCAGGATGAAGTTTTGTTTCATTTTTCAATTAGTCGGAAAAGCCCCTTCACCAAGGGGCTTTTTGTTATAATGTGCCCGGTTGGACCCTATTAGTAAAAACCGTCATTTTTCCACAGAATTTGTTGATAACTTAGACCTATCAAAGGGCTTCAAAACCCCAATTGGATAGGGTAATCCTTATATTTGTAAGATTTGAAAATTTCAAGGCAAATACTGAAAATATATGAGCGAAGAAGCGAATAAGAAACAATACTCGGCGGATAGTATCCAGGCCCTTGAGGGCATGGAGCACGTACGTATGAGACCTTCCATGTATATTGGGGATGTAGGGGTCAGGGGATTGCACCATTTGGTCTACGAAGTGGTCGACAACTCCATCGATGAGGCAATGGCCGGCTATTGTGATGCCATTAGCGTAATAATTAACGAAGACAACTCCATTACAGTAAAGGACAACGGTAGAGGAATCCCGGTGGGCCTGCATAAAAAGGAAGGTGTTTCGGCCCTACAGGTTGTAATGACCAAGATTGGCGCCGGAGGTAAGTTTGATAAAGATTCGTATAAAGTTTCCGGAGGTCTGCATGGTGTGGGTGTTTCCTGTGTGAATGCCCTATCCAACCATTTAAAGGCAACCGTTTACCGAGAAGGTAAAATTTGGGAGCAGGAATATGAAAAGGGTAAGGCTCTTTACCCCGTTAAAAGCATTGGTGATAGCGATGATACCGGAACTGTGGTCACTTTTATTCCGGATGATACCATTTTCACCCAAACTACCGAATATAGTTATGAGACCTTGGCAAACAGGATGCGTGAACTGTCGTATCTGAACAAGGGCATCACCATTACGTTGACCGATAAAAGGAACAAGGACGAAAAAGGGGAATTTGTCGCTGAAACTTTCCATTCCGAAGAAGGTCTGAAGGAATTCATCAAGTTCTTGGACGGTAACCGGGAACCATTGATCCAGAGTGTAATTTCCATGGAAGGTGAGAAGAACGGAATTCCTGTGGAAGTGGCCATGGTGTAC
Source organism: Flagellimonas beolgyonensis (assembly GCF_003992615.1). Lineage (GTDB taxonomy): Bacteria > Bacteroidota > Bacteroidia > Flavobacteriales > Flavobacteriaceae > Flagellimonas > Flagellimonas beolgyonensis. The sequence continues at coordinate 200,324 of NZ_RZMY01000018.1, forward strand.
AACACCGGCTATACCGAAAACTTGCACTCCTATGTGAACAACATCAACACGCACGAGGGGGGAACCCACCTTTCCGGTTTTAGGAGGGGGTTGACCACCACCTTGAAAAAATATGCCGACAATTCCGGCATGTTGGACAAGTTGAAGTTCGAAATATCCGGGGACGATTTCCGTGAAGGTTTAACGGCCATTGTTTCCGTAAAAGTGGCAGAACCGCAGTTTGAAGGGCAAACCAAGACCAAATTGGGCAACAGGGAAGTGACCAGTGCCGTGAGCCAGGCCGTTTCCGAAATGTTGACCGATTATTTGGAGGAACACCCCGAAGATGCCAAGCAGATCGTTGAAAAAGTAAAATTGGCTGCACAGGCAAGGCACGCCGCCGCCAAGGCGCGTGAAATGGTACAGCGTAAAAACCCGATGAGTGTTGGGGGATTGCCAGGTAAACTATCCGACTGCTCCGAACAGGACCCGACCAAATGCGAAGTGTTCTTGGTAGAGGGTGATTCCGCAGGTGGAACGGCCAAACAAGGAAGGGATAGAAATTTTCAGGCCATTTTGCCCTTGCGGGGTAAGATTTTGAATGTGGAAAAGGCCATGCAGCACAAAGTGTTCGAGAACGAAGAGATCAAGAACATTTATACCGCACTGGGAGTAACCATCGGAACCGAAGAGGACAGTAAAGCCCTGAACTTGGACAAGCTTCGCTACCATAAAGTCGTGATCATGTGTGATGCGGATGTGGATGGTAGTCACATTGAAACCTTGATTCTGACTTTCTTTTTCCGCTACATGCGCGAATTGATAGAGGGCGGCCACGTCTATATCGCCACCCCACCTTTGTATTTGGTGAAAAAAGGAGCAAAACGGAGATACGCTTGGAACGATAAGGAACGTGATGAAATCATAGCTTCCATGAATGGTGGAGCCAGTATTCAACGTTATAAAGGTCTTGGTGAAATGAATGCCGAACAGCTTTGGGACACTACAATGAACCCAGAATTTCGGACGTTACGCCAAGTTACCATTGACAATGCCACTGAATCGGATCGTATCTTCTCCATGTTGATGGGCGATGAGGTGCCGCCAAGACGGGAATTTATTGAGAAAAATGCCGTCTATGCCAACATAGATGTATAGATACAAGCATTTCACAACAAAAACTCGCCCCAACAAGGCGAGTTTTTTAGTTTTAGGAAAAATTTTACAAAATGAAGAGAATTGTTTTGTTGATGGCCTTGGCCTCAATAACCCTGGGAAGGGCACAGGACCTGAACGATATTTTTGTTTCGGGTGTAGCTGATGCAGAACGTTTTGCCAATGCCTATTTGGCACCCGTATCCGAAGCATCGATTTTTAGTATCTCCAACGGATGGTACAACTCCGCCGATGCGAAACCATTGGGCGGCTTTGAAATTTCCATTGTGGGAAACTTGACCGGATTTAAGAACAAGGACGATAAAAAGGCATTCTTGCTGGATCCGGCCGATTATGAAAACCTCGACTTTGTGAATAATCCAGGCCAACCACGGCAGGTGGCAACAGCATTGGGTGATATTCAAGGGGTCCGTGTATTTGTGGAGGACCAGAGCGGTCTGTTCCGGGAAGAATTTGAATTGCCAACTGGTTTGGCTTCCGAGAACCTCAATTTTATACCTTCAGGTTATTTGCAGGGAAGTGTGGGATTGGTAAAGGGACTGGAAGTAAAGGCGCGTTTCCTGCCTAAAATCAAATTTGATGATGATGCCAAAATCGGGCTTTTTGGAGCAGGTATCCAGTATGATTTCACCAAAATGCTTCCGGCAGATAAAGTGCTTCCAGTGGCAATTTCCGCAGTTATTGGCTATACCAATTTGAGCGGTGAATACGATTTTACCGATTCCAGTACCATCAGTGGTACCGACCAACGATTGGATGCTTCTTTCAAAACGTGGAATTTTAGTGCGGTGGTTTCCACCAAGAACATCCCGGTAATCAATTTTTATGGAGGTTTGGGGTACATCACGGGCAAATCTGATATCGACCTGTTGGGAACCTACGAGGCCAATGGACCCTTTTTCACACAGACCGTTACCGACCCCTTTTCTGTTTCCAAAGATGCAAGCGGCGTAACTGCCAATGTGGGAACCAAAATTAAACTGGGCTTTTTCAGGCTTAATGCAGAATACAATATTTCCGAGTTCAGCACCTTCACCTTTGGTGTAAACTTCGGATTTAGATAAGGACCACGAACAACCAATCAATAAAGAAGGCCCCAATTTGCATTGGGGCCTACTATTTTCATATATGTTGGTCTTCGGGTCTATTCCCTGGTGGCGAAGACCGAGCCGTTCCCCAGGGTCAAAATTTCAGGTGTTTTGGCCTTTTCCATGCTCACGGTAACATCCGTAACCTGTGGATCGCCATATATTATGGTATAAGTGCCGTTGTCCACGGACCATTTAAAATCGGTGTAAAATACGAGTTTGGAATTGGAATAACTTTGGTACCTGCCCAGATATACGTCGTTGAAGATCCATTCTTCTCGAACGGTTTCCGTACCCTTGCCTTCAATCGTTGCGATTTCGGTCTTTGCCCAGATACCCAAAATTGGGTCGTTGTTCTCTGGAATTTGACTACAGTTGCTCAAGGCAATAATGCCTATGATGGACAACAATGAAAAGAGCTTTTTCATAGGTCAAGTAGGTTAAATTGATTTTGGGACTATTAGAACGTTTATTTGTAGGAAAGTATTGCACCCCAACGGACCAATAATGTTGTGAAATTGCATTTCTTCGATGAATAACCCATTTCTTTAACATTTCAGGCACTTTTGTTTATTTTCAATTTTTGCTAAAATCTGGTGGCTAAATCTGGTGAAAGTCAGCTTTTTTCTGCTCTAAATGCCTTATTTTTGGGGTCTAAAATTTAAATCAATACAAATGAAAGTTACCGTAGTTGGAGCAGGCGCAGTGGGAGCAAGCTGCGCAGAATACATAGCAATGAAAAATTTTGCATCTGAAGTGGTTTTGTTGGATATCAAGGAAGGTTATGCCGAAGGCAAGGCCATGGATCTGATGCAAACGGCTTCCCTGAACGGATTTGATACCAAAATCACCGGAAGCACCAACGATTATAGTAAAACGGCTAACAGCGATATCGCAGTGATCACATCCGGTATTCCAAGAAAGCCAGGAATGACACGTGAAGAATTGATCGGCATCAATGCCGGAATAGTGAAAACCGTAGCTACCAGTTTATTGGAGCATTCCCCCAATGTGATTATCATTGTGGTGAGCAACCCAATGGATACCATGACCTATTTGGTGCACAAAGCCACAGGTTTGCCTAAAAATAGAATCATCGGTATGGGTGGTGCTTTGGACAGTGCCCGTTTCAAGTACAGATTGGCCGAAGCTTTGGGTGCACCAATATCGGATGTTGACGGTATGGTGATCGGGGGACACAGTGACACCGGAATGGTGCCGTTGATCGGACATGCAACCCGTAACAGTGTGAAAGTGTCCGAATTCCTTTCCGAAGAAAAAATGAACTGGGTAGTCGAAGAAACCAAGGTGGGCGGTGCCACTTTGACCAAATTGTTGGGTACCAGTGCTTGGTATGCCCCTGGAGCTGCTGTTTCTGGATTGGTACAGGCCATTGCCTGCGATCAAAAGAAAATGTACCCTTGTTCCACCATGTTGAACGGGGAGTATGGATTGGATGATATCTGTATCGGTGTTCCCGTGATATTGGGCAAGAACGGTATCGAGCAAATCGTTGAAATTAAATTGTCTGACGCGGAAAAAGCCAAGATGCAAGAAAGTGCCGAAGGTGTTAAAAAAACCAACGGACTGCTTCAGGTCTAATCCCGATTGAAACCATATAGAATTGCCATTTTGTTCAATTTAGGGCCAAAATCCTTGGGGTTAAATCACCAGGATTACCCAATTTGTTCGGAATGGCAATTTTAATTTAACACAGCATTGGTTCAACCCAATTGCAATTACATCAATTTCTATTGGCAAATCTTATCGGAAATGATATATTTGCACGCTGTTTAAGAAAACTTCTAAAAATTTAATAATCAATGCAAAATAAAGGACTTATAAGGCTTTTCGCTATCCTTTTTGGCTTGGTGAGTATCTATCAGCTTTCTTACACTTTCATTACGAACAAGTTGGAGAAAGATGCTGAGAACTATGCGGTTAGCCAAATTTCGGAAGCTGAGGATGACTATGTGGCCAAGCGTGAAGCTTTAGAGGCGTCGTATTTGGATTCCATTAGCGACAACACGGTTTTGGGATTCACAAGCTACGAGGATGCCAAGAAGAAAGAGTTGAACAAAGGTCTTGACCTTAAGGGAGGTATCAACGTGACCCTTCAGATTTCCGTTAAGGATATCTTGAAAGGATTGGCCAACAACACCAAGAACCCGGTTTTCAACAAAGCGTTGGCCGATGCCGACAATGCTTCCAAAAATAGTGACCAAACCTATTTGGACCTCTTTTTTGAAGCGTTCGACAATATCAAAGGGGATACCAAATTGGCCTCGCCCGATATTTTTGCGAATAAAGGACTAAGCGACGACATCAATTTTCAAATGACCGATGATGAGGTAAAACCCATCATCAGAAGAAAGATTGACGAATCCATTGTTTCTGCATTTGAGGTACTGCGTGAGCGTATCGATGGTTTTGGGGTGACCCAACCTAACATCCAAAGAGAAGGAAATTCTGGACGTATTTTGGTGGAGTTGCCTGGTGCCAGGGACATTGCCCGTGCCCAGGAACTGTTGTCAAGTACGGCCCAATTGGAGTTTTGGGAGACCTATTCCCAGAGCAACCAAAGTCTCGGTACTTTCCTCTTCAATGCGAATGAGCGTTTGAAGGAAATCCTAAAACCTGAACAAACTGCACAAGAGCCGGAAACCAAGCCAGAATCTGAAATCGATTCTTTGCTTTCGGATGTGGCCCAGGATTCTTTGGATATGTCCGTGGATGCCAACCCATTGTTGGGCAAGTTGATTCCAGCCAACCCAGGAAGCCATGCCATTGCAAGGGCATTGGTCGCCGATACGGCTGTAATTGGTGGGTATTTGAGAATGCCGGAAATCAAGAGATTGTTGCCTAACGACGTGCAGTTCACCAAGTTCTTATGGGAAAGACCAGCTCAGGATTCTGAGGTAGTTGAACTTTTTGCCCTTAAATCGAACAGGGACGGTGAGCCACGGATCAGTGGGGATGTGGTTTCCGATGCACAAGATACCTTCGACCAGTTCAACAAGCCTGCCGTGAGCATGACCATGAACACACGTGGGGCCAAGGAATGGGAAAAACTGACAGGGGATGCCTATACCAACCAGACCGGTATCGCCATTGTGCTAGATAATAAAGTATATACTGCACCAGGGGTTTCATCTGGACCTATATCCGGTGGACGTTCCGAAATTACCGGTACGTTTACCGTAAATGAGACCAAGGATATCGCAAACGTATTGCGTGCTGGTAAACTGCCAGCTTCCGCTGAAATCATCGATTCCTTTGTGGTAGGTCCATCTTTGGGTCAGGAAGCCATCAGTAGTGGTTTGATGTCTTTTGTGATCGCCATGCTTTTTGTATTGGTTTGGATGATTTTTTACTATGGCAAAGCCGGTCTATTTGCAGACATCGCCTTGGTGTTCAACATTTTGTTGATTTTCGGAGTGCTGACCAGCTTGGGTGCTGTGTTGACATTGCCAGGTATTGCGGGTATCGTATTGACCATTGGTATGTCGGTGGATGCGAACGTACTGATTTTTGAACGGGTCAAGGAAGAATTGGCCAAGGGCAAGGGCAAGGCACAAGCCATCGCCGATGGTTTTGGAAATGCATTGTCTTCCATCTTGGATGCCAACATAACAACAGGTCTTACAGCGATTATCCTTTTCATCTTTGGTTCCGGGCCTATTAAAGGTTTCGCCACTACCTTGATGATCGGTATTGTAACTTCCTTGTTCACTGCCATTTTTGTAACTCGTTTGATGATTGACTCCTATACGGCCAAGAAAGGTAGAAGGTTGGATTTCAGTACAGCGATTACCAAGAACTTGTTCAAGAATGTGAATATTGATTTCTTGGCAAAACGTAAGATCGCTTATGTGATCTCCGGTATTTTGGTTGCTGTTAGTGCCTTTTCACTTTTCACAACAGGATTGCAACAAGGTGTGGATTTTGTGGGAGGTCGTTCTTATCAGATTCGATTTGAACATGCCGTGAACCCAACCGAGATTGCCGCCGATTTGAATACGGTATTCGGAAGTGGTACCAATGCCAAGACCTTTGGTGCAGCAAACCAGATCATGATCACTACCAATTACAGGTTTGAAGAAAATGGTACAGAGGTGGATGATCAGATTTTGGATGAATTGTATACCCATCTATTAAAATATTTCCCTGACGGAACTACATTCGATGAGTTTAAGCCAGGTGGCGACAACGATGACATCGGTGTTTTGAAATATCGTAAAGTAGGTCCGACCATCGCTGATGATATTAAAAAGAGTGCCGTATTGGCCGTTATCGGTTCTTTGGCGGTAGTATTCTTGTACATCTTGTTGCGATTCAGAAGATGGCAATTCTCCTTGGGAGCTGTTGTGGCCGTATTCCATGATGTGATGATCGTATTGGGTATTTTCTCCCTGACCGGGAAGATCATGCCTTTCAATATGGAGATCGATCAAGCCTTTATCGCGGCGATTTTGACGGTGATCGGTTATTCGTTGAACGATACCGTGGTCGTATTTGACCGTATCCGTGAAATAACGAACATTAAAGGATTGAAAGGTGGGGAAAACATCAATGAGGCCTTGAACAGTACCTTGAGCCGAACCTTGAACACCTCCTTAACAACCTTAATTGTGTTGTTGGCCATCTTTGTGTTTGGCGGTGAGAGTTTGAGAGGCTTTATGTTCGCTATGATCGTTGGTGTGGTTGTAGGTACCTATTCATCGGTATTTATTGCAACTCCGATAATGTTCGATTCGTTGAAGAAAAAGATTGCTGCTGCTACAGGAGCATAGTTTAAGTTTTTAGATTACACCATAAAGGGCCATTTATTTATAAATGGCCCTTTATTTTTACGCTTTATTGGCTGCCAATACCTCCAACCAGGCAATTAATTGGCTGAACAAGGTGAAGTTTTGGATCACCCGTAGTTGTCCATTGAACCCCCATCGGTCGCGTTGTTTGGGATGGTTCAACATATACTCCATGGTTTTGGCCAGCTTGTCTATGTCCGTTGGGTCTTCATTGATCTGTCCTGTTTTGTTGTGCACCACTTGAAATTTGAGACCGGCAGCTCCCGAGACCAAGACCGGTTTTCTTTTCCACATGGCCTCCGTGGCCGTTAGTCCAAAACCTTCTTGAATGGAATTTTGTACGATGATGCTCGAAGTCCGCTGCAGGGCATTTACGATCAAGGCATTCTCCTTCGGATTGTCCAATGGTAAAAGCAGTATGGCGATATCGTTCTGCATGCTTTTATCCACCTTTTTATAAGCTTCAGTCAATTCTTGGAGCACTTCTTGGCCTTCGGGATCGTCGGAAACAAAGGCAGGATCTGGCCCGCCCATGACCAACAGTGTCATTTCAATCCGTTTGTAGTCCAAACTTTCGGGATCACCATTTTTTCGATTGTCCAGTTTCATTTTGATGAAGGCGTCCATCAATTCTTTAAAGCCCTTCAAACGGTCCCAGCGCGAGATTTCGGTAATGATAGGCCTATATATCAAATCAAGGTTGACATCGGCATCCAAGACATCGAAACTGCCATCCGGCATTACTTTGCGCACCAAATGGTTGTATCTATGGTACAGAATCGCCTTATGGTCGTCCAATACCCCCGATTGGTATAGAATACCAATACATTTGTGCAATTGGAGTTCTCGATTTTTATGGCTCAACGGGTCAATGGCCGGAGGAATGATCGAAGTTTTCTTCTTTAAAGGTTTGGGAACATAGGAAGGCAAACTGAACACAAAATGATCGTAATCGTTGGTGTAGGGTTTTAGAAATTCCCACACGGCATCGGTTATGTCCGTGTCTTCTTCCAATCCAATGTGGCAGCGCCAAATAATGGAAACCTTTTTTTCTTTTTTGATCATGGCCGCCAAAGGCATTGGCTGTGGGTCATGGACCACCACGATGTCGCCATCTTGAATCAGTTCCAATGCTTTGGACAGGTTGTTTCGGTTTACCCTTTCATAAATTTCACGGTCTTCTTTGGAAAAAATCCCATTACCGCTGCCGTGAATGGCATTATGGATGCGCTTGGTGATGTCAAAAAATGCATTTTCCTTGGCCTCGATCACCAACCACTCAATGGATATGCCAAGTTCCCGTAATATGCGCATTTGACTGGGCAACATTTCGGCGACTCCACCACCTATTGCTGTGGAGTTGATCATCCAAATGGTGCGGCCCTGTAGATTTTTAATGGGTTCTTGGGCTTGGTCCAAAAAGTCGAGTACAGAGGAATATAACGATCCGTACGCCTTATAATCTTCTATTTTGGCGCCGGGTTTCACATTGATTTTTTGCATGAATGGGAGGGTATTGGGTTGAATCCCATTTAAGATAGCAAAAAAATCGTGAAGCGGAGGTTTCGATGATCAGGACAGGCTAGGGGATTTCCTTTTTTCCTTTGGAGCCATTGGGCGCTGGAACCAGACGATAAATGTATTGGGGGTCCAAATGGGGTTCCTTGCGATGCGATACAGACACGATGGCCGTATCACTTTCTTTGGCTATTTTGTTCACCAAGGCAACGAAAAAGGCGGCGCTGGCATCGTCCAAGCCTGCAGTGGGTTCGTCCAAAATCAATAAAGGCGGATGCTTGACCATGGCGCGGGCCAACATGACCAGCCTTTTTTCTCCGGTACTCAAATCCCGGAAATAAGAAGTTTTGTGTTGCTGAAGACCGAGCAATTGGAGCCATTGTCCTGCCAGATTGAGCTCCGCATCCGTAGGTTGTACATACAGTCCGATGGAATCGTGCAAGCCTGAAATCACCATATGTTCCAAGGTGTGGTAGCCCCGAAAACGGTCCGTAATGGCTGGGGCATAGTAGCCGATGTTCTCTTTGAGGTCCCATACGCTTTCACCACTTCCTTTTTTATGCCCAAATAGGGTGAGGTCTTGCCCGTATCCTTTATGGCTATCACCGGTGATCATCTGCAACAGGGTGGATTTTCCGCTGCCGTTCGGCCCGATCAATTGCCAAAATTCCCCAGGTTTGATGGTCCAGTTGATATTTTCCAATACTTGTCTGCCATCAAAACTTACCGAGACATTTTTAAAGGTAACCAGTTCCGGGCTTTCCATTTCAATAGGTTCCAAGGGAGGGGGAATACTCCCTTCAAAGGAATAGGCACTTGAATTGTGGGCTTGCCAAAAGGCCTCTGGGGAATCGAACTTGGTTAGGGTGTCTCCTTTCAGTTCAAAAAAGTGTGAAGTGGTTGGGAGAATATCCTCAGTTCGACCCACTAGTTGCACTAGGGTTTTATGGGAGGCAATTGTATGCAGGCGGTGTTTTAAATCGGATTGGCTGTCCACATCCAAATTATCGTACGGATTTACCAAAACAATGAAATCCGGGTCCAATTGCAATAAATGGTTCAGCAATGCCTTTTTCTGCTCCCCACTGCTCATGGTTTTCAAAGGTTGTTTGTTCCCTTTGGTCAGTATTTTGATGTCGTGCCGCTCCTCTTCATCCATAAACCGGTCTATTTCCGATCTAGAGAATAATGCTCCGTTCAGCTGTTGCAGGTCGGGCAGCTGCTCCACAAGCACATGGTCCAATAAATTGCGGATCAAATTTTGGGTATTCGAATCGTTATGGGTTAGAACTGCGTAGATTTTGGGCTGGTGCATAGGATTTTATCGGTCTCCTAAATTTACGATTATCCTTGTTTTACACGAAAAATATGTACTGGATTATCCTTGTACGTAGTGGTTTTGTCTAAATACATCCCATTTTTGAGGGCCACATTTTGGGAGGGTACATTGTCAACATGGATGATGGAGATCAAGGAAGTGGCAAATTGGTTTTCGAAAGCGAAGTGCTTGCACTTTTCGGCGGCCTCAAAAGCGTAACCCTGTTGCCAAAAGGAAGGTAAAACGGAATACCCGATTTCCAGTTCTGTGCAACCGTCCACTAGTTAGACCAATAGTCCACAAATGCCTATTAGCGCCCCTGTTTCCTTATTGATCAAGGCATTCATACCGCCCAAATCCTGTTCATAACGCTCAAAAATGCGGTCAAATTGAACTTGACACGCTTCTGTTGGGTCGGAGGATAGGCCTTCCCAGTATTGCGTGGACCTTGGGTCGTGATAGAAGGGGAGCCAGTCATCAAAGTCCTTGGGCTGCAATTTTCTAAAATACAACCGTTCGGTTTCTTCGTGTTCCAGTAAATAATTGGCCATTTATTGCCGGGTGAAGGTGATACTGTCGCCTACTTGCAATCCCAAATTGTCCGAAAGTCCTCCATTGATTTCCAGAACATATTTGGCGGCACCTTCGGAAGGAAGGCTACTTTCATTATAGGGCTGGGCGTTCTTTTGGAAACTGACAATTTTTTGATCTTCGCCAATGTAAATGATGTCCAATGGGAACTCCGTGTTCTTCATATAAAACGACCGTTGACCTGCCTTTGGAAAAATGAATAACATGCCTTGGGATGGCTCCATGGATGGTCGGTACATGAGTCCAGTTTGGGTCTCGTACTCGGTTTCGGCAATTTCAATGGCAAAGTCTACCGATGTCGAATCCGTAGCCAACTTGATGATTTTCAAATCTCCTTCCTTGGTGAAGGAAATGGCTTCTGTTTTGATTTCCGTTTTGGCCTCATTTTTACAAGAGGCCATGGCCAAGATTAGCGCGAATAGAAGGATTGTATTTTTGTACATCTCAATATTTTTCTTCCAGCGTCGGTTTGAACATAAAAAACAGTCCGACCATGATCATCGGAATGCTCAACCATTGACCAGTTGTAAGTACATCGCCAAGGGCATCTTCAAACCCGCCTTGACTCTTTTTGTAAAACTCCACCACAAAACGTACCACGAACAAAAGGGCCAGAAACAAGCCAAACAGATATCCAGGTTTTTCCTTTTTACTGGTTTTCCAATACAACTGATATAGAATAATGAAAACGATAATATACCCAAAGGCTTCGTACAGTTGGGCAGGGTGACGGTACGGAATGGCTTCCAGAATGTTGGAAAATTCTGGGTTGTGCTGAATGGCCTTGTAAGCTGCATTTTCTGTAGGTTCCTTGGTCAATGCCATGGCCTTGTAGGCAGGCATGTCGTCCGAATCCCTAATGAAACGGGTCGCCAAAAAATAGGATTCCTGCACTTTTCTTCCATTGATCTCCGAGTTGAAAAAATTCCCAAAACGCACGAATGCGGCCCCAAGTGCGGAGGGAACTACCAAGCGGTCCAACAACCATAGTATTTTTATATCCTTCCATTTTCGTGTGTAAAGCCATACCCCAATAATGGCGGCGATAGTGGCGCCATGACTGGCCAATCCCGTAAAACCGGTAAATTCATATCCGTTGATTAGGCCAAAAAGGGAGCTGTTGGCATTTTCGCGAATGGGCAACAATATTTCGGCAACATGATTTTTATAGTAGGCCCAATCGTAAAAGAAGACATGGCCCAGTCGGGCACCCAACATGATGGATACCACGGTGTAAATGAAAAGGGAATCCAGTTTTTCCATGGACTTCTTTTCATTTTCAAAGATTTTTTTCATGATGAACCAGCCCACCACAAAGGCGGCGATCCATAACAAATTGTAGTATTTAATTTGTATAAACCCCAATTTGAAAAGGGTTCCTTCGGGGTTCCAGTCAAATCCTAAGAAGTACATGTAATGGTATTTTGGGACTAATATAACTACTTTGCTCGGTTGCTAAGGTGAAAATTGATAGCTATTTTCTTACGGTACAGGATCATACCCGCTTCCGCCCCAAGGATTGCAACTCACAATGCGCTTTAGGCTCAGCCATCCTCCCTTGAACAGCCCGTGCTTTTTTAGGGCTTCCAAGGTATATTGGGAGCAGGTTGGCGAATAGCGGCAAGTGGAAGGTAACATTGGCGAGATAAAAAGTTGGTAAAACCGCACCAAAAGAACAAAAGGCGCTATCAAGATCTTCTTCATGGGGAATCGGGTAATTGCCTACAAGGTATAAAAAAGCCCCGACAAAGTCGGGGCGAAATCAATGCTTAGTCAGCAGCATATTCAACGGGTGCCAAATGTTCCCGTTCTTCTTCCGAATACAAACGTGATTTAATGACAAAGCGGAGTCCCAATGGTATTTCCAAACTGAAACTGGAACCCCTTCCCGTGGTAATGTCCACAGTAAGTTGGGTGTGTTTCCAGTATTCAAACTGGTCCTTGCTCATATAAAATTCACAACCATGGACCGTGCCCAATTTCACATCGTTTCCGTTGAGCATTAGTTCCCCTTTTGGAAAGCACATGGGCGATGAACCATCGCAGCAGCCACCACTTTGATGGAACATGAGTTCCCCATGTTTTTCCCGAAGTTGGTCAATGATCTTCATCGCATTGTCAGATATCAGTACTCGCTTTGTCATATTCCTAAATTTTAGAAAAAGCCCAATTTGTTCTTATCGTACGAAATGAGCATATTCTTGGTCTGTCGGTAATGGTTGAGCATCATTTTGTGGGTTTCCCTGCCGATACCGGACTTTTTGTAACCGCCAAACGGTGCGTGGGCAGGGTAGGCGTGGTAGCAGTTTACCCAAACCCTACCGGCCTGTACCTGTCTTGAAATCTTGTAGGCCTGGTGCATATCGCGGGTCCAAACCCCGGCACCCAATCCGTACAAGGTATCGTTGGCAATTTCCAAAGCTTCGGCTTCATCCTTAAAGGTGGTCACACAAACCACGGGTCCAAAAATCTCTTCTTGGAACACGCGCATTTTGTTGTTGCCTTCCAAAATGGTCGGTTGAATGTAATAACCCCCTTCCAAACCTTCGTTGTAGGCGGCCTCACCCCCGGTAAGCACTTTACAGCCCTCTTCTTTTCCGATTTGGATGTAGTTCAGGATTTTCTCGTACTGATCATTGGAAGCCTGTGCACCCATCATGGTTTCTGGATCTAGTGGGTGACCCAATTTTACCGCTTTGGTGCGCTCGACAACACGCTCGATGAATTTATCATAGATGCTTTCCTGTACCAAAATTCGTGATGGACAGGTACAGACCTCACCTTGGTTCAAGGCGAACATTACGGCGCCTTCCAAGCACTTGTCGAAGAATTCATCATCGGCATCCATAACACTTTCAAAGAAGATGTTCGGGGATTTTCCGCCCAATTCCAAGGTAACCGGGATAATGTTTTTGGAGGCATATTGCATGATCAATTGGCCTGTGGTGGTCTCACCGGTAAAGGCGATTTTGTTGATTCGTGGACTGGAGGCCAATGGTTTTCCGGCTTCCAGACCAAATCCGTTCACAATGTTCAATACACCGGCAGGAAGAATTTCCTCGATCAATTCCATAAAGACCAAAATGCCCACGGGGGTTTGCTCGGCGGGTTTCAATACCACACAGTTACCGGCAGCCAATGCAGGGGCAATTTTCCAAGCGGCCATCAATAATGGGAAGTTCCATGGAATGATCTGGCCCACAACGCCAAGCGGTTCCAATACATTCATGGAAACGGTGTTGGAATCCAATTCGCTAACCGACCCTTCCTCTGCACGGATCACTCCAGCAAAATATCGGAAATGATCAATGGCCAAGGGCAAATCGGCAGCACGGGTCTCTCTAAGCGGTTTTCCGTTGTCCCAAGTTTCGGCACGGGCCAATACTTCCAAGTTTTGCTCCATGACATCCGCAATCTTCAACAACAGATTACTTCTGTAGGTGACGGAGGAATTGTTCCACTGAGGGGCAGCTTCCCATGCAGCATCGATAGCTTTGTCGATATCCTCAGCGGTGGACCTTGCTATTTTGGTGAAAGCATTTCCATCCACTGGTGAAATGTTATCGAAATACTCTCCTTTGGTCGGAGGGGTCCATTTGCCCCCTATGTAATTTTCATACTGATCTTTGAACTTAGGTTTTTCCAAAACACTGCGTTCTGTCGTTTGTACATTACTCATAATACGTACTTTTAGTTGTTAGGATTAATTTTTATGATGCGGACTGTGCGGTTGTCCAACTGACTGATTTTAAAAGTATTGATTTTGATTCCCGTACATCTGACGTATACTATTAATGATATGACCAATCCTCTTTGTTTTTGTATTTTTAACAAAATAACCCACTTGAATTTTTATATTTATCAAGTAATTGTATAATATATTAAGGAGTAATTAGTTTTTATGCAGCTTCCTAATCGATTTTATAAAGAGCGAAAATTGGAGCACCTGGTGGAAAACCAGACCTCCTACACCTTGAACAATGCGGCCATGCATGTTTTTGAGACGCATCTTCAAGCGGAGAAGGTAATGCTGCAGTTTGACCAACCCGTACTAGCTTCGATGCTTATCGGTAAGAAAGTGATGCGCCTCAGGGATAAAAAGGCATTCAATTTTTTACCTGGAGAGTCTTTGATCCTGCCTTCCAATGAAATCATGCAGATTGATTTTCCAGAGGCCAACCAAGATAATCCCACGCGATGTTTGGCCATGGCCATTTCGGAGGAAAAGATCAATAAAGTGATTCGGTTGATGAACGAGGGCATGCCCAAGCACGATGGTTCGGAATGGGCCTTGATGGATTACAATTACCATTTTACCAACGATGCCAGTATTTATGGCATCATTCAGCGATTATTATACTTATTCACGGAAAACCATCCCTCCAAGGATTTTTTCGTAGACAATATGCTCCAAGAATTGATCATTCGCATCCTACAGGGGAATTCCCGGGAATCCTATATGGAAAATGCTTCTAAACTGAGTTCCAGTAATCGATTGGCCTATGTTTTGGACTATATTTCAACACACCTGCACGAACCCTTATCGGTGAGCGATTTGAGCAAGAAGGCCTGTATGAGTGAATCCCATTTCCATAAGACCTTTAAGGAGGAATTGGGCGTTACCCCAATTGACTACATCAATAGTCAACGCATAAAGTTGGCCATCCGATTATTGGAAGACCCTTCGCGAAAAATCAAGGAAATTTATTTGGAATGTGGCTTCGAGAACCGTTCCTACTTCAACCGATTGTTCAAGCGAAAATTACAGGTGTCGCCAGGGGAATACCAATCCAAATTTATGGACAATGGCAGCAATTAATATCAATTGATACTAAAGGAAGTACCATCCTTACCATCCTTCAACTGAATGCCAAGGGCTCCAAGCTCGTCACGAATCTTGTCTGAAGTGGCAAAATCCTTGTTGGCTCGTGCCTCGTTCCTGATTTGGATCAAAAGGTCCATCACCCCGCTCAGTGCGTTCGAATCGTCTTTGGCCAAGGTTTGGTTTTCCACCCCCAGTACATCATAAACAAAGGCTTTCATGGCCTGCTCCAAAGATGACCTATCCGTTTCTGTAATGGTTTCTTGGTCTTCCTTGATCAAGTTGATGTGTTTCACCGCATCAAACAAATGGGCGATCAAAATGGGCGTATTGAAATCATCGTTCATGGCATCGTAGCACTTTTGTTGCCAAGCTGCCACATTAAAGTCGGATGATTTTCCTGTTTTCAGGTTTTCCAAATTGGTCAGTGCCTCCATCAATCGATTGTATCCTTTTTCCGATGCTTGTAGGGCATCATCACTTAAATCCAGAATACTGGTATAATGGGCCTGCATCATAAAAAAGCGGACCACTGCCGGGGTATAGGGCTTGCTCAAAATGGAATTGTCTCCACTGAAGATTTCTGACGGATAAATGTTGTTGCCCGTTGATTTGGACATTTTTTTGCCATTCAAAGTCAACATATTGGCATGCAGCCAATATTTAACCGGGGATTTTCCCGTACTGGCCTCAGCTTGAGCAATTTCGCACTCATGATGCGGAAATTTCAAATCCATTCCACCACCGTGGATGTCAAATGTTTCACCCAAATACTTGGTACTCATTGCGGTACACTCCAAATGCCATCCAGGAAAACCATCACCCCAAGGGGAGGGCCATCGCATAATGTGCTGTGGTTCGGCTTTTTTCCAGAGTGCAAAATCCTGCGGGTTTCTTTTTTCATCCTGCGCGGTAAGCTCGCGGGTATTGGCAATCATATCCTCCAATTTCCGACCACTCAATTTGCCATAATCATGGTCTTCATTGAATTTGACCACATCAAAGTAGACAGAACCGTTCACCTCGTAGGCAAACCCTTTATCAATGATTTCCTTGATGATTTCAATCTGTTCAATAATATGCCCAGTAGCAGTAGGTTCAATACTCGGGGGAAGTAAATTGAGTTTCTGAATGGTATTATGAAAATCCACGGTATAGCGTTGAACTACTTCCATGGGTTCAATCTGTTCCAATTTGGCCTTTTTAGCAATCTTGTCCTCACCTTCGTCCGCATCGTTTTCCAAGTGACCTGCATCGGTAATGTTCCTTACGTAGCGAACCTTGTAACCCAAATGTTTCAAGTACCTAAAGATCATGTCAAAGGACATGAAGGTACGGCAGTTGCCCAAATGGACATTGCTATACACCGTAGGGCCACATACATACATGCCCACATAGCCTTCGTTAATGGGTTCGAACAGTTCTTTTTTACCTGAAAGTGAGTTGTGAATGCGTAAAGGTTGGTTTTCGTACAGTTGCATTTAAACTTGTCTGTTTAAAATTCGGTATCTAGGTTGATGTAATCCAAAAATTCCCTGCGCACGGCTTCATCTTTGAACTTGCCACCATATTCTGCCGTAACGGTACTACTTTCTATGTCGCGAATTCCCCTGGAATTTACACAAAGGTGTTTTGCGTCGATTACACAGGCTACATCTTCGGTGCCTAAAACGCGCTGCATTTCCTTCACGATTTGGATGTTCAAACGTTCTTGAACCTGGGGTCGTTTGGCATAGTAATCCACAATACGGTTCATTTTGGAAAGTCCGACCACGGTGCCATTGGAAATATAGGCGATATGGGCCCTGCCCACAATAGGCAACAAGTGGTGCTCACAGGTAGAGTAGAGTACAATGTTCTTCTCCACCAACATTTCCCCATACTTATACTTGTTCTCGAAGGTGGAGGAGGTTGGTCTTCTATCGGGATGCAGCCCGCCAAAAATCTCCTTAACGAACATTTTGGCCACTCTTTTTGGGGTGCCTTTAAGGCTATCATCCTCCAAATCAAGTCCAAGGGTCAACATAATTTCCCTCACACTTTTTTGAATGCGTTCTATTTTTTCTTCATCGCTCAATACAAATGCATCCTCACGCATGGGTGTATCTGTGGACGATCCCACATGATCGTTGCCCCTTTCCTCATATTGTTCTTCCAAAGCCTGCTCTAGTTTCATAGCTGTTTCTTCAAGACAGCAAAGATAACATTAATGAGCGATTTAACATCTGCAACTCGGTGTTTGACAACATAAATTATTGTTAAGGCATCTGCCGTAATACTTTTATAATGCCCAAACCTACAGTCTTTTATGCTAAGATTAGTCCAAAACGCCCTGATTATCCTTGCGTTCTGCCAATTTGCAAGTGCCCAAGTCAGTCAGGATTGTGCCTATGCAATACCGATCTGTAACAACACGCCCATTAATGGTGGGACGAATGGGTTTGGTGTGGACGATTTTAACGGGGCTGCTTCCACAGGATGTTTGGAACCAACCATTTCAGGTACGATAGAATCCAATTCGGCTTGGTATCGTTTTCGTACGGGGGCATCTGGCCAACTGGGCTTCAATATTGGCCACGATAACACGGAGGATTGGGATTTTGCACTCTACAAGGCCACGGATTGTTCCAATTTGGGCGACCCCATACGATGTAATTTTTTTGACAACAGTGAAAATGTCAGTTTTGTCGGGGTAGGGGAAGACCCTACGGGCAATACGGATTCCGTGCATTACGAAGATTGGCTTCAGGTAAATGCTGGAGAGGACTACTATTTGTTGATCAACAACTTTAGCAATGCCAATACTGGCTTTTCCATTCAATTTACGGGTGATATTTGGTTGACCAACCCCTATGATGCGCTGGATTGTTCCATTGTGGACAACCTATTGGGTCCTCCCATAGCAGCCTGTGAAAATGATACGGTTATGTTGGACGCCACCACCACCGATGCCATAAATTATGCATGGTATTTGGACCAGGGGTCAGGCTTTCAGCTTATTTCCGGTGCTTCATCGGCTACCTATCAAGCGGTGGATTCCGGATTGTATCGTGTTCAAGTGGTCACCTCAACAGGTACCATAATCAGCGATGTGCAGGTGGGTTTTAACCCAAGCCCCATAACCTATCCCGTTACCGACACCTCCTACTGCTATACGAACGGTACTATTATTGACCTTGCGGAAAAGGATGCAGAGGCGTTGGGTCCTCAATCGCCCGATTCGGTGCTGGTCAGTTACCATACCTCCCAATTGGAGGCGAATACAGGGGCAAATCCCTTACCAAAACAGTACGCACAGGGTGTAGGACAAGAAACCATTTATGTTCGGACCTCTTCATTGGCAAATCCCCATTGTTTTGATGCCTCGCAGAACTTCATGTTGAATGCGGTACAAACGCCCGAATCCACATTTGAAACAACTGTGGTCATCTGTGAAAATGTAGGCAGTGTGGAAATTGGGGAAACCAATCCGCAAGCAAGTTATGGTTATTTATGGGACACTGGTGAGCAAACCCCAAGTATAGTGGTTTCACAAGAAGGGGAATATGGGGTTACAGTTGCCAATGATTCTGGAGGGGCTGTTTGCGAAAACTATATCACGGTTACCGTCACTTTTTCAGAATCGCCTGCCATTGCCAAAGTCCATGTTGAGGATATGCAATTGAACAACACTGTCACTATAGAAACAGCGACCCAAGGGGATTACGAGTTTCGATTGGATAACGGAGATTTTCAGGCTGATGCGACTTTTGAAGGAGTATCTCCTGGGGTGCATACGGTTACCATGCGCGATGTTTTGGGATGTGGGGAAGTTTCCGAGGAAATCGTGGTGGTCGGCTATTTGTCCACTTTTACCCCGAACGGCGATGTATTGAACGAAACATGGCAGGTGGAGGGACTTTCTGCCTTGAACAACCCAATTGTGACCATTTATGATCGATATGGTAAACTCATTAAGCAAATGAACGAGTATGATCCGGGATGGGATGGCAGCTTCAATGGAAAACCATTGCCATCTACGGATTATTGGTTCAAACTATCCTATTTGGATGATGATGGAAACCGGGTCTATGCCAAATATTTACAGAGCCATTTCTCATTGCGAAGGTAATTTTCAGGCATTTCATCGATTAACGGTCAATTATTCGGACCAACGTATACTAAAAAGGGTTTTAAGGAAGTTATACAGGTTATGTTGCATAACCTTTAGCCCCAAACGTTTATGAGAGCCCTGATCAGTGCTATCTGTTTAATCTTCTTGACATACTTTTCAGCAAGTGCACAAAATTCACCGGATTGTAGAACGGCGATTCCCGTGTGTGCCGATGCACCCATTATGGGGGTGACCGACGGTAGTGGCGATATCGATGATTTTGACCCTGAAGTGATCACCCAAACGGGTTGCTTGGAAAAGGGAAGTGTAAGTTCTGCCAATATCGAAAACAATACGGGCTGGTTTGTATTTCGTGCGGGAACCGATGGACAGATAGGATTTGATATTGAGGCCTTGCCCGTAAATCCTGGGGGTCCCATTACTGCTGAATGGGATTTTGCCCTGTATGGGCCGTTTGATGAAACTACGGGACAAAACTATTGTACAATTATTGGGGACGGCTCTGCCCAGCCCATTCGTTGCAACTATGAATACAATGATACCGGATTTACCGGCATTGGCGTAAACCCAGTAGATGGGAGGGAAGGGGCACCTTTCGTAAAGAGCAGCCAGAATACGTATGATGAATGGTTGAACGTGACCGCAGGGGAAATTTATTACCTGTACATCAATAATTACAATACCAATTTTGATGACGAGCCGGAATCGTTCATTTTAACGTTTACAGGGAGTTCTGTGGATGAAAATCAAGATACTGCGTTGGACTGTACCCTTCGGGATGAGTTCTTGGGCTTGGATATTGTCGCCTGTGAAGGGGATCCCGATATTGTTTTGAGTGCCCTGAATTCTCCGGTTGGTCCCAATATAGCCAATATTACATGGGAATATGATGCCGATGATGATGGCACTTATGAAACTGTGCTTGCCACTGGCGCCGGACAAACCGAATTGACCGTGTCCAGTCCAAATTCAGGACGTTATCGCGTCACCATAGAATCTACCTTTGGAAATACCATTACCGATGATATTCTCATCACCTTTTACGGCGTACCCGAATTGGATGAGGTCCGCATCATTGATGATTTGGTGAACAGCACGCAGACCGATCCATACAACATAGAGATCGTTCCGGTGGGCGATGGCGACTATGAATATGCCATCAATGGCGGTGAATTTCAGGACGACCCCTTTTTCTATGATGTACCGCCCGGACTCAATACGGTGGTAATCAATGATAAAAATGGATGTGGAACCACAGAGCCCATTGAGTTTTTAGTGGTGGGCTTCCCCAAATTTTTTACGCCCAATGGCGATTTTGTGCATGACACGTGGCAAGTTTTGGGCATTGAGGAATTGGACAGTCCGGTGGTTTACATTTTTGATCGCTTCGGAAAACTGTTGAAGCAATTGGAACCCAACAATGGTTGGGACGGTACCTTCAACGGAAGGGATATGCCATCGTCGGACTACTGGTTCCGATTGGATTACAATCGGGATGATGAAGGGGTGTTGGTGGCTACTTCGGTGCGTCGACACTTTTCATTGGTGCGATAAAAAAAAGGCCAGGACAAGCCCAGCCTTCATTTACTGTATTTTCTTTTCCATTAAAATTTTATCACATACCCTAAGGATATGTTGGTATTGATTTGGTTCACCAAGGCCGCACTATCGATGCCGCCATCAAAGAAATAGGAATTCACGTCCTGCTCGGTTCTGCTGAAGGCCAAGTCCAATCGGCTACCACCAAAGTTATAGCCGATACCAGCTGAAAAACCGTTAAGATCGCCAATCCAATCGCCATTTTCGTAAGGGCTCTCCTCAAAGCGGTAGCCTGCTCGTAAGCTAACTTCATCAATACGGTACTCGCCACCCAAGCGGTACGAGTTCACGGCACCCAAAGTGCTGGCAATAAAATTGTTCTCCGCAGCAAAAGAAGGGTCCCCATTGGGTCGCAATTCGGCTTTGGACATATCTTGATAGCTGTAATCCAAACTTATGAGTCCGTCCTGTCCGAAGACCAAGGCAAAGCTTCCTGTATATTTTTCCGGGGTTTTGATGCGATATTCCTCGTAAAGGTTGATAATTCCGAAGTTAATGAAATCGATATCCGAGACGGCCAGATTGGAATTGATACGCTGTGCGGTATCGTCGGTTAACCTGTACCAGGTTGGGGATTGATAGCTACCACCCACACGGATGCTCTCATTCAATTTGGCAATGGCCCCCAATGCAAAGGAAAAACCATAGCCTTCCGTATGAAGGAAGTTGTCGAAGGAGGCAAACTGAACAGGGGAATCCTGTGCATAGCCACTTTCATCCAAATAGGTGAACCGTTCATACAGTACGTTGTGAAAGTTCAAAGCGGCACCTAGGTAAAGGTTTTCTTGGTATTGACCGGCAAAGTTTAGGGTGAACTTGCTGTTATACCCATTGGTAACTTGTGAGAATTGTTGGTTTACCCCGCTGTAATCCGCATTGGAAAAATAAGAGGTGTTGTTGTCATCATCCTCAGTAGGCTCGATCAAACCTGCCTGAAAGCCCAAAAATGCCTGTTGGGCAGCATAGCCCAAACTAGATCCAATGTCCAAATAGGCATCCTCGATGAATTCTCCGGGTTGTGTGCGAAGGGGTCCAAGAGCCTGACCTTGCGCAAAGTTTAAAAAATAGTTGTCAATGCCCAATGAGGTATTTCCGGATGCGAAATATTCGTTATCGAAATTTTGGACCAAATCATAATTGAAAGCCAATGCAATTTTTTTCCAAGGACTATTGCTCGAGTTGAAAACAAACACACCGCCGACCTGGTTCAATTCCAGTGAGTTGTTGGTGCTGTTCGTAAGGCTGTTTCCAAAAAGCGCATCGTTGTTCCGATTGTAATTGGTGCCGGTAATGCTCATTTCACTAAAATTGAACACGGCCGATCCCGCGGGGTTGATGCCTATGGCCGACAAATCGCCGCCCAAGGCTCCAAAAGCACCGCCCATGGCCTGAAATCGTGCTGTTCCTTGCATGTTTTCGGTGCTGTAGCGCAACACGTCATCAATGGTCTGGGCACTAGCAAAAGTGCATGCCAATACCATTATGAAAGTTAAGATTCGTTTCATTTCGTTTGATTTAGATTATGAATGATGAAGTTTGGATTAGTTATGGTCTGCCGCCTCTTCCACCGGATCTGGATGACCCGCCTGACGATCTGCCTGCACTACCTGAACTTCTGGATGAACCGCCTGAGCTTCTGTAACTACCAGAACTTCTGGAACTGCCTCCGCTGCTTCTGTAGCTTCCAGAGCTTCGAGAACTGCTACCACTACTTCTATAGCTTCCTGAACTTCTGGAGGTTCCGGAAGATCGGGAATAATTGCTTGATCTTGGTACGGATCTACCAGAAGATTGATAACTTCTAGTACTTCTACCGGTGCTATAGCCTGGGGAATATCTGCCGTTCGATGAACTGCTCCTGTTGTAAGCGCCATTGCTTCGTGTGCTAGGCGTTGTACCATAGGAACGATATGATCTAGCGGTTCCACTGTAAGGAGTGGCCCGGGTACTTCTACTGGTGCGGTAATTCCTGTTTCTTGCGATGGCATCGGCACTTACGCGTCTACTGGCCGTGTTGCCATTATAGGTGCGTGAGCTTCTGTTGGCCAAAGAACTTCTGTTTACCGTTGCGTTGGAACGCCCACTGTTGTTTCTGAACCTATTGGTGTATGTATTGCGGGAGGTCAGATTTGAGCTCCTAGTGTAGTTATTGGCATAACCTCTTCTACCGGTCATGTAGGTATAATTTCTACCATACCTACTATTGTATAGGTAGGGTCTATTCCATCCGTAATAACCGCCCCAACCATAGTAACCGGCATAGCCCCATCCGTTGTAAGGATAACCCCATCCGTAGTAGCCACCCCAGCCCCAACGGTTATATCTCCAGGGATTGTACCATCCCCAGCCCCATCCGACGTAAGGACTGTTCCATCCCCAGCCCAAGGACCAATAAGGATCGTTCCAACCCCAACCCCAGTAGGCATTGTTCCAACCCCAACCCCAATTGTTGTCATAAACATTGATGGTTACGTTGGAAGGATTGTCGCCCCAACCTGGATTGCCATTATAGGTGTTGAATTCATCGTCATAGGCAAAATAATCGTCCATATTGCCCAATGGAATACTATCATTGGCCGATTCGCTGGAGTAACTGTCGACATCGGTGAAAATCTCGCTGTCCAAGATTTCACCATACATATCTGCTTTCTGACCAAAGTATTCGCCATATAAGTTGGTTTCACGACGATCGTTCGCAACGGCCTCGGCATTTCTTTTCTCAACACGGACCACTTGGTTGCCGCTTGTGTAGATACCATCATCGTAATAAGAAGCTTGTTGGTACGAACCACAGGAAGCCGCCAAAAGGGCAGCTACGATTAAAGTGGTATACAATCCAATTTTCTTGTGGGGTAAAGACGTTAACATGGCGCAATTTTTATTGTTGAACATATTAAAAATAACTAGTTTTACCGAATTATTTTATTAAATAAATCACAAGTTTTGTGCCAAACTACAATAGATGGGTAAAAATTTAACTAGTCGCGCCGAAGATTATTCCAAATGGTATAATGAGCTGGTCGTGAAATCCGACTTGGCCGAGAATTCAGGGGTTAGGGGCTGTATGGTGATCAAACCATACGGATATGCCATATGGGAGAAGATGCAGGCCCAACTGGATAAAATGTTCAAGGAAACCGGCCATGAGAATGCGTATTTTCCTTTATTTATCCCAAAATCCTATTTAAGCAAAGAGGCCAGCCATGTGGAGGGCTTTGCCAAGGAGTGTGCGGTGGTGACTCATTACCGATTGAAAAATGCAGAGGATGGTAGCGGTATTGTAGTGGATGAGGATGCCAAGTTGGAAGAGGAACTCATCGTACGTCCGACTTCCGAAACCATTATTTGGGATACCTACAGGAGATGGATACAGTCTTACCGAGACCTACCTTTAAAGATCAACCAATGGGCGAATGTGGTGCGTTGGGAGATGCGGACGCGTCTCTTTTTGCGAACGGCTGAATTTTTATGGCAAGAAGGCCATACGGCGCATGCCACAAGGGAGGAAGCTGTGGAAGAAGCCGAATTGATGATGCATGTTTACGCCGAGTTTGCGGAAAACTATATGGGGGTTCCCGTAATCAAAGGAACCAAAACGGAAAGCGAACGTTTTGCAGGAGCCGAAGAAACCTATTGTATTGAAGCTTTGATGCAGGACGGCAAAGCGCTCCAAGCAGGCACATCACACTTTTTGGGACAGAATTTTGCCAAAGCTTTTGATGTGAAATTTGCCACCAAAGAGGGGAGTCAAGAATATGTTTGGGCGACCTCTTGGGGGGTGTCCACCCGATTGATGGGCGCATTGGTAATGACGCACAGTGATGATAATGGATTGGTGCTGCCGCCAAAGCTGGCTCCCATTCAGGTAGTGATCGTACCTATTTATAAGGGGATGGAACAATTGGAAGCCATTTCCGAAAAAGTGGACCCACTGGTAAAAGCATTGCGGGCTAGGGGAATAACCGTAAAGTATGATGACAGGGATACCCACAAACCTGGGTTCAAGTTCAACGAATACGAATTGAAAGGGGTTCCCGTTCGCTTGGCGATTGGCCAACGCGATTTGGAAAATGGTACCTATGAAGTAGCCCGTCGCGATACTTTAAGCAAAGAATCTGTGAAGGCCGAGGATATTGTGGATAGAGTAGCAACTCTTTTGGAGGAAATTCAGGAAAACATCTATAAAAAGGCGTTGGATTACCGAGCCGACCATATTTCCGAAGTGGATACCTATGAGGAATTTAAACAGGTTATTGAGGAAAAGGGTGGATTTGTATCAGCGCATTGGGATGGAACACCAGAAACCGAGGATAAGATCAAGGAAGAAACAAAAGCCACGATCCGTTGTATACCATTGAACGTGGAAAAGGAGGCCGGTAAATGTATGGTGACCGGAAAACCGTCGCAATATCGAGTCTTGTTTGCAAAGGCCTATTAATTAGGGTGCAAAAAATAATAGTAACTGTTGCAAGACTTAAAAATAGTTGTATTTTTGCATCCGCAATTGTGCAACCATATGGCCCGTTCGTCTAGGGGTTAGGACGCCAGGTTTTCATCCTGGTAACAGGGGTTCGATTCC
>NZ_RZMY01000018.1:226200-554480 GCF_003992615.1 Flagellimonas beolgyonensis
TCTAGGGGTTAGGACGCCAGGTTTTCATCCTGGTAACAGGGGTTCGATTCCCCTACGGGCTACAAAAAGGAACAAGAAAGAATAATTTAAGATAATGGCAAACCATAAGTCAGCATTAAAGAGAATCAGAAGAAACGAAGCAGTACGTTTGCGTAACAGGTATCAGCACAAAACCGTGCGTAATGCCATTAAAAAATTACGTAACGAGGAGGACAAAAAAGCTGCTGAGGCATTGTTGCCCACTGTGGTTGGTATGATCGATAAGTTGGCCAAGCGCAACATTATCCATACAAACAAGGCATCGAACCTTAAGAGCAAATTGATGAGCAAGGTTGCCGCGATGTAATCTCTTTTCAAACTAAAAACATTGAGACGCCTCCTTTTTAGGGGGCGTTTTTTTTTTCAGAACAATGCTAATTGAAAGCTTTTCTCTTTGAAAGGAGAAATCCGACAAAGAAACTGCCATACATGAACACAATAAAAACCTTCAAAACATTTCTTAACTGAAATTCGGCCCAAATGTGTGGCGCTTCGTAGGCAATTAGAAAAAGAAATGGAAAAACGGCGTGGAATCCGGCCAGGCCAAAACTTATCCAAAACATTAGATTATAACGCCGGGGATATGCCGCCTGGGCTAGCCTCTGTTCCCTAAAGTAAATGGTGATAACGAACAATAGGAGCAGGGATGCCAGTAAATCTGCATAGTACAGGTTCATATGAAAGGGATCTTGGAAAAACAAGCTAACCATATATCCCAATAAACTGGTAGCGGTTACATATTTGATCCAATTTTTATGCTTTTCAATGGTTAAGACCCGCCAATAGATATAATATAAAAATAAGGCAGTCACAACTGAATAGATGTTGTATATGATCACATTGTGCCAGCTGTACTCCTCTTCAGAAAAAAATTGGAACTGGTCATGGTATTTGATGAAATACCCCAACAATTCAGTGAGGAAGGTATACATCAAATAAATAGGGAAATACTTCAAGGGTGTATCAAAATAGCTACGGTATCGTATCACCGCCACCAACCATACCACAAAATAAAGGGGGATATAGAATTGTTCAATTATAAATGTATAGAATCCATCCATAATTACAAGGTGGGGCGGTCTTTTTGGCTTGGTATTATTGGAGTCTAATTTAAGCAATAAAAACACCCCCTCTTAAAGGGGGTGTCAATTACTCTTTTATTTTTTTTTGCTAACGGAATGCTTTTCTTCTGGAGAGAATCAGACCCAGTGTATAGGAACCGTACATAAAGGCAATGAGTACGAACAGTGCTTTTTGTATGGGATACTTGAACCACAATTTATCATCAAAGGAGCCCAATAAAAACATGTAGGGCGTAAATAGATAAAAAATGAAGTTGCCCAAACTTATCCAAAATAGCAAGTTGCGAACAATCGGGTATGCTGATTCTTCTTTGCGTTTTTCCAAGACATAGAGTAGAATACACATTAAGAGTACCCAGGATCCTACCGTTTCGGCAATGTAAAGACCTTTGTAAAACGGATTGTAAAAAAATAAACTGATTGCATAGGTAGTTAGGGTCACGACCAGTCCATAACGTATCATTTTTCTATAACGAACAGATTGTATCACCCTATAGTATACCCAATAAAAGAAAAGATAGGCGACCAACTGGTAAATATTATATATAATGATATTCAGTGAGGAGTAACGATTGTCCGAAAAGAACTGGAAATTATCATTGTACTTGATGAAATAACCCAACAAATCGGTGAAAAAAGTATAGGCGATGAATATGGGAAAGTACTTTAGTGCAGTATCAAAATACTTCCTATACGTCGCAACCGATACAACCCATGTGATGAAATAGGCTATAATAAAAAACTGGTCTTTCAGGTATGTCAAAATCTCTTCAAACACCAAAATCTCTAATAATCGCTGTTAGGTGGCGGTGATGAGTTTCCTTTGTTCATGACCAGGCTTTGATCTTCGGTTTGCATCATAGTTGGGGCAAAACTGGCGTATGACTGATTCTTTTCGCCCGTTGATCCCATTTCTTTGGCTCCAACAGCATCTTTGATCAACTTGGCCTTGCCGTCGGCCCCGATGTAAAAACCGTATTCTTGACCATCCACAATCATGGTGGGAACGATGAACAGGGAATTTTGCCTAGGGTGGACCACTTTTTGGCCATCCGGAAAATCGGGCTTGTCGGGGTAATTGGCAAAATAGATCCGTAAAGAGGAAATGGTCACATTGGCGGCCTTGGCCTCTTGTTCTATAAATGCAATGTATTGTTTGATATCATCAAAAGCGAATGAAGTGAACCGGGCCGGAATAAATTCAACTTCGCTTCTTTCGGCCTCATATTGCTTAATCAAATCCAATCGATGACGGGTATAATTGTCATACAGTGATTTGGATTCCGCCAACGAAATAATTCCAGAGGGTGGTTCTACATTCGTTTCCTGTGTTGTGTTGGGTGTTTCAGAATCTGTGGAACCTTCTTTTTTAGGACCTTGCTGGCAAGACCCCAGCAACAATAGAATTGACCCCAAAAAAGCAATGATTGCTTTACTGTTGTTTTTCATGGTATAAGTATTTAAAGTTCAGTTTGAGGAAACCATTTTAAAGATATGCCTTTTCTGTATTATGGGTCAATAAAAAACCCTCCAATATTTTTTGAAGGGTTTTTAAACTATTGATATGTAGTATTTTAAATTTTTACTCGTTCATGGTGAGCAAAAACTCCTCGTTGTTTCGGGTCTGCTTGATGCGTTGTTCCATAAACTCCATGGCTTCCACCGGATTCATGTCTGCCAAATACTTGCGCAAGATCCACATACGTTGAATGGTATTTTCGTCCAAAAGCAGATCGTCGCGACGGGTAGAAGAAGAAATAAGGTCGATGGCAGGGAATATCCTTCTGTTGGAAATTCTACGATCCAATTGAAGTTCCATGTTACCGGTACCCTTGAATTCCTCAAAGATCACCTCGTCCATTTTAGATCCGGTTTCCGTCAATGCGGTGGCAATAATGGAAAGCGAACCGCCATTCTCAATGTTACGGGCAGCTCCAAAGAAACGTTTCGGTTTGTGCAGAGCATTCGCATCCACACCACCACTCAATACTTTTCCGGATGCAGGCTGTACGGTATTGTAGGCGCGTGCCAATCGGGTAATGGAATCCAAAAGGATCACCACATCATGACCGCATTCCACCAATCTTTTCGCTTTGTCCAGAACAATATTGGCCACGCGAACGTGCTCGGATGCTTCTTTATCAAACGTAGAGGCGACAACCTCTCCGCGAACATTGCGCTGCATATCGGTAACCTCTTCAGGGCGTTCATCAATCAGCAAAATGATTTGGTACACTTCGGGATGGTTGGCAGCAATGGCATTGGCGATATCCTTCAACAACATCGTTTTACCGGTTTTCGGCTGGGAAACGATCATGCCCCGCTGTCCTTTACCAATTGGAGAGAAAAGGTCCATGATCCTTGTGGAAATGGTACTCTGTTTTTCGGCCAATTTGAATTTTTCTTTTGGGAACAATGGGGTCAAATGCTCAAAGGAAACCCTATCGCGAACCACTTGCGGGTCCAAACCATTGATTTTGTTCACCTTGATCAACGGGAAATATTTTTCGCCCTCTTTTGGGGGTCGAATATTCCCAAGGACCGTATCTCCCGATTTCAATCCAAAAAGACGAATCTGGGATTGGGATACATATATATCATCCGGGGACGACAAATAGTTGTAATCCGAAGATCTTAGAAAACCGTAGCCATCCTGCATAATATCCAGGACACCTTCACTTTCAATAATGCTGTCGAACTCAAATTCTGGCTCTTTGTACCTGTTTTTTAGGTCTTTGTCAAAATTGCTGCTCTTTTTGTCGTGGTGCTGGTTGTTTTTCTTGTCGTGGTGTGGATTGTTCCTTCTGTTGGCATTGCTGTTGCCCTGGGTTTTTTGGACGTTGTTGGGTTTGTTCTCCTTTTTGTGCATTGGCTTTTTGCCATCATCTTGGGAGCTGCCCTTGTCTTCCGTTTCCGTACTTTTTTCAGCAGCTTTCTCCACCGGTTTTTGGGTGTCCGCTGGTTTGTTGGTATCCGCGTTTTTGGGACGGGGACTTCTCGCACGTTTCTGTTTTGGGGCGGGTTTTTCTTCGGTGCTGGCGCCAACAGTTTCGGCCACAGCCTTGGGGTTGGAAGCTTGAACATCGAGTATTTGGTAAACCAAGTCCAGTTTTTTCAACGTTTTGAACTTAGGAACGTTGAGGTCCTTAGCAATTTCTTGTAGCTCAGGAAGCTTCTTAGCTTTTAGATCTGAAATCTCGAACATTAAGTAATGAATAAGTTAAACTTGTGTAAATCTGAATATGAAGTAAAGTTATTTGGGTGCTACTGGTGGAAAGAATTCCAAGGTAGGTGCATTTGCAATAACGACACAATGATACGAATAATTTTTGAAGAATTAATCCTTATTTCTCAAAAAGACGCCTATTTTTGCAAATTGAAATCCATTGGTACAATGATTCAAAGAATTCAGACGTTATTTTTGTTGGTAGTTGCCCTGTTGGTGGGCGTACTTCCCTTTTTTCTGAATCTTTGGGTCGAAGTCGGTGGCAAAGAGGTGTATGCCCAGGACCAAGTACTGGTAAGCATTGTTTTTTATGTTTCGGCAGTATTGGCCGTTGCTACGATTTTGATGTACAAAAACAGACAAAATCAATTTGTGATGAACAGATTGAATATGATATTGAATCTTTTTTTACTAGGATTTTTCGTTTATCGATCGCTAAGCTTATCCGGAGAGACGGTCGTCTCAGAGAAGGGTATTGGGATGCTGATTCCTGTATTTTCTATCGTTTTTCTGGTCCTGGCCAACAGGGCTATCAAAAAGGATGAGGATCTTGTAAAATCTGTTGATCGCTTGCGTTGAACCTAACATCTTAGTAGTATTAGTGCGAGAAGGCCCCGATTTAGTTCGGGGCTTTTTTATTGAAACTTTTTTGGACTTCTTATTCCATTATGTTCTCCAACGTAAAATTGTTGTCGAAGGTAATATCCGTTAACGTCTGCACTAGATTCGGTTCCTCGGAATAACCATTTTCACTGGGCATAAAATAAGTACGCTTGGTTGAAATCATCAGACCTTTGACATTCTCATAATAATAATTGGCAATGATCACTGGTTCGTTAACTCCTAAGAATGGCAAGGAAAAGTAGAACCTATCTATCAATTTTGTTTCAGGGTTCACATAAATAATATACATGTCATTTTGCTCTTTTCCGGTAATGGCTGGATCATAAGATACTTCAACCTTGTCATATTGGATACCATTATATTCTTCCTGACCGAGGTATTTGGCAATAACGGCCTTACTGTCCAATTTATAGGGCATGGTAAACCAATAGTAATTGGCCTTGCGTAAAAAATCACTTGCGCCGATAAGGTCTGGCGCGTCCATTTTTTTTCCATCCACTTCAACAATGGTTTCATTTCCATTGAAATACTGGATTACGATGCCTTCTTGGTCCGGCATTACATTGATTTCATGTTTTTGATACTTCCCATAAGAAGCTTCGGAATCAAAAATGTAACGCTCAGTGGAAATGTCCGCTTTTCCATCGGCATAGCGATAATCATAAGTGTATTGTACATCCTTCTTCTTCCATAGATTGTTCCATCCTCCGGAAGCCTTGGCAACGGCCGTCAATATGGTTTTGGGGTGGTTTACATCATACGTGGGATTAGAAGATGGGATTTCCTTTTGTGCACCTGCCGTTTCTTGTTTTTTCTCTCTTTTTTCGGCACATGACATCAAAAGAAATAAACTGGTGGCAAATAGCAAGGTTGAATTGAATACTTTCATAGTTAGATTTTTGGTAATTGTTGTTCGAATGCTTAGACGAAGTCTTTGGAAAATACTTACCAACCCATTTGGTCTTTGGGCAGAACCATCTGTCATCACGTAAAGTATTGTAAATAAATACTATCGTTTTCCCAGTTCAATTACTTCCAAATCGGTGATCTTTTCCCCATGGATCACAAAACGCAACATGGTCCGCACTTGGTGAAACCCCTGTTTTCCACAGGCACCGGGATTCATGTGCAACAAACCCAATTTTTTGTCGTACATCACCTTTAAAATGTGCGAATGTCCGCAGATAAACAATTTGGGTGGATTTCTTTTGATTTCTTCCCGGACCCGCACATTGTAACGATCGGGATAGCCGCCAATGTGTGTGATCCAAACATCCACATCTTCGCATTGGAACCGATTGTGTTCCGGAAACTCCATTTGGATCGTATGGTCGTCAATATTGCCATGCACCCCACGCACCGGTTTCAGTGCATTCAGTTTGTCGGTCACATCAAGATCGCCGATATCGCCGGCATGCCAAATTTCATCGGCTTGGGCAGCATATTTTAAAATGGCTTCGTCCATATGTCCGTGGGTGTCGGAAAGCAACAGAATCTTGGTCATAACGCTAAAAATATGCTAAAAAAATAAGGGCGGATTTTTGTTGGAAGGGATTGAATTATCTTTATCGACTTAAAAGTAAGGGATTCCATTGAGATATTTCATCCAATTTTCTTATTTCGGCAAGGCATACCATGGGTGGCAAAACCAACCCAATGCCATCACGGTACAGGAGGTTTTGGAGGGAGCCCTATCCACTTTGTTGCGCCAAAAAATGGAAGTGGTGGGAGCTGGCAGAACCGACACAGGGGTGCACGCCAAGCAGATGTTTGCCCATTTTGATTTTGATGCCGAGCTTGACAAGGACGAATTGGTTTTTCGATTGAATTCCTTTTTGCCGGAGGACATTGCGGTACAGCATATTTTTAAAATGGTGCCCGATGCCCACGCCCGTTTCCATGCCGTGGAACGGTCCTACGAATATTGGGTGGTGAGGGAAAAGAGCCCTTTTTACTCGGATTTTGCGCATTATGTGCACCAACTCTTGAATTTGGAAGCCATGAACCAAGCGGCCAGCCTGCTCTTGGAACATACCGATTTTGAGTGCTTTTCCAAATCCAATACGGATGTAAATACCTACAACTGTGATGTTCGGAAAGCGATTTGGGAGGTGCGGGACGATAAATGGGTGTTCACCATTTCCGCTGATCGATTTTTACGGAACATGGTCCGCGCGGTGGTCGGCACCCTTCTGGATATAGGAATGGGTAAAATGGAGCCCGAAGACATCCATACCATCATCGAAAGTAAGGATAGGGGAAAAGCAGGCGTATCCGTCCCTGCAAAAGGATTATATTTGACACAGGTTATATACCCAAAAGAACTATTTGATGAGTAAGAGCGACGATTCCGGAAAAGCGTTTGATTATAGACTGTTCAAACGGGTATTTGCACATACCAGGCCCTATCGGAGCATTTTTTGGCTGGTCGCCATTGTGGCCATTTTATCGGCAGCCTTTGCGATAGGAATCCCCATTTTGGTTAAAAACATCATCAATCAATCCTTGGAAAACAAGGATGGGCAACAATTGTTGAATGCTGTGATCTTGATGCTGGTCTTTTTGATGGGCCAGGTGACCACGCAGCTGCTCTTCAACTATTATGCAAACTTGTTGGGTGAATCGGTCATTCGGGATATTCGCATTCGATTGTTCGAAAAGATGACCGGTTTTAAAATGACCTATTTCGACAATTCTTCCATTGGGGTATTGGTCACTCGCTCTGTGGCAGATATGCAGCGTATTGGGGAGATTTTCAGCCAGGGATTTTTTATGATCGTGGCCGATGTGCTCAAAATGATTTCTGCCGCCATCATCATGATCGTGATCAATTGGAAATTGGCCGTGATCGTATTTGCCATTTTGCCGGTAATTTTGATTGCTACCCGATTGTTCCAAAAAGCCATGAAAGTGGCCTTTATAGAGGTGCGTGCCCAAGTGGCCAATCTCAATTCCTTTGTGCAGGAACGTATTGCAGGGATGAAGATCGTACAATTGTTCAATCGGGAGGAAATTGAAAAGGAAAAGTTCCGTGTGATCAATGAAAAACACCAAAATGCCTGGTTGAAAACGGTTTGGTACAACTCCATTTTCTTTCCCGTGGCAGAAATTTCCAATTCCATAGGGATTGGTTTGGTGGTATATTTTGGCGTGATCCAAAATATTGAGAATGTTGGTCTGGACAACAAAGGGGCCATCGTGGCCTTCTTTTTCCTGATGGATCTCCTGTTCCGTCCGTTGCGCCAGATTGCCGATAAGTTCAACACCCTGCAAATGGGTATGGTGGCCGCCAATAGGGTATTTAAAATTTTGGACACCGACAGCCATATTGCCGACGATGGAAATCTTGACAAAGCCGATGTTAAGGGTGATATCGAGTTTAAGGATGTCCATTTTGGCTATGTGAAGGATGAAGAGGTGCTACATGGCATTTCCTTCAATGTTAAGGCTGGGGAAACAGTCGCCATTGTGGGGGCCACAGGGGCAGGAAAATCCACCATCATTAATTTGCTCAACCGTTTTTACGAGATCAATTCCGGGCAAATTTTAGTGGATGGTATCAATATTAAGGATTACACGCTCCGTTCGTTACGATCGCATATTGCCATTGTTTTGCAGGATGTATTCCTCTTCGCGGATACCATTGAACACAATATTTCGCTGAAGGATGACAACATCACCACGGAAGAGATTGAAGCGGCCGCCAAGCAGATAGGCGTGCACGAGTTTATCTCGAGCCTTCCTGGCGGGTATCAATACAATGTAAAGGAAAGGGGTACTATGCTTTCCAGTGGTCAGCGTCAATTGATTGCTTTTCTTCGGGCCTATGTGAGCAATCCGAGCATTTTGATCTTGGACGAGGCCACATCTTCCGTGGACACCTATTCCGAACAATTGATCCAACAAGCGACCGATAAGATCACGGAAGGCCGAACCTCTATCATTATTGCACACCGCTTGGCCACCATTAAAAAGGCCAGTAAGATCATTGTGATGGATGAAGGCAAGATCATTGAAGTGGGCACCCATAAGGAACTGCTGAAAAAAGGTGGGTATTACAACGACTTGTACAATGCCCAGTTTTTGGCTGAAGAAGTGGCCTAAGGCTATTTAGGGGCAAAGTCCTCCAAATTCAACTTACCGGTCATAAGGCCAATGATGGCAAAAAGAATGCCTATGCCGATCATCAGGATGAAAGTCATGATCAAATAGGCCAATCCCCTCAGTATGGTTCCGGAGATTCCTAAATTGAATAACTTTTTGAACACATAAAATTGGTAAATGACCGATGCGATCAAAAAGAACCAATTGAACACATCGTACCGGATATCGAACAAACCAAAAATCGGTAGACTGATGATGAGTTGTAACATCGAAATCTGCCCGAAAATGTAGGCATTGGCCACTAGGTGTTCCGTATAGTTGAGCTGTTTTTTATCCATAAAGAGCAACCAGGTGAACAAGGCATACAATGGAATGATGAGATAGGACAGAATGCCTTGATAGTCAAAAACGAAATCCATATTGGCTGCCACTTGGGTGTTGGTATCAGAAAAACTATTTTCTGTCAAGCTCACTTCGTAAACTTTCCGGAGAATATAGAACATGATTCCGGATAGGGTCACCCCAATGGCAAAATAACTGATCGGGTTCATGTACCTTTTTCGGATTCCGGTAATATAACTGTTGATGACATTCTGCGGTTGCGAAAACATATGCCTGAAGGTCTTCAGCAATGTATTGTCCAAGTTGAAGAGTTGAAAGCTCACATCTTCCCAAACATTTTTCAATGTCAATCTGGTGCGGACCACTTTTGCACCGCAGGTTGGGCAATAACCAAAATCCGATCGCAGGCTGGCTTCGCAATTGGCACAGTTCATAACTCCAGGTCTTTTTTGATGAGCTGGGTCAATTCCTCAGTTCCTTTAAAAGGAACAAATTCCCCATTTTTGATGTAGGAAATGGAACCCGTTTCCTCGCTGACCACCAAGCATACTGCATCAGTTTTTTCAGTGATGCCTACT
Organism: Flagellimonas beolgyonensis; assembly: GCF_003992615.1. GTDB lineage: Bacteria > Bacteroidota > Bacteroidia > Flavobacteriales > Flavobacteriaceae > Flagellimonas > Flagellimonas beolgyonensis. Next base: position 236,196 of record NZ_RZMY01000018.1, read on the forward strand.
GCGGCCCTATGCCTCAATCCAAAACGCAGCGGAATATTTCGGTCGTTGGAAACTGGTAAGATCACCCTTGTCGCCGTGATAAAATTATCCTGTATCACAATGGCCCCATCGTGCAATGGACTGTTTTTGAAAAAAATACTTTCCAAAATGGGTTGGGTCACCTGAATGTTCATGGCATCCCCGGTCGATTTTACAAAATCAAGGGAATTGTTGCGCTCAATCACAATGATCGCACCTGTTTTGGTAATGCCCATGCGTTCGCAGGCGCCAATAATGGCATCCACGTCGGTAGTGGCCGAAATAGCATCTTGCTTCAAAAACTTAAAGTGCTTTAAAAAGTTGCGTTTGGTAGCGAAATTGGTGGAACCGATCATCAATAAAAACTTCCGGATCTCTTGTTGGAAGACAATGATTAAGGCGATCAATCCAATGTTCATGAACCCTCCGACCATACTGCTGATCATTTTCATTTGGAGCAGTTCGGTCAATTTCCATAGTGCCCAAACGATAACGATGCCTATAAAAATATTGATGGCCACCGTTCCCTTGACCAATTTGTAGATGTAGTAGAGCAACGCAGCCACGAGGACAATGTCGATGATATCCGTAATCTTGAACTCGAGAAAATTTAGAAAATCCAACGGCAGCGTTTTTGTAAAATTAACAAAATTCGGATAACAAAAAATCAGGAGGCATTGGCTTTCAGCGCCTCCACAAGTTTAACACATTCCATGGCTTCTTTCACATCATGGGCCCGAATTATGTTGGCACCTTTTAAAAGTGCCACGGTATGCATGGCGGTGGTGCCGTTCAAAGCCTCTTGTGGTGTGGTTCCCAGGGTTTTGTAAATCATCGATTTTCGACTCAATCCGATCAACAAAGGCAAACCAAAGGTTTGGAAGAGGTCCAAATGGTTCAACAGGTTAAAATTTTGGCTGACGGTCTTGGCAAAACCAAAACCCGGATCAATGATGATATCGTTGATCTTATAGGTGGTGGCTTCATCAATTTTTTCTGAAAAATAATAACGGAGGTCTTTGATAAGGTCATCATACGTAGCCTCTTTTTGCATGGATTGGGGAGTGCCCTTCATGTGCATCATGATGTACGGCACCTGATATTTAGCAACTGTTGCCATCATGGCATCGTCCAAATTGCCAGCGGCAATGTCGTTGATGATGGCCGCACCATGTTCAATACATTCCGAGGCTACTTTGCTCCGAAACGTGTCAATGGAAATTAAGGTATCGGGAAAATTTTTCAATACCAAATCGATTACCGGCAACATCCGGGCCAGTTCCTCATCCTCTGGCACATGTTCTGCGCCGGGCCGGGAACTGTAGGCTCCCATATCGATGAAGGTGGCACCTTCCTGCAACATAGTCGCAACCCGATGTAGAATGGAGTCAGCATCCTTGTACTTTCCGCCATCGTAAAACGAATCGGGAGTGAGGTTCAAAATGCCCATCACTTTCGGAGTGGTGAGATCTACCAAGGTTCCTTTACAGTTTATGGTCATAAAAAATACCAGCTTTGTTGGGTTTCATTATCTTTGGCATGCTCGGCCTCAAGGGCTGTGCAAGAAGACGAAATTTACGCAAATTAGCAAAACTACATGCAGCAGACTTCCCAACAGTACGATGCAGTGATACAAACCTGCCGGGACTTGTTTTTGAAAAAGGCGAAGGATTATGGTACCGCGTGGCGTATTTTACGGTTACCATCCTTAACGGACCAAATCTTCATTAAGGCCCAACGCATTCGGAGTTTACAGCAAAATGAAGTCCGTAAAGTGGATGAGGGTGAACAATCTGAATTTATTGGAATTATCAACTATGCGATCATGGCTTTGATCCAAATCCAAAAAGGGGTGGTGGAACAGCCAGATCTTACTGCGGAACAAGCGGTGGCCCTTTATGATGAACAAGTGGCCCTCACCAAAAAGTTGATGGAGGACAAAAATCACGATTATGGGGAGGCATGGCGCGATATGCGGGTAAGTTCCCTAACCGATCTGATCTTACAAAAATTACTACGGGTAAAACAGATAGAGGACAACCAGGGCTCGACCTTGGTGAGCGAGGGAGTGGATGCCAATTATCAGGATATTGTCAATTATGCGGTTTTTGCATTGATACATTTAAGTGAAACAGAATGAAATATATCGTTTGGATTTCTAGGATCATCGTTGGGGTACTGTTCATCATCAGTGGTTTGATCAAATTGAACGACCCTTTGGGCTTCTCCTTCAAATTGGAAGAATATTTTAGCCCTGGGGTTTTGGATCTGCCCTTTTTAGTGCCCATGGCCTTGGGTATTTCCATTTTTGTGGTCATTGTTGAGGTGCTATTGGGGGTAATGCTTTTGATGGGGTTTAAACCCAAACTAACCGTTTGGAGCTTGCTGGCAATGATTGTATTTTTCACCTTTCTCACTTTTTATTCGGCCTATTTCAACAAGGTGACGGATTGTGGGTGCTTTGGTGACGCCGTTAAGTTGACACCCTGGGAGTCGTTCACCAAGGACGTGATCCTGTTGGTGTTCATTTTGGTGCTTTTCTATGGTAGAAAATATATCACGCCACTCTTCAAGGACAAGTTAAATTGGATTATTGGGGGGATAGCTTTGGTGGCTTGTGGATGGTTTGCCTACCACGTACTTAACCATTTACCTTCGGTGGATTTCAGACCGTACAAAATTGGAGCGAACATTGAGGAAGGCATGTCCGTTCCAGAGGGTGCGCCACAACCTGTTTACGAATATGCATGGCGATTCAAGGTCAACGGTGCCGATCAAATCGTGGTCACCAATGGCGACTACCCATCGGTGGATGGCGAATTTGTGGATGTGGAAACGACTCTTTTGCAGGAAGGCTACGAACCGCCGATCCACGATTTTACCATTGAGCAAGAAGGACAGGATTATGCAGCCGATTTGTTGGAAGAGGATAAATTGGTGATGGTCATTGCCTATGATTTGACCAAAAGCCATCATAATGCATTTGCAGGAGTTGCCGAAATGGCCAAAAAAGCCATGGCAAAAGGTTATCGGGTGATTGGGATGTCAGCATCCAGCAATCAAATGGCCAATGAACTGAAAAAACAGTACGGTTTGGATTTTGAGTTCTATTTTACGGATGAAACTACCTTAAAGACCATAGTGCGTTCCAATCCTGGGATCCTTGTGCTGCAACGGGGAACCATCCAACAAAAAGTACATTACAACGATATTGATAAGCTAACCTTCTAAACAGAACACATAAGAAAATAAAATAGTATGAGAGCAAAAATAGTGGCCGGTAACTGGAAGATGAACAAGACATTGCAAGAAACCGAAGCTTTATTGGCCGAACTTTCCGCCATGTTGCCCGATAGTCAGGCCGAAGTGATCGTGGCACCGACATTTGTAAATCTACAGGCAGCCCAAGCCGCATTACAGGGATCGACCATTCAAGTGGCGGCACAGAACATGCATTTTGCGGAAAACGGAGCCTACACCGGCGAAATTTCCGCCGATATGTTGTTGAGCCTTGGAGTGGACATTGTTATTTTGGGTCACTCGGAAAGACGCGCTTATTTTGGTGAGGATGATGCCCTGTTGGCCAAAAAAGTAAAGACCGCCATAGCCAAAGGCATGAAAACCATTTTCTGCTTTGGTGAAGAGTTGGAGGAGCGTAAGTCTGACAAGCATTTTGAGGTAGTGGAAAGCCAATTGAAGAACGCTTTGTCCGATTTGGATGCCGATGCATGGAAACAGGTCATTCTTGCCTACGAGCCCGTTTGGGCAATCGGTACTGGGGAGACCGCTTCACCGGAGCAGGCTCAGGAAATGCATGCATTTATCCGAAAAACAATCGCTGGGGCCTATAATTCCACAGTTGCCGACAATGTTTCCATTTTATACGGAGGTAGTGTAAAACCGGGAAATGCGGCCGAAATATTTTCCAAACCCGACGTGGATGGCGGATTGATCGGTGGGGCATCCTTGGTAGCCTCCGATTTTGTGGAAATCATTAAAGGGATCTAAACAGATATGTCCTTAATTTATCTGGAGTTTGATTTTAAAGTGAAGCCTGTGGAACCTGCCTCCGATATTTTGATGGCGGAATTGGGCGAGCTTGGCTTTGAAAGTTTTGTGGAAAACGAAGAAGGCCTGTTGGCCTATATATTGAAATCGGAATGGAAGGAGCAAACCCTTGATGACCTTTTTGTGTTGCAACAACCCGATTTTGAAATCACTTGGACCAGCAAGGAAATTGAGCAACAAAACTGGAATGCCGAATGGGAAAAGAATTTCCATCCGATTCGAGTGGGCGATGGGTGCATGGTCCGTGCGCCGTTCCATGCCAAGGAAGAGGTTACGTTTGACATTGTGATCGAGCCTAAAATGAGTTTTGGTACCGGGCATCATGAAACCACGTATATGATGCTCCAACATATCTTAAACACCGACTTCGAAGGAAAATCGGTTTTGGATATGGGCTGCGGGACCGGCGTTTTGGCTATCTTGGCCAAAATGAAAGGGGCAAGATCTGCAGACGCCATCGATATTGATGAATGGTGCTATTTGAATTCCCTTGAAAATGTGGAACGAAACAATTGCGCCGATATCCAAGTTTTTCAAGGGGACAGTAGTCTGCTTAAAGGCAAGAAGTACGATATCATCTTGGCCAATATCAACCGAAATATTCTGCTGGAGGACATTCCCATTTACGCCAACAGTTTGAACAAGGGAGGTGCTTTATTTTTGAGTGGCTTTTATTTGGAGGACTTGGATGCCATTTCTTCAAAATGTGCTGCCCATGGTTTGGAATTTGAAAAAAATCTGGAGAAGAATCGCTGGGTTTCAGCAAAATATGTAAATTAGAAAAGCATAAACTCCAGAGAATATGGGCACTAGAGAAAAAGAAAGTGAAGATGTCCTTCTTGAGGAAGAGACGGTCAAGCAAAATGAGATTGTACTTTTTAATGATGATGTCAACACGTTCGACCACGTGATAGAAACGTTGATCAGTGTATGTGAGCATACCCCTGAGCAGGCCGAACAGTGTTCATTGATTGTTCACTATAATGGCAAATGCACGGTGAAAACGGGTGAATACGATTTCCTTAAACCTAAGTGTACCCAGTTATTGCAGGCCGGGTTGAGTGCCGAAATCGTGTAGTGCTCTCTAATAAGTCAATTACTGAAATTTTTTGGATTCAATAAGGAATCATTCCTTATTTGCCCCATATCCTTAAACATAAAATTTCCGGCACCTCCACACCTGAGGTTTGAAAATTTGTAGAATCAAAAAGAATAAAACGACCAACAACAACCCATACCAACCAATCTTTTATCATACGCTATGAGCGAGTTTTTTAAGGCAGAACTAAAAGATCGTTTTCTGGAATATGCCTTGGAACGAAGCGATTACTTTGAGATCCAAACCCTTTACGATGAGTTTTTAAGACCCAATTATAGTCTTCAGTTTGTTGAAAAATTGGTAAAGGAAATCCAGGAGTACGATCCTGAGCTGCTGGATGTGATGAGTGGGAATGGTATGGAAATTTTTATGGTGGCCTCCACTACCAGCACGGAAGATTTTTTGGAAGAGGGCGGTTTTATGGACATGTATGTCAAAGAGGAGGAGAAATGGGATGTTTTTTTGGATCAATTATCTGGCAATAAGAAACTGACCAAGGATGAGCAAAATCTCTTGAAACGAACTCCGGCCCACAAAAGGGAAAAAAATCTATTGCTCCTATTGATTTCTGCGATCAGCATCAGTTTTTTGTTCACTTTGGTAAGTATTATCAAGGAGGCTTGGTTGGAACCCGATTATGTTCCCGCCGATGAGTTTAAGCGAAAAATGGAACAGTTACAGGAGCAGTACCTTCAAGAAAATCAATTACTTCGAAATCAATTGCAGGCAGCCCAAAAGCAATTGGATTCCCTAAAAAATTAGCCTTCCAATTTAAACCAAAAAAAGCAGCAATCATTTGATTGCTGCCGTGTTTACATAAGGTAGAAATGTTATTCTCCTTTCATGCCAGGTTGCACTATTTCATAATTTGCATCCGCTTTTGCCTTTTCCACAATGCGTTTTACATCTTCCAATAATTTTTTGGCATCGTAGATGATACCGTCCTTTATGGTATACTTAACACCACCAACTCTGGCCACAGTGTTGTCTTCCATCAATTTAATGGCTCCTGTGCCATAAAGTACTTTCAGATTGACCAAGGGATTCTCCTCGACGATTACAAAATCGGCGAATTTGCCCACTTTTACGGTCCCAATTTCATCGGCCATGCCCAAAGCTTCAGCGCCGTTCAACGTGGCTGCTTTGATCACTTCCAACGGATGAAATCCAGCTTCTCGCAACAATTCCATCTCGCGGGGATAGGCAAAACCATAAAGTTGATAAATAAACCCGGCATCGGTGCCCACAGTAACCCTTCCACCGCGGTTTTTGTATTCGTTCAAGAAGGTCATCCAAAGTTGGTAGTTCTGTTTCCAATCGATTTCCTGTTCCGTGCCCCAAAAATGCCAGTAGGAACCATGGGATTGCTTGCTTGGCGCATAGAAATCCCACAAGGAGGGCAAGGTATAGGATTCGTGCCATTCGGCTCGACGTGCCCTTTGCAGATCCCGGTTGGCCTCATAGATTACCATGGTAGGCGAAATGGAAAAATCGAGGGACAGGAGTTCATTCATTACTGAATTCCATTTTTCGGAATAGGGTTTTGCTGCCTGTGCCCATAATTGGCCGGCTTCCCCAAAACGATCTTGTTCGTTCTGGTAGTTATAGTCAAGGGAATAGTTCTGAACTGTTCTGTCGTCGAATAGGGCCTCAGGTAGTCCGTACCAGTGTTCCATGGAAGTCAGTCCGGCCCTAGCACTGTTCAGAACGTTCCAGCGCCCCACATACAGCTGGGCGTGATGGGTTTTGGAGCGAAGCCCCAATTTTTTGTTTTCATCGAGTGCAGCTGTCATTACTTCGGGTAAACCACCGCCAAATTTAATGCCGTCGGCACCTTTTTTTGCATTGGCACGAACCCATTCGCGAGCTGCTTCGGGTGTGGTGATGTCACCTCGACCACGTTCCCCGTTCAAGCTGTTGCCGAACCAATTATAGGCTTTGATTCTTGGCGCTGTAATCTCATTGTTGGCACTCTTTTTCTTTTGGTCCACCACCCAATCGATACCATTGCCACAGCCAGGATCGCAAATGGTGGTAATGCCATGTGCCATCCAAAGTTTAAAAACGTATTCTGCGGTTGTGCCTTGCGAAGTACCGCCAATATGGGCGTGGGTATCCACAAAACCGGGCAAAAGATACATGCCTTCGGCATTGAGCTCCTTGCCGCCGGGTTTTAGTTTGGGTCTTCGGTTCGGATTGATGTCCAAACCGGGGAAGCCAACTACTTCCACCGAGGCTATACGATTGTTTTCCACCACAATGTCCACGGGGCCAATAGGAGGCGAAAGTGTTCCATCAATAACGGTGACCCCCCGAATGATCAGTTGTGACCATGGTCCTTCGCCTTCCTCACGAGGTGGGGCTTTTTCGATTTGTGCATGTCCAAGATGAATGCCGATGAAACAAATTAGGAGTGTAGCTTTAAAATGGAGAGTTTTCATTTGGGTTGGTTATAGTTGGTGTTAGTTTATAATTATTATGTGTAGTTAGTGAAAATCATCCAATTATAAAAGAAATCTTGTTTTTTCTTCCCTTTAATACGATTTGATTTAGAAAAAAATAAAGGATATTTGTTGGGTATGCCTACCAAAGGCAGGTAACCAACAAATTTTATCCTTATGAAAACAATGATCCGAACACTAATTTTTATTGGCTTTTTTGTAGGGGTGACCTATGATACTTTTGGACAAGATCAATTGGATGCCGAAATTGTTTCCGATCTTCAAGCAACCAAACAGTATGCCTTTGGGGTTAGCCAAGAACTCCATTTTAGAGGCGTGTTGGGAATGTATGATAGACTTGTGGACAGTGGAGTTGAGGTAACCGATTACGAAATCGTGGTTAAGGGTAAAGTAGTAAAACAACTGGTTAAAGGGTCGGAGTTGGAAACTTTATTTAAAAAATACAAAGGTAATGTACGGGTGAGTGTATGCAGTGTGGCCATGGGCAAATTGGGCGTTACCGAAGACCAATTGATAGATGGTATGAATCCTGTGGTAACGTACTCCATTAGATTGCTGCAACTTCAGGCCAATGGGTACAATACACTTACGTATTGATGAGTTGTTGACCTTTGCCATTACAACTAAAAAAACCTGTGAGAAATCGCAGGTTTTTTATGTGACTTCAATTGGATCCTCCGAAATTTTCAAAGGAGCTGCGGCTACAATTGGAAAGGATTCTTACATTCTAGACACACGCTTTTCAAAATGGAAAAGTCTCTTAAAAAAAGGTGTTTGTGTTAGGTATTTCATCAAAATGATACTAAGCAATCAATAAGAATTGCTAAAATCGGAATCACTTATGGGAGATGAATTTACCTCGGATATTGCTTTTTCTCCGGCAGTAAAGGAACTGCAGCGGAAATATGGGTCTAGAAAGAGTTATGAGAGCATGGAGCGCCAAAGAGGCTGGCTCAATGAACTAACCCCTCCCTTAACAGCTTTTATTGAAGGTAGGGATTCCTTTTACATGGGGACGGCCAATACACAGGGGCAACCATACATCCAACACCGGGGTGGAGCCCCAGGCTTTTTAAAGGTAATCGACAACAAGACCTTGGCATTCGCCGATTTTTCCGGAAACCGCCAATATATCAGTATGGGGAATCTTTCTGAGAACCCGAGTATTTTTTTGTTCTTGATGGATTACCCCTCAAGGACACGGGTAAAGATATGGGGCGAGGCAAAAGTGGAGTATGATGACAAACAGTTGATGCAATCCTTGGCCATAAGGGGGTACACGGCCGAAGTGGAACGTGCGGTTATCTTTTCGATCAAGGCATTGGATGTCAATTGTCCACAACATATAGTACAACGCTTTACATCGGAAGAAATGAACCAAATTGTTCAGCCTTTGAAGGCTCGTATAACCGAATTGGAAAATGAATTAAAAAAGAAATAAAAATGAAAAAAATTGCAATAAATGGAATGGGCCGTATTGGACGTGCCTCGCTTAAACTGATTTTGGAAACAGAGGATTTGACCCTTGTTGCGGTCAATGATATTTTGCCGATTGAAAACTTGGCCTACCTACTGAAGTATGATTCCACCTATGGGAAATTTGGTAAGGAAGTGTCGGTGGTGGATAATGCTTTGCACGTGGATGGGAAGATGATTCCCTATTTCAGTGAAAGAGATCCGGAAAACCTTCCCTGGAAAACGCTCGATGTTGATGTGGTTATTGAAAGCACAGGTATTTTTACCCAATTGGAAGATGCCAACAAACATATTAAGGCTGGAGCGAAAACCGTTGTGATTTCGGCTCCGACCAAAAGTGAAAATGTCCCTACAGTGGTGCATGGTGTGAATACGCCACATGGCCAGACTTCTGTTTTTTCATGCGCCAGCTGTACCACAAATAACATTAGTCCTATCGTTGAAATTCTTGGTCGTACAGTAGGTATTCATAAAGCCATCATGACCACCATTCACGCCTATACCGCATCCCAAAGTTTAATGGACAGCGCATCTCCAAAGAATCTGCGCATGGGTAGGGCAGCTGCAGATAATTTGGTGCCCACCAGCACAGGGGCAGCAATCGCCACAACAAAGGCCCTCCCCGAGTTCATGGGTAAGTTCGATGGTGTGGCTGTTAGGGTCCCGGTCAAAGTAGGATCCATTTCAGACATGACCTTCGTGACCAAAAAAGAGGTGACCGCCGAAGAAATAAACGAAATTTTGGAGCAAGAGGCTTTATCGGAACGGTACATTGAAGTATTGTCGACCACCAGGGAGGCTCTGGTATCGTCCGATATCGTTGGCAGTCCTTATGCTTCCATTGTGGATTTGAATATGACAAGGGTCGTGGATGGTGATCTTTTAAAGATCATGGCCTGGTACGATAACGAGTGGGGGTTTACCAATCAAATGATTCGACTGATTAAAGGCCTGTGATCACAGGCTTTTTTTATGCGTTACATATTAAAATTAGCTATGAATTTTTGATGTCGTTTTAATGGAAACATCTTTTGACGTTTCCGACCTTTGGAACTTTCCTGCTTTGAAATATAGGACAGGTATGATGGCTTTCAGGTAAATCATTAAAAATAAATAAGCCGCTAACACCAACCCATGGCATGAAGAGTGTGGTTTGTCGGTGCAGCGGCTTTTGCAGCATTTTTGTGAATAGGAAACTATCCTTGCATACGGTTAAAAGGTTTTGAATTTCCCCATACTTTTCCAATTCTGGTCGGCCTGTGCAATATGTTTATCCTTTCCTTCCTTTTCCCAAGCTTTTACAAAATCACCTTCCAAATTGACAGTGAACAGATACAATTTGCCATCCACTACGCGGAAACTTTTTGGATTTGGCCGGAATTTTCCACCAAGGGAAACTGCATAGGCGCACCAGCCACCATATTGGGGTTGGTATTTTTTCGGGTTGGACTGAAACTGTTTTTGTTGTTCAGGATTCACAAAATAATAGGTGATGCCATCATAGGTTGTTTTAAAGGCTTTTTTCCCCATTTGCGCCTTACCTTGTTCGATATAGGATACAGGACTATAGCCTTCAAGGGCAATCATGCTATCGTCTGTGCTATAGCTGTGGGATTGGGCCAAAATTGAGCCCGTGCCGATCAAGAGTAGGCCCAAAGCAAGGGCTAACCATTTTTTGGGATTGGAAGTCTTCATTGTTTTCATATTGTTTTTGTTTTAAAGTTTGATGCCAAATTAGGTGGCATGTAGTCGTGAAACTTTTGGGATTTGGGCATTGTATTCCATTATTGCTTTTTAGTTGCCTTTTGATTTGTATGATGTCTAGGGCCAATTTGGAAATGGTCCGGCCGGTTTATAAAATTCGACGTTCATGCTCTTCAATGAAGGCATCGTTGATGCTTGCATAGCGTTTACGCATAAGTCCGTTTTCATCAAATTCCCAGTTTTCGTTGCCGTAAGCGCGATACCATTGTCCGTTCCGGTCCCGATATTCGTACTCAAATCGCACAGCAATGCGATTATCGGTATGGGCCCAATAGGTTTTTTTGAGTTTGTAATCCAATTCGTTTTTCCATTTGTCAGCCAAAAACTCTTGAATTTCAGCACGCCCATTGATGAACTGTGATCGATTGCGCCATTCGCTGTCCAAGGTATAGGCCATTGAAACTTTTACGGGATCTTGGCTGTTCCAAGCATCTTCGGCCAATTGAATTTTCGTTTTTGCCGAGGCCTCCGTAAAAGGGGGCAGGGGTAATTTCTTTTCCATTATTTCTTCTTATTTTGTTTTTTCTGATTTCTAGATCTATGTTGGTGGTACGCATCGACCAGACTTATCCCCAATCGAAAAAGTGCCAGTTGTATGTTGAACCATAGATTTTGCATACATGAATTTTAAGCGGATTACCAGTTTTCGGCTAAGTAACTCTTCATTTTTTTACGTGCGCGACTCAGGGCAACCCAGGCATTCACCTTGTTGATATCCAGTGTCTGACAGATGGCCTCTGTGCTATAGCCCTTTATTTTCATTCGCAGCACTTGTTGTTCCCTAGTGCCCAATTGATCTATTCCCGAATCGAGAACCATGTGCAATTCGTTGGCACTTAAATAATCGGTGACGTCTGCATGGTTGAGTCCGTTGGAAGGGTTTTCCCATTCGTGCCAGGTAGGATATTCCGATACCCGGATCGCCGTATGTAGGACCTTGCCTTTTTTGGAATAGGCCATGCGGTAATGGTCCATGATCTTGTGGTTTAAAATAGAGGTAAGCCAAACTCGTTCACTGGAATGGCCTCTAAAACCCGAAGCAGAATTTAAGGCCGCAAGAAAGGTGTCCTGAACAATGTCTTCCACCTTATCCTCGGGAAGCTTTCTTCTGGCCATGGCGAACAGGTAATCTTTGTGCCGGATCAACCATAGATCCGGATTGAGTTCAATTTTGTTTTCAGTTATGGTCTCCATTAGTATGTTTTTTTTAATTGGTAGTAACTTTTTTTATAGGTTGGGTTGAGGTGTTTTTTGTGGCAAGGGAATAGCTGCCGTAGCAACTAATTTTTGGTATTCTGGTCGTTTTTTTAGAAATGATTGCACCTCCAAGCTTGTATCTATCACCTTAAAATCAGCTCTTTCGGCATATTCCATGACCCGTTCCATGAGGGCATTGCCAACCTCTGTCCGATTAAGGTATTTGTCTATTTCAAGTGCTAACAGTTCGATGTGTTGGTCCCAACCATGGTGTATTGCAACGAAGCCAATTGTCCATTGATATGGAACTCGAAGTAGTTTTTGCCGCAATTGGTTTTAAAAACCAATGGAAGGCGGTTAATGTTGGTATCTAGGTACATGGCTGTTTTTATTTCTTTCAGGTGTTATTGGCTTCCATCTATTGTTCTTCGTAGGATCGTTTTTTAAAAGAGGAGGCGAATGGATTTCACCTCCTCTTCCCCTTAACTAAATCAAACACTACTCAGATAACATTTTTTAATGGGATTCAATTTTTTATTCCTCGGCGAGAATTTGTCGTGCTTCCAAAATCTCCTCCAACTCATTGGTGGTATAGACCTCACTTGCCATCATTGCATAGTTGGTCTGTGCTGCTTGGTCCCCATCGAGGTGTGGTAGCTTCGCGGATGCCGTGGCATCCCCAACAACGGCAACCTCAAACCCACATTCCAAAAGTTCGCGCATGTGGGATTCCACACAAAGATTTCCGGACATGCCACCCAAGATCACCTTGTCAATTTTCTGTTTGCGCAGTTGGAGGACCAAATCATTGTTCTCGGGTCCAAAAACTTTATGGGGGCTGCAGATGGTCACTTTATCGGTGTTCATGATGTAGGGCTTATATTGGTTGAGCCAATCGGCCCCCGATCCTTCAAAACCATCTAGGTTCAACTGATCTTCCCTGTCGAACATGTTGATGTTGTGCATCAGTTTTTCCAAAGTGCCCTCAAACTGCCAACTATGATCATGTTTATAGTAATAATGGGCGATACGAATACGTGAATGCCGTTTTCGGAGCCCAAACGGAATAAGGTCTCTATATTGTTTATGGTGTTGTTTTCCATGACGCTTTGACCCACCGCGCCCCAAGCAACCCCGTCAGGACTCAGAAAATCATTTTGGGGGTCCACGATTACAATGGCTGTGTGTCGATCGATCTCAAAACCCGTTATCGGAAGTTGGGCGGATTTCTTTCCTTGTTTTGCGTGAGTTGTCGAATTCATAGTGGTGATTTTTTCTAAATTTTAAATACACCCTAAAATTCCTTTAAAGCATCAACCTGTTTTATCCAAAATTTGCCGAAATGTTGTGAGGTTGCGGTTTTGTTTTCAAATGCATTAAAATTGAAGGTTACCACTTTTGGATGACTGAAATGGAGTATGCTCGTTTGTTCGGCTGGTGGAGAGTGAACAAAACCATATAGAAAATACAGGTCGATTGCCCATTATTGGACAACAAGTAATGCCTAGTTAGGCCACAAATCCAAACTTATAAAACCTTTTGGTTGATGGAAAGCAACTATTATTTGGAGGGATCTTTTGAAAATTGAAGGTAAGGTGCCCCTTGAACGCGACGATCAGGAAATTTGTGATCGGCCTGATCTTTGGGCATTTGGGGATCTACAATAACATCTTCCTGTGGTTTCCAATTGGCGGGGGTCAGAACCTGATGGTTGGCATGTAATTGCAATGCATCAATGGCACGTAAGATCTCATCAAAATTTCTTCCAATGGATGTAGGGTAGGTAAGAAGGAGCTGTATGGTTTTGTTGGAATCGATGATGAAGACGGAACGAACCGTTTTTTTGTCCGTGGTCCCTTTTTGGATCATGCCGTACAACTGGGCAATCTCCCCATCAGTATCGGCAATGATTGGAAACCGCACATCAACGTCCATCGATTTTTCGATATCTGTTTTCCAATCCATATGGGCATCCAGCGAATCTACGCTCAGGGCAATGGCTTTTACGTTGCGTTTGGAAAATTCTTGCTCCAATTGCGCTACCATCCCTAGCTCCGTCGTACAAACGGGAGTATAGTCTTCGGGATGCGAAAAAAGAAGGCCCCAAGAGTCCCCAAGCCAATGATGGAAACTTAATTTTCCTTCAGTGGTTGTAGCCATAAAGTCCGGTGCAATACTACCTATTCCCAATATCATTTACAATTCCTTGATTATGAATACAAAATAGAAATATTTCTATAAATTCCGCTATATTTAAGCGGTTTATTCAAACATTGCCAGCCATGACCCTCCAAATTCGTTCGATTCTGGTTGATGACGAACAAAGGCACCACGATATCTTGGGGAAAATGCTCTCGACCTTCTGTCCAGAAATCGAATTGATCGGTCATGCATATTCCGTAAGCGAGGCCGTTTCTTTGATAAAAACCGAACAACCACAATTGGTCTTTTTGGATATCGAAATGCCGGATGGCAATGGTTTCAATGTGTTCGATCATTTCGAGGAACCGCCATTTGAGGTAATCTTTACCACGGCCCATGATCTTTATGCCATAAACGCTATCAAATACGCAGCTTTGGATTATCTTTTAAAACCCATCAATATCCAAGAGCTTAAGCAAGCGGTTGCTAGGGCGGCAAAAATATTGACAAAGCAGGCCCCCTCAAGGGAAGAGGAATATCAGGTACTTCGGGAGAACATCCATCTTCAGGACAAGAACCAGACCAAGATTGCACTTCGGTCTTCGGAAGGTATCGACTTTGTGGAAGCGAATCGGTTGATACGTGTGGAGGCGAACCATGTATATTCCAACTTTTACCTGGACAATGGAAAGATGATCATGGTATCCAAGCCACTTGGTGATTTTGAACCTATATTGGAATCCTTTAATTTTTTTCGGGTGCACAAGTCACATATGGTCAATCTCGGCCATGTAGAAAAATATGTGAAAGGAAAGGGGGGCTACCTTATTCTTAAGGATGGCTCACATGTTGATGTTTCGGTCAGGAAAAAGGAAGCACTGCTGAAAAAGTTAATGTAAGTCGTTGGGCAAACAAAGGGTGACCAGCGTGCCCGTGGGTTCGTTGCCCTGCTTCAGATCTTCAATGGCCACACTGAATACATCCACACCAAACTCCATGTTCAACAATTCCATCCGAGCTTCAATATTCGACATGGCCATAGATCGGTGTCCGTTTTTTGGAATGGCCAATGACGCTTCGCGCCCCACACCATTATCCATGATCGAACACTTAAGGGACTCCTCCGTTTCCTGGATTTCCAAAACCAATTTACCCGGGCGTGGCGACTTGCGCAAACCATGAATAATCGCGTTTTCCAGAAAGGGCTGAATGAGCATGGGGGGAATCATAATGGTTTCAGGTGCAGCTACCCTAATGCGAAGTTCATAATCGAATACATTGTTGAAGCGTGTACGTTCCAATGTTAGGTAGGTCCTCAAAAATTGGATTTCATTGGAAAGTGTGATGTGGGGCAGCATCGAATTCTCCAAATTTTGACGCATGAGCCCAGCGAATTCCGAAAGGTAGTCCAAGACTTTGTCCGTTTCGTTCGCCAGCACAAACTCTTGTATGGAGGACAGGGAATTAAAAATGAAATGTGGGTTCATTTGGGACGAAAGCATTTTCATGCGTGCACGTAATGCTTCTTGTTTTTGTGCTTGTATTGCACTTTGATGAAATCGGGAGGCCGAGATTACCGATCGCACCCTCGCCTTGAGGATTTCATGATGGATTGGCTTTTTTATGTAATCGCTGGCACCCAGGTCAAAGCATTTGGCCAAGGTTTCGTCCTCTTCTTCCGCACTGATGATGATCACCGGGAGCATTTTATAGGTGGGGTCGGATTTCATCGCTGCCAACAGTTCAAACCCGCTGATGCCCGGAAGGTTTATATCCAAAAGTACCAGATCGAAATGCTGCGCTGCCAACCGTTTAAAAAGGAATTGCCCCTTTGGGATAAAGGAAATATCATACCCCTCCTCACCCAAAACATGTTTGACCAATTCAAGGATTTGCCGGTTGTCGTCAACAATGAGAATGGAGGTGCCTCTAAGCATGCAAGGAAGTACTTAAAAATTCGTTCAATGCCTTTTCATCCCCAGTATAAATGGCATCTTCCAATCTGCTCAAGGATTCCGGTGGAAGAACTTCGTTGAGCGATGCTGCCACTTCCGCCAATTTTTCGGTCTCAAAAATGGGAAGGTTCCGAATGGTTTCCAATGCCCGTAGTTTGTGGTTTAATTGCACTTCATCCAAAGCTGGGTTATTTTTTGGCAGCTTCTCGTTCTGGTCGGGTAAAAACGACCTCAACAAGCCCACAATTTTGGCAATTTGTATCGGTTTGGTCAGGTAGGCTGAAAATCCGGCCTGCAATGCAGCATCTTGATGTTCCTTAAAGGCATCGGCCGACAATCCGATCACAGGGGTTTCCGAATTGAATTTCCGTATTAATTTCAAGGTTTCAAAACCGTCCATTTCCGGCATGTGGATGTCCATAAAAATGATGTCGGGACCAAATTTTTTCGTCATGGAAATACTTTCTTTTCCATTGCTGGCCAGTAAGATTTCCGATCCCAGTTCAGCGAACAGGGCGCGGATCATTTCTTGGTTCATGGGATTGTCCTCCACCACCAAAATTTTACTGTGCTTTGGAATCTTATAATTGGCGAGCAGTGTTTCTGGAAAATCGGATTGTAAGGGAGCTGCCAGTTCATATGGAATTTGAATGGTGAAACAGGTGCCCGATCCCTCTTCGCTTTCTACTGTAAGTTGACCGCCCAGAATATCGACCAGGCTTTTCGTGATGGTCAGTCCGAGTCCGGTGCCGCCATATTTTCGGTCCATGCCTGCATCCGATTGTGTAAAAGGCTCAAAAATGCGCTCCAGATCCGATGCTGGAATGCCAATGCCTTCATCGGCAACCGTAAAGATCAAACAGGTATCGGTGCTGCTTAGCCCAAGCTTCACATTGTTTTGGGCAGGGGTGAACTTTACGGCATTGCCAATAATGTTCATCAAGATCTGTTTTATTTTACCCCGGTCCGATCGAATATAACGAGGGGTGCCAGGGGCAAGATTGTACACCACTTTTACCCCTTTGGATTTGGCCAGACTGTTTTGAATTCGATAGACCGAAAAGAACAGTTGCCGCAAATCCATATCCTCAACAACAAGCGCGGTTTTTCCCGCCTCAATTTTGGAAAGGTCCAAAATGTCCCTAATAATTTCCGAAAGCGATTCCGCACTCTGGTAAATATTGCTCAAATATCTTCGGAAGGAGTTGGTAAGGTCCAAGGACTTGCTCTGATTGGAAAGAATTTGGGAGAACCCAACAATGGCGTTCAGGGGCGTACGGATTTCGTGGCTCATATTTGCCAAAAATTGCGATTTTGCCCTATTGGCACTGTCCGCATCGTTCTTTGCGAAAATAAGATCTCTTTCCGCCTCTTTTCTCATCTCAATTTCTTGGCGAAGGTGTTGGGTTCGATCCTTTATTTTTTCTTCCAGGGCCTGGTTGAGCTTGGCAAGTTTTTTTTCTGAGGAAGCCAGTTCCTGGTTCAATGTTATCGCTTTTTCATAAAGGATCGAATTGGTTATGGAAATGGCAGCCTGGGACGCAATGATCCTAAGGACTTCCAGTCCGCCCTCGGTGAACATGCCCGTAATTTGGCTGTTGGCAACATAAAGTACACCCACAAGATCTCCCTGCTTGATCAGTGGCATGAGCAGCATGGAACCCGAATTGTCCGTGGTATCGTTTTCTACTTTGTGGCCGTAATCGGAAAGATTTTCAATGCACAACTCTTTTTTGTTTATCACAACGTGCTCAATCAAACCAGTGGGCAAGGAATAGCACTCATCCAGAGGGCATTCGGTGAAAGGTTGGGGTGTTGGCCTGGTCAGATCAATGAAGGCGGCAACAGATAGGCTTGCATTGTCCGATAAGATCAATGCGCCCTTATCGGCTCCTGCATTTTCCATCACAATCTTGAGCAGGTTTTGAACCAGTCGATCCTTATTGACCTCGGCCGAAATGGTTTGGGTGGCTTTGATCAGACTTTGAAAGTCAAAACTGGATTTTTTGGGATTATTCTCAACCGTTGACCTTTGGATTTCCAGTACGGAAGATTGTCCATCCCGGTAAACACCCCAAAAGGCAAAGGTTCGATCGGCTTCATCTTTAAGGGCCTGTTTCAAGAAGGTAAAATTGTTCTTGGGCAAGGCTGAATGCAATACGCTGGTCAAAAGGGCCCTTACAGCTATCAAATTTCCCTTCTCGGTCTGTTTTAGGGTTGCTTCAACCGTATCGACCAAGTTTTTAAATTTACCCGATTTACAAGCGAGCAAAAGTTCGATTGTTTGAAATTCAGCTTTAAAATTGTCTGGCATGATTTCAGCCCACTCCAATAAACGCTCCTGTCTTGAAGTTACCCGATCCAGAATATTTTTATCGGGTTTTTCCATTGACATTAGATCGCAAACAGACAATACAATTTGATAGCGGAAATATTGTGGTTCCGAGGTGGCATATTGTAAAATAGGCTCATGAAGTTTATAATATTGCAAAGCTTTATCAAATTTCCCATTAAGGCAATGTGCCCAGCCCATGAGGATATGAAAGGTAGCCTCTGCCGACTTGCAATGACACTTTGCCAACAATTCCATGGTTTTTGCATAGGCTTTGGCCGCTGCTTTTGAGTCAAAACCTTTCAACGTGAGCGCAATTGTCTTGAAAAGTTGCAATTGTGCGGTGTAGACATCGCTATTGTATATATTTCCTGATTCCAGTGATCCATTGCAAAATTGAAGGATGTCTCCAAGATTATCTCCCCTTAATAGTTGATTACGGATTTTGGCATATTGAAGATGCTGCGCGCCATGAATATCGCCCCGGTCAATACAATAAGCAATTTCAGGCTCCAAACGTTGATCAAGCGATGCATAGTCAAATTGCAAGGGTCCCAAAGCGCTATGATGTACAGCAAGGGTTTTTGAATAATATTTGTCCGAATCGCCTTTGTACAAAAGTTGTAATCCAAGACTTCCCAGTTGTACGCCCATGCGATTGGGACCAAATCGGTAACAAAACAAAGACCCAAGGTGGGATAGCACGAAGGGAGTTGCTTCATCGCAGCCAAACTCGAGCAATCGATTACCCAATTGAAGAAGAATCAGGGAATAGCTATTTTGATCGTTGCGTTGGGCAGAGGTGCACATGTTTACCAGTACATCGGTAACATATCGGTTTCTTGTGGTTGAAGTAAAACGTTCACCTATAATTTTTTGGACATTGTTAGGCAATGCCGCTGAGAATCTCCGGTATTCCTCTTCAATATCAGTAACACTGGGTGAAGTTTTTAAAGGCGCACCCAAAGCTTTGAGGGCCTTAACACCTTCTAAATAATTCTCTTTATATAAGGAATAGGCTTCCTGGAACTTAAGGTTTAGCAGATATACTTCGGCCCGTTGTTCCAAATTGGATGCGTTCTTAAGTGCAATGTCTGCAAAAGATTGGGCATCATCCAATTTTTTCAACAAATAGGAGGCTTTGGCCAGCCCAAAATGGAGTTCGTAAGTGTAGGTCTGCACGTTGAACCGGTTCTGTAGTTTGTTTGCAAATCCCAAATATTGAATTGCGGCAGTGGGGGAGTTCGAATCATTCGCGAGTTGGCCGGCTTGAAGAATGTAACCAAGCGCTTTGTTCACCGTTTCAAGGTCCAACAGTTTTTGTGAATGCATCAAATGCTCCACCAGTTGATTTAAGTGAATGGCACTTTGCAAGTTCCCATGTTCAAGATGGTATTGGGCCACAGCAAGATGTAAGCCTTCATTGGAAACATCAAAACCGGGGATTTTCAGTTGGAACGCCGCTTGCTGAATACGATTATGGCCAAACGTATAGGAAGTTTGTTCGGAATCCACCCTCATAAGTTGCCCTGCTTCGGTCAACAACTCCAAAAGAAGAAGAACAATTTCTTTTGGAAAATCGCAAACTGAAGCTAATAACGGGATATTGAATTTCCCATCATCATAGGCTGCAACCTTTAGCAAAACTTGGGCCTGATAGGATTGAAGCAGCAATTGTTTTTCATGGATGGCCAAAACATTGTCCGCCATTTCCTGAATTTGTACCCTTTTGAGGTCAAATTGCCATTGGTGTGCGGCCATGTCGTAAGTAAGCACATCATCCTCTTGGAGTGATTTTAAAAAGTGCTTGATGTAATGTGGGTTTCCATGTGTTTTATTAAACACCAAACGAGAAAGATTCCGAATGGTCTGTCCTTGCTCCGATAGCGCTTCGGCGACCATTTGGTAGGTAGCCTCTTCTCCCAAAGCGTTCAATTTGATCACAGGTGCCACTTTGTTGGCCCGTACCAACGATTGTTGGAAATGAATTAATGGATGGTCCGGTGCCAGGCCTTCAGGATTGTAGGATAGTACAAACATAACCCTGGAGATGGGCGCCCAAGCCATATATTCTATCAGCTTTAGGGAAGAAAGATCGCACCATTGCACATCATCAATGAAAACCACTCGTTTCAAACCTATGCCATCAAGCGTACGACAGTATCTTGCAAAAAGGTTGACGAAACGATCGCCGGTCTCCAGTGGATCCAGTGGTTCTGGCTGTGGCAGGTTTCCCGTTAGTTCCTTTAGATCTGGAATGACTTGGAAAAGTGCTGATAGGTCTGGGCCAAGACCCGACATGAAAATGTTTCGAACCTCCGCATGACTTTTCCCCGACTTCAACAAAATACGTTGCGCAATATTTTGAAATGCCTGTTGAAAGGCTTTGTAGGGAGTTGATTGCCCTTCATCGAATCCACCAAGTGAAAAAAGGGTATTTGCATCGGCTATTTTCGATTCGAAAGCCCTTCCCAAAGCGGTTTTTCCCATTCCCGATGCCCCTTCCAAAAAAACAACTGCCGACGCCCCATTACATACTTCATTGAATGTATTGGCCAATGTATTAAGGGCATCGGCCCTTTCGAAGAGGGTTTCCGTAAAACGGATTGTTCCTGGATTGAATTGTAGGCTCAATTGGTCGAACAAGAGTGGTTCGCTAAAGTCCAATTGTGATTTTAACTGCTGTAGGTCTTTTAAAACGCCATGGGCGGACTGGTATCGTTCATCTGGATTTTTTTCAACCAATCCCTTTATGATGTTATAGATGCCAGTAGCTCTCCAAGGGTATTCAAAATCATCAATGTTATAGGTTTCCGTAAGGTGTTTGTGCAGAACCTCCTGTTTGTCGAAAGCCTTGATAAAATGTGATCCGGTGAGCCAAAAATGAAGTAGGGAGCCCAAGCCATAAAGGTCCGATCTTTTATCTGGTAATTTGTTGCTTCGTCTACTGAATTCGGGAGCAAGAAAATAGAAATCACTTTCTTGGTAAAGGGTCAGGTCGCTTTTTGAATAGGACTGTTGCAACAGGGCAAGACCCAATATGATCAGCTCGTTGTTGGGGCCGATCAAAATGCGATCGTTTCGCAGTATGCCGAAGCAACAATTGGCCTGGTGCACCTCCATGATGGCCTCCGTTAGTTTTATGGATCGATCGATAAATGCTTCAAATTCAATATCGGTAGTGGGTGGGCTTGGAAAATCAGTATGTGGGCAGGGCACTTCGTAAAGTGTTTTTTTGGGGCCCAAGGAATTTACGATTTGGATCGACATGCTTTTCAAAAAGGGGGACTTTATGAAATTGGGCCAATGATCCAAATCAATTTTTCCTCCGGTTGCTTCTTCGACAATGCCCTTGTTTTTGTGTATTTGGATCCTTAGGTCCACATCTTTGATTCGTAGCTGTGTCATGAGGTGCGTATTGGATTACAATTTACTCATTTATACGTGATTGACCGGCACGTTAAGAAACGAAACAGGTACGTTAAGAAGATTCTTTTGTTCCCTTTGATCACTTAATGGATTCATTTTGGGGTGTATTTGGTCAAAATGGTGCATTGGTAAGAAAACTGCCCCCCTTAAGAAATTCTGACTGGTCGGCGACCGATTCGACAACTACTTTTGGCTTGAGTCTGATGGGGAAATCTGCAGGTCAATCATCAAGAATCAATTGAACCAATGACATTTACGGCAATCATCAAGCTAATTAAAAGTATAGTCTGCCATTAATGAAGAATAGGGATTTCCAAAGGGAATCATTCCAATGACTAACCACAAAAAAAGTGAGCAATGAAATACGTGACCCAAATAGAACAATGCAATATTAAAAGACACCAGGTTAAGGGCCATCTTAATAAAAGTTCTATCCTTTTATTTTTAATGCGCGACAATGAAGGTGCCAATGAAAAGAACGTGATGCACCAAGAATATGAGTTCATCTTTTCCCTACGTCCAACTCCGGATCTTAAAATGAAAAAACCGTTGATATTGGGTATTTACAACGGTGCATTTGGCACTTTGGAACCAAGTATGCGAAGTGCAACCTTTCGTGCCAAACCAATTTTGGATACCCCACTGAGCAATCAATTGGCACTTTATGTAATTCAGGAACTGTTGCTTTGTGGAGAGGGGGACATGGCATATCTCGGAAATATGATTGTATCCATGGGAGACTATCTGGTTAAAAGGCACAACATGCAACAGGAAATCGACACCAAATTGAAAATGGGCTTGAGTCCGTTTCAGGTGCAAAGGATCCAAAGGTATATACTTCAGCATATCGATCGTCCTGTCCAAACATCTGAGTTGGCCATGGTGGTCGACTTGAGTGTGCACCATTTTATAAGGGTCTTCAAAAAAACCACTGGTGAGACACCGCATCAATTTGTAACCAGGCTAAAATTGGAGGAAGCCAAGAAGTTGCTGTTATCAACGGATGAAAGTGTGATTCAAGTGGGAATGGGCGTCGGATGTGACAATCCAAGCCACTTCTCCCAACTGTTCAAGTCCAATTTTGGCATCCCGCCATTGCAGTTTAGAAAGGCCTTTCAAGCCAGTTTGCAGTTTGCTTCCTAATTCCTAAAAAACCATCAATGAAACTAATGAACAAGTACATAGGTGCTTTGGCACATTTACAGGTATTTGCCTGGTTCACCACTGGGAGGCGACACCTTTTAAACACATCAGAAGTTGAAGATTCAGAGTATTTGGATTTCACCAATGACGATAAGGGTCTGTTTATTTAGATTTTAGGCAAAAGCACCTTCATTCAGAATGTAATGGGTTGGTTGCCAAACCTTTTCCAGTTTCATTGACCAAAAGTAAAATCAATTCATCAGTAATCCATTCATCTAATTCTTTTATATTATGAAAACCACATCTTTCAAATTTTTCTCTTTAATGGCGTTGTTGTGCTTAGGAGCACCTAGCCTTCATGCCCAAATACCGGACCCTGGATTTCAGGTCGATGGTACCACGGCAATCGTTATTACCGACCCCCAAAATGATTTCTTGAGCCCCGATGGGGTTACTTGGGGTGTTATTGGAGAGAGCGTTATCAAAAACAAAACGGTTGAAAACTTGGAAACACTCTTCAAATTGGCAGAGGCCAACGGAATAAAAGTATTTATTTCACCCCATTATTATTATGAGCACGACCATCGCTGGAAATTTGAGGGAGCCCTCGAAAAATTGATGCACGATATCGGCATGTTCGATCGCCGTGATCAGCTCAATAAAAAAGGTTTTGAGGGATCTGGCGCTGATTGGTTGCCCAGGTACAAAAAATACATTGAAAAGGATTTTGTCACCGTTGTTGGCCCACATAAAGTATACGGTCCTGAGCAGAATGATCTTAGCCTTCAATTGAGAAAGCAAAAAATCGATAAGGTTGTTTTGGCAGGGATGTCCGGAAACCTATGTGTGGAATCCCATTTAAGGGAACTGCTTGAGGACGGTTTTGAGGTTGCCGTGGTGGTCGATGCCACAGCTTCCGCAGTAGTGCCGGGTTATGATGGAAACGTGGCGGCTGAGATCAACTATCGTTTTGTTGCCAGCCATGTGTACACCACTCAGGAGTTTAAGCAATCCCTACAAGAATAATGGCTCTTTAGGTTTGCACACAGATTAAAATAATCTGATGGCAGGGCTCTATCCCTGCCATTTTTTTTGGCCGGATCATGGAGTACGGATTAAAAAAATGCCGACCAATTTTTTGATCGACATTTTTTAATGGGCATACAATTGACCTGTCTTTGGATCAATTTAAAAGGGAATCCAATTTTTCCCTTAAAACAGTTTCGGGCTGCACGCCAATGGCTTTATCCACTATTTCAGCGTCTTTGATAAAAAATAGGGCAGGAATATTTCTTACCCCAAATTTTGAGGCCAGTTCCTGATTATTGTCCACGTTCACCTTTTGGATCTCGATGTTGCCCTCATACTCTTTGGATAATTTTTCCACCGTTGGCAATAATGCCTGACATGGACCACACCAGTCTGCATAAAAATCCAATAGTATGGGCTTTCCTTGGGCTATCAAAGCTTCGTAATCCTTGTTGTTTTCAACTGTTTTCATCATCTTCTATTTAACTGTTATTTGATGGTACAAAGTTCCGTCAAGAAGGATGATGCCATATAGGTTAGCTTTCCTAGATCCTTGAAAGGATTTCCCGAGCCGTTGTCATGAAATTATTTGGTATAGAATGAAGTTTTATTGCAATTATCAATCCTCCAAAAAGCGGTTTGCACATAGGATAAGTCATGGTCGTTAGTTATTCGCCGGAATTTAGAAAAATTTCCCTTTTAGCTACAAACCAAACATTTCAAAAAACAAAAAAGCAAGCGCTATACAAACGCTTGCTTTTTGATTTATTCGTG
Source organism: Flagellimonas beolgyonensis (assembly GCF_003992615.1). Classification (GTDB taxonomy): domain Bacteria; phylum Bacteroidota; class Bacteroidia; order Flavobacteriales; family Flavobacteriaceae; genus Flagellimonas; species Flagellimonas beolgyonensis. The sequence goes on from NZ_RZMY01000018.1 coordinate 261,084, forward strand.
ACCGCGGCAGGATTCAAACCTGCAACCTTCTGAGCCGTAATCAGATGCGCTATTCAGTTGCGCCACGCGGCCATGTTTTAAGGGCTGCAAATATATTTCTTTTTACCTTTATCACAAAACCTTAGTGTACAAAAAAATGGATTTTACCTCCTACATTCGTGACATCAACGACTTTCCCAAGCCAGGGGTGGTCTTCAAAGACATCACACCGTTGCTCAGCGACCCCTATGCCCTGCAAAAAGCCTCGGAAGCACTCTTGGGATTTACCGCCCAAATGCAGATAGACAAAGTGGTAGGTGTAGATAGTAGGGGATTCATTTTTGCACCCATGTTGGCAGCCAAAATGGGTGCCGGTTTCGTCCCTGTGCGCAAAAGGGGAAAATTGCCCTATGAGACCATTTCTGCCGCATATGCCTTGGAGTATGGGGAAGCTATCGTGGAAATCCATAAGGATGCCATCAGCAAGGGCGAAAGGGTCCTTATACATGATGATGTGCTTGCTACCGGAGGTACGGCCAGTGCCGTTTGTAAATTGGTGGAGGAGTTGGGCGGACAGGTAGTCCAGTGCAACTTTTTGATCGAACTTACCTTTTTAAAGGGTGCGGAAAAACTGAATGGGTATCCAATTGAGGCTTTGTTGCGCTACTGATTAGCGTCCAGTGCCTTTGTGGTAACGAAATACCGCCAGCCAATAATGGCCAATTGTAACTTGGACGCCTTGGAAAGGTCCAAGCCCTTTTTGGTGTAGGAGGGAAGTACAGCCTTGTTGATCTTTGCCAGAATCCTATAAAACATGTTGGGTAGTTGTGTCCGACAAATATACTCATGTAATTCCTAAATGCAGCTAACCGGTTCCAAGTTCCAAAAAGGGCAGGGTATTTTTCCGATGAAGTCCATTACTTTCCTTAAAGAAAAATAGTAGCTATCAAGTGTACCAAAAGCATAACGAAAAACTTAACTATTGCGATCATTGTGTGATTGATTTTAGGTTCAAAAAACTGTTGTAAAACCGGTTATGGATTTGAATATAGAATGATAAAAGTCATGCTTCCAAACTTTTAGGGAAGAATCTATACAATTGAATACAAGATTGTAGTTAAAAAAACGAGATGCTCCTAGAGTAGTAATTGAGTGCCTAGAAAAAAGTTATAAAATGTAATTATAAAACAACGTTATGATTAATTAATGTAAGATTTGTAGGGGTATTTTTGGCTTGATTTTGAAAACCAAGGGGCGTTTCGTTTAAAAATAGGCCTTTTTTGACCTTTTCGTTTATTTGGATCCATAAAAAAAGGCCGTAAAATGGTTTTACGGCCTTCGGATAAAATATATAGTCTTTGGTTTAGTTCCCACTTTTTTTGATGGTGATTTCTACCACGCCGTCCTTGCCTTTTTTGCCGTATTTTTTGATGGCTTGATCCCCTTTTAGGACTTGCATGCTTTCGATAGAGCTTGGATCTAATTTTTTAATGTCTTCCTTTTTCACTTTTTTGCCATCCACATAAAACAATGGCTCTTTATTACCATCGGTATCGATATAGAAAAAACTATCATCGTCACCAATAACCTCAATGTCTTTATCATTGTCAGAGTCTTTAATGATCATAACGTGCCCGTCATCTTTGTGAACACGTTTTACCTTGATTTTTTTTGTAATCTTATCTTCATCATCATCGTCACCGGAACTGATGAAGATGGTTGAACCTTTTTCCATTTCCATTTCCTCTACTTCTTCATCGGTTAACCTTTTGCCATTAACGATCACTACTTTATTGGCATTTTCCTTTCGAATAACGATTTCGGTTTCATCATCGGTCTCCCAATGGATTTTATCTCCATCTGTCTTATGGATTCGATACTTAAATTGTTTTGCATTTCCAAAAGACACCGTATTGGCTTCGTCATCATAGAAAACTTGGATGGGATCGATGGGTCCTTCAGAATTGGAGCTGTAATTGCCGCTGAATTTAGCACCGGTTGAACTTTTTCCACTTAGGTTTAGGGAGATGTCGATAATTTCCCTGGCATCATTACGGATCGTGGTGTAGCTAAAATCGATGCCATCCTTGACCAAATCTTTTTTGATTTTGTCCAGTTCGGTATCCGTGGTATTCTTGTCAATGGTGAATTCCACGGTCTTGTCTGCAAGGGTATCCAAAGCGTCTTCGGACTTTTTGTATAGGTACACATTTTCCACACTGAAACTGACAAGAAATAGGCCCAATAAGGGCAATACCAGCAGCGTTTTAAACACACTTGTTCTTTTGGATTGATTTTGATTTAACATGACTATTCGTTTTTTGATTAATGAATTATAAAATGAATTTGTAACTGCATATTCGGGTTTGTTCACTACCTGCTTGAGCATTAGGTACTGATAACTTTTAATGTTCTCCATACCCTCCACAGCATACCTATCGGCTAAATATTCCAAATTTTGTTTGATCGCCGTCTTGTAGAACCAAAGTATGGGGTTAAACCAGAACACGATTCTAATGAGCTCCAATAAGACAATATCGAGCGTATGTAACTGCCGTGCATGTACTTTTTCGTGTGCCAGCATAATGCCCAGTTCTTTTGAGTTAAAAAGGGAAGGGTTGTAAAAAATATGGTTGAAAAAGGAAAAGGGAGCTATCCTTTTAGCTGTCTCCACATGCAGATAGGGGTGTTCTTTCCAAGTTTTGGCGTCTCTTTCCAATCGTTTTAAGGCGGACAATTGTAAAATAAAGCGAACCAGGAAAAATAGGGTCACCAATACATAAATGGTAATCAATATGTTTTCCAGGGTGAAAAGGTTGGGACTTGCTACAGCTACAACTGTTGTTGCTGTGTTGCCTCGGGTTGCAACAACCATCGGCTGGTCCACAATAATGGTATTTTGGAATTTGATCAACGGGAAAACTAAAGAGAGCAATAAACCGGCCACAAGGAACAAGCGGTTCTCGGTGAAAAAGGTGTCGCGTTTTAAAAATAGATGGTAAACCGCCAGAAATCCCCCTAAAATAAGGGCCGATTTAAATAGGTATGCTAAAATAGGTTCCATTATTTTTTCTTTTCAATTAGGTTGATGATTTCCTTGAGTTCATCGATGGAAATTTTCTCCTCTTGTGCAAAATGGGATACCAAACTCTTAAAAGAATCCTCATAGTAATCCGCAATGGCAGCATTTACATACTTTTTACGGTATTGGTCCTTGCTGATGGTAGGAAAGTATCTGTGGGTATTGCCAAAGGCTTCATGATCCACAAACCCTTTTTCCTGTAAATTCCGTACAATGGTGGAAAGGGTATTGTAATGGGGCTTTTCACCTTCCATTTCTTCCAGGATCTCCTTTACAAAGGCTTTTTTCAGTTTCCAGAGGATTTTCATCACTTCCTCTTCCTTATTGGTCAATTTTTGCATGGCATATTACTTATGGAACAAACATAGTACGAAAAAAATAGTTAAACAACTATATTTGTAGTTTATTAACTATTTTTTTAGTTTTTTCTTTTTGGTTTTGGAAGCGCTATCCGTAAATCTTCCGTTATCTTTACCCGAAATTCTTCGAATTGGGAAATCTGCTTTTTATTGTCTTGGGGCTTGTACTGTTAATCGCAGGAGGTAATTGGTTGTTGAAATCCGCAGTAGCCCTTTCTTTGCGTTTGTTCATTCCCAAAATAATCGTGGGAATGACAGTGGTATCCTTTGCCACTTCGGCACCGGAGCTTATCGTTAGCATAAACGCTGCATTGGAAGGTTTTCCCGATTTGGCACTGGGCAATGTGATCGGTTCCAATATTGCGAATTTGGGATTGGTACTCGCCATTACCGTGATCATGGGGAGTATCGATGTGCGTAAAAGTTTTTATACCACCGATTGGCCGGTTATGATGATCGCGTCCCTGTTGTTTTGTGGTTTTATCTATTTTGATGGTGTGCTCCAGCGTTACGAAGGCATCATTCTGGTGTCCATGTTATTTGTGTTTTTGGTGTATTTACTTCGTTTTCAGAAGACCGCCGTAGTGGATGAAATGCCAGAGGATGACGTGCCATTGCCTTGGCATATGATCGTTTTGTTTTTGGGTCTGGGAGGTACAGCGCTCTGGGGCGGTTCCGAACTGTTGATCAAAGGTGCTGTAGGTATGGCCACTTCATTGGGGGTCAGTGAACGGGTCATCGGTATTACCATAGTTTCGGTAGGCACCAGTATTCCCGAATTGGCAGCTTCGGTGATCGCTGTTTTGAAAAAGGAAAAGGCCATATCGCTGGGGAACCTGATCGGATCTAACATTTTTAATTTATTGGCGGTGCTGGGAATAACTTCCATCATAAAACCCATTACGGTTGTAGATCCTGGGCTGTTGTCCAATGATATTTTCTGGATGTTGGGAATTGCTTTTTTGATTTTTCCTTTGGTGTTTTTCCCAAAAGGGCTCCGATTGGGGTGGAGGGACGGTCTGGTGCTATTGGCCTTTTACACCGTGTTCGTGTATCTGACCATCAAATAAAAAAAACCGCCCCCAAAAATAGGGACGGTTCTTATCTATAATCAACAACTAATTTATTGGCTTCCTAAACGTCTGCGGATTTAACCGTTTTGATAATTCTGGACGCTACTTTGTATGGATCGGCATTGGAGGCAGGTCTCCTGTCTTCCAACCAACCTTTCCATCCTTTTTCAACGGTCATGATAGGAATCCTAATGGAAGCACCCCTATCGGATACACCGTAGCTAAAGTCATGGATGGAAGCTGTTTCGTGCTTACCGGTCAAACGTTGGTCGTTGAACTCACCGTAAACGGCAATGTGCTCATCAGTAACTGGACGGAAAGCTTCACAGATTTTCTCGTATACTTCTTTGGAACCACAGGTTCTCAATGTGGTGTTGGAGAAGTTGGCGTGCATACCGGAACCATTCCAATCCCCTTTGATGGGTTTTGGGTGGTATTCAATATAATAACCGTAATCCTCGGTCAAACGATCCAAAAGGTAACGGGCCACCCAAACTTGGTCACCGGCCGTTTTACCACCTTTCGCGAAGATTTGGAATTCCCACTGGCCACAAGCCACTTCTTGGTTGATTCCTTCAAAATTGATGCCTGCTTCAAGACAAAGGTCGGCATGGCGTTCCACCAATTCCCTGCCGTGGGTGTTTTTACCACCAACAGAGCAATAGTATAGACCTTGAGGGCCTGGATATCCGTTTATTGGGAAACCAAGAGGCAATTGCGTTCTGGTGTCCATAATGAAATATTCTTGTTCAAACCCGAACCAGAAATCATCATTTTCATCGTCGATTGTTGCCCTAGAGTTGGTTTCGTGAGGTGTTCCATCTGGATTCAAAACCTCGGACATTACCAAATACCCGTTGATTCGTGCAGGATCTGGAAAAATGGCCACTGGTTTCAACAGACAATCCGAAGAACCGCCTTCTGCTTGTTGTGTAGAACTTCCATCAAAAGACCAAATGGGGCAATCTTCCAATTTCCCGCTAAAATTGTCTTCGATCTTTGTTTTACTCCTCATATTGGCGGTAGGTGAATAACCGTCCAACCAGATATACTCTAATTTAGCTTTGCTCATAATGCTGGTAGTTAATTGTTCTCAATAATTTGAAGGACAAAAATAACTTTTTCATTTAATTGCCTATGTTTTGAGGGGGTAAAATCACAAAATATCCGACAAAATTTATATTACCCCTGTTTTAATTGGGGAGGAATGAAAAAAAAGTAATTTTTTCAGCTTATATTATTAAATTGTTAATCGTAGATTTGAAAATTAAATTCGATTGAAATGCCAAAAATGAGATTCCAGGCCTTGGCCGAAAGCCGTAAAAGGAAGCCCACCCCGATCAGTGAAACAGGAAAGCGCTCCGAACTCTTTGCCAAGAATGTCTTCGATGAAGAAAAGATGCTGCAATTTTTAACCAGGGAGGCTTTTGACAATGTAAAATCCGCCATTTTTCAAGGCAGTAAGATCGATCGCAAAATAGCAGATCAGGTTGCCGAAGGAATGAAGGCATGGGCCCTCTCCATGGGCGCGACACACTATACCCACTGGTTTCAGCCCCTAACCGGTGCCACGGCCGAAAAGCACGATGCTTTTTTCGACATCCTTTCCGATGGCAGGGCCATGGAAAAATTCGGCGGTGCCCAATTGGTACAACAGGAACCGGATGCTTCCAGTTTTCCAAGTGGGGGTATACGAAATACTTTTGAGGCACGTGGCTATACCGCTTGGGATCCCACTTCGCCGGCATTCATCTATAAAACTACCTTGTGTATCCCCACCATATTTGTGGCGTACACGGGAGAGGCCTTGGACAATAAAGCCCCATTGCTGAGAGCACTCAATGCAGTGGACCAAGCCGCTACCGATGTGGCCCAATATTTCGATAAAAATGTGCGAAAAGTACATGCAACTCTGGGGTGGGAGCAGGAATACTTTTTGGTGGACAAAGCCTTGGCCAAATCCCGATTTGACCTTACTACCACGGGAAGGACCTTGGTCGGTAGTTTTTCCGCCAAAGGCCAACAGTTGGACGACCATTATTTTGGTGTGATTCCCCCCAGGGTGCTTAGTTTTATGAGCGACCTGGAAAAGGAATGTACCAAACTGGGCATTCCGGTAAAGACCCGACATAACGAGGTGGCCCCCAACCAATTTGAATTGGCGCCTGTTTTTGAGGAAGCCAATCTATCCGTGGACCATAATTTGTTGTTGATGGATGTAATGGAAGAAATTGCCGACCGTCACCAATTTTCCGTGTTGTTTCACGAAAAACCCTTTGCGGGCATCAACGGGTCGGGTAAGCACAACAACTGGTCCTTGGCTACCGATACAGGGGTCAATCTGCTCAGTCCGGGAACAACACCCATGAAAAACCTACAGTTCCTTGCCTTTTTTGTGAATACGATCAAAGCGGTGGATACCTATGAGGAACTCTTGAGGTCTTCCATTGCATCGGCAAGCAACGACCATCGCTTGGGCGCCAATGAGGCCCCGCCGCCCATCATTTCCATTTTCATCGGTAAACAATTGAACAATGTATTGGATGAGTTGGAAGGCGTTTCCAAAGGAAAATTGTCTCCCGAGGAAAAAACAGAATTGAAGTTGAACGTGGTCGGCAAGATACCCGAGATCTTGTTGGACAATACAGACCGTAACCGTACTTCGCCATTTGCCTTCACGGGGAATAAATTTGAGATGCGGGGCGTAGGTTCCAAAATGAACTGCGCCAAACCCATGACCATCCTCAACACCATTGTGGCCAAACAGCTCACCGACTTTAAGAAGGAGGTGGATGCGTTGATCGATAAGAAAAAATTGAAGAAGGACGAGGCCGTGTTCAACGTGTTACGGGAATACATCAAAACCTCCAAGCGCATCCGTTTTGAAGGAGATGGTTATGGCATGGAATGGCAAGAAGAGGCCCGAAGACGCAAGTTGAGTATCAATAAAAACACCCCTGAAGCCTTGCAGGTGCTTACCAATAAGGAAAGTATCGATTTGTTCAAGGAGATGGGCGTTATGAGTGAAGTAGAGCTCAAGGCACACCAAGAAGTGGAATTGGGAGCCTATATCTTCCATATCCAGATTGAAGGCAGGGTGTTGGGCGAAATGGTCTACAACCACATCATACCTGCTGCACTACAATACCAAAATATGTTATTGACCAACATAAATGGACTTAAAGAGGTGTACGGAGCGGCCCATAAGAAAGTAGCCGACCCTCAGTTGACTATTTTGGAGCAGATAGCTGAGCATGTGTTGCAGCTCAAAAAACTCACCGATGAGATGACTGATGCCCGGCAAAGGGCCAACGGTATGTCCAATTCAAATAAAAAGGCGCAGGCCTACTGCAACAATGTGAAACCCTTTTTCGAAAGTATTCGGGAACATTCCGATGCCTTGGAAAAATTGATAGCCGATGAGCTTTGGCCTTTCACCAAATATCGGGAAATGTTGTTCTCCAAGTAACCCCTTGGGTGTAAAAGGATAAAACCATGCCTGTAAATTGAAGGCTTTCCTTTATTTTTGCGCAAACCAATTTTATGTCATCCGACGCAAGTAAACGTTACGCCCAACGCGGGGTCTCGGCCTCCAAGGAAGATGTGCACAATGCCATCAGGAATATTGATAAGGGACTTTTTCCGAAGGCTTTTTGCAAGATTGTTCCAGATTATCTCACCGGTAGTGAAGACCATTGCTTGGTCATGCATGCCGATGGTGCCGGTACCAAATCCTCCCTGGCCTACATGTATTGGAAGGAAACCGGTGATATTTCCGTTTGGAAGGGCATCGCACAAGATGCGTTGATCATGAACGTGGATGACCTTATTTGCGTGGGGGCAACCGATAATATCATGTTGTCCTCAACCATTGGAAGAAACAAGAACCTGATTCCCGGAGAAGTCATTTCAGCCATTATTAACGGAACAGAGGAACTGATCAACGATCTTGGAAAACATGGCATTACCATTCATTCCACAGGTGGGGAAACAGCCGATGTGGGTGATTTGGTCCGTACCATCATCGTGGATTCGACGGTTACGGCCCGTATGGAGCGCAAAAATGTGATTGACAACGCCAACATCAAAGCAGGTGATGTGATTGTTGGTTTAGCTTCCTATGGACAGGCCACCTACGAATCCGAGTATAACGGAGGTATGGGCAGCAATGGCCTAACCTCGGCCCGCCACGACGTGTTTGCCAAATACTTGGCTGAAAAATATCCGGAAAGTTTTGACGCTGCGGTACCAGACGAATTGGTCTATTCCGGGGGCACCAAATTGACCGATAAAGTGCCTGGTGCGCCATTGGATGCTGGAAAACTGGTTTTGTCCCCAACTCGTACCTATGCGCCGATCATCAAAAGGATATTGTCAAAATACACCACCGATACCCTACACGGTATGGTGCATTGCAGCGGTGGGGCGCAGACCAAGATTTTGCATTTTGTGGATGACCTTCACATCATTAAGGATAACATGTTGCCCGTGCCACCCTTGTTCAAACTGATCCAGGAACAGTCCGGTACCGATTGGAAGGAAATGTACCAGGTTTTCAATTGTGGACACCGCATGGAGCTTTATGTAAATGAGGAAATTGCAGAAGACCTGATTGCCATATCCAAAAGTTTTGGTGTAGAAGCCCAGATCATAGGTCGGGTGGAGGCTTCAGAAAGTAAACAATTGACCATCCAAAGCGAGTACGGCACTTTTCAATACTAGCATACGATTCGCTGCCGAAATTCGTTCTTACTAATAAACCTCATGCTATGGAAAGAAAGGAATTTCTGCGAAGTTTGGGAGCAGGTGCTGCCTTTGCCCTAACATTTCCCTGTTTGCAAGGCTGTTCAAAAGACGAGCCGGCAGGTAACATTGTCGAGGAGCCGACCGGCGTGGATTTTACAGTGGACCTTACTTCACAAGAAGCGCAGCCTCTAGCTACAAACGGCGGTTTTATTCTTAAAAATTTGGTGGTCATTGTCAAAAACCTGGAAGGGGAATACATTGCTGCCAGTCAGGTATGCAGCCATCAAGCCTATGATCAAGTACGGTTCGTGAACCAAAATGGTGGTATTTTTTATTGTGATGTGCACGGTTCCCGATTTGCCCAGAATGGGTCTCCCTTAAACCAAGTGGATAACTCTCCGGCAAAACCTATTAAAGTGTACAATACGGAACTCAATGGTTCCATACTTCGAATTTTCGAATAGTTTAAGCAACACAACATGAAGAAATTAGTTACCCTTATTTTACTCGTTTTAGCCGTATCGATGCACGCTCAAGAGTGGCAGAACAGTTTTTCGGAAGCCATTGCCAAAGCGAATACAGAAGATAAACCAATTGTATTGGTGTTTTCCGGTTCCGATTGGTGTGCACCTTGCATTAAATTGAAGAAACACATATTCGATAGCGCTGAGTTCAAGGACTATGCCAACGACCATTACGTATTGTACAATGCGGATTTTCCACGGAAAAAACAAAATCAATTGCCCAAGGATAAAATGTCCGTGAACAAATTACTCATTGAAAAATACAATCCGAAGGGCTATTTTCCCATGGTTGTGGTGTTGGATAAAAATGAACATGTGTTGGGCGAGACCGGTTTTGTTGCCCGAACAACCCCTGAAAAATACCTGAAAAAGCTGAACAGTTTCCTCAAATGAAATCATTCGTTGCCCTCTTATTCAGCTTATTTTTTTTGATGGCAAATGGGCAAATGCGTCAAAAGGACATTACCGTTCAAAAGGTGCTCAAATTGATGGGTACAAGGTTCGAGATCACGGTGGTGGCCCCAAATGAGGAAATTGGCTATATCAATATCGATGAGGCGGTTTCGGAAATCCAGCGCATCGAAAAAATTATTTCCTCTTGGGACGAGTCGTCCGAAACATCCCTGATCAATAAAAATGCCGGTATTAAGCCAGTTAAGGTAAGTCCCGAGCTTTTTGGGTTGATTGAAAGAAGTATCAGGATTTCAGCACTTACCGATGGTGCTTTCGATATTACCTATGCTTCCATGGACCAGATCTGGAAATTTGATGGCAGCATGAAAGCAATGCCCAACGAATCCGACATAAAAAAATCAATTGCAAAGATTGGGTATCAAAAAATAATCCTTGATGCAGAAAAAAGTACAGTTTATTTACCTGAACCAGGCATGAAGATCGGATTTGGAGCCATAGGGAAAGGGTATGCCGCTGACAGGGCAAAAAAATTGTTGGTGTCCAAAGGCGTGAAAGGAGGAATCATCAATGCCTCTGGAGATTTGACTACGTGGGGGACCAAGGTCACTGGTGAAAAATGGCTGGTGGGCATAACCAACCCCCTCAACAAGGAAAGGGTCTTTGGTTGGCTTCCCATTGTGGAATCCGCTGTGGCCACATCGGGCAATTATGAAAAATACATTACTCTGAACGATAAAAAGTATTCTCATATCATCGACCCCAGAACGGGCTACCCAACATCGGGAATTAGCAGTGTGTCCATTTTTGCCAAACAGGCCGAAGTGTGTGATGCATTGGCAACTGCCGTTTTCATATTGGGAAGGGATGTGGGTCTGCACTTGATCAACCAAATCAATGGGGTGGAAGCGATCATTGTGGATGCTGAAAATAAAATTCACAAAAGCTCAGGTATTATGTTCAATACGAATCCTTAACTTTAAACTATGGCCAAACCAATTTTCTTTTTGTTGCTGTTGATTTTCAGCAGTTCGTGTGTCGCAGTTCGGGAGTACGATAAGGTCTACCTGAACGATGTGGAAATGCAATTGGGGGCGAGGGCCAGTGAACGTTTCGAGACCAATTTCCATATTTATCGGGAAGCATCGTCCGGGGCCAATGGTGGAAAGACCGGAGGCGGTTGTGGTTGTAATTGATATGGGAACAGTGACGACAAAAAGAAAAAACAACGTAACCCTCTCCATGAACAAAAAACTGCCTATTCTATTGTTTATTTTTGGTTTGACCTTAAGTACGGCTTGGGCCCAACAAGATGATACCTCCTACAAAAGACGCGTTTTGGAGACCAGTGAGGTCGATTTATTGTTCAGTTACTACAATCAAGATGGGGTACATGCGGCCGTTACCGGTGGCGAGGGTACGGAGGAACTCACCGATGCTACCTCCACCATTGTATTGCGTATGCCCATGAACGAGGATGATGTGTTGACCGTTGATGTTGGACTTTCGGCTTATACTTCTGCATCTTCCAGTAATGTGAACCCATTGGATGGGGGTATTACCGTTTCGCCCTTTGATGCCTCATCTGGGGAATCACGAAAAGATTTGTTGGCGTACATCAACCCTACATATACCCATAACTCAGAGGACCGAAACAAAATTTGGAGCGCCAATGCCTATCTATCTTCGGAATACGATTATTTCTCCATTGGATTTGGGGGCAGTTACACGCGCTTGTTCAATGAAAAAAATACCGAGATTACCCTGAGTGGACGGGTTTTCTTGGATAAATGGAACCCGGTTTACCCCATTGAGCTCCGAGATGGATTTTTTGATGATCGAATTACGGGAACGGGTACCTACAATCCCATTTTCACGGAATTTGATACCGAAACCCGAAATTCCTATTCCCTTTCCTTGAGCTTCTCACAAGTGTTGACCAAAAAGCTACAGGGAGCACTATTTCTGGACCTGGTATCCCAAAACGGTTTGTTGAGTACACCATTTCAACGGGTCTATTTTTCGGATTTTGCCGATTTTTTCATTGACGATTTTCAGTTGGCCGACAACGTGGAGCAATTGCCCAATAATCGGTTCAAAGTCCCATTTGGTGGTCGATTGAACTATTACCTAAACGATTTGATAGTGCTGCGGAGCTATTATCGCTATTACTGGGACGATTGGGGTATTACCTCACACACGGCAAGTCTGGAGGCTCCTTTTAAGTTATCGGACAAGTTTACGTTATATCCCACTTACCGCTATTATACCCAAACAGCGGCCGATTACTTTTATCCCAAGGAACAGTCACTTTCCACCAACGAGTTCTACACTTCGGATTACGACCTCTCCAATTATAATGCCCATCAATATGGCATGGGAGTACAGTACCGGGATATCTTCACGTCTGCAAGCATCTTGAACTTTGGTCTAAAGACCATCGACCTGCGATTTAGCAAATACGATCGGAGCGATGGCCTCAATGCATACATCATTACTTTAGGGACTACTTTTATTGGGAATTGAACTGTACAAGTTCAAAAATAATCCAAGTAAAAAATCGTAAATTCGCAATCCTAAGGAGGATAGGTATATGCTAGATAAACTGAATATCGTAAAACAACGTTTTGATGAGGTTTCCGACCTGATCATTCAGCCGGATGTAATTGCCGATCAACAGCGGTACATCAAGTTGAACAAGGAGTACAAAGACCTGAAGGTGCTGGCCGAAAAACGTGATGAATACATTGGCTTGACCAACAACATAAAAGAAGCAGAGGAAATTATTTCTGATGGCAGTGATGCCGAGATGCTCGAAATGGCCAAAATGCAACTGGATGAGGCCAAGAGTGCCTTGCCCAAGTTGGAAGAGGAAATCAAGTTCTTGTTGATTCCAAAAGACCCCGAAGATGCCAAGGATGTGGTGATGGAAATCCGGGCCGGAACAGGAGGGGACGAGGCCAGTATTTTTGCCGGCGACCTTTTTCGAATGTACACCAAATACTGTGAGTCCAAAGGTTGGCGGACCAATGTGATAGATTTGAGTGAAGGCACCAGCGGGGGCTACAAGGAAATCCATTTTGAAGTTTCGGGGGAAGATGTTTATGGCACCCTCAAGTTTGAAGCAGGGGTGCACCGTGTACAACGTGTGCCGCAGACAGAGACCCAAGGTAGGGTCCACACCAGTGCTGCCACCGTTATGGTAATTCCGGAAGCTGAGGAATTTGACGTACAGATCGATCCCAAGGATGTCCGTATCGATTATTTCTGTTCATCCGGACCGGGAGGACAGTCGGTGAACACCACCTATTCCGCAGTCCGATTGACGCACGTTCCCACTGGAATTGTGGCTCAGTGCCAAGACGAAAAATCACAGCACAAGAACAAGGATAAGGCCTTTAGAGTGTTACGTGCCCGTTTGTACGATATGGAATTGGCCAAAAAACAAGCCGAGGATGCGGCAAAACGGAATTCCCAGGTTAGCAGCGGGGACCGTTCGGCCAAAATCCGTACCTACAACTATCCCCAGGGAAGGGTTACCGATCACCGAATCGGACTAACGCTCTACGATTTGCAGAACATAATGAACGGCGATATCCAGAAAATCATCGATGAGCTTATGTTGGTCGAGAATACCGAAAAACTGAAAGAGGCTTCGGAAATTTTCTAAGTGCTCGAAATTCAATTGTTGTCAGTTCGAGCGCAGTCGAGAACCACTTGATATGAAAATAGAACAGTTAATAGCTCAGATCCAAAAGAAAAAATCATTTCTCTGTGTGGGTCTGGATACCGATCTGGAAAAGATTCCTCAACATCTTTTAGCCGAGGAAGATCCCATTTTCGCATTCAACAAGGCTATTATCGATGCCACCCACTACTATTGTGTGGCCTACAAACCCAATATTGCCTTTTATGAGGCGTATGGATTGAAGGGTTGGCAGTCTCTTGAGCGTACTATGGCCTATTTGAACACCCATCATCCGGAAATGTTTACCATTGCCGATGCCAAAAGGGGAGACATTGGGAATACCTCCACACGGTATGCCAAGGCGTTTTTCGAGACCATGGATTTTGATTCCATTACCATTGCGCCGTATATGGGAAAAGACTCCGTAGAACCTTTTTTAGAATTTGAGGACAGGCACACCATCTTATTGGCATTGACCTCCAACCAGGGGGCGTTCGATTTTCAAACCAAAAAAGTAGGGGAAACGGAACTGTACAAAGAAGTGCTTAAAACTTCCAAAACCTATAAAGGAGCGGAACGGTTAATGTATGTGGTAGGGGCAACAAAGGCCACCTATTTACAGGAAATTCGTGAAATTGTACCGGAAAGCTTTTTATTGGTCCCTGGCGTTGGGGCACAAGGGGGTAGTTTGCAAGAAGTTTGCAAATACGGTATCACCAAAAATGTGGGGCTACTGGTAAATTCATCAAGAGGAATACTCTATGCTTCCAATGGACTGGATTTTGCAGAAATGGCAGCGATGCAGGCAAAGGAAATACAAGAGGAAATGGCAGTGGAGCTTAGTAAGTTATAAACTACTTACCCCAAACTTTCCAAAACCTTTTTAATATTTTGGGCCTTTCTTTTAAAGAATTCCGCCAATCGTGTGTCGGCATGGGAAACATCCGCAGCTTTTTCGATAAAATTCCTGTACATGACCTCCAAAACGGAAATGGCCTCACTTCCACTGGTGATTGGGGTCACTGTTCCTACTCTACAATTTTGACTGTTCATGATGACAAGATTTGTTATTATCAAAGATACGTTGAAAACCTGCTGATGGACTATGGGTGTATGGGGTATACGTCTAGAAATCAGGTGTTTTTATCTAAAATTTAACGATTGGCCCCCTATTCGGCACATTCGTTCACATTGGGTTGGCATAAAATTAACTTACCTTTAAAACAACAGGTTCTAAAATTCAAAAGCCATGAAGAGAATTGTTTTTCTGTTGTTCATTTTGATAACGACGGTCACATTCGCGCAAAAATCCGATTGCAATTGTTGTTCAGCAAATCAGACCGCTTTTGATTTTTGGGTAGGCAATTGGACAGTGACCCACTACAACAATGGTAGCCCTGCAGGCAGTAGCGTTATCCGAAAGGAGGAAAATGGCTGCGTAATCCATGAAAATTGGACCAGTACCCAAACAGGGTATACGGGTACCAGTCTTAATTTCTTTAATGCTACCACCCAACAATGGGAACAATTATGGGTGGACAATGCAGGGGCACATCTTAAACTGAAAGGCAACAGGATTGGAAACCAAATGATATTGACTTCGGATGAATTTGCCAAAAAGGATGGGAAAATGTACCAAAACAGGATAACATGGACCCATTTGGAGGATGGAAAGGTGCGGCAATTATGGGAGGTGCTGTCTGACGGAGAAGTGGTATCTGTTGCGTTCGACGGGCTCTATTCCCCCATGGAACAATAAAAAAAGCCGGTGTGAAGACCGGCTTTTAAACTAACTAACTCAAAAAAATGCTAACTCAGATAACTCGTTGCAAAAATCATTTTTAACCTTCAGCTCAAGGTTAATTTAACTTTAGGATTTTGTTATAATAATTTCATTTTATTGAGTTAATAACGGAAATTTTTTTGACTTATTGCGTTATTCTGAAAAAATTAAACTTAATCTTGCAAAGCAAACACCTTTTTTAACAAATCTGTTGTGCGGGACGAAACTTTTGTCCTAATTTCCTTTTCTTCCAGGGCAATCATGGTATAAACCCCTTTCAAGGCTTCATTGGTGGTGTAATCGGTAAGGTCGGGGTTTACATCATTGGTCAACGGCAAACTATTGTATTTGGTAATGATGTTCGTCCAAATCTTATCCGCACCCACTTTTTGGAAAGAATTTTGGATAATGGGGTTGAACTTATTGTACAATTGGGTCTGGGTGGTTCTTTCCAGATATTGCGTCGCCGCATTGTCGGCCCCCAACAGAATCTGTCTGGCATCATTAAAGGTAATGCCCTTTACGGCATCCACAAATATGGGAGTTGCCTCGCCAATCGCGTCTTCTGCCGCACGGTTCAATATTCTAAGACCTTCATCCGCCAAACTGGAAAGTCCAATGTCGCGCAAGGTTTTGTCAACCTTCTGTAATTCTTGCGGCAATAAGATTTTGACCAGTTCATTTTTGAAAAAACCATTCTCCAAGGCCAGTTTGTTCACTTGTTTTTCGATGCCCATGTTCAAGGCCTCTCGCAGTCCCTGTGCAATTTCGGCGTTTCCGATTCCCGTTCCTTGGGGCAATTGGTTCACTACTTGTTGCAATTCGGCACAACCAACAAGTTGAAATACCAATACGCATAGCAAAATTCGTTTCATGTTTATTTTTTTATAGTTGCTGTTAAAGTACGGCGAAACCACCAAATGTATTGCCCAACCTTTGGTTTTTGGACCAAATGCAAATTATGGTCATAGCGATTTATAAGTCCAATTCGATCACCATCGCAGTTTTAGGTGCAATTTGCAACGGCTGGGTTAAATCCACCTTCCGTTCTGAAATGACCTCTGTTCCCGAGGTATGTTCCTTCAAACCTTCAGCAAATCGGTCTAATGAAACCGACTGCATTTCCCGTGAATTGTTCAATACCACCATCACAAGTTCATTTGGATTTTCCGGTAGGTAGCGGAAGTACACATACATATTATTTTGGGGAGCAAAATGTAATGTTTTGCCCCTGTGTATGGCTGGTTGGTCCCTGCGCCAATTGAGCAATTTTTTGGTGTAATCAAAATAGGCCTTTTGGGATTCGGTCCGGTTATCGGCATTAAAGGCGTTTTGCGGATCTCCGGGCCAGCCTCCTGGAAAATCACGACGGATATCACCATCGCCCTTGCTTTTCTCGCCCATCATACCAATTTCATCCCCGTAATAAATTTGTGGAATGCCCCTTAAAGTTGCCAAAAGGGTAATGGCCAATTTGTATTTGTCCACATCGCCACCAAATTCCTGGTTGATACGGTTGACATCGTGGTTGGCCATCATGATCAACAGGTTATTGATGTTGGGATACAGAAAATCCTTGGTCAAATGATCGTACACCTTGAACAATCCATCGCCCCAGTTTTGTTGGTCCTCATTGAAAACTTGCGGGATAATATCGTGCAAAGGAAAATCCATAACTGAAGGCAAATTGGAATTGAACCCTTGAATGGCTCCGATGGCACTGTCTTTTTGCCAATAGGCAATATGGGCGGTGTCGTGCATAAAAATCTCCCCGACTATATTGAGCTGTGGATATTCCTGTAACACCCGGGTAACCCATTCGGTGATCCCAGCTTTGTCGTTATACGGATAGGTGTCCACACGCATGCCGTCCAAATCGGCACTCTCGATCCACCAAATGGCATTTTGGACCAAATAATTGATGACCATGGGATTATTCTCGTTCATATCGGGCATGGTATAATCGAACCACCCGTCCATGCAGCCTTTTGCATCATAGTTGGATGCATAAGGATCCATTTGACTAGTTTGGATGTAATTACTTCGTTTAAAACCATATTCCCCACCTTCCCAGTAATGGATCCAATCCTGAGCTGGAAGATCTTGGATGATCCAATTGCTCAATCCCCAGTGGTTGGGCACATAATCCATAATGTGTTTCATGTTTCGATCATGCAATGCATTGGAAAGTCTCGCAAAGTCGGCATTGCTACCATAGCGTGGATCTATTTGGTAGAGATCGCTACAGGCATACCCATGATAGGAATAGGTTTTTTCGTTGTCCAGTGTCATGGGGGTGCTCCACAAGGTAGTAGCGCCCAATTCATCAATATAGTCCAAATGGTCGATTATGCCCTGAATATCCCCGCCATGTCTGCCTCCTTGAATACTTCGGTCGGCCTGCTCAATGGTTTCGGGTCGACTATCGTTGGTGGTGTCGCCATTGGCAAATCGGTCGGGCATTAATAGATAGATCACATCGGAGGCATCGAACCCTTTGCGTTCAGCCGAGCCGGGTCTTCGCTCCTTGAACTCGTAGTCCATTTTTGAAACCGTTTTTTTCCCCTTTTTAAATTTGAAGGTAATCGGGCCAGGTTCTACATTTTTGGTATCGATGGTAATGAACAAATAATTTGGATTGCTTACCTGTTCCACCTTTTTAACAATGATATTTTCTGGAAACTCGGGCTGTAGCTCGTTAATGGCATTCCCGTAGACCAATAATTGCAGTTCGGAATCCTTCATGCCGCTCCACCAATAAGGTGGTTCCAATTTTTGAACTTGCGCCATAATTGGCCCTACACATAAAAGAAAGAGTAAAAGTGTTATTTTTTTCATGATGGTATAATGTTTTTGAACATCCCTTAAAAGGCACGTTATCCAAAAATTAGGATGAAATCATTGAATTTGGAAGTGATATTTGTATTTGAACAACCGGAAAACCGAATCCATGTCTTTGGTTGTTGCAAATCTTCGCCTATATTTTTTAACATTGTGATTCTTTTTTTTGAATCGACATTGCAGAAGGCTTTTCGCCAACCTGCGCTACTTTTGGGAAGTAAAATATAAGCGTTAACAATTCTTCAAATATATATTTTTTTGAAGAGTGGGACAATTTTCTGGATAGTATGTTCAGCTGGTTTTGATTCTTGACCGTGTAGATCTAGTTCAAATTGATTTTGGAATTATTGGTTGAATCACGAATGATCAATTCGGTTTTGACCAATTGGGTAATGAAAGGGGTATCTTCATCTCTCTCCAAACGCTCGATCAATGTTTTGGCTGCCAGTTTGCCGATTACCTTTCCATGTTGACTTACAGTTGTTAAATGTGGACGGGCATATTTGGACAATATCCCATCCGAAAATCCAATTACGGACAGTTCTTGAGGTACCTTTAGGCCTCGTAGCCGTGCTGCATTCAAAGCGGTCACTGCATAGATTTCGTTTACGCCGAAAATGCCATCAATATCTGGGTGTTTTTCAAAAACAAGATTGATTCGGTGCTCCAAATTGCGTTGCTCTTCATCCGAATCGCCGAGTTCACCGATTTTAACCACCAACTCTTCATCATACGCCATACCATTGGATAATAGTGCATCCCTATACCCTTCGGTGCGCATCCTACCGATATGCAGGTAATCCATGGTGGTGAGCAATAGGATTTTTTTGCAACCAATATCGATGAGTTTTTGGACCGCCATCCGTCCAGCTTCGCGATCATTAATGATAATCTTGTCGCAATCGATATCATCGACAACACGGTCGAACATTACAATGGGAATATTCCTGTTCTGTGTTGCTTCGAGGTGATGGTAGTCCTGTTTCAACAACGTTTCTTTGGAAAGGGATACGATGAAACCGTCTATGCTACCATCGATCAACATCTCCATATTGATGGCTTCCTTGGCGAGGGATTCATTGGAAACCCCTATGATCACATTGTATTCCTTGGAATTCGCTACTTCCTCTATTCCTGAAATTACTTTGGCGAAAAAGTGATGTACGATTTCCGGGATGATGACCCCGATGGTCTTTGTCTTCTTTTGCTTCAGGCTAAGGGCGATACTGTTGGGTCGATAATTGTAGTATTTGGCAAATGCCTGCACTTTCTCCCTATTTTCCTTACTGATGTCCTTATCGTTTTTTAGTGCTTTGGAAACCGTGGATATGGAAAGCCCTAGTTCAGTTGCAATCTTTTTAAGCGTCATTTTTGGTTTCATTCGACTACAGCGTTTCTGGAGGGGTCGTCCATTGGTTCAAGAATTATGACTTAAATATAGTGCGTTTGTAGGTTAACTTAAAAATTTGTCAACCTGAAAACGTTGTAAGTGACCAAACATGACAATTGTCAAAAAAACTCAGGGGTCAATTTACATATTTTAGCCAAAGGGAAGTAAAATATAACATAATCTTAAAAATTAACTCAAACTAACTAGAATATGAAAATTAGACGTATGTACCTTCTTTGGTGCATGTTTCTGGTTCCGTTGGTACAGTTTGCCCAAATCACTGTAGAGGGAATGGTTTCGGATGAGGCCACCCAGGAACCATTGCCCGGGGTAAGTGTAGTTATTAAAGGAACTGCCCAGGGAACAGCCACAGATTTTGATGGGAATTATGTGCTTCAGGCAAATGTTGGGGACATTTTGGTGTTTTCTTACATTGGGTTTCAACCGAAGGAAGTGGTTGTTTCTGGGAGTACGCTAAATGTGACCTTGACCGAGGATACCACTTTATTGGATGAAGTCGTTGTTATTGGTTATGGTACCACAACTGTAAAAGATGCCACGGGTTCCGTATCATCGGTGACCACGGAGGACTTTAACAAAGGTGCCATTGTAAGTACGGATCAATTGTTAACGGGTAAGACCGCAGGGGTTCGGATCACCAATAACGGTGGACAGCCCGATTCCGCACCGAATATTAGGATTCGGGGTGGGTCGTCACTTACAGCCAACAACAATCCGTTGATCGTAATTGACGGAATTCCGGTGGACAACACGAACCCGGCAGGTGTCAGTAACCCTTTAACGCTGATCAACCCGAACGATGTGGAAAGTTTTTCCATTTTGAAAGATGCATCGGCAACGGCCATTTATGGATCAAGGGCATCCAATGGGGTTATAATCATTACCACCAAAAAAGGACTTACCGGAGAATTTAAGTTCAATTTCTCTTCCAATACAACGGTAAGTAGGGTCGGTAAGGAAATCGATGTAATGGGAGGAGAGTCCTTCACAAGGTTCATTCGGGAATATCACCCTGATTTTACCAATTTATTGGGTGTGGATGACCCATCAACCGATGCGGTCGATAATCCGAACACCGAAGCTATTGAAGGCAGAATTCTTTACAATACCGATTGGCAGGATGCTATTTATCGTACTGCCATTTCTTTTGACCACAACCTAAGTGCAAGAGGAAGTGTTTTCAAAACAGTGCCAATACGTTTGTCATTGGGCTATACGGAAAGTCAAGGTTTAGTAAAAACGAGCAATTATGAGCGTATCACCAGTTCCATGAAATTGACGCCAAGATTTTTGGACGATCACCTAAAGGTGGATCTTAATGCCAAAGGCATCATGTCCAGAAAAAATGCCATTGATGAAGGAGGTGCTTTGGGCGGAGCTGTGAACATGGACCCTACAAAACCCATCTTTGATGATTCGCCCGATAATCGATTTGGCGGATACTATCAAAATACGGTTTTGGATGGTGATTTTGTGCGTTTGGACGGCCAGTGGAACCCGGTTGCCATTTTGATGCAACGCTATCGACCAGAAGAGGTGCAAAAAATATTGGCTAATGTGGAGCTGGACTATAAAATGCATTTCTTGCCAGAACTTCGTGCAGTGGCCAATGTGGGTATTGAAGCATCCAAAGCTAAAGTAAGGGAAACCTACTTGGACAATTCCTTGGCAACATACAAGCAGGACGATACTGCCACAGACCCAGCCAACAACTATAGATTCAACCCTGGTGTAAACTACAGGGAAAACCAAGATATTGTAAACAGAACGTTGGAAACCTATTTGGCCTACGAAAAGGATTTTGATGGACCCATCCGCAGTTTTGATGTGCAGGCGGGCTATTCCTATCAAAACTTTAAGAATGATGGCAACAAAGAGGAATATCGCTATAATGATGCTACGGGGATCCGGGAATTGATCATTGATCCCCAAAACCCGACCAACAGGTATTACAACGAACTGAACTTACAGTCTTATTTTGGAAGGACCAATGTGAATTTCTTCGACAAATATTTGCTGACGGTGTCTTTCCGGGCCGATGCTTCATCGTTGTTCTCCAAAGAGAACCGATGGGGATATTTCCCTGCTGCGGCATTGGCATGGAAGGTTAAGGAAGAAAGTTTCTTGAAAGATGTGGATGTCGTAAACAATTTAAAACTAAGACTCGGCTGGGGTAGAACCGGCCAACAGGATATAACAGGTGCCGTTGGATTTTACCCTTCAATTCCCTTGTTCGAAGCGGGCTCTGCCACTAGCCAGTATTTGGCGGGCTATGCCTTGTTTTCGGCCAGGCCTTATAACTCGGACCTTACCTGGGAAAAGGCAGAAACCTATAACGCGGGTCTGGATTTTGGATTATTGCAAGGCAATAGGATCAGTGGTTCGTTTGATGTATTCTATCGCACGACCAAAGACCTTTTGGCCACAGTTCCCGTGGCACCCGGTCAAGCACTAACCTCTTCCTTTGTGAAGAACGTTGGGGAAACTGAAAGTAAAGGTTTTGAGGTAAACCTGAACGTTAGGGCTATTGATCAGGAAAAAATGCAGTTGGAGTTTTATGGAAACACTTCGTACAGTAGGGCCGAGGTTACCGATCTTAAGGATGTAAGCCGTATCACTGCAAGTGAATCGGGTCTTCCAACCGGAACAGGGGTTCGTTTGGCCTATCATGCTGTTGGTTACCAACCGTATTCCGCATGGGTCTTCAGACAATTGTATGATGCCCAGGGCAACCCGATTCATGGTGCATTTGCCGATTTTAATGGGGATGGGGTTGTTGATAACGACGACCGGTACTACAAGACCTTGCGTCCGAACTGGACCTTCGGTTTTGGTTTTAACTTTAATTATGGCAAATTTGATTTGAGCTCCAGTTTTAGAGGACAATTCGGAGGCCAGGTATACAATTCCAGAAGATTGACCTCTGGATGGGTGGACAAGGCCATTCCGAACAACTCGAACAGCCTATCCAATGTGCTCGACTTTTACAGTGGTGCCGCCAATTTCAATTTTGTGAACGTGCAGGGTAATGTGCCTTTTTCGGATTATTTCTTGGAAGACGCCACTTTCTTGAGATGTGAGAACATTGTTTTGGGGTATCGATTGGATAATGCGTTGCCCAATGTTTCCATGCGTTTCTACGGTGCGTTGAACAATCCGTTCATCATCACCAAGTACGATGGTCAAGACCCTGAAAATTTCAATTCAATTGACAATAATTTTTACCCAAGGCCTCGATCCTTTACAGTTGGGGTGAATGTGGACTTTTAAGATATTCAACATGAAAAAAATAACAGCTATATTTCTATTGATAGTTCCCTTGGTAGTTTTTATCCAGGGATGTACCAAGGATTTGGACACTGAGCCAAGAGTGGAGCTCACTTTGGACGAGTTGCTGAATCAAGACCCCCAGGCCGTTAATGGTATTTTGTCCAGATTGTACGCTTCTTTTGCGCTTTCTGGACCAGACGGGCCCGGTAGTTCGGATATTGACGACGATGCTGGGGAATCCCCATTTTTAAGGGGGATCGTCAACCTTCAGGATTTTACGGCAGATGCCATGAAAAACAGATGGGGTGATGATGGTCTGGACCAATTGACCACCACTTCCAACTGGGATGAGAACAACAAGTTTTTCCGTTACCTCTACAACAGGATTTACTATACAATTCCACAGGCAAACAACCTGCTATTGGTTTTGGGTGCTGTCGATCTTGAAGGTAAGGATGGTATACAGGGTGAAGTGCGTTTCATTCGTGCATTGGCTTACTATTACTTGATCGACTGTTTCGGCAAGGGCGTATTGGCCACCGAAGAGAATTATGGGGCTTCGGACCCCCTACCAGAAGTGGACCGACAAACATTGTTCGCTTATGTGGAAAGCGAATTGTTGGCCGCAGAGGAATTGTTGCCCGATACCAACGAATATGGTAGGGCCAATAAAACTGTAGCAAGAATGTTGTTGGCCAAATTGTATATGAACGCGGCCGTTTATACCGGAACACAACGTTTTGACGATGCCGCAACCTATGTTACAAAGGTCATAGATCAGGGGAGCTATTCTTTGGACCCCGATTTTGTTGCTATTTTTTCCGGGGATAACAATTTGTCCAATGAAATTATCTTTCCGCTTATTGCAGATGCACAAACCAGCCAAAGTTACGGGAACACTACCTACATTGTAAACGGTAGTTTGGGAACCGAGACCATGACCCTTAGTGATTATGGAGCTGAGGAAGGATGGAGTGGCCACCGATCTACAAAAGCCTGGTATGGATTGTTCAATGATGGCGATTTGGCCAATAGTACCGATGTTAGGGCCTCCCTATTCTGGACTGAGGGCCATAGCTACGAAATGACAGATTACAAAAAATGGACGGATGGTTATCCTGCCATAAAATTTAGGAACACTAACTTTTACAGTGCTTCCAATCCAACCAGTTTTTCAAGTACTGATTTCCCATTGTTCCGATTGGCCGATGCCTATTTGATGTATGCAGAATGTGCTATCAGGGGAGCCGCGGGAGCCAGTATGTCAACCGCCCTAGGCTATGTAAATGCGGTTAGGACCCGTTCCAATGCATCTACGGTGGCACAGGCCGACCTTACCTTGGATTTCATTTTGGACGAAAGGGCAAGGGAACTCAATTTTGAAGGACACAGACGAAGCGATTTGATTCGTTTTGGCAAGTTTACCGGTGGCGATTACCTATGGCCATGGAAGGGCAATACCTTAAACGGCACTTCCATACCGGATACCTATAATTTATTTCCAATACCATTGACCGCCTTGGAGGCCAATGAAAATCTAACTCAAAATCCAGGATACTAATTAAAACGACTCTCATGAAAAATATAAAAACACTTATAGCACGAGTTTTAGGGGTGGTAATGGCCCTGACCGTTTTTTCAGCATGTGAAAATGATGACCTCGTTCCCGAGTTTACGGTGCAACCCGCTTCGGAGAACATAGCATTCCAAAATCAATTTTTAACGGACTATCTACTTTCCAAGGAAACGTCTGCGAATATCGCTGAACGCTTTGTTTGGAACCCCGTTGATTTTGGTGTGCCAACCGAAATTTCCTATCAATTGGAAGGGTCCATTTCCGAAAATTTTGATGCAGATCCAGAATTCGAATTTGATTCCGGAGCTTTGTCAGAGACCAATGCCTCGGTTTCCGTAGATCAATTGTTGGATATGGCAGCAGGTTTGGAATTGGACGATGATCCATCCACAACGGATTCTTCAGGAAAGCCAAATAATGTGGGAACCGTTTATTTTAAGGTTACTGCCTTTGCTGGAAGTGGCCAAGGAACCGATGCCACATCAACAACATCAGATGTTGTGGCGTTGACCATTAATTTGGTGGAAAAAACTGTCGAAGCTGGAACAGCGACTGAAATCTCCACTTGGGGAGTTGTTGGCTCTGGATATAACGATTGGGGTGCGTTTGCCGACGCTCCATTCTATACTACAGGTACCGATGGGGTATATGTGGCCTATGTAAACCTATTGGATGGTGAAATCAAGTTCCGTGAAAACAACGATTGGACCAACAACTTTGGGGATACCGGTGCAGACGGAACTTTGGATGCCGGTGGCGACAACATTGCGGTTACAGCTGGAGATTATAAAATCACTTTGAACTTAAATGACAATACATATACCATTGAAGCCTATACTTGGGGTGTGGTTGGTTCCGGATATAACGATTGGGGTGGCGCAGGACCAGACGCCAAATTCTTCTACGATTATACCACCGATACATTTAAAGTTGGCGTGGAGTTGATCGATGGAGAGATCAAATTCCGTTTGAACAACGATTGGGGTACCAATTTTGGTGATACCAGTGCTGATGGTACTTTGGATAATGGAGGTGATAACATTGTTGTAACGGCAGGTTATTACATGATTACCTTGGATTTCAATGCAGGCACCTATACTATGGAGCCCGGAAACATTTACGGAGTTGTGGGTAGCGGTTACAATGATTGGGGCGCAACCAATGATTTTATGTTCACCGAAGTGAACCCTGGAATATGGATTGCCGAAAATGTAACATTGATCGATGGGGAAATCAAGTTTAGGGTCAATGAGGCATGGGATATAAACTATGGTGATACCGGTGCTGATGGTGTGTTGGATGCCGGTGGCGATAATATCGCTGTAACGGCTGGAACCTACATCATTACATTGGATTTTACCGATGAGGCTTCCCCGACCTATTCACTTATCGCACGATAAGGTAAAAGTCATTTTTTTTGGATTGAAACAAGGGGGAACGGCATGTCCATTTCCCCTTGTTCATAAAAGTATGATATGAAAAAAGTGTTGTTTTTGTTGGGAATGTTTTGGTCCCTTACCACCATGGCCCAGGTTACCATTGAACCCTTTCCCTTTTCGGTGGGGGAAGCGATAACCGTTACAGTGGATGCCACTAGCGGCGATACGGATTGTAATGGTTTTACTGCCCCTTCAAAGGTATATCTGCATTCGGGAATTGGTACCGATGTTGATCCATGGGGTTATTCCGTAGTTGGAAACTGGGGACAGGACGACGGTATGGGACAGATGACGGATAATGGAAATGGCACGTGGAGCATCACCTTCACGCCAGAAACCTATTATAATCTTTCACCAACACAAGCTGCAAATGCAACCAAAATGGGAATGGTTTTTCGCAATGAATCCGGTTCCCAGGAATTAAAAGATAATGGTTGTTCCGATTTCTTTTTCGATGTAGGCAGTTTTCAATTGCAACTTAACAGCCCTACTGAAAGCCTTACCCTATTAACATCCGGACAAACACTATCCATTTCAGCGACCACATCACTTTCTGCGGATTTCACATTGACGGCAAATGGAAACCTTTTGGATTCCGCAAATGGTACCACCACATACACATTTGATCATACCAACATCACAGAAAATACCCAATACACGTTGGAGGCTACCAATGGGGTCGATGTGGTTTCACGGAATTTTATGGTGGTTGTCGATGTGGTGGAAGAACCCGTTCCCGTAGGTATGTTGGATGGAATCAATCTAGATCCTTTGGATGATACGAAGGCCACCTTGGTATTTTATGCCCCTGGAAAGCAAGTGGTGCATTTGATCGGGGATTTCAACAATTGGACCATCGATAATACCTATTTATTGAAAAAGGATAGTGGTCAAGACCGTTTTTGGATAGAGCTCACTGGTTTAACACCGCAA
Source organism: Flagellimonas beolgyonensis (assembly GCF_003992615.1). Classification (GTDB taxonomy): domain Bacteria; phylum Bacteroidota; class Bacteroidia; order Flavobacteriales; family Flavobacteriaceae; genus Flagellimonas; species Flagellimonas beolgyonensis. The sequence continues at coordinate 288,199 of NZ_RZMY01000018.1, forward strand.
ACCAACCATATGTATCAATATGTGGTGGATGGGGAAATTACCGTGGCAGACCCGTATTCCACTTTGATATTGGATGAATACAACGACGTCTACATCGACAACATAACGTATCCTGATTTGCCCACTTACCCAACCGGACAGACCAACCATGCGGTTACGGTACTCCGAACAGGGGATGCAGCATACAGTTGGACCAACTTAAACTATACTATTCCCACCAAGACCGATTTGGTGATTTACGAACTGTTGATCCGCGATTTTGATGAGCTGCACAGTTTTGATGCCGTTCGTAACCGTTTGGATTACTTGCAGACCCTTGGGGTAAACGCCATCGAGTTGATGCCCGTTTCAGAATTTGACGGAAATGAAAGTTGGGGCTATAATCCTTCTTTCCACATGGCTTTGGACAAATACTATGGAACGGCGGATGCCCTAAAACAGTTGATAGATGAATGCCATGGAAGAGGGATGGCCGTTATTTTGGATGTAGTGTACAACCATGCTTCCGGCCAAAATCCATATTACCGTTTGTGGAATACCGATAATGGTGGTTATAATGGTCAGGCAAGCAACGATAGTCCCTTTTTTAATCCAGTGGCCACCCATTCCTATAGTGTGTTCAACGATTTTGACCATAGCCAACAACCAACCAGGGATTATGTAAAACGTACTGTGCAGTATTGGTTGGATGAATTCAAATTGGATGGTTTTCGTTGGGACCTCACCAAAGGATTTACCCAAAATTGTACACCTTCAGATGAAGGTTGTACAGGCAGCTATCAAGCCGATAGGGTAGCTGTGCTCAAAGAATATGCAGATTATCAATGGGAAGTGAATCCCGACTTTTATGTGATTTTTGAGCATTTGGGTACCGTAGCAGAAGAAACCGAATGGGCAGAATACCGACTTGATGAAGGTAAGGGCATTATGCTCTGGAACAATCTGAACGGTCCGTACAATGAGGCGACCATGGGTTGGAACGATTCTTCCAATTTCTCACAGGTTTCCTATTTGGAGCGAAATTGGACAGTGCCTTCCAATATATCCTATATGGAAAGCCATGATGAGGAACGGTTGATGTACAAAAACCTAAATTTTGGAAATGCCTCTGGTGATTACAGTACACAAGACTTGGCGACAGCTTTAGATCGTTTGGAGTTGGCGGGTGCTTTTTACTTTACCGTGCCCGGACCCAAAATGATATGGCAATTTGGGGAATTGGGATATGATATCTCCATTGATTATAACGGTAGAACCGGGAACAAGCCCATTTTATGGGGCTATTTTGATCAACCCGATCGAAAGGCCGTGTACAATACCTGGTCCGATCTGAACAAATTGGCCGTAAACGAGCCCATATTTGAAACAGCCGACTTTAGCTTGGATGTTGCAAATTCCAACGGATTGAAAACCATTCATTTAACTGACCCCTCTGCCGACGCAAATGGTATTGGATTTGTGACCATAGTTGGGAATTTTGGAGTAGAGGAACAATCCATAGATCCAGCTTTTCAGGAAACAGGGGTATGGTATGAATTTTTGGCGAACAATCTGAAACATATCGTCACCAATGTTAATGAACCTTTGGTTTTGGCACCCGGTGAATTTCGCATATTCGGCAACAATCCAACCAGTCTGTTTCCGAACGACAATCCGCCCGATGCGGATTCCGATGGCGTGGTAGATGCCAACGATTTATGCCCCGATACCCCTTTGGGAGCTACCGTGGATGTTGATGGATGTGAAGTGTTTAGTTTGCCCGAGGATAATTTTAACGTTCTTGTCGAAGGTGAATCGTGTAGGGGCAGTAATAATGGCAGTATTCAAATCACGGCCCTCGCCGCACTATCCTATACGGCAAGTTTGACCGGATCGACCAACGAGTCCAAACAATTTACAACCAGTACTTCTTTTGAAGGATTGGCTGCTGGAAATTATGATTTGTGTATTACCGTTGCCGGACAAGCTGGGTATGAACTGTGTTATTCAGTAGTGGTTTCCGAACCTTTACCATTATCGGTATATGCCGACCTGTCAGGTACAAATCTGGTGACCTTAGAGTTGGAAGGCGGGAATTGGTATACCATCCAATTGAACAATAAACAATACGTAACGGACAAAAGTTCGATCACGCTGAAGTTGGAACAAGCCTTGAACAGGGTTGTGGTGACAACCGATAAGGAGTGTCAAGGGTTGTTTGAGGAAACGTTCAAGTTAAGCGACAAGGCTTCTGCATATCCCAATCCCATGGTGTATACCAATGTTGTCTCCATCGATTTGGGAGTGGAGACAGTGGAGACTTTGGAGGTCCAAATCTACGGTCTAAATGGAAAATTGCTTAAATCGACCACGAAGACTTCAGTGTTCGGAAAATTGGAGGTTGACCTGTCTTCCTATGCAAATGGGATGTATCTGGTCAAGGTTATTGAAGGAGCAAATTCCCATGAATTCAAAATTATAAAGCAATGAGATGTTTGAATAGTTTTTTGGGCTTATCCATGACATTGTTATTGGTGTCATGCAGTGGAGGAGGGGATGATCCCACACCAACCCCACAACCTGAAGTGCCGGCACCAGTGGCTACAACACTTGTTTTTCCAGCCAATAATGAGGAATGTAACGAAGGTGCCATCATTTCGGATACTGAAAGTCAGGTAGTATTTCAATGGGCCGCTTCCGAGAATACAGATTCCTATACCTTAAAGTTGAAAGATTTGGAGTTGGGGTCAGAAATTACCCTAAACACTACCAACACCCAATTACCTGTCGATATACTGCGCGGCAATGCCTATGCATGGTCCGTGGTTTCCAAAGCAAATGGCACCAACCAAACCGCAGAAAGCGATACTTGGCGATTTTATAATGCAGGCCCTGGGGTTCAAAATTATGCCCCATTTCCTGCTTATGATCCCACACCTGCCATGGGAGTAGCCATTGCGGCAGGTGAAATAACCTTGAGTTGGAAAAGCAGTGATTTGGATGGCGACCCCCTCAGTTTTACCGTTTATTTGGATACAACCTCGCCGCCTTTGACATTACTGGGACAAACAAACACAAATAGCTATACAACTACTATTAACGCTAACACCATTTACTATTGGAGAGTTGTTGCTTCCGATTCGGCAGGCAACTCTTCACAATCCGAAATTTTCGAGTTCAGGACCAATCCATAGCATTACGAGGGCTATTGGTCTTTGAGGTTTGTAGTTAGGAAAATAGGGGCAATTGCCCCTATTTTTTTATGAAAAAATAACCGTTTTGTTATTGTAGACCATGGTTTTGCGAGCCACATGCAACTGTACGGCCCGGGATAGCACCAAACGTTCCAAGTCCCGCCCCTTTGCGATAAAATCATGTACCGAATGAATATGTGAAACAGCGGTTACATCCTGCTCAATAATGGGACCTGCGTCGAGTTCCGAGGTAACATAATGGCTTGTGGCACCAATGATCTTCACCCCGCGCTCAAAAGCCGCATGATAGGGTTTGGCGCCGACAAAGGCAGGTAAAAACGAATGGTGGATGTTGATGATTTTCTGGGGATATACATCAATGATCTTAGGGGAAACAATCTGCATGTACCGTGCCAACACAATAAAATCTATTTCATGTTGCTGCAATAATTGCAGTTGGGTTTCTTCAGCCTCCATTTTGGTTTCTTTAGTAACCGGTACATGGTAAAATGGGATGTCGAACTGTTCTGCCACATATTCCAAATCGCGATGGTTGCTCAATATAAAGGGGATATCCACCTTCAGCTCCCCCGATTTGTATCGACTCAATAGATCGTAAAGACAATGATTGTATTTGGAAACAAAAAGGGCCATTTTTGGGCGGTATTCATCCGTGTGGATATCCCATTCCATTAGAAAAGGTTTACCCAATTGTTCGCCAAATTGTTTTCGAAAATCATTTAGGTCCAATTCAGCATCGAACTCACTTTGAATACGCATAAAAAAAACACCGGCCTGCTTGTCCACATGTTGATCCAAGTAAATGACATTTCCCTTCTGTTCGTGTATAAAAGTGGTCACGGATCGTATAATACCCGGTTGATCGGCACAATGGATGAGCAAGGTAATTTTCATGCAGTAAATTGAAGGGTTAAAATTATGGTATTCAAAAAAGGAACCCCAATGACTGCAATGTTTTTGTAAAATTCTAATCAAAAGATAAAATGAGTTGCATTTTCTGTAAATTGCAAGGCAAAATCAGACCTATTATTGCAGATGGAACAAATTCAGCCCTATAAGCCCAAGCATAAAATCCGGATTGTTACCGCGGCTTCCCTTTTTGATGGCCATGATGCGGCCATAAATATTATGAGAAGAATCATTCAAGCCACTGGTGTTGAAGTGATTCACTTGGGCCATGATCGCAGTGTGGCCGAAGTGGTGGACTGTGCCATTCAGGAGGATGCCAACGCTATTGCTATGACATCCTACCAAGGCGGACACAACGAATATTTCCGATACATGTACGATTTGTTGCAGGAAAGGGGCGCTGGGCACATAAAAATATTTGGTGGCGGTGGCGGTGTTATACTTCCTGAGGAAATCAAAGAATTGATGGATTATGGAATTGAACGCATCTATTCTCCAGATGATGGCCGTGAAATGGGGCTGCAAGGCATGATCAATGATTTGGTGAAGCGATGTGATACGGCTGTTCCTGATTTGGATTTGCCTGAAAAGGGGACTTTGACTTCATTGCTCGATGAAAGAAACCCCAACACCTTGGCGCGATTGATTTCTTTGGCCGAGAATCGTCATGATGCCTATGAAAAATTTGTCCAAGAAATTGCGGACAGACAGGGCGATATCCCAGTTTTAGGTATTACGGGTACCGGTGGGGCCGGTAAATCCAGTTTGGTGGATGAATTGGTCCGCAGGTTTTTAATAGACTTTCCTGAGAAGCACATTGGGATTATTTCAGTAGATCCCTCAAAACGCAAAACTGGTGGAGCTTTGCTCGGGGACAGAATCCGAATGAATGCCATCAACAATGAAAGAGTTTACATGCGTTCCTTGGCTACGCGTCAATCCAACCTGGCCCTATCCAAACACGTGGCAGAAGCGGTAGAGGTGTTAAAAGCAGCCAATTACGATCTTATCATTTTGGAAACTTCAGGAATTGGGCAATCCGATACTGAAATTTTGGAACACAGTGATGTTTCCCTCTATGTGATGACCCCCGAATTTGGTGCGGCTACCCAGTTGGAAAAAATTGACATGCTGGATTTTGCCGATATAGTTGCCATCAACAAGTTCGATAAAAGAGGGGCATTGGATGCACTTCGAGATGTGAAAAAACAATATGCCCGCAATCACGGATTGTGGCATACCAACGAAGATGAATTGCCCATTTTTGGTACCATTGCCTCCCAGTTCAATGATCCGGGGATGAACAGCCTGTACAAAAAGGTGATGGACACTTTGGTGGAAAAAGCGGGATCAAAACTAATCTCGAATATGGCGGTGAGTCGGGAGATGGCTGAAAAGATTTATGTGATTCCACCGGCACGCACAAGATACCTTTCCGAGATTTCAGAAAACAACCGGGCTTACGATGCCAAGTCCAAAACACAGTCGGAGGTTGCCCAACGATTATATGGCGTATTTCTAACCTTGGCCTCGGTAGTGGGCTTGGATGCCGAGGAGGCACAGGAAAAACTGTTGCATAAATCGGGTCTTGATGAATCCACCCTAAAAAATTTAACGAAAAGCAACGAAACTGCGGCCCTGGTCGATCTGCTCATCAAGGAGTTTGATAAGGTCAAAATGCAGTTGATGCCCCAACATTGGGATGCCCTGTTAAAATGGAACGAAAAGGTGAACCAATACAAATCCGAAATGTTTGTGTTCAAGGTACGGGATAGGGAAGTCAAGATTAAAACCCATACCGAATCCCTGTCGCACAGTCAAATTCCGAAAGTGGTGTTGCCCAAATACAAGGCTTGGGGCGATATTTTGCAATGGATCCTTCAAGAAAATGTGCCGGGCGAGTTTCCTTATACGGCCGGGATTTATCCGTTCAAAAGGGAAGGCGAAGATCCTACCCGAATGTTTGCTGGTGAGGGAGGGCCAGAGCGAACCAACAGACGTTTTCATTATGTGAGTATGGATATGCCCGCCAAACGGTTGTCCACAGCGTTCGATTCGGTGACGCTCTACGGAAACGATCCGGACCATAGACCCGATATTTATGGAAAAATTGGTAATGCAGGCGTTTCCATCTGTTGTTTGGACGATGCAAAAAAACTCTACTCTGGATTTGATCTTAGCGACCCGATGACCTCAGTGAGTATGACGATCAATGGGCCGGCTCCAATGCTTTTGGCCTTTTTCATGAATGCGGCAATCGACCAAAACTGCGAAAAATACATCAAGGAAAATGGACTCGTAGCTGAGGTTGAGCAAAAAATCAAAGCCTTGTACCAAGCAAAGGGTGTTGAGCGACCCAAATATCTTGGTGAACTCCCACCCGGTAATGACGGATTGGGGCTGTTTTTGCTCGGGGTAACAGGTGATCAGGTTTTGCCTGTCGATGTGTATCAAAAAATCAAGAAGGAAACCCTGAGTCAGGTGCGCGGAACGGTACAAGCCGACATTTTAAAAGAAGATCAGGCGCAAAACACCTGCATTTTTTCAACCGAGTTTGCACTACGTTTGATGGGCGACGTGCAGGAATACTTCATTGAAAATAATGTCCGCAATTTCTATTCGGTTTCCATTTCTGGCTACCATATTGCCGAGGCTGGGGCGAATCCCATTACCCAGTTGGCATTTACGCTCTCCAACGGCTTTACTTATGTGGAATATTACTTGAGCCGCGGTATGGATATCGACAAATTCGGTCCAAACCTTTCGTTCTTCTTTTCCAATGGGGTGGACCCCGAATATGCAGTTATCGGCCGGGTGGCCCGAAGAATTTGGGCAAAGGCCCTCAAAGAAAAATATGGCGCCAATGCGAGGGCACAAATGTTAAAATACCACATTCAAACCTCAGGCAGGAGTTTGCACGCCCAAGAAATTGATTTCAACGACATCCGAACCACGCTCCAGGCCCTTTATGCCATTTACGATAACTGTAACTCACTGCATACCAATGCTTATGATGAGGCCATAACGACCCCAACGGAAGAATCGGTACGTAGGGCCATGGCCATCCAATTGATCATCAACAAGGAATTGGGATTGGCCAAAAATGAGAATCCGATGCAAGGATCTTTCATCATTGAAGAATTGACGGATTTGGTGGAAGAGGCCGTGTTGATGGAGTTTGATCGAATCACCGAACGTGGCGGTGTTTTAGGCGCCATGGAAACCATGTACCAACGTTCCAAGATCCAAGAAGAAAGTTTGCATTATGAAACACTGAAGCACTCGGGGGAATATCCCATCATTGGTGTGAACACCTTTTTGAGCTCCAAAGGTTCGCCTACCGTTTTACCGGCGGAAGTAATCCGCGCCACGGAAGAGGAAAAACAACATCAGATCAATACCCTTCAAAATTTACATAAAAGAGAAGCGGAAAAAGCCAAAACACAGTTGGACGCGCTGCAACAAACGGCAATCAACAATGAAAACCTCTTCGAAAAATTGATGGAAGTGGCCAAATATTGTTCCCTAGGTCAAATAACAGAGGCTTTGTTCCAAGTGGGAGGGCAATATCGAAGAAATATGTAGTGGAATCAGTCGTTCCTATTGATCAGTGATTTCCGCCATTTTTTAAAGGAGACGCGGAATATCCGAATTTCACGACGCAATAGGTTGAGGTACTCCTTTTCCTTTACACCATCCCGTTCCAGGCCGTTGCAATAGGCCAAAATGTTACGGGTCATGATGTTTACATAGGATAGGCTGCGCATGCGAACCGAATGGGAATTGCTCAAGGCGGCCTGCTCCACCTCTTTGGTGATTAAATGGGCATCGGCCAACAACGATTTGGAGATGTCATCCCGGAAACAATCGATCTTGCGAAGTGACAGGATTTCCCTATTCTCGGAAAAATAGGTAGCCACTGCTTCACTCAAATCGCGGAGCGCCAAAGATTTGCGGTATACAACCAAAGAATTTAGGGAGTTTCTCTCCATTTTTCAAAAGCAATTTTGTACTATAAAATTACGGACGAAACAAAAATTCTTACTTTTGTTACTAAGGCGGAATTGCAATTTTGCTTTGGATTATAAAAAATAACATCATTTTTTCTTTGTAAATGAAAATAGATGAGTTGAATTGGCAGATACTGGGGCATTTGCAGCGAAATGCAAGGGAATCCTTTGCCAATATTGGCAGAAAGGTAGGTCTTACCCCTCCGGCTGTTGCCGAGCGCGTAAAGAAGATGGAAGACCTGGGTATCATAGAAGGATATAGAGCCAGTATTTCCTACGTCGAAGCTGGCCATCAATTGAAGGCAATCATAATGCTACGGGCTTTTATGGGTAAATTGAAACCCTTTTTGGATAAAGTTAAAACCTTCCAGGAAGTGGTAAACTGCTATCGGATCACAGGTAACGAAAACATCATCATGGAAGTGGTGCTGCGTGATCAGTCCCATTTGGAAAAATTTATTGACGAACTGATCGTTTATGGAGAGTGTAGAACGCATATTGTGTTGTCCAATGTGGTGGCCAATGCACCGATAAAAAATAATCGGGCCATCAAATAAAAATGGATTAATTTTAATGTGGTCGGCCACATTTTGGCCAGATTTTTGTGAGATGATTGCTATGAAAAACACATACCTCCCGTTACTCCTTTTTGTTGCATCGATAACCACCGTTTTTTCACAACAATTGGTTTTGAAGAAAGGTGAGATAATTGATTCGCTGCCCGTTCAGGATTCCACCAACACTACCTATTCACTGTATTTACCGACCAACTTCAATACTGAAACCAAATGGCCCTTGATGGTGGTTTTTGATATGGATGGCAAGGAAAAACAGGCGATGTCGATGTTTGTGGTGGCTGCTGAAAAAGAGGGGTATATACTTGCTTCACCAAAAATGATCGATTCATTGTCTTTGACGAAAAATGTGCTGGCCAGCAGTAGGGTTGTTGAAAAGGTGGCTAATCTTTTTCCTGTGGACCCCAATCGGGTGTATACCGCCGGTGCTGCAAAAGCGGGTCGATTTGCTAGTTTAATTCCAGTGCTTATGGATGGTGTCAAAGGAGTGATGACCATTGGGGCATCCTTGGCCAATAGAGAGTTGTTGAATATTAAGGAGCCATTTCATTTTATCGGCATGGTCAATAAGAACGACTTTAACTACACCTCCATGCTCACAGATGCCAAATTGTTGGATAAGCTCAAGTTTCCGAACCAAGTTTTGTTATTCGATGCCAACGGAGAATGGCCGGGTGTGGATTATATTCAAAAGGGGATGCAACTTTTTACATTGGATGCCATGGGAAGAAGTTTGATTCCCAAGGATTCCATATTTATTTCGAGTTCCTTTAAAAAAGACCTTGACAAGGTCAATCAATTGAAGAATAGGGGTGACCTGCTTTGGGCCGAACAATACTTGACCGAAATGATGTCCATCTACGGGGCCCATAAAAATTTGGATTCGTTGCGAAATGTGCAAAAGGAGCTTCGTAGGGACAAACAATATAGGGAGATGAACCGTGCCGAAAATGCTGTGTTTTTAAAGGAGTCCATCCTTAAGGAAGACTTTCAATATTATATGGAAGAAGATTTCTACACCCATAATTTCAACAATTTGGGTTGGTGGACATATCAAATTAGTGAATTACAGAAATATATAAACAGTGCCAAACCCCTCGAGCAACAAATGGGGCATCGGTTGTTGGGTTTTGTAAATGCCTTGGCCGAAGATAATATCGATTTGGTACTATCTGAAGCTGCTTTGGATGAGGATGCCCTGGCGTTTTTGTACATGCTCAAAACCATTTTGGAACCGGACAATTTCGAATATTATCTAAATACCATTTCCCTGAGCGCCAAAAACGAAGATTTTGGAACTTCATTGTTCTATTTGGAGGAGGTCTTGAAGAAGGGTTTTAAGGATAAGGAAAAATTGTATGGTTTGGAAGGCACGGCTTTGCTTCGCATTACCCCTGAATTCAATGAATTGGTCGCCAAATATTTGGACGATGCCCGTTACCTGATCGAAAAAAACTGATTTCCCCTATTTTTGTAGCAAATCAATTTTATGCGCTACGGTTTGCTTTTTATGTTGCTTTTGGCCATTTCCTGTGGTCAAGGCAAAAAGTACCACGATGAAACTACTTCGGTAAGTACCTCTGGCTTGGTTGCCGACATTGTGGAGTTTCAAGAAGAGTTGAACGAAAGTTTCCGAGATCCGGATACTTCTCCATTGCCGGATAAATATAGAAAAGACTTTGAGGGGCTCGAATTTTTTGAGCCGGATACCAGCTATGTAGTTGTTGCCCAATTTGTGCGTACCCCCGATGCCATTCCCTTTATGATGCCAACCACTACCAATAGGGAATCGCCAGAGGTCGTTTATGGGATTGCCCATTTTATGCTCAATGGAACCGAGCACCAATTAGAGGTGTACCAAAGTCTGGATTTGATGGACCAAGAGGAATATGTGGATTACCTTTTCTTGCCTTTTTTAGATGAGACAAACGGGGAAGAAACTTATGGAGGTGGTCGTTATATTGATTTAACGATTCCTGAAGGGGATTCAATCGTTATTGATTTCAATAAGGCGTATAATCCCTATTGTGCCTATAACAAAAAGTACTCCTGCCCTCTAGTGCCAAGGCAAAATTATTTGAGAACTAGGGTGAGAGCAGGAGTGAAAAATTTTAAAAAAGACTAAAAAAAAGCCTTGATCCCGAAGGAAAAAGGCTTTGTTGGTGTCCACGCTACAAATTCTAGAAAGAGTAGATTGCAGCGAAAAGTACAGATGCCAAACTTTTGGTCGGTGCCAGGTCGTTATCGATGAAAGCTTCCTCTGCGGAGCTGTCCAATCTGATTTCAGGCTTCAAGATCAAATCACCAATGGTAGCACTGCCGGTCAAAGTCAATGCCAATACACTGCCGTCGCCATCAATATCGGAACCGATTCCGGTAGCGTTGCCCAAGAAGTCATTGGTCATGAAATATTCACCACGAAGACCAAGGCTGAACGTTTCAGAAACCGCGTATTGTGGATAAAGGGCCACACCGGTAAAAGAACCGCCATCGTCCTCTACGCTGAAATGCGCGGCATTGATTCCCAAGAAGAATTCTTCGGAAACATCAAATCCACCTGTAAAGTCGATTTCAAAGCTACCTTGACTATACACAAAGTTCAAGAACTGGCCAGAGTAGCCCAATTGTGCCCCAACGGCATAGTCCCCGGTTGGGTTGAACTCGGTAAGGTCGGTTGGGTTCATAACGGCCAACATGGCAGACCATTCGTTGCCCAAATCAAAATCGGCCTTTAAACCTGTGTGGCTAAAAGGTCCGTAAGAGAATAGGTAAGAGGTGCTGTAGTTGAAGTTGGATGCGGGAGAGATCACTTCATAACCCAAGAAGGTGTTGAAGTTACCAAAGGTCAAGGTCACATCATCACTAACACTCCAGTATACATACAATTGGTTTACAATGTTACCGGTGGCGGAATACATGGGAGAGGCGAAAACTGCATCAGTACCCCGTGGACCGAATACCAAATCGGCAACAAAACCTACTTTTTCACCTTCATAGGCCGCAATTACGTTGGCCATACCCAAGGAAAAACCGGGTAGGTTGGCAAACGATGATCCAGGAGCAATGGCCTCCTCGTCATTGGGCGCAGTAAGGTTGGCGCGGTAATACGCATCAACAGATCCACTTAAGCTAAATTTTGGTTTGGTTTCCTCTTCTTGCGCAAAAGCAGAAATTGATAACAATGAAACCATGGCAATAGCCAAATTTTTTCCGAAATTTGTTGTTATAATCGTTTTCATATCATAATCATTTTGAGTTGTCCTTTTGGGACAATTTGTTGTTTAAATTGTGAGTTTGATTGAAAAGGTTACTAACGGAGCGTTTGGCAGAACGCTCCGTTTCCTTTTTTGTGAGTTTAATTGTTTTGTGATGAAATATGTTCTGGGTAGCATTCTACCCCGTGCTCATGAAGGTCAAGACCATCAATTTCCTCTTCTGCGGAAACACGTAGTCCGATGGTTTTCTTCAGGATGAAAAGTACCACGAATGTGGCCAATGCGGCCCAAACGATATAGGCAAGGGAGCCATAGGTCTGCACCCAAAGCAATTTACCGCCACCACCGTAGAAAAGGCCACCGTCCAGAGCGAAGAAACCAATCAATACCGTACCCAAGAATCCACAAACCCCATGTACGGAAATGGCACCCACAGGATCATCGATCTTCAATTTTTTGTCGATGAATTCAATGGACAATACTACAACTACACCGCAAATCAATCCAATGGCCAAACTACCAAGTGCGCTAACGGCTCCACATCCGGCCGTAATACCCACCAAGCCGGCCAAAGCACCGTTCAGAGTCATGGAAATATCCGCTTTACCATACTTGAACCACGTAAAGAATAGTGCGGCGATGGCGCCTGCTGCAGCAGCGAGGTTGGTGTTGATGATCACGCTGGTAGCGCCAACGGTATCGTCACCGCCCCAAGCCAATTGGGAACCTCCGTTAAATCCGAACCAGCCCAACCAAAGGATAAATACCCCAAGGGCGCCGAACATCATATTGTGGCCTGGAATGGCCTGTGCCTTACCGTCCACATATTTTCCAATTCTGGGTCCGACCAAGATGGCGGCAACCAAGGCGGCGGCACCACCTACGGCATGAACCACCGATGAACCGGCAAAATCGATGAAACCTGCTGTGTTCAACCAAGCATCGTCATCAAAAGGCCAGTACCAGCTACCGGAAATAGGGTAGATGATGGTTGTTAAAACCGCAGAGAATATCAAATACGTTGAAAATTTGGTCCTTCCTGCGATAGCTCCTGATACAATCGTGGCAGCGGTTGCACAGAAAACGGTTTGGAAGAAAAGGTTGTACCAATCCGATGCGCTGAATAAGAAATACCCTTGATCGGCAGGGCTGGTCCTGAAAAATCCACCGGCAACCACTCCGCTACCGTACATAATGCCGTAACCTACGGCCCAAAACATGACCGAGCCAATGGCAAGGTCCATAAAGTTTTTCATAATGATGTTACCTGAATTCTTACTACGTGTGAATCCAACTTCCACCAATGTGAATCCTGCTTGCATGAAGAAAACCAAAACAGCGGCAATGGTGATCCATAGAGCACCCATATCGCCTGTGATGGCCTCAACAGCTTTATCTATTGCTTCTTGTTCTTGTAAAATCATAATCTAATTTTTTGAGTTGTTTTTTGGTTAATCGTTTTTAGTTGATTCCGGCGTGGCCGCTTTCCTTGGTTCGGATCCTGTAAGCTTCGATCATGTCGGAAACGAAAATTTTTCCATCTCCCACATTACCGGTGGATGCGGTGTCCAATAAAACATTCACGGTTCTTTCCAGGAAGTCATCGGATACCACGATAACCAAATACCTTCTCTGTATATCACTTGTGCTATACGAAATACCACGATATACATGTCCTTGTTTCTCATTGCCAACCCCTGTTACGTCCCAGTAACTGAAAAAGTTGACCTCAATTTGATGGAGGGCTTTTTTAACCTCATCAAACTTTGATTTTCTAATAATTGCCTCGACTTTTTTCATAATTAAGTAGTTAATTGATGTGCCAAATATATAGGAATTGATAAAAGACCACCCAATTGAAGGGGTTATATGTTTTATTTTTATGGCTATAAAAAAAATACCCCTAAAAATTTAGGGGTATCTGATTTTAAAGAAGTTTTTGTTGTCTTTTTGTTGATTAATATTTAACAATGACGTAAAACGGATGAAGTTTATTCATCAAAAAGGTTTTTTTGAATGAATAATGTTTAAGAATTAACAAAAATTAACTGAAAAAATGTAAAATGTAACTAACCCATTTGTTTGGATAGCCAAAGACCGAGAATAACGGCCAAAACACCTACGATGATACTGGAAACCATATAAATGGCAAGATTAAGGAAGTCTCCATTTTTTAGGAAATGATGCTTTTCAAAGGCAAATGCGGAAAAGGTGGTGAAGCCGCCACAAAAACCGGTGGCAAGAAATAAGGTGTTGTTGTAGGATAGCACATTGCCTTTTGAAGAAAGTCCAAGTACAAACCCAATGAGCAGACAGCCAATAATATTGACTAAAAACGTGCCAACAAAAAAGTTTTGGGATAAAGCATTCATGGGTTTGGAGATAAGAAAGCGCAATACGCTACCGAATCCTCCGCCCAAAAAAACAAGAAAGGCCTGTTTCATCCCCTAAAGGTACAAACTAAACCGCTTCCTTGTATTTGGTTTCCGAAGTCTCTCTGGGGAGCATTTTGGTAATGGAGCTTCCTGATATTTTTCGAACTTGTTTGGTGTTCCGTTCTTTGGCACCATTGACACTGAAGAGCAATAACACGGCATTGACGGCAAGTAAAATGAAAAATAGACTAAGAAATGTGGTCATTTGTCAAAACTGGTTAGGTTCGATGCAAAAGTACGTATTTTCTTATGTTAAGCGAATCAAAGTGAACCTAATGTTGTGAATATGAGCATTTTTGTGGTTAACACAATTTACCTGTTAATTTTTGAGAAAATGCTTGATCAGGAACAATATAATTATGAAAGAAATAAACGAAATCAAGATCCATTTTGAAGAACCTTTATAATTGCGTTGGTGCAACTTTTTGTCTTTTTGATACGAAAGAACAATGACAATGACAAAGGCCACAAAAAAGAGAATGGCAAAAACGAGCTGTCCCGTACTGAACATATTTTATATTTTTACGCAAAGCTAAATCAAAAACTTAGGGAATGGAAAGAAAAATACGGGCTGTGGAGCTCTTCCACCATTCATTTGGTCTCGGGGTAAACCATGAACCCATAGCTAATTTGGGTGCGGACAAAAACAAATTGCGTTTCGATTTGATGGACGAGGAAAACCAGGAATACCTTGAGGCGGCCAATAATGGTGATCTAGTGGAGGTGGCCGATGCCTTGGGGGATATGCTCTACATTCTTTGCGGCACCATTTTGGAGCATGGCATGCAATATAAAATTGAAGAGGTGTTTGAAGAAATCCAACGAAGCAATATGAGTAAGTTGGGCGCCGATGGAAAACCCATTTATCGAGAAGATGGCAAAGTGTTGAAGGGCCCCAATTATTTTAAACCGGATATCCAATCCATTATGCACAAATAAAAAAGCGCACCCATCGGTGCGCTTTTTTATTTGAGTACTTACCATAATTTTATTCAACAGGATAACGCCAACCGAATTTGTCTTCGGCCCGGTTATATTGGATATCGGTAATTCGCTTTTTCAACTGGTCTGCATAACTGTTGGCCACTTCGGGCAGTTCATAGTCCTTGCCGTGGTAACCAAAACCGGAAATGGGTGAAACAACCGCAGCGGTCCCCGCGCCGAACATTTCTTTGAGTGTTCCATTATTCGCGGCTTCGACCAATTCATGAACGGAGATTTTGCGCACTTCTGTCTTGATGCCCATGTCGTTGGCAATGTCAAGAATACTCTTTCTGGTGATACCATCCAGAATACGATCGCTGGTGGGTGCCGTCATCAAGGTGTCGTTTATGCGAACAAATACGTTCATGGCTCCGGCCTCCTCAATAAATTCATGGGTGTTGTCATCGGTCCAGATTACTTGTTGGTAACCCTTCTCCGCGGCCAATTTGGTAGGGTAGAACTGACCGGCATAGTTACCACCCGCCTTGGCGTAACCTACACCGCCGTTTGCAGCACGTGAATAGGTTTCTTCAATAAGCACTTTTACCTTTCCTGAGAAATAAGAACCGGATGGGGCGCAAGCGATAATGAACTTGTATTCATTGGCAGGGGATGCGTGAAAGCCTTTCCCCGATGCAAACATAAAAGGTCTTATGTATAAGGAACTTCCTGGGTTTTGTGGTACCCAATCGCTTTCCAAATTAATAAGGGCCAATAAACCATCCATAAAATGGGATTCGGGCAATTCGGGAATGGCAAGTCGTTCAGCAGATTTATTGAATCGTTTAAAGTTTTCCAAAGGGCGGAACAACCATACTTTGCCATCCTCATCCTTGTAGGCCTTCATTCCTTCAAAAATGGATTGGCCATAATGGAATATTTTAGCGGAAGGATCTAGCGTAATGGGTTGGTAAGGGACAATCTTTGGGGTCATCCACTTCCCATCTTTATAATCGCAGACCAACATGTGGTCAGTGTACACACTTCCAAAAGATAGATTGTCAAAGTCAACATCATGTATTTTGGAATTCTTTACCTTCTCTATTGCTACATTGTTCAACGTTGTTTCCATATGATTAACATTTCGAATGTTAAAATTAGCTATTTATTGTTAGTTTTGAGGCATGTACAAATCTAAATATCATACTTAATCTACAAACATTTAAATGTTATTAAAAATGAAGCATTTTAACACTTTTGCTGTTGTATTACTAGTTTTTCTAGGAATGATCTCTTGCAAGGAAGAGACCATGAAAGGGGATTTTTATGGACAAGAGTTCGAGGTATCCCGAAAAGCCGACAAAACGGCCGAAACGTATACGAACCTTTCCGCCAAGGATTCGGTCCAGACCCAATTGATCGGGGAGATAACCGAAGTCTGCCAGTCCAAGGGCTGTTGGATGAAAGTAAAATTGGATGCCGATAATGAGGTTTTTGTAAGGTTCAAGGACTATGGTTTCTTTGTGCCAAAAGATGCTGCGGGTAAAAAAGTGGCCATGAACGGCGCTGCTTTTTTGGAAGAAATGTCGGTGGAGGACCAAAGACATTTTGCAGAGGATGAAGGTGCATCGGAAGATGAGATAGCCTTGATCACGGCACCCAAAAAAACCCTTCGTTTTGAGGCAGATGGTGTGTTGATCTCCAACTAATTTTGAAACGCAGGATCATCGTGACCGGGGATGGTTCAAAAACCATCCAAATTGAGGATTGGGACGAACAGTACCACTCCAAGCATGGGGCCGTCCAAGAAGCCTACCATGTGTTTATTGAACACGGATTACGATTGTTTGCCGATCAGCGGGTGCATATCCTTGAAATTGGTTTCGGCACAGGCCTGAATGCCCTGATCACTTATTTGGAAGCCCCAAAATTGAATGTTACCATCGACTATGTGGGCGTTGAAGCCTTTCCAGTTTCCATGGAAGAAGCGTTGTGCTTGGATTATGGAAAACAATTGGATTTGAAAGGCTCCAATGCGATTTTTGAACGTTTGCATAGTTACCCATGGGATGAAAGGTTCGATATTTCCGATGATTTTGTATTGACCAAACAAAAAAAGGATTTCAGGGACATTCAAGACCAAAATTTGTTCAACCTCATTTATTTTGATGCTTTTGGTGCCCGTGTGCAGCCTGAATTATGGACCGAAGAAGTTTTTTCCATCATGTTTAAGGCGCTAAAAAGTGGGGGTGTACTGGTCACCTATGCCGCCAAAGGCAGTGTGCGCAGGGCAATGCAAGCGGTAGGATTTTCAGTTGAACGATTGCCGGGTCCACCAGGAAAGCGGGAAATGCTTCGCGGAATTAAAGAATGAACTTCCCAAAAATTTGTTAACCAATCAATTATGTCCAGTCATAAATTGTTTTAAAGTTTGAACATTTGTGTTAAACCTAAATTAACGTCTCACAAACGGGGGTCCAATAGATTAAATTTGTGGTAAATTGGTAGTATGAGAGTGTTGATTACAGGAGCGACCGGATTGGTGGGGCAAGAGATAACAAGCCTCCTACAAGAAAAAGGCATCCCCGTAAATTATTTGACAACCAGTAAGGAAAAAATTACCAAGGACAACGACTACAAAGGGTTCTATTGGAATCCGTCCAAAGGTAAAATAGACCTCGATTGTTTCGAAGGTGTGCAGGCCATTATTAATCTTGCGGGAACCACAATTGCTAAAAGATGGACGCCAGCCCACAAAAAAAAGGTGCTTTCAAGCAGGATCAAAAGTATAAGCACCCTTAAAAAAGGATTGGAAGAATTCGGGGCAAGCGATGTGGAGTGTTTTGTTTCCGCATCGGCAATTGGTATTTATCCAGACTCACCCTCCAATTTTTACGAAGAAGATACAAATCAAGTTGCCAATGGTTTTTTGGGGGAAGTGGTAGAAAAATGGGAAGCTGGGACAGATACCCTAAGCGAATTGGATATGAAAGTGGCCAAAATTCGAATAGGTGTGGTGCTTTCCCGTGAAGGTGGTGCCTTGCCCAAAATGGCAATGCCCATCAAGAATTTTGTGGGGGCACCCATCGGTCATGGAAATCAGTGGCAATCCTGGATACATATAAAGGATTTGGCCCAAATGTTCGTGTTCATTGTGGAGAACAACCTGAGTGGCGTTTATAATGGGGTTGCACCAAACCCTGTCACCAATACCAAATTGACCAAAGAGTTGGCCAGGGTGATGGACCGTCCGCTGTGGATGCCCAATGTACCTGCGTTTGTCCTAAAAGCACTGCTTGGAAAAATGTCCCAGTTGTTGTTGGCGAGCCAAAGGGTAAGCAGCAAGAAAATAGAGAATGAAGGTTTTACATTTCAGTTTGCCAACATTTGTACCGCATTGGAAAATTTGTACCACAATGCCCATGCAAACGAAATGGCCCCAATGGAGACTGCAGAAAACGAATTGGTATAGCCAATTTTTCTGGGTATAATAAGTAACAATCCGCCTTTGGCGGATTTTTTAATGTTTTGTGGTGACATTTTGACATTTTTCCACAATTGGCAGTACTTTTGCCGTTTCAAATCGGTAACAAAATAAACGAGCATATGAGCGATAAGAGTAAGGTTGAGGAAATGGAGGAGCCAACAAATGGCCAAGCCTCTGAAAGTACTGAGCTGAACGGGGATAACAACGAATCTGGAAATTCCGGGGATGGCATGGAAGAACTTTCTGTGGAAGAACAACTTCGCGAAGACCTTGCCAAGGAAAAGGACAAGTTTTTGAGACTTTTTGCCGAGTTCGAAAATTTTAAAAAGCGTACCTCAAAAGAGCGTATGGATCTTTTTAAAACCGCTGGTCAGGAAGTCATTGTGGCACTATTGCCGGTTATGGACGATTTTGATAGGGCCCTTAAAGAACTGTCCAAATCCGAGGACACCGAAATGTTCAAAGGTGTGGAGTTGATCAGCAATAAATTCAAGGAAACCCTAAAGAACAAGGGGTTGGAGCAAATCGAAGTGCAGGCTGGCGATGTTTTTGATGCCGAGGTACACGATGCCATTACCCAAATACCCGCTCCCGATAAAAAAATGAAAGGTAAGATCATAGATGTGGTTGAAAAAGGATTTAAATTGGGAGACCGCATTATTAGACATCCTAAAGTGGTCGTTGGAAACTAATTGTGTATGAAGGAGGACTATTACGACATATTGGGTGTCTCCAAAGGAGCATCCGAAGCTGAAATCAAAAAAGCCTATCGAAAGAAGGCCATAGAATTTCACCCCGATAAAAATCCCGGTGATGCCAAGGCCGAGGAAATGTTCAAGAAAGCAGCCGAAGCCTATGAGGTATTGAGCGATCCGGACAAACGTGCCAAGTACGACCGGTTTGGTCATTCCGCTTTTGATGGTAGCGGCGGTTTTGGTGGCGGAGGTATGAACATGGACGACATATTCAGCCAGTTCGGTGATATTTTTGGTGGTGCCTTCGGTGGTGGATTTGGTGGATTCGGCGGATTTGGTGGTGGTCAACGCCGCATGAAAGGAAGCAATCTGCGAATCCGCGTGAAACTTACGTTGGAAGAAGTGGCCAATGGGGTGGAGAAAAAGGTTAAGGTGCGCCGAAAGGTACAGGCCGATGGGGTTACCTATAAAACCTGTCCGACATGTCATGGTACCGGTCAGATTACTAAAATCACCAATACGATATTGGGTAGAATGCAAACGGCCACGGCATGTACCAGTTGTGGTGGTTCGGGCCAGACCATCGATCAAAAGCCCCATGGTGCCGATGCACAGGGATTGAAGGTGGAAGAGGAAACCGTATCCATTAAAATTCCGCCAGGTGTAGAGGATGGCATGCAGTTGAAGGTTGCCGGAAAGGGTAACGAAGCCCCAGGAAATGGAGTGCCCGGCGATTTGTTGGTTGCCATAGAAACCGTGGAGCACGAAACCTTGAAACGAGAAGGGGACAACCTGCATTATGATTTGTACATCAGCATATCCGAAGCGGTTTTGGGCAGTTCCAAAGAAATTGATGCCGTGGGCGGAAAGGTCCGCATCAAATTGGAACCCGGAATCCAGTCCGGAAAAATATTGCGCTTGCGGGGTAAAGGTATCAGCAGTTTGAACGGTTATGGAAGCGGGGACCTTTTGGTTCATGTAAACGTATGGACCCCAAAAGTGACCAGCAAGGAGCAACGGGAGTTTTTCGAAAGAATGCAGAACGATGAAAATTTCGCGCCAAAACCCGAAAAATCCGACAAATCTTTCTTTGAAAAAGTAAAAGATATGTTCTCTTGAGCATAAAATTCTTGCTGTTTAAATAAAAAACGTATATTTGAAACTGATGTTGGGTGACCGATATCTAATTTTCTTTTTCATAGCAATTTTTTTCCCATCCTTAAATTTTTTGAGGGTGGGTTTTTGTTTTTAAGGAATTCACTGGTAACTGTCAAATACATATCTTTGAAAAAATAGTTTACATGGATCATATCCTTGTTGCCAAAAATGTTTCCAAAACCTATGGGGACTACACTGCATTGAGCAACATTTCATTGGAAATCCCGAAAAATTGTATTTACGGTCTTTTGGGCCCGAACGGGGCAGGGAAGACCTCCTTTATACGCATCATCAACCAGATTACCCATCAAGATGCTGGGGAAATTTTGTTCAATGGCGAACCCTTGGGCCCGGAACATATTGCCCAAATCGGATATTTGCCCGAAGAGCGCGGACTGTACAAAAGCATGAAGGTAGGGGAGCAGGCCCTCTACTTGGCGCAATTGAAGGGGTTGCCCAAGCAAGTGGCCAAGGAACGCCTAAAATATTGGTTCGATAGGCTTAATATCGGTGACTGGTGGAACAAGAAAATCCAGGAACTTTCCAAAGGAATGGCGCAGAAGATACAATTCATCGTAACCGTACTGCACGAGCCCAAGTTGCTGATTTTCGACGAACCTTTCAGTGGATTCGATCCCATTAATGCCAACATCATCAAAGATGAAATTTTACAGTTGAAGGAAAAAGGGACCTCTATCATTTTTTCCACACACCGCATGGAATCGGTTGAAGAACTGTGTGAATACATTGCCCTGATCCATAAATCGGAAAAAATATTGGATGGAAAACTTTCCGATATCAAAAATGCCTACAAGAACAATATGTACAGTATTGGTATGCATGTGGATGGGGACATTCAACCACTAATTGCCCAACTGAATGAAGAAGCGGAAGTGATCACCTCCAATTTGGATATCAAGGACAATCAATGGGACCTAAAAGTTCAACTACCCTCCGAAGATACGGCTACCATCCTATCCAAGCTGACCAAAATGGGAAATGTGAACCGATTTGACGAGTTGGTGCCTTCGGCAAACGACATATTTATACAAACCGTAAACAACAAGGAAAATGGCAAGTAAGCTGGGACTCATCATTAAACGGGAGTATTTGGCCAAGGTGCGCAACCGGTCCTTTATTGTCATGACCATTCTGAGCCCTTTGTTGATTGTGGGTATGATCGTGCTGATCGCCTATTTGGCCAAGGTCAACGACGAGGACGTACGTGTGGTCACTGTTTTGAACGAAAGCGATTTTTTTCAGGAGGATTTTACACCAACCAAAAGCGTATCATTCGTAAACTTCCATAACCTGAACTTGGAACAGGCCAAGGATTCCACGAATGCCTTGGAATATTATGGTTTGTTGTACCTGCCTAAAGGAGCAAGTTTGGAAGAAGTGGCCCATCAAAGTTATCTGTTTACCAAGAACAACCCCAATACCACGGTGACCCAACAGCTGGAACGTATTTTTCAGCGGCAGTTGCGCCAAGATCGATTAAAAAGACTGGGCGTATCGTCGGAACAGTTTTCCAGTGTGGAAGAGCCATTCGAGATCAATCTTTCCACCTTTGAAGGCGAAAGGAGCATGAAGGGCATCAACGAACTTAAGGCCTTTATCGGTGGTGGGTTTGGCTATGCGATCATGATGTTCATTATCATTTATGGTGGTTTTGTTATGCGCAGCGTTATTGAGGAGAAGACCAGCCGAATCATTGAGGTGATCATTTCTTCCGTTAAACCATTTCAATTGATGCTGGGCAAGATCATTGGTACCTCTCTGGCCGGATTGACCCAATTTGCCATTTGGATCGTTTCCGCTTCGGCCCTTTTGTTGTTGGTGGTGATGCTTTTCGGAGTGGATATTTCGGCCCTTTCCCAAGATCCAAATATGTCGGGAGCATCCATGCCAGGCATGTCGCAACTGGCACCCATGGATAGCGATATGATGTTGTATGCCAAGGAAATTCTGGACATTCCATGGGGGTTGATGATCTTCTCGTTCTTGATCTATTTTGTACTGGGCTATTTAATTTATAGTTCCATTTATGCTGCCATTGGTGCCGCAGTGGACAATGAAACGGATACGCAGCAATTTATTTTTCCCATAATTTTGCCCTTGATGTTGGCCATTTACGTGGGCTTTTTCTCGGTTTTCAGCAATCCCCATGGACCCATTGCCGTCGGGTTTTCACTGTTTCCGTTGACCTCGCCCATTGTTATGCTGATGCGATTGCCGGGTGGAATTGGAGAAGGTGCAGTACCTTTATGGCAGTTTTTGTTGTCCATATTCCTATTGATCGTTACCTTTTTAGGGATTGTAACGCTGGCGGCAA
Organism: Flagellimonas beolgyonensis; assembly: GCF_003992615.1. Lineage (GTDB taxonomy): Bacteria > Bacteroidota > Bacteroidia > Flavobacteriales > Flavobacteriaceae > Flagellimonas > Flagellimonas beolgyonensis. The sequence goes on from NZ_RZMY01000018.1 coordinate 311,136, forward strand.
AAGTGTATAGGGTCGGTATCTTGATGTATGGCAAAAAACCGACCTACAAAGAATTGGTAAAATGGTTGAGATATTAAGTTAAGATGCAGGAAGGCACCGAAGACATCAAAGAGATCATCAAGGAAGATATCTGGGGCTCCATTAAGAATTTTTTGGATATCGGTTTCCATATTGGTGAAGGTGACAAAACCATCAATCTAACGTTGGGGTTGTTACTGTTATTGACCGTGGCATTGATTGGTACCAAATTCTTGTTGAAATGGTTGCGCCACATCATCACCCGAAAAATGGAGCAGGAAGACAAGCAAAAATTTACCAGTGTCTTCAAGTTCAGCAATTATGTGGTGTATTTGGTTGCCGTGCTGATCACCTTGAGTGCGGCAGGGGTAGATATCACCTTGGTCATCACCGCTTCCGCGGCATTATTTGTGGGGTTGGGCCTTGCCTTGCAAGAATTGTTCAAGGATGTTTTGGGTGGAATTTTCATCATTATTGACAAATCGTTGCAAGTGGGCGATGTGGTTGAGGTGGATGGTAAAGTCGGTAAGGTGTTCGAGATCAAATTGCGTACCACCCGTGCCATCACCCGAGATGATAAGGTGTTGATCTTGCCCAATCACAAGTTCATCAGCGATATTGTGTACAACTACACCCAAAACCATAAAACCACTCGGGAAAAAGTGGATGTCGGGGTAGCTTATGGTAGCGATGTGGAATTGGTGACCAAAATATTGATGCAGATAACCACGGAACAAAAAAATATATTGAAGAATCCAAAACCGTTTGTACTTTTTGAAGATTTTGGAGATTCCGCACTCTTGTTTTCCATCAATTTTTTTACCAATGACAGTTTCAGGGACCCAAGGATCAAAAGTGAGCTCCGATATAAAATAAATGCCAAGTTCAAGGAGAACAATATTACCATTCCGTTCCCTCAGCGCGACGTACATATTATTCAGCCAAAACCGTAGAAAGCAATAAAAACCTCGACACACCATATTGCAATTTGGAAACCCTTGGTTTTCATTGTAATTCTCTTTGGCCAAGTGGGATGGGCACAGAGCACGGATATTTTTCGAATAGAATACCTGAACATTCCAGAGAATGATACCGGGATAATGACCCAACGTTATAAGGGACTGTTCAACCTGCCCATCAAATTGAACGAAAAAAAGGATTACCTCATTACGGGTCTGGAATATAACCGGTTCGATATGGGCTATTCGCGAAATCTCCCCTTCGATAAGAGTGAACTGATCCGGTTTCATATCATTGATTTGAATGTGGGACTATTGACCAAATGGAACGAAAATTGGAACTTGGTCGGTATTTTGACGCCCCGGTTGGCATCCAATTTTATCAGTGGTGGCGTGGCCACCGAAGATTTTTTCATGAATGCCACGGTAACCTTTTGGAAAGAGCGCATGGATGCGGATAGACCTTTTCGGTTGGTACTGGGGTTGACCTATAATAGTACAACAGGTCTTCCGGTACCTTTGCCCTTGATCAACTACTACCGAAGGTTTCACCCCGATTGGTCGTTTACCTTAGGCATACCGAGAACGGACCTGAGACGATACTTTGGCAAAAAGCATTTTGTGGAATTGGCACTGTTCTTGGATGGATATTTCATAAATCTCCAAAATGATATCCCCATGATGAATGGTGAATTGGCCTCAAAAATATCGTTGACATCTTTGTATGGCGCTTTTGGGTATCAGTACAATGTGTCCAAAAAAATGGCCTTTTTTGCCATGGTGGGACGGTCCATTGTACAGGAAGGAAAGTTGAGGAACAACGACCAGGGAGATGTTTTTTTATTGAATGACGAGTCAAATCTTTATATTCGGACTGGGTTCAAAATTGGAATATTTTAAATAAGGTACTATGTCAAAAATTTTGGTAATTGAAGATGAGTCGGCCATTAGAAGGGTCTTGGTAAAGATATTAAGTGAAGAAAGCGATACCTATAATGTGCAGGAGGCCGAAGATGGTTTGGCTGGCATGGAAGTGATTAAAAAAGAAGATTTTGATCTGGTTCTTTGTGATATTAAAATGCCCAAGATGGACGGTGTGGAAGTTTTGGAGGCCGCCAAAAAAATCAAACCTGAGATTCCGTTTATCATGATTTCCGGTCACGGAGACCTTGACACGGCCGTAAACACCATGCGCATGGGCGCTTTCGATTACATCTCCAAACCGCCGGATTTGAACCGTTTGTTGACCACGGTCCGAAATGCCTTGGACAAAAAGGAACTGGTAGTGGAAAACAAGATTTTGAAGAAAAAAGTCTCCAAAAACTATGAAATGGTCGGTGAAAGTGAGGAGATCGGGACGATAAAGGAAATGATTGAAAAGGTGGCCCCGACCGATGCCAGGGTGTTGATCACAGGGTCTAACGGAACCGGAAAGGAGCTTGTGGCCCATTGGTTGCACGAAAAAAGTCCAAGATCATCAGAGCCCTTTATTGAGGTGAACTGTGCCGCCATTCCTTCCGAGTTGATCGAAAGTGAATTGTTCGGCCATGTAAAGGGGGCATTTACCTCTGCGGTAAAAGATAGGGCCGGTAAGTTTGAAGCGGCCAATAAGGGAACCATCTTTTTGGATGAAATTGGCGATATGAGTCTTTCTGCACAGGCCAAGGTGCTTCGTGCCCTGCAGGAAAACAAAATTTCAAGGGTTGGATCTGATAAGGACATCAAAGTGGATGTGCGCGTGTTGGCGGCCACGAACAAGGACCTGAAAAAAGAGATTGAAGATGGAAAATTCAGGGAAGATTTGTACCACCGTTTGGCGGTGATACTCATTAAAGTTCCGGCGTTGAACGACAGACGCGACGATATTCCGTTGTTAATCGACCATTTTTCCAAAAAAATTGCGGAAGAGCAGGGTACCGCCCAAAAGAATTTCTCGAAAAAAGCCATCGATATGCTCAAGAGCTACGATTGGACCGGAAACATACGTGAGCTTCGCAACGTGGTGGAACGATTGATCATTCTGGGCGGAAAGGAAGTCTCCGAAGAGGATGTAAAACTGTTTGCCAGCAAATAGAGTCTAGGGATTACAATCGCCCAACTTTTCCAGGGCTTCTTGGGACAATAGTTTAACCCGATTGTGATACTCTTTTTTGTGGGGCGATAGGCCGGTGTTCAATAAAATGAGCCGGGATTCTTCGTGAATATTGGTGATGAACCGTCGCGCATCCTCGCAATCGACCTCATTGATTGCTTTTTCCAACGAAGATTCAAAACCCAATAGGCAACTGTGTACCTGCCTTTTTACCTCTTTTTCATTGGTTTGGAACATTGTAGCGGGATCCGAAAGGGATTCCTTGGTATTGAGCACCAGTACCTCATTGCCAAAGTCGTTGGCATTTTCCTGTTCAAACACTGCAAGTACTTTCATGCCGATCATGGTACTTTCCAGGGCACGGTGCAATTCAATTTTGGATGCCTCCAAAGTTTCGGCCCGGGTTGCCGATTTTAATTCGATCAATGCAGATTCCAAACTTTCAATAGTGCCCTCGCAACCGCAATCCTCAAAGTTTTTCCGGGTTTTTTCAATGCCATTTAACGCTTTGTAGGCATGGTACTTTGCCATTTTAAGGTCTTGGGCCACTACGGCCGACTCAATTTTACTTTTGATGTACTCCAGATTGGAGCTGGCATACGCACAGGCATTGTAGGTCGAAAAAGAAGCCATCAACCATAGGCCGAGCACGCCTAAGATGAAGACTATGAACAAGATAATCTTTCTGTTTTTCATAACGCTTAACGATTTGGGACAACGCGTCAATCATTTTCAACTAAGTTACTTGTAAGGTATTTTGTACAGGAAATTATTCGATAAAACGATCAGCAAACGCTATAAGTCGTTCAAAATACCGATGAAAAACACTTTTTGGGAATGGAAGGAATGCGCAAAAACATGTATATTCAAGCCTATGGGGAAGAGTCTCGAATTCTTAAGAGTTTGAGAGTCGATTTTAATAAAGAAATGAAAATGTAAGTTCAAATAAACGATGAAAATATTCGGGAAAGCTAAAAACAATATTGATTCTAAAAAGGAATTCTTTTTAAAAATTGAAAGAAAACTATTGGATTTGGCCAATGGCAAAGTTCCCTATCAAACTATAAATGAATTATGCGAGCATCTGACCGAGATACTCTATGATTCCTACAAGCATGCTAGAAAGAAATATCCCAAGTCAAAACTTAGATATTCAAAATTAAGGATTGAAGACTTGAATAATCCATATTACCAATACCTAATTTTTGATTTTCTAAGGAATAAAAATGATACGTTATTTGTGCCCTACACTAGGCAATTATTAAACTTGACTGAAAAAGAATTTAATGAATTTAGAGTTCGAAAAAATCAATTCGAAAGTATGTAGAAGCATTTTATGAATCTATTCTTTTTAAAATTCCTATCTTAAAATACTAAAGTTCAAACAACCAATGCAAAACTTAAACGCGGATAACTATCGAGTGAAGCAGTCCGTTGCCCTTTCAACGGTGGATACCTATGATGACCTCGGCGCTTCAGAAAAACAACTGAAAAAACAGCTAAAGAAAATCCGAAAGGACCTGGGCGAGTTTCAGGACACCATGTATGCCCATGCCAAATATGGGGTGCTGGTCTGTTTGCAAGGTATGGATACGGCAGGAAAGGACAGCCTTATTCGGGAGGTGTTCAAGGATTTCAACGTGCGGGGTGTGGTGGTCCACAGTTTTAAGGTGCCCTCAACCTTGGAACGCAAGCACGATTATTTATGGCGCCATTATATCGCCTTGCCGGAACGGGGTAAGTTTTCGGTGTTCAATCGCACCCATTATGAAAATGTATTGGTGACCAAAGTGCATCCCGAATACATTTTGGGCGAAAATTTACCCAGGGTCGAATCCGTGGCGGACATCAACGAGGATTTTTGGGCCAAACGCTACCAGCAGATCAATGAGTTCGAGGAACATGTGGCCCAAAATGGCATCATCATTTTCAAGTTTTTCCTGCATTTATCCAAAGAAGAACAGCGCAACCGCCTGTTACGTCGCATTGAGTTGAAACAAAAGAACTGGAAATTCTCTCCTGGTGATTTGGAAGAAAGACAACTATGGGGCAAATACCAAGCCTGTTATGAAGAAGCTTTGGCAAAGACTTCCAAGGACCATGCCCCTTGGTTTGTGATTCCAGCCGACAATAAGGAGGCGGCCCGGGTGATTGTGGCCTCGATCATGTTGGAAGCGTTAAAAAAGTACAAAGATATTGAGGAGCCAGAGTTGGATGATGAAATAAAAGCTAACTTAGAAATCTTTAAACAAGAACTGGAAAAAGAATCCAAATGAGACTAACCCTATTATTGGCCTTTTTATTGGTCAGTACCCCATTTTTTTCACAATCCGAAGACGAAAAGCAATTAAAGGCCATTTACGATAAGGCCCTCACCGACGGTAAAGCCTACGATTGGCTCAATTACCTATCTAACCAAATCGGCGGTCGACTTTCAGGTTCGGTGCAGGCACAGGAAGCTGTTGAATATACCAAGGCCCAATTGGAATCCTTGGGATTGGACCGTGTTTGGCTGCAACCGGTCATGGTGCCCAAATGGGTAAGGGGCATTCCCGAATTTGCCTATTTTGAGACCAAACCTGGATTGACCACCAACGTGCCGATATGTGCCCTTGGAGGATCTGTGGCCACGCCCGATGGCGGATTAAAGGCCAATGTGGTGGAAATCCAGGGCATTGAAGATTTGGAAAAACTTGGCAGGGCCAAGATTGAAGGGAAAATCGTGTTCTACAACCGACCGATGGACCCTACATTGATCAATACATTTGCTTCCTATTCCGGTTGTGTGGACCAACGCTACTCCGGCGCAGCGGAAGCTGCCAAATTTGGAGCAAAAGGGGTGATAGTACGTTCCATGAACCTCCGATTGGACGATTATCCACATACGGGATCCATGGGTTATGGGGATACTCCCGTAAATCAACGCATTCCAGCCGCGGCCATAAGCACCAAAGGAGCGGAATTGTTGAGCACTACCCTAAAATTGAATCCAGATACCAAGTTTTATTTTAAACAGAGCTGTAAACAATACGAAGATGTGCAATCCTACAATGTGATCGGGGAGATCACGGGAAGCACCTATCCCAATGAAGTGATGGTCGTTGGCGGCCATTTGGATTCTTGGGACTTGGGGGATGGCTCGCACGATGATGGTGCCGGTTGTGTCCAGAGCATGGATGTGCTTCGGTTGCTGAAGGAAACAGGCTATCGTCCAAAACGAACCTTACGGGTAGTCTTGTTCATGAACGAAGAAAATGGCATGCGGGGCGGCAATAAGTACGCCGAAGTGGCCAAAAACAATAACGAAACCCATGTGTTCGCACTCGAAAGTGACTCGGGCGGATTTACGCCACGCGGATTTTCCATCGATGCCTCGGATGAAAACATTGCCCAAATTCAAGGATGGCGAGACCTGTTTGAACCCTATTTGATCCACATGTTTTACAAAGGCGGCAGTGGGGCCGATATTGGCCCGCTTAAGGAAGAAGGCATGGTGTTGGTGGGCTTACGACCCGATACCCAGCGCTATTTTGATCATCACCATGCCGAAAACGATACCTTCGAACACGTGAACAAACGCGAACTGGAACTTGGTGCTGCCACCATGGCCAGTTTGGTCTATCTGATTGACAAATACGGAACGGTTCCGGTTAAAAAAATAAAGGGGTAGGGTCCTAGCTTTTCCCTGCTTTGCGCATGCGCTTTGGGCCGTACCATAACCAAAAACCGGTAATGGTGAACACCAACAGCGCAATGCCCATAACATTGGTATAGATCAATTTAATATAGCCACCTGTACCCAAGTATCGGTCCAGAATGGAACCGTCGTGCACATGTTCAAAAAAATCGGAATGCCGTTGGCCAATGGACAACACGGAACCGGTTGCCCCATCCAATTGCACCTCATAAAAGTGGTCCACAAAAACAAACTTCACCGAACCTTTTTCCTTACGGACATCGATACGGTCAAGTTCCAAGGAATAATCCGATGAGACTTTATCATGCAGGGTGTAGCAAGCAATGGTATGCAAACTGTCAAGGGGCAACCATTCCTTTAAATCGGCAGTGGTGCCTTTTTGGGTTTTGGGCAAAATAACACCGTTGGAATTCTTTTTCCAGCCCAAAATCAGTCCCGTAACCGAAACAAAAAAGAAAAAAATGAACAATAAAGCTCCTGTGGTACGATGGATTTTCCTGAAAATACGTAGTGTTTTGGCCTGTTGTTTTCGTTTGCCCATTTCGATGGATTAAAAACCCTAAAGATCATCAAAAATTAGGAGATGCCAAAGTGGAACCAACTTGGTTGCACTGCGGACTTTGATTTGGATTTTTAGGTGGTCAATGGTTTAACTTCCGGCAATCGGGGAACCAAACAAACCGACTGCGATTTCTACCCAAATGAGAAGGAATAGCAAAGCTATGGCTGCAATCAAAAGGAATCTACGATTTACCGATTTTGTTTTTCTGATGACAAAGTCAATGGCAAATCCGGTAATGGTCAACATGCCACCGGCGACCACAAAGTCAAAAACGGACCAGTGTACCTCATTGGAAATTTGCATGCCAATGAAGGGAATCAACAATAAAAGGGCAATAATGGAAAGAATGATCAATGGTCGTCTAAGGGTCAACATGAGTGCTATGATTTCTACCTCTAAAATAGGTAATATTCAGTGCTTTAAAAAGATTTGCAGATAAGTTTAACAAACCGGAGGTTGATTTATTCGGTTTTCTCAATGGTGGCGATCAACCCCTGTAAAACGAATCCGCATCGACCATTAAGGTGGTCAGTTCCACCACATGCCCATCCGGATCTTTGGTATAAATGGATTGGAAATAATGGTGGTCTTGGATGTTGTACTCTAACCCAAGTGCATGGTATCGATTTTTTGCCTTTTCAAAATTTTCGTTCGTAACGTTAAAGGCAAAGTGGTCGATTTTTACGTTTCGGGAGTCCCTATCCAACTTGGGATGGTCCAAATGGGCAGGGAATAAGGCAATCCCGCTCTTGCCCACAAACATAAAAATGGGAAAATCGCCCCATTCGGGCAGCTGATATTTCTTTAGGCCAAGCACCTTTTGGTACCAAGCAATCGACGCTTCCATATCGGCAACCCGTATGGCCACATGGTCCAAAAATGCTATTGAGAATTCTGTTTCACGTTGCTCCATGAGTTTTTTTGTTCGTTATTCGCTAATGATGATATCAGGTTTCAGTTCCAAAATTTTGGCAATAAAAGCTTCATTGGTCTGCGGGCTGATATAAATTTCATTGAACTTATCGAACTTTAGGATCAACCCTTTCCTCGAGGTGGCGGGTCGAAATCCGACCCATAACGTTCTGCCCTTTACGATTTCCCGAATTCTTTCCAGGGCAATGGACCCCTTAATTGGGCCACATTGGTAGAAAAGCCTTTCCGATGACAGCTCGTACTTGGTGCCAAAAAACATCCAAAACAAGAGGATGACAACCCCCAGGACCAAGGGGACCACCCAATACAAATGGGTATTGGCATTGCCCTTGGATATCCCATAACCAACAATGACGAGGATAAAGATATTTGTCCCAAAGATGGCCAAGGTAAAGAGAAGATCCTTGCGACTTGAAAAATTAGTTTGTCCATTGAGATCGTTCAAAGTGTGCAAATTTTATAAAGGTTGAAGCATTGATTCTTTTGTATCAAATCTTAAGGCCAGTGATAATGGAAAAGATATCCAACATTCGCCTTACCTTAAAATTTTTTCCATTTTCCTGCCTTTGGCCAGTTCATCCACCAACTTATCGAGGTAGCGAACTTTTTGGGTCAATGGGTTTTCAATGTCCTCAATGCGATACCCGCAGATGACCCCTTTGATCAATTCAGCATGCGGATGCAACGAAGCTTCCTCAAAAAAGCGTTCAAAAGTGGCTTTTTCGTTGATGAGCTCCTGAATTTTTTGGTCGTCAAAACCGGTAAGCCAGGTAATCACTTGATGCAATTCTTCCTTGGTCCGGTTCTTCTTTTCCACCTTGGTCAGGTAATGGGGGTATACCGATCCAAAAATCATTTTTGCTATGCGTTCGTCTTGTTTGGAGGATGGGTTCATTGGACGTTGTAGTTAGCGGATTATACTAGGTAAACCTATCTTTTTTTCAGTTCGAAAATATCTTTTCTACGGTCACGAAGGTTGCGCACGCTACCAAACTGGTGCAGTTCCCTCAACAGGTCGATGTCCACATCGGCAATCAAGATCATTTCCGTGTTCGGAGTGGCCTCGGCTTTTATGCCATTGGTCGGGAATGCGAAATCGCAAGGGGTGAACACCATGGATTGTGCAAATTGGATGTCCATGTTATGCACATTCGGCAAATTGCCCACACTACCGGCAATGGCCACATAGCATTCGTTTTCAATGGCCCGGGCCTGGGCACAGTTACGTACCCTTGAATAACCGTTTTGGGTATCCGTTAAAAACGGAACAAATAATATGTCCATGCCTTCATCGGCGAGCAATCGGCTCAATTCAGGAAATTCCGAATCGTAACAGATCAAGACACCAATCTTACCGCAATCGGTGTCAAATACCTTAAGTTCCTGGCCTCCCTGCATGCCCCAAACCTTGGCTTCGTCGGGGGTAACATGCAGTTTTTCATAGCGTTCGATAGTACCGTTCCTTTTGCACAGAAAGCCCACGTTGTACAGTTTGCCATCCCTAATTTGGGGCATACTCCCCGCTATGATGTTGATGTTGTAGGAAATGGAAAAATCGGAAAACCGTTGAACGATATCATCGGTGTGCTGGGCCAGTGCCCTAATGGCTTCGGCCTCACCCAAATGATTGTTTTGGGCCATCAGCGGCGCATTGAAAAATTCCGGGAAAAGGGCAAAGTCCGATCGGTAACCGGATACGGCATCGATAAAGTATTCGGCTTGCTGCAACAACGATTCAATGTCACGGTACGGTCGCATCTGCCACTGAATCAGTCCTAATCGAACCACTTTCTTTTTTATTGCCGCTTTTTTAGCCGGTTTTTCGTAAAAAATGTTGTCCCATTCCAACAAAACGGCAAATTCCTTGGATGCCACATCCCCTTCCAAGTATCCTTTAATGATTCTAACGGGATGGAAATCATTGGATATCTGAAAATTCAGTACAGGATCGTGGATTTCCTTTCGCCTAACTTTTTCGATGTACTCCTTTGGGGTCATTTGTTGGGAATATTTGTGGTAATTGGGAATTCGACCTCCAAATGCAATGCCCTTGAGGTTCATTTTTTCACAAAGTTCCTTTCGATAATCGTACAATCTTCTACCCAGCCGGAGACCCCTAAATTCGGGCTTAATGAATACATCGATCCCATATAGTACATCCCCATCGCTTTTATGGGATTCGAAGGTATAATCCGCCGTGATTTCCCGATAGGTGTGGTTGTCCTCAAATTGGTCGTGGTCGATTATGATGGAAAGGGCACATCCTGCAATTTGGTCATTGACTTTTATCACCACCTGGCCCTCTGGGAATTTTTCAAGTAAAGATTTTATGTGATGTTCTTTCCAATAGGCTTCGGGCATGGATGTATAGGCGGAAACCATTACATCTTTTAACTCCAAATAATCTTCGAATTGGAAATATTGCAATTCAATTTTGTCGATATCGCTTAGTTTCATCAAATAGGTTTTACCGTTGGGATTGATTAATTCTTAATTATTCTTATCCTTTAAATTTACGGTAATTTTAGATCAATCCATTGTTGGGCTTGTTGGGATGACCATGTAGTTCAATGTTGCCATGGTGTTATTAACGGAATACAAGCAGTTGATTTAACTATGGGGGATAGGTGCTTTGTTTGCCTTCAAATTCCAGTTACCTTAAGGTATTGCCCCATAAAACTCCTACCTTTGCATTTTTATAAAAATCAAACTTTCGAGAAATCGAATAACCGTTTAAACACAAAAACATGCAAGACGGAATCTACGCAAAGTTCAATACCCCAAAAGGGGAAATATTGGTAAAGCTGACCCATGATAAAACCCCGGGAACCGTGGGCAACTTTGTTGCCTTGGCAGAGGGCAATATGGAAAACAGCGCCAAACCACAGGGTAAACCTTATTACGATGGACTGAAGTTCCACAGGGTAATTGCCGATTTTATGATCCAAGGAGGGTGTCCTTTAGGTACGGGAACGGGTGATCCTGGGTACAAATTTGACGATGAGTTCCATCCCGAACTGCAACACAGTGGCCCCGGAGTACTTTCCATGGCCAATGCGGGTCCAGGTACCAATGGCAGCCAATTTTTCATTACCCATGTGGCAACCCCTTGGTTGGACAACAAACATACCGTGTTCGGTAATGTGGTGGAAGGCCAGGATGTTGTGGATGCCATTGCCCAAGGTGATACCATCGAAAGCTTGGAAATCATCAGGGTAGGGGACGATGCCAAAAACTGGAATGCCATAGAAGCCTTCCGCACCTTCGAAGGAGCTAGGGAGAAGCGCATTGCTGAGGCCAAGGCCATGGCAGAGGCGCAAATGGAAAAATTGGCCGCTGGGTTCGATAAGACCAATAGTGGACTTCGTTACAAAATCATCCAAAAGGGTAGTGGACCCAAAGCAGAGAAAGGAAAAACGGTTTCCGTGCATTACGAAGGTGCATTGGACAACGGACAAGTTTTCGATTCCTCCTACAAAAGAAACCAGCCCATAGATTTTACACTGGGTATCGGACAAGTGATCCCGGGTTGGGATGAAGGGATAGGTTTGTTACAAGTGGGAGATAAGGCCCGGTTTGTGATTCCTTCACATTTGGCCTACGGCAGTACTGGTGCCGGCGGGGTTATTCCACCAAATGCAACCCTGATCTTCGATGTGGAATTGATGGGTGTGAAATAAACAATAAATACTTCTTGAAATAAAAAAAGCTCCTAGAAATGGGAGCTTTTTTTATTTGGACCGGTTTACGCTGATCAAAAGGAGAAAAGCGTTCAAGGCCAATAAAACGATTAACGTGCCGAAAAAGGTATTCATGATAATGGTGTGTTTCTTGTATAACAATCCAACGGTAAAAAACCCTACCTATTGCCCAAATAATGGAAAATTCTCACTTTTTGGAATTGTTCACGCTCAAAACCAGCAATAGTGCATTAACAATCAACAAAAATGTAAGTAGGCCAAAAAAAGTATTCATGTATGTACGGTTAAACAGTTTTGGGGAACGTGTTTATAGCTTAGATTGTGATTTCGCAATTGGTTGCGTGGAGAAAAGAAAAAAATAAAAAGCCTGAGTAAAAACTCAGGCTTTCGTATAAAAAAGTGTGCTGTTTACTTAGTCTAGTACTTGTACATTAACCGCGTTCAATCCTTTTTTACCTTGCTGTAGTTCGAATTCTACAGCGTCACCTTCTCTAATTTCGTCGATTAAACCTGAAACGTGTACGAAGTGATCTGTGTTTGAACCATCTTCAGTGATAAAGCCGTAGCCTTTGGAATCATTGAAGAACTTTACTGTTCCTTTACTCATAATAAAAATTAAATAATTAAATAAGCCACAAAGGTACGGCTAATTTATTGGGAAACAGCATTTTTGATTAAAATAATCAAAAATTAAGCCGTAGGGTCCGGTGTCAACCGAAGATAAGGTTTGATTTCTTCCACCCCTTTTGCAAACATACCCTTGGCCTGTTCTGTTGGAATTGAAGGACTTACCACTACCTTTTCACCATGTTGCCAGTTGGCAGGGGTAGCTACTTTATGGTGTGCGGTCAATTGAAGGGAATCCACAACGCGCAACAATTCATAAAAGTTTCTACCAGTGGAAGCCGGGTAGGTAAGGATCAATTTAATCTTTTTATCCGGGCCGATGATAAATACGGAACGAACCGTAAGGGTGTCGTCGGCATTGGGATGAATCATATCATACAAGTCTGAAACCTTGCGGTCCTCATCGGCAATGATGGGGAAATTCACCGTGGTGTGCTGGGTTTCATTGATGTCCTTGATCCATTCCTTATGGGAAGCTGCGCCATCCACGCTCAAAGCCATCATTTTAACATTGCGTTTGTCAAATTCGTCTTTGAACTTGGCCGCTGTACCCAGTTCAGTGGTACATACCGGCGTAAAATCGGCAGGGTGTGAAAACAGAATGCCCCAACCGTCGCCCAAATAATCATAAAAATTAAGGGTGCCCTCGGAAGTGACCGCTGTAAAATCGGGGGCAGTATCGCCCAATCGTAGAGTTGCCATATATTTTGATTTTAGGATGAATAAACTATCCTACAAAAGTAATGGATTAAATGGGTTGTATGATTATTTTAGGTTAAAACTGTTTTAAAGTTTAGATTTCACTTATTGAATGGTATTAAATGGGTGCATTATTACCAAAACCATGTAATTTTGAATATGGAAAAAGATAACTTGGAACAATTACGGTATCCCATCGGAAAATTTGAAGTACCCAAAACCATCACCGATGCCCAATTGAAGGAATGGATCTCGGTACTTGAAGAGTTGCCCAAACGCTTGGAATTGATGGTGACCCCTCTCACGGCAACACAATTGGAGATCCCATATCGTCCGGGTGGATGGACCGTTCGTCAATTGGTGCACCATATTTCCGATAGCCACCATAACAGCTACATCCGGTTCAAATGGGCATTGACCGAGGATAATCCGGTCATAAAACCGTATGATGAAAAGGCGTGGGCCGATTTGTTCGATACCCGTATAGCACCCATTCAGCTTTCATTGGACCACCTAAAGGCCGTCCATGCCAAACTGGTCTATTTGTTGCGTGGCCTTTCCAGCGAACAATTGAAGCGCACATTTGTACATCCCGATGGCAATACCCTTTCTACCTTGGAAGATAATATTGGCAGGTATGCTTGGCACAGCAACCATCATTTTGCCCATATCGCCAATTTGATTCGTCGAGAAGGCTGGTAGTTACAAAGCTTTGGTCAAAATCCACATGGGTTTCTCTTCGGGCTTGGCATTCGGTAGCGTTACCTCGCTCTCCCTTTTAATGACATATCCGTTCTTTTGGTAGAAGAAGATGGGGTTTCCCCTTTGCATGGTATCCAACCAAATGTATTTTTTGCCGTTATCACGCGCAATATCTTCAATAAATTGAAGCACCTGTTTCCCATAGCCCTTTCCGGAATGCTCTTTTAGGAAGTAAATTTTTTCCGCTTTTAGGGCTTCTTCATCGGTCAATTCGTCTATACCACAATCCTTGACCAATTTAAGAATGCCCACGGTGGTATTTTCCTGATTGATCAAATAATTCAGGGCGTTGGAATTTGCGATTTCTTGCAAAACCACTTCTTTGGTCAAACCATGGTTGATGTAGGGCGATGGGTCTTCATTTTCCCAAAGGTGCAAGTAATGTTGACAATAGGAAGTAGTGCCCACCTGAAGATAGGTTTCCAGATTTTCAGGACTTACTGGTACCAAATCTATTTTTTGAACAGATAATGCGGTTGACATGGATGTGGGATTACGTTTATTTCCATTTTATGTTGCACCCCAAGCTTGGTTTTTGCTCTGGGTCGATTGCCGTTCCTGTCAAAAGCGCATCCATGGCCTTTCTGAGATCTTCGCCAGTTAAGGGGAGCCCGTTTCCGGGTCGTGAATTGTCCAATTGGCCACGGTAGACCAGTTTCAAATCGGCATCAAAAAGATAAAAATCGGGTGTACAGGCAGCATCATAGGCCTTGGCCACTCTCTGGGTTTCATCATAGAGGTATGGGAACGGGTATCCTTCTTCCTTTGCCTTTTCTTTCATCAAATGCGGTGCATCCTGGGGGTAATTTTCCACATCATTGCTGGAAATGGCGATAAAGCCGATTCCTTTGTCCTGGTATTCCCCTGCCAAACGCGTAATCTCTGGATTTACATGCACCACAAACGGGCAGTGGTTGCAGATAAACATGACCACGGTCCCTTTGTTACCTTTGATCTCCTTCAAAGACAGCTTGTTGTCGCTTATCGTGTCCAATAGTTCAAAATCGGGTGCCGTGGTGCCCAAAGGAAGCATGTTACTGGGGGTTCTTGCCATGGTGTTACTGCTTTTGTTCTATACAAAAATAAAAAACGGCCTGCTAACAAACAGGCCGTTTCAATTATTTTGGAACTTGGATTAAATGTCATCAAAATCCACATCGGTAAAGTTGCCCGTTGCGGATCCGTTTTCACTAAAACTGGTTTCTTCCTTTTTAAAATCTTTTTGATGCCGTTCAGAAATCACTTCTTGTCCTTTTTCGTCGATGATGTAATCCATCATTTCTTCCATTATTTCCTTAAAAGCGGTGAAATCTTCTTTATATAAATAGATTTTGTGCTTTTTGTAATGGAAAGACCCATCATCATGGGTGAACTTTTTGCTTTCGGTTATGGTAAGGTAGTAATCACCGGCCTTCGTGCTTCTAACGTCAAAAAAATAGGTTCTTCTCCCTGCCCGTAAGACTTTAGAATAAATCTCTTCCTGGTCCATTAAATCTTTCTCTCCCATATGGTCTAGTGTATTTGGTATAATGTTGAATTACGCTACCAAAAATGTAAAAAAAATGCTAATTCAGCAACTTTTTTATGATTCTTTACCCGAGAGCTGGTTTAGATAAAGCTCTTTATAATAGCCTTCTATGTTGTTCAACTCTTCGTGGGTGCCCTCTTGAATGATGCGCCCCCTGTCCAAAACAATGATCCTGTCCGCATTTTTGGCGGAGGATACCCTGTGGCTTACGATCAAGGTGGTCTTGCTTTCCGATACTTTTTTTAGATTGTTCAATATTTCTTCTTCGGTTTCGGTATCAACGGCGGAAAGGCAATCATCGAACAAATAGATCTTGGGGTCCTTTAATAGGGCACGGGCAATGGAAACCCGCTGTTTTTGCCCTCCACTAAGCGTTATTCCCCGTTCGCCAAGGATGGTATCGTATTTTTTGGCAAAGCCTTCAATATTTTTGTGTACCACCGCTTTTTTGGCTACGGCCACAATGTCTTCAAATGTGGCATTTTCGTTGCCAAAACGGATATTGTTCTCAATTGTGTCCGAAAAGAGGAACGCATCTTGGGGTACAGCCCCTATCGCTTGACGTAGGCTATCAAGGTTCAGTTGTTGCACGGGAACGCCATCAACCAAAACTTGGCCCGAAGTGGTATCGTATAAGCGTGCCACAAGATCCAGAATGGTGGATTTTCCCGCCCCCGTTTTTCCCAAAATGGCTACGGTTTCCCCGGCATTTACCTTGAACGAAACGTTATTAAGGGCAGTGATATTGGTGTCCTCGTAGGTGAAAGTCACATTCTTGAACTCGATATCGCCGGTAATGGGTGTTGGTTTGGTAACCACATTTTGAATGGACGGTTCCTCTTGTAAAAACTCATTGATCCGTTTCTGGGAGGCTTCCGCCCTTTGTATGATGGAAGTTAACCAACCCACAATGGCCACGGGCCACGTAAGCATGTTCACATAAAGGATAAACTCGGCAATAATGCCCACGGATTCGATATCTCCATTGATGTATTGGCGTCCTCCGATGTAGATTACAAAAATGTTACTGATTCCGATCAATAGGATCATTAAAGGGAAAAACCAAGCATTTACCTTGGCCAAGGCCATACTGGTATCCTTTCCTTCATTGGAAAGGTCACGAAGTTCGGCATTGATCCGTGGTTCTATGCTATACGCTTTGATCACCGATATCCCCGAAAAGGATTCTTGGGTGAACGTAGACAATGTGGACAAAAATTCCTGGACTTTGGTACTGCGCTTATGGATCACCTTGCTGATTTGATAAATCAACACCGATAAAATGGGCAAGGGCAATAGGGTATAGGCTGCCAATGTGGGTGCCTTAATAAACATAAGGGGAATCAAACAAACAAAGAGGGTCAAGGTCTGAATACCGTACATAATGGCTGGACCACCGTACATCCGAACTTGACTGACATCCTCGCTGATACGGTTCATCAGGTCGCCAATGCGGTTTTTCTTATAAAAATTGAGACTCAGCAATTGGTAATGATCGAAAACCTCATTTTTAAGATCGTATTCAATGTAGCGGGATACGTTGATGATGGTCTGCCGCATCAAAAAAGTGAAAACTCCCGATAAAATGGCCGTTCCCACAATAATGAGGATGTATTGCAGCAGCATATCCTTGGCCTCGGTCAACGAAATGGCTTTGGACATAAACGACTCGATAGCTTGTATCGATTTGTTTACATAAGAAGGCATAACCAACGAGAAAATGCGCGCTACTATGGTGATCAAAATACCGACAAGCAATTTTAACCAGTATTTTTTGAAGTATTTGTTCAGGTGTTTGAGTTCCTTCATAAAAGGGAAAGGTGGTTTTTGACGGTCCTTTTTTGGTGGACAATCCAGCAAATATATACCATTGCCCACAAAGTAAATGTTATAAAACTGATAAGAAAGCAACTTTGGTGGGCAAGATTGAAATATAAGATTATTTTTGCGGAGTGAAAGCCAATCAACGACTTTAAAAGTTCTTTAAAATGCTTACCAGAAGGCATATCAGAGTAAAGGTGATGCAATGCATTTATGCATTGGTCCAGTCCAAGGACGATTCCTTGGCCAAACAGGAGAAATTCCTAAGAGTAAGTATGGAAAACATGTATGTGCTGTACTTGCTGATGTTGAGCCTTTTGGTGGAACTCCACAAAATGGCCGTAATGCATGTGGGGCATGCTTCCAAAAAATACTTGGCCACGGCCGATGACAACTTTCCCGACCGTGAAAAATTCATCAAAAACCGTTTGTTGCTCCAAATAGCCAACAACGAATCCCTGAACAATGAACTTGCCAAAAGGAAATTGAACCAGTGGTACCTTAATGAGGAATATATCAAAATCATTTATAAGGCCGTTGTGGCCAGCGATGTGTACCAAGCGTACATGAACAATGGCAAGGATAGCTATGAGGATGATCGGGATGTGGTACTGCACTTGTTCCGTGAAATTATAGCCCCGAATGAAAAACTGTATGAATTCTTTGAGGACGAAAAGTTGACCTGGGTTGATGATCTCCCCATTGTGAACACCTATTTGGTGAAACGTTTGAAGAAGGCCAACGAAAATTCTGGGGAGCGATTTTTCCTCCCAGCATTGTTAAAGGATCAAGCAGATATGGATTACGCCAATGAACTGTTGACCAAAACTTTGCTCAACGACGCCAAATGGGAAAAGGAAATTGAAGGAAAGACCCCAAACTGGGACAATGACCGAATTGCTGAAATCGATTCCATTATCCTTAAAATGGCCATTTGTGAATTGTTAAACTTCCCTTCCATTCCCGAAAAGGTTACCCTAAACGAGTATCTTGAGATTGCGAAGGAGTACTCTACCCCCAAAAGTAGTATTTTCATCAATGGGGTTTTGGACAAGCTTGCCAAGGAGTATAAATCCACGGGAAGGCTGCAAAAAATCGGAAGGGGACTTCAATAAACATTTTTGTATTATTTTTGGAAAAACAAATTTTTATCATGAAAAGAATACCAACATTTTTTAGTTTGATCTTGGCCGTTGCTCTTGTTGGAGTGTCATGTAAGGACAAAGCCTCGAACAAAATAGTTGCGGACAATGTAGAAAGTGCCACCGTTAGGGATGAAGCACAAAAAATGGTACCCGTAATGACTTTCGAAAAAGTAGAGCACGACTTCGGAACCATCGAAAGGGGAACTCCTCAGGAAACTGTATTTAAATTTACGAATACCGGCAATGCACCTTTATTGATTACCAGTGCAAAAAGTAGCTGTGGTTGTACGGTTCCAAACCCACCAAAAGATCCGATTGCTCCAGGAGAGACGGGCGAGTTGTTGGTGAAATTCAATGGTTCTGGACAAAACCAAGTGACCAAGACCATTACGGTAACGGCCAATACAGCGAAGGGATCGGAGATATTGAGGATCAAGGCATTTGTGAACTCACCTGATGGAGCACAGGCCGCCCTGCCATCAATCCCACTTAAAAAGTCATAATACTTAATGGAAAACCTAGGACAGTTTTTACCACTGATCATGATTTTTGCGGTGGCGTACTTTTTTATGATACGCCCGCAGATCAAACGTCAGAAGGATGAGAAAAAATTTGCATCGGAGTTAAAAAAGGGAGATAAAATCATAACCAAAAGTGGTCTGCACGGTAAAATCGTGGAACTCAATGACAAGGATTTTTCCTGTGTTATTGAAACCATGGCCGGTCGCCTCAAGTTTGATCGTTCGGCCATTTCCATGGAAATGAGCAAAAAATTGAACGCTCCAGAGGAGAAAAAATAAAACTCCAACATACAATTTTTAAACACCCCTTGAAGATTCATTTTTCAAGGGGTGTTTTTTTGTAACTTATCCCAAATTCCAAAAGCATGAACACTCGTAGGCAATTTGTAAAAAGAAGCTCCTTGGGAATGGCTGGACTAGGGGCCACCTTCCTGTTCCCGACCGAAATGTTGGCCATGGTGCGCAAGACCGTTAGTGCGAACGATAAAATCCAAGTGGGGCTCATTGGCTGCAACGGGATGGGATTTTCCGACTTGAATTCCATGCTGCAGAATAGTGAAGTAGAAGTGGTTGCCCTCTGTGATGTGGATGAAAATGTATTGCGTGAGAAAACGGCAGAACTGGAAAAAGGGGGCATCAAAAAACCCAAATGGTACACCGACTACCGAAAAATGCTCGAGGACAAGGATATTGATATTGTGATCATAGGTACACCAGACCATTGGCATTGCCTACAGTTGACGGATTCCATTGACGCAGGTAAGGATGTGTACTGTGAAAAGCCCATTGCCAACTCCGTAGCCGAGAGCGAGGTGATGTTGGCCAAAGTGAATGCCAGTGACCGTATGGTACAAATTGGGCAGTGGCAACGTAGCGAGCCCCATTTTGTGGATGCCATCAATTACGTACACTCGGGTAAACTGGGACAGATACGATTGGTAAAAGCTTGGGCCTACCAAGGATGGATGCAATCCGTTCCTGTGGTGCCCGACAGTGCCGTGCCCGCAGGGGTCGATTACGAAATGTGGTTGGGACCCGCACAAAGCCGGCCGTTCAACAAGAATAGGTTTCACTTTAACTTCAGGTGGTTTTGGGACTATGCGGGTGGACTAATGACGGATTGGGGCGTGCACTTGATCGATTATGCCCTTTTTGGCATGAAAGCATCCACTCCCAAATCCGTAATGGCCATGGGCGGTAAGTTTGCCTATCCCGGAGATGCCGCCGAAACACCGGATACGTTGCAGACCGTTTACGATTTTGGTGACTTTTCCCTGCTTTGGGAACATGCTACGGGCATCGATGGAGGTAATTATGGACGAAACCATGGCATTGCCTATATCGGCAACAATGGAACCTTGGTGTTGGATCGTGGCGGTTGGGAAGTAATTCCAGAACATGACAGACCCCACTGGAGCCAAGACTTGGGGCCAAAAATAGAAGCGGTTCCCTTACAACCTGGAATAGGGCAAGGGTTGGGATTGCACACCCAAAATTTCTTGGAAGCCGTAAAAACCCGTGATGCCTCTATCTTAAAAGCACCCATCAAAGTAGGTTACGATGCCGCAATGGTGAGCCACTTGGGCAATATTGCCTATAAAACGGGTGAACGGTTGTTCTGGGATGCAGCAAACAAAAAGTTCAACCACGCGGCCGCAGATGCTTTGTTGGCCAATGCTTACCATAATGGTTGGGCTTTTCCTAAAATAGGTTAGTCTATTCTAATTTTATAAGATTTCTACGCTTTCCATATAAGGGGTGGGATCCAAGAATGGCATCATTGGTGGTTTCATCAACAAAACCGCTTTCTTGTCCGGCCATTTTACCATCATATTCAAAGTAGGTGATGGTTTTGGGCAGGTTGAACCGTTTCTTGATTTTTTCGGCATCAAAATAGCAATCGTAATAAACCATTTCGCCACAAATACCTTCTCGGTCGTTTTTGCTTCTACTTAACTCTTTAATTAAACGCTTTTGGCAGTATTGGTCCAGTTTGATGAGATGTTCCGAAGTTATTTTTGGTTTTAACCCAAAAGACCCAACGCTCAATGGATTGGTTTGAAAATCTAATTGGAAAGTTTCCCCACAACTACTGCATTTGAAAATCTTGAAGTATATATCCGGATTTTTGCTTAGATCTTGCTCAAGAATAAAACTGCCTCGCTCCATTAACCAAGAAGTTAATTTTAAAAACTGTTGTAACTGTTTTTTGGTGGTAATGTATTCTCGGCAGGCATACGCTTGGCATTTGCAGTTCATTTTAAGCTTAATTTTATATATGTCCCAAGTTGAAATTATAGGTTCAAAAATGAAGTTCAAAAAATGAATTGAATAAAAAGCAGGAGAATTGACCAATGTATTAAATGGATTGGTGGATGTTGCAAAGGGTACCACAATGGGCGGGTGTTCCCAAAAGTGAGGTAAATAATTCGTCTGTGGAATAGTTTTTGATCTTTGGCTTAGGCTGGCTAAATCAATGCAAGTTGGTTTCCTGCAAGATTTTATTGATTAAGACCTTTGCGCGTCCGTAGTCGTTTTTCGCTTCGATAAGAACATATAACTTATCATCAATATAATTTTCGAATTGTAGGTTTTGTAAAAGGAATGTGTTATCGATTTTGAGTTGGGAGGGTGCATAATCAAAAGCCTTGGATTGGATGTCAATGTTCCGCAGCGACCCATTTTCCCTAATAAACCCGATCAGGTTGATATTCGTTTGTTCCAGCTGGGCCATGGTCTCTTGCAGCTCTTTGAAGAAACGGGACCATTTGAACAATTGCAGTTTAAGTTTCTTATTGTTTAGTTTGGAGAGTCCCCCAGAGTTTTGAAGGTCGTTCAGGACAAACTCACTTGGTTTCCAAGAAGGACTTTCAATGGCCAGTTGCAACAAACTATCAATATCTGTGTATGCTTGGATCGGTTCTTCTTGGATCCTATTAAAAATCTTTTGGGTTGCCCCAATGGTATGCAGCAGAATGTCATTTACCGAATCCAAATCCCGTAAATTCTCACGAAATTCGGTATTCAGGTTTTGTATAACGACCTTTTCCTGGTTCAATGCCAAGCGTTCCTCGTTCCAATTGTTTATTTGAAGGGCAATCAAAATCCCGATGACCACAAGAATGATTTCTCCAATAGCGTAGGCAACGTATTTTCTGAATTTATTTTCGGTAAGCAATCGTTCACGAATTTTTCTAAAGAATTTGATCATAGGTTTTTGGTTGGTCCTTAGTGCTACATCTGAATTGCACAAAAGCAGGTGCTTGAAATGGTCGTAGTAAAATCATGGTCGTTTACTTTGCCCGTCAATTTGTTCTATAAGCTTTTCGGTACTTTGTTTAAGCGTTTTCCAATAGGATTCGTTTACAGAATTATAGTTGTAAAATTCAGCTAGTCGTTTTCTGTTTTCTTCATCGTTTTGAAGATATTCAATAAACCGTGGGTCATATATGCCCAAGGCCCAGTTTTCAAACCATGCGTATTGTTTGTAGTCCTGAATATTTCGCTTGGATAACTCAACAGTCACTTTGTTATACTCTGGAAGAACGGTTTTTAACTGTGTGTAATAATTCATGATACTGTTGGTCAAGGAGTCGTTCACCAACTCTTTATTGTTGAGTGCTGTAAGTAGGTCGTAACCTTTGGTGTTCGGTAAAAAGGCCACAAAATCAGTGCATAAACTTCTTAAGGGTCTAACATCAGCATCATCATAGGTTGTTTCGTTTATAGCAGTGTAAAAGGAATCGGGAATTTTGTTTGCAAGGATATCGATGATGTAACGATTGGTGGTTTCTATTTTCTTGATATCAATGCCCAACTTAAAGCTATCGTTGACCAGGTCTTTTCGTATTTGTTCAAAAATACTGAGGGTATATTGCTGTTGTTGAAGTTCTTCCCTGCTGGTATTGATATACAATGCAATTAAAATTCCAATTACAACCAAGATAATTTCTCCCACGGCATAGACCAGATATTTACGGAACTTATTTTCGGAAAGTAATCGTTGCCGAATTTTTCGGAAGAATTTGAACATAGGAGGTTGGTTTTTCTAAAGATAGCACTTTTAACCCATTGGAAATTAAGGAATAATTCCCTGGAGGAAGGTGCTTGCCCAAAGAGGCTAATCTAAAATCCCTATGAACGTACAAAAATGAAATGGATGGTACATGCCTCAAAATCTCCATCATTGTCAAAATCGTATTCCCCAGAATCCGGGCCTCCGTTAATGCTTAAGGTGGTGCCATCGTACGTGTGCCCGAAGGTGTCCCAATCATTGGGTTCATCGTCCCAGGTTACGGCAAAATAGTAGGTTCCCTGCCATTCTTCCCAGAAAATCTCCCCACTAACCGTGTAGGCATCACGATCTATGGGGTCTAAGGTCAAAGTAAATCGACCGCTCGATTGTACGGTCATGGTTACGGTGCCCCCATCGTCCACCACATCCACTGATGTGGAACTTACACTGAATTTGGCCTTGGTAGCTTCCCAATTTCCGCTTAGTTCACTGATGGCGAATGGTCCCTCCTTGGTCAGAACATCCTCGTCGTCTTCCTTGCTACAGGCAACATTCAAGGAAACTAATCCGATCAAACAAATAAAGAACAACTTTTTCATGGCGATAGATTTTTGAAAGAGGGGAATACTTCCAACTTTCTGTTTTTCACCATAAATTATTTTGATCTAAAAGGGTATGCAATGACGCGGGGCATTCGACTTTAAGAAATGATTTAAAACAGGAATTGGTTGGTTTTTCTATGGTGTTGTGGTTTTGGGATTGCACTTATCGGTCTCGGCTATGATTTGTGGCGGCGTTGGAAATCGTCAGATTTTCAGCTGTGGCAAATCCAGCTGTTGATGGCTTATGGGTTTCAAGTTAGCGAAAAGAAGCTATAAATTATAGCCAATGTTGTGTATAGTATTTTTTAACTCATTGGCATAATAGTGGCCCAAACTGCATGATCAAATTCACTACGGGTATAACTACTTTTATTAAGCGAAATCTTTGGTAAAAGCACATGAACATCGATTCGTTTTTTTGATCCGATATATCTAGCATAATGCCTTTCTTTAACAATCAGCGTTTTGAATGTATTTCCGTCATAGTTGAAAAAATCTTCCAGTTCCAGAGTGAAGAAAGTCCCATTGTCAATTTTTAATTTGCTTTTTATAATTCCAGTTTTTGGAAAAATAGACTGGAAAATTGTATTATGATCTGCGTAATCTACGGTTACCTTCTGCCCAATTGCATTCCTGTGCTGGATAGCTTTTTTAAACATTAAAAAGACAATTTGAATTATTACAATCCCAATTATAGTATAAATCCAATTCATTTTTCAATATTATGCACAACGGTTAACTAAACATCGTTTCAATGATTTTTAGCGTACGATACCTGCCTTTCGGCAGACAGGAGTGAAGTGTTTTTTTCGGGTTAAAATGCCTTTGTTCATTGATAATTGGATATTGTTCATTGATTTACCGATACCCATCATTCAACCCAACACCCTTTTCGATCATGGGCAGGATTTTCTCCAATCGCCGTAATTGGGTCTTTTCTTGTTTGGCCTCGGCGATATATTCGCAGAATTCTTTTTGCTTGTAGGGCGTAAAGGAGGCAAAACCGCTTTTTAAAACACCGTTCTTGTCCAGTTCCACTTGCAGTAACGCCGGAATGTGCACTTTTTTGGTCTTTTCGGCTTTTACCTCGAGCCCTTTCTCTTGGTTGGCCAACGCTTCCAACATATAAGCCAACACTCCCTTTTCATCAATGTCATCCACCGAATGGAACTTCCAATGGCGCATGCCCTTGGTCTTGCCTTCTTGGGCATTTTCCAACACGTTTTTGGGGTCCTTCAAAAACACCCCGTTAAAAAACCATACCCCAAAATGGTTCTTGAACTTACAGATGCCGAACACATTTTTGCCTTGGTAGGTATACACAGGAAATTGCCATTTAAAATCCTCCTGTGCGCCCGATTGCAAGGCCAATTCCCGCAATTGGGCAATGCCATCCCTAAAGGGATGTTCGGCATCATAATACGCATGCAGTTTTTCGGATTTTTCCACCTTACCGGATTTGACTAGCAGTAAGTTCGCAAATTTTTACGATAACCTGTACCGCTTTTTGCATACTTTCCAAGGGAACGTATTCGTACTTCCCATGAAAATTATGGCCACCGGCGAATATGTTGGGGCAGGGCAGACCCATAAAGCTTAATTGGGAGCCATCAGTACCACCACGAATGGGTTTTATGATCGGTTCAATGCCCAAGGACTCCATGGCTTCTTCGGCTATCTCCACGATATGGAACAATGGTTCCACTTTCTCGCGCATGTTACGGTATTGGTCCTCGATTTCCACCTGCACATAATCGCCATGCTTTTGGTTCATTTTATCAGCAATGTCCTGAATGAGGGATTTTCGAGCTTCAAAATGAGTGGCATCATGATCACGGATGATCAGCTCCAAGGTCGTTTTTTCAATCTCTCCTTTTATTTTGTGTACATGGAAAAAGCCTTCGATGCCCGAGGTGTGTTCGGGGACTTCCCGTGGGGGCAACAGGCTCAGGAACTCATTGGCCAAACCAATGGCATTCACCATTTTGTTCTTGGCATAACCGGGGTGCACACTTTTTCCAGTTACGGTAACTTCCGCTTTGGCCGCATTGAAATTTTCATATTCCAGTTCACCTACTTGGCTGCCATCGATGGTGTAGGCCCATTCGGCCCCAAATTTTTCCACATCGAACTTGTGGGCGCCCCGCCCGATTTCTTCATCGGGGGTAAAGGCTACCCTAATTTTACCGTGTTTGATTTCAGGTTGTTGGATCAAATATTCCATGGCAGTAATGATCTCGGCAATACCCGCTTTGTCATCGGCACCCAGTAGCGTGGTGCCGTCCGTGGTAATTAAAGTTTGCCCTTTGTATTGTAACAGGTCTTCAAAATAGTCGGGGGACAATACAATGTTTTTTTGCTTGTTCAGGATAATGTCCCCGCCATCATAATTTTCTATGACCTGTGGTTTTACGTTTTTTCCGGAGAAATCCGGAGAAGTATCAAAATGGGAAATAAAACCGATGGTGGGCACTTTTTTGTCCATATTGCTGGGCAGGGTGGCCATGATGTAGGCATTCTCATCAATGGACACCTCCTGCATGCCTATTTGGTGTAGTTCCATGACCAGTTTCTTGGCCAGGTCCCATTGCTTTTCTGTACTCGGGGTGGTTTTGGAATAAGGATCGCTTTGGGTGTCGGTGGTTACATATTCCAAAAAGCGGGACAGCAATTTTTCCATTTTGTTTTTTTTCAAAAATAGGATTTATCGCTTGGTCAAGTTCTATCCATTTCCTGAAAAACGGTATCTTTCACAAACTTTTAAATCAACCGCAATTGAAAAGAGCCATCTTCTTGTTGTTCCTCCTGTCCGGATATGCCGCATTTGCCCAATTGGAATGTATTTTGGGAGTTGGAGGGAAGGATAATGAGGCCATTACCAAGGTGTTTGAACTCACGGAAGAACAACAGGAAAATCTGAAGAATTGGAGCGCGGAGCTCAAGGTGCGAAATCAGTGGTTGGAAGACAAGGCAAAGTACCTCATGAAAAAGCATGAAGAAAGTTCCCCGGAGATCCTGGTCACGGTTTCTGAGGAATACAAAAGGCTTATTGACAGCATGAGGCAGAACATTCGAATGATAGATAAGCGGCTGCTGGGTACCTTTAATGAAGTGCAATACGAACGGTACCTTAAGATATGCAATCAAATGTCCCTGCTCCCTATCCATGTTAATAGGTCGGTTGACGAAAAATGAAGGAAACACCCATTCCTGGAACCAGAGTTTTTATTTTTGTCCAAAATCTTTTGAATGTACAAAATCCTTATCCGGCCGATACTTTTTTTGTTTGATCCAGAAACTGCCCATCATTTTTCATTTTGGGCCATACGATTGCTAACAAGGTTGGGCATCAATCGGATTTTTAGGGGATTATTTGCCCAAAACGACCCAAAATTGGAACGCGAGGTTTTTGGGTTGAAATTCAAGAATCCCGTGGGTCTTGCGGCAGGTTTTGATAAGGATGCGAAGCTATTCAATGAGTTTTCCGATTTTGGTTTTGGATTTGTGGAAATAGGGACCGTTACCCCAAAGCCCCAACCGGGAAATCCCAAAAAGCGATTGTTTCGGTTGGTGCAGGACAAGGCCATCATCAATCGTATGGGCTTTAACAACAAAGGTGTTTATGAAGCAGTGGAACAGCTGATGAAAAAACACCGTGTCATCGTAGGCGGTAACATTGGTAAAAACAAGGTCACCCCAAACGAAGAGGCCATCAAGGATTATCTGATCTGTTTTGATGCCCTTTTTGCGCATGTGGATTATTTTGTAGTCAATGTAAGTTCGCCCAATACACCAGGGTTACGGGAGCTACAGGACAAACAGCCCTTGACCCATCTGCTCAAAAAACTGAAAAAGGAGAATGCCAAACAGGCGAAACTGCACAAAGGCAAAGAAAAGCCCATCTTGTTGAAGATAGCCCCAGACCTTACCGATGCACAGCTTTTGGACATTATCGAAATTGTGGACGATACTAAAATTGATGGGGTGATCGCCACCAATACGACCATAGAAAGAAAAGGGTTGAAGTCGCACTTGATACTTACCGAAGAACAGGGTGGGTTAAGTGGTAAACCCTTGCGAGAAAGAAGTACCGAAGTAATTCGGTTTTTGGCGGAGAAAAGCAATAAGGCATTTCCAATCATTGGTGTGGGAGGGATTCATTCCGCCGAGGATGCTTTGGAAAAGTTGGATGCCGGTGCCGATTTGGTGCAACTGTATACGGGCTTCATTTATGAAGGCCCCGGTCTCATCAAGAAAATCAACAAAGCGGTTTTGGCGCGAACCACCTAACCCATGGAGAGTTTATTCATGCTGGCATCGGAGACCATTAAATACCCCATTTTGATCGGGTTTTTTGTTTCTTCCCTGGCATTGGCCATTTCGCCTGGACCTGATAATATCTTTGTGCTCACCCAAAGCATCAGCAACGGGGTAAAATCGGGATTGGCAACCGTTTTGGGACTTGTGAGTGGCTGTTTGGTGCATACGACCCTGTTGGCGTTCGGGGTATCCGAAATCATTAAAAGAAGCGATACCCTTTTCTTTGCCATCAAACTTTTTGGTGCGGCCTATTTGTTGTATTTGGCTTACAAGGTTTTCAAAAGTGATGCTTCCATTGTATTGAGCAGCGATAACAGCTCAAGGTCTTCCAAAAAATTGTTTTGGACTGGCTTTACCATGAATGTGTTGAATCCAAAGGTGACTATTTTCTTTTTGGCCTTTTTCCCCGGGTTTTTATTTAGCGATACCTTGAACACAGTGCTTCAATTTTACATTTTGGGCCTCTTGTTCATGTTTTCCGCCTTTTTGGTATTTGGCACCATTGCCGTGCTTGCGGGTAAAATATCTTCCTATTTAACCAACCACCAAAGCGCGGGATGGTGCCTGAAATGGGTGCAGATCATCGTTTTTGTAGGCATTGCTATCTATCTGGTCATATCGGATAAATAGTACTATTTTTACCACTGCCTATGTCCAAGATCAAGCTCATAGAATGTCCACGGGATGCCATGCAGGGCATAAAGACCTTCATTCCTACGGATGAAAAGGTCAAGTACATCCAATCCTTGTTGGGCTGCGGTTTTGATACCATCGATTTTGGAAGTTTTGTATCCCCCAAGGCCATTCCCCAAATGCAGGATACCGCTGAAGTATTGGCCAAATTGGACCTGTCGCGGACCAAAAGCAAACTATTGGCCATCGTGGCCAACGTACGTGGGGCAGAAGATGCCTGTCAGTACCAAGCCATTGATTATTTGGGATTCCCTTTTTCCATATCCGAAAACTTTCAAATGCGGAACACGCATAAGACCATTGCCCAATCCGTGGAAACATTGAAGGGCATTTTGGATTTGGCCAATGCACACGATAAAGAGGTGGTGACCTATATTTCTATGGGATTTGGCAATCCGTATGGGGATCCCTGGGATGTGGACATTGTAGGGGAATGGACCGAAAAATTGGCGGCCATGGGCACCAAGATCTTATCCCTCTCCGATACCATTGGCAGTTCCACACCTGAAGTGATTGATCATCTGTTTTCCAACCTGATTCCCAAATATCCCGATATTGAGTTTGGGGCGCATTTGCACACCACACCGACCAAGTGGCACGAAAAAGTGGATGCCGCCTTTAAGGCGGGGTGTCGTCGTTTTGATGGCGCAGTTCAAGGATTTGGCGGTTGTCCTATGGCCAAGGATGAGTTGACGGGCAACATGCCCACCGAAAAAATGTTATCCTACTTTACAGCCGAAAGGGCAGATACCGGGGTCAATTGGATGGTATTTGAGGCCGCCTTTAACAAGGCCACCGAATTGTTTACCGTCTACCATTAAAAAAGGGCACCTTTTTGAGGCACCCTTTAATCACTTCACAAGTAAAGATCAATAGCGAATCTCTATTCCGGCATATACACCAAAGGGATGTCCTGGTCGAAGACCTGCGGGCACTCGGGCCACAGCATAGGTTTCATCCAATAGGTTGATGGCATTTGCTGTAACGGCAATGTGGTCATTGAATTTGTAGCGGCCACCCAAGTCGATGATGAAATTGGAAGCAACCTTTTCGTCAGCAGGTATGGTCCCATTGCCCGCCATGGTCCTGAAGGCACCATTGTAACGACCGCTTAGGTTCACTTCAAATTTTTGATGCTCCAATGACAAGGAGGCATTGAACTGGTGCTTGGCAATATAGGGCAGTTCGTCACCGGCGGTTACTTCACCCCAAATATCATTTTCACTGCCAAAGCTGTTCAAGAACTCAGTGTCGGTCAACGTGTAACCAAAAGTAAAGGGCAGTTGAAAACTGTCGTTGTTCTCCAAAAAGTTATAATTGAGCAGCAATTCCACTCCTTGTACCTTAACTTCACCGGCATTGAATTGATCCAAAGAACCTGTTCCACCGGTTGCAGCGAGATCACTTCCCAAAAGGTTGCTGTAATCGTTGTAAAAACCAACTACTTCACCCGAAATACCGGCAAAAGAGAAACGGCTACCCAACTCATAGTTGATGCTTTCCTCGGGATTTTCGCCAGGCTGGTTGCTTGGCGGTGAAAATCCTTTGTGCACACCACCAAAAATGGACAGGGCATCAAAATTATAGTTGAAACCGATACCGGGGATGAACACATCCACTTTGTTTTGTCTTTCGGAAAGGTTGCTTCCGGTGCGGTCCACATCGTTGGTACCGTAATCCAAACGTTCCAACGTAATGTTTTCATAACGAAGGCCAGGGGTCAAGGTAAGTTCGTTGATTTTTAATTTGTACATGGCATAGGTGGCAAAGGCTTTTGCGCTGCTAACTCTGTTGGCGTTGGTGCCGGGAATACCAGCGTTGACCAATTGCAAGTTTCCATTCACCATGGCGTAATCGTCCAACCACTGAAAACGGTCCTCTTCATCATAATGGTATCGGAGGCCCACTTCCAGATCATGATAGGTATTTTCGCCATTCCAGTGGTAATCCAACTTGGTCTGTACTCCGGTGGAAAGATAATCCCGGTTATTGTTTCTCGCATTTAGGGTATCGTCGGCACCACTATTGGTGGTTCCTTTAACCAAATCCAAGTAAGGGGCATAGGTTGTTGGGTCACCGAAAATGGTGCCAATTCCTTGTCGTTCGCCATTGATGGTCACAAAATCGACTTTGTACCAGTTTCGGCTAAAATCGTTGAGATAGCCCACGGTGGTAATCTGGAATTGATCACTGAATTTTAAAGCGTGGGTTCCCATGATCTGGAAATGATCGGCATTCATTTGGTCGTTTTGGGAGCCGGCATAACGGCTGAAGGGATTGGCATCAAAATCTTCCTGGGTCAATCCCAAGTAGGTTTCATTGGAAGTTTCGTCGGAGTATTGAAACTTGACCTCAAACTCTTGCCCGATTTTGGCCTCGGGATTGGTGTTCACCTTGAATTTGGCCACCAAGTCGTTCTTATCGAAACCGGTATTGGCACCATTTTCAAGGTTTTTAAAGCCATTGGAATTGTAGTTGAGGTATTCCACGGAATACCCAAAATTTTTACGGCTATCACCCAATTGTGCATGGATGCGACCACTTTGGAAACTACCATAGCTACTGTTCAAGAAAATTCCAAAATTATCGGGAATCTCGGTGGAGATCATGTTGATGGCACCACCCGTGGTATACGGACCAAATTGCACCTGGCTGCTTCCTTTCAAAATTTCAACAGCCTGCATACGGGCAATGGTTGGAAAATAGTAGGCAGAAGGGGCACTGTAGGGTGCCGGAGCGATAAGAACCCCGTCCTCCATTAAGGTAATTTTGGAACTCCGTTCGGGTGATGTACCTCGCAAACTGATGTTCGGGCGAAGACCAAAACCATCTTCCTCATACACGTTGACCCCAGGTACTGTGCGTAAGGTTCGGTTGATATCGGTGTAATTGAATTTTTTGATTTCCTCGGGGGAAAGGTAGTAGGAAGAACCGGTTCGGTTTTTGGCGACAAACTTGCTTCCAAAAATTACTTTGGCGGAAAGAACCACCTCATCCAACTTGATCAAGGAAGAATCGTTGCTGATCTGATTTTGTTGTGCAGAAAGAAACAGGCAACTAAAAAGGGCTGTTAGTAAAGTATATCGTTGCATTGTATTAATTAAGACTGATTACAAATAATGAATTAATTTTGCTGCAAATGTAGGGTGTGGAATCAATAATTCAAATTTTATTTAGAACAAATAAAAATAAAATTCACGAATTTATTGATTGTCAACGGGTGGGGTGTATAAATTTGTGGGGGGTAAGGAATTACTAATTATGCAGAAAGTAAGTTGCATGCCATACATTGATTAAAATAGTGGTATATTTGCACGCAATTAATCGGTAATTGCAATGGAAGCCCACCTTAACAAAATTGTTGGCGAAGGACTTACTTATGATGACGTTCTTCTTGTGCCTGCTTACTCAGAAATTCTTCCCAGGGAAGTAAACATCCAATCCAAATTCACCAGAAATATTACGATCAATGTGCCCATTGTCTCTGCGGCCATGGATACGGTGACCGAATCGCGTATGGCCATTGCCATGGCACGTGAGGGAGGTATTGGGGTGCTGCACAAGAACATGACTATAGAGCAGCAAGCGCTTAAGGTAAGAAAGGTGAAACGTGCCGAGAGTGGTATGATCATGGACCCCGTGACACTTCCGTTAAATTCCACAGTTCGCGATGCCAAGGCAAGTATGAAGGAGCATAGTATTGGTGGAATTCCAATTGTGGATGATAAGAAAAAATTGATAGGTATTGTCACCAACCGGGACCTACGTTTTGAGAAGGACAACGATAGACCGATTTCCGAGGTGATGACTTCGGAAAATTTGGTAACAGTGGCTGAGGGGACTTCCTTGGAACAAGCTGAAGTGATCTTGCAGGAAAACAAGATTGAAAAACTCCCGGTGGTCAATGATAACGACGAACTTATCGGATTGATCACATTTCGGGATATTACCAAATTGACCCAAAAACCCATTGCCAATAAAGACCAATACGGCCGTTTGCGGGTAGCCGCAGCCATCGGGGTTACTGCCGATGCGGTGGAACGTGCAGGTGCCTTGGTAAATGCAGGGGTTGATGCCATTGTTATAGATACAGCCCATGGTCATACAAAAGGAGTAATCAGTATTTTGAAATCGGTCAAAAAATCCTACCCTGAGTTGGATGTGGTAGTGGGGAACATTGCCACCGCGGAGGCTGCCAAATATTTGGTGGAGGCCGGTGCCGATGCGGTGAAGGTGGGTATTGGACCAGGTTCCATTTGTACCACACGTGTGGTAGCAGGTGTTGGTTTTCCACAGTTTTCTGCGGTTTTGGAAGTGGCTGCAGCCATTAAGGGCAGTGGTGTTCCTGTTATCGCTGATGGTGGTATCCGATATACCGGTGATATTCCCAAAGCCATTGCAGCAGGTGCCGATACGGTAATGCTGGGCTCATTATTGGCCGGTACCAAAGAATCACCAGGTGAAACCATTATTTACGAGGGAAGAAAATTCAAATCGTACCGGGGTATGGGTTCTGTGGAAGCCATGAAAGAAGGTTCCAAAGACCGTTATTTCCAAGATGTGGAAGATGATATCAAAAAATTGGTACCAGAAGGCATTGTGGGCCGAGTGCCGTACAAAGGTGATCTTTACGAAAGCATGCACCAATTTATAGGTGGACTGCGTGCTGGAATGGGTTACTGTGGGGCGATGGATATTGCTGCATTGAAAGAAAAAGGGCGTTTTGTGAAGATTACCTCAAGTGGTATTCACGAAAGCCATCCACATAATGTGACCATCACCAAAGAAAGCCCGAATTATAGTAGATAAATAAGGGTTGGAAGAAGCCTGTTATTTGCCGGCGTAGCTCTGCCAGTCCTTGTCCTTGTAGATGTTATCGCCAAAATATTTGGCAATCTGCAAGAATGGACCCACTTGCTGGTATCCGGGTACCGGGGACAACATGTTCATTTCCTCATCCAAAAAAACCACGGTAGGGTAGCTCATTTTGCCTTGCAATAGGGCTGCGGCCAACTCATGGTAGCCTCTTCGGCCAGAGGGAACATACTTGAATGTATTGCCTTTGTATTCAATGGGGTCTTTTCCTTCTGCATCCATTTTCACCATGTAGAAGTTCTCTTGCATGTACTTGGCCACTTCAGGATGTTGAAAGGTTTCCTTATCCATTTTTTTACACCATCCACACCAGTCGGTATAGACGTCGATAAACATCTTTTTGGGTTTGGCATCGGTTTGGGATAGCTGAACAGCCTCTTCCCAGGATAACCATTTTATGTCTTGGGCACTGGCCTGTGAGCCAATAAGAAGTAGAAAAAATAAGCTGATTTGGGTAATTGTTGCGCGCATCATCTCGGTTTTGGACATAATAGTCGTTCGTTCAATACAAATCTAACGAAAATTGTGCCAAAATAGTATTCAGCCCCACAGCTCCAAAGCCAAAATTAAAAGGCTGACAACCAATGCTAAGGGAGCATAGTACCTTTGGTCCATTGTTGAAAATCGAGTTCCTTTAATGGATTTAAAAAAGCCCACATACTTAAAATCCCCAATGGACCGCAACAAAAACAAAATTCCGATACCCGTTGAAATGTATTGTAATCCATCAAAATGAAAGAAATTCAACACCTTATTCAGGTAAATGGAAGCGAAAAATGCCAGAAATAGGGCAACCAGTATTGTTCCCAATTTACCAGGTCGCATCTTTAAGCTTCCATCGGTATCGGCAGGAAGTACCGATGCCGGGTCCTTTAAACCAAAAAGGGCCCAATACAAATGGAGCCCTGATAAGAAAATGAATATGATGGCAAGTATCAAGGAAATCACTTCCATGCTACTTTACGGTTTCTGTTTTTGTTGTTTCGAAAAGTGCTTTTTGATCTACTTGATTTTTGATAATGTCATCAAAGGTCTCACGCTCCCGAATCAAGTGCGCCTTTCCTTTGTACCACAAAACTTCTGCAGGTCGGTACCTGGAGTTGTAATTGCTGGCCATGGTAAAGCAATAGGCGCCGGCATTTTTAAAACAGAGGATATCGCCTTCGGATATCTCATTGATTCTTCGGTTGCTGCCAAACGTATCGGTTTCACAGATATAACCCACAACGGAATAGTAGCGTTCGCGGCCCTCCGGGTTTGAAATGTTCACGATTTCATGACTGGAACCATACAACATGGGTCGAATTAAGTGGTTAAATCCTGAATCCACACTGGCAAAAACAGTGGATGTGGTTTGTTTTACCACATTTACCTTGGCCAAAAAATACCCTGCCTCACTTACCAAAAATTTTCCGGGCTCGAAGGCCAAGGTCAGATCTTTGCCATATTCTTGACAGAACTCGTTGAATCTGGTTGTCAACTTTTTACCAAGCTCCTCCACATTGGTCTGGATATCACCTTCTTTGTATGGAACTTTAAAGCCACTTCCAAAGTCGATGAACTCAAGGTCTTTGAAATTTTTGGCTGTTTCGAACAGAATTTCCGAAGCATACAAAAAGACATCGATGTCCAGGATATCACTTCCCGTATGCATGTGGATGCCGTTGATGTTCATCTTGGTCAATTCCACAATGCGCAGCAAATGGGGAATTTGATGAATGCTGATCCCAAACTTGGAATCGATATGTCCCACAGAAATTTTCGTGTTACCGCCCGCCATCACGTGTGGATTGATACGGATGCAAACAGGAATGTCCGGATGTTTGCTGCCAAACTGTTCCAAAATGGAAAGATTGTCAATATTCACCTGAACCCCAAGCGATGCAGCTTCCTCGATCTCTTCCAAGGAAACGCCGTTAGGGGTAAAAATGATGGATTCCGGTTTAAAACCGGCCATTAGCCCAAGTTTTACCTCTTGAATCGAAACCGTGTCCAGGCCACTGCCCAAACTGTTCATCAATCTAAGAATGCTAATGTTGGAGAGTGCCTTCGCGGCATAGTTCAATCGTAAATGGGGTACACCTTCAAAAGCCTTGGTCAATCTTTTATATTGGGAAGTAATCTTATCCGCATCGTACACATATAAGGGAGCGCCAAATTGCCCAACAAGTTTCAATAAATCCTTGGAATTCATGCTATATCAGTCTTAAAACAACAAAACTAAAGGATGTTGGGCTGTTACACAAGAATAAAAAACAAATAATATATTTATTTAACATTAAGTTGTATATATAACATTGTTCTTTTGTGGAGGCTTGGTGCTTTCGGGTCAGCATTGTATTTTTAAGCAAATTGTTGAACATGAAACTGCCGTTATTTCCATTGCAATCTGTTTTTTATCCGGGAGAAACTGTGCCGCTCCACATTTTTGAGGAACGTTATAAACAGTTGATAAACGATTGCAGAAAAGAGGCGCTTACCTTTGGGATTCCAGTTTTTATAGATAATGGGATAAAATTTGGAACGGAAGTACAATTGGTAGAGGTGGTGAATACCTATCCCAACGGAGAAATGGATGTTGTCTGTGTGGCGCGCCAAATTTTCAAGGTACGCTCCTATGAAAGGCAGATGCAAGGAAAATTGTATGGTGGTGGTGAAGTAGACTTTTTGGATATGGAAAACGATGCTTCGGATGAGCTCCGTTTGGAAGTGCTCCAAAAGGTGGAAGAGCTATATGATTTAATGGACGTACCCTTCACCAGAACACCGCCCAAACAATTCAACAGCTATTCATTGGCCCATAAAATGGGTTTGTCTTTCCATCAAGAATACGAATTGCTACAAATGCGCAGGGAGTCGGATCGGTTGATGTTTATCAAAAGCCATTTGGAAGCCACTGCCCATGTGTTGACAGAGGTAAACCGAACCAAGACAGTCATCGAAATGAACGGTCACTTTAAAAATTTTGACCCCTTGGACTTCCCAGATTTTAAAATATAGTACCGCTTGGGCGAAATACTGCCTTTAATTGGTAATTATTCATTTATCGACTTCAATTTGTCGGCGTTGTTTTCTATTTTTGTCGGCAAACAAAAGTAAATTCACAGATGAACCTTCACGAATATCAAGGAAAAGAGATTTTAGCCAGTTTCGGAGTAAGGGTGCAAAGAGGAATCGTTGCCCGAAATGCCAAGGAGGCGGTGGATGCCGCAAAACAGCTCACCCAAGAAACCGGTACCGGATGGCACGTTATAAAAGCCCAGGTACATGCAGGAGGCCGAGGAAAGGGTGGCGGTGTAAAGCTGGCCAAAAACTTGAAGGAGGTCGAGGAGTTGGCAGGTAGCATTATTGGAATGAACCTGGTAACACCACAAACTTCCGCTGAAGGCAAAAAAGTACATCAAGTTTTGGTGGCCGAGGATGTGTATTATCCCGGTGATAGTGAAACCAACGAATTTTACATGTCCGTGTTGTTGAACAGGGGCACTGGAAAAAATATGGTCATGTATTCCACCGAAGGGGGAATGGATATTGAGGAAGTGGCCGAAAAAACACCACACTTGATTTTTACAGAGGAGATAGACCCAGGGCTGGGACTTTTGCCATTCCAGGCCAGACGCATTGCCTTTAATTTGGGCTTGTCCGGAACAGCTTTCAAGGAAATGGTAAAATTCGTTTCTGCCTTGTACAGGGCTTATGTGGAGAGTGATGCCAGCCTTTTCGAAATCAACCCGGTTTTGAAGACTTCTGACGATAAAATCATGGCCGTTGATGCCAAGGTGACCATAGACGACAACGCATTGTACAGAAGAAAGGCTTATGCCGAAATGCGCGATCTTCGGGAAGAAAATCCAATCGAGGTGGAAGCTAGGGAAGTTGGATTGAATTATGTCGATCTTGATGGTAACGTGGGCTGTATGGTAAATGGAGCCGGTTTGGCCATGGCAACCATGGACTTGATCAAAATGGCCGGTGGTGAGCCAGCCAACTTTTTGGATGTTGGAGGAACAGCTGATGCCAAAAGGGTAGAGGAAGCTTTCAGGATCATCCTTAAAGATCCCAACGTAAAAGCCATCCTGATCAATATTTTTGGTGGTATCGTTCGTTGCGACCGTGTTGCCCAAGGTGTTGTGGATGCCTATAAAAATATGGGAGATGCCATTAAAGTGCCCATCATTGTAAGATTGCAGGGTACCAATGCCGAATTGGCCAAGGAAATTATCGACAACTCTGGATTGGCGGTACACTCTGCAGTGCAATTCCAAGAAGCGGCTGATAAAGTAAAAGAAGTATTGGGATAACTAACAATCCTAAAAAAATAACACTTAAAGGGTGACATTTTTTAATGTCGCCCTTTTTTTTTTTTTTTGATATTTTTTCGGGGCTAAACCATACAATAATTTAGTTAAAAAATTGAAAAATTATAAAATTCCTCAACTTTCCGGGAAAATGTTAAATAATTCGCAAACGCTAAATTTGACGGGCATTTGAACAGATCCACCCTAAAAACAAGATCGTTAAACTTCGGTTAAATCCGATTTGACCTGTAACAATTCATTTTTTTTCCAGTCTTATAATTGTGAAGTCATTTAAATCAATGCATTTTTTTGACAGAACAACAAATCATTCATCAATACATCAAAAAACAAAATCATGAGAAAAATTAAAGCTGTAATGGTAGCTGCCATGCTATTTGCTGCCGTAGGTGTGTTTGCCAACATGGGCAACGAAGAAGTTCCAGTAAAAAGCCTATCCTCACAAATTTATGAGATGCTGAAAAAGAATCAATTCAACGTGGAAGCGGATGAGTTGAAAGCAGAAGTGCGTTTTATCATTAATGAAGACGCCGAATTGATTGTACTTTCTGTCGACACCAAAAATGAAACCTTGGAAGGTTTTGTTAAAAATCGATTGAACTATCAAAAAGTTGAATTGGATAAAATTGTACCTGGCAAAGTTTACGAAGTGCCGGTACGAATCACTGAATAATTGTAAAAATTATTCGAATTAGCTAGTAAGGCCTTGGAACCCCAAGGCCTTTTTTGTGCACTAAAATGAAGGTTTTGGAGTTATGTATTAGAGGAACGTCTTCCAAAACAAAGATTTATGAGCACCTACGAAGAAAAGTTGAGCATACTTTCTGAGATGATTGCCTTTGCCAGGGTGGACCATACGTTAAAACAATCCGAGTATGAATTTTTGCTCAAGGTTGCGAATAACCTTGGGGTTGATGAGGCTACTTTCGAAGGTCTTCTCAGGCAAAAATCACCCAAAGTGCCCCTCAAGACCCAAGCGGAGCGCATTGTACAGTTCCATAGGTTGTTGTTGTTGATGAATGTAGACCAAGAACAACATAAAAAGGAGATCAATACCCTTTACAATATAGGGCTTAAAATGGGCCTTCCGCCTGTTGCCATTGGCCAGGTTTTGGAAGTGATGCACAAATACCCAGACAACGTGGTTCCGCCGGATGTGCTGATTGACATCTTCAAAGCACATTACAATTAATGTCAAAATGACATGTTTTTTTCTTTCTATAAATGCCATAAAGGCAGTTTAATGGTATTGGTATGCCTTTTGTCCTATACAGGTTGATTTAAATGTTTAACTAAAATTGAATCGCCATGAGTATAGTAAAAAGAAACAACCTGTTTTTTCCATCCTTGATGAACGAGTTTATGGGTCCTGATTGGTTCGGTGGAACGGAAAAGTGGAATACTTCTGTTCCTGCGGTCAATATAAAGGACAATACCGAAAATTTTGAATTGGAACTTGCAGTTCCCGGTATGAAAAAGGACGATTTCAGCGTAGAGATCGATAATGATGTATTGACCATTTCCAGTGAGGTCCAGACCGAGAACGAAGAAAACAAGGACAATTACACACGTAAAGAATTTTCATTCACTTCCTTTAAAAGAGCTTTTACCCTTCCCGATACAGTGGATGGGGCAAAAATTGATGCAAAATATGAGGATGGTATTTTGAGATTGACATTGCCCAAAAAACAAGAGGCATTGCCCAAACCAAAGCGAATGATTGAAATTGCTTAAGGTAAAAATACACCAACTATAGGTGTTTCATGATGGTTGGATTAGTTGGTTAGTTTGATGGCGCCCTCCTGCAGAAATGTTCGGGGGGCGCTGTCTTTTATTCCTTTTCCTGCAACATTTTGATTTCGTCCCTTAGCTTTGCCGCTTCCATAAAGTTGAGTTCTTTGGCCGCTTTCTCCATGGCCTTGCGTTTTTCCCGAATCAATTTTTCTTTTTGATCCTGGGTCAAATAGGCCAAATCCGGTTCTGCGGCACGCAATTCTTCCTTTTGAAAATGATAGGTGGACACCGAATTCCTCGCCAGGGCATTGTCCAAGTTTTTGTTCAACGCCTTGGGTGTAATACCGCGTTCTTTGTTATAGGCCATTTGTTTGTCCCTTCGGTAGTTGGTTTCATCAATGGTTTTTTGCATACTATCCGTAATGGTATCGGCATACATAATGGCTTTACCGTTCAAATTTCGGGCTGCCCTGCCCACGGTTTGGGTCAACGAGCGATTACTGCGTAAAAAACCTTCTTTGTCCGCATCCAGAATAGCTACCAACGAAACTTCGGGCAAATCTAGTCCCTCCCGTAACAAGTTAACCCCTATCAGGACATCAAAAAGGCCCTTTCGCAGATCCTGCATGATCTCTACCCGCTCCAACGTATCCACATCACTATGGATGTAGCGACATCGAATATCGATTCGGGTCAGATACTTGGTCAGTTCCTCGGCCATCCGTTTTGTCAGGGTGGTCACCAAGGTCCGTTCATCCAATTCCACCCGTTGCTGTATCTCCTCCACCAAATCATCAAT
Organism: Flagellimonas beolgyonensis; assembly: GCF_003992615.1. Taxonomy (GTDB): domain Bacteria; phylum Bacteroidota; class Bacteroidia; order Flavobacteriales; family Flavobacteriaceae; genus Flagellimonas; species Flagellimonas beolgyonensis. The sequence continues at coordinate 351,555 of NZ_RZMY01000018.1, forward strand.
TTGATTGGCACTGGGCCGTACCTCGATGATGGGGTCCAACAATCCGGTCGGTCGGATCACCTGTTCCACATAAACCCCTTGGCTGAGTTCCAGTTCGTAATCAGCTGGTGTAGCACTCACATAGATCACTTGGTTCTGAAGTGCTTCGAATTCCTCAAACTTAAGGGGGCGGTTGTCCATGGCAGCGGGCAAACGAAACCCATATTCCACCAAATTTTCCTTCCGGGAGCGGTCCCCGCCATACATGGCATGTACTTGGGGAATGGTCACGTGGCTTTCATCGATGACCATCAAATAATCGTTCGGAAAGTAGTCCAATAGGCAGAACGGCCGTGTCCCTGGCTCCCTGCCATCCAAATACCTGGAGTAATTTTCGATACCCGAACAGTAGCCGAGCTCCCGAATCATTTCCAGATCAAAATTGGTGCGCTCCTCCAAGCGTTTGGCTTCCAATGGTCGGCCTATTTCCTTAAAGTAGTCCACTTGTTTCACCAGATCATCCTGAATTTCCCGAATGGCATTTTGAAGGATGTCCGGCGAGGTAACGAACATGTTAGCTGGATAAATGTTCAACGAATCATATACTTCAATTACCCTATTGTTGAAGGGGTCAAGAGCTTCTATTTCTTCGATTTCATCGCCAAAAAAATGAATGCGGAAGGCGTGGTCGGCATAGCCCGGAAACACATCGACCACATCACCCTTTACCCTAAAATTCCCATTTCTGAAATCTGCCGTGGTCCGGGAATAAAGGCTTTGTACCAGTTGTTTCAAAAATTTGGTACGCGCTATTACTTGATCTCGGTGGATCGTGATCACGTTCTTTTGAAACTCTATCGGGTTCCCGATACCATAAAGACAGGATACCGAAGCGACCACCAAAACATCCCTTCGTCCGGAGAGCAAAGAAGAAGTGGCACTCAAACGTAACTTTTCAATATCCTCATTGATGGACAGGTCTTTTTCAATATATAGGCCACTGGCCGGAATATAGGCTTCCGGTTGGTAGTAGTCATAGTAGGATACAAAGTATTCCACCGCGTTGTTCGGGAAAAATTGCTTGAATTCCGAGTACAACTGGGCGGCCAAGGTCTTATTGTGGGCCAGCACCAATGTAGGCCGTTGTACTGTTTCCACCACATTGGCCACCGTAAAGGTTTTACCGGAACCTGTAACCCCCAATAAGGTTTGATGGGGTACACCACCTTCAATACCTTCGACCAATTGCCGAATAGCCTCTGGCTGGTCCCCAGTGGGCTTAAAATCCGATACTACCTGAAATTTCATTCGGTAAAAATACTAAAGGGATCAGCCAAAATGAAACAAAGGGAATACAATTAATGCCAAGGAGAAAAGAGCTTTACATTACTTGTTACATCATCAAGAAAAATGAAGACCGATCTGTTAAGTTGTTTTGCGTACTCGATAGCGTACTACAAATCACGCTTTTTCAACAAGGCATAGGATAAATAGATGAATAATGCCGTCCAAACCAAGACAATCAAAAATTCATACCAATGTGTTGAATAATCTTTAGTGAAGTTTTCACCTATTTGTTGTGCAACTGATTGTACAGCATTAAAACGTGTAAAAGGCTCCTTTATAAGATTTGCCATTGATTCCAAAGGTAGAAACGGCATAACAGATTCTGATGATTTTTGTCCGAATAGCCACCATACCAAAAATCGAATGCCTAAATTCTCCATTATATACCAAAGTATCAAAAAACCCAATGCAAAAGCAGAGCGTTTTACCCAGATACCTAAAAAAATACAAAAGCTGAAGAACGCAAATATTTTAATGAAATAACTCAGAAGATAATATAAATCTGAAAAAATTATCGAGGGTTGGTTGTAGTCAGAATATATTAATCCTAAAATCAAGGTCACCAAAAAAACAAATAAGGTAGATATTATTGAAAAGGCAAATACCATTGAAAGTTTTGATTTTAAAAACTCTTTCTTAGATAGGCCATCGATCAAATTTTGTTTAATGGTCTTGTTACTGTACTCGTTGGATATCATGGAGACAATAACAATGGCAAAAAATAACTTTAATAGAGATGCAATGAAGGTATTTAAATGCCATATATATGGGAAATTAAAAATCCCTAAATCTGCAAGTCTAATGCCTTCGCCAAAGGGAAATTTTATTACAGATATAAGTGCGATACAGCATATCAGAATGAAATAGGAAAAAATTAAAATTTTGCTTGCCCTGTTGTTCCAGAGTTTAATGAATTCTATTTGAAGGAGACGTAACATTCGTTTTTTGATTAGTTGTTTTTGGTCAGGGTTAGGAATTGTTCTTCGAGGCTTTCTTTACGTTTTACCAGATGGGACAGCACGATACCTTTTTCAAAAAGCATTTTGTTCAGCGATTCGGCATCCATTTCCTCTTTTAAATAGGCGGTAAGCGTACCATTGAAATTTTCGATTTTCCCAAAACTGGCATTTTTTTCCAACAGTTCCTTCAGTTTGTCGAGGTCGCTACAGCGCAGCTCAAAGAAACCGTGACTGGCCAGCATGCTTTCCACAGGACCCGAATACAGGTTTTCCCCTTTGCGAAGGATCACTACATGGGAACACACTTTTTCCACTTCATCCAAAAGGTGGGAAGCGAGCAGAATGGTAGTGCCCTGACTTGCAATTTGTTTAATTATTTCCCTGATCTGGTGGATTCCTTGCGGATCCAAACCATTTGTAGGCTCATCCAAAATCAAGATTTCTGGGTCGTTGAGTAGGGCAGAGGCAATGGCCAAACGCTGTTTCATACCCAACGAATAGGTTTTGAACTTACTGTTCCGACGATCCCAAAGTCCGACCAACTCCAATTTCTCCTGAATTTTGGTATCCGGCACTTCCTTGATCTTACATACCAATTTTAAATTTTGGATGGCGGTCATGTACGGATAAAAGTTGGGCCGTTCTATTATGGCCCCAACTTTTTTGAGTGCTTCGTGGGTGGAGGTGTTGCCATCGAACCAACTAAAATCGCCCGATGTGCGATTGACCACGTTGAGGATGATTCCCAAGGTTGTGGATTTACCACTACCATTTGGCCCCAAAATGCCATAGACATTTCCTTTTTCAATGGTGAAGGAAAGGTCCTTAACGGCGGTGAGGTAGCCAAATTTCTTGGTGAGATGGTTTACGGTCAGAATTGTTTCCAAAGGATGCTGTCGTTTTTTTGAATGGTTTATACTAACTTGACGATGTTTATACCGATTTGTTACAAAAAGTCCCATACAATGTCCGAAGAAAAATTGATGTCCAAAAAAAAACCGGCGTATCCGATAAGTAAAGAGCTGGATGAATATTTGGATTATTACAATCGAAAAATTGAGATTCCCATCCATTACGAAGACCTGCTTCGGTTTTCGGGCAGTGTGGCGGTATATGACGCTGAGGACGAAGATACCCTTTGGGTACGTGTGTATTATGCCGAATACGATCGGGACGAGATCGACCTGGCACTTAAACGGGTATATTCCATTTTCGTATCCGATGGTAGCGATACCATTTTGCAGTATTTGAACGTGGATTATGTGGATTATTGCACCTTTGGGAACTCCAAACCGTTCCGGATCAAGGTCAGGAACATCCTCAACGATAACTATACTTTGCTTTATGTAAAGAAAACAGATGCTTCTCGGGTGTACGGACTGGAACTGGAACACATGCTTTCGCCTTACAACCTCAACTTCGTGATCTACGAGAATACCCTTATTGAGGAACATATTGTGGGGATACCGGGCGATGTCTTCATCAAAAAAAACCTGCCCGAACTCTCAGAATTCGATAAAGCCCAGATTGCCAAGGAATTTGTGAAGTTCAATGAACGGAGCATGATACGTTTGTTGGGCGACATGCGCTCCTACAATTATGTGGTGGTGCCTACCCACGATTTTGATAGCGTGGTCTATAAAATACGTGCCATCGATTTTGACCAACAGTGCTACGAAGGCAAATTAAAGGTATACCGACCCCAGTTCTTCAAGGAGAACAAGGTTATGGTGGATATGGTGCAGAATAAATTAAAATTGGACTCGGTGAACCAATATATAGTTGAGGAACGGTCCATTATTGCCAAGCGGATTTTGAGCTGGGGACAACGGTTGTCCGCCCTGTTGGAAGCCTGTCGCAAAGATGTTATTTCCACTCCCGAAAATATTGAACTACTAAAGGCCCAACTATTGGAACTTACGGGAGACATCAATTTTCGTGACAGCAAGAACATGGGCGAAATATTGACCTATGCCCTCGATTTTGTTAAACGTAACTATGAGGATGTCAGCATGAAACAGATCATCGAGAAAAAATTCTAGCTTTTCTGCTCCTTGTTGAAATAAACCAGGTAGTAGTACATCTGTCGCTCCTCATCCCAACCTTTTTCCACAAATTTTTCGGCAGATTCCGGGTTGATGAAATCCAACTTGATCTGAATATTGGTATCGAGGTTGATCACATTCTTGATTTTCCTTCGGGCATCGCTCACGGCCTTGTTGGCAATATCAAAGTTGGATACATCCTCAATACTGTATTTGGGACCCTTCTCGACCTTATAATGTTTGAACTCAGGAATTAAATCGGGGTTTTCCATCACCTCGTTCAAAAATGAGGTTTCCTCAAAGGCATCGTTCTTGGCAAAATGGTTCACGGCCCGGTTCATGAACAACACCTCTTGTTGTTTGTCCTCGGCCGGTAAAACCACATCTTTCGCGAAATTTTGACAGAACTTCAGGTAATTTTTGGTGTAAAAGTTCTCATCGGTCAACGGAACCAAACCTAAAAAGTTTTCCAACCAATATTTGGCATCGTAGCGGTTGCTGTCCACCGATAGCACTTTATAGCCTTCTTCCTTTTCCAGATTGAAGACAATGCAGCCCTTGTCCAATTTGTTGATGTTGATGCCTTGACGGATCAATATCTCCAAATTCTGCTCGGTTTCCTTAAACTGAAGAAAATCGTGTTTCAACTCGCTCTTGAAGATCCCAACAGCATCTGTTTTTTTGTTGTCGACGACCATGTCGGTAAAATGCACCACATACACCTCACCACTTTTGATATGCGGATGGTTAGATTGTTCAAACAAATGGGTGGTGATTTTTTTGGAAAGTTCATGTCCCTTGGATGGATTTTCAAAAAGCTCGGCAACCGACTTGAAGACCTCATTGAACTCTACATCCACATCATTTGCAAAACGGTAATAGTTTTCCTCTTTTTCCCGAAAGGGTTTAAAAAAATATTCCTTAAGCAATCCAGACATTTCATCGTTCAACGTAAAAGGCTCCGCAGACAAAAAGGCGGTCTCGTTCTTGCTCTTATTGCCGACACGGTGCAATGAAATACTTTCAATTTGGGCGTTGTATAGGTTTAGCATTTTTGGGTATAAGGTATTGGGTTAATGGCAAAAGGTTAATGGTGAAAGACTTGGAAAAATATGTTCAATTCCAGTTTTCGTCGAAATCCATATCGTCGTAGTTGTCGAGATAATCATCAAAATTCTCATCTTCCTCGCCGGGTTCGGCTTCAAATTTTTTCTCAGGTGGCGAATCCGGGAGTTCACCAAAACTGAAGAGTAGGTCCGGATAAACTTTTCCATCTTCTTTTTCAACGATATCGGCCAGTTCCACAAAAAAGGTCCACATGCTGAAAAAATCGTACACATAGATCATTTTGGGATTTTCCTCACTCAACACATCTTCAATTGTGGTCTCGTTCATCAGTCGGATATCGGACCCATTCTCGCTCATGTCGAACAACGCAATTTCCTCTTCTTGGTTCCATTCCTCGTCACACGTATAAAATGAGGCCATTTCACCGCCCCCAAAACCGAAGGATTGCGTAATGGCATTGTGGAAATCTTCCAAAGTATTGTTGTCCTCTATCGCAATATCCCGAAAAATATCTTCCTCAGCATCAAGTATTATCCTGATTTTATAAATCATCCATTAAATTTTTGAGTGGGCACAAAGGTACAATAAATAGCCCTTATTTGGTGAATCGGTGCAGGGTAAAGGTCATGGCCGCCAAAAGGAAAAATGCACCGATTTGGTGTGCAATGCCCAACCATAAGGGCACGGCATAGATCAAAGTGAGCACGCCCAATACAAACTGCACAAAAACGAGAGCCAAAAGCATTTTCAATCCTTTTTCTTGGAGGGCCGTACGTTGTGTTTGTCCTGTCTTGAACCAGATATACACAATGATTCCTACAACCACATAGGCTAAATAGCGGTGGATGAACTGTACCCCGCTTTTCCCTTCAAAAAAGTTTTTGATTACGGGCTGATGTTCAATAAAGACCGTTTCGTGGATCAATTTACCATCGCTCATCAATGGCCAATGGTTGTGGATAAAGCCCGCATCCAATCCGGCGACAAAGGCGCCCCAGATAATTTGGATGAGCAAAACGACCAATCCAAAACGGATGAGGTTTCTGATTTTAGTATTCACTTCTTTTTTATCCGGATAGATCAAATCCAGAGCCACCCAAAAGCTATAGGCAAAAGTGATAAAGGCCGTGGTCAAATGGGCTGCCAATCGAAAATGGGAGACATCTGGCCGATCTACCAGGCCACTTTTGACCATATACCAACCCAAAAAGCCCTGAAAACCACCCATGATCAATAGGATAATGGCTTTTTTGGTGGTTGGTCCGTCCAATTTTTTGGTGAACAGGAAATATAGGAAGGGTACAATAAACACGATTCCGATAAACCTGCCGATGACACGGTGGAGCCATTCCCAAAAATAGATGTCCTTAAAATCTTCCAAATCAAAATGATTGTTCAATTTTTGGTATTCGGGATATTGCTTATACAGCTCAAAGGCCTCTTGCCACTCCTGTTCGTTCATTGGGGGCAGAGTGCCATGGATCAATTTATAATCCGAAATGGATAGTCCGGAATGCGTCAATCGGGTGATTCCACCGACTAGGACCATGATAAAAATAAGTGCACATCCCGTTAACAACCAATACACTACATATTTGTTTTTTTTCATTTTGAATGGACTTTTAAATTCATGGATTTGCCCTTTTCGAGCATAAATTGATGGGCCGCTTCGTACTCGTTCGGAATTTCACCTTCCAAAATGGCCTCTTTAATGGCCTCTTTTATGATACCGATCTCTTTGGAAGGTTTCAAATTGAAGGTTTGCATGATCTCCTCACCCGATACTGGCGGTTGAAAGTTTCGTACATGATCTCGTTCTTCAACCTCCACAATTTTTTGCCGAACAATCAAAAAGTTGTTCTTGTATTTTTTCTGTTTACGTGGATTTTTGGTAGTAATGTCCGCCTCGCATAGCGTCATCAGGTCGTCCACATGGTCCCCGGCATCAAAGACCAAGCGGCGTACCGCAGAATCGGTGACATGGTCTTCCGAAAGGATGATCGGACGGGAGCTCATCAACACCATTTTCTGTACAAACTTCATTTTTTCGTTCAAGGGCATCCGTAACCTTTTGAAGAGTTTGTACACCATTTTTGAACCCACAAATTCGTGGCCGTGAAAGGTCCAACCGATTTTCTTATGGAATTTTTTGGTCGGTGCCTTGCCAATATCATGCAAAAGGGCGGCCCAACGCAACCAAAGGTTATCTGTGGCCTCCGAGATATTATCCACCACTTCCAAGGTATGCCAAAAGTTGTCCTTATGGCGTTGGCCTTCCACTTCTTCAATTCCCTGCAGGGCTGTCAATTCCGGTAAAATAATAGGCAGCAATCCCGTTTGGTGCATGAGTTTAAATCCCATGGAGGGTTTGGGACTCAACAAGATTTTATGGAGTTCGTCCACAATTCGCTCCTCGGAAACAATCTTGATCCGCTCCTTATTTTCAGTTATCGCTTGGAGCGATTTCAGTTCAATGGTAAAATTCAACTGGGTGGCGAACCGGATGGCACGCATCATACGCAAAGGATCATCGGAGTAGGTAATACCCGGTTCCAATGGGGTGCGGAGGATTTGTTCATGCAAATCGGAAATGCCATCAAAGGGGTCAAGAAGTTTACCGAACGTATCCTTGTTCAGGGTAATGGCCATGGCATTTATGGTAAAATCGCGCCTGTTTTGATCGTCTTCCAAAGTACCGTCCTCCACTATGGGTTTACGGCTATCACGATGGTAACTTTCTTTTCGGGCACCCACAAATTCAAGTTCCAGATCATGGTGTTTGATCATGGCCGTGCCGAAATTTTTAAAAACGGAAATCTCGGGTTTACCCTTCAATTTGGAAGCTACTTTTTTGGCAAGTTCGATTCCACTTCCGATAGCGACAATATCAATATCCTTGGGCGTACCCCGTTTCAAAAAATAGTCGCGGACGAACCCGCCGATCACATAGGCATCCACACCCAACTCATCGGAGGCTTCACCAATCAGTTTAAAAATGGGATGTTGTATGGCTTCTGTATGAAACTCCTGCGTCATGTTTTATTCCCGGATTACCTTCACCTGGCCATCGTTGCCCAGTTTAATGATCGAGGATGGCGAAGGATCTTTATTTACGTCCGGCAAATTTACCACATAGTCCACTCCTTTTAAAATTTCGGGGGCGATATCCGCAAATCGTTTTGGGGTTGGCTCTCCCGATATGTTGGCGGAGGTGGATACAATGGGTTTGCCAAACTTGTTGATGAGGTATTGGCAGAACTTATCCGATGCTACGCGAATCGCAAGCGTGTTGTCTTCCGCAATCAGATTTTTGGCCACGCCTTTTGGATCATCAAATACAATGGTGGTGGGTTTGGTGGCAAGATCAATGATATCGTAAGCCACATCGGGAACCTCTTGCACATGGCGTTCCAACATGGCTTGGTTGCCCACCAAACAAATAAGGGCCTTGGTATCTTCACGGTTTTTGAGCTGATACACTTTTTTTACAGCCTCTGGGTTGGTGGCATCGCACCCAATGCCCCAAACGGTGTCGGTGGGATATAGAATTAGGCCACCATCCTTTAGTACAGCATAACATTGATTGATTTCGTGTTGAAATGTATCCATGATCAGTCTTGTTTGTTCAATCGTTTTAATTCCTTGAATTTCGCATGTACGCCGAGGGCATTGAGATAACAGATGATGATGCCTTTTTTGCCATCCAAAAACCCAAGCCGCAGAATATAGTGGTTAAAAAATTTATAAGTTGGTCTAAAAACACTGTGGAACCAACTGCCTTTCTTCCCTTTCTTAAACTCATCCCGAGCCTTCATGGTGCCATATTTGATCATTTTGCCTTTATAATCCTCATAGCTGGAGTAAGAGTAGTGGATCAAGCGGTTTTTTAGGGTTTTCGACTCCCCATCGACCACCAAAGTTTCATGCACAATACGATTCTGGGCAAAATGCACTTTACTTTTTCTAAAAAGGCGGTAGTTTTTATCCGTTTGCCAACCACTGAAGCGAAGCACTTGATCTTGGAACATGAAAGTTCTTAGAAAATAGTAGGCTGATGCTGTTTCCGTTTCAGAATTTACGATGTCCAGGATTTCATCTTTTAGTTCCGGGGTTACACGCTCATCTGCATCAAGAAAAAGGATCCAATCATGGGTGGCTTGTTCCATGGCAAACCCCTTTTGATCGGTATAATTTTTAAAGGCTCGTTGTATGAGTTTGGCCTTTCCGTTTTCCTTCACTTTTTGTGCGGTACTATCTGAACTGAAAGAATCCACAACAATGATCTCATTGGCAAAACTCAGATTATCCAAGATCTCCTCCATGTTTTTCTCCTCGTTCAGGGTAATGAGCAATGCGGATATTTTTTGGGACTTTTTATGCACCATTTATCAAGTAAGCTTCAATTTTTTTGATTTGTTTCTTTTTGTCAAAATGGGTGGTTATGTGTTGATACCCTGCCTCACCCATTTTGGTTCGCAGGTCAGGTTGGTTGTAAAGGGTAATCACTTTGTCGGCAAAGGAATCCAGATCGTTCAAGGGCACCAAAAAACCTGTTTTTTGATGGACAACGAGTTCTGGATTGCTACTGATATCAAAAGCGATTATCGGTTTTTTACAGAGGGCGGCTTCGGCCAGCACATACCCGAATCCTTCCCAAAGGGACGACAGTAAAAAAACATCACCTTTTTGCATGAAAGGGATGGGGTTGTCAATAAAACCTGCCAGTTCAACGGTGTCGGTCACTTCAAGTTGTCGGACTATATGCTCCAACTTTTCTTTTAGTCTGCCAGCACCCCCAATGATCATTTTATGGGGAACATTTTTATCTTTCAATTTTTTGGAAAGCCGCACCAAAAACTCCTGGTTTTTTTGAAATTCCAGTCTGCCCAGGTTTACCAATTTGATTTCTTTTTGCTGCGAAGAATCTTCGTTTGCCGCAGTTTGATTTATGGAGTCAATATCGATTCCGTTATAAATGACCTTGATTTTATCCGCCGGAAACAATTTTGGGTTGTTTTCCAAAATGGTCTTTTTGGTCGCTTCGGAATTGGCAAGTACCTCGGTCAGTATATTTTTGAAGTAATGGCGGTTCAAAATGGTGTTCTTAATCGGGATGGCACTGCCCCGTCGGTAAATGATCCTGGCAATATTGACTTTTTTGGCGCAGGGCCCGGCAATTTTGATGTCACGGGAAAGATTCATCACTATGGTTTCGAAATTCCCCTTTTGTAACATTTTTTGGATGGACCACCGTTTGAATGGGTTCAAAAAGCTCAGGTTGGTAATGTGGACGCCTTCTGATGGAATGCCCGCTTCTTGGAGGCGTTGGAGCAAAACACTATCCTTTCGGGCAAAAACTTTTACATTATGTCCTTTTTGATGCAGGTAACTGCTCACCTCAAAATGCCATTTTTCGCCTCCGCCCCAAGCCTTTGCCGTATTGAAAAAACAAATTGCCCCCACTATAGCACTTTTTGGTAAACTTCCATCAGGTTTTGCGCTACTTTTTCGTCGGAGAAGCGCTGAACATAATCATATCCCTTTGCTGCAATTTTTGCCCGCTCCTCTGGGTCATCAAACAATTTTTCAATCTGGTTTCTGATGTCCACGGGATCGTTTGGATCTATATAAATGGAATTGGGCCCCGCCGCTTCAGGAAAGCAGCCATCTTTTGTGGTAATGACAGGAACCCTACTGTACAATGCTTCGATGATCGGAATCCCAAAACCTTCACAAAATGACGGATAGCAAAATACCGTGGCATCTTGATAAATGGCCACGAGTTGCTCCAAATTGGCATCCTTAATAAAAGTAACCTGCGATTGGAGTTGGTACTGTTTCACATAAGCATACAGCTTTTGCGCATATTTCTTTTCCTTGCCCACTAAGACTACGTGTTGTTGGGTACCATGAATGGCCTTGATCAGGTTCAAGGCGTTTTTGCGGTCTTGGAGCGTTCCCACATACAAAACATACGATTCCGGGAGATTGTATTTTGTTTTGACCTCAAGTTTCTTTGAAGACGCCATTGCCGTTTTGAATAGGGCATGGCAGCCTTGGTATACCACCGATATTTTGTTTGGATCAATCTTAAAATATTTGACGATCTCCTTTTTTGTCTGTTCGCTTATGGCAATGATATGGTCGCTGATCCTGCAAGCGTACCGGAATTTGAGTTTATATATGATTCGGTCCCAAAGGTTGTAATAATGAGGGTGGCTCAAGAAAATAAGGTCATGGATAGTAACCACTCTGGGGACCCTGTTTGTTTTGAAACTGTATGGAATCTCCCCCGATAGACCATGGTACAAGTCCAAATTGTTTTCGTTGATTTGTTTCCATTGGCCCAACAAACGCCAGAGGGAAGGAATTTTTTTCCAAAGCCAACCTTTCGGAAAAACAATGGTCGCTTTGTCCATTGGGACGGCGTTCTCCCTATTCGATTTTTTAGTATTGAACAGAAAAAAATGCGAAATGTCGTTCCGTGAATTTAGAATTCGCACAACATCCCTACCATAGTTTCCAAGTCCCGTGGAATTGTGAAAAATACGCTTGGCGTCGAAGCCTATTCTCATGTTCGATTGACTTTCTTGGGGGTTCGGTCAAAAATAAGACAAAAATGACGACCCACTGCCGAAAGGCCAATATTCTTGGCCGACAAACCTTCAACCGTAACCAAATCAGAGATATTGCTTGTAAACATCCACGGTCATTTGCGCCGTTCGTTGCCAGGTATGTTGCTCTGCATAGGATTTGGCCGATTTCAATCGATTGGCGTCCAAAGTGTCCAGTTGGTCAATTCCATCACCAATATGTTCAGGGCTGAAGGGATCGACCAATATGGCATGTCCCCCCGATGTTTCCGGTGCGGCTCCTGTTGTGCTCGTCAGAACCGGTAATCCGTGGTGCATGGCTTCCAAGATGGGTATGCCAAAACCTTCATAAAATGTTGGGAAAAGAAAAGCCTTGGCATGTGAATATAGGTCTTGCACCGCTCCTTTTTCGAGGTAATTGGTAATGATCACATCTTCTTCAAGGTTGTTCTTGGCAATAAACTCCCTTACTTTTTGCCCACAGTCATCCTGAATTTTTCCGGTAATGACCAATTTGAAATCGTTCTTGGATTTTGAAAAATGGTACCCTTTTATCAAATTGAGGGTGTTCTTGCGCAAGGAGACACCTCCAACAAATAGGAAATATCCTTTATCCGTTAATCCAAATCGATTAAGAATCCCATCGGAAGCAACAGTTGTTGTCGATATGCTGAATTTGGAGGGGGCCAAGGGCACGGCGTGGATTTGCTCTTCAGGGTAATCGAAAAAACGTAAAAAATCGCTTTTGGTTGCCTCGCTCACTGTGATGATGGCATCCGCTTTCTTGGTAAATTCTTCAAATAGTTTGAATCGTTTGTCCTTAAAATATGGACTCGCAAAATTATACGAATCAAATTCAGGGAGATGCACGGCTAGGTCGTGGACGGTGGCCACTTTCAGGGAGCCCTTCAAATTGAGAAATGGCGTATGCAGGGTATGTGCAACCGCTGCCTTTTGATAAGGTATCAGCAAATTGTTCACGTACCAAACATGTGGATGACCCAAAAGTTCTTTGAGGGGGTCACTTTTCTTTTTGAAAAGATTTTTAAGTCTAAATCCCAAAATTGGATCAACTTCCTTATGCTCCAAAAGTGCTCGGTGTAGGTTGAGGATGTAAAATGGAATGCCGGTATATTCCTTAAAAAATAAGGAGGAACTTTCTAGTACTACTTTCATGTTATCAAAACCCTATTGCTAAAGTATGATAATTTAGGGAGGAAGTGGTTGCCTGTTTTAGAAAAGCAGATTTATTGGGAAACCAAAGTTTTCTTATCGCCACTGAGCAATCTTTTGGATTTTGAATATCCTTTGAAATTGATGGCTTTTTTGAACTGTTGTTCCAAAAAGTACAAGTGTTGGTATCGAACAGCGACACTCAAGGCGTTCAAATAACAAACTGAAACACCCTTTTTTAAGTCCAAGAATCCCAGACGAATGATATAATTATGGAAAAATTTCCAAGCTGGTTTAATGGCTAATTTGAGATAGTTGAAACTTTTTCCATTAATGAATTCCTGTTGGGCCTTTAATTGCCCGTAGCTAACCATTTTGCTTTTGTAGTCCTGATAATTCTTGAAACAATAGTGGGTCAGTCTCTCTTTGAAAATGCCAGAGGTACCCTGAACCTCCAATGTCTCGTGCACCAATTTATGTTTGGCAAATCGAACTCTGCTTTTGCGGAACAATCGATGGTTTTTATCGGTTTGCCAGCCACTGAAATGTAGCGGTTGGTTTTGGTACATGAACTTTCTGTAAAACCAGTACGCTTCATGTGCAAATGGATTGTTTATTGTTGCCAGAATCTCTTTTTGGAGCATTTCGCTCACCACTTCATCGGCATCCAGAAAAAGCACCCAATCATGGTTGGCCTGTGCCAGGGTAAAGGATTTTTGTGCTGTAAAATTTTCGAACGGATGTTGGATTACCTGAACTTTTGGGTGATTCTTAAGATATTCGAAGGTGCCATCAGTACTGAAAGAGTCCACTACAATAATTTCATCGGCAAAGGTGATGGAATCAATGCATCGCTCAATGTAACCCATTTCGTTGTAGGTGATGATGAGTGCTGATAATTTTTGCTTTGGGGTGCTCAATTCAGCCATATTTTTTTGGTATCGTGTTTACTCTGGCATTTATTATAACATCAAAAAGGGTTGAAAATTGTTCTGAGGCCTATATTTCTTATAACAATCCAAACCTTAAATTCCCTACCCGATTCGTGTTAAATTCCAATAATCGTATTGGTATGTACCCACTAGAGTACAAAAATAAAATAGGGTTGCTTCATTTTAACAAAAAAAGTAACCCTATTCTTACAATAGTATAATAAACGAAAATTTAAACCGCTACATTGTGTTCCCTAAGTGCATTGTTCAGTGAAGTTTTTTTATCGGTACTTTCCTTTCTCTTACCAATGATCAAGGCACATGGTACCTGATATTCCCCTGCAGGAAACTTTTTGGTATAGCTGCCAGGGATTACAACAGATCGAGCGGGTACCCTTCCTTTAAGTTCTATAGGTTCGTCTCCGGTAACGTCGATAATTTTGGTTGAAGCGGTCAATACCACATTGGCACCCAAAACCGCTTCTTTTTCGACACGAACGCCTTCCACAACGATACATCGTGAACCGATAAAGGCATTGTCTTCGATGATTACGGGCGCAGCTTGCAAGGGTTCCAAGACGCCACCAATACCCACACCACCACTTAAGTGCACATTTTTTCCGATCTGTGCGCAACTACCAACCGTTGCCCATGTGTCCACCATGGTACCTTCATCCACATAAGCGCCAATGTTCACGTAACTCGGCATCAAAATCGTGCCACTGGATATGTAGGCTCCATGACGTGCAACCGCGTGGGGCACTACCCGCACTCCCTTCTCCTTATAGCCCTTTTTTAAGGGAATTTTATCGTGATATTCAAAAATTCCAGCTTCCAAAACCTCCATTTTTTGGATCGGGAAGTATAGTACCACTGCTTTTTTTACCCATTCGTTGATCTGCCATCCATCACCTTTGGGTTCGGCACAGCGAAGTTCACCCATATCTATCAATTCGATCACTTCGCGGATGGCCACTTGGGTCCGTTCTTCTTCCAGGAGGGCTCTGTTGTCCCACGCTTCTTCTATCAGCGTCCTTAAATTGGTCATTTTTCTTAAATTTTGCACAAAGATACGCCCCCCTTCAGAATATTGACTGCCAATTTTAAGGCTATAACATTTTTAGGGTTATTTTTGCCAAAAAAATTTCTTGGCTAGAATTTTGGCGTTGGATTATGGAACAGTAAGAACCGGAATCGCAGTAACCGATGAGTTGCAGTTGATTGCTTCCGGACTTACCACGGTGGAGACCAAGGAGCTCATCCCTTTCCTTGATAATTATTTGAAAAAGGAATCGGTGGAACGCATTGTGGTGGGCCTACCGAAACAAATGGACAACACCGCATCCGAATCGGAGGAGTCAATCCAGGAGTTTTTGAAAAAGTTGGAGGCCAAGTTTCCTTCCATGCCATTGGAACGACAGGATGAACGCTTTACCTCCAAGATGGCATTTCAATCCATGTTGGACAGTGGCATGAAAAAGAAAAAGCGAAGGGACAAGGCCTTGGTGGACGAAATTAGTGCCACCTTGATTTTACAGGCATATTTAAATAGAATTTGATTTATGATTTTACCCATAGTGGCGTACGGTGACCCCGTATTGCGGAAAGTGGCAAAGGATATTGGAACGGATTACCCCAAGTTGAACGAATTGTTGGAAAATATGTGGGAGACCATGTACAATGCCCATGGTGTTGGTTTGGCGGCTCCGCAAGTTGGCCTGCCCATTCGGGTTTTCGTGATCGACACCACTCCGTTTTCGGATGATGATGACCTAACCGAGGCCGAACAAAAGGCGTTGAACGGTTTTAAAAAAGTATTCATCAATGCCAAGATAGAGGAGGAGAGTGGAAAAGAATGGGAATTCAATGAAGGATGCCTTAGTATTCCCGATATTAGGGAGGATGTAAAACGCAAGCCGGAAATTACCATTAGCTATGTGGATGAACACTTCAAGCCCCATAAGGAAACCTATGACGGGCTTTTGGCACGGGTAATTCAGCATGAATACGACCATATCGAAGGCGTTTTGTTCACCGATAAATTGTCGTCCCTAAAAAAACGGTTGCTGAAAAGCCGTTTGGAGAAAATTTCCAAGGGAAAAATTGACGTGGATTACCGAATGCGTTTCCCGAATGTCAAAAAAGGGCGTTAAAAAAATCGCGGTTTCCTAGAAAAACATATTTTTGCGCGCATAAATTGATATTGCATGGCACTTGACAAGATTTTATCCATTGGAGGTAAACCTGGACTTTACAAATTATTGACCCAGACCCGAAGTGGTTTTGTGGGCGAATCCCTTTTGGATGGCAAGCGGGTAACCGTTGGTATCCGAAGCAATGTAAGCGTATTGTCCGAGATTGCCATTTATACCTTGGAGGAAGAAATGCCGCTCCGAGAAGTGTTCCAAAAAATCAAGGAAAAGGAAGATGGCAATAAGACTTCCATTAGCCACAAGGCCGAAAAAATAGAATTGGAAGAATATTTCTTCGAAGTATTGCCGAATTATGATGAGGATAGGGTGTATGCCAGTGATATCAAAAAAATCATCCAGTGGTACAACATTCTTGTGGACAATAATATCACTGAATTTGTTGAGGTAGAAGTAAAAGAAGAAGAGGCACCAGCTGCCGCCGATGCCTCTATTGAGGAAGAATAATTCTTAATCCTTTTTCCAGTCGATCAATTTACTTGGGTAATAATTGATGTTCATTTTCTCCAGATAGGCAGCCTGTTTGGCCAACCTTTCTTTATAGTCTTCCCAATTCAAATGCTCGGTAGGGGACCAGCCCAGTTCGGCATAGCCAATTAATCTAGGGAACGCCAAGTATTCCAGTTCTGCAATGTTACTAATGGTTTCTGACCAAAGTGGGGCTTCAATGCCCAAAATACTTTCCTTCGGTAAATTCTCCACTATGGTTTCGGGATCCCAATTGTATCCCACGTCAACAGGAATATAGGAGGCCCAATGTAATCCAAACTTGGTTAGGGAGTCGTATTGCATGTCCAAGTAGGCTTTGTGTGCAGGCGACATGATTATTTTTGAGCCGTTAGCTGCCGCATTTTCCGCATCCTTTGGATTGCTCCAAAGTTGGGCAATGGTAGATGGGTCAATTTTAGCCTGGGCAATTTCGTTCCATCCAACCATTCGCTTGCCGTGTTTTTGGACTATTTTTTCCACTTTTTCAATGAACAGTATGTAATCACTTTTTTTGGTCACATGGCTTTCGTCCCCTCCAATATGGAAATAAGGGCCCGGAGACATCGCGGCAATTTCACCGATTACATCATCCAAAAAGCTGTACACCGTATCTTTTTGCGCATCAAAGGTGCTGAATCCTACTTGAGTTCCGGTGTACGGTTCTACTTTTTTTCCATTTCCATTCAAAAATGGATAGCTTACCGAAGCTGCATTGGTATGGCCGGGCATATCAATTTCCGGAACAATGGTGATGTGGTGTTTTGCCGCGTAGGCAACCAAATCCTTATAATCCTCTTGGGTATAAAAACCGCCCTCACCACCACCAACTTCGGTAGCCCCACCAACTTCGGTGAGTTTTGGCCAGGATTTGATCTCGATGCGCCATCCTTGGTCATCGGAAAGGTGAAGATGTAAGGTATTCATTTTGTAGTAGGCCATGGCATCGATATATTTTTTAACCTCGTCCACGGAAAAGAAATGGCGTGAAACATCGAGCATGCTACCGCGATAGGCATATTTTGGAGCATCCATGATCTTACCTGATGGAATCACCCAAAGCGGATGGTCTGTCAAGGTATCGTTGCTTTGTTCGGGAATCAATTGTCGTAGGGTCTGGATTCCCCGAAATGCGCCTTCGGCTGTTTTGGCGTTCAGTAAAATGGAGTCCTTTTTAATGTACAATTGATAGGATTCCGGGGTGGCCAAATCGGTGCTGTCGGATTGGTTGATAAAGATCAACCGTTCCACAGTAGCATCCGAAGTATTGTTCACAGCAAGATCCAAACCGGTTTTGCCCTTTATTTTCTCGGACAAAAATTGCCCCACTGCTTCAAAAGCTGGGTCATTGGTCGACGTATAGATGGCTGTTTGTGCATCCAAACCAAAAGCACTTTGGGTAGCAATGGTTTTAACGGGTTTCGGAATCAGGGGTGCCGCCACCAAATCCGTTTTCGGATAATTGATTTCTTTTTTTTGGGGCTGGCAAGCTGCCAAAGCGATGATGGCAACAAATACGAATAGGGTTCTGTAAATCACGGTTGTTTAATTTTTATTGTACATAATCTTTAATGACATCGTACCAGATGTCATATCCTTTTTTGTTCATGTGAAGGCCATCTTCCACAAAGATATCCTGTTTTACCTTGCGCTTGTCCAGCATGGGGTACCAAACATCCACAAAATCGATGCCTTCGGTTTCGTGGGCCAATTTTTCCAATTTACGGTTCAAACGACGGTATTTTCCGCGAAATTTCCATCGGGAAATACTTGGTTTGGCAGATATCAGGACAATTTCCATTCCAGGGCTTTTTTGCTGTAATTGCCCCAGAATTTTTTGGGCCGTTTTCAAGATATTTCGGGGTCGTTTTTTGGAAAAAATGTCGTTGTCACCTTCATAGATGAACACTTTTACCGGTCTGTAATCCAATATCAACTCATCCAGATAAAGAGCAAGGTCGGAAAATTGGGAGCCCCCAAACCCCGTGTTCAATACTTGTTGCCTCGGAAAGCGTTCTTGGATATCTTTCCAAAACCGAATGCTGGAACTTCCGGTGAAAACGATGGTTTCCTTGCTTTGGTCCCAAATGGACCGGGTGTGTTGTTCAATTTCCTTCACTTCTTTTGCAAAGGGAAGTTGTTCCTGTGCACAAAGTGTGCCCAAGCCAATAAGAAAAATCAGAAAATATCGAATCATTTTTACATCAATTTAGGGTAAAACTGCCCTGCAGACCCAACTGGGAATTGGTGCCCACCATTATGTCAAAGGTACCCGATTCCACAACAAACTCATAGGCATTGTTATAAAATCCCAATTCCTTGTCGGTTAGATTGAACTGGACCTTTTGGGATGCTTTGGGAGCCAGATTGATTTTTTGGAAGCCTTTCAATTCTTTGACCGGTCTCACTATACTGGCCACCTTGTCGTGGATGTATAATTGGACCACTTCTTCACCTTCCCTTTCCCCCATATTGGTTACGGTGACCTCAACCTTTATGTTGTTTTTGTCACTGGTGTCAATTTTAAGGTCGGAATAGGCAAAGGTAGTATAGCTTAGACCATATCCAAATGGGAACAGGGGTTCATTCTTTTCATCACTGTAATGGGACCAAAACACATTGGGTTGGGGATTTGGTCTACCAGTACTGTTGTGATTGTAATAAATGGGAACCTGTCCTACGCTACGGGGAAAGGTCATAGGGAGTTTACCGCTGGGATTGTAATCCCCGAAAACTACTTGGGCTATGGCGTTCCCGGTTTGTGTGCCCAATTGCCACGTTTCCAAAATGGCCGGTATGTTTTCGGCTTCCCATTCTAGGGTCAGCGGCCTTCCGTTCATAAGCACCAAAACTGCATTTTTGTTTACTTTGTAAACTTCTTGCAATAGTTTTAATTGAAGCCCCGGCAATCCCAATTTGGTACGACTTCGTCCTTCGCCACTTTGAAAACCGTGTTCGCCCAGTACAATCAATACAACATCGGATTCCTTGGCCAAAGCCACGGCCTCATCCATCCCTGTCTCGTCTGATTCGTTGATTTTTACGTGGTTCAGAAAACTGGCTTCCGGGTCAAATACTTTTGGTCCTCTGGCATAGGTTATGTTGGAAGAAAACTTTTTTAAGCCTTCCAATACAGAAACTGCCGTGTTGTTGTCCGATCCCAAACGCCAACTGCCCAATGGACTGTTATTGTCATTTGCCAATTCCCCAATGACTGCGATTTTGGGTTGGTTCTTTTTGATGGGTAACAAATTGCCCTCATTTTTGAGCAGTACGATGGATTTTTTGGCCATATCCAGGACACCGGCATGGTGTTCCTTGTGGTTCAAACGTTCCTTTTCACGTTGTGCGTTGCAATAGCGATAAGGGTCATCAAAGAGGCCTAGCTCATATTTGACGGTCAAAATACGGCGTACAGCATCATCAATGTGGCTTTCGCTAACCTTTCCCGCTTTAACTTTATCCGCCAAATGGGTCACATAAGCGGTGGCTTCCATATCCATATCGGAACCAGCATTTGCTGCAATTTCGGCCGCTTGGGCCAAATTTTCCGCAAATCCATGAGGCACCAACTCACCAATCGAGGCCCAATCCGAAATCACGAAGCCATCAAAGCCCCATTTTTCTTTTAAAATATCCCGTTGTAAATAGCTATCACCAGTAACCGGAACCCCATTGAGCACATTGAATCCATTCATAACTGTTTTTACATCGGCATCCACTGCTGCCTTAAACGGTGGGAGTACTGTGTTGAACAGTGTAGAGGTACCAAAATCTGCAGTATTGTAATCCCGTCCTGCTTCTGCGAAGCCGTATCCGGCAAAATGCTTGGCACAGGCTGCAATGGTATTGTTGCTGGTCAAATCATCACCCTGAAAACCCTTTACACGGGCCTTAGCGATTTGCATTCCGAGGTAGGTGTCCTCACCCGCTCCTTCCATGACCCTTCCCCAGCGTGCATCGCGGGATATATCGACCATGGGGGCAAACGTCCAGTTGATACCCACAGCTGCAGCTTCGTCGGCGGCAATTTGGGCCGATCTTTTTATGGCATCCAAATCCCAACTGGCGGCTTCCGCCAAGGGAATGGGGGCAACGGTCTTGTATCCATGGATTACATCAAATCCAAAAATTAAAGGAATGCCCAATCTTGATTCCTCAACCACCAGTTTTTGAAGTTTCCGAACATTTTCCACTCCGGTAACGTTGAGCATGGAACCTACCCAGCCTTTTTTCAAATGTTCGTATTTAATGGCTGCATTTCCTTCTTCAGGAACAGGTCCCGTAACATCCCAAAAACCGTTGTACTGATTCATTTGACCCACTTTTTCCTCAAGGGTCATCAAGTTTAACAAGGAGTCCACCTTTTGGGTAATGGTTTTGTTTTGGGCCATGTTAGGTATGCTATACAATGCAAAATAGGCAAGAAATACCAACGAATGCTTTAAACGAGGTTTCATATTAGCTTTTGGTGTTAAAAAGTTGGTTGTAAGTCTTCTAAATTAAGCCAAAATTCCCTCATGCCCTAATAAGTGATCTTCGTACTTTTGAACAAAATAAAATTCGATGAATACCCGATCAGAACAATTGGCCGCTTTCGATAGGTTGTTAACCATTATGGATGAGCTCCGTGCACAGTGCCCATGGGATAAAAAGCAGACCATCCAAACACTCCGTCATCTTACTATTGAGGAAACCTATGAATTGGGCGATGCCATTTTGGACAATGATCTGGATGAGGTGAAAAAGGAACTCGGCGATTTGCTGCTCCATATTGTCTTTTATGCCAAAATAGGTTCCGAGACCCAAGATTTTGACATTGCCGATGTGGCCAATGGGATTTGCGAAAAACTCATCAACAGGCATCCCCATATTTATGGTGACGTAAAAGTCGAGAATGAGGAGGAAGTGAAGCAGAATTGGGAAAACATCAAACTGAAGGAAGGCAAAAAAAGTGTACTGGAGGGAGTGCCCAACAGTTTGCCGGCCTTGGTGAAGGCCAACCGAATACAGGAAAAAGTAGCCGGAGTGGGGTTTGATTGGGAGCATCCGGAACAGGTATTTGAAAAATTAAAAGAGGAACTGGGGGAGCTACAAGATGAGGTGAAGCACCAAAATGCCGATAAAATGGAGTCTGAATTTGGCGATGTGTTGTTTTCGATGGTGAATTATGCCCGTTTTCTCAAGATCAATCCGGAAAACGCTTTGGAACGCACCAATAAAAAATTTATCGGAAGGTTTCAGTATTTGGAAAAAAAGGCAAAAGAGTTGGGCATGAGCCTTAAGGAAATGACCTTGGCTGAGATGGATGTTTTTTGGGAAGAGGCCAAAATGCAATAAATTAATTCTTATTCATGAGATATTGTTCATTTGATTTTTTAGAGGTGTTCATTTATGCAATTGGCTCCTTTGTAAATAGCTTTTATTTTTTTCTTACTTCTTTTATTTTTGGCGGATATGTCAACAAATTCCATCGCATCTGTGTCAGGTATTCTTATAATTTCAATTTTTGATTCTGCCAGTTTTTTTAGCTCCTCATTTGTCAAAATGAAAGCAAATGAATAGACTGTATATTTTTTTGCATTTGATATTACTATTCCACTTCCAAAACCACCATATAGATTAGTGGAAGAATTCTGTTCTTCAATTTTAGGAAGTGATTTCCGTATGGTTTTTAAAGCAAGTTTGGTTCCATTTTCTAGCTTAATTTGAATTTCAGTTTTTTCTTCAAACTCCTTGTTTCTTTCTCCCCAATAATTAAATAATATTTCAAAGAAAATTCTCTCTCCTTTCTTTTGAAAGAAGACGGTTTGATAATCATAATTATAGGAAACCGTTTCCTGATTAGTAAAAGGGTCTTCTTCTACCGTACATTCTTGTGCTTTTACTGCTAAAAATGTTAGGAAGATTAATAGAAAGAAGAATGTTGGTTTGTTCATTCAAATTTGGTTTTAAGTTAAGATAGATTGCAGGCCTTACTATTATTAGGGATTTTTAAATTGGCTAGATGGGTCAACTTTTCAAAATCTGTATCCCAATCCAAATTTCAGTCGATTTATATTAAAACCGTTTTTCTCTTCCAATAGGAAATCGTCAACATATGATCTCATAAATTGAAAAGTTCCTTGAATGAAGAAATTCTTAAAAATGTGATAAGCTCCACCAAAATTTATATTAAATCCTCCAATATTATCCTTTTCAGTATTAGAAACCACTGAACCTGATTGTCCGAAAATGGATTTGGTTATAAAAAAACTTTGCAAAGAATACCCAACTCCTAATGAGGACAATAATGTTTTGGACGAATTCAATGGTACTTCCCCGAATAAATTAAAATGATGGGATGTAAATGACTCTTTTTTATTTTCAAAGGTTACGTCACCTGTCAATAAATCAATGGAATATGATGTTCCAATGCTGAATGATTCCGTATCCCAAAACCTATACTTTATCCTTGAATTTATAATTCCAGTTAATCCAGATGAATTCCCATCTGACAACTCTAATGGATAACTAATCTCTAGGCTAAAATTCTTTTTTTGGGAAAAAGTGTTGGTAGATGCGATGAGAAAAGCCAGAATGATAGTTTTGTTCATCTTTTAATATTTGATAAAGTTCACGTTACAGATTATATAAATGCTTGTCTCTCAAATTATGGGTGAAGGTTAGGAAATTTAGCATAAATCTTGTACCCGAATTGATGGATGTAGGTTATGGATTGATGTATACAGATGTACTTGAATACTTATTTCGGTTTTGGTTGCATTTGCAGCGAACAAAAGTGAATTTCTTTTTTGGGACTGTTCGCAAAATTTAGAATCCATCTATCTTTGTCGTTTTTAAATTGCCGTTTTGTTTCAACAGTACACCAAAGAGTTTGCCTATAATTTAAAATTGTCCTATCCCGTCATTTTGGGGATGTTGGGACATACCTTTGTGGCTTTTGCCGACAACATTATGGTGGGGCAATTGGGAACTGCCGAACTTGCAGCGGTATCGTTGGGCAACAGCTTTGTGTTCATTGCCATGTCGTTGGGTATTGGTTTTTCAACGGCCATAACACCGTTGGTGGCCGAGGCAGATGGCGCTGGGGACCAAGCTGCTGGCAAAAAGGCCTTGAAACATGGTTTGGTGTTGTGTACCCTATTGGGATTGTCCCTTTTCGGGATCATATTGCTCAGTAGACCTTTGATGTACCACATGGAACAGCCGCCCGAGGTGGTGGAATTGGCAATGCCCTATTTGGAGTTGGTGGCCTTCTCCTTGGTGCCCTTGATCATTTTTCAGGCATTCAAACAATTTTCCGAAGGACTTTCCCAGACCAAATACCCCATGTATGCCACTATTTTGGCCAATGTGGTGAACATTACGCTGAATTACCTGTTCATTTTCGGTTCTTTTGGATTTCCAAAACTGGGCATTGTGGGTGCAGCGATCGGTACCTTGGCCTCGCGGGCAATCATGGTACTTTATATTTGGTATTTGCTGAAGCGAAAAGATAAGTTTAAACCGTACGTGACCCATTTCAATTTTAGGACCATTGAGGAAAAGATGATCAAAAAGATCATCAGCCTTGGTTTCCCATCCGCACTGCAAATGTTTTTTGAAGTGGCCATTTTTACAGCGGCCATTTGGTTGAGCGGCGTGTTGGGCAAAAATGCCCAGGCGGCCAACCAGATTGCCCTCAACCTGAGCAGTATGACCTTTATGGTGGGTATGGGACTCAGTGTAGCGGCCATGGTACGGGTCGGTAATCAAAAAGGGTTGCAAAATTTCAGGGAATTGAAACGAATTGCCGAATCCATTTTCTTTTTGACCTTTTTGTTGGAGGTGGTCTTTGCCCTTCTCTTTTTAGTGGGGCGCTATTGGTTTCCTACCATTTATTTGGATGTGGACGACATTGTTAACCAGGCAGATAATACCGAAGTGATACTAATTGCGGCCAAACTGTTGTTGGTGGCTGCCTTTTTTCAGATTTCCGATGGCCTTCAGGTAGTGGTATTGGGTGCCCTACGCGGCTTACAGGATGTTAAAGTGCCCACGTTGATTACCTTTGTGGCGTATTGGCTCATTGGTTTTCCCACCAGTTTTTATTTGGGACTGTACACCGATTTGGCCAGCACTGGAATTTGGATCGGGCTGCTTTCGGGGTTAACAGCATCTGCGGTAATGTTGTATCTTCGATTCCGGTTTTTGACCCAAAAATTGATCACTCAATAATCAGCATTCCAAATTTTGGAACAGAATTAAGGAACATATGGAACTACCTAAATTTTTATTGGCGGACAACACGGATTATCCCGAGGCCATTTTTATTGTCCATACCGAATTTCCACGCTTCATCATCAATCTCGAAAATGATGAGGTGGAATGGCTGGAAGAATTTTCCAAAGAGGATGAGACCGATTTAATGGAAGAAACAGAAAGCTTGATAGAAGCCGCCACGGCATTTTACGATCGCGAAGTCTCAAGATACGATGCCTAATGTTGGATCAACTCCTACAACTGGATAAAGAACTTTTTCTCTTCCTGAATGGGATCGGGACCGAAACCTGGGACGGTTTTTGGATGTTCATGACCACTACCCGCAATTCGGCACCACTTTATCTGTTGCTATTATACCTCACCTATCGCCATTTTGGTTGGAAAAAGACTGGAATTGTATTGGTCGCCATCGCTTTACTGATTACCTGCACCGATCAATTGTCCAACTTTTTTAAATATGGGGTTGGCCGTTTACGACCATGTCATGATCCCGAAGTGAGTGGGGTCATGCGTTTGGTGAAAAGCTATTGTGGTGGACAGTTCGGCTATTTTTCGGCCCATGCTGCCAATTCCTTTGGTCCGGCCATTTTTTTTACGGTCCTATTTCGAAATAAGGTGAAATACATCTCCCTTATACTTATTATTTGGGCTTGCCTTGTGGCGTACAGTAGAATTTACATCGGCGTGCATTATCCCTTGGACGTGTTCACGGGTGCTTTGGTGGGGTCGCTCTTTGGGTGGTTGTTTGCCAAGTTGGCTATATTTGCTTTTCAAAAAATAGGAACATGATTTCTACTGCCAGATACTGGTTTTTTATTTGCCTGATTGTTCTGGTGTACATCATGGGCATGTTTGTAACCCTGTTTGAAAACGATTCCGCCCAATTTGCCGTGATGGCCATGCGGATGGTGCAGGAGAATGATTTCCTCAGCCTTTTCAAAGGCCCCGAGGAATATCTGGACAAGCCCCACATGCATTATTGGCTGGCGGCGATTTCCTATAAAATTTTTGGCATTCACGATTGGGCCTACCGAATTCCTGGAATTTTGGCCACATTATTGGGGGCATACAGTTGTTTTGGCCTCGGAAAATTGCTCTACAATAAAGAGGTGGGTCGATATGCTTCATTGATTTTTATGACAGCCCAGACCATTGTACTGGCCAATATCGATGTCCGCACCGATGCCGTGTTGACTGGCTTTGCTATTTTCGCTATTTGGCAATTGGTAGCGTTTATTGAAAAGGATTCACTTAAGAATATTGCTCTGGGCGCTTTTGGTGCCGGAATGGCTTTTTCCACTAAAGGGCAAATTGCTTTGGTAGTGATTGGGGTGTCGTTGTTATGCCATTTAGCCTATACCCGAAAATGGCAACGATTGCTCAGTTGGAAATTGTTCGTGGCCCTATTGGTCTTTGCCATAACAATTTCACCCATGCTGTACGCCTATTACCATCAATTTGATTTGCATCCAGAAAAAGTGATTCGTGGGAAAGATCACCGAAGTGGCATCTTCTTTATTTTTTGGGAGCAGAGTTTTGAGCGGATGAGTGGGGAAGGTGTAGGGAAGAACAGTAGCGATTTCTTTTTCTTCTTTCATACTTTTTTGTGGGTGTTTTTACCTTGGACGGTTTTGGCTTTGATAGGGTATTGGAACCAACTGAAGATATTTTGGCAAGCCAAATTTGCCTACAAACCCAACCTGGAGTTTTTGACTTTGGGCGGGATTTCCATCCTGTTTCTACTTATCAGTTTTGCGCAGTTCAAACTGCCACATTACATGAATATTTTAATGCCTTTGTACGCCATTCTATCGGCTGCTTTCCTTTATACATTGCACCAGCAGGAAAAATTGAAAATGGCCAAGGTAATCTTGGGCTTTCAATATTTTATATTGGGTCTGGTGATGATGTTTGCAGTGTTGGTCAGTTTTTATGTGTTTCCGTTGGGACATTGGTATGGTTATGCGCTTTTGATTGCGGCTTTGTTGTTGGTGCTCTATTTCATCATGAAAAAGGATGCGACCTACGCTAAAATTGCCACTGTGGCCGTCCTCAGCTCTGTGTTGCTGAATGGGGTGATGAATACCCAATTCTACCCAAAACTGCTCGAATACCAAGGCGGTTCCTCGATGGCGGAAAAGGTGAAGGAAAATAATATTCCTGTGGATAATATCTACAAAATCACCACAAGGCATACTTGGGCTTTGGATTTTTACAACCAAAATCCCGTAAATATCATTTCAGTAAACGATTTGAAGGCCAAAAACGATGTTTGGGTATATGCAGATGATCAAGAATTGGAGCAATTACAGAAAAATGGCATTGTTTGGACCGACCAGATTACAGTAGATCAGTTCCGAATCACACGACTTCAGATCAAATTTTTGAATCCGGATACCCGTCAGGATAAACTGAACCAAATGCATCTGGTTCATTTGGAATGATCCACGGATTCCAAATCGGGCTTTTTGAAATGGTACCAAATCCCAAAGAAGGAGGTGAGCGCTGTGATCATAAAGAATGTAAAACTGATACTGATGGAGAAGTTTTCATTCAATCCCAACCACTCAGCACCATATAAAAAAGTGACTTCCCGACTTCCGATGCCCCCGATGGTCAATGGAATGACCGATACAATGGAGGATACCAAGAATACAAACAAATATTCCAAGGTGTCAAGCTCAATGGAAAGCGCGTTCAAAATAAAAAGCACACAGCCCAATTGGGCCAATTGTACCAGGGCCGAATACCCAAACGATTGCCAAAAAACCGGTAGGACAGTGGGGAAAAACATTTTGTTCACAAACCAAAACACGATCGCGCTCAATGGGATGGCAGCTAAGAACAACCAAAAGAAGGGCTGGAGAAAACTGTTTTCGGACAATAAGGCCAGGCCACAGGCATACATAAATAACAACAACATGCCACTTAAACGATCCAACAGCAGACTGGAAACCACTTTTTTGGTACCGGGCTGATAGGCTTTTTGCACCACATACCCTTTGTAGGCATCTCCTCCAATGCCACCGGGCAGAAACAAATTATAGAACATGCCGAGCAGATATAGTCTTAGGTTGCTCAAATGGGAAAGCTTGGCCCCGATTTGATGAAAATAACCGTTCAATCGAAAGGCGGCAATTAGTTTTGAGAGTACAAAAAACAACAAGGCTAGGAAAAGATAAAGAGGGTCACTTTTCTTCAGCGTTTCCCAAACATCTTTAAAATCAATTTTGGTGAAAATAAAATAGATCAGTGCGGCACTGATTATGATTTTTAAGGCCGTGATGGCCTTTTTACGCCCCTTTTCCGTCACCTACAGTTATTTTTTTGATGCGATAAGGGCGTTTCTGCTGGGATTCGTAGTAGGTCCTGATCAGCAGTTCCATCACAATCCCAATGGTGAACAATTGGATACCGCCCAAGATGAACATCACCCCAAAAATCAATAAGGGCCGTGTTCCAATGTCCTGACCGAATCCAAGTTTTACAATAAGCAGATAAATGTTGATGAAAATACCCAGGATGACCAACAAGACCCCGAAGATGCCGAACAGATGGATAGGTCGTTGAAAGTATTTACGGATGAAGAGCAACAACATCATGTCGGCTACCACCTTGAAAACCCGTTCCAAACCATATTTGGAGACCCCGGCATGGCGGGCATGGTGTTTTACGGGTACCTGCTTGATCTGGGCGCCTTCCAAATACGCCAATAAATTGATGAATCGGTGCATTTCACCGTAAAGGTTCAATCCCTTGGCAATATCCTTGGTGAACACTTTGAGGGCACATCCATTATCCTTAATGTCCAGTTTGGTAACCCTTCGTACCATAAAGTTGGCAATCTTGGAAGGGATTTTCTTTACAAGGGAGTCCTTTCTTTTCTGTCGGATGCCCGTTACCACATCATACTCACCACTAACTGCATATTCCAACATGTGGGGGATGTCCGAAGGGTCGTTTTGCAGATCTCCGTCCATGGTGATGATGTATTCCCCCTCGGCATAATCCAAACCTGCAGCCAAGGCAAGACTTTGCCCATAATTCTTTTTCAGTTCAATAAGATGGACCTTGTCATCGTCCATAGCCTTGACCTTCTTTCTTGTGGCATCGGTGGAAAAATCGTCGATGTAAACAATCTGGTAGTTGTAGCCCACAAGGCTCTCATGGATTTTTTGGGTCAACAGGACCACGTTGTCCTCTTCGTTGTACAAAGGAACCACAATGGATAAAAGGGAATCGGTGACGGTGCTCATTCAGTATAAAATCTGTGCAAATTTATCGCTTTTATTTAAAGTTCCTTGGTTATGTGCCCCAATAGGATTTTGGCCGCGTAAAAAGGGGATATTTTGCGCTCCTCCACATCGGTTAAAAGTTCCGCTTTGGCCTTCTGGAACGAAGGCCTTTGGTAAAAAAACTGTTTGATATGTTCATCCACGGTTTGAAGGAACCAATTTTTGTTTTGTGTTTTCCTGTTTTCTTCAAAATAGCCATTTTCCTTGTTCTGCCGGACAAATGCTTCCACCATGTGCCAAATCTCCAGAATACCAATGTTTTCGGTAGCAGAGCATTTCATCACCTTGGGCGTCCAGCCATTTGCTTTGGGAGGGTATAAATGCAGTGCCCGTGAAAATTCGGTCACTGCAAGTTTTGCCTTTTCGAGATTGCTGCCATCGGCCTTGTTGATGGCTATGGCATCGGCCATTTCCATGATGCCCCTTTTGATGCCTTGCAGTTCATCACCGGCTCCGGACAGTTTCAGTAGGAGGAAAAAATCCACCATACTGTGGACGGCGATCTCACTTTGGCCGACCCCTACGGTTTCGACCAAGATCACATCATAACCCGCGGCCTCACATAAAATGATACTTTCGCGGGTTTTTTGTGCAACACCGCCCAATGAAGTGCCGGCGGGCGAGGGACGGATAAAGGCATTGGGATCCTTGGATAAGGACTGCATTCTTGTTTTGTCGCCCAAAATGCTGCCCTTGCTCAGGGAACTGCTGGGATCTACCGCCAAAACCGCTACCTTTTTTCCGAGGGAGGTAAGGGTGGTTCCCAAGGTTTCAATAAATGAACTTTTTCCGACTCCCGGCACCCCTGTGATGCCCAGCCGGATGCTGTTGTTAGGTTGTGCCAGGCATTTTTCGATCAGTGCATTCGCCTTTTCAAAATGGGTGGGCTGCGTACTTTCCAGTAGGGTGATGGCCTTGGCCAATAAAGCTTTGTTGCCGTTCACAATACCATCGGCAAGCTCCTCCACGGAAAGTTCCCGCTTACGAAGTGCTTTAATTTTAGAAATGGTGTTGCTGGGTCTGTTTTTTTCTGCTGCCAAGTGAATGTATCCTTCAATTCATCACTAAGGTAAAAAGTTTTTATGGGTTATGGTGAAGAAGCAATGGCGGTAGTACTGTTTTGTCTTGCCTTTTCACATAAATTTAATAGCGGATTTGATGGTGTTCCTAAATCAAATTGGTATTTTCCCATAAATGTTGAGTTGTTTTTGAACAACTGGAACAGACGAACCCTTTAAACAATCACAAGATGAAAACTATTTTTGAAGCCAAAGCTACAAATACGGGAGGTCGTTCGGGCCACGTGGAAAGTGAGGACGGAGTATTGGATTTTCCAATTTCCATGCCTTCTTCCAAAGGAAAGAAAGATCCTAAGTCCACCAATCCGGAAGAACTCTTTGCTGCGGCATATTCCACCTGTTTTGCAGGTGCCTTGGAGGTTATCGCCAAAGAACATGGTGTTACCGATTTGGGCGATTTCAGTGTAACGGCTACGGTTTCCTTCAATACAGAGGATGATGGCGCTTTTTTGGAAGCGACCTTGGATTCTTATTTGCCGACTGTGGACAAGAAGATGGGGGAAAAAATCATCAACGGTGCCCACGAAATCTGTCCGTACAGCAAGGCAACAAGGGACAACATCACGGTTCATTTGAATTTGTTGTTGGACGAATAAAAGGTGTAACTGCTTATAAATGAATCCCGTCGAATTCAATCGGCGGGATTTTTTTGTTAAAAAGCATGAAATTTCACGCTAATTTGCAACGATGCATTTTTTGTATCGTCCTTAAGATGAACAACTAAAAAACCAAGCATAGAACCAAGTGTGTTCCATATCGAACTGGTAGAGCAGTGCAAGGCCAACAATCGACAGGCACAGCTTCAACTGTACCGTCAATATTGTGACGGAATGTTTGCCGTTGCCATGCGCTTTCTAAAAAATGTGGATGATGCAGAGGATGTGCTGCAGGAAGCCTTTATAAAAGCATTCCAACGCATAGACCAGTTTCAGGGAGAGGTAACTTTCGGTGCTTGGTTAAAACGAATAGTGGTAAACGGTAGTATCGATTTCTTGAAGTCGAAACACCAGCGGACCGTTGAGTTGGATGAAACTTACATGCATGTGGCCGATGATGAGGATTGGAACGTGGAACCGGGTATTTCGCTGGACCAAGTGAAAAAGGCCATTGAGGAACTGCCGACCAAATATAAATATGTAGTACAGTTGTTCTTGGTGGAAGGATATGACCATGCGGAAATTTCCGAAATATTGGGCATTACGGAAACTGCCTCACGAACTCGATTGTTGCGGGGCAAAACACAATTAAAGGAAAAACTAAAAGATTTGGCTTATGGCACGTGATCTTAGGGAATTGTTCGAAAAAGAAAGGGAGCAAAAGCGCTTTCAGATGAAAGAAGGGCATGAGGACCGGTTCCTATCCAAGCTGGAAAAGGAGCTGCCCACGAATGCACCCAAAAAGCATAGACCCATTTGGTGGTTGCAGATAGCGGCCTCTGTTGTAGTGGCCGTGGGTCTAGCAATATATTTCATTGCATCGGGAAACGGCAATGAGGTGCCGGATGAAAAAGTGACTCTAGTAGATCGGGACAATCCCAGTGTACAGCCTCAGAGCATTTCTTTGGGCGATTTATCGCCAGACCTTAAAAAAATAGAGACCTATTATACCACAAACATCAACCTGCAACTGTCCGATCTGGAAATTGATCCGGATAACAAGGAGCTAATGGACAGCTATATGGATCGTTTGGCAGAACTGAACAAAGAATACCAACGGTTGAACCAGGAGTTGAATCAAATGGGCCCCAATGATCAAACGATAGGTGCCCTGATAAATAATCTACAGCTTAGGCTGCAGTTGTTGCAAAAACTAAAAACAAAGTTGAATCAATTAAAATCATCAAAAAATGAACAGGAATCGTCTAATATTGTGTAGCGGTGTGCTTACCGTTCTGGTGGCATTCGCTTCACACGCACAGGAAAAGTCCAAGACGTACAAGGAAACCTACGTTGTAAACAAGGACACGGAACTCAACATCAATACCAGCTATGCCGATATTGAATTTGAAACTTGGGACAAGGATCAAGTGGAAATCACAGCTACCATTGAACTTGAAGGTGTGGAGGATGAAGAGGCCAAGGCCTATTTTGAAAAGGATCGTGTAAAAATCATGGGCAACAGCCGGGAAATCGAGATCAGTACCGAAGGTGCAGGACCGTATGTCTACGAATTTAAAGGAATCGATTTTGAAGTGCCCGAAGTTCCCTCGGTGGCAGAAATCATGGCCAATGTGGAGGTGTTGGAGTTTCCCGAAATTGCTGTACTTCCCGAAATTGCAGAGATGTCGGCGATGCCGCCCATGCCTCCAATTCCCATGATTGATTTTGATTACGATGCCTATAAAAAGGACAGCGAAAAGTACATGAAGGAATGGAAGAAGAAATTCGACAAGTCCTTTGATAAAGAGTATAAAAAGCAGTTTGAGGAATGGGGCAAGCACATGGAAGAAATGGCCAAAGAGCGTGAAGAGCGCAGGGCAGAGCTACGAAAGGAAAGAGAGGAGATGCAGAAGGAGCGTGAGGAAATGCGCAAAGAAATGAGCGAACAAATTAGAGCCCAGCGAGAAGAACTCCGAAGTCAGCGAGAGGCTGTGAGGCAACAACAACGGGAGGTGCTCAGAGCTGCACGTGTGAGCCCCAATGTATTCTATTTTTCCTCAGACGGAAAAAATAAGGAATACAAGGTGAAGAAGCGCATCAAGATCAAAATGCCCAAGTATTTGAAATTGAACATGAACGTGAGGCACGGAGAGGTCAAATTGGCCGCCAATACCAGAAATATAAATGCAAGCTTGTCCTACGCAAGCTTGCATGCCACTACCATTGACGGTGTTCATACCGATATCCGTGCGGCCTATTCGCCAATTGAGGTACAGCAATGGAACTATGGCACACTAAAAACGGATTATTCCGAAAATGTGCTTCTTAAAGATGTGAAGGAACTGAAGTTGAATTCAGTTTCTTCCAATGTGGTTATTGGAAGGTTAGCGGGCAAGGCTTTGGTGACCAATACCTTTGGCGCACTCAGCATAGATTCGGTGGCCGATGGATTCAATACCATTGACATTACCGTTGAAAATGGGGAATTCAATTGCAAGTTGCCCTCAACAGCCTATGTGATTTCCGTTAACGAGACCACCTCTGGTTTTCAATACCCCAATGCTCTCAAATTGGTGTCCACCACAAACCATGGAACCATTTTGCACAAGGGTTATAACATCAATAAAACCGATGGTAGGTCCATCAAGATCAACTCCAAATACAGTGAGGTGGTGCTTCAAAACTAGCATTGCAACTACTTGCCAGTCCCAAAACACCACCTCCTACTTTTTAGGCCCAACTCTTCTACAGGGCCGAACAACCTCCTAATAATTACTTCACTTGCTAAATCCCTTTAATGGGCATCTTCTTTCAGGAACGATTTGAAGTTTTGTTTGAATCGATTCAATCTGGGAATGGAAACGTTTCTGATATAACTGTTGTTGGGATGCAGTCGTTCATAATCCTGATGATAATCTTCGGCTTTGTAGAAGACATCAAACTTTTTCACTTCGGTTACAATGGGCCTACCGTACACGTTTTCAGCTTCCAACTTGGCCATATAATCCTCAATGATTTTTTTCTCCCGCTCATTTTTATAAAAGGCAATGGAGCGGTATTGGGCTCCTCTATCCGGTCCTTGTCGGTTTAAGGAGGTCGGGTCGTGCGATCCAAAGAACACCTGCACCAATTGTGTGAAGGAAATTACCTTTGGATCATAGAAAACTTCCACCGCCTCTGCATGATGTGTTCTGCCATAGGATACTTCCTCATATGTCGGATTCTTTTCTGTACCACCGGAATAACCGGAATATACTTCCTTAACCCCTTTTACACTTTCAAAGATGGCTTCCACGCACCAAAAACAACCACTGGCAAAATAAGCGGTTTCATATTGCTGTAAATCTTTGGCGCTCGGTTTTTCGATTTTAATGGGCTCGGTTGACTCCTTTTGGGCCAAAACGGTTTCATTGGATTTTACCTCTGGTCGACAACTCGTGGATGCCAACGCCAAAATGGATAATAGAAATAATCTCATGTTGGTCATGTGTTTTCTTTCTTAGTTGGGTTAAGTTACGAATGATTACTGGCAACGCTGTTAAAAATTGTTAAGCATCCTTTTCCTCGAATTGTAGGGGGTCGAATTTACATCAAAACCTACAAAAATTCCTACAACAGCAGGTTTGAGTATAATCTAATTCTTACAAAATATTCGATTTTCATCACTGCTCGGAAACAAGCATATACCTTTCATGATCGATGAAATGCACTTGCTTTCGTTAAGTTGATTTTTACCCCAAAAACGTTCGTCGACGATAAAATGCACTTCGCCCAAGAAAAGTTTTTATACCGAAAAAAAAGGGTCGTTGAGCGACACAAATCTGATCTAGGGTAGGTGCGAAGGTAACTTTACATCGTAATAAAAACCCAAATCATGAAAGCAATCTTTACCATCATCACCGTAGTTTTTTTCGGAACAGTGGCCATGGCCCAAGAAAATTCGAAAGAAGTGAAGGTCGATACGATCGCTGCAGGTGTAACCCTTAACATAGATGTTCAAAAGACCATCAAAAAGGAAGGTGAAGTGGCAAGGTTGTACAAATTCAAAAATTCTAGGGTTAAGAAGGAACTTTCTTTCGCTACCAAAAACAATAAGGCCAAGTTGGCTTAATAACTGGAAAGATGTTAGGTTTTATAGTTCCTTTTACACTTTTTTTGAGCATTTCATTTGTGCTGTCTTCGATAGCATTTTCGATGCGGGAACGAAAATTCAAGAAAATCAAGGTTGATAGTGGGATATAGATTGAAAGAAGGCCGGTTTTACCGGTCTTTTTTTATTGGTCCACCGAATTGAACTCTTCGATTACTTCTTCGAACTCAATACGGTAATACGTGCCCGGTTTGTTGTAATCCCGGCTTATAGTACCCCTTAGTTGACGGGCCAGGTTGTAGATCAACTTCAGTCCAAGCGAATTGGAGGTCTTCGGATTGATATCCTCGGAATAGCCAACACCATTGTCCCCCAGGTACATCTCGAACCGGTTTTCACCAATTCGGTGCACAGAAACATGGATTTCCCCAGCGGTTCCTTCCTTAATTCCGTATTTAAGGGCATTGGTAATGGTTTCGTTGATAATAAGCCCCAAGGGAATTACGGTATCAATGCTGAGTTTATGGTCGTCTATATCCAAATCCAGTTTCACATTGCTATTGCTGCCCTTAACGGAACGAACCAGATAATCACAGAGTTCCTTTACGTAGGGCTTTAGCTCAATCTTGGACAAATAATCGTCGCGTTTGTACAACATTTCGTGTACCATGGCCATGGAGACCACCCTATTTTGGCTGCTTTTGATGATGTTGCTGATTTTGTCATCGGCAATCGACCGTGATTGCAGGCTCAACAGGCTGGAAACGGTCTGAAGATTGTTCTTTACCCTGTGGTGTACTTCCTTCAACAAGGTTTCCTTTTCCACAATGCGCTCCTGGATCTCGTTTCTAGATCGATAAAGCTTATGGTGTGCCCGCAACAAATTTCGGCCGAACACCCCACCGAGCAGGTAAATGGCAAAACCAGTGCTTAAAAAGGCGAACCAGTTTTGGGATGCTTCGGGTACCGTGTTTTCGGATATTCTGAAATCGCCGGTCTCGTACAAAAACAGTATGGCAATAATGGATAGGTTGATGATCAAGTAGATTTGCCCGTACACCATTGTGGTCACATATCCTGCAAAAACAATGATGGCCAATATAAAAATAAAGGGGCTTCGGATACCTCCCGTGAACAATGTGATCAAAATGGCACTGACCATCGACAAAATGGAGGTCATGTTGTAGGTTAGGGCCACATTTTTGTGCCATTTATACAGCACCGTGTTCAACAGGTTCAAGGCGGCAAACCCAAAAAAAGTAAAAGGAACCACCCCTTGAATGTTCAAAAAGAACATGCATACGATACCAAAGAGTAGCGCAAGTAAAGAAGAGTTATAGTTGACCTTTATAATCAAATCGACTTTGTCTTGTAAACGATATTTATCCTTAACAGGAATTTTCATATACTGCGCTGGTTGAGTTCTCCCCTGTCACAGTCAAGGTTAAGAATTTTGTGACAAGGCAGGCTATATGGGGTGTTTTACGGTGTAAATCTAACTATGTTTTTGATATAAAAAAAGTGACAGCTATAAATAACTGTCACTTCGAAGTTTATCGGGTTCCGATGTTTATTCGTCAACCAACACCCATTCTCCCTTGTCGATCATGGGTTCGGCCTGTTTATATTTTAACGTCTTGCTCTCGCCGGACATCACATTTTTAATGGTGACCTTATCGTTTCTGCCAATCTTTGGTTTTTCGCGAATTACGGTCTCTGTAATCTGTTGACGTTGTCCCTGGGTTTGTCCCGCGGCCCTGTTCTGTGCTGCCAATTCATCACTGTTAGGGATTTCCTCTTTGGAGGTCTGTAGGTTCTCCTTGGGTCGTCTAACGGATCTGGCTTCTTGGATCTGGCTGGTGTTCTCAGTGGGCAGTTCCCCTTTGAAAAGGAACGAAATCACCTCCTTGTTCACCTTGTCTATCATTTCCTTGAAAAGCTCAAATGCCTCGAACTTGTAGATCAAAAGGGGGTCTTTTTGTTCGTGTACGGCCAATTGCACCGATTGTTTCAATTCGTCCATCTTGCGAAGGTGCGTTTTCCACGAATCATCAATGATGGCCAAGGAAATGTTCTTCTCGAAATCGGTGATCAATTGTTTGCCATCGGTGTTATAGGCCTTTTCTAAATTGGTGACCACATTCAGGGTCTTGATGCCATCGGTAAAGGGAACCACAATGCGTTCAAATTTGTTCGCATCGTCTTCGTATACCTTTTTGATAACCTGAAAGGCGATGGTGGCACTGCGTTCCATTTTTTGTTTGTAGAAATCGTAGGCCGCCTTGTAAATGGTGCCCGCTATTTCTTGGAAACTCATTTTTTTGAACTCCTCTTCGCTGATAGGGGAGGTAATGGAGAAATACTTGATCAGTTCGAACTCGAAGTTCTTGTAATCATCCGCCATTTTATTGGTTTCCGCGATAACCTCACAGGTATCGTAAATCATATTGGCAATGTCCACTTTCAAACGTTCGCCCTGAAGTGCGTGTTTTCTTCGCTTGTAGACCACCTCTCTTTGGGCGTTCATTACATCATCGTATTCCAACAAACGTTTACGGATGCCGAAGTTGTTCTCTTCCACCTTTTTCTGGGCACGTTCGATGGATTTGGTCATCATGGAATGTTGGATTACTTCACCTTCTTCCAAGCCCATGCGGTCCATCATTTTGGCCACACGGTCCGATCCGAACAAGCGCATCAAATTGTCTTCCAAGGAAACATAGAATTGTGAGCTTCCTGGATCTCCTTGACGACCGGAACGACCTCTTAACTGACGGTCCACCCTTCGGGAGTCGTGGCGCTCGGTACCAATAATGGCCAAACCGCCGGCTTCCTTCACCTCGGGGGTCAATTTGATGTCGGTACCCCTACCTGCCATGTTGGTGGCAATGGTTACCACACCTGCTTTACCCGCTTCGGCAACAATGTCGGCCTCCTTTTTGTGCAACTTGGCGTTCAATACGTTATGTGGAATCTTCCGTACGCTCAATAATTTGGACAGCAATTCGGAGATTTCAACCGAAGTGGTACCGATCAATACCGGTCTGCCCGCATTGGCCAATTGGGTTACTTCCTCGATTATTGCGTTGTATTTTTCACGTTTGGTCTTGTAGATCAAATCGTGTCGGTCATCCCTTGCGATGGGTCGGTTGGTCGGGATTTCCATCACATCCAACTTGTAGATTTCCCAGAATTCACCTGCTTCCGTAACCGCAGTACCTGTCATACCGGCCAACTTGTTGTACATACGGAAATAGTTCTGAAGGGTGATGGTCGCAAAGGTCTGGGTCATGGCCTCGATCTTTACATTTTCCTTGGCTTCAATGGCTTGGTGCAAACCATCGGAATACCTTCTACCGTCCATGATACGACCAGTCTGCTCATCCACAATGAGCACTTTGTTGTCGATCACCACATATTCCACATCCTTTTCGAACAGGGAATAGGCCTTTAACAACTGGGTCAAGGTATGGATGCGCTCACTTTTTATGGCAAAGTCCTTGAAGAGGTCTTCCTTAAGTTCCGCTTCCTTCTCGATTTCCAGGTTTTGGTTCTCGATCTTGGCTATTTCACTACCGATGTCGGGCATCACAAAGAAATCCCTGTCTTGATCCCCAGAGATGTATTCCACCCCCTTATCGGTCAACTCGATCTGGTTGTTTTTCTCATCGATCACAAACAACAGCTCTTCATCCACTTTGGGCATTTCGCGGTTGTTGTCCTGCATGTAGAAGTTCTCCGTTTTTTGGAGCAACTGCTTTACGCCCTCTTCACTCAAGAATTTGATCAACGCTTTGTTCTTGGGTAG
Source organism: Flagellimonas beolgyonensis (assembly GCF_003992615.1). GTDB lineage: Bacteria > Bacteroidota > Bacteroidia > Flavobacteriales > Flavobacteriaceae > Flagellimonas > Flagellimonas beolgyonensis. The sequence goes on from NZ_RZMY01000018.1 coordinate 390,483, forward strand.
ACCACGGTGCACCCGAAGCAATAAAAATCCACCTTCCTTGGTATCACCTTCCTTGATCAAGCGTTTGGCCTCTGCCAAAACCCCCGTTAAATATTGACGTTGTTTTTGAACAATGTCGGCAACCTTTGGTTTGAGTTCGTTGAACTCATGTCGATCACCTTCTGGAACGGGCCCAGAAATGATCAAAGGAGTACGGGCATCATCGATCAATACGGAATCCACCTCATCCACAATGGCATAATGGTGGGGGCGTTGTACCAGGTCGTCTGGCGTATGGGCCATATTGTCCCTCAGGTAATCGAAACCGAATTCGTTGTTGGTTCCGTAGGTGATATCGGCATTATAGGCAGCCCTTCTTCCATCGGAATTGGGTCGGTGCTTGTCGATACAATCCACGGAAAGTCCATGGAACTCGAATATAGGGGCCATCCATGCGCTGTCCCTTTTCGCAAGGTAATCGTTTACGGTAACCAAGTGGGCACCTTTCCCAGCCAAGGCATTCAAATACAGTGGAAGGGTGGCCACCAAGGTCTTACCTTCACCGGTCTGCATTTCAGCAATCTTTCCTTGGTGCAAGGCGATACCTCCGATAAGCTGGACGTCGTAATGTACCATATCCCAAGTGACTTCCTTTCCAGCGGCGTCCCAAGAGTTGTTCCAAACGGCTTTATCCCCTTCCAGGGTTACATAATCCTTGTCACCAGAAAGTTTACGGTCGAACTCCGAGGCTGTTACGGTCAGGGTCTCATTGGCCGCAAAACGTTTGGCGGTTTCCTTTACCACGGCAAAGGCTTCGGGCAATATTTCGTTTAGGGTGTCTTCGGAAATTTTATAGGCCTCCTCGTTCAGTTTGTCGATTTCCGAATAGATTTCTTCATTGCGGTCAATGTCTGTCGAGTTATCCACCTCTTCTTGAAGGGCAGCGATCTTCTCGTTGATTTCCTTGCAGTTATCCGCTATACGTTGTTTGAAGGCAACGGTTTTTTGTCGTAATTCATCGTGTGACAATCCTTCCAATTGCTGTTCGAAGGATTTTATTTCTTTTACCAAAGGCTGGAGCGCTTTTACATCTTTCTCCGATTTATCTCCAACAAATACCTTTAGTACGGAATTGATAAAACTCATGAAATAATTTTTCGTTAGAATGGCAAAAGCTGTTCCATAGATGGGATTGCCTCGGAATTCTTTTGCTGGGCTGTCAAAATTACATAAAAAAAAGCCTCAAATGAGACTTTTTAACTTGGTTTGTGCAATCAGATTTTAATATTCATCCTCATTCCAAAGGTAATCTTCCTCTGTTGGATAATCTGGCCAGATTTCTTCGATGGATTCGTATATCTCGCCGCCCTCTTCTTCCATGGACTGCAAATTTTCAACAACTTCCAACGGCGCTCCCGTACGAATCGCATAATCTATAAGTTCGTCTTTGGTGGCTGGCCAAGGGGCATCACTTAAATATGAGGCTAGTTCTAACGTCCAGTACATAGTAACGGTTTGATTTTAAATTTTTTGCAAAAATAATTTTTAAACCCAATTTGTCAAGTAAAAACAGGATTATTTGAAAATTATTTTATTGTTGACAAAACTTTTGGCTCAAAAAAATGATTTTGTCAGTCCAATTTCTCAGGAATCCACTTGACTTCATCGGCCTTTAGGTCGAATGACAATTTCCTTGCCAATACAAACAAGTAGTCGGAAAGCCGGTTGATAAATGACAGTACGGTTTCGGGAACGGGCTCATTTTCGTGCAAAAAGGCAATAATGCGTTCCGCACGACGGCAAACCGTTCTGGCAATATGACAGTATGACACGGTGGTGTGCCCCCCTGGAAGTATAAAATGTGTCATTTCAGGCAATTTCTCGTTCATTTGGTCCATTTCCTGTTCCAAAAGTTCGATATCCGCATTGGAAATCCGAGGAATCTTCAACCGATTGTCCTTATCCGGTTCGGTGGCCAAGATGGAGCCTACGGTGAACAACTTTTCTTGGATCAACATTAGGGTTTGTTTGGCATGTGGGTCCATATCCTGATCCCGCAACAATCCTAAATGGGAATTCAGTTCATCGATGGTGCCGTAACTCTCGATTCGGATGTGGTGTTTGGAAACCCTTCTTCCCGTAAATAGTGAAGTGGTGCCCTTGTCACCGGTTTTGGTGTATATTTTCATCTTGTCAGTAGTCAGTAGGTTGATAGGTTTTATTGTTTATTGGTAATTGCAAATTGTTCATTGTCAATTGTCCCTTTCATGTTTGCGTTTTCCTTCCATAAACCGTCTCGATTTTCTTCGTCGGGTGGCTTTTTTGTTCCGAAACAAAATAACAAGGTAAATCAGCCCCAATACACCGAGCACGTACCAAATTGTGTTGTCTGTCGCTAAATTTTCCATAATCTAAAATTACCGTTTTAAATCCGAATGGTGAAATGCTCCTTGACCTGTTCACGTCGAATAAAGAGGGCGCCACAATAAAACATATCGATGCTCACGGTGATTTCTGGCAATGTGATCAACTCCTTCCATTGTTGCCAAGTTTTGGGATTGTTATGGATACCATTGATCAAAATCATGCTATCATTGTGCAGTCTTCCTTCCAAAAATAGCTTTTTGAATTGCTGCTTATGTAAATCATCTGCGTAGATCAGATCAAAAATGGACGATTCGAATGTTATCGCAGGAAATTTCGATTTCACATGCTGTTTTACCTCTAAATTGTGAGCATGGATATTTTTGAAATTAAAATGGGCCATGCTTTTCAACAATACATCCATAGTCTTGTTCTTTGGATATTGCTTTTTTCCGTAAAGACATTGGGTCACATAATTGAAAACAAAAGGGGAGTGGACTCCGTGTTCGTTGGTGGATTTCCAAAGGAATTGTAGATATGATTGTGTTTTGTAAAACATGATGCTATCAACTCAAAGGCAATTTATCCTTCCAATATGGCAGAAAGTTCGAACCAACGTTCTGTTTTGGCATCAATGGCATCCGTGACTTCCTTCAACTCAATGGAAAGTTGGTCTATGGCATTACCATCCAATTCAGGATCGGCAAACTTGTTTTGAAGGGATTCCTTTTTTTCTTCCAATTTTTGAATGTCCTTCTCCAACTGTTTGTATTCCTTTTGTTCGAGGTAAGACAATTTCCCACCGCTGGTATCGCGCCAGTTATTTTCCTGTTTTTCAGTGGAAGGGGCCTTGTTTTCACGCTCCTCTTCAATTCTACTGCTTTCGTAAACGCGGTAATCTGTATAGTTGCCTGGAAAATCTTCGATGACCCCATTGCCTTTAAAAACAAACAAGTGATCCACAATTTTATCCATAAAATAACGGTCGTGGGATACCACGATCAAGCAACCGGGAAAATCCAACAAGAAATTCTCCAATACGTTCAAGGTGACGATATCCAAATCGTTGGTAGGTTCGTCCAAAATCAGGAAATTGGGATTTTGAATCAAAACGGTACACAGATACAACCGCTTGCGCTCACCGCCGCTCAGCTTTTCCACAAAATCGTATTGTTTTTTACGGTCGAACAGGAAGCGCTCCAAGAGTTGTTGGGCCGAAATCTGTTTTCCCTTTTTCAATGGGATGTAATCGCCATATTCGCGGATCACATCGATTACTTTTTGTCCTTCCTTTACCGAAATGCCCTTTTGGGTGTAGTAACCAATTTTTAGGGTGTCGCCCACTACCACCTTGCCGCCGTCCACATCTTCCTGTTGGGTGATGATGTTCAAAAAGGTGGATTTGCCCGTTCCATTTTGGCCGATGATGCCCATCCGTTCACCTTTGGTGAAATTGTAATCGAATTTGTCCAGGATAACCTTGTCACCATACGATTTGGAAATGCGGTGCAGTTCCAAAATCTTGCTGCCCAATCGCTCCATGTTCAGCTCCAGCTGTACCTCGTGTTCCTGTCTGCGCTGGTGGGCCCGTTTCTTGATCTCATTGAAATCATCGATCCGCGATTTGGATTTGGTGGTCCGGGCCTTGGGCTGTCTGCGGATCCAATCCAACTCCTTTTTATAGAGCAGTTTGGATTTGTGCTGTTCAACGGCCTCACGTTCCATGCGAGCCTCCTTTTCGTTCAAATAGTAGGTATAGTTGCCTTTGTAGGTATAGAGTTGGTTGTTGTCCAATTCTATGATTTCATTGCAGACACGATCCAAAAAATACCGATCGTGCGTCACCATAAACAGGGTGATATTTTCTTTGGCGAAATAGGCTTCGAGCCATTCGATCATCTCAAGGTCCAAATGGTTGGTGGGCTCATCCAAAATCAATAGGTCCGGTTTGTTCAATAGGGCGTTGGCCAGTGCCAATCGTTTTCGTTGACCACCCGATAAGGTTTTTACCTTGGCATCGAGTTGGGTCAACTGTAATTTGAACAGAATCTGTTTGTACTGGGTCTCAAAATCCCAGGCATGGTGACGTTCCATGGCCTCGAACGCTTTTTGGTAACGCTCGGTGTCGTCCGGATTTTCCACCGCTTTTTCGTAGGCGGCAATCACTTTCAAAATTTCGTTGTCCGTGGTAAAAATGGTTTCTTCCACGGTAAGGTTGGGGTCCAAGTTGGGTTCCTGCTCCAAAAATGAAATTTTGATTCCTTTCCTGACATTCACCTGACCCGTTTCCGAAACATCCTTGCCCGACATAATATTGAGGATGGATGTTTTACCACTTCCGTTTTTGGCAATAAGGGCAATTTTTTGATCCTTGTTTACCCCAAAGGAAATATCGGAGAACAATACCAGTTCGCCATACGATTTCGAAATATTTTCAACGGTCAATAAATTCATGGGTTCCGTTTCTGAAGCTTATAATTTGGAATAGCGGATGAGGTAGAGGTAACGCAGGGACAATGTGCCAAAAAGCATTAGGATCATGGGCGAAAACACCTGCACTTTAAAAATCCATAGGACCAAAGTCAACAGCATGAGTGCTAGCAGTCCCTTGAGATAATTTGAACCCCATTTTGGCAGTTTTGCCGGTAACGCAATAAGAAATGCGACTACGGCATTGGCAGGGAAAGCCCAAAGAATATTAAAATTATAGGGTGTCGATGTATGATCGGCTGCAACCCAAAGCAAGAGTAAAAGGGTGCCGGCCACTCCGGTTATGAAAAATAGGGAAAAATCCAACCAGCGGCTTCGGGTGTGGTGCTTGTGATCGAAATAGGTGATGACCCCGGTAAATGCCAAAAGGAGCATAAACCAGAACCCAGGGGTCAACGGGAAAAAGGTTTCGTGGGTGTGTTCGTTGTAGTCCAATATGGTGCGTTCCCGTTTAACCATTGGTTTGCCATTTAAGGTGGTGTGATTAAGCTGCTCCATGGCATAATATGGTAAGAACATATGCTCCTGCACCGTCGCTTTCCTATCAACAGGCGATCCAAAAGCAAGATCGATTCCGAACATGGACCACGAATTGATATTCAAAAATTGGCGGACCAATTGCCTGAAAGTGTATTGTTTATCCAGATAGGATCCGTCAAATACCAAGGCATCCCCATATTGGTCCTTTAAAATGGTGCCGGTAATACTGGAGCAATTGTTCAAAAGAGGATCGTACAGGTAATCGCGGTTCTGGGGCAGATAATTTTCTTCGAAAAAGGCCAACAAAACATTGCGCTGCTCTAGGTTGATATCCAAGATTTGTTCCTTTACCCATCGCTTTTCCAATTCATATTCGAACAGGAAATCATCGAAACTTCTGCGAGAAAGGGAATAGATCATGCGACCCTTGGTGAAGTTGAGATAAAAATTGGGCTGTTTAAAATCAAAGGTACCATAATTATATACCACATCGATGCCCAATACGGGATCCTGGACCCTGAAGGCACTGTGTCCAAAAGCCGTATAAATTTCATCACCGGCGGCACACGTGATCAAACTGATCTGCGATTTTTCACTTAGTTGGGGTGCCTGGGCCTTTGCAGGTAGGAATACCGAAAGAACCAATAGGAACAAAAGGAATTTGTGCTTCATTTTGGAGTTTATCAAAGCAAATATCAGAATAAATCTGTCTCGAAGACCATCTTAACCCGATCAGTTTGTTTTTTCCCTTATTTTTACCAAAATCTTAAGGCATGAAGTCCTACATACCCAATTTTTTGACGCTTTTGAACATTTTGAGTGGCTGTATCGCCACTGTATTTGCAGTATTGAACCAGTTGGAATGGGCCGCATTGTTTGTCTTTATCGGCATTTTCTTCGATTTTTTCGATGGTTTGGCGGCAAGGGCACTGAACGTACAAAGTGAAATTGGGGTGCAATTGGATTCCTTGGCCGATGTGATCACCAGTGGATTGGTGCCCGGTGTAGTGATGTTCCAATTGTTGAACATGTCGCAATCCGGCGGATGGAACTTGGCTTTCGGCCATGAGGTGACCGAATCCATGGCATGGTATGGGGGCAAAATCAACACCATATCCTTTTTGGGCTTTGCCATTACGCTGGCCTCTGCCTATCGCTTGGCCAAATTCAATGTGGATGAAAATCAGGTCTCTTCTTTTGTGGGGTTGCCAACACCTGCCAATGCCTTGATGATTCTTTCACTTCCCCTCATTTTAATGTACCACAACAACGAATTCTTGGGAGGTATTATCCTAAACCCTTGGTTTTTGGTCGGACTAACGGCCCTCAGTGCCTATTTGTTGAATTCCCCGATCAAATTGTTCGCGTTGAAATTCAAGAACTGGAGCTTTAAGGAAAATGGGGTGCGTTATCTGTTTTTGATTGGGAGTTTGATCATGTTGTTGACCTTGAAGTTTTTGGCAATACCCTTGATCATTATATTCTACATTTTGGCCTCTTTGTTGATGCCTTCGGAGAAATAGTCCTAGAAATCGAGCTTCTTTTTTCGGAGCTCGAAGTTTTGTCCGAGATATACTTTACGCACCATTTCGTCCACGGCCAATTCTTCGGGAACACCCGCTTTTAGGATTCCGCCCTCGAACATTAAGTAAGATCGTTCCGTAATGGCCAACGTTTCTTGAACGTTGTGGTCGGTGATCAGGATTCCGATGTTCTTGTTCTTCAGTTGGGCCACAATACGTTGAATATCTTCCACGGCCACAGGATCCACACCGGCAAAAGGTTCGTCCAATAAAATAAATTTGGGGTCAGTGGCCAGTGCACGTGCAATTTCGGTTCGGCGTCGTTCCCCACCGGATAATAGGTCGCCACGGTTCTTACGGATGTGTCCCAAACCAAATTCGTCAATGAGCGATTCCATTTTCATGTGCTGCTCCTTTTTGCTCAATTTGGTGAGCTGCAATACACTCAAAATGTTTTTTTCGATGCTCAGTTTACGGAAAACAGAGGCTTCTTGTGCCAAATAACCGATGCCATGCTGGGCGCGCTTGTACATGGGAAAACTAGTAATATCGGTACTGTCCAGATAAATATTGCCACCATTGGGCTTGATCAACCCGACGATCATGTAGAATGAGGTTGTCTTCCCGGCACCGTTCGGGCCCAAAAGCCCTACAATCTCACCTTGATTTACTTCGAGGGAAATCCCCTTTACAACTTTTCGGCCTCGATAGGCCTTCATGATATTTTCTGCGCGTAGCTTCATACAAACGAGCCAAAACTAAACATATTCTTTCTCTACTATGGCCTCTTTTGGATTTTTTTAAGCATCCTGCTCCTCAAGTGCTTCCCAAAATTCGTAGGCCCTGCGCAAATGGGGCACCACAATGGTACCGCCGACCAAGGTGGCAATACCAAGGGTTTCCATTACTTCTTCCTTATTGGCTCCGGCTTTTTTGGAGCTTTCCAAGTGATATTTTACACAATCGTCGCAACGAAGTACGGCCGAGGCCACCAAACCCAACAGTTCCTTGGTTTTCACGTCCAAGGCACCGGCCATGTACGCATTGGTATCCAAATTAAAAATACGTTTGATGAGCTTGTTGTTATCCGCAAGCAATTTTTCGTTCATCTGGGAACGGTAGGCGTTGAACTCTTCTACTTTATTTGGCATTTTTTCGAGCTTTTTCTTTTTTCTCTTCCCTTTTAACCACAATCTTGGAGATATAAATGCTTATTTGATATAGAATAAGCACCGGAATGGCCACTACAATCTGACTGGTGATATCGGGAGGGGTAATTATCGCCGATAAGATCAACACAATGACCAGGGCTATTTTTCGATATTTTTTCAAAATTTCCGGGGTCACCAATCCGACTTTGGTCATAAAATAGATGACAATCGGCAATTCGAACATGATCCCGCATGCAATTACGGATGCCCTTACGGTACCCACGTAGGAAGATAGGTCGATTTCATTTAGTACCTCTTTACTTACCTGATAGGTGCCCAAGAAGTTGATGGAAAGCGGCGCCACCACAAAATATCCAAACAACACGCCCAAAAAGAACAGGAACGATGCGGTAAGGATAAAACCTCTGGAATGTTTTCGTTCTTTTTCATACAGCCCCGGACTGATGAATTTCCAAAGCTCGAATAGAATATAGGGAAAGCCCAAGATCACACCGGCCCAAATGGAGGTCCAAATGTGGGCAGAGAACTGTCCGGCCATCAATCGGCTTTGAATGGTAAAGGGCAGGGAATCGCCACAGAACTCCGAGGTAACCCCAAAAAAGGTCGCAATATTGCAAAAGAACCTGTAGGTGGGGAAATCCATGTTTTTGGGCCCGAACAGGATCGTATCGAATATGAACCCTTTAAATACAAAGGCGAAACAGGCAATGATCACAATTGCCAAGGTAGATCTGATCAAATGCCAGCGTAACTCTTCCAAATGGTCCAAAAAGGACATTTCATCCGGATTTTTCTTTTCTTGTTTTGCCATTATAGGATACCCTCGTTTATAAGGTTATGGATGTGGACCACTCCGGCATAGGAATCGCCATCAAAAGCCAACAATTGGGAAATGTTCTTTTCCTGTAGCACTTTTAAAGCCTTGATGGCCAAGGTATCGACTTCTACGGATTTGGGATTGGAGGTCATGATGTCCTTGGCGGTTAGTCCACTGATATTGTCGTACTTGCTCAACATTCTACGAAGGTCACCGTCGGTAACGATACCGACCACCTTATTGTTTTCCATTACTGCGGTCACTCCCAACATTTTGGTGGAAATCTCAACGATCACATCCTTTACACTGGTGTTGATGTCCACCAAGGGCTTTTCGTTGTTCACTACAATGTCGGCAACGCGCAAATATAATTTTTTACCCAACGCACCCCCTGGGTGGTACTTGGCAAAATCGGCACTGCTAAAGCCCTTGAGCTCCAAGAGACAGATGGCTAGGGCATCGCCCATGGCCATTTGTGCCGAAGTACTGGTAGTCGGAGCCAAATTGTTCGGGCAAGCCTCCTTTTCCACATAGGTGTTGAGCACATAATCGGCTTGTTTGGCCAAAACGGAATCCATATTGCCCGTTATCCCGATCAGTTTGTTCTTTCCGATCTTGATCAGGGGCAACAAGGCTTTTATTTCGGGCGTATTCCCACTTTTGGAGATACAGATCACAATGTCATTTTCTTGGATGGTGCCCAAATCCCCGTGGATGGCATCTGCCGCATGCATGAAGATTGCAGGCGTACCGGTGGAGTTGAAGGTGGCCACTATTTTGGAAGCGATTATGGCACTTTTGCCAACACCGGAAACCACCACTCTTCCCCGCGATTCCAAAATGTATTGGACGGCTAGGGCAAACTGCTCATCAAGCAGGTTGGTAAGGTTGCCAATGGCCTCACTCTCGATTTCAAGAGTGCGTTTGGCAATGGATAAAATGGACTGAATGTCGTTCAAGGTAATTAACGGATTATCTAATTGTATTCCTAAAAGAATATCTTATCTTTAAGATTACAAAACTAATCAAACTATCTTTTTCAGACCATTATGGAATGCATAATAGTTTTGGGAAGGGATAAATGATTTTAAAAATGCGTCAACGGCCTTTTAGGTTGCTTGTAATAAATTGAAAATGCGGAAATGAGCCTAATGAATACCGATTTGCATTCTTCACTCAAAAAGTATTTTGGTTTTTCAAAATTTAAGGGTCTTCAAGAGCAGGTGATCCAAAATGTGTTGGATGACAAGGACACTTTTGTAATTATGCCCACTGGTGGCGGTAAATCATTGTGCTACCAATTGCCTGCCATTATGAAAGAAGGTACGGCCATTGTGGTGTCGCCCCTAATTGCATTGATGAAAAACCAAGTGGATGCCATTCGTGGCATATCCGAACAAAATGGGATTGCCCACGTGTTGAATTCCTCTTTGACCAAGACCGAGGTAAAGCAGGTGATGGAAGATATTTCCAATGGGATTACCAAATTATTATATGTGGCACCGGAATCCCTAACCAAGGAAGAATACGTTGAGTTTCTAAGGTCGGTAAAACTTTCATTCGTTGCTGTGGATGAAGCCCACTGTATTTCGGAATGGGGACACGATTTTAGGCCAGAATACCGGAACCTGAAGGGCATCATCAACCGATTGGGCGATGACATTCCCATAATCGGATTGACAGCTACCGCAACACCCAAGGTTCAGGAGGATATCATCAAAAACTTGGGCATGAATGATGCCGAGGTCTTCAAGGCCTCCTTCAATAGGCCCAATTTGTTCTACGAGGTGCGCCCCAAGACCCAAAATGTAGATGCGGACATCATTCGTTTTGTAAAGCAGTACCAAGGCAAATCGGGCATTATTTATTGCCTTAGCCGCAAAAAAGTGGAAGAATTGGCCCAGGTACTCCAAGTAAACGGCATTAGTGCTGTTCCCTACCACGCAGGATTTGACGCCAAGACGCGCTCCAAATACCAAGATATGTTTTTGATGGAAGAAGTGGATGTGGTCGTGGCTACCATTGCTTTTGGAATGGGCATTGACAAGCCCGATGTTCGCTTTGTGATCCATCACGACATTCCCAAAAGTATCGAAAGCTACTACCAGGAAACCGGTAGGGCAGGACGCGATGGGGGCGAAGGGCACTGTTTGGCCTTTTATGCCTACAAGGATGTGGAAAAGTTGGAAAAATTCATGTCGGGAAAACCCGTGGCCGAACAGGAAATAGGGAATGCCCTCCTGCAGGAAATTGTGGCTTATGCCGAAACCTCCATGTCGCGGCGCAAGTTCATCTTGCACTATTTCGGGGAAGAGTTTGATGCAGTGAATGGGGAAGGAGCTGATATGGACGACAATTCCCGAAATCCAAAACCCAAGGAAGAGGCCATGGAAGAAGTGGTTAAACTACTGAGTGTGGTCCGCGAAACCAAAGAAAAATTCAAGGCCAAGGAAATCGTTCGGATTTTGGTGGGCAAGACCAATGCGATGATCTCCTCCCATAAAACGGATGAAAAACCCTTTTTTGGAATTGGCGCGGAAAAGGACAAGGCCTATTGGATGGCGTTGGTGCGCCAGGTTTTGGTGGCCGGTCTCCTAAAAAAGGAAATTGAGCGTTACGGTATCCTACATCTAACGGAAGCGGGCCAGCAATTTTTGGACAAGCCCGAATCCTTCATGATGACCAAGGATCATGTCTATTCAGAAGCAGTAAACGATAGTGCTGTCTCAGCTGGAAAAGCCGGAGGTGCAGCAGCAGACGATACATTATTGAAATTGCTCCGGGACCTTCGTAAAAGGGAGGCCAAAAAATTGGATGTACCCCCTTTTGTGGTGTTTCAAGACCCCTCCTTGGAGGATATGTCACTAAAATATCCCATTTCCATGGATGAATTGTTGAATATCCAAGGTGTTGGGGAAGGCAAGGCCAAAAAATATGGGAAGCCCTTTATCGACCTAATATCCAAATATGTTGAGGAAAACGATATTGTGCGTCCAGACGATCTTGTGGTAAAAAGTACCGGGGCCAATTCCGCTCTAAAATTATATGTGATCCAAAGTATCGATAGAAAATTACCGCTAGATGATATCGCCTCGGCCAAAGGACTGGAATTGGCAGAACTGATCAAGGAGATGGAGCAAATCGTCTTCAGCGGCACCAAATTGAACATAGGGTACTGGATAGACGAAATATTGGATGAAGATCAACAGGAAGAAATCCACGATTATTTCCTGGAAGCGGAAACGGATTCCATTTCACAGGCCATTGAAGAGTTTGATGGCGACTATGAAGATGAGGAATTACGGTTGTACCGACTCAAATTTATAAGTGAAGTGGCGAATTAATATTCGCCACTAAACTCTCCGGCAGTAATCATTGCCACTATAAATCCAAAATACAGGATAAACAAAACCAAGTAGATCAGGGATAGGGCCAAGCCAATATAGGCTAGGATTTTTCCTGTCTTAACATTGCTGTAATCCGTATAATTTTCTGGGGTTTGCAGGTACAATTGGTTGGCGGTCTTGGCTTTGACCAATGCAATAATGCTGAAAATGGCACCGAAGGGCCCGCAGCAAAACAAGGTGCCGACAATGGATAAAATACCCATCGTCAGCACTGTACTTGCACCCGGCAAGGGTTGTTGGCTCATAAAACTATCTTATTGATATTGTTGAAGGATTTCTTGCATTTTTTCAGGATCCTGAAGGGCATCCCATCCGAATGTACTGATTGCCCAAATGGACATCAATAGGTAAAGCACGTTCAGTACAATACCGATAATTGCCAATATTCTTCCAGTTTTTACGGTTTGAAGGCCTTCGTACATGTCTGGATTTTCGGCGTGCAGTTTCATGGCCTTGTTGGCCAAAACCAATGCAACGACACCGAAGATCAAACCAACAACACCATAACAGCAACAGGTGATGATGGAAATGATCCCGAATACCATGATCAGGGTAGCATTTGGTAATTTTTGTTGTTCCATAATCTAAAGTTTTTAATTAAAAAGGTTATTCATTTTTAGGATATAACTGACTATGATGGTGCCAGCGGTGATAAGCATCAGTGCGAATTTGATCTGTTGTGCAAATTTGAACTTCACAAAAGAGCTTGTGATCAGAAAAATTAACAGAAGCACAATGGGATAGATGCCCGGATACATTTGAAATGCGGCCAAAAATTCCCCGTGGAGCAAAAGGTCGGCCGAGCGCTGCATGCCACAACCTGGACAATCCAGTCCCAACAGTTGTTTGTTGAGACAGGGCAGCATGTAATCCTTCAAGCTGAATGCCAATATGGTTGGTTGTAAGTACATCATAGTTAGTGACTGCTGAAAAATACTATTATTTTTGTTCACGGGATAAACTTTGATCCCATTTTTATTGACAATGGACAAGGATAAATTTTCAGTTGGGGATAAGGTAGAGGTATTGGATGAGGCCATTTCAGGTGTGGTCGAACAAATTGATGGCACCCTAATTACCCTGGTGACCAAGGAAGGTTTTCCAATGAAGTACGATCAAAAGGATTTAGTAAAGGTGAGGGGAGTCATCCCTGTCTCCAATTTTGAGATAGCACAGGTAAAAAAGGAAAAGGAGCTTCCCAAACGTCGAAAATCAAACGTTGTAAAGCCCAAAGAACGTAACGCGCCCAAGATGGAGGTGGACCTGCACATCCATCAATTGGTGAAATCGACCAGAGGGATGAGCAATTACGATATCCTTAACATTCAAATGGAAACGGCCAAACGACAATTGGCTTTTGCCATGGAAAAACGTATTCAAAAAGTGGTTTTTATCCACGGGGTAGGTGAGGGCATCCTCAAAGAAGAGCTCCATTATCTCTTTAAAAAGTATGACAACCTAAAGTACTACGATGCCGATTACCAAAAATATGGTTTGGGCGCCACCGAGGTGTACATCTATCAAAATGGCTAGGGTGCAGGAATCGCCGTAGTGACCTCACCAAAGGTGCTCACGCTCAAATTGGTGATACGCTCACCTCTTTCCGTAATAAAGGAGATTTCGTTTAAAGTAATGGTGTGCACAAAATTGCCATTGGCTTCATCGGCAGTCGTCGAAATGGTCACAAAACCATCTTCGGCCTCCACTTCGTCAATAACAACGGCCTCCGCGGGGGGAATGTCGTCACAAAAATAATTTTTAGAGACATCATCTGAGAAAATACGGTAGGTCAATTGGGATTGGTTGGAAATTGCACTTTGGGTGACAACCGTCTCCCCGACAACACCCTTATTGAGCACCCCACTTTGCAATTCCAAAATAAGGGCTTCGGTATTGTTGATCTTGAACAGAATGTTTTTTTCCGTGGCCGAAGGTGTGGTGCAAAATTGTAAGGTTACGCTATCAAAGTCGATGGTCTCGATTTCCAAGTCGCCATCGCCACATGAAAACAACAGACAGAATGTGATACACAAAAAGAAATATTTTCTCATGCACCAAATTTAAAGCAATTCCATTTTAATAGCCCAATACTAAGGGTCACTTTAAAAGAAATTAACTTTATTTCCCGTACTTTTGACCCTGTTAAAATTACAACCGAACCATGCAAAAAGTGTACTTGGACAATGCAGCGACCACACAGGTAAGGAGTGAGGTGATCGAACGGATGCAAGAAGCCTTGGCCGTTCATTATGGCAACCCTTCGTCGACCCATAGTTTTGGGCGATCGGCCAAAACCGCCGTGGAACAGGCCAGAAAAACCATAGCCAAAACCTTGAATGCCCAACCTTCCGAGATTATTTTTACTTCGGGTGGAACTGAGGCAGACAATATGATCTTGCGTTGTGCGGTTCGCGATTTGGGTGTGCAGACCATTATTACCACGAGAATCGAACACCATGCCGTTTTGCATACGGTGGAAGAACTGGAGAAGGAATATGGCACCCAGGTTTGGTATGTGGAGTTGGATGCAGATGGAAATCCAGACTTGCAGCATTTGGAGCAATTGCTGAAAAAGGACGATTCCAAAAAACTGGTCAGTTTAATGCACGTGAACAATGAAATCGGAAACATCACCGATATTGCAGCGGTTGCGGAGCTTTGCAAGGAACACAATGCCCTTTTTCATTCCGATACGGTACAGTCCATTGGGCATTATCCCTGGGATGTACAGGAAATCCCCATCGACTTTATGACGGCGGCGGCCCATAAATTTCACGGTCCAAAAGGTATCGGGTTTGCATTTATCCGAAAAAATTCAGGTTTAAAACCTTTGATTGTCGGTGGTGCACAGGAGCGCGGATTTAGGGCCGGCACCGAACCCTTCCATAATATTGTGGGGCTGGAGGAAGCTTTTATAAAAGCCTACGAACATTTGGAAGAAGAGACCAAAACCGTCAAAGAATTGAAAAGGTACTTTATCGAAAAGGTACAACAGGAAATTCCGGATGCCGTATTCAACGGATTGTCGGGCGATATGGAAAAAAGCACCTACACGCTTGTCAATGTGCGCTTGCCCTTTGATGCTCAAAAAGCCTTGATGCTTTTATTTCATTTGGATATGAAAGGCATTGCCTGTTCCAAAGGCAGCGCTTGTCAATCGGGCAGTGATCAAGGTTCACATGTGTTGTCACAACTCTTGGAAGGTGAAGAACTGGAAAAACCATCCTTGCGATTTTCATTTTCCATGTACAATACCAAGGAAGAATTGGATTATACGGTGCAAGTGCTCAAAGAGTTTGCGGCGAGTTGATCAATCCCTGTTCTTTTTCTTTTTTTCGCGGTCGTAGGGAAATTTACGTGATGCGGTTTTCATCATTTTATCGATGAGTTCCGTGGTGTTCTTGCCAGTTTTCTTGGTGATCTCGTTTTCGTATTTCCAAAGCAGTTTACCGGTTTGTCCGTCGCTGATCTTCAATCCGATGCGGCCGTAATTGGCGTCACCACTGAAGTAATCCAAAATACTGAAGTCTGTTGGCACACCTTCAGATAACAAAATATTGAGGCTCAGATTACCGCTAACAATACCATCTACCTCCAATATTTTGCACAACTCTTGTGTAGTATAAGTGTCAATGTTATGGTACTCAACACCGTTCTGGGCCAAAATGGCATTGGTATTGGCAATATTCTGAAAATCCACATTGAACTTTTTTCGCTTTTTCCGTTTGGAAAAATAGGTTTCCAATGCATTCTGAACGGCATAACCTTCTTTCTTGGCCAAAACCTTAAGCTCATCGTGGTCCACTGTCTTTTTGAGCTCCAAGTGGGCAATGAACGGTACAATGGCCAATACGGCATGTCTTTCGGTCATTTCATCAAACCGCGGGTTCTCATAAATGTTTTTTTGGCCAAAAGAGGCCATGCTGGTAAGTAGAACAAGAACAAGGGTTATTTTTTTCATTACAATTTTCTTCATCAAACCTAAACAGTTGTAATCTTGACTTGGTAAAAGGTCAACTTTTATCGGTTTGGTCGGATTATTCCGCTTTAAGCATTAAATAAAAGCGGTTGCAAAAATAGGGCTAATTCCTGAAAAAAGTGGTGGTATAGGTGGTGGAATTCCCAACATTGTCCGTTACCGTGAGTTTGAGTTCGTTTTCGGTGGCCTTTACCCGTTCATCATCAAAATCGTAGGTCAGGGTATTGGTCTTCGGTTCATATTCCATCAAGATCCATTCCCCGTTCAATGTGGCCGAATAGGTATCAATACCGCTGAGGTCGTCGGTAATGACCATGCTGAGGTAGTTGTAATTGCTCAACCATTGTTTTTCCTTAAAATTTTTGGGTCTGATCTCTGGGGCCACACTGTCCCGAACCAAGGTATAAGTGCCCAGTGTTCTTGTTCGCGTGGTGAAGGCGCCATCCCTTTTGTACGTTTTGGAATGGGATGGGCGGTAATCTTCATCCAAATGGGCGATGAAAAGTTGTTTTCGCTCCTCCTCATTATATTTGGAAGGGTCAAAACTAATGGTGAAGTTGCGGTGTGCGGCCACACTGTTGTCATGGATGGCCACGGTATCCGATCCTTTTTCCAGACGGATGTAAAAATCTTCGTAAAAGGTATTTGCAGGAAAATAGACCTTGGCGGCACCCAGATCAAAATTGTTGGGCTTGTCGGCTAGGATGAAATTTTCCGTTTTGCCTTCATCCTTCGGGATTTTCAAAGGTTCCCTTTTACCCTCCACAGGGATCACCAACCTGGTCGTATTGCCCGCAACATCGGAAATGGTAAGCTCCACATTGTACGATAGGCCTTCCTCAATATCAACTTCCCCATTGTTGTACAGGGTCTTGTAAATGCCTAAATGGTTGAAGGGCTCCTTGAATAATTTTTGGACACGTTGTCTATGTTTATAAAAATGGGCGTAATCAATCAGAGTATTGATGTACCGGGTTTCGCCGAACGAAAAAGTTTCAAAGTCAAATTCGGAGTACACCCGTCCGTTTACGGTTTGCTTCACTGCATACACACCATTTTTATTGGCGGCCATATCTTGACGGTCGAACGTATTGATGCCGAACCCTATGGTGCCAATGGCAGTCACTTTTTCTGCCAGGAAAGAACCATCGGCCTGTCGGCTGTAATTGAGCTGTATTTTTTCACCACTCTGGTTTATTTGTGCCCCGTCGCTCAATGGATACCCATAAAGGCTGACCAAGGTCGGATCTGTGGCATCGCGCACTTCATAGCCGTAGAGGAGGGGGTTGGTCGGTTTTTCGGAAACACTGCTGCGTATTTCAAAGTGTAGGTGGGGACCTGCCGATCCACCCGTATTTCCTGAAAAGGCGATGGTTTCCCCTTTGGTCACTTTTAATTCGCCATAGTCGGGAAAGAGCTCCACTTCATAGGATTGTTTGGCATACTGTGCCTTTTTAACATAAGCCTCAATCTCTGGACTGAATTTTTGTAGGTGACCATAAACCGAAGTGTACCCATTGGGATGGGCAATGTATAGTGCTTTACCGTATCCCCAGTGCGACACTTTTATTCGGGTAATGGTGCCATCGGCAATGGATAAAACCCGAAGTCCCTCGCGTTGTTGGGTCTTGATGTCGATGCCCGAATGAAAATGGTTCGATCGCAGCTCTCCAAATGTTCCTGCCAAGACCAAAGGAATCTCCAGAGGGGATTGAAAAACATCTTGTGGGTAATTTTCTTGTGCGTAAAGCAACGGGGCGATTGCAAAAAGAACCAGAAAAACTGTAAGGCGCATACGGACTTTATAATTACTTACGAAAGTAACCAATGTTTTGTTTTATGAAAAAGATTTATTGTTCAGATGGGCGGGTCCGTAAAGCGTGGTGAGAATAAATTCCAAAAGTATTGCGAGGTTGACCAAGGTTGGTTAACTTTGTGTAGTACGCATTGTTGTTTGCATTTATGAGCGAACTTGTTGAGATTGTGGATTCTTTGGAGAACAAGGTGAGCAAACTGCTGCACAAAATGGAGCTGTTGCACCAAGTGAACACCAAGTTGAAAGAAGAAATTGGCTCCTTGCAAGAGGAAAACAGACTCAAGGAGGAGGCTCTAGGGGAATGGGAAGAAAAATACAATTCCCTGAAAATGGCGAACACGATGCTGGGTAGTAATACGAGTAAAACTGAAGCAAAGCTCAAGATAAATACATTGATCCGAGAACTGGATGTTTGCATAGCCAAGTTGGCGGATTGATGATTCAAAAATTATGGATGAAAAGCTCAAAATAAAGCTTTCCATAGCCGATAGGGTATATCCACTTACGATAGATCCCAAACAGGAGGAAGGTTTGCGCCGGGCGGCGAAGAATATCGAAAGTCTGGCCAAAAAGTTCGAGCAAAACTATGCGGTACGCGATAAGCAGGATGTCCTGGCCATGTGTGCCCTTCAGTTTGCATCCAAAATTGAGCAAGGAGGAATAGACCGGTCCGAAAATGCAGAGGCTGCCATAGAGCGACTCAAAGCATTGGACGAACTGGTACATTCACAGCTGGGGGAATAAGTTCTTTTAAATAAAATATTGTTACTGCCCACATTGGTAAATATTTTTTGACAAACTCAACGTTATTATAATTAAAAAGGGTGAGTTTAGGTTGTAAAAGCAGGCCCTACCTGTATAGGGATCCTTGATCAGCCTGTTAGCCCTAAACCTGTAATCAGGAGTTTGTACAAAACTTCAATCAATGTGGGCTTTTTTTTTAAACTAAACACTATCAAAAATGGATAACATCATACTAGTGGTCGTGGCAGCCGTTGTAGGGCTTGCCATTGGATTTGCCATCGCAAAGACCATTGAAAAGGGCAAGGCTTCCAAAACCATTGCCAATGCACGTAAAGAGGCCGAGGATATCATCAAGGAGGCCAAGAAAGAAGGAGAGAACATAAAAAAAGATAAAATTTTCCAAGCCAAGGAAAAGTTTTTGGAACTAAAGGCCGAGCACGAAAAGGTCATCATCAATAAGGATAAAAAGATAAACGAGGCCGAAAAAAGGACCCGTGACAAGGAATCCCAAGTGAGCAGTGAACTCGCCAAAAGCAAAAAATTGAACGACCAACTCCAAGACCAGATCAAGGATATGGAGTACAAGGCCGAGATCTTGGAGAAAAAGCAGGCCGAGGTCGAAAAATTGCACAAAAGCCAGGTTCAGCAATTGGAGGTTATTTCAGGATTGTCCGCGGAGGATGCCAAGGCCCAATTGATGGAATCGCTCAAGGAAACGGCCAAGTCCGATGCCATGGCCTATTTGCAGAATACGCTGGAAGAAGCAAAGCTTACCGCACAACAAGAAGCCCGAAAGATCGTGATCAATACCATTCAACGCATCGGTACGGAAGAAGCGGTGGAAAACTGTGTCTCCGTTTTCAATTTGGAATCCGATGACGTTAAGGGTCGTATCATCGGCCGTGAAGGACGTAACATTCGTGCCTTGGAAGCGGCTACAGGTGTGGAGATCATTGTGGACGATACCCCAGAGGCCATTATCCTTTCCTGTTTCGATTCCGTTCGAAGGGAAGTGGCCCGATTGTCATTGCACCGTTTGGTGACCGATGGTAGAATACACCCTGCCCGAATCGAGGAAGTAGTGAAGAAAACCGAAAAGCAGATCAACGAGGAGATTGCGGAAATCGGAAAACGTACTGTTATCGACCTGGGTATCCATGGTCTTCATCCCGAATTGATCAAAGCAGTGGGTCGAATGAAATATCGTTCGTCTTACGGACAAAACCTGTTGCAGCACTCCAGGGAAGTAGCCAAACTTTGTGGCGTTATGGCCGCCGAATTGGGACTGAACCCGAAACTTGCCAAACGGGCAGGACTGCTGCACGATATCGGAAAGGTGCCTATGGCCGAAGTGGAGGTGGAGACCCCCCACGCAATTTTAGGTATGCAATGGGCCGAAAAATACGGAGAGAAGAAAGAAGTGTGCAACGCCATTGGTGCCCACCACGACGAAATAGAAATGACCACCCTCATTTCCCCTATTGTGCAGGTTTGTGATGCGATCAGCGGAGCACGACCAGGGGCCAGAAGACAGGTGTTGGATTCCTACATACAGCGTTTGAAAGACCTTGAGGACATTGCCTTTGGATTCCATGGGGTGCAAAAAGCCTACGCCATTCAGGCAGGTCGGGAATTACGGGTTATTGTGGAAAGTGAAAAAGTGAGCGACGACAAGGCCGCAGAACTTTCCTTTGAAATTTCCCAGAAAATCCAAACGGACATGACCTATCCGGGTCAGGTTAAAGTGACTGTTATTCGGGAGACCCGTTCGGTGAATGTCGCCAAATAATCGGTAGATCAGTTGGCATTTTTAATGATCCAATCCACAGGAAGGTCATTGTAATATGTGGTTGACCTATTGGAGGAAATATACCCTCCTTTGGACATGACCACAAACCACATGTTGTTGCCGTAGGCTATGGTACTTATGGAATAACCTTCTTCGGATTTTTCGCGAATCCAATCAATCGGATAGTCGTACTGTGTCCGCCATGTTTGTGTACCCAAACTGGAATTGGAACTCATGCACAGTGCCCAAAGTCCATTACCGTACGTTACTGAGGTAATGGCGTAGTCCTCGTCCCAGCTTTCTTTGATAAAATCTTTGGGAATTTCATATCTGGTTCTCCATCGTTGTCCCGAAAAGCCGGTGTTTTTATCCATCACTACGTACCATTCTTTGCCATCATTGACCATCGATGTAATATGATAGCCCGCATCCCATTTTTCGGTTACCCAATCTTTAGGGAAGGCACTCTCCTTTTTCCAGGATTGGGGAACGGCCGCACTTCTTTTACTCATGATCACTACAAATTTCTTCTTAATGGTATCGTAGGCCATGGTAGTGATAAAGTAACCTTTGTCCCATTCCTTTTTGATCCATTCGCTGGGAAAACTGCTCGATTCCTTAATGCTTTGGCCCGTATAGGCCTTGGTGCCCAAATCGCTCATAACCACCGACCAAATGCCATCGTCATAACCTTCATCGCTGCTCAATCCGTAGGTTAACGTATTGACTGCTGTAAAAGAGGTGTTATAAACGGCTTCCCCATTGGTGAAAAAGTCCAACAATTGGAACAGCGGTTCGTCTGCATCGAAATAATCATCCAAATACCCTTTCGTAACGGCTTCAGGGTTCAACTTCACCCAGTACAGCATGGGTTTCATGTATTGTGTAATATCTCCACCATTAAAACCATTGTCGTCCACGGTATAGGCACTGTAGGTGCCATCGCCTTTTACTTTTAAATAAAAGTTGTCGGCACTGTAACTGGAACCCGAAGGTCCCCTCACAATAGTGGCATCGGTTCCGTTCAGGAATCTGTCCTTGGTTCCATCTGTCTTTGTGAACTCTTGATAAGAGCAGTTAAACCCAGCAAGCTTATCAGCTCCGTTGTTGTAGTATTTTACCCGGACGATGGCATCGTTTACATCATAGAAAACCACCAAGGCGGTATATTTTACTCCATTGCTGATCCAACTGGTCTCGAAATAATCTTGTGCTGATCCTTTTGGGAAGAATAACAACAGGGCAATAACGAAGAAAAACTGTTTCATAATCGGGGGTTTGGTTGTTTGGTTTTGGTAACACAATATTCTCCATAATTTTTCAAAACGCAAAAAAATGGGATGTACAGTCAAATTCCATCAGGGAATGGAATAAATTCATGGGAATAGGATTCAAATCCAAATGGTTATGGGGTGTCTCCGAGTTCATAAATGAAACTGGTTTTCTGATTTATATCATACTTTGCCATAAGATATCAAGGTAACTTCATTGTGGGATTGATTAAAACATGCAACGATGAAAAATAGCACACCTGTTTCCGAAATAATGACCAAAAAACTGGTCACTTTGAGCCCAAAAGATGATTTGGTCACTGCTGAAAGGCTTTTCAAAAAGCATCATATCCGTCATATACCTGTTGTGGAAAAAGGATATATAAAGGGAATGTTGAGTTATACCGACCTGCTCCGGATCAGTTTCGCCGATGCCATAGACGAACACGAAGAGTATGTGGATACCATCGTGTACAATATGTTCAGTATCCCCCAAGTTATGGTGAGCGACGTGGTAAGCGTTACCTCCGATACTTCCATAAAGGATGTGGCCAAGCTATTGGCAAAAAGGGAATTTCATGCCCTGCCCGTGGTCGATAATGAAAAGTTGGTCGGCATCGTGACCACCACAGATTTGATCAAGTACATGTTGAAAATGTTTTGATGCTGGACGAACGTTTCCCAATCCTGACCTTTAAAATTTAAACAGGTGGTGTATAGAAACCTATGTTGAAATCAAGGACTATTCTTCTTCTGTGCTGTCTTCGTCGTTTTCCTCTTCTGCTTCCTTGTTCAGTTTGTGTTCAAGGATATTCAGTTTTTTCAACTTTTCCTTCCAAGTTTGAAGGGACTCTTTTTGTTTGTTGATGTTATTGATGACCTCTTTCACCAATGGGTTGTCCTCGGAATCATCAGAGAAGAACTGAAGGTTGTTTTCCAACTGCCGTATCTCGGATTTGCTCTCATCGATTTTGCGTCGGATGAAAAGCCGTTCGTTGCCAATGGCCACCTCATCTTCCGTTTTGGCCAGTTCCTGTACCTTATTTCCGTATTTGAGCAATTCGGATTCCTGTTTGCTCACCCCTAATTTTTTCAACAGTGCATCAATGATCTTGTTGAATTTGCCATTGATGTGTTTTTTATTGTACGGGATACGGCCATATTTTTTCCATTCCGCCAAAAAGGCCTTGATGTCTTCCAAGTCCTTCTTTTTGTCGCCGCTCAGTTGAAAATCCTTTAAGCGGTCTAGACAGGCATTCTTTTGTTCAAAATTTTCATATTCTTCCTTGTGGGCCTCGTTCTTGCCTGCGTGCAAACGATCAAAATAGTGGTTACAGGCTTCTTTGAACTCATTCCAAATCTTATCAGAATATTTTCTGGGCACATGGCCTATCTTTTTCCATTCACTTTGGATACGTTTCATTTCCGGTGTAGCAGTATCCCAGTCTTCGCTATCTTTTAGGGAGATGGCCAAATCCAGAAGGGCCCTTTTCTTATCCAAATTGGTTTGTTGATCCCGCTTTTGGTTTTTGTAAAAGGCGTTTTTGTTTCGGTTGAACTTTCGGACAGCTTCCTTGAAACTGCTCCAAGTTTCTTCATTCACCTTTTGCGGGACCTTCCCTGCCTTGAAAAAAGAATCCCGAAGCACCTCAACTTCCTTGATTTGTTGCTGTATGGCCCTGTGGTTGTTGGCCACATGGTCCGCAATCTTGGCTATGGAAGCAATGATTTCTTGTTTCTTCTCCAAGTTTTTCTCGTAACCCTTTTCAAGCTCTTGGAAATGTTCCTGTCTGCGTTGGTGCATGGCCTTGGTGGCATTGCTGAACCGTTCCCATATTTCCTCTCGGTGTTCTTTGGCAACGGGGCCAATGTCTTCTTTCCAGATTTTGTGCAAGGTCTGTAGTTCCCGGAACGCTTTTCCTAAATCGGGTTCATCGGCCAAAGCTTCTGCCCGTTCCGCCAATTTTTGTTTTTCCTCCAGATTGTGTTTAAAATCCAGGTCACGAAGCTCCCGGTTCAAGTGTAGGAAATCATAGAAAATTTCCATGTGATGGTGGTAGGTGCGCCACACATCGTTATAATTGGCCCGGGGTATGGGGCCTGCATTTTTCCATCGTTCCTGAAGATCCTTGAAATTGTTATAGGTGGTATTGATGTCTTCTTCAACATCGATGAGTCCCTTCAACTCTTCAATGATCGCCAATCGATTTTGAAGATTGGTTTTCAGGTTCTGCTCCAGCTGTTTGTAGTACTGGTCGCGTTTCTCCCTATATTCCGAATAAACTTCGTTGAACTGTCTTTTGGCCACGGAGTTGTAGCGAAAATCGATTTCATTTCCACCTTTTTCCACAAACTCTTCCTTCTTGTGCTCTATAAACTCCTGGAACTTTTGATCGAACTCATATTTGATGGCACTGACATGTCGGCCAATGGCCTGAACCTTTTCATTTTTTACCAAACGTTGGAGTTCACCCACCAAGTTTTCCATGGGCATGGAGTGGTAATCCAACATGGGGATATAATGCCGCTTTTCATTCTCGGTATCCTCTGCGTCTTCGGCGTTGGATTCGTCGATTTCATCTATGGGGTCATCGGACGACTCCTCTTTTTGTTTTGTTTCGCTGTTTTCGGGATTGGATTCGGATTGGGTAGTGGTTTCTTCGGTATCTAATTTTTCTGTTTTTTCAGCAACATGTTCCTCCTTTACCTCCGGCTCGGATTTGGGGTTCTCCTCCAGGGGTGCATTCTTAGATTCCAAATTTTGCTCTGTTCCACCTTCAGCTTGCTGAAGTTTACGATCATTTTCCTGCATTAGTAGTCTCTTTTCCTGTTGATTGATGATATTCTATAGCCAATTTAACAAATTTAAATCGTCTAACAGCAAAAGTACCCATTCTTCTTTAGGGCCGGCGCAGGGATGTATGAATAGTGGATTTTGTTATATCGATACCTGTTTTCAGGGCATGGTCCATATTTCCCATGCCTTCTCTGCTTGAAGAACCAACATTTGATGTCCGTTGTAGATGGAAGCCCCTTGTTTTTCGCCCAGGGCCAGAAAGGTGGTCTTAGCAGGATTGTATATGAGGTCGTACAAGAGATGGTTCTGGGTGATAAATTGATACGGAATATCAGGTTTGGCGGCGATATTTGGGGTAGTACCCAAAGGCGTACAATTGATGATCAGGGTATGCTCCGCAAGGATATTTTGATCTAGGTCTGCATAGGTGAACTGTCCTTTTTTTTGATTTCGGGAGACATAGGTAGTTGCGATTCCCATTTCCTCCAAAACAAAACGAACAGCCTTGGAGGCGCCTCCGGTACCAAGAATCAAGGCTTTGGTATGGTGTGGTCGCAAAAAGGGCTCCAGTGATTTTTGAAAGCCGTGGGCATCTGTGTTGAATCCCTTCAATCCATTGTTGGTGATTTTGATGGTGTTGACCGCTCCTATTTTTTCCGCCATGGGGTCCAATTCATCCAAATAGGGGATGATCTGTTCCTTGTAGGGTATGGTCACGTTCAACCCTTTGATATGGGGCTGTGCAAAAACCTGGGTAACCTCTTCAATGCTTTGGATATCAAAATTTTCATAGCTGTGGTCCGTAAGACCCAACGCCTTGAATTTTTCCGTGAAGAAGCCTTGTGAAAAAGAATAGGAAATATTCTTACCGATTAGCCCGAACCTGTTTTTTATCTTTTCTGTTGTCTCCATACCAATCCAAAATCAATAATACCAAAATCCCCAGTACAATAAAAACAATGGCCCACAGGGTTTCCCCGTTCGATACATCGGGAAGGTATCTTTGGTAATTGCGAATGATCTTGTCGCCATTGGAATCCAAAAGGGCGTTGCCGAACTCGTCCAACTTGAACATGGTCCGTTTCCAAGGCCAAAGCACGCCCAAAGAGCCTGTGATAAACCCCAAAATAACTGCAGTGGTGGTGGCCTTGTAATGTTTGAGTACGTAGGTCAACAAATGGGAAAAGGTGACCAATCCCGTAGCGGAACCTAAGGTGAAAACGGCCAAAATCTTCAAGACTTCCATGCGTTCGGTATTGTTGACAAAGCCAAAGTCACCCGAAAAAATTTCGGAGAATGTATCGTACAGGGCATTTACCGAATCAACCAGAAGCAGGACGTAATTCCCCAATAGGATCAAAATAAAAGAACCGGATAGGCCGGGGAGGGTCATGCCTGAAACACTGATAATGCCACAAAAGAAAATGAAAACAAGATTGTCGTTTTCCCTGGCCGGGCTTAAAAAACTGATGGAAACCCCAATGATCAAACCGATGAGGCCAGCAGGTATGGTCTTACGGTTCCACGGTCTAAAATCCTTGCCGATATGGTAAATGGAGCCAATGACCATGCCAAAAAAAGTGGCCCAAACATAGGTTTCGTTGTGGTCCAAAAAATAATCCAAGATTCGGGAAACACTGAAATAGCTCACCAGCATCCCAAAGATCAAAAGGCCCAAAAATTGGGCATTGGTATATTGGTAAAAACTTTTGAACCTACCATTGAAAAGCAGTTTCAGTGCCTTCGCATTCAATTTTTGAAGGGAATAGATGAACTCTTCATAAAAACCCGCCACAAAGGCCACAATACCCCCAGAAACCCCGGGCACCTTGTTTGCAGCACCCATGCACAGCCCTTTTACGACCAAAAAGAAATTGTCCAGAAATGTTCTAGTTTGTGCCATGGACCGGTTTGGGTTGTTCTTATTTTTTGGTGGCTGCTTTTTCCAGGATAAAAATAAGGGAAAAACCAATGATGGCTAGGATAATTGCCAGCATTAACTGATTATCACCTTCAAAAGCCCACGGCAGTACATTTTTATCGGCCACAACCACGGTCTTGTCCCCAAAGGTTTGGGTTTCCAATACCTTTTTCCAAGGCCAAATCTTATTAAGGGAGCCTAAAATAAAACCGGTGAGCAGGGCCAGTGTGGTGTTTTTATAATGGCTGAACATCCATTTGAGCAATCGGGCAAAACTTAAAAGTCCAAATATAGCGCCAAGTGCCACTGTGATAACGATTTTCAAATCCCGCTCATGCACGGCATCCAAAATGGTTTTGTACGATCCCAACAGTACCAAAATGAAGGCCCCGGAGATGCCGGGCAAGATCATGGCACAAATGGCCAATGCTCCCGACATGAAGAGATAGGGTAGGCTATCGGTATTTTCACTTACCGGCAGCTCGGTGATGAAATAGGCCAAAGCGGCACCCAGAACAAGTATGGTGATTTTGCCCAGGTTCCATTGTTTGATTTCCTTGCCCACAAAAAAGATGCTGGCGACCACCAAACCAAAGAAAAAAGACCAGAGCAAAACAGGTTCATTCTCCAATAGCCAGCTCAAAAATTTGGCAAGTGATAGTACACTGATAAAAATGCCAATAAATAGGGATACGAGAAAATTACCATTGATTTTGTTCCAGACCGCTTTTATCCCATCTTTTTTGAAAATTCCAATCAGGGACAAATTGATGTTGTTGATGGAGGTGATCAATTCTTCATAGATGCCCGAGATAAAGGCTATGGTGCCCCCGGAAACTCCTGGAACCACATCGGCGGCTCCCATGGCCATTCCCTTTAGGGTAATAAAAATGTAGTCCAATATGCGGCGCTCTTTCATGGATTTGGGCTAAGGTGTTAAGATTACTTTGCTGTTTTCTTGATTTTGGAAATCATGTCCTTTATCCACTTAACCTCTGCGAACTCTGGAAATTCCTTTTCAAACAACTGCAGTTTTGAACTGTTTTTTTGAAGTGTTTCCCCAAATACCTTTTTGGCTTCTTCCAATTCCCTGTTTTTGAGGTAAATCCCAGCCAATTTGTAGTTCAAGACAGCACTTTGTGGATAAAATTCAATGCCTTGGATCAACACTTGGATACAGGAATTGAAATCCCCGATGCGTTTGAGCACATCGGCCCAGTTTTTCCAGGTTTCCAATTCATAGTTGCCCAAATCTACAGCTTGTTTGTAGGCAAAGTCCGCCTCATCAAAATTCTCCAGTGCAAAATAAATTTTGGCGGCTTTTTTCCAGTACAGTGGATTTTCCCCATCAATGTTTATGGCCTTATTGATGTAGTAAAGGGCTTTTTCATAGTTTTTTTGTCGATAATGAAAATCGGTAATGGCCAACCAACCTTTGTCCAATAAGGGATCCTCGTGTACGGTGTGGTAAAAATAGTATTTTGCCATTTCGTAATTGCCCAATTTTTCATGGCATTTGCCCAATCGTAAGAAGGCGTGGGAAGTAGGGTCTTCTATGGAAATGGTGGATTCATAATTTTCGATGGCCTCATTGTAACGCCCCAGTTTTTCCAATACTTTGCCCTTTTCAAAATAGGCGCCAATGAACGTATCATCTGAAATCACCGCAAAATCAAAGGCTGTCAGAGCTTCTGGGAACATATCCATGGCGTAATACATTTTTCCCAATTGGTGCCAAGCGACTTCGCAATAAGGGTTCCGTTCCAAATAATCGTTGAGGTAATGGACGCCTCCATCAAAATCCTCCAAAAACTCGAAGCAATAGATGACATTGTAAAGGGAGGAGTAATCACTGTCATCCATTTCCACACATTTCATGAAACTGCGCTTGGCCTTTTCGTAGTCGTCCATGAACAGGTATTCCATACCCAACAGGGAATGGATATCAAAATTGTCATCGGTCAAATGAAGGGCTTCGGTAAGCAGATTTACCGCCTCTTGATGGTTGTCTTGTTTGGATCGTATGTTGGCCCGTTGGATGTAAATCTCCTCATTGTGGGCATCGATGTTCTGTATTTCGTCCAAAAGCCTTTCTGCAGCCTCAAATTTGTCCTCAAAAGCCAATACTTCAACCTGTAATAATTTTAATTCCAGGGAGTTGGGGTGCTGTTCCAGACCAATTTGAATGGCTTTTTTTCCTAAGGACATCTTACCATTGTTCAAGTAATGGTGGATGATTTCCTCAAAGTCCTCCGCATCAAAGAAATAGACGTCATCCGTCTTGAGCATGGACTCAAATTTGCTTATGGATTTATCAGGATATTCGTTAGAATCTAACGCCATAGGAACGTTTTTGGTTTAACTATGGACTTAAAATTAACCCTTTGCCTTTCGGTTTAAGTCCAAAAATGGGGTATGTTATCAACAAATTAGTTAACAGTACTGGGTCGGTAACTGTTTAAAATGGTAATGATTTGGTCGCAACCGGCTTCAATTTCTTTCATCGAAATGGTCAGCGGTGGTGAAATTCGGGCGGCCCGAGTCTCGAACAATAGCCAAAATAGAATCAGTCCGTTTTTGGCGGCTTCCAAGATCAGGTAATCTGCTATATCCTTGGTTTTCAATATCAGGGCAAGCATAAGTCCCTTGCCTCGGACTTCCTTGATCAATGGGTGTACCAACAATCTTCGGAACAATTTTTCTTTCTCCAGGGTATCGGGTATCAACGTGGTTTCCAATAGTTCGTTCAAAGTGGCCAAGCTGGCGGCCGCTATCACCGGATTTCCTCCAAAAGTGGTAATGTGTCCCAATTTGGGATTGTCCTGCAAGGTGGCCATCATTTGATGGGAGGCTGCAAATGCACCAACTGGCAAACCGGATGCCATGCCTTTTCCGATCACCAATATGTCCGGCACACAGTTGAAATGCTCAAAAGCGAACAATTTACCAGTGCGGCCAAATCCAGGCTGGATTTCATCCAAAATTAAGAGGGCTCCAACTTCATCACAACGTTTTCGGACTTGTTCCAAATAGCCTTCCTTTGGAAGAATGAAGCCTGCGCCGCCCTGAATGGTTTCCAACACCACAGCCGCCGTTTTTTCTGTAATTCTTTGCAAATCGCCCTCATCATTGAAATTGATGAATCGGATATCGGGCATCAAGGGCCTAAAAGCACTTTTGCGCTCCTCGTAGCCCATAAGGCTCAAACTGCCAGTGGTATTGCCGTGATAGGCATGGTTGGCCGCAATGAGCTCGGAACGTCCCGTAAAGCGTCTCGCCAATTTCAGTGCCCCTTCCATGGCTTCCGTACCCGAGTTGACCAAATAGGTGGTCTCCAAATTTTCGGGCAATTGTGCGGCCAATAGTTTGGTGAATTCCACTGCGGGTGACTGAATGTATTCCCCGTACACCATAA
This sequence comes from Flagellimonas beolgyonensis, assembly GCF_003992615.1. Taxonomy (GTDB): domain Bacteria; phylum Bacteroidota; class Bacteroidia; order Flavobacteriales; family Flavobacteriaceae; genus Flagellimonas; species Flagellimonas beolgyonensis. The sequence goes on from NZ_RZMY01000018.1 coordinate 420,447, forward strand.
CGTGCATATAGCGGTCCACTTGGTCTTTTATGGCCTTGGCGACTCTTGGGTGACAATGTCCCAAGCCACAGGCAGAAACCCCAGCTACAAAATCCAAATGGGCTTTGCCGTTGGCATCGAAAATATAACTGCCTTTCGCGTGCGAAATCTCCAACCCCAAGGGATGTGGAGTCGTTTGGGCCTGATATTTGAAAAAATCGTCCGTTGCCATTTATGGGTTTTGCTCTTTCTTGGTAAGCACTGGTTTTTTAGGTTTGGTGGCCTTGGTATTGGGTTGGGCTACCACTTTGTTCAGAGGATCGTTCTCGTTGTTCTGTCGTTCATTCTCCTCGGCATCAATATCTATGGGATTATCGATGCCCCGAATCTTGACCAATTGGATATTATTGTCGTCTTCATCGAATATTTCATCCTTGGACATAATGCGTTCATCACCACGCCAGATAAACCCCTGTAGCTTTTGTGATTGTTGGCTCCATTGGTCCTGCGGAAAAATATCACCATCGGGCTGCACGAAGAAGGTAATGTCCTCAATATCGTTATTGGCCATTTCCAGCCTAATTTTACTGCACTTACTTTTATTGACACCGATCAATTCTTGGTCATCGTTGTAAATGTAGTAGACCAATTCCGTGTTCTTGACCAAGTCGATGATCTTTAGTTCGTTTTCAATGAATTTGCCATACAAATTGATACCCTTGGCTTGGTTGTAGCCAATTCCACCAATAGTGTCCAAGGAGATGATGAATGCATTTTCAATCACTTTCAACGAATCCAATTTTTCGGTTTCCATGTCGGAAATAAGGTGGATGCTATCGCCAGTGATCTGGTTCTCCACATTCCAGATAATGGGATCTTTGATCAATTGGGTAATGCCCGTGGTTTCATCAAAATGGATGGAATCACATTTCCCGCTCAAATCGGTTTTGTAAAACTTCGCATTTCGGAACGCCCTTAAAATTCGGGATTCGGCCTTTCCGGTCACCATCAAGGTGTCTCCGTGCATGTAAAGGGAATCTTTCTCCACCAAACTGATGGAAACTGCTCTTTTGGTAGCAAAAACCGAGTCTTTGGCCTTGTGCACTTCCGCATAGTGCGCCCGAATCACCCCATTGTTGATGGTGTCCGTAATCTTGATGTTGTTGGTGGCCGATGCGAATTCAGAAGCCTTGTCAAAATAAAGGCTATCCCCTTCAATAATCTTGTTGTCGTAATCGATTCGGGTGTTCTTGATGCCGTATCCCTGTTCGATCTTGGTGTCATAGAAACCGCGTTCACAATATATTTTATATTCCTCCCCCGTTATGGTCGAAGGACCGTACATATAGGCATTCTTGGATGTGGTGTAGTAATCAAGTTGTTCCGAATCGATAATGTAATCGGGATTGTCGATATGCACCTGCCTTTGAAACTGATATTTCTTGGGTGTCATAAAATAGGTGCCAATCTTGCTGGTGAGCACATTGGCGGAATCCACCACCTTGCCCCCTGAATTGTAGTAGGCTTTTTGGTTTTCACGATCAAAATAAAGGGTATCTGTGGTCAGGGTCATTTGGCCGTTGGTCAAATCGACCTTTTCCCATGCTTTGGCCAATTTGGAATTGCCATCATAATCCATTTTGCCGCTGTTCATCTCAATGGAATCCCCTTGTTGCATTCGGATGTTGCCAATGGCCTTAAGCCTATTTTCTTCAGCATAAAATATGGCGATATCACACCAAAGGTCGGCACCCTGGTGCTCAAATTGCACTTGTCGTTCATCGTCCCGGCTAAAAATGGAAGCACCCGGAAATTGGGCCTCATCCTTCGTAAAGTTGGCTCCGTACACAATATTGATCTGCCTCCCTCCTTTGGACGGTGGTTCTTGTGCCCATGACAAAACACAGGAGAGGAACAGAACTATGCTCGCTAGTTGTTTCAAATGCATGAAATTTTGCCCAAAAGTAGGGTTTTTGGGCAAAGTGTCATAAACCGTTTAGAAAGGTTTGGGATTTACTTCTATGGTGCTATGGATTTCGATATGCACAATACCTAACCGCCAACTTGTCTTAAGCTCAAATGGATTCTCTTCCGATTGTGCACCAACACGCTATTTTTTCAGCAAACTTATGGCAAAACCACCACCTTCGGCCAAATCTACGGTCAAGGTCGAACCTTTTGCCACATCCAAGCTTTCAATGGCAATGGCCGTGGGATTGTCCCTATAATGGGCATCGGCAGCATCCTTGTAGATGACTGCCTCATACGAAACTCCTTCATCCAAAAAATCGAAATCAATGGTCAATTCCCGACTGTTTTCATCCGTAATACCGCCAACAAACCAGTTTCCGGTTTCCCTCTCATTTCGGGCAATGGTGACAAAATCGCCCACTTCGCCGTTTAAGACAACGGTTTTGTCCCAGTCCACGCCCACATCCCGAATAAATTGGAAAGCAGGTTGGCCTTCGTAGTTTTCTGGCAGGTCGCACGCCATTTGTATGGGACTGTAAATAACCACGTAGAGGGCCAATTGCTGGGCTAGGGTCGTATTGATCTGGTTGTCGGGTTTGGTGGGCAGCGCAATGTCAAAAACACCGGGGGTAAAATCGATGGGGCCCGCCAACATTCGGGTAAAGGCAACGATGGGCAAATGCTCCGGAGGGTTGCCGCCATCGGTTGCCCAGGCGTTGAATTCTTGACCTCGAAGTCCTTCCCTGGCGATCACGTTCGGATAGGTCCTGCGGAGACCAGTGGCCTTGATAGGTTCGTGGGCATTGATAGCCACTTGATATTTAGCGCCCATTTCCACCACTTTTCGGTAGTGGTTCACCATCCATTGGCCATGGTGGTATTCGCCTTTAGGTATGATTTTGCCCACATAGCCGGTCTTAACGGAATGGATACCCAGTTTGTGCATCAACTGGTAGGCGGTATCCAACTGTTGCTCGTACGTGCGTGGGGCAGCCGAAGTCTCATTATGCATGATGATCTCCACTCCCTTGTCCTTGGCATATTGGGTCAATCCTTCCAAATCGTAATCGGGGTAGGGGGTCACAAAATCGAAAACCCCTTCGCGGTCCTCGAAACCGATCCAATGTTCCCAACCGGTGTTCCAACCTTCCACCAACACCCCTTTAATGTTGTTTTTGGCGGCAAAGTCGATATATCTTTTGGTATTTTCGGTGGTCGCGCCATGTCTTCCTGTGGGATTAAGTTTTTCGATGAACGTATTCATGTCTTGGGAACCGGCGTAGTCCCAAGTGGATTTACCGATATGCATTTCCCACCAAATACCCACATATTTTTTGGGTTCGAACCAACTCACATCACCTAGTTTGTTCGGTTCGTTCAGGTTTACGATCAATTTGGAATCGATGAGTTCGGTGGCTTTGTCCGCAATTTGAACGGTTCGCCAAGGAGTTTTAAAAGGCAGTGCCCGTTTTACTTTGTATCCCAATCGGTCCGATCCCACCAATTCGCTCGTTAATTGATAAGTTTCATTGTCCACTTTTAAGGTCATCCCGGCATAATCGGTCAGATTGGCTTCGTGAAAACTGAGGTGCAATCCATTTTCACCACGCATGGTCACTGGGGTGTTCACGGCATTTTCAGGGATGTTGGTCTGTGCGAGGTCTTGGTGGTTTCTTTTGGAAATGGCATCCAAATCGGACAACTTGGACGTGTTGTACAGATGTTCGTAAATGTCCCAATCGCCGGGTATCCACCAAGTTGTATAGTCTTCGGTGAGTTGGAATTCCGTATTCTCATCCATAATGATGATGCTGTCGATACCTTGTTGCGGAAGGAATTCGTAGCGGAAACCAATGCCATCGTCATAGGCCCTAAAATAGATGTTGAACCTACGATGGGGTGCAGTAGCTTCTTCCAATTCCACCACAAGCTCGTTGTAATGGTTGACAACTTCCCTTTGCTCGCCCCAGGGCATTTCCCAGGTTTCGTTCAAGCTATGGGTAGTCGCGTTCAAAATAGTAAGGTTCTCCTTCAACGATTTTTGATTTTGGAAATCAAAACTCATATACGAAGTGTCTATAACGGTGCCGTTGTTGTGTAGCACCCTGTAAAAGGCTTCACCGTCATCGTTCAATTGAAAGTCGATACCATTGTTCCCGCTTGGGGAGATTACGGAAAGAGTGTTGGGTTCTTGGGTACAGGACATGAACGTCCCGACCAAAAAAAGGAGGGTCAGAATAGATTTCATCTTACTAATTTTGGACAATTTACAAAGCGGGGTATTCCGCAAAACAAAAGATTTTCCTTTACGATTTTATCCCTAAAAGATAGTGAAAATTGCCCAAAAATTGAAGGCTATCGGTGGATTGTTTGCACCCTGTCCGGACCTACGGAAACAATTTTGATCGGCACTTGCAACTGCTCCTCCAAAAATGAAATATAGTCGTTTAGGGCAGGTGGAAGCTCCTCGGCCTTGGTCAACTTGGTCAGGTCCTTGGCCCAACCTTTCATTTCGGTGTAGATAGGAGTAACGTATTCACTTTCAATATTGTAGGGCAAGTGTTGAATGTGTTCTCCCTTGTACTCGTAGGCAGTACAAACCTTTATGGTTTTGAAGCCACTGAGCACATCGGCCTTCATCATCATCAGCTCGGTTACACCGTTGATCTGCACGGCATATTTCAATGCGACCAAATCCAACCAACCGCAACGTCTGGGTCTTCCCGTTGTTGCTCCAAACTCGTTTCCGACACGGCCCATGGTGGCCCCATCCTCATCAAAAAGTTCTGTTGGAAAAGGTCCACTGCCCACTCGGGTGGTATAGGCTTTAAAGATGCCCAATACCTTTTCAATTTTATTGGGGGCCACACCCAATCCGGTGCAGGCTCCTGCAGCTGTTGTGTTAGATGAGGTTACATATGGATAGGTTCCGAAATCAATATCCAAAAGGGAGCCTTGTGCACCTTCGGCCAAGATTTTCTTTCCTTCGGCCTGGGCCTTGAAAATAAATTCCTCACTATCGATAAAGGTCAATTTTTTCAAGGTTTCAACCCCTTCGCAGAATTCGGCTTCCAATTCTTCCAGATTGTATTGGATATCCACATCATAAAAATCGATCATGGCCTCGTGCTTGTCCGCCAAAGCTCGATATTTGGTCTTCCAATCATCAAATTCCAGGTCTCCCACACGCATGCCGTTACGGCCGGTCTTGTCCATATAGGTAGGGCCAATGCCCTTCAATGTAGAACCAATTTTTGCCTTGCCTTTGGATGCTTCTGATGCTGCATCCAACAAACGGTGAGTGGGTAGAATAAGGTGTGCTTTTCGGGATATCAGAAGTTTGGCGACAAAATCGATGTTGAACTTCTCCAAGTTGTCCAATTCCTTTTTGAAGATAACGGGATCGATGACAACCCCGTTGCCCACAACATTGATGGCGTTCTTATGGAAAATTCCGGATGGAATCGTATGTAAAACGTGCTTGATACCATCAAACTCCAAAGTATGGCCAGCATTTGGCCCCCCTTGAAATCGGGCGATGATATCATATTCCTTGGTCAGTACATCAACAATTTTTCCTTTTCCTTCGTCTCCCCATTGGAGTCCAAGCAATAAATCTACCATGAAATGAGTGGGTTATTCAGTTAGGTTTTCTTCTTTTTTGTTTCGTGTTCCGTAGAAATAGAGTGAGTGGTTGGTGATTTTGATATCAAAAACCTCTTCGATTGTCTTTTTTATGGATTGGATACGGGGATCGCAGAATTCGACCACTTCCCCTGTGTCCGTTAGAATGACATGGTCATGCTGACGGTCAAAATAGGATTTCTCGTACTGTGCCTGGTTTTTTCCAAATTGATGCTTTCTGACCAATTTGCATTCCAACAACAGTTCGATGGTATTGTAGAGGGTTGCACGACTTACCCGATAGTTTTTCGTTTTCATTTTGATATAAAGGGACTCTACATCAAAATGATCGTCACTTTCATAGATTTCTTGTAAAATTGCGTACCGTTCAGGTGTTTTTCTGTGTCCTTTTTCCTCGAGGAAAGCGGTGAACACATTTTTTACAATCTCTTGATTTTTGCTGTTGTCCATGGTATCGTACCTATCCTAATACGCAAAGGTACAGTTAAAAATTAAATTCTGTTCACTTTGTCGATACCATCAACTTGCTTTAGGTTGTCGATGAGTCGTTTAAGGATATTGTTGTTTTTTACGACCAGTGTTATTTTCCCCTTGAAAGTGCCCCCGTCCGCACTAAAGTTAAGATTACGCATGTTCACGTGCATGTTGTCCGATATGATCTTGGTGATTTCCTTCACCAATCCCAGGTTGTCGATACCGGTAAGTTCAATATCCACAGAAAACTCTTCCTGGGAAGAATCGATCCATTTGGCACTCATGATCCGATAGGCGTAATTGGATTGCAGTGCTATGGCATTGGGACAGTTTTTTTTATGGACCTTAATGCCATCATTTACACTGACAAAACCAAAAACATCGTCACCAGGAATTGGGTTGCAGCATTGGGAAAGTTTGTAGTTCAACCGTTCTTCTTCCTTACCAAAGACGAGCATGTCGTATTTTACGGTGATCTCATCCTTGTCCACATCTTTGGGAACAGGTGTTTTTCGAATTCGGTTTTTAAAGAAATTGATGAAGGCATTATGGTAGGAGGATGAAAAATCCTTCAACTTTTCATTGTCGATCACACCGATGCCTACCCGATAGAACAGGTCCAAACTGGTCTTCAATTTAAAATAGTTCACCAATTTGTTGACGGTATCCTCATTCAGGTTGATTTTTTGCGCTTTTAGTTTTCGGCGCAAAATTTCCTTGCCCTCGGCAGCGACCTCTTTTTTCTCCTCGCTCAAGGAGGATTTGATCTTTGCCCTTGCTCTTGCCGTTTGGGCATAGTCCAACCAACTCTGCGAAGGTTTGGCACTATCCGAAGTAATGATCTCCACCTGATCACCACTTTTGAGCACGGTGCCCAAGGGGACCAATTTTCCATTTACCTTGGCTCCTCTGGTTCGCATACCGATCTCCGTATGGATGTTGAAGGCAAAATCCAGGGCCGTAGCGCCTTTGGGCATGGATTTTAGATCACCTTTTGGGGTGAACACAAAGATTTCCTTGGCATAAAGGTTGAGTTTGAACTCTTCCACAAAGTCAACGGCATTACCATTGGCAGATTCCAAGGCTTCCTGGAGTTTGTTCAACCACTCTTCAATGCCTTGTTCCTTTTGTGCTCCATGCTTGTATTTAAAGTGGGCCGCATACCCTTTTTCGGCAATTTCGTGCATCCGTTCACTTCGAATCTGAACCTCGACCCATTTGCCTTTTGGCCCCATCACGGTAATATGTAAGGCTTCATAACCTGTGGATTTAGGTGAGGTGATCCAATCACGCAAACGAATTGGGTTGGGGGTAAAGTGATCCGTAACTATCGAATAGATTTTCCAAGCCAGGAATTTTTCATTTTTCCGATCGGACTTATAGATGATACGGATGGCAAATTTATCATAGACCTCATCAAAGGAGACGTTTTGTTGTTTCATCTTCCGGCGAATGGAAAAGATGGATTTCATCCGTCCTTTAATGTAGTAGTTCAGGCCTTCCTTGTCCAAGGAGTTCCGAATTACGTCTGCAAAAGACTCAATGTACGCCAAGTTCTCCTCCTCGGTATCCTCAATCTTGCCCAAGATATCATTGTACACCTCCGGTTCCGTATACTTTAAAGCCAAGTCCTCCAATTGGGTCTTGATATTGTACAAACCGATCCTATGGGCCATTGGCGCATAGATATAGAGGGTTTCTGATGCAATCTTGACCTGCTTGTGCTCGGGCATGGAATCCATGGTGAGCATATTGTGGTAGCGATCCGCAATTTTGATGATGATCACTCGAACGTCATCATGCAGCGTCAACAACATTTTTCGGAAATTCTCCGCTTGTTGACTTATGTCCTTGTCCTTTTTTAGGTGGGCGATTTTGGTAAGGCCATCCACGATTCGAGCCACGGTTTCCCCGAACATTCGCTCGATATCGTCCAAGGTGTACGGCGTATCCTCGACCACGTCATGGAGCAGGGCAGAGGCAATGGAAACGGCATCCAGTCCAATTTCAGAGGCTACGATTTTTGCCACTGCAATCGGATGGAAAATATAAGCCTCCCCGGATTTGCGACGCTGGTCTTTGTGGGCATCAACGGCCACATCAAAGGCAGAGCGTATCAACTTTTTGTCCTCATCGGTCAAAGTTTGATAGCTGATGCGAAGCAATTCCTTGTACTGCTTGGCAATCTCCTTGTTTTCTTTTTCGATAGCAGCCTCTGTCATACTATTTTAAAATTACTACAATCTTGTTAGGTAAACAACAAAAACTATGCCTTAAGGTTTCGGATGCGTTCCACCAAAGGCGGGTGCGAGTAATGCACAAAAACATAGGCCGGATGGGGGGTTAGATTGCTCAAACTGTTCTTGGACAATTTTTTCAGCGAGGTGACCAAGGGCATGGCCGCGAAGGTAGTTTTCGCAAAGTCATCCGCTTGGAACTCAAACTTTCTGGAAAGATAGTTCATGGCCAACCCAGTAATCTCCGAAATAGGGCTGTACAGCAAGGCAAAACCAACCAAGGCAGCATGAAAACTGGGTGTGGAAACGCCTATGGCTTTGGATATTTCCGGATGGTTGATGAACAGGGAAAGAATATAAAGGGTCAACCCTGTCAAACTCAACGAAAGCACCAAGTTGAAAATGATATGCTTTCTTTTGTAATGACCAACCTCGTGTGCCAAAACGGCCACAATTTCCTCTTCGTCAAGGTCATGGATCAAGGTGTCGAAGAGGGTGATGCGTTTCTGCTTCCCAAATCCGGAAAAATAAGCATTGGCCTTGGTGGAGCGCTTGGAACCGTCGATCACGAAGATGTTCTTAAGCTCAAAGCCCACATTCTTTGCATAATTTTCGATGGCGTTCTTCAAGCTTCCCTCTTTTAGTGGGGTTTGCTTATTGAAAATGGGAACGATCAACCGACTGTAAAAAAGGTTGATGAAGAGAATGAACACACCCACCAATCCCCAGGCATAGAGCCAAAAATTGGTTCCGGTCCATTCGTAAAAGAGAATAAACAGGGCCATGATACCGCCACCCAAAAGGGCGCCCAGGATTCCACCTTTGATTTTATCGATAAAAAAGAGGCTTTTTGTGGTCTTGTTGAAGCCGTATGCCTCTTCGATCACAAAAGTGCGATAATAGGAGAAGGGCATACCCAAAATGGCACTTCCAAAGGTTATGATGCCAAAGAAAACCAAGGCCATGGGTATGGTTTTATCGGTTATGGAACGGGTAAGTTGGTCCACCCATTCAAAACCGCCCAATACTAAAAATCCAAGGGTCAAAACCAAGGAAAAACCATCTGAGAAAAGCCCAAACCGGTAATTGGCCTGCTTGTATTTTTGGGATTTTTGATATTCGGCATCGTCAAAAACATCGGAAAGCTCGGTGGGAACTTGCGATTTAAAACGCCTGGCGTTGAGATATTCCAGAATCTGATGGACCACATATTGGACAATCAGGATGACCAGAATGACATAAAACAGTAGATTTTTTTCCATAGCTTAAAACCCGCGTTGCCGCCTTGCTTCAAATATAAGTATTGCCGCGGATACCGAAACATTCATGGAATCTATTTTCCCTTGCATCGGAATAATGATGTTTTGGTCGGAATTTTGGAGCCAGTCCTCCGTCAATCCGGTGGATTCCGTACCCATGACAATTGCTGAAGCACCTGTAAAATCACATTCCACATAGTTTTTGGAAGCAGATAGGGCAGCGCAGTAAATTTTGATTTGGTTCGATTTGAGAAATTGAATGATCTCTTCGGTGGTGCCCATGCCAATTTGGTTCGTAAAGACACAGCCCACACTAGATCGCACAATGTTTGGGTTATATAGGTCTGATTTGGGATTTGCTATTAAAACGGCATCCACTGCCGCGGCATCGGCGGTACGCAACAAAGCGCCGATGTTGCCCGGTTTTTCGGGAGCTTCGGCTACCAAAACCAAAGGTGTATCGGTCTTAAATTGGATGCTGTCCAGTCCATGCTGTTTACTTTCCATTATGCACAGGACGCCTTCTGTAGTACCCCTGTACGCCAGTTTTTCATAAACGGGTTGGGTGATATGTACCACCTCCACGCCGGATGGAAAATGAAAGGAAGCAACGTTCAAGGACGGATTCACCTCCGGACAAAAAAGGCATTGCTTGGGAACGTAGCCTCCCGACAGGGCCAGTTCCAGTTCCTTTTGTCCTTCCACAACAAAGCGCCCGGTTTTTTTTCGCTCACGGGATTTGTCCTTTAAAAGCAGGATTTGTTTAACCAAAGGATTTTGGGCGCTGCTTATCAATTTGGGTTCCATCACAGGGTAAAAATAGCGTTTCTTGTAATGTGACAAAGTGGTTTTCGACCAACTGACAAAATTTAATCCATGAAAAAATCAACCATGCTACTGGCCCTTTTGGCCGTTTTTGCCTGTAAAAAGGCACCTGAAAAATCTCAAAATTCAAACCCAGAACCCGTAACCGAGGAAAAGGCGGAACCAAATTTTCCGGAATCCTTGACCAAGGTGTTGGACGCCCACGGTGGGTTCAACCATTGGAAACAACAACGGACCCTATCCTTTGTACTGCCCGGAAATGGCACTCCTGAAACGCATACCGTCGACCTTTGGTCCAGAAGGGACCGAATCGATACCGATGCCTTTACCATGGGGTTTGATGGTAACCGTGCCTGGCTGTTGGATACGGAAAAAGCCTATAAAGGGAATGTGATGTTTTACCATAATTTGATGTTCTACTTTTATGCCATGCCCTTTGTGTTGTCCGATCAGGGTATCGTGTATAGTGAAACAGAAGATTTAACATATGAGGGCAAGGCCTATCCGGGGTTGAAAATAGGATTTCAATCGGGCGTAGGTGCCTCTTCCAACGATGAGTATTTCCTCCATTTTGACCCAGAAACCCATCAAATGGCTTGGTTGGGGTATACCGTTACCTTTGGAAGCGAGGCCACTTCGGATAATGTGCGTTGGATTCGCTATCACGATTGGCAGAAAGTGAATGGTATCCTATTGCCCAAATCCATTTCATGGCACAAGTATGAAGGTAAAACCATTATGGAGCCTCGAAATACCTTAACCTTTGAAAAAGCAAAATTGTCGGGCAAGCCAATGCCTGATAACTTTTATCAGAAACCGGAAAACGCTGAATTTGTCAATTGACACTCTTGCTCAAATAAAAAGCGGCGCCCCTTGGAGCGCCGCTTTTTGTATGGGGATTATTGTCCCGCTTTCTCTCTTTCATATTTGCCCATATATCTGTGCCAAAGTTCCGTTTGGTGGGTTTCCAGCGAAACGTCCCTTCCGTCGATATATGCTTTACTGATCTTATTGGTACGCATGTCCAGTGCATCTCCTTCCGAAATGAAAAGGGTTGCACTTTTACCCACCTCCAAGGTGCCGTATCGATCATCAATGCCCAATATTTTTGCCGTATTGCTGGTCAAAAGTTTTAAGGCTGTCTCCTTGTCCAATCCTTGGGCCACTGTTTGTCCGGCATAAAAGGCCATATTTCGCGTCTGGAAATTGGCGGCATCCTCATTTTGCAGACCGACCAACAATCCCGCATCGACCAATAATTTGGGCAATTTATAGGTGAAATCGTAGTCATCATCATCGTATTGCGGCAAAGAATGCGTCCTTCCCACCAAAACGGCTACGTTATTGGATTTAAGGAAATCCGCAATTTTATTGGCATGATAACCTCCAACGATCACGACATGCGTTACACCGGCATTTTTGGCCATGATCACCGCATCTGTCATTTCCTTTTCGCCATCGGCATGGATGTACAAACGTTTGGAACCATCGAATAGTCCTTGCATAGCGGCAAACGGCAGGTTTTTTACCTTTTCGGTGGCTTTGCCATAGGCGCTGGAATTCTGGAAGAAGGTTTTGATTTTACCCACTTGTTCGTCGTAATCTTTATTGGGTACAAATCCTCTGGCTTCACCCAGCCACCATCTACCTCTCCTAAAGAAGGAAGGCCAGTTCATATGAATGCCATCGTCGGTTTTAACCGCCGCATCTTCCCAGTTCCAAGCATCGAACTGAACAATGGAGGAAGTTCCTGAAATCGTTCCTCCCTGTGGCGTTGCCTGACCGAGCAATACCCCGTTCGGACGCATACTTTCCACCACTTTGGACTCCGCATTGTAGGCAATGATACTGCGTACATGGGGAATCATTTCCCCGATTTCATCTTGGTCATCACTGGCCCTAACGGCATCCACTTCCACCAAGCCTAGGGATTTGGCTGGGGCAATAAAGCCAGGGTAAACGTGCTTGCCTTTGGCATCGATCATGGTGCCAATGGTGGTCGCCATTAGATCGGCACCGATGGCGGTGATTTTGCCGTCCACAAAAATGATGGTGCAATTTTCTATGACTCCCCCATTGCCAACGTGGGCTGTGGCACCTATTATGGCCACTTGCTCAGATTGCGGTGGGGCAGGGGTCTGCTGTGCGTTCAATGTAGCCCCGAATATGATTGCTATTGCTATTAAATACTTTTTCATGATTTCTGGTTTATTCGGTTTCACATTCAAATCGTTCTTTCTTGTTCTGAACAGGAGTTCGGGTCTTGCCTCCTTTTTTCTTCTCGTTGAGCATCATGCCAATCAGTTTATTTCGTTCTTTCTTAACTGACTCACGTAGCATTTTGTCTTTCTCCAGATCAAAATAGACCTTACCTTCAATTAACGTCTTTTCTGCCTTGGCATACACGGAAAGGGGATGGTCGGACCAAAGGACCAAATCGGCATCCTTTCCTTCTTCTATGCTGCCTACGCGGTCGTCCAAGTGCAACAATTTGGCAGGGTTGAGGGTCACCATTTTCCAGGCTTCCAATTCGGAAACACCACCATATTTAACCGTTTTACCCGCTTCTTGGTTCAATCTGCGGGACATTTCGGCATCATCACTGTTGATGGCCACGGTTACCCCTTGGCTGGCCATGATGGCAGCGTTGTACGGAATGGCATCGTTCACCTCATATTTGTAGGCCCACCAATCGCTGAAGGTGGAACCTCCCACGCCATGTTCGGCCATTTTATCGGCGACTTTGTAACCTTCCAAAATGTGGGTGAAGGTATTTACGCGGAAATTGAATTTCTCTGCCACCTTCATCATCATGTTGATCTCACTTTGTACGTAGGAGTGGCAGCTGATAAAGCGCTCACCATTCAAGATTTCGGCCAAGGTCTCCATTTCTTCATCATAACGGTACGGCTGGCCACTTTTCTTTTTGGCATCATATTCCTTGGCGCGTTGGAAGTAATCGGTGTACACCTGCTCAACGCCCATACGTGTCTGTGGGAAACGGGAATTACTGCCCCAGTTGGACTGTTTTACGTTTTCACCTAAGGCAAACTTGATGAACTTGGGCGAATTTGGAAAAATAAGCCCATCTGCATTTTCGCCCCATTTAAGACGAAGAATGGCCGAGCGTCCACCGATCGGGTTGGCAGAACCATGCAGCAATTGGATTGTGGTCACCCCACCGGCCAAATTTCTGTAAATGTCCATATCGGTCGGGTCGATGACATCCTTCATGCGGACTTCTGCTGAAGAGTTATGACCGCCCTCGTTGATGGCCAAAGCAGCGATGTGGGAGTGTTCGTCAATAACGCCAGCAGTAAGGTGCTTGCCGGTCGCATCAACCACCGTTGCGCCACTGGCCCGAAGGTCTTTCCCCACTTTGGAAATTTTTCCATTCTTCACCAAAACATCCGTGTTTTCCAATATGCTTTCACCGGTCCACACGGTGGCATTTTTAAATAGAATGGTTTCTTGTTTGGGCTTGGTTTTGTAGCCATACCCTACATTGGGATAGGTAAGCTCCACCAATTCTGGGGACATGGTCTCGTCATCCTCCGATTTTTCTTCAAATGCCTTGGTTTTGGTCAAGGTTGCCTTAGCTTCATTTCCTGTGGGAAGTACCATATTGCCGGTAATGGTCTCGGAACCGGGCATGGCATGTGCCACCATGCGGTACGAAGTTTCACCATCTTCGGTAAAGGAAAGGTTCAACCAATCGGAGGCGTACTCCAATTTGGCATCCAATTTCTCGTCCCCTTTTTTGACCTCGACTTTGGGTTTGTCGATATCGCCGGTAACGGTAACGGTAAAGGTGCTGCCACCAGCGGCCAAATTATAATCACCGCGGATGTCCACCAAGTCCATGGATTGGATAATGTTCTTGCTGCCTTGCACCCAGTTTTCATACAATACGGTGCCTTTGTCAAAAATACCACCAGAGGTGATCAAAAAGTTGGCATAGCTTCCGGGTTGTAGGGAGCCAATTTCATTGGATTTACCCAAAATGGCAGCAGGAACCGTGGTCAACGCTTCCAAAGCCTTGGTTTTGGGAAGACCATAAGTGATGGCCTTCATCAATTTTTCCTTTAAATCCTTTGGAGATTTCAAATCGTGCAGTGTGATGGAAAACTCAATACCGTTTTCTGCCAACACCTTGGGATTGGAGGGCGCCAAATTCCAGTGGCGCATATCTTTCAGTGCAATGTAATTTGCTTCGTATGGATTGGACACATCATAAGCATCCGGGAAATTCAACGGTAAGATCAATTTGGCGTTGGTTGCCTTGATATCGTCTATACGTTGATATTCGTCCCCGCCACCCAAAATGGCATATTGGATGCCAAAGATATCCCCAACCTTATCAGCTCGCACTACATTGCCATTGTCTCCAGCAGCAAAAATTTGGGTAAGCCCTTTGTTGGCGATCAAGGCTTCCAAAGAACGGTCCTTGGTATCCACATTGCCCTTGCTGTACCAGTCCATATCGTAGTACATTTGACGTAACAGGGCCATGGCACCCATTAGCGAACCAGGGTAGGATTGTCTTTTGGCGATACTTTTGCTAAAGGAGAAGTACTGCGCCGATTTGTCGGAAAGGATCCGTTGGGCTTCGGAACCTTCATCGTTTAAAGCGACCAAAAGACCTGTGCCTCGGGCAATACCATCCTGAATGTGGGCATTTACTGTACCAAAACCGGCCTTGCGCAGTTCGTCTGCCTTTTTGGAGTCGTAACTGAAACTGTTTATGGCACTGTTTTCGGGCATCACATGGTCGTTCCAGTAAAAACCTTCACGTTCCGGTTCGTACTGGGCCGATCTTCCGCCGCCAGCAGCTCTTTTCGGAAGTTCCACACCAAAATCGGAGAACACATCGATAAAGGAAGGGTAAATGGATTTCCCGTTCAAGTTTTCTACCACGGTGTTTTTCGGAATACTGACCGATTTACCGACCTGAACCACTTTACCGTTTTGTATCAGTAGGGTTCCATTTTCGATAACCTGTGTAGGGGTTACATAGATCTTGGCATTGGTAAATGCCGTGTAATTATTGTTCTCTGTTTTTACACCATCATTTTTTGGAAAATAATCTTGCGCAAACAAAGAAACGCCACCCAGGAGGAGGGTGAGGGCCAAGAGTTTAATTTTCATACGGTTTGTAATTGAATTAGTTGGCTTAAATATAGCCTATGTGCAAGTACCTCACAAGTTTGGCTTGTTGCCGATTTGCTGTTTTCGGTGGTTGATCATGAGCCCCACGACCGAATTATAACTTTTTATGCCTTCCTTTTGGTTGTTCACCTTTAAAAATGTGTTGAACACGGATTTGAACACCGGCTCCAACGGATTTTCATATTTTTTCCAAAAATCCTGTAGTTCCTTAAAATTTGCTTTCACTCCTGCGTTGATCGAGGGCAATATTTCGGTGTAGCGCGATTCGTTTTTATTAAAAAGATCATTGAGGCAATAGCCCAATGCATGGTGGTATGCAGCGTACTTAAAATAGGGGTCTTCACTTTCCAAAGTGACCAAATGTCCGATGAAATTAGTGGCATCTTCAGCGGAATAGCCCAATTGATGTCCCACCTCATGGCCGCTGACCACGGGCATTCGAAACAAGGGGGTCAAACCGTTTACTTGGGCTTCGTTGGTAAAGGGGTTGAGATAGCCCCCATAGCCCATGACTGTCAAAGGAAAGCTGTAAAGGGATGATTTTAAACTGGGGTGGGCGTAGGCAAAATCGGGATAGGTATTTTGAAGCTGTTCGTAAGCTTGAACCGTCTTATTAAATATTTCACTTCGCGAATAGTGAATATGTACCGGGGAAATGCTATCGCCCGTCAACTCCATTTGAAGTTGGTTGGATTGTGCAATGAGGTATTGGGTGAACTCCATCAATTCCGCTTCGGTGTATTCCCGGTCAATACCCAATTTCCAGGTGATGGGTTGTCGGTAATAATTCATTCCCCAAAGCATGTGAAATGCAAAATACACCATGGACAAGGCTGCCAAAATGCTTTTAACAAACGACCAGGGTTGCCCTTTGATGGACTTCCATTTTCTGAATATATATCTTCCGGCCAATAGAAACAAGAGCGTGTAGAGTACATCCCCAAAGGAAAAGGGAAGCCATCCGAAGAGGATCCGTAAAAAGGAAGCAATGTACGGATACAGCCCTTTACTGTAATAGGTTTCCACCACATCGGGATACTGGGCCAACCATTGCACCATTATAATCTGTATAGGCAAGGTAATCGCTAAGGCGTTTTTAAGTTTCGGTTGCATATGTGCTGTTGGGAAATGATCTAATGGTCCATAAAAAAAAGCCGAACTGAAAAGTACGGCTTTTTTAGTTTTATGTCTAAGTGATTATTCGGCGATTCCCACCACTTCAATATCAAATACCAAGGTGGAGCCACCTGGGATGGGTCCGTAATCGTAGTCACCGTATCCCAAATGCGGTGGAATGAACAAACGGAACTTGTCCCCAACCTTCATGGTCAAAAGACCTTCCCTAAAGCCTGCAGCCAATTGTGCATCTGGACTGTAATCCATGGGAAAGGGGGTGTAACCGCCTTGGTCCCGTCTGCCTGGGTTCAATTGGTTGAACTTGAGCGCAATTTCCTCGATGTTGCTATCGAACAACTCCCCGTTGGACAACCAACCGGCATAGTTTACTAAAACTTTTTGACCGATTTTTGGTTGTTCACCATTGGCTTCTGTCAATTTTAAGATTTTCAGTCCAGAAGCGGTTTCTTCTGCAGTGGCCATTTGCGCTGCAAATTCTGCAGCAAGGTCTTCCTTCATTTTGATAAACTCGGCTTCAGCCAATTTTGCTTCTTCAAAATAATCGGACATTACCTTAACGGCGTCAAATTTTTTGGCTTCACGACCATTGCGAACAATTTCCACATGGTTCATGACCACATCGACCTCGGGTCTGTCCCGAGCTGCGGTTTTGGTATTGGCGATGGAATCCACCACGTCCATTCCCGAGACAACCTCACCAAAAACGGTGTGCTTGCCATCCAACCAGGGCGTTTCTTTATGGGTGATGAAGAATTGACTGCTGTTGGTCTTTGGTCCCCTGTTGGCCATTGAAATGATTCCTTTTTTGGAATGGCGTAGCGAATCGTTGATCTCATCCTTAAAGGTATACCCGATATTGCCACTTCCTGTGCCGGTAGGATCACCACCTTGGATCATAAAGTCCTTGATCACACGATGGAAAACAATGCCGTCATAGAATTTTTTGTTTTTGTATTCTTCGCTAACGAAAGGGTTGTTCCCTTCGGCAAGGGAAACAAAGTTGGCCACCGTTACCGGTGTTTTTTGGTATTCCAATTTAACGATGATATCTCCTTTGCTGGTTTGGATATCGGCAAAAATACCATCGCCCAAATCAGCATATTTACTGGTTTTGCACCCTAGAAAGGCCAAAGTGGCCAAGGTCAGGATATAAAGGGATTTTTTCATTTTTGTTTATTTAGTTTATACTGTCTTTATTGATGATTATGGTATGTAATTCCACGGATGCTTTCAAAGGCGTCATCGGACCAATGGCCTTATTGTCCCCTTGATAACCGTAGGCTTGCAAGGATGGAAATATAAAGGTTGCCTTTTCATTTACCTTCAACAATTTCACCGCATTTTGAAGGCCGGGAAAGAGCTGTTGCTTATCGATCACGAAAGAAGTGGGTCCAATTTGCTCAGCGGTATAAATGGTATCGTTATCCAATCCTATCAAGTTATAGGAAAACAAAATCTGGTCTCCGGTCTTTGGCGCATAGGTTGCTGTGTCGTTCTTGGTTTCAAAATAGTACCAAAACCCGTTTGGGTTTGATTGGTAACTGTGTGCGGTATCTTTTGCTATAATTTCCTTGATAAGGGCTTCTTCCTTGGCAATCAATAATTTGTTTCGCTCAATGGATTCCTTATAAAAGCTTCCGGATTTTACCTCGACAGGTCTTCTGGGTTCCGGTCCGCCACAATTCACCACCAGCAAAGCCAGCAAAAGGATCAAAACTAGTCTCATGGATTCAATTCACTTTTATAGTTTGTCAGGATTTCTTGGAATCGGGCAACGGTCTCGTCCATACTCAAATCACTTCTTCCTCCTGCAGCGTTGGTATGTCCACCACCATTGAAATGTGCTCTTGCAAACTCGTTTACCGAAAAATCCCCTACCGAACGCAACGATATTTTGATGATGCCTTCTTCCCTGTTTTCAATGAATATGAGCGCAAAAACAATATTCTCCAAAGTAAGTCCGTAATTCACAAAACCTTCGGTGTCTCCTTTTTTATAATCATGGGCATCCAACTCATCTTGTGTCAGGGTAATGTAGGCTGTACGGTATTCCGAAAGAATGACCATATTGCTCAAAGCAACACCTAACAAGTGCAACCTGGAAGGGGAATTGGTGTCGAAAACGTGCTGGTGTATTTCCATATTTTCGGCCCCTTTATCAATCAATTCGGCGACCACGCGATGCGTTTTGCTCGATGTGGACCGATATTTAAAAGAGCCCGTATCCGTCATAATACCGGTATACAGGTTGGTGGCTATCGCTTTGGTGATGTTGTCCGTTTCACCCAAAAAATCAATAAAATTATACACCATCTCACAGGTGGAGCTCATGGAAACATCCGAATAGGTAACCTTGGCATAATCGCCCGGTTGCTGATGGTGATCGATCATGATGAAATCGGCAGAAGCTTCCTTCAATGCCGTTTCCATTTGTCCGACCCGGGACAGATCGTTGAAATCCAAAGTGAAAATCAAATTAGCCTCCTGTAGCAATTGTTGGGCCTTTTGATTTTCCCTTTCAAAATTCACCACATCGTCATTGCCGGGCATCCATTTCAGGAATTTGGGATAATCGTTGGGGGAAATCACGTTTGCCTCATGGCCTTTGTCCTTCAAAAAGGCATACACTGCCAAGGCGGCACCCATAGCATCACCATCAGGGTTTTTATGGGGTATGATGGCAATTTTTTGGGGTTGGGAGAGTAACGACTTTACGGTAGTGATGTCCTCTGGATTCATGCGGCCAAATATACAATAATATCATAGAGTGCTTACCTGCAATATCCGTATTTTTGGAACACTAAATATAAACCATGAAGTATTTTACCCTTTTGTCGATTTGCTTTTCACTTTTGTTGGGATGCAAATCGAAAACAGAACCAGCGGAAGCACCAACTCAAGAAAGATTCCCAGATTTGGTGGTGGCTTTTGGATCGTGCAACATGCCCGAGGAAAACAATCCTTTTTGGGACGATATTTTGGCAGAAAACCCCGACGTGTGGATTTGGGGCGGTGATATCGTTTATGCGGATACCGATGACATGGACCGACTACGAACCATTTATGCCAAACAAGATAGCGTACCGAGCTATGCCAAACTAAAAGCCAAAATTCCCATTATCGGTACCTGGGACGACCACGATTTTGGCCTAAACGATGGCGGTGCCGGCTTTACTGTAAAAAAAGAAAGCCAGCAGGTATTTTTGGATTTTATGGGCGTACCGGCCAACAGCGATCGAAGAAATAGGGAAGGGGTCTATGCCGCCCATACCTTGGAGACATCCAAGGGTTCGGTAAAGATCTTGGTCCTGGACACGCGGTATTTTCGAAGCGACCTGATCAAGGATGAGGATCCCAACAGGCGTTACAAGCCAGATACTTCGGATTCGGCAACCGTGCTGGGAGCGGAACAATGGGCGTGGCTAAAAAACGAATTGGATTCCTCCCAGGCCGATTTTAACCTGATCATGTCCAGTATTCAAGTTTTGTCCGGGGAGCATGGTTTTGAGACCTGGGGCAATTTTCCAAAGGAAACCGAAAAATTGGAAACCCTGATTGCACAATCGGGCGCGAAGGGGGTTTTGATACTTTCCGGAGACCGACATATTTCCGAATTTTCGAAAAAAGAGGTATCGGGCTTGCCTTATCCGTTGATTGATTTTACCAGCAGTGGTCTCACGCATTCCTATTCAAGTTTTAACGGCGAACCCAATCAATATCGCGTGGGGGAGGTGGTATCCGATAAAAGTTATGGTACGGTTTCCATCTATTTTGATGAGAAAGAATTGGATCTAAAGATGATGGGTGATAATGGGACCGTGCTCCAAGAGTTAAAACAAACCTATTAAACCTTGCCCGTTGTTCGAAAAACTGTACTTTTGCGCAAAATTTTTTAAGAAATGACAGGAAACAGAACGTTTACCATGATTAAACCAGATGCCGTTGAAAACGGGTACATCGGTGCGATTTTGGAAAAAATAACAGCTGCCGGTTTCAAGATTGTGGCCATGAAGTATACCCAATTGAGCAAGAGGGATGCCGAGGAGTTCTATGCCATCCACAAAGAGCGTCCGTTCTTTGGTGAGTTGGTCGAATTTATGACCCGTGGTCCCATTGTGGCCGCCATTTTGGAAAAAGACAATGCGGTTGACGATTTTCGTGCGTTGATCGGTGCCACAAATCCTGCTGAAGCTGCAGAAGGTACCATCCGTAAATTGTATGCTGCCAGCATTGGTGAAAATGCCATTCACGGTTCCGACAGTGATGATAATGCAGCCATTGAAGGTGCTTTCCATTTTTCAGGAAGGGAAATTTACTAGGTTAGTGCTTAAAACAATACGGAGAAGCCACTTAAATTGAGTGGCTTTTTTTGTTTACCGAAGCACCAGCTTTTTGACCAATTCCCTTCCCAATTCCTCATTGATCATCGCAATGATCTTTGTCTTGCCCAAGCTCAGTTCTTCACGGAGCACGGAGGAGGATAGGGAAACAAAAAGCGTTTCGTTTTTGAGTTCCACCGCCGTGGTGTAATTGTTCACCCCGTTGCCCATCAAATTGGACCATGCTTCGCGGGCATCCACTTTATCCATGCCCTTTTGCAGTTTGTTTTCCTTGATAAATTCGCTCAAGGCTTCACTCAATGGCAAATGGGAATTTTGTCGCTTGGCCATTACTGTGGAATTTTGATGGGTTCAAAACGCTTGTAGGTATACCGGACACCTTCTGGATTGGTCACGGAGAAGGTCATGGAATCGATGTGTACCAATTGCTCTTCCCACTCGCTAAAATCACTTTTGTAGTGTAAGACAACCTCATTTTCAGTGGTTGTTAGCGTGAAATATTCCATATCATTGGAGGTGTCAAAAGAGCCATCAAACTTGGGCTGTAGTTTTTTTCGATAGCCTTCGCCATTTTCCAAATAGATAAAATCGATATTCTGGTTGAGGCCGTATGTCTTTACCGAACCATCGGGAAACTCCACTTCGGTTATTTCCCAATACCCGTTCAAAAAATGGACATCGGCTTCGGAAACGCCGTCAATTTTGCAGCCTAAGATCAGAATCGCGATAAAAAGAGGAATCAGCTTTTTCATGGCACTACAAGGTAAATATTTTATAGCTCTGATGAATGTTCTTCACCACATTTTCTGTTCGTTCTGCATGGGTATCACTGATAAATATCTGCCCGAAATTGTCGTTTTTCACCAGCCCAACAATATGCGACACCCGGTTTTCATCCAGCTTGTCAAAAATATCATCCAACAACAAAATGGGAGTGGTTTTGGCCTGTTCCTTAATGAAATGGAACTGGGCCAACTTCAATGCGATCAAAAAGGATTTTTGTTGCCCTTGGCTTCCAAATTTTTTAATGGGATGTCCGGCAATGGAAAAATCCAAGTCGTCCTTATGGGTCCCGACCGATGTATACTGCAGTGCACGATCCTTGTCCACGTTGGCCTTCAATAAGTCCAATAGGTTGCCCTCGGATAGTTGACTTTGGTACGAAAGCATGATCTGTTCATCCTTATCTGAAATATGGTGGTACTGTTCCTTGAAAATGGGTAGAAAAGCATTGATGAACTCCACCCTTTTTTCGTAAATCTGTGTTCCCAAACCGTGCAACTGTTCGTTGTAAATGGCCAGGGTGTCGGGGTCGAAGGTATGGTTGGCCACAAAGTACTTCAAAAGCGAATTCCGCTGGGTGAGCACCTTGTTGTATTTGATCAGGTTTTGCAGGTACCCCTTATCGGATTGGGAAATGACCCCATCCATGAACTTGCGCCGGGTTTCGCTGCCTTCCAAGATCAGGTCGCGGTCCGAAGGGGAGATCATCACCAATGGTAAAAACCCGATATGCTCGGAAAACTTTTCATAAGGTTTTCCGTTGCGTTTGATTATTTTTTTGGTCCCTTTCTTAAAACTACAAAGGATCTTTTCCGATCTACCTTCCTTTTCAAATTCCCCTTCCACCACAAAAAAATCGGTATCATGCTTTATATTCTGGGTGGCCACGGGATTAAAGTAGCTTTTACCAAAGCACAGGTGGTAAATGGCGTCCAAAATATTGGTCTTTCCCACACCATTGTCACCCACCAAGCAATTGATGACGGGGTCGAATTCCAATTCTTTGGAGTCAAAGTTTTTATAATTGACTAAGGCTAAATGTCTTAAAAACATAAAGGGATTGAGAAATATTTTGTTCAGTGGGTTTTGTCCCATTTGGGCGATTCCAAAAATAACGAATAAATTACCTTTTGGTTTTGGATAAAAACTTTATTTTTGCGCGACCAATTAAATGACGGATGGCAACATACAAGAAGAGAGGCTTTAAGCCAAAAAACAAGGCTGAGGAAGCTCAAATAGAAGAACACGACAGTACAACTGCTGAAGTTTTCAATACATTGGATGAAGGTGCTTCCAAGACGGAAGCGTGGGTCCAAAAGAACCAAAATTATATTTTGGGCGTAATTGGGGCCGTTGCAATCGGTGTTTTGGCTTATTTGGGTTACCATCAGTTCATCCAAAAACCAAAGGAAGCTGCTGCAGCGAACGAACTTTTTTATCCACAACAATATTTTGACCAAGCGTTGGCCAGTGAGGCTGAACGTGATTCATTGTTTACTTTGGCCTTGAACGGGGCAGAAGGTAAGTATGGTTTCTTGGACATCATCGAGGAATACAGCGGTACCAAAGCGGCCAACTTGGCCAAATATGCTGCGGGTATGACCTATTTGAACTTGAAACAATACGATCAGGCCATTTCCCATTTGGAAAGTTTTTCATCGGATGACGATATCATGGGTGCAATGGCAAAAGGAGGTATTGGGGATGCTTTTTCCCAATTGAACCAGCCAGAGGATGCCTTGGATTATTACGAAAAGGCCATTGCCCATAGCAACAACGATTTTACAGCACCCCGATTTTTGTACAAGGCCGGTGTATTGGCGATTGAAATGGGACAAAAGGGCAAGGCACTTGACTATTTTGAGCGCATCAAGGAAGAATATCCGAATTCCCAGGAAGGCAACAATATTGATGCCTTGATCGGGATGGCCCAAAACTAAACCATGGCCACAGCGAACAAAAACTTATCAGCTTACGATAAAAATGCAATCCCAAATGCGAAGGACCTTCGGTTTGGGATTGTTGTTTCAGAATGGAACGGAGAAATCACCGAAGCCCTTTTTGAAGGTGCACGGGAGGCACTCTTGGATTGTGGGGCCCTACCGGAACACCTACTGCGTTGGAACGTGCCTGGAAGTTTTGAACTTACCTATGGCTGTAAAAAAATGATACAGACCCAATCGGTGGATGCCATCATTGCCATTGGTAGTGTCATTCGAGGGGAGACCAGCCACTTCGATTTTGTATGTAGTGCAACCGCCCAGGGCATCATGGATCTTAATGTAAACTACGATGTGCCCGTAATTTTCTGTGTGCTAACGGATGATAACATTCAACAATCCAGGGACAGAAGCGGCGGCAAACACGGCAATAAGGGAGCCGAGGCGGCCATAGTCGCCATTCAAATGGCGGTTATAGGAAAGTAATTGGACCCACGAAAGGTCCAATCCAACGATTCTAGTTATCCTATTGCTCAACTTTCCTTTACTGTTAACATTTTTTGGGAGGTGTTCCCGACCCTTTTTTTCTATTTTGAGTACCTTTGAGACTATTGGATAAGGATATCATGCGAAACCCTTTAAAACTGAGGAAAAATAAGAGCTTTGATTATGCCCCGCGCTACTATAAAGGCGAAGGCAATCCTTATAAAATTGAACATAAACTGGATAAATTCCGAAGTACGGCCCAACCCAACCGGGGACTGAAAAACAAGTTCCGGTCGGCAATGGATGATTTAAATACAGAGGGCGATAAGAATATGAAGCTGCGTTTTGCAATCATAATTGCCGTTTTGGTGCTATTGTTCCTTTTCATCATCGACTTCGATTTATCGATATTCCTGAATCCATAATGGCGGATATCATCAAACTTTTACCCGACCATGTTGCCAACCAGATAGCAGCAGGGGAGGTGGTCCAACGACCAGCCTCAGTGGTCAAGGAGCTTTTGGAGAATGCCATTGATGCCGGGGCAACGTCCATTAAATTGATCATAAAGGATGGGGGCAAGACCCTTATTCAAGTGGTGGATGATGGTAAGGGAATGAGTGAGACCGATGCCCGATTGTCTTTCGAGCGGCACGCTACGTCAAAAATTTCTTCCGCTCAGGACCTTTTCAATTTACATACCAAAGGTTTTCGAGGAGAAGCCTTGGCTTCCATTGCCGCTATTGCCCATGTGGACATGCAAACGCGTTTGGAGGGCAGCGAGGTGGGCACCCACATCAAAATAGAGGGCAGTAAAATTGTTTCCCAGGAAGTGGTCGCTATGCCCAAGGGTACATCCATCTCCGTAAAGAACTTGTTTTTTAATATTCCAGCCCGCCGCAATTTTTTAAAATCCAACCAAGTGGAGCTGCGCCATATTACGGATGAGTTTCATCGTGTGGCTTTGGTACACCCGAACATTGCCTTTCATTTTTACAATAATGGGTCCGAGATTTTTAGTCTGCCCAAAACCAAACACCGCCAGCGCATCGCCCACATTTTTGGCAGTCGAATGGAAGATCGTTTGGTACCGGTGACGGAGGAAACCGAAGTGGTAAAAATATCTGGCTTTATCTGTAAACCGGAATTCTCGAAAAAGAGTAGGGGCGAGCAGTTTTTCTTTGCCAACGATCGCTACATCAAAAGTCCGTATCTCCATCATGCCGTGGTGGCCGCTTTTGAGGGGTTGATCAAAACAGATATGCATCCCGGGTATTTTTTGTATTTGGAGGTTGACCCTTCTTCCATCGATATTAATATTCATCCGACCAAGACTGAAGTTAAGTTTGACGATGAAAACACCCTTTATGCCATTCTGCGTTCGACCATAAAGCATAGCTTGGGACAGTTCAATGTGGCCCCGGTCCTCGATTTTGACCACGATCCCAACTTGGACACCCCTTATGCCTATAAGGAAAAGGATGTGGTTTTGCCCAAGGTCACCGTGGACGCTTCCTTTAATCCTTTTAAGGAGACGGGAACAGTGAGCAGGGTCTCCAGGTCATTTCAAAAACCGAGCACCAAAGGTTGGGAGGGACTTTATGAAGGGTTGCAATCGGATGCGGAAGGGGACACCTTCAGCAGTGTGGTGATCGAATCGGAGGGCGAGGAACAGGGCACGTTGTACAGCGAAGATGAATTGGCCGAACACATGGCCACCACATTCCAATTACGTAGAAAATTTGTGGTGAGCACCGTTAAATCCGGCATGTTGGTCATTCATCAGAACCGGGCCCATGAACGCATTCTCTTTGAAAAGTTTTTAGGGGAAATCACAGTGAAAGAGGGGGTGAGCCAACAATTGTTGTTTCCGTTGGAGCTTACTTTTAATAAGCAGGATTTGGGCATACTGAACGAGATACAGGAAAGTTTATCCAATATTGGTTTTGCATTCGAAAGTTTGGAACACGAAACGGTAAAAGTGACAGGCATGCCCTTGGCGGTGCCCGAGAGCGGAATTGGCACAGTATTGGACCGATTGATCTCGGATTACAAGGAGGGCTTTTCGGATGGTTCCCTATCCCAGGCCGAGGTCTTGGCCAAGGCGCTTTCCAAAAATTTGGCCGTGAAAACCGGCGATGTGCTGGACCAGGAATCGCAGTTGGCCTTGGTGAACAATTTATTCGCTTGCAAGGAACCGACCCTGAGCCCGTTCCAAAAATTAACGTATACCATTATCTCCGAAGGGGATATCGATAAAAAATTCAGTTAGATGGGTAGAATGACAGAGGCAGTAAAACATTTGTTGATCATTAACGTGATCATGTTTTTTGCCACACAATTGTATGGGGATCAAATGTTCCAATGGATGTCGCTTTGGTTTCCCAAAAATGTCAACTTTAGATGGTGGCAGATTATCACCCATATGTTTATGCATGGGAGTTTGATGCACATCGTCTTTAATATGTATGCCTTGTGGGCGTTTGGTACGCCTTTGGAGCGAGTTTGGGGACGAAACAAGTTTCTTTTCTTTTATTTCTCGGCAGGTTTGGGCTCTGCAGCTTTGCATATAGGAGTGAATTTTTACTATGTGCAGGAAGCATACAGTTCAATTAGTAATTTTATTTCCAAGGACATTTATTATGAAATTCTGAATGTCAATAGCCAAGTGGGAAATCAATTTGTAGGACAGGTATTTTTTGAGAATGCGGCATCTGTTTTAAGAAGTAAGGGAATCGATCCTCAGTTTTTAAATATTGATTTCCCTGCTCTTTTTCATGCACATACAAGTCTAAAGATTCCTGCAGTTGGCGCATCCGGTGCCATTTACGGTATTTTGGTGGCTTTTGCTTTTATGTATTCAGAAGCCAAATTGATGCTGATATTTTTACCAGTACCCATCAAGGCCAAGTATTTTGTTCCGATTTTGATTGCAGTGGATCTGATCTTTGGTATCGGAAACGTGAATACAGGAGTGGCCCATTTTGCCCACATCGGGGGTGCATTGATCGGTTTTATAATGATGTGGTACTGGAAAAAGAACCAGTTCAATAACAAAAGGTGGGATTAATATATGGCTAACGGAGGATTACGATACCAATTTGCGCGGTTGAGCATTGCTGAAAAGCTCATCGTGGCCAATATTTTGGTCTTTTTGGTGGATGGTCTGCTGAAAGCACTCATGGCCTTTTCATTGTCCAATTGGTTTTTGCTTCCCAAGGATTTTATCGAGTTTATCGGACAACCTTGGTCCTTGGTGACCTATTCCTTTTTCCATGCTGGGTTCATGCATATTTTTTGGAACATGGTCATGCTCTACTTTTCCAGCAGGATTTTTCTAAACCTGTTTGATGGCCAAAGGTTCCTCAATGTCTACTTTTTGGGAGTTATTGTTGGCGGATTGGTATTTCTGTTCAGTTACAATGTGTTTCCGACCCTTTTGAACACCAACACCGCCTTGATCGGTGCTTCCGCAGGGGTGACCGCGGTGCTGATCTTTGTTTGTACTTATATTCCAAATCAAGAGGTGCGTGTATTCTTTTTCAATGTGAAATTGTGGTATATAGGGGCATTTTTTGTGCTGGTAGATCTCATTCAAATCCCCTACGGTGGAAATATTGGAGGACGGTTGGCCCATTTGGGTGGAGCCTTCCTCGGGTACATCTATGCTCGACAGTTGATGAACGGCAAGGATATTGGTGGGGGATTTGCCAAGCTCATGAATGGCATCGCCAATTTGTTCAAACCCAAGAAAAAGTCCCCCCTTAAAACAGTGTACAAAAAACAGAGTGCCGATAGTAAGGCAGCATATGATCGGCAGGCCCGACAGCGTAAGATCGACACCATTTTGGATAAGATCAGCAAATCGGGTTACGAGAGCCTGTCCAAGGAAGAAAAGGACTTTTTGTTCAAGGCTGGTAAAGAAGACTGACTATGAAAAAGCTTTCATGGTTTAACAGGGTAGTTTTTGCAATCAATGTGTTGGTTGCCTTCTTCCTTTTGTTGATAGGTCTGTTTTCGTTTTTACAATTTCAGCCCATCCCTGCTTTGGCGGTTTTGAGTTTGTTCGTTCCCATCTTGTTTGTTTTGAACGGACTATTCGTTATTTATTGGCTCGTATTGAGGAAAAGAAAGTTTTTATGGTCGTTATGGGCCATTATTCTGGGTTACATTGTTTTTGGCTCTTTTTATGGCCTAGGAAGTGATGCAGTGGAGTCTGGTGAGAACCATCTAAAAGTTATGACCTATAATGTTTGGGGTTTCAATAAAAATGGTTGGATCAAGGAACCTAATATTGGAGATCGGATAATAGATTTTGTTAAAAAGGAGGATCCGGATATTTTGTGTTTTCAAGAGTACGATAGATCAAAAGATGATCAAATGGTTGAGTTCAAGTTCAAATCAGTAACATTGTATAAAAAGTCAACTCCAAAAACAACACAAGCCATTTTTTCCAAGTTTCCAATTGTAGGCAGTGGTTCATTGGATTTGCCGGGAACCATTAATAATGTCATCTATGCCGATATAGTTACGAAAGGGGATACGGTTAGGGTCTATAATGTGCACTTACAATCTTTCAACATTGTGCCCAGTGCGGCTGCAATCTCGAATGGTGAAAATTCAGAACGAACTTATAAGAGATTGGTGAACACTTTTACCAAACAGTTGGAACAGGCCAAGCTGTTTAGGGAACATCTGGGAAAGAGCCCGCACAAAAATCTTGTCTGTGGGGATTTTAACAATACCCAATTCTCCAATATTTATAAAATCATTAAAGGCGATTTACAGGACACGTTCAGAGAACAAGGAACCGGATTTGGCCGTACCTATGATTTGTTGAAGTTTCCTATACGCATCGATTATATTCTTGCCGACCCGGATTTTGAAGTGCTGTCCCATCAAAATTTCAATATAAAGCTGTCCGACCATTATCCGGTAATGTCCACCCTCCGATTACAATCACATCAATAAGCAATCCAAAAGATCCGCAAAAATGTGGAGGAGCAATGCTAAACCCAAGATACGTGTGGGCTTAAATAAAGGCAGTAGGGCGTACGCCATTATGGCCAAATAGCTGTGCAATGGATGGTAGCCGATACTACAACGACCAGGGTCGAACAAAGGGGTGGCAAACAGGTGGTCCAAATCAATTAAAATCCCCGCCAAAAGCAAAAGCGCCACTTTTCTCCAATCATTTCTAAAGAAATAAAGCGCAATGATGATCGGCACCAAAAAATGAATGCCATAATGGAGCAGGTGCCTAAGCATCTTTTGTGTTGATGGATTGTGATTTCAAGTAATCCAATGTCTGGGTACCCTCGTTGAACAAAAGGTCCAAAATGCTCAAATTGGCAATAAAGCCATGGCGTTCCTCAAACACTTGGGGGTAGGGTTCCAAACCAAAATCCTTCTCATTCTTCGCATTGACCAAAAAGCGCAGGTCCGTTAATTCGGAAGGTTCGAGATCATAGGATGTTGTCTTTTCTTTTGGAATTTCGATTCCCAAACAACCGCCAATAATTTCGATTGTTTTCATATTAAAATCGAACAAAGATTCCTCTTCACCTTCAAATAGGGGTTTGATATCGTCCTCGAAAAATTCAAAAAATGGAGAGGTGCGATAAGCGGTTTCCAAGGTGCGCCAGTGTATTTTCTTCCAGCCATAACTGTTGTCCATGCGTACATCGACATACTTTTGTCGCCCTTCTTCACCCCCTACATGTTGTATGGGGATATTAAGCATATGCTTGCCCTTATCGGTACAGATATAACAACGGTTTCGATACGTTTGTTTTTGAAAATTATCATGTGCCTCCCAAACCACCTCGTGCTGCACCAACATCGCAAAGGTGGCGATACTTGGAAAATAGGTGGGATGAATCAGCAGCTCCAAGAGATGTATATTTTAGAATGTTAGGCTTTTTTCTTTTTGCGTTTTCTAAAGAAATCAAACACAAACCAACCGAAAAGTACTGCAATAAAATATTTGAAGTAGGAAACTGGTTCGCCACTTCCGCTCACTGTGGTGAAGACTCTATCCCAGCGGACTCGCCAATTGGCAATCCCTTCCCTGAAATTATCGAAACTCATCCACAAAAAAACCGGTTTGCCCACAATATGGTCCTCGGGGACATAACCCCAGGTTCGGCTGTCCTCGGAATGGTCCCGATTGTCACCCATCATCCAATAGTAGTTTTGTTTGAAGGTATACGAATGGGCTTCCTGACCATTGATCAACACTTTATCCCCTGTTACTTTTACATCATTGTGCTCGTAGTCACGAATGATTTTTTTGTACAACGGAATCGTCTTGGCATTGATTTCCACAGTGGTTCCCGCTTTTGGAATATAAATGGGTCCAAAATTGTCATTGTTCCAAGGATATAAATTGGGTTTTTGAGGAAAAATGTTATACCCATAGATCCCTTTGGGTTCTTCTGTTTGCACCACGGAATCAATGGCTGGGTTGGCACGCAGCTTTTCCACCATTTCAGAAGTCATGTTGGCCATTCTGGATAATGGCTTCTCTTCTGTAAGGGAAAGACGCAGTTGTCTGATTACTTCGGTGGGAATGCCTTTTTCATTGGTATACAGTTCAATTTTGCCATCCGCAGTGTTTTTGGCACCTGAAACGTACGGGGCCAAGGCATTGTATTGTGTTTCGTTGATATTGGTGGCAATGTATTTTCTGTAATAATCCGCTGCATCCACTTCCTCCAAATACCGGGTCGATACTCCAGTTTTGGCATAAATATCATAATTGTACATGGTTTTGGCCCGATCGGAGAGCTGTAATTGCTTTCCATTGATATACACATAGCCGTGGATCACTTCCAACGAATCCCCTGGAGTGCCCACACAACGTTTCACATAGTTGGACTTTTTGTCGATGGGTTTTCGAACTGCTTTTTCGGCCTTAAAGAATTGGTACAGCGTATCGGCGGGAAGGCTGAACACTACAATATCATTCTTTTTTACACTTTCAAAACCGGGTAAACGCATATAAGGCAGTTGGAGTTTGTTGATCCAACTCTTCTCGTAGGTATCTGGATTCACATCGGCCAAATACGATCTTGTATGCAGAACAGGAAGGGTGTCGTGCACCATGGGGGCGGCCAAGGTGGTCATGGGAACCCTGGCGCCATAGTGGAACTTGCTAACGAACAAGAAGTCACCAATGCGCAATGTTCGCTCCAAGGACCCGGTCGGTATCACATAAGGCTGAATAAAATAGGTGTGTACAAAGGTGGCGGCAACAACCGCAAACACAATGGAACTTACCCATTCTCCCAATCCAGTGCGTGGTTTCAGACTTCTGTCCTCAATGTAGCTTACGTCTTCCACATAATTGATGTAATAGATGTAGAAGCCTAGGGTTAAAATCACCAACCAAGTATCCAAAAGGGAGTGCTTTCCAAAACTTCTGATGGTCTCCACCCAAACAACGGGAAACATCAGTAGGTTGATAATGGGAACAAACAGCAAGAGTACCCACCACCACGGCCTCTTGATGATTTTCATTAGGATGATGCCATTGTATACGGGTATCGCGGCTTCCCAAGCTTTACGTCCTGCCTTCACATAAAGTTTCCAGGTGCCCAAAAAGTGGATGACCTGAATGATCAATATAAAAATGATCCATTGTGTTCCGTCCATAGTAAAATTTCTTTGTTAGACTCTCCGTCTATCGCGTTGTTACTTATTTAGCTTAGGTTTAACACATTTTTCATAGTGAAAACCCCAGTTTTTCCCCGAAGCCATTCTGCAGCGATAACCGCGCCCAAGGCGAATCCTTCCCTGTTGAACGCCTCATGTTTGATTTCAATTTTGTCCACAGCGCTTTCATAGGTAATGCTGTGGGTGCCTGGCACCGAACCTTCCCGAATGGAGGTAATGGGTATGGTGCGCTCGTCCGCATTATCCAATTCCCATTTCGCGTAATCGGAATTTTGTATGATTCCTTCGGCCAATGTGATTGCGGTACCGCTTGGCGCATCCAGTTTTTGGGTATGATGAATTTCTTCCATCGATACGTTGTACTCCTTCAGTCCGGCCATCATTTTGGCCAACTGTGCATTCAGTTCAAAAAAGAGGTTCACGCCCAAGCTAAAGTTGGAGGCATAAATAAAGGCACCTTGGTGTTTTTCACAGATTGCAACTGCTTCGCTATACCTGTCCAGCCAGCCTGTGGTTCCGCTGATTACGGGCACCCCGTTTTTAAAACAACTGGTAATATTGTTGTAAGCGGCATCTGGCATACTAAAATCTATGGCCACGTCCATGGCCGTATAATCAATTTGTTGGGCATCCGCATCTATTTTGGCAATAATGGAGTGGCCTCTTTCTTGAGCGATGCGCTCAATCATTTTTCCCATTTTCCCATATCCAAAAAGACCGATGTTCATTGTTTAAAATTTTACGACCAGTGCCATGCCATAGTTCGGTCGGTTGGTCAGTGGGTTAATATCTAGATAAGGTTTAAAGTCAATGGCCAGATCATCATCCACATTGTACTGTTTTAAATGGGCATCGACATTGGCATCGATAATATTAAGGGCGTAAAGGGCAATGGTGATCACAAGGGCGAGGTCACGGTCCCTTTGGGTGCTTTCCTGTGCTTCTTGTAGAGCCTCATCCGAAATGATGACTGTACCATCCTCCCTATAAAATTCATCATCTTTGAATCCGGCCAATCTTCGTTTAAAGGCATTTCTGGCACGGTGGTATTCGGTATTGTTGAAGGAGTAGACATAGATTCCAGTGCCGATGGCACCCCAAACAATGGGGGCTTTCCAATATCGCTTGTTGTAAATCTGTCCCAATCCTGGTAAAACGGCAGAATAGAAGGCAGCCTTGCTCGGTGCCAATGGATTTACTTCCTGCTTTTTATGGACTTCCTCAAAGGTGATGCCCTTGCCTTGAAAATCCTGTTTTATGGAATCGGTCTCTTGGGTCTTTACAGCCTGCTTTGTGGGTTTATTTTCTTCCTCTTGGGCAAAACCAACGTGCAGACCAAGGAGGGCCAAACCTAAAAGGATAAGGTTTTTATTCACCTGTCAACAATTTTTGAATACGCTTGAACTCCTCCTCCGAATGGAAGGGAATCACAATTTTACCCTTTCCATTTTTGGATGCGGTAATATCCACTTTGGCCGCCAATCTCTCTTTTATGGCCGTAATACCATCGGAAACAAAGCTGGGTACTTCTTTTTTGCTCTTGGCAGATGAAGTTCCTGAGGCAGAGGTTGGTTCTTTGAATTCCTTCACCATGCGTTCGGTCTCGCGAACGGAAAGCCCGTCGGACACCACTTTTTCATAAATCGCTATCTGATCTTTTTTCTTTTCGATGTTGATCAGTGCCCTGCCATGACCCATACTGATAAAACCGTCCCGCATACCTGTTTGTATGATGGGGTGTAGTTTGAGCAAACGCAAATAGTTGGTGATCGTAGATCGTTTTTTGCCCACTCGATCACTCAATTTTTCTTGGGTGATCTGTATTTCATCGATAAGACGCTGGTAGGAAAGTGCAATTTCGATGGGGTCCAGATCCTGCCGTTGAATATTTTCCACCAAGGCCATTTCCAAGGACTCTTGGTCGTTGGCAATACGGATGTAGGCCGGTATCGTTTCGAGACCAACCAATTTGGAGGCTCGGAACCTTCGCTCCCCTGATACCAATTGGAATTTGTTGAAATCCAATTTTCGAACGGTAATGGGCTGTATGATGCCCAACTCACGAATGGAGCTGGCCAATTCCTCAAGGGCTTCGTCGTTAAAATTGGAACGCGGCTGAAAAGGATTTACCTCAATGGAATCGATGTCCAATTCCACAACATTGCCTATTACCTTGTCCGCATTCTTGTCCGCAACGGATTGGATATCATTGTCGGGATCTTTTAAAAGAGCGGACAGGCCTCTTCCTAAAGCCTGTTTTTTTGTTGCTTTCGCCATTTAAACTTTCTCCTTGTTTTTCTTCAAAATTTCGTTGGCCAAGTTAAGGTAATTGGAAGCTCCCTTGCTGCTCGCATCATATTTTATAATGCTTTCGCCATAACTGGGTGCTTCACTTAGCCGCACGTTTCGCTGGATGATGGTATCGAACACCATATCCGCAAAGTGTTTTTTCACTTCTTCCACCACTTGGTTGGAAAGACGCAATCTGGAATCGTACATCGTCAACAACATGCCCTCGATATCCAGGTCGTTATTGTGTATTTTTTGTACACTTTTTACGGTATTGAGCAATTTGCCCAACCCTTCGAGCGCGAAATATTCACATTGGATGGGAATCATCACCGAATCTGCTGCGGTCAATGCATTAAGGGTCAATAACCCCAAAGAAGGTGCACAGTCGATCAGCACAAAATCATAGCGATCTCCCAAATCCTTCAAGGCCTCACGGAGCATGTACTCCCTATTGTCCTTGTCCACCAATTCAATTTCGATGGCCACAAGGTCGATATGTGCCGGAATAAGGTCTACGTTGGGGGAATCGGTCTGTACAATCACATCGTCTACCTGCATGGTATGCTCCAAAAGCTGGTAGGTGCCATGCTCCACGGAATCCACATCGATACCAAGACCGGAAGTGGCATTTGCCTGGGGATCGGCATCAATCAAAAGCACTTTCTTCTCCAAAACACCGAGGGAGGCTGCGAGGTTCACCGTGGTGGTGGTTTTGCCTACTCCGCCCTTTTGGTTTGCAATAGCAATAATCTTGCCCATTTCATAGTAAGTTAGGCGTTAAAAATACGATTATTTAAGACGCTAAAAAATGTAATTTGTTAACATGGGGTGAATAACCCCGGGTTTCGGCGTTAAAGTAAGTTAAACTTATAAAGGGCAGCGTGTTATACCTGGTCAGTCCATTAAAATCTCCAGGATCTGTATGGCTGCCTCGGCTATTTTGGTGCCTGGACCGAACACTGCCACAGCACCATGGTCCAACAGATGCTGGTAATCCTGTTTGGGGATGACACCACCCACGATAACCATAATATCTTCGCGACCGTATTTTTTCAATTCTTGGACCACTTCGGGGACCAAGGTCTTGTGTCCACCTGCCAAAGATGAAATACCTAAAATATGTACATCGTTTTCCACAGCTTGCTTGGCCACCTCGGCCGGAGTCTGGAACAAGGGTCCGATATCCACATCAAAGCCCAAATCGGCATAGCCAGTGGCCACTACTTTGGCACCGCGATCATGCCCGTCCTGGCCCATTTTTGCTACCATAATCCGGGGTCTTCGCCCTTCCTGCTGTGCAAAGTCATCGGCCATTTTTCGGGCCTTGCTGAAACTCTCGTCGTTTTTGATTTCTTTGGAATACACTCCGGTAAAGGATTGGATTTTGGCTTTGTACCGACCAAAGGCACTTTCCATGGCATCGCTTATTTCGCCCAGGGTAGCACGTTCTTTGGCGGCTTTTACGGCTAAAGCTAGCAAATTTCCTCGGTCGCCCGTATTTTCCATGGCTTTTTTGCTTGCGGTGCGAATCGCCTCCAATGCTTGCTCCACGGCTTCTGAATTGCGGGTGGATTTGATTTGTTGAAGTCGTTCCATTTGTTGTTTGCGCACCTTGGCGTTATCCACCTCCAAAATCTGAAGGTCGTCCTCATTTTCCAGTTGGTATTTGTTCACGCCCACGATCACATCCTGTCCGCTATCGATTCGGGCTTGTTTTTTGGCCGCTGCCTCTTCAATGCGCATTTTGGGTATGCCGGCTTCGATGGCTTTGGTCATACCCCCCAATTTTTCCACTTCTTCGATTAATTTCCAAGCTTTTTCTGCAATTTCGTGGGTCAGTTTTTCAACTACATGGCTACCTGCCCAAGGATCAACCGTTCGGGTGATGTTGGTTTCCAATTGCAGATATAGCTGGGTGTTTCGTGCAATACGGGCCGAAAAATCGGTCGGCAATGCTATGGCTTCGTCCAAGGCGTTGGTATGCAGGCTTTGTGTGCCTCCAAAAGCGGCTGCCATGGCTTCAATCGTAGTTCGTGCCACATTGTTGAACGGGTCCTGTTCCGTTAAGCTCCATCCACTGGTCTGGCTGTGGGTGCGAAGCATAAGGGATTTGTCGTTTGAAGGTTCGAACTGTTCCACCAATTTGGCCCACAACATCCGTCCGGCCCTCATTTTGGCTATTTCAGAAAAATGGTTCATTCCGATACCCCAAAAGAACGAAAGGCGTGGCGCAAAATCATCGATTTTAAGTCCCGCCTTAATGCCTGTTCGGATGTATTCAATACCGTCGGCCAACGTATAGGCCAACTCCATGGCAGCTGGTGCTCCCGCTTCGTGCATATGATAGCCCGAAATGCTGATGCTGTTGAATTTGGGCATGTTTCGACTGGTGAACTCAAAAATATCGGCAACAATCTGCATGGAGGGTGTAGGCGGATAAATGTAGGTGTTGCGCACCATGAATTCTTTCAAAATGTCGTTTTGAATAGTGCCAGCCAACTTTTCCATGGGCACGCCCTGTTCCAAAGCCGCCACAATATAAAAGGCCATAATGGGGATAACTGCCCCGTTCATGGTCATGGAAACCGACATTTGATCTAAGGGGATCCCATCAAACAAAATCTTCATGTCCTCAACCGAGTCGATGGCCACACCTGCCTTGCCCACATCACCCACGACCCTATCGTTGTCGGAATCGTACCCACGGTGGGTAGGGAGGTCGAATGCCACGGAAAGCCCTTTTTGTCCGGCTTCCAGGTTACGACGGTAAAACGCATTGCTTTCCTCAGCGGTTGAAAATCCGGCATATTGACGAATGGTCCAAGGTCGTCGAACATACATGGTAGAGTAGGGCCCTCGCAAGAATGGGGAAATGCCTGCCGCAAAATCTTCGTGTCCGTATGTTTGTGTCTTGACTGCCCTTGATTGGTCAGCCAATTCTAGGTGTTGAAGGTCTTTTCTACTCATTGTCCAATCTTTTTTGTTCCGAGGCTTCGGCCAATCGTTTTTCGATGATGGGCTCCACAAGGGTTTTACGGGGTTGGGTTTTCACGAACGGATACAGTTCCAAATCATCTTTCATGCGATCCTGGGGATTGGGGTATTTATTGGTCCCCAGTGCGATGATCTTTCCTGTGTCAAAAAGTTCCTGTTCCTTTTGGGCACTTTCCTTGATTTTTTGTTGGATGGTGCCTTTTTTCAAGGCAGCTAAAAATCCACCGGAGGCTTCAATTTGTTTGAACAAGGCCAGGGCTTTTTCAGCAAATTGCTGGGTAAGGGACTCAATATAATAGGCACCTTCCGAAATTTGTGAAGCTTCTTGGAAATAGGCTTCTTCCTTTAATAATAGTAGTTGGTTTCGAGCTATGCGTTCCCCAAATGCATTGTCTTTGTGGTAGATGGCATCATAAGGCAGATTGCAAACCGTGTCGGCGCCACCCAGAACAGCCGACATACATTCGGATGTGGTGCGCAGCATATTCACGTTGTAATCGTACAAGGTTTTGTTGCGTTTGGAAGGCAAGGCCCAAATGTGGCAATCATTGTTCAGATCATAGGCGAGTGTTAGGCTTTTCCAAAGCCAGCGCAGCGCCCTCAATTTGGCTATTTCAAAGAAATAGTTGTTGCCGATGGCTACTTTAAAGGTAATATTGAACGACTTTTCGATTGCGCCCGTGGTTGCCAAATGATTGAGGTATTCATTGGCATGTGCCATGGCATAGGCCAATTGTTGCACTTTGTTGGCGCCGGCATTTTCATACAATGCTAAGTCTACCGATACCGCGGATTCAACGCCATGACTGTTGGCCAATTGAAGGATATTCGCCAAAATACGATGGTCTTCCTCTAGATTATGATACCAGTTACCCTCTTGGGCCAAATTTCCGATCAGGTCAATGTTGAGGTACATCTTCGCTTGTTTGCCTTTAGTGAACGCCAATAATTTCTGAATCGGCTCAATTGCCAAAAATTGAAACTGAAAATGTAACGGTACCTTGGCTAAATCGATTTCGTGCAGTAGCACAGAAAAATCAATGGATTCGTTGGGAATGATCAAAAGTAGACTCTCCACGCCTTTTTGAAGGATTTCTTTGGCTTTGGCATTGGCTTTTTGCGCATCCCCACAGAAAATAGATTGGGCAATTTTCCATGAATGTCCTGCGGATGTTGAAGGCAGAGCGGTTTTTAAATCCTCCCCATTATAAAACGGTTTTACCTTGATGCCTTCCAGCGATTCCCAAACAAGGGCCTCGTTATAATCGGCGCCTTTCAGGTCATATTGGATCTGTTGTTTCCACTGTTTCGCGGAGATTTTGGGAAAATGTTCAAAAAGGCCGGTGTTACTCATCTTGTTTTTGCTTTAGGCTGTCTTCGTATTCGATCAGGAATATTTCTTCCTTGTCTTTTTTCATGTAATATTTTTCCCTGGCGAGTTTTTCAAGCTCCTTCTCATCCGACATTTTCTTGAGGACCTCGCGATCCTTTTCAATCTCTCCCTTTAAAAAATCCTTCTGCTTTTCCAGCTTCTTGATTTCGTTGCGCAATTCCATATGGATCAAAAGTGAGTTGGTATCGAAAAAGGCCATCCAAATCACAAAAATTGTAAGGACCAACACATAGGTATTGGTCATCACCTTGAACCATTTTTTTTGTCGGAGTGCTTTTAGGCCCATTTTTCAGCCAGTTTATTGTTGATGATGGTTCGGACAATGTCGATGGCCACCGTGTTGTAATGGTTGTTCGGGATAATGATGTCTGCAAATTCCTTGGATGGCTCTATAAATTGTTCGTGCATGGGTTTCACAGCGGTCTGGTACCGGGTCAAAACCTTGTCCAGGTCATGTCCACGCTCCCGAATATCCCTTTGTAAACGGCGTATCAAACGTTCATCAGAATCGGCATGTACATAGATTTTGATATCGAACATATCCCGTAATGAAGGGTTGCTCAACACCAAAATACCTTCCACGATCATCACCTTTTTGGGCGAGGTGGATATGGTTTCGTCCAATCGTGTCTCCTCCACAAAGGAATAAATCGGAGTTTCTATGGTTTGGCCCTGCCGCAATTGTTCCAAATGGGCGATCAAAAGGTCAAAATCGATGGAATTGGGATGGTCAAAATTGATTTTTGCCCGCTCTTCCCTGCTCAAATGGGAAAGGTCGTTGTAATAGGAATCCTGTGAAATGACCGCTACTTCGTTTTCTGGAAGTTGGTCCACAATTTGGTTGACCACCGTGGTTTTTCCACAGCCCGTTCCGCCAGCAATCCCTAAAATCAGCATAGATGAAAATTTACCCCAAAAATAAACATTTGATTAGATCTGAACGCTTGTTAACAGAATACATAATTAGGCATGACCCAATTCATAAACCATGATCATTATCATAACCTTGCCAAGTTAAAGGCCATAGCTTTGTGGAATTCTAATGCTTTCGTCTTATCTTTAACCAGCTAACCTGTGGAAACACTATTTATGGACAATTTATTTTCGGTCAAGGTCGACCATGACTTTGATTTTAAACTTTCCAAAGACCAAATTTCTTCCTTGGATTTGATTAAAACCGGCGACCATGCCTATCATTTCTTGAAGGATGGGGTATCCTATCACATCGAGGTTTTAAATGCCGATTTTACGGAGGGAACCTATACCATCAGCATCAATGGGAGTGAATTCGCCACTAAGATCCATACACCTTTGGATGAACTCATTGAAAAGATGGGATTTGCCTCCAATTCCAATAAGAACATCGACACCATTGAAGCACCCATGCCGGGATTGATTTTGGATATTCTGGTACAAGAGGGCCAAGAGGTGAAAGAGGACGATCAATTGGTGATTCTGGAAGCCATGAAGATGGAGAACATCATCACATCGCCCCGAAACGGAGTCGTCAAAAAAATTGGGGTGAAACAAGGCGAGGCAGTTGACAAAAAACAATTGTTGATCGAATTTCAATAAAACAGCATGAAAAAAATATTGATTGCCAACCGTGGTGAAATTGCAGTGCGGGTAATGAAAACGGCAAAAAAGATGGGTATTCGTACCGTGGCCGTTTTTTCAACGGCAGACCGAAATGCGCCCCACGTCCAGTTTGCGGATGAGGCCGTTTGCATCGGTGAAGCGCCCTCCAACCAATCCTACTTGCGGGGCGACAAGATCATAGCGGTGGCCAAGGAATTGAACGTGGATGGGATCCATCCGGGCTACGGATTTTTGAGTGAGAATGCAGATTTTGCCGAAGCTGTCGAGAAGAGTGGTATTACGTTCATCGGTCCCAAGTCCAAGGCGATTCGGATCATGGGTAGCAAATTGGCGGCCAAAGAAGCGGTTAAAGCCTATAATATTCCTATGGTGCCCGGTATCGACGAAGCCATTTCGGATGTCGAAAAGGCCCGTGAAATTGCCAATGAAGTGGGCTATCCCATTTTGATCAAAGCATCGGCCGGTGGGGGAGGAAAAGGTATGCGGATCGTGGAGAAAGAGGCCGATCTCGAATCAGGAATGAAAAGGGCCATCAGTGAAGCCACTTCCGCTTTTGGTGATGGATCTGTTTTTGTGGAAAAATATGTGAAATCCCCACGACACATCGAGGTGCAGGTCATGGCAGATACCCATGGCAATGTATTGCACTTTTTTGAACGGGAATGTAGCGTGCAACGTCGTCATCAAAAAGTGGTGGAAGAAGCCCCTTCCTCTATTTTAACGCCCGAAAAAAGGAAAGAAATGGGTATTGCCGCAACCAAAGTGGCCAAGGCTTGCGATTATATCGGGGCAGGTACCGTGGAGTTTCTTATGGATGCCGATCATAATTACTACTTTTTGGAAATGAACACCCGATTGCAGGTGGAACATCCGGTGACCGAACTGATCACCGGTGTCGATTTGGTGGAACTGCAGATTAAAGTCGCCCGTGGTGAAGAACTGCCCATGAAACAAGAAGACCTAAAAATTAAAGGACATGCCGTGGAACTCAGGGTGTATGCCGAAGACCCATTGAACGATTTCCTTCCCAGTGTGGGGAATTTGGAAACCTACCAACTTCCTGTGGGAGAAGGTGTTCGGGTGGACAATGGTTTTGTGGAAGGCATGGACATTCCCATTTATTACGATCCCATGTTGTCCAAGTTGATCACGTATGGGCAGACGCGTGAGGAAGCCATCGAACTGATGCTCGAGGCCATCAACAATTATAAAGTTAAAGGGGTGCAGACCACTTTGCCGTTCGGAAGTTTTGTTTTTGCCCATGAGGCATTTCGTTCGGGGAATTTTGACACTCACTTTGTAAAAAATTATTATGCTCCGGAAATGATTCACGAGGCCAAGGCCAAGATGGCCGAGGTGGCAGCTCTAATGGCGCTTCACCAATTTCTGGAAGACCAAAAAATAGTACGATTACCTTCAAATTGAACCCAATGGAACCCAAGATAAAAGCACTTCAGGATAAAATAGCCCAAGCACACCTTGGTGGTGGTGAAAAGCGAATCGAGAAGCAACATCAAAAGAAAAAATTGACCGCCCGTGAACGTATCCTTTATTTTTTGGATGAAGGCTCGTTCGAGGAAATGGGAATTTTAGTCACCCACCGTACCACCGATTTTGGGATGGACAAAGAAGTCTATTACGGTGATGGTGTGGTTACGGGCTACGGAACCGTAAACGGTAGGTTGGTCTATGTGTATGCCCAGGATTTTACCGTTTTTGGAGGTGCATTGTCCGAAACCCATGCCGAAAAAATTTGCAAGGTGATGGACCTCGCCATGAAGGTGGGGGCTCCGGTCATCGGATTGAATGACTCAGGGGGTGCCCGTATTCAAGAAGGGGTGCGATCTCTGGGTGGCTATGCCGATATTTTCTATCGCAATGTTCAGGCTTCTGGGGTTATTCCCCAAATATCTGCCATAATGGGCCCATGTGCGGGCGGGGCGGTGTATTCGCCAGCGATGACAGATTTCATCATCATGGTGGAGGAGACCAGCTATATGTTTGTTACCGGTCCGAACGTGGTCAAAACGGTGACTAATGAAGAAGTAACGTCCGAGGAATTGGGAGGCGCCAGTACCCATGCCGTTAAATCCGGGGTTGCACATCGAACGGCTGCGAACGATGCTGCTTGTTTGGACGACATCAGAAAATTGTTGGATTATTTACCACAGAACAATACCGAACCCCCTGCTTTGAAACCCTATATTTTGGGTGATGAGATTCGGGAACAACTCTCCGGTATTGTTCCGGACAATCCGAACAAGCCATACGATATGCACGATGTGATCAAGGGCATTATCGATGCGGATTCCTTCTACGAAATCCATAAGGATTATGCCGAGAACATCATCACAGGTTTTGCCCGATTGGGAGGTCGAAGTATCGGTATCATTGCGAACCAACCTATGTTTTTGGCGGGAGTGTTGGGAGTAAAAAGTTCAAGAAAAGCCGCACGGTTTACCCGTTTCTGTGATGCTTTCAATATTCCGTTGTTGGTATTGGTCGATGTGCCAGGCTTTTTGCCGGGGACCGACCAGGAGTGGAGCGGTATCATTATGCATGGCGCCAAATTGCTGTATGCGTTGAGTGAGGCTACGGTGCCACGGGTAACGGTGATCACCCGAAAAGCCTATGGAGGGGCTTATGATGTGATGAACTCCAAACACATTGGTGCGGATTTCAACTATGCTTGGCCAACTGCTGAAATTGCGGTAATGGGAGCAAAAGGTGCCAGTGAAATCATTTTTAGGCGTGAAATTGCTGCGGCTGACGATCCTGAAGCCAAATTGAAGGAAAAGGAGAACGAATATGCTGACAAGTTTGCCAACCCCTACCGGGCGGCCCAACGAGGGTTTATCGATGAGGTAATTTTGCCCAAGGAAACCCGTAGAAAGCTATTGAAAACCTTTGCCATGCTCGAGAAGAAACAGGTACAGGC
Organism: Flagellimonas beolgyonensis; assembly: GCF_003992615.1. Lineage (GTDB taxonomy): Bacteria > Bacteroidota > Bacteroidia > Flavobacteriales > Flavobacteriaceae > Flagellimonas > Flagellimonas beolgyonensis. Next base: position 463,585 of record NZ_RZMY01000018.1, read on the forward strand.
GCCCAAGCGAAAGCACGGGAATATTCCGTTGTAATAGAACTTCTTTGAATGGGAATCAATAAAGGACTTGTTTGTTGGAATTTTAAATGATTACCCAATTGCTACTGGAATTTATTTAATCATTTTGGGAATATTATTGCTATTGTATCGATTGGGCAAGAAAGATTCCTTTAAAATGAAAGATTATAATATCTTTTCTTGGAAAGTGTTGGTTAATACTTGGGCGGTAATCATCATTATTTTAATGATGGGCTTGTTTTTATTAACAAGAAATATAAGTTTTTGAGCAGAAGCGAGGATTTGTCATGTCGAGCGCGGTCGAGACATTTTATACAGTCGAGCCCTCATTCATGTTTCGGTTTATACTTATAATGTGAGGCATTTCTACATTCCGATAGAATTTGCAATAGATTTAAATTGCCTTCTGCGAGAGCAAGCTTCTTTTTGGCACTCCACTTTTTTATCTTCTTTTCGAAATAGATGGCTTGTAAAACATCGTTGAATTCTTGCTGAAAAATCAGTTGGACAGGTCTTCTTTTGTACGTGAATGCGGTTTTGTTCAAACCGTTTTGGTGTTCCGAGAACCTTCTGGCCAAATTATCCGTAATGCCAGTATAGGTTAGTCCATCAGCACATACAAGTATGTAAACATAATACTGTTTCATGATTTGGTAGTGTCTCGACTGCGCTCGACCTGACATCAAACATAACAAAGTTTTTAGAACAGGTTTCGAAATCGCTCTACCTGACAGTAATTTCTAAAGAAGAACTGTTTTCCCAGTCTTGACTGATTTGTCTGCGGCCAGCACAATTTTTAGGCTGTTCACGGCATCATTTAAATGATGGGTGAGATCCCTATCATTCACAATGGCATCGTAAAAATATTCCTGTTCCAACAAACACAGGCCATCGTGGTCGGGTTCATCAGCCGTGCTTATGATTTCATCTTTTTGGGTGAAATGGCCATTTGCATCCAAATGGCTATGATGCAGTTTTAAACTGCCCGTTTTGGAATGGCCTTCAATATCATCTGAAGCTCCCTTGTCTTGATCACTGATGGAAACACAGCCCTTGGGTCCGATCACATCCTTGATGAAAAATGCGGTTTCGCTCATCATGGGCCCCCAACCGGCTTCATACCATCCCACGGAACCATCTTCAAAGCGAACCTGAAGTTGCCCATAATTGTACATGTCGACAGCCACTTCATCCGACAATCGAGCGCCAATGGCCGAAACACTGATGGGTTTGGAGCGTGTCATGGAGCACATCACATCCACGTAATGCACACCACAGTCCACAATGGGTGACATGGACTGCATCAACTGTTTGTGGGTGTACCAATGCTCACCGGAACTCTGTTGGTTCAGATTCATGCGCATGACCAAGGGTTTGCCCAAGGTTTGGGCAATTTCAGTGAACTTGGCCCAAGTTGGGTGTACTCGTAAAATATAGCCGACAACCATTTTACGGCCCATTTTGTGGGCTAGATCCACTAAGGTTTGCGCCTCTTCAACCGTCAATGCCAAAGGCTTCTCCACAAAAACATGGGCATTGGCATCCAAGGCCATTTTCACATAGGAAAAATGGGTGTCCGGATAAGTATTGATGGAAACCACATCAGGTTGGGTGGCATTCAAGGCTTGTGCATAGTCTGAAAACGTTGGGACTCCATCCAGCTCTTTGGATAACCGTTCCCGACTTTTGGCACCTCTACTGACCAATCCAACGAGATTAAATCCATCCAATTTGTGGTAGGCGCGGGCATGGGAAGTTCCCATATTGCCACAGCCTACAACCAACGTTTTTAATGTGCCCATGGTTATGCTTATTTATCCCTTAAAGATACGGCTAATCAAAATTTTGAATAGGTCAAAAACAGGATTTGTTGCTTGCAGAACAAGTAAAACCGGACACAATCACAAACTATAACGTTGGAAGTGTTTCCATAACATTAAAGCTTTCATAAAAGCTTTAATGGTCCAAGGGGTATGCCTATTTTTGCACCATGCAAAAAACAGCCCAGAAACCCAATTTTGAATTTGTGGCCCTGATGGCCGCTTTGATGTCCATTGTGGCATTGGCCATTGATGCCATTTTGCCCGCCATTTCCAACATTGGGGAGGCCATCCATAGCTATGATTCCACGGATAACCAATTGTTGGTAACGATGATTTTCTTGGGACTGGGTGTGGGACAACTCTTTTTTGGTCCCATTTCGGACAGTTTTGGGCGAAAACCAGTTGTGTATTTGGGTTTTTCCATCTTTTTGGTGGCCAGTATCATCTGTTTGTTTGCACCATCCTTGGAAATTATGGTGGTTGGACGGATATTACAGGGTATTGGACTTTCCGCGCCACGGACCATTTCCATTTCCATAATACGCGATACATACCATGGTGATTATATGGCCAAGGTCATGTCGTTTGTGACTGCATTTTTTATTTTGGTGCCTGTTGTGGCTCCTGCCATTGGCAAATTGATTTTGGACGCCGCCGGCTGGCAAGCCATCTTTTATGTGCAAATGGTCTTTGTGTTTGTGGTGGCCCTATGGTTTTGGAAAAGACAGGAAGAAACACTTCATCCTGAATATAAAATACCCTTTACAAGGCATGTTTTTGTGGATGGCCTCAAGGAGTTTATGAAGTATAGGGAAACCATCGCTTTTACCTTGATTTCTGGGTTGGTGACTGGTGCGTTTTTGGTGTATTTGAGTTCCGCTCAGCATATTTTTGAAGATCAATATGCTTTAAAGGAAGTCTTTCCCTACATTTTTGCTGGGTTGGCCATTTCCATCGGGTTGTCCACTTTTTTGAATGGTACCCTGGTGATGCGATTTGGCATGCGAAAATTGTCTTTGATGGCCACTATTGTATTCTGTTTGGTGGCTTTGACCTACACGCTTTTGTTCTTGAATTCGCCCAATCCCAGTATTTATATTTTGGTCGGCTTTTTATCGATCCAATTTTTTTGTTTGGGATTCATGTGGGGTAATTTCCGTTCCATTGCAATGGAGCCCATTGGGCATATCGCGGGAATTGGTGCAGCCATCAATGGTTTTATATCAACTGTGTTGTCCATTCCCATAGCTACCTTCATTGGTGAGTTCGTGAAAAACAGCGTATGGCCCCTGTTTGCAGGTTTGGCCATTTGCGGTATGTGTGCGTTGGCTATTTTTCTTTTGGTGCATCGACCCAAAAAGAAAATGGCTACGGCGTGATCAATTTCCTTCTGGGAAAAATACTTCACCACTACAGGAATCTTCAATGGCTCCCGTAACCGATGATAATACATTGATTTTGCCTTTTAGGCGCAAGACTCCCATCAGGGCAAATACCAAGGCTTCTTTGTAGGCAACCAAGGTTGTATCGGGCACCACGACCGTAATGTCAGTTCCCAATTTATCTTGCAGGGTTTCCATAAAATAACCGTTCAAGGCTCCGCCACCGGTGGCCAATATCCTTGATTGGGGTTTTGTGGCATAGGTATGGGCCACGGCTGCTATCTGTTCGCAATTATGGTGAATGAAGGTATTCAAAAGGTCCACATTCGTAGCTTTCGAGGCTTCTATCAGTGGAATAATTTTGGCAGTAAACCACTCATAGCCTGTTGATTTCGGATAAGGAAGGGCGTAGTATTTCAACCTATTTAGTTGATTGAGCAAGCCTTGGTCCAAATTGCCCGATCGGGCCAATTGGCCATCGTCATCATAGGACAGGCCCATTTTGTGGGTGATGAAGTTTAGGGGCATATTTGCCAATCCGATATCGAAAGCAATACGTTCTCCTTCCTTTTCAAATGAGATGTTGCTTATACCGCCCAAATTGAGGCAAAATTCGTAATCGTGGAAAAATAACCGATCTCCAATGGGAACCAAGGGGGCACCTTGTCCCTTTAGGGACACATCCTTTGTTCTAAAATCACAGACCACCTGTTTGCCACTGGTGTTGGCCAGGACTTGGCCATCACCCAGCTGAAAAGTGATGCCCTCTTTAGGGCGATGGTGAGAGGTATGGCCATGACTGGCAATGAAATCCACCTCTTCACCCAATTCTTCAATAAATACTTTAGCTTGTTCCCCCAGCCAAACCCCATAGTCCTTATGGAGTTGTGCATGATCTTCCTCGGAGAGATAGATGGCATTTTTAAGATAGTCCCTCATCTCATCAGTGTACGAAACATCCTTGGTGTGTTTTATGGAAAAGTGCCAATGATCGTTATCTTCCCAAATATGGCAATAGGCCATGTCCAATCCGTCAAGGGAAGTGCCGGACATCAACCCTAAAACTTTATAAGTCCTCATACGGTAAATGTTTTTAGAGCAATGGGTAATTTTCCTTTCGCCGAAATTTGATTGTCAAAATGTTTAAACGCCGCTTCCTGAAATTCGGGGAAGTCTTGATAGACCACCACCACATTGGAGGATGGTTTTAGCGCAAGGAGGTCCAAAACATACGGGTTGCCAAACAAGTAGAGCAACACATTATTGTTGGCAATGATTTGTTGAATGGCCTCCAAAAGTTTTGGATCAAATCCGAAGTGATCTTTAGGTTTGACCGCAGGTGGAAAAATGCTCAAAACCACTTTCTTGTTCCGGGGTAGTTCCTTTTTTTTCAACTCCAACTCCACGGAGGAGAGGCCTAGTTGGTTTTCCAATTGTTGGGCAAATAAGTTGGGCTTGGTATTGTTGACGGTTATATGGAGGGCATCCTCCTGCTTGCATACCAAAATGCCATCGGGATTTCCGTAGAGTTCTGTTAAGGTGTTTTCAGCAACGGAACCGTTCAACTCACTTTGTTGCTGAGGTGTAAGCGTTTTTAAGTCAGGAGTTGGGGCAAAGGCGCGTTCCTTTAGCTTCCAAATGCGTTGAAAACTAGCTTCGATGCGCTCTGGGGCTGCTGTTTTCAGAATTTGCTGTATGCCTTCTTCCACATGTTCGCTAAAGCAGAGTACATCCAAACCGGCCAAAAAAGCTTCACATTCCAATTTTCCTTTTTCGGAGTAGGCTTTGGATACGGCATGCATGTTTAGGGCATCGGAAATAACAACACCGTTAAAACCCAACTGTTTTCTCAACAGTTCTTGGATGATGATAGGGGAAGTTGTGGAGGGGTTATGGGCATCCAATTGTGGGAGCGATAGGTGTCCAACCATAACGGAATCCACACCATGTTTGATCAGTTTTTGAAACGGGAACAATTCATTTACCAACAAGTCATCCAATGATTTATCGATAACGGGAAGCCCTAAATGGGAATCGGTGGCCGTATCGCCATGTCCGGGAAAATGTTTGATGGAATTCAAGGTTCCGCTACTGGCCATGCCATCCACAAAGGCCTTTGCTTTTTGAAGCACCATCGATTTGTCATCTCCAAACGACCGATAACCGATTACCGGGTTTTCGGGATTGTTGTTGATGTCCACCACCGGTGCCAAGTTCCAATGAATGCCCGCTTCCCTGCAATCGAGCCCGATGGCCCTTCCGACCTCTTGGATAAGCGCCAAGTTGTCTTGTAAGGCGCCCAAGGTGATCGCATAAGGATATTGTGGCGTGTTCTCAATGCGCATAGCGAGGCCCCATTCGGCATCTATGGCCACCAATAAGGGTATTTTTGCCACTTTTTGATACCGTTCGATTAGTCCTTTGAGCCGCTCGAGACTTTGTTCATTGTAAACGATTTTTTTCTTCCCCTCAAAATTGGTGGCGGCACTGGCCCGACTATGAAAGAAGCAAATGGAACCCACTTTGCCGGCTGAAATCAGTTGTTCCATTTTTTGGACTTCTTCCTCAGAATCGTTGATGAAAACAGCGGGCATGAACAATTGTCCCACTTTTTCTTCCAGGGTCAAATCTGGTTCGGGAAGGGTATGCGGTTTATTGGCCATCGGTTTCCATCGTTTTTTTGCCATAATCGGCCGGATAATTCAAATAACGAAGCACGAGAAAGGCAGGTAAGGCGGCGATGACCACCCAAATGAAAAAGCCATCATAGCCCAACCATTCTTGAATATAACCACTCAACATGCCGGGGAGCATCATCCCCAGCGCCATAAAACCTGTTGCAATGGCGTAATGTGAAGTTTTTGATGCCCCTTCTGCCACATAGATCAAATACATCATAAAAGCAGCAAAGCCAAAGCCGTACCCGAACTGTTCCAACACCACGGTTCCGACCACTGCATAAATGCTAGTGGCTTGTGTTACGGCCAAAACCGCATACAGGGCATTCGGAAGATTTAATGCCAAAAGCATCGGCAGCATCCATTTTTTAAGGCCATCTCGAGAGATTACGATGCCCCCGACAATACCTCCAAGCGAAAGCATGATGACCCCGACGGTTCCATAAATGGTACCTACCGCTTCAGTGGAATACCCCAGTCCGCCAACTTCCAATTTGTCCAATAAAAAGGGGGAGGCCATTTTCACCAACTGGGATTCTCCCAATCGGTAGGTCAGGACGAACATAAGGGCCAATCCGATTTGCTTTTTGCGAAAAAAGGAGGCGAACACTTCCCAAAAACTTACCGGTTTTTCACCTTTCTGTGGTATTGCTTCTTCAAACTTGGGTGCCGCAAAAAAGTTGGCCAAAGTAAGTATGATCATCAGTACAGCAGCACTGATCATGGTCATGGACCAGGCTTTGGTGTTATCTCCATATGTATTTTCCAAATAGCCGGCAAAAATCACCAACAATCCCTGACCCGTTATCATGGCTAAACGATAAAAGGTACTCCGCAGCCCAATAAAAAAGGATTGTTTTTTTTGGGTAAGACCAATCATATAATACCCATCCGAGGCAATGTCATTGGTAGCGGATGCGAAAGCGGCCATCCAAAAGAAAGCCAAGGTAATGGTGAAAAAAGCATTGGAGGGCAGAAAGAGGCCAATTCCCAAAAACGCAAGGGCCACGACCAATTGCATGGACAAGAACCATTTACGTTTGGTGCCATTGATATCCACCAAAGGGCTCCAAAGTGGTTTTAAGACCCAGGGAAGATACAGCCAACTGGTGTACAGGCCAATTTCGGCATTACCGATTCCGAGGCGCTTGTACATGATCACCGAAACCGTTACCACGAGAATATACGGAATGCCTTGGGTGAAATAGAGAAAGGGGATCCAGAGCCAGGCGTTTTTGTCTTTTGGTGTTTTGTGGGTCAATTCCAAGGGTTCGGTCATAAAATCTGGTATTTCAAGGGTTGGGTTTTCAGCAACGCCTTTTCAAAATCCAATAAAAAAGGTCTACTTGTGCATTAAATGTAGACCTTTTTATAGATTGATCAAAACAACAATTAGTTCAAAATTTGTTTTTGATTAGATAAAATGATAGCGAACAAAACCTTCCATTGCTTCATATTCGGCCATTCCAAGTGCGTTGTAACGGAATGCCGTTTCCTTGTTTCGTTGTTCGGCGCGTTGCCAGAACTCCCTTTCATCGTTTCCAGGGAACATGGCGCTATCCTTTTGGGATTGGTGCTTGAAGATGGCGTTTTTCTTACGGGCCATATCCTTGGGTCCAATCGGAATGGCCATTTCCATATCCGCAATGTCCCATTCTTGCCAAGCACCTCGGTATAACCATACGTAGCAGTTTCGAATCCATTCGGCCCGATCATCCACCAAGCGTTGCAAGGCTTTAAAAATAGATTCCAAACACACGCGGTGGGTACCGTGTGGGTCAGAAAGGTCACCCGCTGCAAAGATTTGATGGGGTTTCAATTTATTGAGGAGGTCGTAGGTGATTTGAATATCCTCCTCGGAAAGTGGTTTTTTCCGAACCGCTCCGGTTTCATAAAAGGGAAGGTTCAAAAAGTGGGCATTATCTTCATTGACGCCACAGTACCTGCAGGCTGCCAAGGCTTCTCCTTTTCGAATCAGCCCTTTGAACTCTTGAATTTCGGGACTGTCCACATCGCCTGGCTTTTTATTGGCCAGGAATTTGCGCACCTCTTTGAACTTTTTCTTGAGCTCTTTGTTCTCTTGTTGAATGTCCGTGGCAAAGTCCAGGAATCGGATTACTTCATCATCAAAAACGGCAATGTTTCCTGAAGTTTGATAGGCCACATGAACGTTATGTCCTTGGTCTACCAATCGGAGCAAGGTTCCACCCATGGAGATTACATCATCATCTGGGTGTGGACTGAAGATCAAGGATGTTTTTGGGTAGGGCTCTGCTCTTTCAGGTCGTTGGCTATCATCGGCATTGGGCTTGCCACCGGGCCATCCGGTTATGGTTCGTTGTAGTTGGTTGAACACTTTTAGGTTGATTTGCTCCGCAGATCCAATCTCGGCGATCAAATTTCCCATCCCGTATTCGTTATAGTCCTCGTTGGTAAGCTTTAGGATGGCTTTGCCCAATTTTTCGGACAACCAGATGGTAGCAGACTTGATCAATTTGTCGTTCCAGTCGCATTCCGTTACCAACCAAGGTGTTTTCACCCGTGTCAAGGATGATGCTGCAGCGCCGTCCAACACAAAATCACAGTTTTCATGGTGCTGTAGGAAGGTGGCGGGTACGGATTCCATGATTTTACCTTCAACGGCTTGATGGATAATGCTTGATTTACCTTCGCCCCATGCCATCAAGATGATCTTTCGTGCACTCATAATGGTGCCGACCCCCATGGTTATGGCTCTTTTGGGAACATTTTCTTCCCCAAAAAAGTCACTGGCTGCATCCAATCGGGTAACACGGTCCAAACGGATCAAACGGGTTTTACTGTTCAGTGTAGATCCAGGTTCGTTGAAACCGATGTGACCTGTACGTCCGATTCCCAATATCTGAATATCGATTCCCCCGACGTTCTTGATTTTCTCCTCATAATCCTCACAGAACTTACGTACTTGATCCATGGGCAGGCTTCCATCGGGAATGTGCACATTTTCTGGGTCAATATCGATATGGTCGAACAGGTGTTCGTTCATAAAACGTACATAACTATGGATGGAGTCTGGTTGCATGGGAAAATACTCGTCCAAGTTAAAGGTGATTACATTCTTGAAGCTCAATCGTCCTTCCTTGTGAAATTGCACCAAATACTCGTACACTTTGGTGGGAGTGGAGCCAGTGGCCAAACCAAGAACTGCTTTTTTGCCCTGTTCTTGTTTTTGTTTGATCAAACTCGCAATCTCATTGGCAACGGACAATGAGGCTGAGTTTGAATCTTCATGGATTAGGGTGTGGATTTTTTCGAATCGTAATTCTTCCGAATAGGGTTGATACATAACTTTTCAATAAATAGTCAGCAAAAAACTGAAGAGTGAATTGCAAATGTAGGCAAAAAACAGCATTAACTGCATTTTAATGCAATAAAATTAGAATAATTTGTTAAAACAGCATATTATTGCATAATAATTGCAATTTTTTGCTGTTTTGTGAAGTGATGAATGCAATTGGTTAATTTTGTCGCCTGCATATGTTAAAAGAAGAAAGACATCAATATATCCTGAACGAGGTGGGCATCCACAATAAGATTCTATTGTCCGATATTGCGGATCAGCTCAAGGTTTCAGTCGATACGGTACGACGTGATATCAAGGAACTTCACGACGCCAAACAATTGAAAAAGGTACATGGTGGTGCCGTTTCGTTGGGATTCAACAATTTTAATCCTACCGGAAAAAACATTTATTCCCTCGAAAAGAAGTCCCAGATTGCGGACAAGGCGTTACAATTGATCAAGGATGGACAGGTGATTCTATTGAGTGGGGGCACCACCAATCTGGAATTGGCCAGAAAACTTCCGCCCAAGATGAAACTGACCTGTTTTACGCCAAGTTTGCCCATTGCCACCCAATTGTTGGGAAAAAGCAATGTGGATATCATCTTTATTGGTGGGCATGTTTCAAAGGATTCGCAGATAACGGTAGGTGGCAGTGCCATCAACACGCTTTCCGATATAAAGGTCGACATTTGCTTTTTGGGAACCAATTCCATTCACCCCAATGAAGGTTTGACCGAGTTTGATTGGGAAATTGTGCAAATGAAAAAAGCCATGATACAAAGTGCAAGGCAAGTGGTTTCTCCATGTATTTCTGAAAAAATCGGATCTTTACAGCGCTATAAAATTTGTGATGTGGAGGAGTTGGACGTCTTGATCACGGAATTGGATCCGTGGGATGTGAAACTCGATGCATTTCGAAATAGGAACATACAATTAGTGTAGGCAGTGACAAACAAGCATAACAAAATTACCGAAGCACCGTCCTTGTACGATCACTTGGAACAAATGGAAACCTTGGAAATTGTTTCCAACATCAATAACGAAGATAAAAAGGTGGCAGATGCCGTTGCGTTGGTACTCCCCAAAATTGCCCAAGTGGTGGACGAAACAGCCAAGCGGTTCGAGAACGGTGGACGGCTTTTTTATATAGGGGCCGGAACCAGTGGCCGGTTGGGGATATTGGATGCTTCTGAAATACCGCCCACCTTTGGCATGCCGCATGATCGGGTCATCGGATTGATTGCCGGTGGCGATAGGGCCATTCGAAAAGCGGTTGAATTTGCCGAGGATGATACCCAGCAAGCCTGGAAAGATCTTAAAGAATACGACATTAATGATAACGATGTGTTGGTAGGTATTGCAGCTTCGGGCACCACGCCTTATGTGTTGGGGGGTATTGAAGATGCGAAGGCACATGGGATTCTGACAGTTGGCATTACCAACAATCCTGGGTCGCCTTTGGCACTGCAATCGGATATTCCCATTGAGGTAAACGTTGGGCCGGAGTTTTTAACCGGAAGTACCCGGATGAAAAGTGGCACAAGCCAGAAAATGGTGCTCAATATGATTTCAACAGGGGTGATGATACGTATTGGCCGTGTGAAGGGCAACAAAATGGTGAACATGCAATTGAGCAACACGAAATTGGTGGATCGCGGTACCCGTTACCTTATGGAGGAACTTGGTTTGGATTATGAAGCCGCTGAAAAAGCCTTAAAACAATATGGCTCTGTAAAGCTGGCCATCGATGCTCTAAAATAGGACCAATTTACTTCGGGACCAATCGGTAAACGCCTTTTCCCTCAACACCCACATAAATATATCCATCGGGTGCCTGTTGTACATTGCGTACCCGACCTATCTCATCCAATAACTTTTCACGATAGACGACGTTGTTATTTTTAATTTCCAGGCGTTCCAAATATTGAAAGACCAATGAGCCTACCAACAAATTACCTTTCCATTTTGGATATTTGTCCGAAGTCACAAAACACATGCCCGAAGGTGCAATGGAAGGGGTCCATTGGTAGAGCGGCTGTTCCATACCAGGTCTGGAAGTTTCATCTGTAATCTTGGTGCCACTGTAATTGATGCCGTAAGTAATGATGGGCCAACCATAGTTTTTACCTTTCTGGATGATGTTGATCTCGTCACCACCGCGAGGTCCATGCTCGTGCTCCCAAAGTTGGCCTGTTTCGGGGTGAAGAGCCAATCCCTGTGGATTGCGATGACCATAGCTAAAGATGGCTGTTTTCGCACCATTCTTGCCAACAAAAGGATTGTCGGTGGGTATTCGACCATCATCGTGTAGGCGATAGATTTTGCCCCCATCCCGGGTGATATCCTGTGGATTCACGTCCCTGTCGCCCCGTTCACCAATGGAAAAATAGAGGTATCCCTCGCGGTCAAATTCCAATCGGGAGCCAAAATGTTGTCCCCGAGTAGTATTGGGAGTGGCTTTGTAGAGTAATTCTTTGTTTACCAGTTTATTATCGGATATTTTGGCGCGCATGATGGCTGTATTGCCCCCTTTGCCGTCACCTTCACTGGAAGCATACGAAAAATAGATCCACCCGTTTTTGGTATAATTGGGATGGAGTTCAATGTCCATCAAACCACCTTGGCCCCTGTTGTAGACTTCGGGTAAATTATTGATTTCAATAGTCTTATCTGATTGGTATAGGTATAGTTTTCCAGACTTTTCGGTCACCAAAATACCTCCATCTGGTAGAAATGCCATGCCCCAAGGGTTTTGGATGCCACCAATGACCAATTCCTCAGTAAAATCAAGAGTTTTGGGAAGATTTATGCCCGAATCGGACCTCTGAGCACAAGATGTACTAAGCAGTACAACGAAAAAATAAGGAAATAAGGTACTTTTTTTCATAGTTTTACGTTGAAATAATAGATTTTATAGATAAACGGTCATTTTTTTATCGACCGGGTGTAATGAATATAAAGAGAATTATATAAGAATAGATAATTACTATAAAAGAATATTACGAGCCCAAATCTGACATATTCTTCTTAACAAGACTTAACCTATGCTACCACAAAAAACAAGGCATGTATTGTATGTCGTGTTGTTGGTGTTCATATCTATCTTCGGTTCAACAGTATTGGCAAAGACAGCGGTCAAACGAATTTTGACCGATATGGTTTCCACAATGGTTGCGCCGGAAAAAGAAGAAGAGGTTGAAACCAATTCCACAGTAATCCCAATCGCGGAAGAAACCTTATTTGCGTCCAGCGCCATGTTTGCCACCATCATTGTTGGGGCGAACGAAGAAGTGGTGTGTCCCAATGATGGAAGTACCCTTGCCAAATTCTTTCTATGTGGAACCAGTGATATCCGTACACTTTCCCTGAGTCAAACGGGAAGCAGTTATCAATGGCAAAAATTAGATCCCAATACCTGTGCACCCACAGTAGTGGATGATTGCCCCACCATAAATGGTGCTTGTACCTGGAATACGGTGGGTACGGGACCAACTTACAATCTATCGTCATCGGGTGAATTTCGTGTACGGGTCGATTCTGGCCAGTATTATTATTTCAAGTCCACCCTAAACCCACTAGATCCACAACTGATCAAAGAGGATATAATCTGTGGGAATTCGGGTAGGGTAGAGGTGACCAACGTGCCTGCAGGCTATGAATACAGTTTGAACAGTCCTTCCGGACCCTACCAAGATGCTCCATTCTTCGATATAACATCACCAGGGGATTATAGGGTATATGTGCGGTTGAAAAATGTATCGGCCAGCGCCTGTGTGTTTCCTTCCAATATGGTGACCGTTGGCGATTTGGACATTAACGTGGATGTAACCGCCAATGATATTCTTTGTAGTGGCGAATTGGGAAGCATTGATGTACAGGTCTCTGGTGTACCCGGTTTTTATACGTATCGTTTGGTGAAAAATGGAGTTACCGTGGATACTTTTGGTCCCAACGGCTCCGATACCTACACTTTTGCCAATGTTAGCCCGGGTACTTATAGTATTCGTGTGGAGACCAATAATTGTTCGGAAACCGTCACTACCGATATTGACGGGGATCCTATACAAATAGGTAACGGTATTGCTCCCCTGGCCGTATCGGCCACAGCATCCGACAGTTTTGGATGTGGTGCCTCATCCGTAAATGTGAATTTATCCACTACAGGTGGAACGGCTCCGTATCGCTACAGTGTTGATGGCGGTGCGTTTAGTGCCCCTTATTCCGGAAGCACAACCTTTGCCGTTACCACTGCCGGCACCTATTCCATTTTGGTGGAAGATGCCAATGGCTGCCAACGTAGTGCTGCAGTAGATGTACAGGATATTCCTCCACCAGTTTTCAATTTTACCGAAGAAGATGCCAATTGTGGGGGTGCCAATGATGGACGCATCAACATTAACGTGACCAACGGATACGGTTATGAAATTGTGTACAGTATCAACAATGGTGCGACCTTCCAAGTGAGCAATGTTTTTTCCAATTTGGCTCCCGGCAACTACGATATTGTTTTAAGATATGAGCAGGATTCATTTACCTGTACCACAGCACCACAAACCGCAACCATTGGTACACCATCTACAATAACAGCTATAGCAACACCCAATTCTGTGCCTACCTGTACCAATGAGAATGGAGGTCAAATTACCATTTCTGGAGTTGCCGGGGGAACGGCACCTTATGAATACAGTATTGGAGCAGGTTTTGGAACCAATCCGGTTTTTCCAAATTTGGGAGTTGGATCATACACTCCTATGATTCGGGATGCCAACGGATGTGTTCAGGCACTTCCCGATATCGTATTCAATGCCTTGAACAAACCAACAGATATTGCATTCAGTATTTCAAGCCTGGATTGTATCACTACAACAGCATCACTGGATTTGACCATTGCAGGAGGGACAGGTCCGTATACCTATGAAATTATCGCGCCTGCTGCAAGTGCAGTGAACAATGGCAATAACAGCACTTTTTCTGGATTGGGATTGGGAACCTATACGTTTAGGGTTACCGATTCAGAAGGATGTTCCTACGATGAAAATTATGCCATCACGGATATCAGTTCCATAGGCGTCCAGGCCCAACAAACAAGGGTGGTAACCTGTGTTGGAGATTCGGATGGTGAAGGACGTTATTTGGTGGATGGATTTAACACCACATATAGCTATAGTATCGACTCTGGGCCTGTATTTACTGGCCAAAGTAGTGGTATAGTGCCTTTGACCGGATTGGCTGCGGGGAGTTATGTTATTGCTGTGACCGATGAGGAAACCAATTGTACCGATACGGCCACATTGGTCATCGAAGAACCTGCAACAGCCTTTGCCGTTTCAAGTTTGGATGTGACCGCCATGAGTTGCCAGAATGGAAATATCGGGGCAGTCCGCATCAACACTGTTGGAGGTTGGGGTGGTAACCGATATACTTTGACCCAACCCGATGGTTCCACAAGAGGACCCAAGAATGGCAGTACGTTTTCCAATCTTTCACAAGATGGTCTGTACCAAGTTTCGGTAACCGATGCCAATGGCTGTACCGTGACGGATAGCTTTACCTTGACCCGATTGGATGCACCAACATTGACTTTGGACAATGGGGCTTCGGATTTCTGTTATGATAATTTTACGGCGTCCACTTTGGTGGTGAATGCCGCTGGTGGTTTGGCTCCGTATCAATATCGAATCAACAATGGGGTGTTGGGGCCGAGCAATACTTTTGCTGGCTTAACACCAGGAACCTATACCATTGAGGTGGTAGATGCCAATGATTGTAGGGATACAGTAACTGCAACCATTGAACCGCAAGTAATTGCCAATACCACAACCATTCAGGAATTGGATTGTGCCGGTCCTCCTGGACAAATCCAGGTGAATATATCCAATGGGTATACCTCAGGGGGCAATTATGATATTTATGAGGTAAGTATCAACGGGGCTCCATATACATCCGATAACAACAACATTACCGGGAATTCATTTGTGTACAGTATTCCCAATGATGGTTCCATCATTACGGATACCACCTTCCAGTTCTTGATTACGGACAGTAGGGGTTGTACAACCCAAACCAATGTGGTGACCATTTCGCCACCGGAGACCATTGCAGGGTCAGTGGTTGCGACCGATACCCAGTGTGGTGACAATACCAGTGGCATTGTAGAATTGATTCCGGATACTACACAAGGGGTGCCGCCATATCAATTCAGTAATGATAATGGTGCCACTTTTGGCAATCAAAATATTTTCTCCGGATACGGACCGGGTACCCACGGTGGATTCGTGATCCGTGACAGTCGTGGCTGCGTTAGCCCTGCCTATGATGTGACTATTGCACCCAGCGCTCCATTGGATGCTACGGCAACACCTACCAATGCAGTTTGTTCCGCTGGATCTGTAAACGGTTCCATTTCAACAACCATAAATAATGGAGTGGCGCCTTTCGATTACATTCTGTTGGATGTGGCCGGTAATTTGGTGGCTTCATCAACCGGAACCGCCAGTACAACGGTAAACTTCCCGAATTTGCCTTTGGGCAATTATACGGTGGTGACCACCGATGCCCAAGGATGTCAGGATAGAGATGAGGTTATCATCGATCAAAATGTTTTGGATTTGATTCCTTTGGACCCCAATCCAGCTATCTGTTCTGATACTACCTTCCCATATCGGGTTCAGGCCACAGGAGGAACGGGCCCCTACGAATTCCGATTGGTGGGTGAACCTACTTTCAATCCGGCCACTTCAGGTGGTGATACATATGATTTTACTGGGCAAGTGGTGCCAGGAGTTACCTACTTTGTGGAGGTAAGGGATGCTTTGGGTTGTACCTATATTGAAGAAATAGACCCCATCGGGCCTTCCAACCCTGTTGCGGTCACCGCTACATCAACGGCAGCATCCTGTAATGTTTCGGGTAGTGGTTCCATTGACTATGAAGTTTCTGGAATTTCTGCCGGTGATTTTACTATTACCCTTCAAAATACAGATACCGGAGCAACGGTTGCTGGTCCCACATCGTTGACGGGAGAAACTATTCCTTACAATGGAACTTTCACAGGTTTGGCCCCTGGCAATTATCAAATTGTGGTTAGGGACGATACAAACGGCTGTAGCGGCAGTACCTTGGTATTCATCAGCTTTAGTTCGCCGACCATCGCCATCGATAATTTTGTGGAAGCCACGTGTAATGCTGGGGCATTGGTAACCGTTCGTGGCTTTGGAAGCACCGAACCTTATAATTACGCTTATGTGCCAGCAGGAAGTCCTGCTCCAACCACTTTTGCGCCCACAACCACGTTTGAAATTCCAGGACCGTATCCGTCAGCTTATGATTTCTATGTACAGGATGCCAATGGGTGTACCGCTTTGACCACATTGACAGTGACGCAAGAAGCTGGTGTGCCCTCTCCCACAATTGATGTGGTGAATCAATGTACGGCCACCAGTGGATATCAAATTAATATGTTGTCGCCTTTGAGCACTGGTTCTGGTTTGCCGGAAGAAACGTTTCAATATGATATCGGTAGTGGCTACCAAACAGGTTCCACGTTTATTGTTCCCAATCCTGGATCTTATGTGATCACTGTGAGGGATGGCAATGGATGTACCAATACCGTAACTGCGGAGGTATTCGATTTCTTCTCGATTTCTGCCGATGCCACTTCATTTCCTACCTGTAATGCAGGGGATGGGGTGATTACCGTAAACACCACCGGGGGAAGTGGCAATTTTGAATACCAATTGCGGGATGCTGGTACTTTGGCCAATATTGGTCCAGCGCAATATACCAATGTGTTCAACAATGTGTTGCCCGGTGACTATAACATTTTAGTAACCGACTTGAGTTCGAACACCTCACCATTATGTTCCGATGAGGCGATTGTTAATGTGTCAACTGTGAATTCACCGATCATTACGGCGACACCCAGCAGTGATGTGACCTGTTTTGGAGCCGATAATGGAACAATTGCCGTGGAATTACAGCCAGGAAGTGATACGGATACCCCATTGAGCTATATTTTGTACGTCGGGTCCAGTTCAACTATTTGGGCAGGACCACAAGGTTCCCCAGTATTTGATGACCTTCCACCCAATACCTATCAAGTGGAGGTAGTTTCGGATAGGGGTTGTACCGATCGTACGACTGATATTATTATTGGTGAACCGACCCAACTGATGGTGAATGCCATCAATACCGATTTTAGCTGTAATCCTTCCAGTAACCAGTTCAGTACGGCAACCATTACCATTTATACCGATACCAATGGTGATGGCTCCGGCACCTTAACGGGTACAGGTCCCTATACCTATAGTATGAACGATGGTACCCCTCAATTTGATGGGACCAACTTCCAGACCAGCAATACTTTTGAGGTGATTGATAATGGGACCAATCAGACCATAACATTGACTGCACGCGATCAAAACGGTTGCGAGGAAACAGCTACGGTGACCATCAATACGCCAACGGATATTACCTTTAGTTACAATGTAAATCCATTGACCTGTGATGTTACGGGAACAGGGGTAAGCCCAGGTTCCATTGACATCATCATCAATGAAGGTCCGGGCAACTACGAAGTGGAAATTTTGCCGTTGGGCTCGGAACCCGCCAGAAATTCAGGTGGCTCGGATAGAGTAACCTGGGACATAACTACTCCCGGTGACTATATTTTTGCCGTAACGGATATAGGCAGTGGTGGATGTTCTTATTTGACCACCACCATCAATATGCCCGAGTACAATACTATTGAAGCAACCATTGCCGAAGTGGCACCTGTGACCTGTTTCAACGGTTCCGATGGGGTTATCAGTCTGGCCATCAACAATTACAGTGGTCAGTACAATTACGAAGTGTTCAGCCGCGACAACGCAGGGGTTGAAACGTCTACAGGTGTTACGGGTAGTTTTGATACCAATGCACCGATCAACACCCCAGAATTGATCAACAATGTGCCTGCCGGTAACCTTGTGGTTCGTATCGAGGCCCTGGATAGCCCGTTCTGCGATGTAGTGAGTAATGTAGTCACGGTTCGTTCTCCAGATAGGGCTTTGACGGTAAATGCCGTACAAACATCCCCGGTAACCTGTAATGTGCCCGGTTTGGGTGAAATCACGGTTGCAGGAGATGGCGGTTGGGGTACTTATGAGTACCAATTGATCGCCCCTGATGGATCTACGGTATTGGTGGATTACCCAAACACCAATCCTGTTTTCCAAGATTTATCAACGGGAATGTATACGGTAAATGTGCGTGATGTTAGAGGATGTGAGTCATCGACAACCATAGATTTGCCGTTGCCAACACCTATTTCGGCGGATATCCGGATAGTTAACCCGTTGGCATGTAACAATGACAACGACGGAGCCATAGAAGCATACAACATGGCCGGAGGTCAAGGTCCGGGCAATTATTTGTTCCAATTGAACCGATTGACCGATGGTACCAATAGTGGCCTTCAGACTACACCAACCTTTGCGAATCTTTCAGCAGGGGATTATACCATCACCATTTTTGATGGCTGGAATTGTAGTTTTACAACAGTGCCCATCACGGTCCAAGACCCAGAAATTGTGGTTGCCGAATTGGTGGAATTGCAACCACCAGGATGTGGGGATCTGGGTCGGATGGAATTGACAGTGACCAATCCAGAGCCTGGGGTGGATTATTTCTACCGTAGGGCAGGAACCACAGATCCTTTTGTGCCTTTTGGTACAGGGATGACCAGTGTGGAAATCACTGCCGATATTACCTTGGACCCAGGACCCTTCCAGTATGATGTTCAAAATTCCAATGGTTGTCCGTTTGAAAAATCCAACCAAATTTCGTTGGATCCTGCCGCACCATTGGTGATTGCGTTGGATTTGACCAATGCCACCATCAACTGTGCCGGTGAAGCGACGGGTATTATCCGTTCCGAAGCTTTTGGAGGCATCGGTAGCTATGTGTACACTTTGGTGAACTCGAACACCTTGCCACCGAGTGCGGCCACTATTGTACGCCCTGCGCAGAGCTCCGGTATTTTTAGGGAATTGCCACCAGGAACGTATTATGTCTTCGCCCAAAGTGGTGGTTGTGAGGCCATTTCCGACCCCATTGTTATTGATCCGAAACCACCTTTGGTGTTGGATTATTTGGAGGCAGTACCTGTGGTTTGTGCCGGCGATGCCAACGGACAGATCATTATTGAGGCCAGTGGAGGTTCCGGTTCCATCCGGTATTCTATTTCGGATAATTTAAGTGAGTTCTTTGAAGGGAACGATCCCATGAATCCGAACCGAAGGATATTCACCGATTTGGCACCTAGGACCTACGATATTATTATTCAGGACGATTTGGGCTGCACCATTACCCGAACTGTGGAAATTACACAACCCATGGAGTTGGTGGCAGGGGTTGCCTCTACCACACCAGAAACCTGTATGGGCGATGGGGATGGCACGTTGACCTTGAATGTTTCAGGAGGAACTGCACCGTACTTTACCAGTGTCAATTCTGCCGATGATGCCGATTTTGTGCAAAATGATACCATGTTCTTCGATAACCTTCAAGGTGGGGAGACCTATGTCATCTTTGTGCGCGATGCCAACGGTTGCCAGACCAATGTGGTGGCCGAAATTGGAATCGGGGTGGATGTACAGGCCGAACCGATTGTGGAATATGGCTGTGATGGTATCTTCCCGAATAGTACGGCCACTGTTGCCATAGGGGATAGTTCACAATTACCACAGTTATTGTTCTCTTTGGATGTGGACGATATTCAAATGGCGACAGAGCAGCGAACCTTTGGAGATCTGCCTGCCGGAGAACATACCGTTTACATTTACCATGAAAATGGCTGCGTCACTTTTGTGGAGTTTGAAATCGAGGATTACCAACCGTTGACCCTGGAAGCCATAAAATCCGGTCCGAATGAAGTTACCGCAATGGCAACCGGTGGCTTTGGAGGCTATGAATATTTCTTCCAAGGGGAATCCTATGGAGAAGAGAATATTTTCAATATCACGTTCGATGCCAATATCAACATCATGGTCCGTGATCAAAATGGATGCGAGGCCAATTTGGTGATGCCGTTCAATTTTGAAGGTATGCCCGAAATGCCAAATTTCTTTACGCCGGATGGCGACAACCTGAATGATTACTGGTATCCAGAAAATCGGGAATTCTTCCCCAATATCGAAGTGATCATTTACGATCGTTATGGTAGGGTAGTGGCCCGATTGGACCAAGTGAAAAAATGGGATGGCAATTACGAGGGCAAACCATTGCCTACCGGTGATTATTGGTATGTTGTGAATGCCAACGACAATGAAAAGCAACAGTTTGTGGGTCACTTTACCCTGTATCGGGAATAGTGGACGTTCCTAATATTGACCAACAGTGATTTAGGTCATTTCATTGCAGAAATTTTAGTGTCATTTTTATTCATTAACCCTTAAAATTAATGATGATGGCACTGGATTTTAATCAATACGCAACCGAGGGGAATACGTTCCTTAAGGATTATGCCAAGCATTTGGAAGTGGGGCAGGATCTCGACAAAGCGGGCCGAATATGTATTTCGATACTGCATGCGCTCCGCGAGATCATTTCTGTGGAGGAGTCCATGCAGTTTATGGCCCAATTGCCCATGTTTTTGAAAGCCGCCTACGTGAATGGGTGGAACCCCAAAAAAAGAAAGGAAAGGGTCAAGAACATGGAAAAATTTGTTGAACTGATCAAGGAGTTTGATGGCAAATCCGCAATCAACGACTTTGGGTACGAAAATGACCTGGCCGAAAGGTACATTTATCAAACATTCATCTACCTGAGAAAATATGTTTCCATGGGTGAGTTGGAAGATATTAGGGATGGTCTGCCCAAAGGGTTGAAAGGTATCGTTTCCATGAAAATAACCGTTTAACGATACCATTGATTTATTCGAAAATCGAGGTTTTTTATGAGGAGGACATTTTTCTTGATGCCTCAAGAATTTGAATGGCCTCTTGGTCGGAAACTTCTCCGAATTCACGGTAAAACTGACCTACGGCATAAAAGTTAAAAGGGCTTTCCAGACAAATCACCTCGTCTATGTAGTCCGAAGATTCCATGTTTTTTACAGCTCCCCATGGGGCAACGGGAATGGCCACAATGGTTTGTAGTGGTTGACTTTTATTTACCATTTGGGCTGTTATTTTAATCGTATTCCCCGTAGCAACCCCGTCATCAACTATAATCACTGTTTTTCCCTTCAGGTTCAATGGAGCACAATTTTGATAATATTGGTCATATCTTTTTCGGAGTTTTTCGCGCACGCGAACTGTTTCTTCTTTGATATAGGCTTCGCTAATGGAAGGAATATCGTTAAGGATAATGTCGTTCAAACTAACAGCGCCAATGGCGTACTCTTTATTGAAGGGGTGGCCAATTTTTTTGGAAAGGGCAACATCCAATGGGGCATTGAGTGTTTTGGCCACAATGGCGCCCAAGGGAAGTCCACCTCGGGGAATGGCAAGGACCACCAAATTTTCAAGTGGCAATTTTTGCAACTGTGCAGCCAATTTTAGGCCTGCATCCGTTCTGTCTTGAAACATTTTACCTCACTTTTGATCAAACCATTTCTCAAACCAGTCAGTAGCAACATTGGCCGCCTCCCGTAATTTCCCGGGTTCCTCAAAAAGATGGCTGGCCCCGGGTATAATTTCCATTTTCTTTTGGCACTGGAGATTATCAAGTGCTTTTTGGTTAAGCCGGATTACCTCTGTATCAAAAGACCCCACAAGTAATAGGGTAGGTGCCTCGACCCCGTGCAATTCGCCAAGAGCAAGATCGGGCCGGCCGCCACGTGAAACAACCGCCTGAATTCCATTTCCAAAAAAAGCAGCGGCCCTAAGCGCGGAGGCGGCACCTGTACTGGCCCCAAAATAACCCAAGGCCAAGTTGTGTATATCTTTTTGGCCCTTTACCCATTGGGTAGTTTCAATGAGTCGTTGTGTAAGTCTGTCGATATCGAAGCGATTTTCATATAACATGTCCTCGGAACGTGTCAATAGGTCGAACAGTAAAGTGGCCATACCGTTTTGTTGGAGTAATCGAGCAACATAATTGTTTCTTGGGCTAAAGCGACTACTGCCACTTCCATGGGAAAAAATGACCAAGCCCTTGGGGCTGTCTGGAATCACCAAGTTTCCATCCAAGGTGACATCCTCTAGAACAATTTGAACTTCTTCTTTAAGCATTTTAATTGCTTTGTTTTCCCGTAGGATGCCCTTAAGCTAAATACTTGGAACGGTACGGGCAATGACGCAGATCATTCAAAAAAGGGTTGTTTGTAAATTAAATATTGGGCTGAGGTTTAGTTGTTTACATCAAGTTTCCTTGAACATGCCTCCAATATTTTTTTATATGGGTAGATATTGGTTAACACAGAATAACTTTTAGGGATTAAAACAAGAAAAGATTTAGGGAGTCTGTGTTTATTTTTCACCAAAATTCCTATTTTTGCAGTCCGTTTTCGGGATGTGGCGCAGTCTGGTAGCGTACACGCATGGGGTGCGTGTGGTCGCTGGTTCGAATCCAGTCATCCCGACGAACCTTGGTTTTATGGCACTAAGTAAAACCTTAAATAATTGAAAACCAGAAAATTAATTTTTTCTGGTTTTTTTTATTTCCATCTGATACCATTGGTGAGGATGTCCTATAGAGTGTCCTATTTTTGTCGGGGAAAATTCCCTAAATTGTACTTCCATTATTGATTTTTCGTGTGATTTGACTTTCGCTTCATCCAATGTTTCACTTAAAGCGAGAACACATGAATACCTCTAACTCCTTCAGTATCAGTTTTTGGCTGAAAAAATCAGGAAGAAAAAAAGATGGACGGTTTCCAATTTATGTCCGGATCAGATGCAAAGGGAAAAATGCAGATCTCAGTGTCCATAGATCAACTTTTGAAGAACGATGGTGTCCTATTTTGGGAAAAATGGACCATAGGGCCAGTGAATCCGTTGTTGTAAACAAGTATCTGGACGACGTCCGTGCAAAGTTGCTGGAATGCCATCGGCAACTCAGTGCCGAGAGCAACTTTATAACGGCACAATCCATCAAGCTTCGATATCTGGGAAAGGACAAGGTGATGCTCACCCTATTGGACCTTTTGGAGTACAACCGAACCTATGAGTTACCCAAACTGGCAAAGGGGACGGTCAAGAACTATTCCTCCACCGAGACCTACCTGAAACGCTTCATTGCCAAAAAATATCGGGTACCCGATATTGGGCTGGCCTCGATAGACTATGCCTTTTTGATCGAGTTTGAAAACTTCCTGCGGAACTGCGAACCCATCAAATCGTTCCAGACATTGAACAACAACGGCATCATGAAACATATGCTGCGGTTCAAGAAATTGGTGACCATGGCCTATAAATTTGATTGCATCCCCAAGAATCCCTTCAACCTCTATAAAGTGAAAATGGAGGATTATGACAGTGCTTTTTTGGAAGAGGAGGAAATCCTGGCACTGGACCAATTGGAATTCGAGGAAAAGGGCATGGAGCTGGTCCGTGATATTTTCCTTTTTGCCTGCTACACGGGATTAAGCTATATAGAGATCAAACTACTTAAATCCAATGGTATCGTATCTGGTATTGATGGAGAACTGTGGATCGATGTAAAGCGACAAAAGACCAAGACCGAGGTCAAGGTGCCCCTTTTGACCAAGGCCAAGCAGATACTGGAGAAGTATGAGGATTTCCCCAAAAATGAAAATGCTTTGCTACCAGTGTACTCAAATCAAAAGGTGAACAAGTATTTAAAGGCTATTGCACAAAGGGCCAATATAGATAAACACCTTACATTCCATGTGGCCAGACATACTTTTGCGACAACGATTACCCTCATGAATAATGTACCCATTGAGACTGTTTCCAAACTTTTGGGGCATACCAAGCTGTCAACGACTCAAAAGTATGCCAGGGTTGTGGAAAAGAAAATTAGTAAGGATATGGCTCAATTGAAAAAAATCATGGATAAAGACAATCAAAAAATACAAGATCCAAGGAAGATTCCTGGATTGAGAATTGTCCGTTAGCGATATTCAACCCTATTTTTTACAATGCATTTTAGAAGCGATTAGTGATATCAGGACCTTCAATCCTGACACCCCACAGAATCCGAAGTTGGTTGCTAGGATTGTAATATTTGCATTCTTAAAGAATCATAGCCTTAACTTGAATCCACCATTAATCACAAAACCATCAACGGGGGCATAGATGTCCAAAAACTGAGGATCACTTATGTTTCCGGTATAGATAGTGCCGAAGCGGGTCTGTCGGGTGTCCAAAAAATTTTCAAAGTTTAAGAAGATCGAAAACTTTTCCCCGAGCTTCTTTTCGCTCATCAGCCCAACAATCCAATAGGATTGTCCAGTTTTCCCGCTGCCTAATTTTTGTGGACTGTAGTAATAGGACTCAAGGCCCACCCAAAGGTTATCTTCCTTTTCAAACATTAACACATTGTTCAAACGGTGCTTGGCCACCAATGGAAAATCCGATACCGTCCCATTTTCATGTTGTTTTACATTGGCATGGGTATACCCGGTAAAGAGTTTAAAATCCCCATATTTTATCTTGAGGTTGACCTCGGCACCTCGGGTGTCCACATAGCCTCCATATTGTTGAAACTCATAAAAGCCATTACCATCCGGCACCAATGACATGGGGTCATCGATTTTCGTATAGAAAAGGAGCGTATTGATGGACATCGTCATCCCTGGTAGTGGGACCCATCTATAGTTCACATCGAAATTGCCGCCCAAGGAACGCTCCAAGTCAGCCTCATCCGTATTGATGGGCAGCACGTTTCTGAACTGTAACCGCTCCGCATCCTCGGTGAACACCGTGGGGGTCTTGTATCCCATACCACCACCCAAACGGAAGGTCAAAGCACCGGTGGGTTCATAGAGGACCGACAATCTAGGAAGGGCCATAGCTCCATAATCAGAATGGAAATCGGTCCGAAGTCCGGTCTCCAATGACAACATTTCATCAATGGGCCAAACATTTTGGGTGAACAATCCAAAAATCCGGTAGGATTGGTCCAAGGCCCCTGTCTGACCTTCTCGGGTATCGTTGAAAAATTCCGTCCACAGATTCGCCCCGAAGACCCATTCCACATCATCTTCCGAATTGGTTGAAAAATTAAGTTCACTAAAGGAGGAACGTTGATAGCCCGAAAAGGTGAAGTCCGGAATCTGAATGGTACGGTCATAAAAACTGAAACTGTTCTTGACCTCGAATCGGTTACGGTCATTAAAGGCATGTTTGAAGCCCAATTGGGTAGATACCCGCTGGGTTTCGTTGGACTCAAAGTAGGGATTGGTCACGGCATCGCCTTTCACAAAATCCATGTTTCCCCCAAGGCGGTCCTCCCAAATGGCATTGATACCCAATAGTAGTTCTGTATCCTCACCGGGATAGAGGTACAATTTGGGGTTAAGGGTAAAGCGATCAAACTCTGGAATCGCCGTCAACCCGATATCCGCAGGGTCATAAGGTGTCCCCAGATTGTAGGAGGCGAACATCGTGGCGCCCACTTTGTCGGACTTTTGTGAATAAAAGCCACTGAGGTCCAGACCAAGGGCCGAGGTACCGTTGGCCATAAAACTGAGTTCGGGTTCATCTTCCGGTGTTTTGGAAATCAGGTTGACCAAACCGGCAATGGCCCCTCCTCCATAAAGGGTGGAGCTTGACCCCTTGATGACCTCCACTTGTTTCAAGTCCAAGGGAGCGATCTGCATGAGACTGAGCCCACTGGCAAATCCGGAATACAATGGAAACCCGTCCCTGAGGAGCTGGGTATACTTTCCATCCAACCCTTGGATACGGATGCTGGAATTATAACTGGTGGCGGAGGTCTGCTGGGTACGGATACCAGTACTCTCGTTGAGCAGCATCCGTATATCACCTGGTTTCATGTTTCCCTTTTCGGAGAGTTCCTCCCCGGCAATGACCTCGACCCGGGTAGGGATATCCTCAATAGTGCGACTGCTCCTAGTAGAGACGAGGGTTACCTCTTCAATCTCCTCTGTCTGGGGCATCAGTGAAATGGTCAATCCCTGTGGCGTTTTATCCAAGGGAAAAGTAAAGATGCGTTCCACTGTGGCATAACCGATATAGCTCAACCGCAGTTGGAAGGTCCCATTGGGGATATCCTCCATGTGTATTTTTCCTTCTTCATTGGATATGGTTCCTTTGTTCAGAGGCACCAATACCGCAGTGACCCCAATCAGGGGCTCACCACTATGGGAATCCTTGACCGTAAGGTCAAAGGTATTCTGTGCAATAACGGAAACCATCCCGAAGAGGGATAGCATCACAAACAATCGTAATTTCATTTAATTTGTTTTGAAGTATGATATTCTCGACCCGATAAATGGCCAAGCGTTAAATTGAACTTGTTACCTATACTTCAAACGAGCGAGGCGGTTTCAAAAAATGGGAATACACCTCTTTGGGTTCAAATTCCAGATAAGGAACCAGAATTGATTTAAGGTCAATTTCTATTATGACAAGGTCAATAAACTTCCCATAGGTCAATGTAAATCCTGAACATTGACCACAGGTATAAAAGGGTGAACAGGGGCCGTCTTTTTCATGTGGCACCTTTTCCGAATCATCATGTCCACATTGATCCACCTGCAATGTTTCGTAACAGGAACCATTATCCTCGCAACATGGAAATGATGATAGGAGCAAAGTGAATATGGATAATAATACTACAAGGATTTTCATGATTCAAAGATAAAGAATTGCCAGCAAGTTCTGAGGTTTTCGGGGATGATGATCCATATGGGACAAAATTGATTATTTGATGTATACCAATATTCCCGAAAGTTAAGCTCGCAATATTTTCTCGGACAAGGGACGGCATAAAGCCGTTTCATTCCTCACTTTTTATTCCGTTTCCTTGCCGCTCCAAAATTCTGTCTTCCGCTTGGTCACGCGCAAATATTGTTTAACCAAAATCCAAAAATCATGGAAACACAAGCAAAGCAAGGAGTGGCCTGTAAGAAAAAAAATGGGCAAGGAACAAATGCAAAAAAAAACAAAGCTGTAGTAAAAGCGAAATCCTTTCAACAAATACAGATGCTGGACATCAGCTCGGTTTTTCCCGATCCCAAACAGCCTAGAAAAACCTTTGATGAAAAAAGTTTGCAAATGTTGGCACAGAGCATCGCCGAACATGGGGTATTACAACCCATTACGGTACGAAAGGAAGGGGATGGACATATCATTGTGATGGGGGAACGTCGGTTTCGGGCCTGTAAATTAGCAGGACAGCCGACCATTCCAGCCATCTTAAAGGAGTATGGGGAGCATGAGATCCTCGAGGTCCAGATTATTGAAAACCTACAACGCAGGGATGTGGAACCCACAGAAGAGGCCGAAGCCATTCAATTTCTGTTGGAAAGATATGGACCCACTGAGATAGCCAAACGATTGGGTCGTTCTGAAAACTATGTCAGACAGCGCATCAAGCTCGCAGGATTGATCGAGGGATTCAAACAGTTTGTGCGGGATGGGAAAATGACCTTGTCCCTAGGGATAGCCGTGGCCCTTTTCGAACCAGGGGAGCAACGAATGCTATTGGAAAGCCTTGAAGGGGATTTTCAAGAACATCGGATCAAACGGATGGTCGAAAGCCGGACCTTTGACCTGACCAAATCCTGTTTTGATGTAACTGACAAGACTTTGGTACCCAAAGCAGGGTCTTGTGACGTCTGTCCCTTCAATGCTGCCAATCAGGGCAATTTGTTCGGAGATGGCAAGATGGTCTGTACCCGAACGGCCTGTTTTGAGAACAAAAAGGCAAGGACTTTTATGCAACTCCTGAAAAGGGTGAAAAAGGATGGGTTGAGACTGGTGCCCAACGTCAGTAAATACTGGGTGGAAGAGGAACAGAACCAATGGGTCATGGCCCAAATGGAGAATCAGGGTCTTGAGGTGCATTTGACCAATGAACTGGATATTTTGAATGAACCGGTCAAGCCAACCATGGAACGCATTCGGGAGGAACATTGCCATTTTGAATATACTGAGGAAGAATTAGGTGAATTCCTGGCCGAGGCCTTGGAATCCTTTACAGAGGAAAAGGAAGCATGGGACAATGCGCTGGACAATGGCTTTGACAAAGGCATTCTCCTAGATACGGATACCTATTTGACCCACACTATTTTTGTAAAGGTCAGGGAAGTGGTCACTGGTGAAAGTTCGGGTGTCCGGTCTCTGGAAAAACGAAGAATGGCCGAATGTACTCCGGAGGAGCAAATTGTGAAAATCAATACACGGGAATTGCGGAAAAAGGAAATCGAGAACAACAACCAGTTCAAAGAAGTAGTGGATATGATCAGGGAGACGGATTATATCGATAGGAAGACATCCTTGACCGTGGATGAAATGGTGGCCATTTCCGTCTCGATGTTTGAGAACAATATTGGGTTTCACGACCAACGGAAACATTTTGAAAGATTCCTTGGGAATGACGCCATGTTGTCAAAAGAAGAACTGGTAAAACAGTTAAAACGAGATTTTAAGAAGGAAATCTTTTATAGGCTGATCAGGTTCCTGTTGACCCGACAAGTACATCTCGGAGAAAGTAATCATACCAATAATCTGACCAACCAGACTTTCTATACGGCCATGAAGCCCTATTTTAAGGAGAAAATAGTGGCCATTGAAAAGACCTATGCGGATAAATGTCAAAAGCGGGAGGCCAGGATCAAGGAAAGAGTCAAGGCCTTGGAAGAGCAAGCCAACGCATTGAAAGGCTAATCGTTTGACTCCCTATTTTGGAAGGGTTCGGGAAACCGAACCCTTTTTTTATTTGGTCCATCCGTCGAGAGGTAAAACCAAGGGAATTATCTCATCGTGAAGAGGATCGAAACAAATACAATAAACGTATCATCCATTAAAAATATGTTGGAAGGCAACTTCCAATTCCTGTACTTCCCCATCCGTCAATTCCTCAAATTCCTTTTCCCTTCTTTTCTTTGACAATCTTCCATTGTTTTGATCGAGAAATTTTATCAAGAGATCCACCTTGGTATCCGGTAGGGTCACGAGGGTATTGACAAATTGGGTCATACGGTCATATTTTTCCAAATAATCCAATTCTTCCGGTATGATCCTTTCAATGGTCTCTTCCACACATGTATACAGGAATTCAGCATGTCTGGTCAGATCAAAGTACCGGTATAGGTCAATGGTTTCGTTTAGGATTTTGATGTTATGGTCGGGTGTTTCCTCCCATTCGATCAGATCGACCCTTGGAGAGGAAAAATGCTCCAGGATATCCTGATATTCGTCTATCCGTTCTAGAATGGCAGAGGATATGGGAAATATCATCCCTCGTTTGGTATAGCCCATCCGAGTGAGCAAATGGTGGATGATATATCGGTGTATCCTGCCATTACCATCGGATAGGGGATGGATAAAAACAAAGCCGAAAGCAATGGTGACCGCGGCCAATACCGGATTGTAACCGGCTTGCTGCAACAGTGCGTTGGTATCGAGCAACCCTTGTATCAACAAGGGCAGGTCCGTGGCCTTGGCGGAAATATGGTCGGGCATGGGGGATAGGGTTTCCCTATCATGTTCGCCTATAAAGCCTTCCCCGGTCCGTATGCCCATATGCCTTAATTTTTTGCTTCCGATGACAATGTGCTGCAACCGTTCGATCTCTTCTATGCTCAAAGGGGATTTTCCCGATTGCCCGATGGCCTTTCCCCAATTTCTGGCCCGCATGCTTGGGGGATGCTCCCCTTCAATGGCAAATGATGCCTTGGAATCTTTCAACAATAAAAAGGCAGCGGTCCTTCGTATGAGATCCTTGTCCCGCTTTCCCAATCCCTTTTCTATGGTTTCGGAAAGATCTTTTTCAATATACCCCTCCAGTTTCTCAGTCCTGCGAATCATTGGACAGAATCCCGGAACCCCGGGCAAGTTGTTCTTTACACGATGCCGGGTGGAATTCTCGGGGTGGCCCGCATATTGCAGTGAAGGGTCCACCACCTCCACATATGTGCCTCTGTTCAGGTTGGGAACATCGAGCGTGTTCCCGGTCAACCATTCATATAAAAACCATGCCCTTCGGGTAAATTGACCGGTAGGCTCTTCTTTCAACATTTGGTGTATGATGGCATCACCGGTCAACTCGAAAATACTTTTCAGTATATATAGGTCCAAGGGCTCGTATTTAAGAGCAAAGACCAAATGACTTTTCAGGTCTTCCTTGGGTTTATGCCTAATGGTAAACACCTGCCATTGGTCAGTGTCGTAGCGTTGGTGCTTTTCTGTTGCCATGGCCATTATATCGGGCAGGGGAACTACCGTGCCATATTGGTTTCCAATGACTGAAATCAATAGGGAATAGCCGACCAGGTAACCTTCCTCAGGTAATTTACGTCCGTGAAAAACAGTTACTTTATGTGAAAAAGAATTACTTTTCATTTTTTTGCATGAAAAACAGTGACAAATATACCATGAAAAATGATTACTTAACGTGAAATATGATTATTTATCATTATTTTTTATGAAAAATTGTTATTTTTTAATTGGGTTTTTGGTGTTATTTTTATCAAATATCGGAAATTGAGGTTAGTAATCAGTGTCTTGCATACTTGAGGTCAATGGTGCGACTGCCTCTATTTTCCCATAACTGTATCCTTAATGTTTCCTCGTCTCCCAAGACAAACTTGGGTGTCACACAGACAAAGTGTTCGTGATTTCCCGTTCGAATGATACTTGGTTTTTTATGAATGTAGGTCACATCCAATGGTATTTCTTGGGAGGAAGCTCTTCTTTTTTTACTGCCATTGGTGACAGTTATGGCCAAATGACCCAATTCGAAATCAATGGCCGATTTGTTTTTGATATCAATAACCAAGTACACTTCATTGCCATGATAGGTCATGGATTCCAAGCGTAACCGAAGTCCACTTTTTCGTTTGGTCACTAAATTTTTTGGGTTGTGTTCCAATAGATATGAACAGCGTTCCTTGTATGTTTTCTGCTGCTTTGTAAGTGAATCCACGACTTTTGAATCAAGTTTCTTATTGTTTAGTTTGGGTGGAAGGTTCCCTATGCTTTGTTCTGTTGTTATAAAGTGGTTGTAACGCTGAAGTGTCTTTGCATATGCCAAATGGAAGGAGTAGACCTTACCACTGGTAGTCATGACCAATAGATTGCTCGGTCTTCCTGGAACTGCCTGTAACAAACCAAGGTGTTCTTCCTGTTCCATGTTGTAGGTGAATACAAAAGCGGGATGCCCCGTAATCGCTTTTTGCACGGGACTGGGAAAGAAAAAGGCCACGTTATGGTGTTCATTGGCATAAATGGTGTCCATGGCTGGTTGGCCATGTGCCTTTATCGATATCGTTGAAATGATGATGAGTGTGTAGAGCTGCTTTAAATACATGATTAGGGTTTTAATAGGAATTGATAGTTATTGGAGATTTCCACCTTGATGGCGCGATTGTCCTTACGGAAGATATTCTTGATGCCGCCCAATTGGGGGATCCCGGGGATATTGACCTCCCTGATGGTCTCATCCAGCCCTTGGTTTACAACGGCTCCCTTAAGATGATTTTCCACATAGATCCCTTCCTTGCCATCTTGCAGGTCATACGCTTTCAGTGATACGGAATGATCATCAATTTGGGAAACTTCCACCATGACACGGTTGGGACGAATCTTGACAAAACCGTATATGCGGGTATACTTGGGAAAATGGATGTCATTGATGGTGATGGCCGAAGTGAGCATCAAGTCCAAGCGATGCCCCTCTCTTATCCGTTGGCTACCGTTGACCCTTACCATTGGTATTTCATTATAGAGCTTGCTATCGGAATTAGGTTTCAAGGCAAAGAAAAGTTCGTGTTCCAGCCCGAGTGCTTTGGGATCAATGCTTTTGGTTACTGGAGTGGAATTGGAAATCATTGGGATTTCGCTTTCCGGTTTGGGGGTAACAGGGGACACTGTGGATTGTTTTGGTGGCAATGGCCGATCATACTTGTCCTGTCCTGCTAAATAAATACTATCGATGATACGCTGTTTTTCATATTCCATGTAATCAGGGTTGAAGTAGCCTTTGTCGTCCACCATATGTTCGGGATACATAGGAGGTGCAGTGGTTTCACGTCCCTCTTTGATGGCCTCCAGGGCCTCCAGTTTGGAATTATATTCCACGGTGTTCCCTTTCAGGTCCGGTAGTGGGATTTGATCGGGATTCAGTTCTTGATCTTTGTCCTTGCCAAAGGTGAGTAGGGAATACGCGGTGATGAACAATACCACGCAGACCAGTACCAGTACAAATACGATTTTACTTTTCTGTAGTTTCATTTTCTTCTAGTTTACGGAGGGAGTTTTCAAAAAAATCAATGATCAACAACCCATGGGGATTATGGGGGAAATGGCGCTCCACAGACATCAGTTTGCCTGAAGTGAGCAATTCATAGGTGTCTGTGACACTACCTCTGTTGATGTTGAAGACGGTTCGGGTCTCGAAACGGTAGGGCTCAGTTGTGATATCGATCTTGGAATCAATGCGCTTCACTTGTTGGACCAAGGAATATTGCATTAGGCGATTATAAAAACCATCGGCCTTTTTCTGCCTATAAAGGGCATCCACCGAGGCATTGCCCAACCAGAGGGCCTTTTCCATATGTACTTCATAACTGGCTGCATCCACTTCATAGAACCACCGATGGAATTGCTCCAAATGTGCCAAGGCCTCTACTTCAAGATTCTCCCGTTGGTCGATGAGTTTGAGTGGTATGACATCGCCGGAGTCATTGACCACAAAGGCCCTGTTGAGGATATTTTGGTGCATTCGGATTACCATGGTTATGGAAATTATACAGACCAATCCCGAAACAAGTACCACCGAGAGGACGACCCAACGGTTCAATCGCAGTTGTTGTTGTATGTTCTTAAAAGGTGTTTTCATTTTCTATTCAGTTTATCCAGTGAACAATCGAAGGGTAAAGCTGGTGGCTTTTCTATATAGTTTGAACTTGAGCAGTACGATGAACCCGATAGATCCAAACTCGATGATTGGGGCAAAGAACTCGCTGCCCCAATCCGTCCCAAAGAGGCTGCCCCAAAAGTTGGTGTTGATCTCCGTGTAGAGGTTGTTGACAAAGACATTGACCAGAAAAAAGGCAGGAACCAACATATAGACCCCTGCGTACAACTTGAAATAGGTATAGGCCAGGCTACGAAACTTCTCAAATACCGATAAGCTGATCACCAGGGGAAAAAAGGCCTGCAAGATCCCCAACAGGAAATACCGTTCCGCTAGGAAGAGTGGATAGATGAAGATATCGAGCAACCATAGGATCACCCCGATGATAAAGGCCAACATTTTAAGTCCGTACAAGGGCGTGACCAAGGCCTCATATAGGATGGCCATGGCTTTTTTGGCGGCTTCCAAGGCACCCACGTCCCGTTCCAGATCTACATCCTGTAGCTGTAAGGGGAGGAGTGCAGGAGCCGTGTCCCGGTATTGGGATTCAATGGCCACAAGTATGCCATCGAAGACTCCCAACACCTGTGTGGAGAAGATGACCAAGAGCACGATCAGAAAGTTCTTGGCCAGTTCTGTGGGGGTAAGCCCCCAGGTATGGCCATCGGTCGAGGAGATGCCCTCATTGTATTTTTTGAGGATATTAACCAAGAACAATAGTAGGGCCAAGGTCTTCATCCCCACAATGGTATATTGGGAAAAGTAACTGTCCTTGATGGTCTGAAAGACGGCATCCACATATTCCAATCCTATGCCCAAAAAGATTCCCGCCATCAATACTCCTTTTCGCGATTATTGATAATGTCCTGCATCTTCCTAAAGGAGATGATTTCCCGATAGCGACGGGTCTTGACCTCCAGTTCTGCCACCATTTCCTGGGATTGTGTTTTCTTTTCCATCAAAATGGCCATCCGTTCGGCATCCGTCATTTTCAAAAAATCACTGGAGAGAATCTGGTTGACAAAATCTAGATCGTCGATGGCCGTGTCCATGATTGCTTCAAAGGAATCCGCTATTTGTGCCACTTCATCGGCCTTGATATAGGAAGAGTTCAAGATGTCCCTGAGGTCATTTTGTACGGTTCGGAACAAGATCTCATTGTTCTTGGCCAGTTCTTTGACCGCTTTGAGTTGTTTGATGGTATTGTTCACCTTGACTATGTTCTCCTTTTGTTCCTTTAGAAACTCAACGGTCTTTAAGAGTTCCGAGGTCTGTTTGGCTGATTCCAAGAGTGACTTGGTCATACTGATAAAGTTTGTATTGTCATATACCGGCATCCCCTGGGCCGTAGCACGGCCGGGTAGATAAATGGCCAAAATCAGTGTGAGTACCAAAGCCTTGGAATTGGTATAAAGTGTGCGTTTCATGTCTTTTTTCATATCATTTTCTTTTGCTGGTTCATAAAGGCTGTGATGGCTTGCTCCATATCATGGGTCTGTTCATAGAGCTGCATGATATGTTCATTTTCACTGCCATCGGTCAAATAGGCGGCATACACCTCGGGGGGTACCTCCAATCGGAACACATTGCTTTCCTTTCCGATTTTGATAAAGACCTCCGTATACTTTCGGTCCCCGGTCAGGTTGGTTCGAATCGATTTGAGTTGGTTCAAGTCGTGACCGGATAGGCTCAGTCTATTCTTTAGGGCCTCATACCCTTTCTCGTTTTTTAGGCTATAAATGACCTGAGTGTTCTCCAGGATACTGGCCGAAGTGGAGTTGTCCGGCAATTGGTTGATGGACTGGAGGATAATGCCGATGGCCCCGTTCTGTTTTCGGATGGCCTGATAATAGAATTCCACGCTTTCCAGCACATTGGGAAACTTCAATTGTTTGGCAAACTCATCAAAAAGGATGATGCCCCGTTCCGATCTGTTCCTCCAAATGGTACGCTGTATGGCCGATTTGATCAATTTGAGCATTACGGAAAGGATTTCTTTATTGTCACGTACCTCGTCCAGCTCAAAAACAATCAAGCGTTTGTCCTCGATCTTGTAAGTCTGATCCTTTTCGACATGGAACAGAAAACTGTACAGCCCCCCTTCCACATATTCGGAAAGGATGTGCAAAAAACCATAGACATTGAAATCGGATTCTTGCATACAGGTCTCATCGATTAGGGTGTCCTTGTATCTGTCCACGAAGTGATATAGGGAAGCTAGGGAATGCCCTTCTTTGATCTTGCCATAGTAGTACAACAATACCTTTTTCAAGGCCACTTCTTTGGATTTGGTCACCTGGCTTTCGGCCAAGAGTTCCAAAAGAAACAAGGCTAGATCTTCCAAGCGTTCAGGGGTCAAATCGGACGGATCGGCAATATAAAAGGGATTGATACCCAAGTTCTTGCCTTGCTCATAGCGAAGGACCGCATGATTATCGGGATACAATTGGGCAAATTTGGCATAGGAACCCCCAAGATCGATAATGACCAGCCGCACACCCGCCTCGAAGTACTGACGTAGAATGTTATTGGCCAAGAAGGATTTGCCTTCCCCGGTCGGGGCGAATATGGCAAAGTTCCGGGCCTTGATCCGTTTCTTATTGGCGTCCCAGACATCCTTGAGTACCGGAATATTGTTCTGGCGGTCGTTGAAGATGATCCCTGTGCCATCGGATTTGTAGTTGGTGTTATTGATATATAGGCATAAGGCATGTTTCAGGTCGGAGACATACAGGTCTTCATTGGAGAAGTTGGAGGCATGACAGGGATGGGAGTTTAAAAAGTAGTGTTTACGTTCTTCCCCGTTAGGGTGGTAGACCACCATGTCAAGTTCCTTGAATTCAGCCTTGATCTTGGAGGCAATCTGCTTTAAATAGTGTTGTTCTTGGTGCCAGAAAATGATGTTCAGGTGTCCGCGTACAATCCGGGAACTATCATCTTGATTGATCTGGTCCACAATTTGCCGGATTTTTTTAAGGACCACCTTGTTTTGAGTACCGAAATTTGAGCTTTTGGAAAGCTCCTCGATTTTTTTGTCCAAGACCCTGCGCCATTTTTGCCTGTCATCCAGATACAGGATGTGGTTGACGATATGGTTCTCCTTGAGGTCCAATCCCAAACCGTCCAAAAAACCTTGGTGGAAGGTAAAGTCATTTGTGGTAAACCTAGCATTTGAGATGCTACTTTGTACCGATTCCCCAAAGCAGAGTTCACTGTTGATGGCCATGGTATCAAA
Source organism: Flagellimonas beolgyonensis (assembly GCF_003992615.1). Taxonomy (GTDB): domain Bacteria; phylum Bacteroidota; class Bacteroidia; order Flavobacteriales; family Flavobacteriaceae; genus Flagellimonas; species Flagellimonas beolgyonensis. The sequence goes on from NZ_RZMY01000018.1 coordinate 500,039, forward strand.
ATAATGGTCCCCGATTTCGATTGCGTTGTTTTTCAATAGGATGTCGGTATCAAAATCCAGGTTGAATCCATTGAAATGATCATGGGTATGGGCCAAAATATCCTGAGGTTTCATAGGAAGTAAGACTATGTGCCTTGAGTTGTTGATATAGGAAATAGCATCATTAATTGCAGTGATGAACTCAGCCACCTGTAGGTCCAATTTTCTATGGTACCCTTTTGCTGTTTTACGAAAGGGATTCACATACTTGGAGGCATTGAGTACTTTGTCCAAGGGGAGTACGAAGAACAGGTACCCTTTGTGTTTTACATATGCCCTGCCTTTGAAGTAGTCGTGGGTGGCCTTTTCCAAAAAGGTGTTGTTGTTAAGTTGCTCGGTTGTATAGCCCTGTTCTTGGTAGACATCCTGTTTATGGATAATCGTGCCCTTGGGCAAGGATTTAAAAGCTTGGAACCAGGTCCCGTGGAGTTCCTCAAAATCCCTTTCGGAAAGGGAATACACCTCGGGCAGGTCGATTGTGTAGCAAAGGACCACATTGCCGTTGCTGGCAAAGACGATATGGTTTTGGATATCGAGAATGGGATGATGGGCGTTCAGGTTGATCTTAGGCATGGGACAAAGGGCTTAGTCGTTTATTGCTGATAGTACTGGGAAAGTTGTTTTGAACCTGAAAGGTAAAGGGCCTTTTGACCCACCGGCCCAATGCCCCATAGAACAGGGCATTGAACAACAGTAGGCCCACGATGACACCAAATTGGAATGAAAAGATGATGATCAAAAGGGAACCGATGACCGATACCATCTGTAGGGCAAACAAGGATATGGGGAGTCCCATGATCATGGCGCGTTTTCGGATGTTACGGTATGTGGGGTACTCTTTCATCCTAGACCACGATTCCGATGAGATAAGTGAAGATTCCGACAACGGCCCCTGCAATCAACACAAATACCAAGACCCGGGTGATGCCTTTTTTAAGATCGGCGTTCTCCCCGAAGAAATGACCTGCATTGAACAAAAAACCCACCAAAAAGATGACCCCCAGAATAATGGGAAAAATGGCCCGGATGGTATCGGAAATGTCATTGACCGAATCCTCAATCCCACCAATCTGAGCTAATGCGGCACTAGAGGTAAAAAGCAATAGCAGAGTAATGAAGAAAGATTTTCGCATATCGTAAGCGTTTAAAAATTAGACGATTATTGATATGTGAAAAGTACTGTATTAATTCATTAAAATATTGAATATCAGTATTTTGTGAATATTATTTTGGTTAATTCAATATGGGGCCAAAAGCTTTGAATTGATGTCAACGGATATGAAATAATGATGGGAGCTGTTGATAACCTAATTTTTAAGGATGACAAATTGGAGTCAAAACGTCAAATTGGAATCAAGGAAGGATGATTTCGACAGTGGGTCGAAAAGTGGAAAAGGTCTATGGAGTAGGTTATTGAGCTCCTTTGATACGCCGGTAATTATCGATCAATGCCTCAGTAACGATTTTGGCCTTTTCATCACCTATCCCATTGAAATTGATGGTATGTGTGGAAATATAGTTTTTCAGTAGTATATCAACATCGCTTTTATCCAGATGGCCATTATCGCATAGATTCCCTAGGATGGCACTGTACCGATTTGATTTGAATCCATCATCCAACATTGTTTCTGGTTTTTTTTGTTTTTAATATTGAAATCTACCAACAAAATAGCATTGTTTAATGGGTATATCCATGTGGGCTTCGAGAATGTCACTAATGGAATTCATCATGTCTCCAATTTTGATTGTCTGAGTCTAGATTGTAAATGCCGGAAATGTAATTACTGAACAATTAAAGGTTCTGAAGATAATGAAATGTTTCGTTTTATGCGATTGAATAGTGATGAAAAAGGGTTGATTGAATATCATGCCAAGGCATATCAAAAACGCTCCATCACCCATAACCCAAAAAATCATCCAAATTGGGGCTTGAAAAACAAAAATCTTATTAATTTACGTCAGTAATTTCTTTCCCCTATAAAATAGTAATCAATCATTTTTAGAAAAAAAGCAAACTTACCGATGCCATATCAAAATTTAATCATTCACAGTATTGAAAAAGAACAACATTCTGATGAAGTAACAATCATTAAATCTGAATCTACCATAGAGATAGTAGGAGAGCCTATTGAAAATTTTTGTGCATCTCTCATTGATGCCTATAGGAATGACAAGCGGATCAGTAATACCAAGTTTAAGGATGACAGTCGATTCAAGGTGCTTTACGGGAGGTACAAGAATGGTGAAATAGGATTTGTTGAAGCCACTAGGGAGTTGATTGATCAAATGGGAATTATTCTACAGAATAAAACAGCGGCCAAAGGGGGAAAATTTGCCTTTATAGAAGAGGACATAAATGGCAATAGCTTTTTTTATGCATTTCTTATCCGGGATAGAAAGGGAGGCCAAATCCAATACTCGGAGGAAAACTCAAAGTATATTTTAAATTCTGTCGAATATGCGGATACCAATAATTTGGCAATGGCAGCTCGTGTAAATCATAATATTTTTTTAGATATCAGTACGAACAGTTTGCTCAATTACCTTTCCTTTACCTATAGTGGTACAAAACAAAGTGAAGTTTCAGATTACTTTTCAAATTGGTTGGGAGCGGCCGAGTTGCACAAAAATTCAGAATATGCCAAGGACTTGAGTAAGGCTATTCTAAAAATTGGGGATTTTGATGAAGAAGGTTACGCGGGAACGGCAACTGAAAAACTACAGTTGGTCTTAAATTACGCCCAATCCAATAATGATGATATTATCAATCTTTATGCCCTTAGCGAATATTTGTATGGACCTGACAACCGAAATCTTATCAGAGAGACCTGTGATGCCCATGATTACATTTTCACAGAAAAATTCAAGTTGATATCGACCAGTAAAAATTTGTTCAAAAACATATCAGTGAACGTAAGTGGAATTAAACTGCAATTTCCCCGAAATTTATTGGACAACGATATTGTGAAGGTGGAAGAGGGAATGGTTGTGATCAATGATGCCGTATTGGCAGCTAAAATCCTTAGCGACTATGAGTCCCAAGCAGAATCTTGAATTGTTGGTTGATTTTTTTCAGAATCATTCCTTCACGGTAACCGATACATTAAATGAGTTGATATTGGTTGCGCCGGAGGGAGCGGTTCGGGAACTGTTGGGCAAATCAAATGGCAATCATGATTTTGATTTAATGTTCGCATCAACCGGAGAAGGGGATAGTTTTCGTTTGGCAGGAAGCAGGAATATTTTTGGAATAGATATTTTTGACTCCAGATCTAATTTTTCCAAGGCGTACAAATCCTTGGATTCCTCTAAAAACTATCTGATTTTTGATAATCAATCCAAGCAATTTATTTCTTGGGTGGAGGGCAATGTTTATAAATCAAATGACCGTTCATCGGACGAGTTCTTTTTCAGCAACATCTTTAACTTCAAGGAATTTGAAAAAAAGTGGATTGAAATTGGTAAGGAAGCCAATCTATCGGACGAGGATTTCTCATTCATAGATTATTATAACATTCAAAGAGAAACCTTTTTACTTTCCACGATATCGAACAAAATTCAGGTAAAACAACCCACTTTCTTTCCGGAAACAGATGAAGATCTTTCCAACCGATTGGATTTATTTCACAGTTGTTTCAACATTGATTCCAAAAAACAGTTCCCTAAATTCATCAAAAAGAATCTTATTGAATCGATTAGCGAATACGGTAGCGAAGAAAGGCTAATACAGTCCTTTCTGAAATTCGATAAAATTTATGAAAAAGCCGATCTTGACTTCCAGGTTTATTTAAATGACATCTCGATTGATAAGCTAAGGGATGAATATGAAGACTTTAAAAGAGAATCGTTAATGCCATTCTCCGAGATCACCTCAAGTTTGACAATCAAAATCCTTTCTGTGCCGATCGCCTTTTCGGCCATCCTATTTTCCTTGAGTAGGATATCAAACCCCGTACTACAAATCGGTGTGATTTTCTCATTGCTGTTGTCCTCCATTATTTTGAACTTTTCATTAAAAAATCACTTTTCCGATTTAATAGCTATCTACAGATTGTTTGGAAAAAAAGTCAAAAAAATAGGTGAGCACAATTTCTTTGTCAAAAATCCTCGGGAGAAATCTGAAATACGTGAAGTAATCACCCATATAGTTGAAAAGGTGCGATACTCCCAGAGATTTATCTGGTCATATTTTATAATTTCCTCGTTACTTTTTTTATTTGTCTGTGTGTTTTTTCTTTGGCCCATTATTAAAACCATTGATTTCACAAGTGACTTTGATAAAGAATTGTTCGATGCTCAATATGTCATAGTCCTGGTTTTAGCACTACTTTTTCTAGTTGTTACATGTGTACAAGGGATTGTATTAAAAAAGGACGCAACCACTTTAAAAGTTATTGGTAAGGACTATTCGCTTGAAAAGTTTTAACAGGCCAAGTACATTGCTATGAAATGGGAATGATTTCTTTAATCAATGCATCTTTGGGATGTTATTTTGTCCTAATCCCGGGAATCAAAAAAAAAGCGAAAGTTAATTTCATCCAATGTTTACTCCTGTTAAGTCCAGTAAAAGGGCTACAGTAATAAAATAAATGATGTTGGATGGATTTCCAATGGAAAACGATGATAAACAAATTACCCGGAAAATAATTGCTGGACGTCTGCCAAAGATTTCCTCTACAAAGACTTCTTGTGTCTTTGCGATGAAATCCTTTACGTCCACGGTAGGGTAAAAATTTTAAGGGGTCTATAATAAAAGAAGCCTGGGTTGTTTTTCGGGTCATCGAAAAACAGGGCAGGACCTAAGGACTTCCTATCAGGACACCACTTCCTTTACTCGCTTAACTTTCCGTACGCTCACTTGCAACTGGGTCAGATGGAATTCCTAAGGCCCTTATCGAACCTGTCAAGGCCAAGACAGGTTTTGCCCGAAAATAGGGTTTCCATTTCCTTGAAAACCCTTGGGTTTTCTACGTCACGGACCCTCCCGATTTTCTTCCAAAAGCCTTGACAGAACCCCCTTCTTTTATTGTGCTGCGCACGTAAGAAGCAAACAAACGCCCCTTAAAATTTGGGAAACAATGACCAAAAAAAAGGGAGATTTTATTAACCTTTTAAAGCTTTTATCATGAGTACATTAAGAAACAAAGTACAGTTGATCGGGAACGTGGGGCAAGACCCTGTAATCACGGATTTGGACAGTGGAAAACGTGTGGCACGGTTTACCTTGGCCACCAATGAGCACTACAAGAACAACCAAGGGGAACGGGTGACCAATACCGAATGGCATACCCTGATCGGTTGGGGCAAGCTTGCCGACATTATCGAGGGTTTTGTGACCAAGGGCAAGGAGATTGCCATTGAAGGGAAATTGACCTCCCGTTCCTATGAGGACAAGGAAGGGAACAAACGCTATGTGACCGAAGTGGTGTTGAGTGAAATCCTTTTGTTGGGAGGAGCCAACGAAGGGTAAAACCCTAGGGTGTCCAAATCCATATAAGGACACCCTATTGTTTTTCATCATCAAAACAATGATCATGGAACATCAAGTTAATGAAATACAGATCAGTTATCGGGAAAAGCTCAGTACCTTGAAATCCCTATCCATAACCAACTCCAATGAAGTGGCAAAACTGTTGTTCAAGAATTGGGACAATAAGACCATTGGACTTCATGAGACTTTCAAGATTGTGCTGCTGAACCAGTCCAATAAGGTCAAGGGTATCTATCCCTTGTCCCATGGTGGCATCACGGGAACCTTGGTGGATATGCGCATCCTTTTTGCCATTACCTTAAAGACCCTTTCCGTGGGAATCATCCTCGCCAATAACCACCCCTCTGGACAACTCAAGGCAAGCGAACCCGATAAGCAATTGACCCGGAAGATCAAACAGGCTGCACAGCTTTTCGACGTCAAGATATTGGACCATATCATCCTGGCACCCGATGGCCGATATTACAGTTTTGCCGATAACGGGATTTTATAAGCTGCAAGCTTTGGATGGAATTTTAAATGAATAATGAAGAAGCCCAAAAAATCAAGAACAATGGAAACACGTATCAGAAAATCATTGGAGATTCCAGCTAGAAAACACCGAGGATCTCCAACCGAAAAGGAAACCAATGCAGAGAAGATCTTTCTGTTGGTCATCAACCTTTGGATATTTCGATTTGAATATATCAAGGAACAGAACAAATCTTGAATCATTTTAGGAAATTTTAAATCAGGAAGACCCTTGTAAAAGGGTCTTTTTTTTAGTCATTCCTGTTACATTTGACGTTTTGGATAGCCTGTAAAGGAAAATACATTTAATTCCATCACAATTGCACACAATCATCAAGGTTTTGTGTTTTCAATTTACCTCCAAAGTGTTTATATTTAAAGAAGGATATTGTACCCATAGATTGGTGCTGTGACCATTTTGATCTGCCTCGGCAAACTGTTTGACTTTCCACAAGACTAGACCGTCCAATTTGACTTTTAGAGAATACGCAACTGGGTTTTGGACCCTGTTGTGCAATTCATTTTTGTCCCTGCGGGACGGAAAGGAAGAGCAAGAGGATAGCGTGCTCACGCAACGCTACCGATCATAGTTGCTCCGCAAGGCCTCTGTTTATGGGGTTTTACGGCAATATTGAAAATAATGGCTTGGTAATTTTTAATGGAAAAAAACACCGGGCCCAGTAAAACTCTTGAATTTTTAATGGAAAAATGGACAAAGGATACGAAAATGAACGGTTTACCTGTCTGAGCATCAAGATTACGATCGCCAAAAAATATCGAAGGTTCTGTAGGACCCAAGGAAGGTCCCAATCCATGACCTTACTGTCCATGGTGGAGTTCTTTGAACAAAATGGCATCTCCCCGGATGAGCGGATGCACGAGACAGTGGCCAGCCTTAAATATCTGATCAAAAGACGCTTCAATGCCATGGTCGCCATTATGCGAAGTATCGAGAAGGAACAGACCCTACCCACGGTCAGCATGATCCAGGCACTCTTTGAACAGGAATTGGAATCCGAGGACGGAGATGGGTGGGAAGGGGATTTCGATTTTTTTGAGGAACAGTTAGCTGAAATCAAAAAGCCTGTCGAACCTGAATTGTTGGATACAGAGATTACGGTTCCCAAGATTCGATACGATCGATTAAAAGAACAGATGGAAGAACTGAAGCAGGATTTTGTATATGTCCTCGACCATGTGCAACCTATTAAGAACCGGTTGGGGAAAGACCATCTCCGTTTGGATCTCCATCCCGGTGCCGTTGAAAAATATCGTACAAAAATCAAAAACCTATAAGCATGTACATCGCCATCACACGCCAACAATTGGGTGACAACCATCGGGGCAGTGCCCGGGATTTTGTCAATTACCTCGGGAAAGAGAACGAGGGGAAGGATCGGGAAGGTCAAGAACTGTTTTTTAACCAAACGGAAAACAATATTGATGCCGAGCGGGTCATCTCCGAGATCGACGCCAATACATCCAAGTTGGGCAAAAAGGATCCCAAGTTCTATTCCATTGTGGTAAGTCCCTCGCAAAGGGAGTTGAACTCTATTGGGAATGACCCCGAGAAACTGAAACAATACACCCGGGAACTCATGAAGGCGTATGCAGCTTCATTCTATCGGGATAGGGAAGTGACGGTAAGGGATGTGCTGTATTTTGCGAAGTTGGAGCGGGAGCGTACCTATTCCGAAAAGGACAGGGAGATTAAAGAAAACCAGGTGTTTGCCAGTAAGATTTTGCAACTCCAACATCAGGTAAGGGCCATCAAAAGGGGAGAGGAGCATGGGGATATTGGTAAGCTTGAAGAAAAGATCCAAGTTTTGGAAAGGGAAGCCCCGCACAAACAACAGGGCAAACGTATCGTTCCCGGTATGGCCAAGGAAGGTCATCAGAGCCATATCCATATTATTGTCAGCCGTAAGGATGTGACCAATTCCCATAGCCTGTCCCCTGGTTCCAAGTACCGGACTTCCGAGACAACCCTCAATGGAGAGAAAGTGAAACAAGGTTTTGATCGGGATAAGTTCTATCGTGCTGCTGAGGTGACATTCGATAAACAGTTTGGCTACCGCAGGAACTTTGTGGAGACCTACCATGCCCGCAACTTATTGGACAAGGATCCCAAACGCTTCTTTTCGGCTCTCTTGGGACTTCCCTCGAATGAACGGCAGGCTGCTAGAAAACTGTTGTTCAAAGCAGGGGTGAACGTGCCCAGTATACCCACCAACAAGGCTGAACTGGCCTATAAGGCCTTGATGCAATTGAAAAAAGGAATTGGAAAGGCCTTGGAATCGGGATCAATCGGAATATAAAGTGTTGGTTAAGGGAATGGATTGGAAGCTCGTTGTTTTGGGATTGTTGTTGGGAATCTGGATTTCCTATCTCCTCATTCGATTTGTAAAGTATGGGTTTGTATGTATGGCATCTTTTATTGTAGTGTTGACCTTGATCTTGGGCTTTGTTTGGGATTGGGATTCCTTTTTGAGAGGGGTACTGAACCTTTGGTTACCCTTGTTGTTTGTTCATGTCATTGTCTATGGTTTAGTGGACTATCATAAGGATGCCATGAAACCATCCAAGGTTTTTGAGGTTCGATTTAAGGTCCGGGGCAGGAACCTGGTACTTGGAAATATTCGAAGGGGAGTATCCGTTATGGCCTCGGCGGGCAGTGGAAAGACAGAAAGTGTGATCTATGGTTTTTTAAGGCACTTCCAAGAGCAAGGGTATTCCGGGGTCATCCATGATTACAAGGATTTTGAGATTACGGAAATGGCTTGGCCCCTATGGACGGATGAAAAGGTTCCCTTTCGAATTGTTTCCTTTGGTCCCATCTACCATAGGGTCAATCCCATAGCCCCCCGGTACCTTCCCGATGAGGAAAGTGTACACGAGGTGTCCCGGGTGCTGCTGGAGAACCTGATGGAACACCGGGATTCCGATGAGAACAGTACCTCCCGTTTCTTCAAGGATGCCGCCGAAGGCCTGATCAGTGGACTTATATGGCGGTTGAAGACCGATTACCCGGATATTTGCACCCTGCCCCATTTGATGGCCCTGTTCCAGCAGTTGGCCACCAAAAGCCTGATCAAGTTTTTAAGGGGAAACATGACCTCAAGGGCCATGGCGGATGCCTTTATCAGTGGAGTGGGGTCCGAAAGGCAGACCGCAGGGGTGCTCAGTACCTTGGCCAATGCCATTAAGAAGATCAGTACCCGGAAACTGTTTATGGTCCTATCGGCAGATGAAATTCCGTTGGATATCAATAACGAACAGCACCCATCGGTCATCACCTTGGTGAACAACCCCCAAAGGGATGCCTCCCTCTCCCCGGTGATCGCGACCATCATCCACACAATTTCCAAACAAATGGCTCAGCGACACCGAAAACCTTCCTTCATGTTGTTGGAGGAAGCATCCACCTTGCGATTGTTGAACATGCACAGGATACCGGCCACCCTGCGTAGCTATGATATTGTCAGTGTCTATGTGCTTCAGGACAAGGTCCAGAACGATATGATGTATGGGGAGAAGGCCAGTAAGGCGATACTTTCCAATCTGTCCTATCAGTTCTTTGGAAAGGTCAATGACCCGGATACGGCCAAATACTATGAACGCTTTTTTGAGTTGGTAAAGATTCCCACTCGGAGTGTGAGCAAGAGTTCCGGATTGAATTTGGAACATAGGATCACGGAAGGGGAGAAGGAGGTCTCCAAACGAAGGGCGGAAGTGTTCTTTCGGTTGCGACAGGGGGAGTTTGTAGTGTTTGCGGACGGGAAGGACCGAAAGGTTCGTTTTCCAAAGCCGGATATTCAAAGGGGGTTGCCCAAGCCATTGAAGATTACCGAGGGGGATTTGGAGCAGCATTATGTAAAAGTGCACCGGGAGGTCCGTTCGATTTTTAAATGAACACGATTGGATAAGTGGACTTGGAATCGATGTGGGTGTTCTTGATTTATGATAAGATGAAGCCAACAAGTAACACGAACATGATTTGGATACTTCCAAAGGATACCGGGAAGTGTCCCTTTGAACCCCATCATTTTACCCTAGGTGGATAAGGGTTCATTCCAGCGTTGTTTTCCGTGGTTGTAGCTCCATTAATGTTCCTTTCTTGTCGAGCCTATAAAATTATCGGTACAGGGTGTCCCGTATTGGTCAGCTATGCGAAATCCTTTCTTCAAATTCGGGGCAGTCCAGACGAATATCCTCACCGACCAGGTCCTTTTCCAATAGGTTGCAGTAGTCGGTCCCGGCCCGTTTCGTATAAAATTTACAACCATAACAAGTCCTTTGGACACTTAAAATACCATGCCTGTTCAACTTGTAGATCAACTGGCCCAATACATCAAATAGTTGGATCAAATCCTTCGTGGAAAAATCATCCACCTGTTTTTTTAACGGTTCTGAAAAATCATAGGTCTGGGCAACGATTTCTGTCCCCTTTTCAGAAAGGGACAAGGAATAACTTCGGCTGTCCGAGGATGAAAAGGTTTTGGTAATCAGGCTTTTTTTGTCCAGCATCCGTACCGCATCGCTGATGGTTGGTTTGGTCACGTTGAATTCCTTGGCCAGATGGCTGACATTGCAAAGCTCCTGTTTGTGGAAAGCGATGAATATCAGGATTTGGATCTGGATCGGGCTCAGACCGACCAATTTCGCCTTTTCCCATAGCAAGACCTTGAATACTTCTGAAATACGTTCCAGACCTGCAACGATCTTACTTGAAATATCCTTCTGCTGTTGTTCTGGATTGAAGGTGCTTTCGTTCATAAAAAAACCTGCCGGAGAACATCCGACAGGCAAAGTTAGCAATCCTAATCAAATTAGGTGCAGTTTTCCATTTCTATGATGGCATAGCCCTTCCTTTCAATGGATAGGGCCATTTCTTCCGTGGCCGTTTCAATGTGACAGAAACGACAGTGCTGCGTGGCCAAATGATGTGTTGCAAAGGATTTGGTCCTTAGATAATCCCTTCCATAATCCAATACAATCGATTCATCCGTTACACCACTGGGCACTAGAATGTCAAAGTGCATGGTCTTTCCGTCCCCTCTTTCAATATAGGTATCCCAGACTTCCAGCTGCATCACCTTATTTTTTTACGGTGAAGGGAAGGGACAGGTTCCCACTTGCCACACCAAAGACCTCATAGACCCCCAACATGGGCAAATCCCCATTACTTGTGTTCACTTTTAAGAAGGCAGTGACCCCATCGTATTTGAAATCTGTTCTGTTGTTCATCCGATAGGCCGGTACCACTACCTTGATGGTCCTGTTTTTGGCGGTAACGGGATAGCCTGGGGAGTCCATGTACATGGGCATGCCCGGATTGGTGGGCGGCAGGACTACGGTTTCATCCGCTTTCTTGAATTGTTTGACCGATAGGCCACCACCCACGCGATCATCCTCGACAAGAATGACCCAATGGGGATGCCATACCACACCATCATTGTCATAGAGCCGATCGTTGTTCTCGTCCCATAAAGGGGTGTCATCAAAATCTGGATGGGATGTTAGTGCAAGGGTAACGATCCCATCAGTGGGGTTGAACCCTACGTCTGAGGAATGTAGTGTGGTGGGGAATACATACCCCAATACCGGTGCCCCGTCCAATTGACCTGCTTTTACCGGTGTTATTTTGCCTGCGGTACCCTTTACCGAGATTTCCCAGACGATGATGCCCAGGTCGGCCTTATGGGTTACATTGACCTTGTTGATGTGAAAATCATCGTTGTCATATCCACTTCCCTGGGCTATCGATATTGAGGTCGAGAGGCCTAGGAGAGTTGTCAAAAAGATACATAGTGGTTTCATAAGACATAATTGAATTAAAATTTAAAAGAAAGGAATCCTAACTATAAAGGTCACGACTTGACATCATCCATGGATGCCCCAAAATTGATATGTAGGACGTTGCCATTGGGAGTGACCAAGGCGGGAACTGATTTTACACCGGCGTTTTCCGCTTCCTGGATCCTATCCCTTTTTTCCCCGATATGCACTACTTCGATTTTGCCCTCCCCAATGAGTTCAATTAGGTCGTGTTCTGCGCTGACACAAACGGGACATCCTGCATGATAAAAAATAGACTTGTTCATTTTTTTAATATTAAAGTTTATGGCACTATTGCCGATCAAATATAGTAAGGAATCCTAACAAAATCAAATTTAATTTATTTTATAAGATTGATTCTCCACCCTACGTGGTTTAAAATAACGGATGTTAGGTAGGATTATCCAATTTGTCTTTCGTTCGATGGATAGTTTCTTTGGGCGTGCCTCAATGGGACCGGGGCTTTTCGTTGCAAGGCCACCCTATTTGGGTCAAGGACGAGCTTTCCAATGCAATCCCTCACGCGGCGAAGGAGGAAAAGCAACGGGATGGGACAGGGACTATAGCTCAGATTTTCCCTAAGAGGGAAATGAATTATGGTTTGTGTTTCCAGTATAGTTTGGGAATTATAAAAAGATTTTGGAAAACCGTAAATTGAAAAAGAAAAAATGATGCTCAAAAAAAAAGAAAATGCACCAAATTCAAAAGATGAAACCATGACTTAGCTTTGAACGGGGCCAGTTCATATCCGCTTGAAGGCGTACTGAAAAAATAATCATGTTTAATGGTTCAAGTACGATGGGGCGGACTAGGTGAAACCAAATTATAGTATGCAAAACATCCTGTTTTTAGACATTGAGATCAATCCTAAAACCGACACAATAAAAGATTATGGAGCTACTTTTAAGGGACAGGAATTGCATGAACGAAATAGCAATAGACTGGAGCAATGGATAAAGGAGGCCAAATACATTTGTGGTCATAACATTATCAAACATGATGTTCCAAAGCTAAAAAGTAAGCTAGGAGACGAGATTTTCTTAGGGAAGAAACTTATTGATACCTTATTATGGTCACCCATTTTATTTGTAAAGCGGCCAAACCATAAGCTTACCAAAGGGTACCATATTGTCAATGCATCGGAAGTCAACAACCCACTCTCGGATTGTAAATTGACGGAAGACTACTTGATCAAAGAGTTGAACAGGTTCAATGAATTAAATATAGAGGAGCGAAGTGTATACTATAGCTTGCTAAAGAACGATCCCAGCTTTAATGCTTTTTTTGATATGGCTGGTTTTGATGAATCCAAACTAGTTAAAACACACATTGGCCGGTTAATTGGAGAGGGGATATGCTATGGTGTTGATTTGGATTGTATTTCAAGGCAGTTTCCTGTTGGTCTAGCTTATGTGTTTACCTTACTAAAGTTAGGGGATAACGATGCGGTTTTGCCACCTTGGGTCAGGCATGAATATCCGGAAACAGAAAAAATATTGAATGACATCCGATTTAACTCTTGTGATGATCCCGGGTGCTCCTATTGTTCGAATAAGTTAAATCCCAAAAAGGCCCTCTTTGATTTCTTTAATTATAGGGATTTTAGAAAGTTTGAAGAACACAGAATAATTAGTTTACAGGAAGAGGCCGTAAAGGCAGGTTTGCAAAGAAAATCTTTTGTGGCCGTGTTTCCCACAGGCGGAGGAAAGTCACTGACCTTCCAATTGCCGGCATTGATGCGAGGTGCTTCCACAAGGCATTTGACCATTGTCATCTCACCTTTGATATCCCTTATGAAAGATCAGGTCGACAACTTACGAGACCGTTTTGGGATAACCAAGGCGGTTGCAATCAATGGTTTGTTGTCGCCACTTGAACGTCAGGAGGCATTTGAAATGGTATCTGATGGAAGAGCAGATTTACTGTATTTATCCCCAGAATCCTTAAGATCTCCATCAATTTTTAGGTTGATATTGACGCGGTCCATAGGCCGGATAGTCATTGATGAGGCCCATTGTTTTTCAAGTTGGGGGCAGGATTTTAGGGTCGATTATCTGTTCATAGCGGATTTTATAAAAAAAATAGAATCTGAAAAAAATGTATCGCAGATACCGGTGTCATGTTTCACGGCCACTGCAAAGCTTCAGGTAATCAAGGACATCAAATTTTATTTCCAAGACCGATTGGGCTTGGAGTTGGACGAGTTCATTACGAATAAAGGGAGGTCCAATCTGTCCTATGAAGTGATCAACGTGGAAGAACCCGAGCGCAAAATGGGTTATTTGCTACGGGTACTTGAAGATTGTGAAAAGCCGGCAATTGTCTATGCCTCCAGAACTAAACAGGTAGAAAGCGTTTGTGCTTTGCTAAATGAAGCTGGTTTTAGTTCCACTTTTTTCCATGGAAAACTGGACAAGGATACCAAAAAGACAAACATGGATGCCTTCATGGGGGAGGAGCATGAAATCATTGTGGCCACTTCAGCTTTTGGGATGGGAGTCGACAAGGATAATGTGAAGACTGTCATCCATTATAATATTTCAGACTCACTCGAAAATTATGTCCAAGAAGCGGGCAGGGCCGGAAGGGATGAAAAAATCAATGCCAAGTGCTACATATTGTACAGTGAGGAGGATTTGAACAAACATTTCAGTTTGTTACAGCAGACCAAATTAAACCATAAGGAGATAAAGGATATTTGGAGAGCGATCAAAGGCCAAGCGAAGTTCAGGGACAAAATCAGTCAGTCGGCTTTGGAGATTGCCAAGAAATCCGGTTGGGACGCAGAGATGTTGGACTTGGAAACGAAAGTAAAGACAGCTATTTCAGCTTTGGAAGACCAAGGGTTCTTGGTAAGGTCCTTAAATTCACCTCGGGTATTTGCCGATAGCTTACTGGTCAAAAGTTTTGACAGTGGGCAGGAGATCCTTAGAAACAGCAAAAAAATAACAGATCAAGACAAGAAAGACTGTGGCATCGTTTTAAAACGATTGATCACCGATGGCGAGACCAGGGTGGATTATCTTGCTGATACCACACAGTTGAGCGCGAAAAGGATACAGGATGTCATTCGAATGCTAAGGGACCACGCAATATTGGGTGATGCCAAGGATTTGACCGCTTTTTTGAGTTTGGTCCAATCCAAAAATGGTTCAAAAAGAATTTTGGAGGACCATTTAAAAGTAGAAAAGGGCATACTTGACATTATTAAGGCGAATAAACTGCAAATCCCGTTACGGGAATTGAACCAAAGGCTGTTGGATAGCGGGGTCGTTGGGTCAAATGTAGCGTTCATAAGAGCCTTGCTGACGTATTGGGACAAAAGGCGATTTGTCAAGAAGAGTAGGAAGGACAAAGAAAAGGACATTTATGAAATAGCGTTTATCAAACGGGAAGATCTCATTGAAGATATAAAATGGCGCCACGATCTATCGTTGTCGACATTCGGTTTTCTTGAAAACCTTGCCGTCAACAACAAAGAACATATAGGAGGCAAGGAAGAAGTGCCAGTCTCCTTCTCCTTACTGGAGTTAAAGGAATCCAACCACTTTATGGGGAACCTGATAGAGGAGAACACCAAAAAATACGAAACATGCCTGTTGTTCTTAAACGATATAAAAGCCATATCCTTGGAAGGAGGATTCATGGTTTTTTACAACAAACTGAACATATCGGACGTGGATACGGGCAAAAGAGTGTTTACTGCGGATAACTACAGCAAAATCAAAGAATTCTATCTACATCGAACGGAGCAGATTCATATTGTTGGGGAATATGCCAAGAAATGTGTCCAGAATTATGAATCGGCCTTGGCATATGTCAATGATTATTTCACATTGGACTACGAGGAGTTCTTGGCCCGATATTTTCCAAGAAAGAAAAAGGAAATACAGAGGGCAATAACGCCCAAACGCTTTATGGAGATCATCGAAGACCTGGACACCGACCAGACCAACGTCATCGAGGACAATAAATCGGACCATATATTGGTCTATGCCGGTCCGGGAAGTGGCAAGACCAAAGTCTTGGTCCATAAAATAGCCAGTTTGTTGCTGATCGAGGACATAAAGCCGGAACAATTCATGATGCTTACCTTTTCAAAGGCAGCTTCATTGGAATTTAAACAACGGGTCAGAAACCTAGTGCCCGAATATGCCGGGCTTATCAAGATCACCACCTTCCATGGCTTCTGTTTTCAATTGTTGGGCCAATTGGGCGACCTTGACAAGTCCCAAAATGTAATTCAGGATTGCATTAAAGCGATAAGAGACGGGGAAATTGATATTTCATCCCTGGAGAACAAGAGCATCTTAATGTTCGATGAGTTCCAAGATATCAATCAAGAAGAGTGGGAATTGATAGAATTGATCATCGAAAAGGCAGAAAGACCGCGAGTGATCGCCGTTGGGGACGACGACCAGAACATCTACAGTTTCAGGGGGTCTTCAAATGCATTCATGGGCAGGTTCAGAAATAAATACGCTGCGACTTTATATACACTTCCCAAAAACTACCGCAGTTGTCCCGAGATCGTGGAGTTCAACAATCAGGTGCTGACCCATCTTAGAAACAGGTTAAAAAGCCAACAGCTGATTGCCAGTCGAAGCAGGGGTGGAGGAAGTGTTGATATTGTTACATACAATGGTAAATATTTGGAGAAACCTTTCGTTGAATACATAGCTGGAAAGCAGTTGCCCGGAAGTAAGGCCGTTTTGACCAGAACAAATATTGAAGCATTGCAAGTGAGCTCTATGCTAAAGACACTAGGGTACAAGGTAAAGTTAATGGCAGGGTTTGATGGGTTTCGTGTTTCCGATTTGTTTGAGATCAGGTGCTTTGATCAAAAATTGAGTAGCGAGGTTGGGGAATCAGGAATAATATTCGAGACGTTATGGGACCTGGCATTGGATTGGTTTGGAAGTGGATTCAAGCAAAGTCCACACTATGAAACCTGTATGGCCTTGATCAAGAAATTTGATCATGCAAATCCTGACAAAAAGCTTTTAGTGGAATGGAGGGAATTCTGTAGGGAGGTCAATATGGAAGATGCCATTAATCCTGATTCAGAAAGTATTGTAGTATCAACCATGCACAAGGCCAAGGGTAAGGAATATGATCATGTAATGATGTTGGTGGTAGATTATGATTGTACCACTGATGAATCTAGAAGATTGTTATATGTGGCCAGTACAAGGGCCAAGAAGACCTTGCATATCCACACCAATATTGACTTCTATGACAAGATTGAATCAAAAAGCCTGAGCAGAACTAGGTTTACAGGGGAGTTAAGTGAACCATTGGGGTATGAGATGATTTTGGGGCACAAGGACGTAAGTTTAAATTCCTTTAAATATCAAGCACCCTTATCAATTTTAAGGACAATCAAAACAGGAGACACACTTAAAAAGGACATCAAGATCTTTGGAGAAAGCGAAGCCCCTGGACTGGCCAAGGAAAATCAAGGCAATCTATTGCTGTTCTCAAAGAAGTTTGTCACAGAACAATACAACCCAATGATCAAAAAGGGCTATGATATAACCAGTTCCAGTTCAGAATATATTGTTTATTGGTACAACAAGGACGATGAAAAGGAGTATAAGATAGTTCTGCCAAGGTTGAAATTTGAGAAAAGATAGTATCCCAAAGGCCATAATCGACAAGTAAAAATAACACTCTAGGGTAATCTAAAAAGACATTGTTCCCCGTTTACACCAATCAGCGAACCAATTCATCTCTAAAGTGAAATTGTAACGGCATGCACGGTTACACCATGTTCAACTGTCACCCTCCTTGTTAACTGCTTGGTTTTTTTCCTGTGTTTCGTATTTGATTAATGTTTCCTTTTGAGAATATGTAAGTAGCATTATAAAATAAATCAAAGAATATATTAATGCAGTACCTATCTTCAAGTGATTCCCTAATTCTTTTAGTTTGCTTATTAGGCTTTCCTGAAATCATTAAACTTGGGGCAATATGAACTGGTGATTCTTCTTTACCATCATCAGTCATATAATCTTTTTTCAGCTCATTTACTACTCCAATGAAATTGAACAATAACTCAGGATAGGGATTAAACTGCTTTACTTCACAGAATGAAATTAGGTACTTGTTCTCAACATAAGAAAATGTTGTTTTAGTATCATAATATTCTTTGGTGTATTTCACTTTCCCCTTCTTAATAATTGCTATATCCGGAGTAGTGAATATTTCGTCATCTTGAGAGCTTTGAATGGCAACGTTATGTTGTATTTCAAAACTTCTTCTTCTGTTATTCACTCTCTTACTTATTAAAAAGTGAGAAAAGTTCGACTGTATTCCTGAAGGAGAACATTTATACCTGTATTTACCTGATTGAAGATTTTCAATTGACACATCATATCCGTTGTTTTCGTAAAATCTTATGATATAGTTGTAGCAAGTCATTTCGAAATAGTCACTTGTCCTTTTGGCTTGATTAACAACAATAGCCTTATACTTGTTTGCAAAATCTCTAATCTCCTTTTCAAATTGTGCATGGCTTTTAAAAGGGGAGGTCGAAGTCATCTTCTTCGTTGTCTTTGCTTTCTTTTTTTCCTTTTGGTTTTTGCTTGTTGTTGACATTTTCAATTTCAGATTTATAAACAATCAATTTTTTCAAGAACTCTCGGGTTTCAAAATACTCCATAACCGTTGGAGGTATTGAAAACTTCTCAAGTAATTGATTATAGTTGATTACAACTGCAAGAATCTTATTCTTTTCATCCTCTGTCATTTTATATCCGCCAATCTGTATTGTATCAGTTTCTCCTTTTGAGGTTACGGTTCCATAAAACTTTACAGCTCCATCAAGGTTCATAATCACTCTTTTGTGGAAAATTGAAAGTGAAAGAAATAGCTCAACAGTATTGATATGCTGAATTAAAGATTTGTAAGTCTTGTAATTTTCGATTAAATAGCTTACTTCTTTTAGTCGACTTTGGTATTCATTATATATCTGGTTAGTCAACTTATAAGGAAGCTGATAAGTCAGAATGTTTATCATTGGAGTTTCATTACTCATTGTTTATCTATTCATCTTTTTATCTTACAGCTAACGATTTGGCTATGCACAGTGTCCCGAAGGGCATTGTGTGTAGATGTTGTTGTGTTTGCGTGTTTTATTATAATGTACTCTTTGCCAAGTTTGACTAGTGCTGTTGGTTTTGTGCTTCTTGTCAATGTGTATGTTAATTCTGTGTTTCAATTTCAATTATTTCCCAATCATCACCATTTATATCAGATAGAACAAAATCAAATCGATCCTTATGAATCGCAATAGATAATAAATGTGTTGGTCTAGAAAATCCAACATAGGCCATTCTTGCGGATTGCTTTACTCTTGTCCCAACAGTTGATGATATCTGATTTCCCATTAATTGTCCCGCCAATCTTTGGGATTCATAGGATTTGGCACTAGCTCCACTACCATCTTTTTGATAGTAAGTCTCAAGATATAAAGTCGCTGTGTGAGTTTGTCCTTTTGCAGAGTGTACCGTGCCAATTTCTATGTTTATTCCTTCAGAATCGAATGTGTTTAAATGTAACTCCTCTTCAATATAACCAGGGTTGATTTCAGAATCTCCATTTATAAAGTCTGTTGAAGCAGTTATTGTTCTTTGAAAAACATGCAGAAAGGATGGAATATAATCCCTAATTGAATTCAACGTTTCTTGATTTTTGCCTCTAACGATTTCAATAGACCATTTATAAAGGTTTAATTTTAAAATCTCATACTCATTGTTTTCAAGCGCTTTAAATAAATCCATTAATTTTCTTTTCGTATAAACTCTATCATTTACATCTGAAACATTTTCTAAGCGAAGAATCTTCAAAAGTGCATTTAGAATGTTCTTACGAACAGATTCCAAAGTTTTTTTCTTTTTATCAACGTACAGAACGTAATCTTCGAGGACTTTGAAATCTATTTGTTTACCAGAACTGGATTTTGCGAAATAACGCCAATAATCAGATAATGCTATTTTATCGTGATCATCATGTTCTTTTCTCCAAGCAACTGCCATGAACTTATGGGTTGGATTTATGGGGATTGAACCAGAGGCTTGTAATTCTTTTATTTTATCCGCAAATGCTGGAATAACCATTTCTATTGTGTGATCCTTGTACACAAAGATTGTTGGTTTAATGTCTATATCAGAACCATCTGGATTAATATTTCTTCCCTCTACAGGATTTGGGGTTAGAGCAAGGTTTTGGACCAAAGAAGCAATTCTGTTATTTAGCCTGTGGCTTCCATTGATGTACATCACATTATTTCGGATAGACCAGATATTTTCAAGATGTACAGATCCTCCATTGTAAATAGCTTGGTTTTTATCACCTAATCTTTGAATTACTGATTGCGTGGATTCGTCTGGATGAAAAACAGCTTCAATTAAATTATGTTGGTGAATATCCATGTCTTGCATTTCATCTACAAATACGTATAAAAATCTTTTTTGTAGAATGGATGGGTAATTACTTATTGACTTTAGTTGAAAATCAGCCAGAGAATATGCATCATCAAAATGCAAGTATCCTTTTTTTAAAAGGTTTAGTTTGAATTGAAGTAGAGATTTATATGTGGCTGTTTCTGGGTTTTTAAGTTTGAATGTTTCAGGAGTACCATTTAAGTATGAAATCAATTTACCCTCGGTTGTTATTCGAATGGACTTCAGAAATGCTAATCCATCGATTTGCCTATCAAGGTAATTCTTGAGGCCTTTATTTCTTGTGTTTAAATAGAACCGCTCAACTTGTTCGTCATAGATTTCATTATCGATGCGAAACGGTTTTTGTTTAAATTGATTTGTGTAGAATGGAATCGCTAGAAATGTGTCAACGAAACTCTGAATAGTCCCTACAAAATTTGGGTATGAGAAAAGTTTAGGGCAATGCTTACCAATTCGCTCATTAATCTCATCAACAGCTGCATTAGTATGAGAAATAACCAATACGCCACGACCATTTTTTAATGGCATATATCTTTCCAAAATTAGCAGCTTTGCCAGAAGAGCGGTTGTTTTACCACTGCCAGGTACAGCTTGTAAGTCAAGGATACTTAGGTTGCGAATAAACAACCTCCTTTCTTCGTCAAACGCTTTTCCTTCAGTTAAAAGGACTTTTTCTGCATATTCAATATCCGCATCTGTTATATTAATTTCCTGCGGCATATCTTATGGCTTGAATTAGATATTTGATGCTGTCATCATTATCGGAATCAATGATGATGGATCGCTCTTCTGGAGCCTTTTTTAAGTCTTCATCTATTGCAGTTGCTATTCTATAGGCAACTTCCGTTTTGCTTAATTTCCTGTTCTTATCAATCAATTTTATGGCAAGCATCTTTTCAAAATTGGTGTCCCAATCTGTTCCAGAATGAATTGACCTACACACGCTTTGTAAAGTGGATGTTAGGCTGGTAGATTTAAACAAAGAATACTCTAGAGTCCAGTTTTGTGCGGTATAATATTTTATCGATTGTTCAGATTTTGTATTGTTCGTATCAATAGCTCCTTGTGTTTCTATCTGGACTGTATTTTCATCTCTTTTTACAAAATCATCTCCATCTTTTTCATATTCTCTAATGTCCGAATCTGTGATTACCGCAACCGGAATTTTCATGTGAGGCTCTTCTTTCCTGAGATATATCTTGGAGTAATGGTCGAATCCTGTATTTCCAATATTTACTATTGAGATGCCCTTTTCAGTGAGATTTATCCCTATAGCCTTTGCTATGCTGGGAATTAATATTTCTTCGGCCCAACCTTCCACCAGAATAACTCCTTTAGCGAAAAACAGGTTCGCTTTCGTTGTATCAAGAAACTTTTCAAGAAACTTATAATTATCAGAATCTAATTTTGTGTATACTGCCCCCATTGGAAAAGCATTATTGTCATTACAGATAATTAAGTTTTCTAGCTTTAGTTTTGAAGCTAGATTAGGGCTATGAGTAGTTAAGATTAATTGAATATTTTCTTCGTTTTGTAGTGCTTCAATGATTTGCATTTGGGCTTGAGGGTGAAGATGCGCTTCGAGTTCTTCAATTAGTCCCAACCTTAAACCACTCCAATTTTTCTTTTGAAGATGAAGCAACTCGGAAGCCATAAACAATCTGTTTAGAGTTCCTAATCCTGGGTTTAGTTCGTCTTTAATAGATAACTCAAGCTTTTCTAAGATATTTTTGAGATTATTACCAAGGACGCCAAAACTGGATTCTTTATCCTTTGAATAAAAGGCTTGAATAAACTTATCTATTTCATCCTTCAGTTCTTTACCTTTAACGTTTTCGCCTGTAAGTGCTACGTCATCCTTGTCGGTACCCTCAAAGTATTTAGCAACATGATTATTGAAGTCTTGAAACAAACCTACCAATAAGTGGTCTTGGTCTTTTCCTTTGAATGCCTCATGCCCTTGAAGAATTTGAGATAACCTAGAGTTTTTGCGAGGAATTAATTCTGATTTAGCATCTCGTAAGGGTTTGAGATAAGTTGTTTTTAAATACTCCCTTGCCTCAGCTGTTAGCTGATATCCAGACTCATCAACTCCTGCTCTAATTTCCGTTGGATAGATATATTGGTCATCTATATTTCTTGTAGCATCATAAATCAACCTTAAAAATGGTTTTGCCTCATCTCCCTCGCCAATCCACCCCAGCCATTCTGTAAAATTTTTAGCTTCTTCATCTGAAAGACTATCAAACTTTAATTCAATTCGTAATCTATCTGAACCTTCATAAAAATCATCCCAATCTAACCTAAACCATTCGTAACTGTGAGTTTTCAAGGTAAGTTTTATTGAATCGATGATTGCGCTCTTTCCAGAGTCATTTTCTCCAATCAATACATTTATTCCTGTAGTGAAATTCAAATCTAAATCTGGCTTTTCTAAATCAATCATTGAAGTGCTTCCGAATTTTCTAAAATTCCATAGCCTAAGGTTTGATATATGCATATTTCAATTTCTTCATTTAAGCTAATTAAGAGCTTGATTTAAACAACCCTTTTGGCTTTTTGAGTATCAGCTTTCGTGATGGAATTAACCAAATGCTCTGTTTGTACGGTTGGTTTTTATAGTTCAAGTAAAACGTTATATGGAAAACTGTTTCGTATATTCTAATGCTTTGGATGACTGTGAGGAACATTTAACAATTCTAGTTTTGCATAGCAAACATGTGGTCCAATAAATCTTTGGGGGGAGTAGGGAATAAATGTAAGAATTCTCTAAAAAAGATTGAAAGAATTGTTTAAAGAAATAAGAGTTTTACCGTGATAAGGAATTTTGCACTGTATTTTCTCTTTCAGATGATTTTGCTTTTTTGAAATCTTCTATGTCACTCTTTTCTAGTGAATCATAAATCTTTGAAAAATCACTCCATTTAAATCCCATTGCTTCAATAATAAGGATCAAAGTTGTTGACTTCGGATTTGAATTGGCATTGAAAATTTTTGTAACAGTGGCCTTTCTGATATATGCATTTAAAGCAATTGTATTGTGGCTGTCACCTATAGAGTCATCTTTTCCCCTGATTTGAGTATTCCATTTGCTCTTTTTCAAAAGGATTCGCAGGCTAATTGCTATTTTGATTTTGATATTTTCTTCTTGGAGGCTTTTCACATCTGCAATTAACTTCAAGACAAATTATTAATCGGTACGCTTGACCGTACCGATTAATTGTATTATATTTGGGTCGATCTCTTAATAATTGGAGACCGTTTTTTACATTTGCGATTCTTCGTTTTAGAACATATTTGAAGCTTTCGCTTGGAGTCTCAATCTGAAAACTGGTAATTTTTGCAACGAGACAATAAGCAGATTGCTCACGACCCGGGCGTGGGCTTGCTTATCGTTGCACGGTATACCAGTACCTCAGATTGATAAGTTGAGTTCCACGCCTTTTTTTGGGTGATTAGATTTTTTTTCAACTTTCTTCTCAGCGTTTGATTTCTTTATTGTTTCGAGGTTTCGCCCAACCAAAGGGTTATGGGAAACATTTGGCAGTTTTTTTATGTGGGATTCATACCGTGTTGTTGTCCTGTTTTTGGGACGTCACATTCGGTGTTCGATATCCTTTTTAAGAAAAAGCCCAAGAATCCCATTTAATTACCTTTTGACTATAGCTATGGGATATACGCTGCATTTTTTCGGTTTGTTGTTTTCCTTTTGTTCCATAGCTGACACATACACTTTTTGGGCATCCGACCCTATAGCGAAATCATAGTCTTTCTCTTTTTGGGAATCCAATTTCCAAGGTATCAAAAACCTTGGACAGGATGGCCTTTGTCCGAACCTTGATGCCTTCCAGAAAGTTACGGCTTTGCGGTGACTTGTGGGCAGTGTGATCAAAAAACCTCCAGACTGGGTAGTTGGTGTCCGGAGGTGAGATTCAATTAACTAACTATTTAATCAAACTATCTCAAAATTATGAAGAAATTATCTTTTTACGTGCGCAGGATAGGTCTGTTCCTGCTATTTTATTTGTTGTTGTGTCCCTTTTTTCCCCCTGAGGTCAGGGCGGGAGGGTATTCCATCTTTCAGGAAGAAGTAACCGGAAAGGTGTTGGATGACAAGGGAGTGCCCTTGGCCGGGGTGAACATTGTGGTGGAGTCCAGTGGCCGGGGTACCATTTCAGACTTCGATGGCTCCTTTGCTATTGTTGCTTCCCCTGATGATGTATTGGTCTTTTCCATGGTGGGTTTTAGGTCGCTTTCCATGGGTGTCGATGGTAGGGATGTGGTCAATGTGGTGATGGAAGAGGATGTCACCGTATTGGGGGAAGTGGTCCTCAATGCAGGGTACTATACCGTTTCGGAAAAGGAGCGTACCGGTAGTATCGTCAAGGTAGGGGCCGTTGCTATTGAAAAGCAGCCGGTTTCCAACCCCTTGGCCGCCTTGCAGGGACGGGTGTCCGGTGCCGAGGTTGTTCAGACCTCGGGGCTGCCCGGGACAAATTTCAATATCCGGATAAGGGGCCGGAACAGTATAAGGGCCACGGGTAACGATCCGTTGTATGTGGTCGACGGGGTGCCGTATTCCTCCTCCAGTCTGGGAGAGCAACAGGCTTCCCTACCCATTCCCGGTCTTGGGGTGAGTCCCCTGAACGCTATCAATCCGAACGATATCGAAAGTATAGAAATCTTGAAGGATGCCGATGCGACCGCAATCTATGGCTCCCGGGGTGCCAATGGGGTGGTGCTGATCACCACCAAAAAAGGACGTGCAGGGGATACTCGGGCACGGTTCAATATCGTGACAGGCATGGGATCCGTGGCACGATACATGGACCTTTTGGGTACTTCAGATTTCGTGGCGATGCGCAGGGAGGCCTATGGCAATGACGGTATCGATCCCATTCCGGCCAATGCCTATGACATCAATGGAACCTGGGATGTGGAAAGGTATACGGACTGGCAAAAGACCTTGTTCGGTAGGACTTCCTACATGACCAATGTCCAAGGTTCCATATCCGGAGGGTCGGAACGCACCCAATTCTTGGTCAATGGAAGCTTCTTTGACCAAACAGCCGTTTTTCCCGGTGATTATGGGAATACCAAGGTGTCAGGGCTTGCCAATCTGAGCCATCGGTCATCGGATGGGCGGTTTTCAATGCAGCTGTCGACCAATTTTATATCGGAGCGCAATGACTTGCCCAATGGAAGTTCCTTGGTATTGGAGGCTTTGCTGTTGCCCCCGAATGCCCCCGACCTTTATGACGGGAACGGGGAATTGAACTGGGAGAATTCCACTTGGAACAACCCCCTTCGTAATTTGGAAAGTGACTACACCTCGGATGCCACCACCTTGATCGGCAATGCAGTGTTTTCCTATCGAATGACGGAAGGGCTGCGGTTCAAGGCCAATTTGGGCTATACGGAAAACCACCTGACCGAACTGCGTACGGTACCATCCACCATTTATAATCCTGCTTTTGGCGTAGGCAGTGAATATTCCTATGCCGTTCACAACACAGGGGGGAGGACCTCTTGGATCGTGGAACCCCAATTGCAATGGGAACATGCCTTTGGGGCGTTGAAGTTGGATGTGTTGGGCGGGATGTCCTTTCAGGAACAGTACAGTGACAGGGTCTCACAGCGGGCCACAGGTTTCAGTTCCAACAGTTTGTTGGAGAGTTTGTCCGCAGGCGCGGATGTTGCGATTTTGGCGGATGTCGATCAGCGGTACCGGTACCATGCAGTATTTGGTCGGTTGAACCTGAACCTAAAAGGACGGTACCTGTTGAACCTGACTGGCAGGCGCGATGGTTCCAGTAGGTTTGGTCCCGAGAAACGGTTTGCCAATTTTGGTGCCATCGGTGCGGCGTGGCTCTTTTCGGAGGAAAGACCTTTCAAAGGAAACCTTTCCTTTCTCAGTTATGGGAAGTTAAGAGGGAGCTATGGTACCTCGGGAAACGATCAGATCGGGGATTATCAATATTTGGATACCTATTCCTTTGGAGGTTCACAGTATCAAAACGCCCCAGTGCTCTTGCCGACCCGTTTGTTCAATCCTGATTTCGGATGGGAGAGCAACAAGAAACTGGAATTCGGTATGGAACTGGGTTTTTGGGAGGACCGTTTGTTGGTCAGTGGCAACTATTACCAAAACCGTTCCTCCAACCAATTGTTGGGCATCCCCTTGCCCGGCACCACCGGATTTTCCTCCATCAACGGTAACCTTGATGCCACGGTGGAGAACAAGGGTTGGGAACTGGAGCTGCAATCCACCAATATCAGGAAAGGGAGCTTTCGTTGGACCACCTCTTTTAACCTGACCCTGCCCAAGAACAGATTGGTGTCCTTTCCCGACCTGGTGGGATCCACCTATGCCAACCAATTGGTGGTGGGACAACCTCTGAACATCCTGAAACTCTATCATAGCCTTGGGGTAGATCCTGAAACAGGAATCCACCAATTCGAAGATTTCAACGGGGATGGGACCATTTCGTCCAATGATGACCGGCAGGTGATCAAGGACCTGAACCCGAAATACTATGGAGGACTTTCCAATACGATATCCCTGGGCAAGTTCCAGTTGGACGTGCTGTTTCAGTTTAGCAAACAACTGGGGTGGAACTATTGGAGGGATGCCAGTATACCCGGGAGCAGGAACAACCAGCCCATCGAGGTACTGGACAGGTGGCGGGAAGTCGGCGACATGGCCGGGGCACAACGGTTCTCCATTGGGCAGTCCATCGACCCCCTGATCGGACATTTCAATTACCAGCAGAGCGATGCAGCGGTTTCCGACGCCTCCTATATCCGTTTAAAGACCCTTTCCCTGTCCTATGAAGTTGCCGATAAGAAAAACAAAGGTTTTGGCTGTGAGGTGTTCCTAAGGGGGCAGAATCTATGGACATGGACCGATTATCTGGGGCTGGACCCTGAAACCAGAAGCAATCAGACCGTACCGCCCTTGCGTATGGTGAGTATCGGAACACAATTAACCTTTTAATCCCATACCATGAAGAATAAAAATATTTCAGTACTGATTAACATCCGATTGTTCATCGGGAGTATACTCATTTTGAATCTGGGCCTGTTTTCCTGTGAGGATTTTGTGGATGTGGACCTGCCCCAGGACCAGATTACGGGAGAGGTCGTTTTTAAGGACAATGCCACTGTCGAAGCGGCCCTTGGCCATATTTATGCCCAATTGCGGGAAACAGCATTTTCCAATGGACGAAGTTCCGGCGTGTCCTATCTGATGGGACACTATGCGGATGAACTGGACCTGAATGCCATAGACTTGCCCAACGTGCAGGTATATGCGGACAACAACGTCCTTCCTTCGGACAATACCGTCAAATCGTTTTGGGACACCGGATATGCCGTCATCTATGAAGCGAACAGGATCATCGAAGGGGTAGGGGCATCCTCGGAACTTTTGGAGGCGGACAGGGAACGGTTCATGGGCGAAGCGAAATTTATAAGGGGCTATGTCCATTTTTACCTGATGAACCTATTTGGCCCCGTTCCCTATATCACGGATACCGATTATCGCATAAATCGGGAGGTGGCAAGAATGAAGGTGGAAGAAGTGTACCAGTACCTTATCGCAGACCTTTTGGAAGCCAAGGGATCACTTCCCACTGGAATGGTCCATCCTTCAAAACTACGGGTCGATCATTGGACGGTCTCTGCCCTGCTGGCCAGGACATACCTGTACCATGGGGAATGGGACAGGGCACTGTCAGAAGCAAACTATGTCATTTCAGGGAGTGGAGCTTCCCTTGAGGCCGATTTGGACAAGGTGTTCCTGACGGAAAGCCCAGAGACGCTTTGGCAATTGGATGTGGCAATGAACGGGACCAATACCTATGAGGGCTTTACCTTCATAGTCAATGCGCCACCTCCCAATTCCAGCTTGTCCACAACATTGATCGCTGGTTTTGAAATCGGGGACCAAAGGTTGTCCTCCTGGGTAGGATCCGTATCCGATGGCAGTTCCACTTGGTATTTCCCCTACAAATACAAACAGGGAACGAATACCGAACAGACCTTGGAACGCTCCATAATGGTTCGATTGGGTGAGGTCTATTTGATCGCTGCCGAGGCAGCGGCACGGTCCGGAGCCCTTTCGGAGGCCCTGTCCCGCTTGAATGCCATTCGTTCACGGGCAGGACTTCCAGTGATCGCAAGTGTCGATCAAGGGGTGGTACTGGAAGCTATATGGGATGAACGGCAGGTGGAACTGTTCACCGAATTGGGACATCGTTTTTTTGACCTGAAAAGGACAGGAAGGGTTACTGAGGTGCTGGGTGCCTTGAAACCAGATTGGCAAAATACCGATAGGTTGTTGCCATTGCCCGAATCCGAATTATTGATCAATCCCAATTTAGAGCCGCAGAATGAAGGCTATTGATATTGTGGGGATGCGCGTAAGAGTAAAAGGAACATATGGCATGGGAATGCTCCCATTTTTGATTTCATTGTTTTTTGAATTAGCGGTCTGCCCGGTTTTCGGGCAGGCCAACAATGGAATCAGAGCCCAGGTCAGGGAGGATCGATTGTACTTGGAAGTGGGCCGGGAGATTCTAGGTCATCCCCTGCTTTTGGTGAGGCATGGCATGGGACAACAGCAAGTGGTCTGGCAAAGACAAGGTGATCATTTGATATTGAAGGTACCAAGGATAAACTCTTTGGCCGGTACCATCCTACCGGTCAATCAGGATTTCAAGATAGAGGCACTGGTTTTGGCACGGTTTCCAATTGTTTCGGAAACAGCGGATGATCTAGGAACCATCGTTGATGCCACCGAACTGTTCCTAAGTGCCCATATACCATGGTACAAGGATTTTGTGGAGGAGACCCCTGTACCGGGTGAAGGCTTTATTGAGAAAGTAGGCTATCTGGAAGGGGAAACGATCATACAGACCCGTCGGACCGTTTCCAGGAATGGGAACAGGAAGACCGTCTTGGTAGACTTCAGCTTTTTTCGGTTGCCCGATCCCATGCAGCCCCGATTGTTCGATAGGCGGATGGGCTATTTTGTGGAAGACATCAAACAGGGAACGGCACCATTGGGCAGCATTGCCCGTTGGCGCTTGGAGAAAAGGAATGTCCATAAAATTGTCAGCGATCCCGTCCGGCCCATTGTCTTTTATTTTGATACCATGGTTCCGGAGAAATGGAAACCCTATATCAAAGCGGGCATCCTGGAATGGTCACCCGCCTTTGAAGCGGCAGGGTTTTCCAATGCCATTCAGGTCAGGAACCTGCCCAAGGATACCTTAGACGTGTATCGGAACAGCATGAATTATTCCCTGATCCGGTGGGAAAACTATGCCGGTATCCGGGGGGCGGAGGTAAAAAGAGGCTCCACAGCGGACACTTATATCGATCATCGTACAGGGGAGATCCTTAAAGCGGATATCATATTGGCCACTTCCTATGAAAACCTGTCCGATGAGTATTTTGTGCGCTGTGCCCCTCTGGATAAACGGACTTGGCAATACCCGTTTCCAGATGGGCTGCTCGGGGAACTGATCCAATTTGTGACTGCCCATGAAACAGGGCATGCCCTTGGTCTCCGTGATGGTAACTATGGGGAGTTTGCCTATCCTTTTGAGCGTATGCGGGAAGCCGAATGGCTCCGTAGGATGGGACATACACCCAGTATCATGACTTATGCGCGTCATAATTATATCGCACAACCAGAAGATTCCATTCCACCGCACCTGTTGATCCAAAAAGTGGGCCCTATGGATCACCACCAGATTCGATGGGGGTATACCGTGCTGGGACCGGATGGGGAGCGTCCCAAATTGGAGCAATGGATAAAGGAGCAGGATACTGTACCCTGGTACAGGTATAACCCCGGCTATTATAAGACCATAGGACCGGGCACCGGAAATGAAGTGGTGGACAATGATGATCCCATCCAAAATGCGGTACTCGGTTTAAAGAACATGGAACGGGTGTTGGTCTTGTTGCCCAAGGTGAATGGCGACCAACGGGATGATCTTTTTCTGGAACGATTGTATGGGAAAACGGTGGAGCTCTGGTACCATGAAATGTCAAATGTCCTGTCTTTGGTGGGCGGTTATGGGGTGCAGCTCAAATCAGGTATTCAGCAAGGCGGTGTTTATGGGCCCATACCCAAGGAACGCCAAATGGAGGCCATACAGTTTCTAATGGCCAATGTGTTCAAAGTGCCGGATTGGTTGGCAACTCCCAAGTTCTTGGACCGACTTTCCTTTTCAACCAACGACGATGTGGTTTTGGAAAAACAACTGACACTATTATCGGATTTGGTGGAACCTTTTAGGATGAAGCGTTTGGAACGTATGGAACCCACGGTGGATGTAGGTTTGACCATGCAACTTATGGAAAAGTTTCAAAATGGCCTTTTTGGAGAACTGGAGGGAAAGGTGGTACATATTGGTCTAAGGCGTCAAAAACTGCAAAGGGCCTATGTGAAATTGTTGGTGCGAGCCCTAATGGAGGAGCGTAGATATGACCGGCCCAGTGCAAGGGAGAACACCTATTTGTACAGTGATGTTTCCAAGAGTGTTTTTCTTGATCGGTTGTTGGCGCTTCACAAGGAAATGGAAAAAGCTATGAAAAGAGCAGTGGATGGATCAACCAAAGGGCATCTGTTGTTGTGTCAGCAGGAAATGGGGCGGGTGATGCCATGAGTTATCGTGATATTGCAATAAAAAAGGAGCCGATAGGCTCCTTTTCTTTGGAATCAATCCCTTCTCAACTGGGTGATACAGGATGTCCCATCCATTTTGAAGACAGGCTGTCCCTCACTGTAGCAAAGGAATTCGGCTGTTTCATTACAATCCACCAACTTTTGGTCACAGGGGTTGGTAGGGGATTCATACACATACCCGATGATCAGGTTGTCCGTGGTATCTGCAGCCTTGTCATGAGTGGTAAAGGCACTGGCGGCCACGCCAAGTCCAATGGCCATGACCGGAATCAAAAATTTCAATTTACGTGATTTCATATGTCAACGATTTAAGATTAATGACCTACTCTATTGCGGGTTTTCGGTCTTAGCCCCGCTACTGGCCAGTAGTTTTTTCTTTTGGATTGTCGGTTGGGTTTATTGGTATGGAAAAGAATTTGGGGTCCAAGCGGTATACCGCGACCGTACTTCCCATTAGGGCTACCAACCAATGTTTGTACAGTCGAAATTCCTTGACCTTGCTCCCCTCATCGTAGAGATAAAAACTGAAGGCATACAAATCCTTTTGCCAGTTGTAGACATCGATGATCGAAGCTTCCATGAGCATATGGCTGGGTTCATTCCTTCCCAATCGAGGGGAGTTTATCAGAGCAAGGTTTTGAAAGAGGGTGGCCGTTTTGTTCACTGTCAAGGGAGGAGCCTTCATTTGTGAGGCTTGGGTACGGCTATCGGTGGCCAACTGTATTTGGGCGACAGTGACGGTATCAATGGATTTTAGGGTGTTGATACTATCCAGATTGGGACTGAGCACAAGAAATTCATTCCTGTAGAAATAAGAGTAGCCCAAGGTGTTGGACCCTGGGTCAAACATTATGGTACCATCCACATCAAATACGCCGTCTATCTGAGGGGTCAAAACATCAGGATACAGTTCAAGTGCTGTTTGATCGGTTTTTTTTAAGAGCCCCAGAGCCGTCATTTGATCCCGACTATCGATCGTACTTAAAAAAATCACATTGGAGTCTATCGGTATGCCTTTCATAAAATAGCCGGCATCCTCGATCCAGGGTTTTGCAACCCAGTCTTTGGTAGTTCCCTTTAGCACATAGGGTGCGGATCCGTCCATGACAAAAAAATAAGGAGGAAACAGTGCAATTTTTAGGGAACGATAGGGAAGGTTTTTGCCTTGGAAATCGATTTTGATATGTGCGGTGTCTTGGGAAGCTAGATCGATCTGGAGCAAGTGGCGTGGGGCCGTATGGTTTGCCAGAAACAAAGCGTCCGTTTCAAATCCCGCAATGTAGTAGGAATTGAAACCAAGATCTAGAGCGTAGACTTTTTGGATCGGATGGGGTGGGTATCTTCTGGTAAAGGCATTGTTGCGGTGGACCTGTTGCTCGGATGAAAGGAACAGGATGACCATTATGCCAATGCTTAGACCCATGGTTCCAAGGATTTTGATGTAACTGTTGTTCCCTATCATGATGGCACTGCTTTTGGAGGGAGTTTGGGGATGGAGAGAAGAATGGCCACGGTCAGAAGAACGATAAAGAAGGCGTTGAAGATGATATGTTCGGTCCATCCCAGGTTTTCCAGTACACCTCCACAGGAACAGGGGATATAATCACTGAAATGGAGCACTAGGATGATATAGGTGGTGAACATGCTCATCAGGCCCAGGGCAGCATAAAGCGCCTTGAGCCGAAAAGCATCGATGAACAATAGGAATGCAATGGTATACTCCATTATAAGGACCAACCAAGCCACCCAGTCGGCATAGGCCGTTAAAATGGGAGATTGGCCCAATTGTATTTTGAATTGTTGGAAATCCCATAGTTTGCTTGTTGCGGCATAAAGGAACAATAGGGAACAGAGTATACTGACCATATAGGGAAACCATTGCCGTATTTTATATGAACCTTTCATATCCTTTGGATTGCTATGACAAAGTTCGTGGGTCTGATTTATTTCAAAAGGATTTTTACTTATCTGAAACGGATTAAATAAATGGTTGTGAGGTGATTAGGTTCTCAATTCACTGGGAGGAAGCCCGTATTTCTCCTTGAATGCCCGTGAGAAATGGGTGATGCTCTTGAACCCTGTCATTTGGGCAATGTGCTTTAGGGAGAGCCTACTGTGTTGGATCAGGGTCTTGGCCTTGCGTAGGCGTTCCTGTATCAGGAACCTAAATACCGTGGTGCCGTACAATTGTTTGAAACCATACTTTAGTTTGTATTAGTTGGTACCCATTTGAAGGGCAAGTTCCTTTAGTTTGGGCAGATCCTTTTCCAGATTGTTGATGATCATGTCATGGACATCCCGAATGATCTGGATATCCCCTTGGCTCATAGGGACCTTATGATCTTTGGTTCCCTTGGTGACCATAAGGGTATTTTTCATCATCCCTTTACCGAAAGGTTCCCCTTTGGTAAAGAAAACGGTATCCAAGAGAATTTTCTGTCCGGTACCGTCCAAAGTCTGGAATACGGAGACATTGCAACTTTTGGAAAGCAGGAGTCCTTCTGATGTCTTGAACTCCAGTTGCAGGACGGTTTCAGCACGGCTCTTTCTCAAAAGTTTGGGTACTTTTTTGTCCCATTTTTTTTGGGACATATCCGACATGAGCTTGGTAACAGGTTTGCCGATAATGTCCTTGGGAAGGCACGACAATAGGGAACACGTGCTGTTGGAGACCATTACAATGCTGCCGTTTGAGGCCATGAGGAGGGACAATTGGATGATACACTGCGGCGTGTGATGGGCGTTGGCAAAGCCTTGGTGGACAAACGAGGCCCGTATCTCCTCATTGACCATATTGAGCATGACGATCAATGAGGAGATATTGTCGTTTTCTTCGCTGGGTTCCAGACTATAGAAAAAATTCCCACGGGCCATTTCCAAGAGCATCCCATGGATCCGTTTTATCCTGAAGTCGTCGCTGTTTGGCATGGGCTTCCCTTTATTCGATTAGAAATCTGCAAAATCACCGATCCATAACAGGGCCACAAGGATCATGGCTGTCTCCAAGAAAGCCAAGGCCTTGGTTCTGTCCGTAAAGGACCGGGTGGGCATCTTTGAAGGATGGGTGCCCAGATAGAAAGAGCTGATGACGTCCGTGACCGGAGGGTCGATCAAAAAAGCAAGTGCCTTTATCCATAGGGACCCTTCGAGGGCAAAATAGTCCCTGGCGGGTTTGTCGACTTTTCGTACTTCACGGATGTCACAGAGCACGGACATTTCCTTGCCATTCTGGAGCATCATACGGTCTCGGACAAATGACCTGTGCGGCCTTTAGGTCTATGGTATGGCCTTTCTTGTAAACGATATGTAGGAGGTCATCGCTCAATAGATAAGCCGCATAGGCATTTTCATGTGTTTTTTTCATGATTGGAAAACTGGTAATGGGATTGAATTTACAAAAATATTGGTATTGGATTTTCGATTATGTTTTTACGTTTACCAATAAAAGGCATTTTAGTTATCTGAAACGGATTATTATTTATCCAAAACGGATTAATAGATATTACAATTTTATTTAATCCTACAAAAGCCATTACTTTTTAGGACAATTAAATCGAAAGAAAATGGCAAAGATCAAACACCACAACTTTTTGAACACCGTACATGAGGTATTCACCGATGCCAAGGAAGCGGGAGTGCTGCACTTATATGCCGGTGGTGAGACTCTCTCCGGCAGGACCATTGAGATCGGGGGCGGGGAACTGTTTCATTTTGGGACCACGGGCTATCTGGGTCTGGAACAGGACACCAGATTGAAACGGGCCGCCATACAGGCCATTGACAAGTATGGTACCCAATTTCCCCTGTCCAAGTCCTATATCTCCCATCCCTTGTACGACGAACTGGAACAATCCATAAGGGAAATGTACGGGACTCCCATTGTCATCACCAAGAACAGTACCTTGGGACATCTTGGGGTCATTCCCAGCGCTGTGGACGATGACGATGTGATCATCTTAGATCACCAAGTACATTGGAGCGTTCAGAATGCGGCCAAGATGTTGAGGTCGCGAAGTGTCCCCATTGAGATGATACGGCACAACCATTTGGAAATGCTGGAGGATAAGATCAAGAAGTACAGGGGTGTCAAAAAACATATCTGGTATATGGCGGATGGCATCTACTCCATGTACGGGGACTATGCACCGGTCAAGGAATTGATGGCCCTTTCGGATATCTATCCACAACTCCATTTTTATTTTGATGATGTGCACGGGATGAGTTGGGTGGGAAAGAACGGAACGGGGTATGTATTGGACCAATTGGATAAATTGCCGGAAAATGTATTGTTGTTCGGGACCTTGAGCAAGACCTTTGGGGCCAGTGGTGCTGTATTGGCCTGTTCAAACCCTGGGTTATATGACAAGATCAAGACCTTTGGTGGGCCATTGACCTTCTCGGCCCAATTGGAGCCCGCATCGGTGGCTGCCGCGATTGCCTCGGCCCAAATCCATCTATCCCCGGAGATATATGGGCTTCAATCGGATTTGAGACAACGGATCGACTATTTCAACGACTGCTTGAGGGATACGGAACTTCCACTGATCGACCAAAACGCATCCCCTGTATTCTATATCGGGACAGGAATGCCCAAGACCGGATACAATTTTGTGAACCGGTTGATGCGGGAAGGCTTTTATGTCAATCTGGGTATCTTCCCGGCTGTTCCTGTCAAGAACACAGGGGTGCGCATTACGATATCCAGACATAATGAAATGGAGGAGATCAAGGCATTGGTGGAGGCCATGGACCATCATTTTCCCAAAGCCTTGGAGGATACCCAGACCCATGCCCAACGGGTATTCCAGGCCTTTAAACTGGAGTCCAGGGTAAAATTGGAACAAGAACCAAAGAACGGGTTGGGGGTGGAAGTACAGGAATCCATTGGTCAATTGGATCGGGAAGAGTGGAACCACTATTTGGGCGGTCATGGCGTGTTTGATTGGGAAGGATTGCAATTTCTGGAGACCGTATTTCGGGGAAATGAAAAAAAGGAGCATAATTGGACCTTTCGTTATGTATGTATCAGGGACCAGAACGGTACGCCAATTTTGATGACCTTTTTGACCTATGCCCTGTGGAAGGACGACATGTTGGCCAATGCCCAAGTTTCCGCTTCCTTGGAAAAGGAACGTCAGACCGACCCCTATCACCTGTCCAGTATGGTACTTGCAATGGGGTCGCTGTTCACGGAAGGGGAACACCTGTACTGGGATGGTGCCCATCAACGGTCCCAACAAGCCTTGGACACTTTTTTGGCACTATTGGAACGACAGGAATCGGAGTTGGGGGCCAAAATGACCGTTCTTAGGGATTTTCTGGAAAATACCCCTTGGCACAATGCGCTGTACGGCCATGGTTTTCTACGGGTCAGGATGCCCAATTCCTGCACTGCGAAGGTTAGCGGAGTGACTGACATCGAAACCTATGTACAGCGATTGTCCGCTAGGAACCGGCGGCATTTTCGAAAAGAGATACAGCCTTTTCTTGACCAGGCCCATTGCCAAGTGGAGGCAAAGCTCCCAGCCGAACAATTGGAACAGGCCAAAAAATTGTTCGGGGAGGTCCAATCAAGGAATTTGGGGCTCAATACGTTTTCATTTCCCGATACCCTGTTTGAACTGATGAACGAAAACCCACGATGGGAGTTTATCACATTGCGTCCCATAGGGGAACCGACCGGGATGTTGGGGGTAATGTTCTGTTATACCAATGGGGAACAGGTCTATGTTCCTGCATTTGTAGGGATGGACTATGCCTTATTGGAAGAATATGCCACCTATAGGCAATTGCTCTACCGGACCATTGAACGGACCATTACATTGGGTATCCCCAAAATTGATTTCGGGATGACGGCGGCCTTTGAAAAACGTAAACTTGGGGCCACCGTATATGGGAAATATGCCTATCTCCAGACGGGAGACAATTTTATTTTGGAATTGCTTGGGGTCATGGAAGGCCAATACTGATGACCCATCGCCATGAATTACCAAAAGCTGCTATCGGAATTTGAGGGTCAATTGGATGCCTTGGAAAGCGGGAACGGTGATGTGCTGTTCAAAGCGGAGAAGGGAATTGTTCTGGTGGAGAAGAGTATTCGGAAACTTCAAAAACAGATTACGGGAAAGACCTTTACCACCCAAGAGGATGAGATCTATTTCTTTAAGCATGTCAAGCCCCAGATCTTTAGCAAGCTGATCTATTATGTCAAACTGTTCAGTATTGAGAGCAAACGACCAAGGGGGAAGAATGCGGCCCAAATCAAATACCTCCAACATCAAATCGATAAGTTCCAGACGTTCTTCAATGATAATTTGGAATTTTACAATTATTACCGGCGGGGGGCCATGTCCCTTGACGAACAATATTTTGTGCGTGGCAACCGCGATTTGAGATTGCCCTTGGAATCCTACCACTTTTTGATCGATGACCGATTCTCCACCTGTCAGGATGGTACAGTGGCCACCATTATGGCCTATGACATGTTGATCGTCTACCTGAGAAAGGAGGTGGATGATCTGAACAATTCCCTGGAACCCCAAAAGAACACACCTATGGAAAAACCTTCTAAATTATTCTGGACCGGTAGCAAGACCGACCTCATTGAACTTCTATATGCATTGCATGCGAGCAATGCCATCAACAGCGGTACTGTGGATATCAAAGAGTTGGCTTTGCATTTTGAGCATTTTTACAATGTGGACTTGGGGAACTATTACCATACCTTCATCGAGATACGGTCGAGAAAGACCAGTAAGACCCGTTTTTTGGACAAGCTGATCGAGATGCTCAACCAACGGATGGATTCCTTGGATGAGTGAGTTTTGATTTTCCCCAAGTTGGTACCAAGGTGGGAATATTGGTTTTGGAGCCGTTTGGGTCGTTATTTTTCTTTTTTCCTTTGTTAAGGATTGGCTTCATTTAGTCAAAAGGAAACAATTGGGTTCAAAATATTGGGCCAAAAAATCGTTCCCAAGATGGGACCCAACTCTGGAAGTTTTCTGAAATTCCTTTTTGAGTTTTGTGGACGAAAGTCAAATCAGGATGGGGCCACCAAATTGGTTGAAAACAATGCGGTGGCCCTTTTTTAAAAACTAGAAGTATGGCGGCGACCATTATCACCACGGAGGACCTCATGGAATTCAAAGTTGAATTGCTGGAGGACATCAAAGCACTATTACAGGACCGGAATGGCCACCAAGGCAAAAAGTGGCTCAAATCCAATGAGGTCCGGGAACTGTTGGGGATATCCCCGGGAACATTGCAGAACCTGAGGATCAACGGGACCTTGCCCTTTACCAAAATAGGTGGGGTACTGTACTACGAGTATCATGAGATCATGGAGGTTTTGGAAAGGAACAAGGTCCATAACCGTATCTAGATGTGGGGGAAGTCAACTATATCAAGCATTTGAACGGGGTCTTTGGGCAGTTTTCCAAGGACGGTCGTTTGAACCCGACCCATATCAGCCTCTATGTGGCCCTTTTCCAGCTATGGAACAATAATTTTTTCAGGGATGCCTTCTATATCAATAGGGAAGAGGTCATGGATTTTTCCAAAATAGGGTCCAAGTCCACCTATCACCGTTGTATCAAGGAGCTTAGCCATTGGAAATATATCGATTATGAACCCTCGCACAACCCGTTCAAAGGCAGCCGTATCAAGATGTTCGATTTTGGGACAAGCAGTGGACAAGTACTGTACCCAAGCCGTACCGATATCGGGACAAGTAGTGGACAAGTACTGGTACCTATAAACAAACATATACAAACCAAGGAAAACAATGAAAACCATAGTAAACAAGGAGATTTTGAAAATTTAAGTTTTAAGGTTTTTGAAAACCAAGGTAAACTGAGGGGCACTGTTCCATATGGGGACAACCTCCGTACAAGTCAGGACAAGGACTATAATGAGCCACTTTGAAGTACCATGCACCACATATCATCACAGAAGGGGATATCCCCTATGAATTGGGGAGCCTCAAGGGTCGGGAGATCCATTATAATTTTGATAAGATGTTGATCTATCTTGAGGTAAAGGGCAAGCTATTGTTCGGAAAACGGTTCAAGATCTACCATGCGGACCGGGAAATCATCTATAAACTGTGTCTCTACTTTATTCGGGACCGGATCCGTTGTGATCAGTTGGGCATTGATGTGGACAAAGGTTTGTTGCTTTCGGGTCCCGTTGGCTGTGGCAAGACCAGTCTGATGAAGCTGTTGAAGTTTATGGTGCCCCATCATAGACCGTACGCTGTGATTCCCTGTCGAAACATCGTTTTTGCGTACAACCATGTGGGGCATAAGGTCATCGGTGACTATGGAGACTCCCAGTTCTATTGTTTCGATGACCTGGGAGTGGAGCCCAATGGGTTCCATTTTGGTAAGGAGTGCAATGTCATGGGGGAGATATTGCTTTCCCGTTATGAACTGTTTATCGATCAAAAACGCAGGACCCACGCCACTACCAATCTGAATGCTGCAGAATTGGAGGGTCGTTATGGGAACCGTGTAAGGTCCCGGATGCGGGAGCTGTTCAATCTGTTGGCTTTTGATAAAGGGAGTTTGGACAAACGAAAATGAACGGAAAGGGTTTCTTGGCTTGTATTTTGTCCCATGATGTCCGGATCCCAAGGCTAAGGTCAGATAAAATGAATCTCAGCATCCAGGGACATTACCTTGACTGCCTTGAACGGTGTAAGTATGGTAAGGGTATGTTCTTTATTTGCAGGAATTATAAATACACTGCCCACGCCAAGGGTATGTTCGCCATCAGCCATTCT
Source organism: Flagellimonas beolgyonensis (assembly GCF_003992615.1). GTDB lineage: Bacteria > Bacteroidota > Bacteroidia > Flavobacteriales > Flavobacteriaceae > Flagellimonas > Flagellimonas beolgyonensis. The sequence continues at coordinate 539,869 of NZ_RZMY01000018.1, forward strand.
TAATAGTGCTTCCCCTTCTTTGACCACCAACAATGCTTCCCCTGTGTTGTGGTGGTACGGTATGACCATTCCGGGAATTCCTTTCAGTTGTATTGCCTTATAGGTTTCACCTTCGATCAAAGTATGTAGTTGGGGCATGTTGGTTGTTGCCATATCAAATATTCTCAGTTGCTCCCCATTGCTTTTTCTCCATATCGGTCCATAGCGTTGGGAAGAATTTTCGTTGTTGGTATCTGGGATGTAAATATTTTTTCCATTGGGATCCCCCGGTTGCGGCTTTTTTACAATCAGGACCTTCCAAATAATGTTCGGCCGTCCTTAAATGGACCAGGGGCCATTGCACATTGTAGAGGTGATCGAACTCTTTTAGGCGGTCAATCAGAAGGGTTGTCGGTTCGGGCAAATCATTGATCTTGTCCTGAAGTGTGCGACCCTTGACCTTTTTGGCCAAGGCAGTAAAACTTTCAAGGTACCGCTGCTCAAACCTTCTCAAGGTCAAGGTCTTTTTACCGGTGGTGCGGTCAAATCCGGCATCCCTCCAGTAAATATGCTCAAAATAATCCTCCATGGATGGATTTTGGGGAAGTCGTTCCCTGCCTTCATCATTGATGAGATTTTCCAGAGGGGTGCACAAGATCTCGATATATCGGAACTGGGCACTCTGAAAACCACTGGCGGGGGTCAGGGTCTTCCGGAATTCTTGGTATTCCCCATGGTCCATTCCATCTTTCATGATATCAAAGGAACCGATCAAGAGGTTGGTGTAGCGAATGCACCGGTTGATTTTTGGGAGCACGAAAGCGGCATCGATTTCATTTTGGTCAACCAGCTGCTCCAATTCGTGCCGCATCATTTTCAGAAGGAGCTCGGTGACCTGGTGGTACATGATGAAGATGGTTTCATCCTTGAAGTGGGTGCGGGGCTTTTGTAGGGACAAAAGGGTATCCACTTCGATATAGTCCCAATAGGTGAGGGGTGAGGCATGGAGGAGACCTTCCAGATAGGTTTCAGGATTTTCACCAAGTTCTTGGTATTTGTTGATGATCTGTGCTAGTGTTTGGGTCATGGTATCGTTGTTATGTTGTTAGCTGTTGTTTATGGAAAATATTGGTGTCCGATCTCAATGGTACCGGAATATTTGTTCTTAAAAGGTTATTTCTTCCATATCGATATGGTATTTTTTCTGATTCAACGTGTGATATAGATGATTGATGATATCAGCTTCTGAGAATGTGGTTTTGTATTCGAATCTGATCAGTGGGCTATTGGCATAGCACAAATTGTGCTCCTTTGTACGATTTGGTCTATAGGGAATTTGAAAATGTTGGGACAATCGCTCGACAAAATCCGCTTTGATGTCGAGGTTGACCAATTCCTGTATGGAATATAAGGATCGATCGTCCCTTTTGACAAAGATATCCGAGAGCTTAACCTTCATGGTCCCCATGGGTTGTGTTGGCTTTCACATAGGCAATCTTCAGTTGGAACATCTCCGCCATTTTTTCGGCACGAAACTTGGCCTCGGCCGCCTTTTCACCAATGAAATTGTCATCAACGGTCTGTATAAAGAGTAGTTTCCAACGGTCAAAATGTTCCCCTTGGACCGGTAGCCTGGCATGGGGGGCGAAAGGACTGCCATAATACGTGTGCTCCCCCAATAGGACCGTTTGCCAAAAACGGTACATTTTTTCCAGATGCGCCGGCCAATTATCCTGGATCACTCCATTGAAAATATCCGCCAGTAGGTCATCTTCCCGGACCTTTCCATAAAAAAGGTCCACCAATTGCTTGATGTCATCCAGGGTTGTAATTTCTTTATTTTGCGTCATTATGTGAATGAAAATATGAATGTGACCCGTACCAATGCTTCCTTTTGGAAACTTTAATGGGACAGCACTTTATAGGGTATAAAGATACGGGGAATTGAAAAATAACGGATAATTTTGTCCGAAATATTTAATGCGATGGGAAATACGGTCAAATCACTAAAAAAAGAAATCAGGGAGCAGATGTTGGAAAGACGGAATCGGATGTCCCATAGGGAAAAAACCCTTTATGACCATGCGGTCTGTGAAGTACTTTGGGGTCTAGTGGAGCAAAAGGAAATCCAGTCCGTGCATACCTATCTCCCCATGGGCTCCGAGGTCGATATCGTGCCGTTCATAGCGCAATGTCTAGAACATCAGTTAACCGTTGTAGTCCCCCAAACCTTGCCCGATAGACAGTTCAATAATTTGGTGCTTTCATCACTTCAGGGGTTGGAACGGGGCGTATTCGGGACCTCATATCCTTCCGGTAATAGGGTGTACAAGGGCCATTATGATCTTATCATCGTTCCAGGGCTGGCTTGTGATGACAATCGGTCCAGGCTTGGGTATGGAGGTGGGTACTATGACACTTTTTTGGCGGATCTGACCACGTCCTTTAAACTTGGGCTGTTTTATCCTTTTCAGAAAATAGATCAGTTGCCCACTGAGTCCCATGATATCCAATTGGATAAGGTGTTGTGTGACATAAACCTTGATATTGAAAGCAGCATATGAATTGTAAGTACGGATATAGGCAGCTCGTTTGTTTTGGCACGATGTAAGAAGAACGTCATTCATTTGAAATTGGATTTGAACAATATCCCTTGGAATTGATATTGTTAAATTTATCGTAAAATAGATTGAGGAATCATTACCAATGGATTCCGAGGGAATGGATGCAATAAAAGCCTAAAGAAGCGGTATGCATTTGTTTATGGCCAACGATGTTATTTTATGATGCATAGCTAAACCGGAAAGTGTTTCAAAAGCTATCAATATATCTTTAGCCAAGTGCTTTGACTGTTAACAGAGATATTTGGAACATGCTGTATATATTAATAAAATATAAAAAGGTCATTTAATATTAAATTAATTACATTTGCTTTGTTTTGATGACATGAATTCAGGTCTTGAACCATTCTTATGAAAGGGGAAAGAAGAAAATCATGATCAAATAAATGACCAACAAAGAACTTTAAGTGTGTAAAAAATGAGGGACAAGGAAGCGGTTTCAGGCAAAAATGGTTTCAAAAAGAATATTGATTATTGGATGAATACCAAAAATTGGTGGGCCCCATTGTTGTTCATATTGATCATAAGTCTGGCAGGAGTTGGCATGATTGGGTATCAAACCTACAATGATGCACCGCCTATGACGGGATTCCGGACCCTGGATGGTACCGTATTGATCAATAAGGCCAACATAGAGGAAGGTCAAATCGTCTTTCATAAGTATGCCCTTATGGAATATGGCGCTTTCTTTGGGGATGGGGCACAAAGAGGCCCTGATTTTACCGCAGAGGCCCTTCATCAAATAACCATGTACGTCAATGAATACCGCCAAAAGCAATTTAAGGCTGAAAACGGTCGCCCTGCCAATCCCAACGAACAAAAAGTGATTGCCGAACAGGTGAAACAAGAGCTCAAGAAAAACGGTTATGACAGTACCGAGGGTATTGTGGTATTGAACGATGGGTACGTGTATGCCCTGGAAAAGGTCAGGAAATACTATCTAAATGTTTTCTTGGATACTTCCAGTGAAAACAATTTTCCTTTGAAGAATTATATAACCGATAAAACGGAGATCCTAAATCTTTCCAACTTCTTCTTTTGGGGAGCATGGGTCTGTGTCACCGAAAGGCCGGGAGAGAACTTTAGCTACACACATAATTGGCCCTATGATGTAGAGGCGGGCAATACCCCGACATCTCCAGTGGTTCTCTGGAGTGTACTGGGGTTGTTGGCCTTTGTGCTCCTTTGTGGTATTGTGCTCTATTTCATAGGACAGTACAATCAGTTGTCGAACAAATTTTTCAAACCATCTTCCAAAGAATTACTGACGGCAGGAAGTGTCAGGGATTTTGTGCCCACAAAAACCCAACGAGCGTCCTATAAATTTTTCTTTGTGGCCATTGTTTTGTTTTTTGTACAGGTATCAAGTGGTTTTGTGACCATCAATGAATTTGTGGATTATCTTGGCTTCTTTGGTGTTGATATCTCTGAATCTTTCCCCATTACAGTTTCCAGAAGTTGGCATTTGATGCTCTCTTTATATTGGATATCGACCTGTTGGATAGCCTCTTCCATTTTCATCCTACCGATTTTGGCCAAAAAGGAAGTGAAATTTCAACTTCAACTGATCAACTTACTTTTTATGCTGTTGGTTGTCCTGGTTGCAGGCTCCCTGACGGGCATGGTCCTGGGCCCAATGGGACTTTTGGGGGATTGGTGGCATGCTTTGGGGCATCAAGGTTGGGAGTTTGTTGATTTTGGACAGGCTTTTCAGGTTTTGCTCATGCTTATCTTTGTACTCTGGGGAATTATTGTCTTTAGGGGCATCAGACCGGCTTTTGTACGGGGTATGCCCTGGAACCTTCCCAATTGGATCATGTATTCCATCATCGGTATTCCCCTATTGTTTATTTCTGGTTTTGTGGCTCGGCCGGAAACCAATTTTGTTATTGCAGACTTTTGGCGATGGATGGTGGTGCACATGTGGGTAGAGGCATTTTTTGAAGTGTTCATTACCGTTATCGTAAGCTACCTTATGGTGTTGATGGGGCTTGTGAGCAGAAATGCCGCCATAAGGGTCATCTATTTTGCCACTATCCTATTTTTGGGCACTGGCCTTTTGGGGATTTCGCACAATTTCTATTGGAATGCCAAACCGGTGGCGACGATGGCCTTGGGCAGTATATTTTCCACATTGCAATTTGTACCCCTTATTTTATTGACCGTGGAAGCATGGCGATTCAAGAATATGCCCCGAATTGCCCTTGAAGGTATCAAGCCAAGTGAATTGGGTGATTTTGGGTTTTCGGAAGTGTTTCTGTTTTTGATTGCCGTGAACTTTTGGAACTTCTTCGGCGCAGGTGTATTGGGAATTATCATCAATTTGCCCATAATGAACTATTATGAGCATGGTACCTATCTAACCGTAAACCATGCCCATGCAGCCTTAATGGGAGTATATGGGAACATTTCGCTCGCAGCCATGTTATTTGCCACAAAACTGCTGTTTAAAGCAAAAAAATGGAACAAAAAACTGGTGAAGATCTCATTTTGGTCCATTAATTTGGGGTTGATGCTCATGGTACTTTTGGACCTACTTCCGGCAGGTACTCTCCAATTTAAGGCAGTGGTTGAAAATGGGCTTTGGTTTGCCCGTTCCGATGCGTTCGTTGGTGGTGGGGTGTTTCAATCCCTGACCTGGTTGCGAGGTATTGGTGCCTGTATATTTCTTTTTGGAGGGGTTGTTCCCCTACTATTGTTCATCGTATCAAGAGCGAGTTGCTTAAAACGTGCCGGGCACACAGATAGGAGTTTGATTAAAATAGCAAGACATGATACTATTTAAACATTTCAAGTTTGATTCGGCCCATTTTTTACCGAATGTCCCGGATGGACATAAATGTAGGGGGCTTCATGGCCATACCTACCAATTGACCTTGTATTTTGAAGGACAATTGGATGAAGAATTTGGATGGGTCATGGATTTCACCGACATAAGAAGAGCGGTCGACCCAATTATTGAGTGTATGGACCATAAGTTGTTAAATGATATAGAGGGACTTGAAAACCCCACATGCGAGTGTATTGCAATTTGGTTGTGGAACAAAATCAAGATCAAAGTTCCACAGCTCAGCAGCATCAAATTGTATGAAACACCAACATCGGGGGTTGTTTATGAAGGAGCATAGATGCTGGGAAAAAGCCGTGTTCTGAATTCCTCGTTTATATCGATCATTTTGACAAATCGATCCCTTTTAGGGAAATGATCATCCCGTTCTGTTCCATCTCTGTGACAAGTTTAGCAATGGTCTTGTCCTTGAAATTACAGAGGATTTCTTCCTTGAATGGCGATACAATATGGTGAACGGGACATGGGTTTTCATTGTTGCATTTGGAAAGCCCCAAAAAACAATCATCAAATTTATAGTCCCCATCTATGCAAGAAACGACTTGCCAGAGTGTATTTTCCATATTTCCTTCGTCCATAAAAAAGCCTCCTCCCGGCCCCTTGCTTGAGGAAACCAATTTATTCGTAGTCAGTTTGCGGAGCATTTGTGCCAAAAAAGGCTGTGGCACTTCAAGTTCCTCAGCTATATTTTTTGCTCCGAGTTTATGGTTCACATCACTATGGATGGCTAAATACACTACGGCGCGGATAGCATACTTACAAGCATTGGTCAGCATAAGGCAATCCTGTTTTATAGGTGTAAAGATAATAAAAAGATGATTTTATCTTTATTTGTGATGTTTATCAGTTTTCCCAAAAGAACATCATCTACCGGTGAAATAGCCGAGTCTATTCCAAAGGGCGCGACATTCCAGGGAAAATCCATTGTAAATGCAATTCCCATTACAGGTATATGGAAGGAGCATACCGTCATGACTTGAATATATGTAGGGAGCTTGTTGGCTTTGTAGGATAAAATGTATGTATGAATTGATGGTTCGAATAGGGCGGACATGTCAGATGGGACACTTTGCCAAAAGAAGGTGCCGGAGCGCTGTGAAAAGGGGGAACATTGCACCACAAAGGTCTATCTGATTTTTATCGTTCCTTGGTTTAAGTTTGTCAATTGTTTTTCCAAAAGGATTCTTGTCCTTTTATCCATCAACCTTTGTCCGTCATCCTGTTGCAGATGGTAATGGCGCAATCCATGTTCCTTTTGTCTGCCCGAACTGAAATTGGAAACCCGTTTGAGGTACCCGATGACCCGGGTGGCATGGTCCACATTGTGTGAATGGCATGAACTGCACTCCCATAGGGTCCGTTTGTCGATATGGGCGCAATCATTGCATATGGTGATACGGATGTTGAAACAAAAGTAATTGCACCCGGCCCTGGCCGTGGCATGGATCAGTTTTTTGAACCCTTCTTGGTTGGGGGTTTCCTCCAAATTGAGATGGAGGGCCGATCCCCCATCCAAATATTGGATGGTATCCTTTCCGTGCAACATGATCTTGTCCAAGGTGTTGGTCCGGTCATCCTCCACCACATAGAAATAGGAGTTGTAACAGTCCCTGGGCACAAAAAATCCGTCTTCCCGGTCCCACTTGGCGTTTTTGACCCCTAGGTTTTCGGCAGGGACGAACTCCGTATTGAACAGGTAACCAAAGGTTTCGCGGGCCTTTCTGTTTTCTTGGTATATGGCCTTGAGATAATGATTGACAAAATCCTTGTACATTTCATTGTTGCCCACTTGTATCCCCTGGCTTTCCGCAGCCTCCACCATGCCGTTGATGCCCACGGTCAGGAATTGTTTGTCCAGTGATATCAACCCGGCATTATAGACCGGTAACATCCCTGCTTTTTCATAATCATCGATAAGCATTCTAAAAGCTACCTGGTACTTGTGGACCTTTTGGACCGCTTCCACAATATCGGATCCTTGTTGCACCAGGCGGTTCATGTTCAGCGTAATCACATTGATGGAACCTGTGGCAACGCCACCAGCTCCAAGGGAATAACTAAAAGTATTGTCACTGATCTCATTGCGCAATCTGCAACAGGAGGCCAGACTGTCCGCATTTTCGGACTGGTAGATAAAAAAGGAGTTGCCCTTGCTCAGTTCCCGGGCACATAGGTCGGTAAATTCCAAGTCAACAGGGGTTCCATCCTTCGTCAACATGGCGGCCGTCACCACGGGGAAGGTCAGGATGGCCTTGGTACGCTCTTGGTTGAACCAGTCCATGAAAAAGGCTTGGAGCTTTTTGACACGATCCCATTGGGGCCTGCCCATATCAGGAAAGACAAAATCAGCGAACATGTTATCAAAGTAGGGTTTGTCGTATATGGAAATGTTCCAGAAAACCGATTGGTAGCCCCTGGCCGCAGCAGGTTGGTTGATGGCATAGACCACATGCTGTAAATGATTGGCAATGATATGGGTGTGGGTCCTGAGGTAATCTGGACCATAATCTTTGGCCGCAAAGTGGTCGAAATACATCAAAAACTCCACAGTCGCCAGGGCACCGGCAAACTGGGAACTTACCGCAAAGACCAAATTGACGAATTCCCCGCAAAAGCTTTCCAAGTGCTTTGGGGCCTGACTTTCCCCACCCAATTTGGTCAGTCCGTCCAAGAGGAAGGGATACATGCTGATAGAGGCACAATAGGGCTTGAGCGAAGTCTCATCGTGGACATAGATTTCATGGGACTCGATTTGCCGTGCATATTCCAGGGCAAGTGCTTCCCCGAACAAGGAAGCGATCTTACGCTGGACGAGGGCCCGGTTCACCTGAATATTGATGTCCTTGTTGAGTTCTGCTTCCATGGTAGCGATGTTCTTGGAGGTGACATTGGCATTGGCGTCGACCTTCGAACCATCCGCGGCATTGTCGGAATTGAGGTAATGGTCGATGAATGCCATCTTTTTGGAAATCTGATCATGGGTCAGTCGTATCATATTAAAATTTATTTAGGATTGAACAAATGGTTGAGCATGGTGTTGGTACTGACTTCCTTGAACATTTGGTTGGTAGTCTTGCGGTCCAGCCCCCCTAGGTACCGGTTCCACTTGCCTGTCTTGATATAGGTCAGATGTTCGAGGATTTCAGGTGGTACGTGATCGGCACCCGTGTAAAGGCATGTCCTGTATCCCTGTTGCCGGGCATGTTTCAAACGTTCCACCAAGGTTCTTGAATGCCATTCACCACCCATAAAGAGCACACAACTTGCAAGACCGGTATATTGGTCCAATCGTTTTTGGAAATATTCGGATGTCAGCCTGGTGCCGCTTCCTTCCTTCCATAAAAAAGGGGAGTGGCATCCCTCACAGTGCAAGGGGCAACCCGAGATGGAAAAGCAAAGACTGATCTCACCAGGTACTTCTTGGAGGACGACCTGAAAATCATAAAAGAACATAAACAGGGTGTTTGGTTTTGATCCTCCATAAAATTAAACTAAGGGGATTTTGAATAGGGGAAGGAGGCCAAAAGTTATAAAACGACTTATTAACAATAAAATGACCTTTTTATCATATATTGATGTTAGAAAGTTGGGCGACAATGAAATTAGGGGATAAGACATTCAACATACTGTGAGGAGAAAGGCCTTACACTATCCGAACGTCAATAAGAAACTTCGAATATACCTAAGTTGGGTTACCTATCTGGAAGATTAAATGATGTGGAACAAAACGACCAAGGTATTGAAGACGACGCTCATAATCAAAAGATTGAATGTCGTCAAGGGTCTTAATTGGGCCAGTACTGCACCGTTGAACGCCATGCAGAGGATGGTTACAAAGAACAGTAAAGTCATTTGTATGGCCGTGTCCAGTGTCCCCATCAATAATACCATGGCAGCCGCGGAACCTAAACAGCTTTGGCCAATGATCGCAATGGTGGCATAGCCCATCTGGCCCTTTTTGAACTCAGTGAACCATTGATGATGGATTCTAGTGAAGACATTTGTGTGTTGTTCAGTTCCAGAAGGGGTCATCGGTATTGTCTTTGAATTTTTCATGGGCATGGTGTTTTTCCAAAAGGTCCAATTGGGAAGTGGTGGCCACTTGTTGGATATGGTTGAACAATTGGCGTTCCTCAAATCGGATATGCTGTTCCAGCGTTTCCTCGATCTGTACTAACGTTTTGATATCTAGCAAGGCTGTAGTGAACAACCGCGTCAATCTTCTATGGTCCGTTAAGGCTTTTTTGATCCACGGGTGGTCATTTCCGATAATGGGAAAGATGTAAAGCTCTTCCATTGCAAAATGCGGGACCAGATAGGTTTTGTAAAACCAATCCGAGTATGTTTTGATCCGTTCCGGGGCCACTTTTTTGGATAGTCCCATCCGGATTTTCCAACACAGGAGCAGGCCGTGATGGTGATCACGGCTTACCTGCTGAAGGGCCTTGTGTCTTTTGATGGGAGCGTGGTCCAAGGCAATTTTAGTTTTGGGACAATTTGTTTTCCAGGGCTTCCGCTTTTGGAAAGAGAATGTTGTTCTCCAAATGGATATGGCGGTGTAGGTCCCCCTCAAACTCCTGAAGCAGGGAGTAGGTGACCCTATAGGTGTTACAAGCGTCATCGGGTGGGGTGTAATCACTGCTCAATTTGGCGATTTTACGAAAACGTTCCCCTTCGTTATCGTGTTCTTCCTTCATCATTTGGATGGGATTTTTGACGGTGCCGAAATGGGGCCGGTCCAATCCTTCCCCTTGGTTTGGCCCCTGTACCATTTTGCGGATGTGGGGGAACAGAACCAACTCCTCCTTTTTCATGTGCATGGCCAGTTCCCCGGCCGAGGCGGTAAAGTGTTCGAAGATGCCATATAGCTCGGGATGATTGCTCCCGTGGACTTGGCAGAGTTTGTTGAGGTATTGCTTTAGGATGGGGATACGTTCCTCCACATAGCGGTGGTGTTTCTTTTCGATATAATCGATCAATAGGTCCAACGGCCATGTATTGAAATCGGGCAGGTCGCTTTGACTTTCTTTCCGGGCTTCCCCCAATTCCTGCAACAGAACTTCGAAATCCAGGTTTTTGTGTGCTGCAACCTCTTGCAAGGTCCGGTTGCCCTTACAGCAAAAATCAATCTTATGGTTCTTGAATACTTGGGCAGTTCGGTAGTCCTCGGCCACCATTTGGCCCACTGTTTTTTCCATCGTAGGGTTCATAATAACGGATTTACTGATACATTTATTAATCGGACAAAAATGTCCTTTATTTAATCAAATTTTTTTTAGCGCTTCAAATAGGTCAATCCCACTTCGAGTCCGGTTGCCAGTTCATATAGACTGGTGCTCTCCAACATATGCCTCAGGTCGGTCCGGATATCCACAAACTTATCGTGCAGGGGACAGGGTTTATCCGCATCGCACTCCTTGAGCCCAAGTCCGCAACCCACGTATATTTGGTCCCCGTCAATGGCCTTGACGATCAAGTTCAATTTCACGGTTTCCATATCGGTACGTTCAATTTCAAAACCTCCTGTGGGCCCTTTTACGGAATGGATGACATTGTTTCTGGACAGCTGTTGCAAAATCTTGGCGGTGAAGGCAATGGGAGAGTCGATTTCCTCGGCAATCTCATTGACACTGACACGTCTGCCTTCCAAGGATTGCAGGGCAATATAGACCGCTGCCCGAATTCCATATTCACAAGCTTTTGAAAACATCATGGGAAACTATTTCAGTACAAAGATACGTTTTAAACTAATTCGGACAAATTTATCCTTTATTATTTTTTTGATCCGTGGAACGATGTTTGCCAAATATATTGGTTAATGGTTGTGGTTTGATGCATCGCTTAAATAATTAGGGGGACAACCGATTCTTTAGAAGCATCCAAAACAAAGATATAGGTATCAAAATACTGCTCACGGCCAACGTTTCGATATAGCCGTCCAATAGGTGCCATTGCAACCATCCAGCCATACCTTTATAAAAGATCAGGATTTCCATGGTCAGGAACCCTAAAAAGTACCATTGAAACGGTCTTCTTGAAACCTGGAACAGCTTGAAATAATCCATCAAGAAGAAGAGTCCTATACTGATCACGCCCAAAAAGGTCAAATGCAGGTATCCAATGATCAGGTCAATATGACGAATGGCCATTTGTGCAAAATAGGGGAGTGTGGTCAGGAGTTGCAACAGCAGTTTTATGCAAAACAGGACCACAACCCATTTGAGGAGGATCTCCTGCCACTTGGTGAGGAGCAGTCTGGCAGTCTCCCCTTTGAACTGTGTCCACAAAACCACAAAGGCACCCAATTGGGCCAAGGTCCCAATACCTGCAAGGACATGCACCGTTGGGGATGGATCCGTCCAAAGTGTGGAGAGGAAAAAAGTAAGTACGATTCCAATGTTCATGCTCCAAAAAAAGCGGGAGAACCTTTTTTTGGGGAATACCATGCCCTTTTGTTCCAAGGTAAAAAGAACCAATCCGATCAAGGCCAAGACCATCCACCCGTTGTACTGAAAATGGAGGTAAAAGTATATGGCGATGCGATACCAAATGGATTGGGAACCCAGGGCGGTCATGATCATGCCAAGGGCCCAAGGCCCCAAACTGGAGATGACCATATACCAAAGGGCCGCCCTCATACACTGCAGTGCCCTACTATCCTTATGTTTGGGGTCGATATTTTTTAGGAAATGATGGAAAAAGATATAGGACATGATCAAAAACAACGTGGAAAAAATGATCGAGAACAAGGCATAGCCTTGGAACGGAAAGGTCAGCAGCATACCCATCAATGTTCCCTGTGTTGCCCAAAAAATCCAGTTGTATCTCTTATGGGCCGTTGTATCATTTTTCACAAAACAATAATGAAGGATGGTGGTCAGTGCAACATACACCCATCCCAAAAGGGCAATGTGCGAGTGGGCATGGACCATAAACCGGTAATCAAAGGTGAAGGAGGACAAGGGATAAAAGCGCAACAGCACACCGAGGATGGCGGCAATGGCAAAATAGAGCATGGCCACCAGGGCATGTCGTTGGTATTTCCTTTTGCTCGCTTGGATGTTGTTCAAATGGTCCACACCTTTCCTAAAAATCCTTTCGTTTGGCCTTGTATCCCAGCACCAATAACGGTAAGCCGGTCCAGCAAACAAGGATTGCCATGGAAACCAAAAACCCAATGTCGGTCCCGAAAAACTTTTTAAAGATGGCCCCGGTATACCCCAAAAGGGCAGAGATGTCCAATTTAAGCAGTATGAGTATCCGTGAGAGGTCAATGGGGTTGAGCATGGTGGCCACCAAGGAAAATGTATCCAAGGGATATTCCTCAAAAACAATGAGTGACATTAAAAAGAGCCCGTCATAGACCACGGCCAAAAAAAGCCATAAGAGAACGGCGTACCCAAAACCCTTGATCTTGTTTTCGTTGGATATGGCAATGACGAATGACAGACCCACAAAGATGAAGGTCAGAAAGGACCCTGTAACCAGCAGGAGTGAGAAGTCAAAAATGGCATCGCTCCGCAAAAGCCCATAGAGGAGAAAAGGGATGCCGAGTCCAAGAACCAGACTCATGGTCAGGGAACCCGCCACACCCAAATACTGGCCCATAAAAATGGAGGTGCGATTGATGGGCTGTGCCAAGAGCAGTTCGGTAAACTCCCGGGAATTGTAATAGTACATCACCCCGAAAATGGTCCCTATCAATGGAATAAGGACGATGATCACGTTCATTAGGGTGATCACGGCCTTGGAGACATCGTTGTTCAGGAACAACAATACAAACCCCAGAATCAAGTAAAATAAAAAATAGACATAGCTCCAGCGGCTACGGATAAGGTCGTAAAAACTATATTTCAGTATTTTCAGCATGGTTTTCAGAAGTGGTTAGGGTTGCAATGGCATGTTCAAAACTGGTCTGCCCAGTCTGTTTCTTAAGTTCGGGGATGGTTCCCTTAAAGTAAATGTCACCTTCCAACAGGTATACGATCTGGTCGGCCATTTCTTCTACAAATTGCATGATATGGGAGGTGATGAGGATGGTCTTTCCATTGGACTTTTCCTTCAAGATCAACTCCTTCAAACGAATCAGGGCCATGGGGTCCAGCCCCGTGGTAGGTTCATCGAGAATGAGCAAGGGGCTGTCGAACATAAAGGTCAGTACAATGTTCACCTTTTGTTTGGTGCCCCCGGAGAGGGTGGACAGTTTTTTATCCAGAAAGGGTCCAAGGCCAAATAGGTCTATCAATTCCTTTTCAGCACTGGGACTGTTCCGCAGGTCCTTGATCATATGGATAAGCTCCTTCACTTTGATGTTCGGTGGAAAGTTGGCAATCTGTGGGAGATAATCGATCTGCTTGCGGTACTTCCATTGTTTTTTGATAGGCTTGTCCAGCACAGTTATGTGACCCTTATCAGGAAGCACCATGCCCAGGATACTCTTGATCAAGGTGGTCTTTCCCGAACCGTTAGGGCCCAAAATGGCATAGATCTGGCCCTTGTCTATGGTCAGGTCGACACCTTTCAATACCTGGTTCTTGCCAAACTGTTTGTGCAGGTCTTTTATCGTTATGGTCATGATCGTATTTTCATTAAAGGTTGGGCATCTTTTAAATTGTCCGGGGTGAACACCGGGGAGACCCTTTCGGAGAAATCAATGATATCCATGAAAAGACTCCGCAACAGGACAATGGTCTCCGGAGTGCGGTTCACTACATACGAAAAGAGCTTGACCGGACGGTAGGGCACATCCCCGATACCATCCTTGTCCAGATCATATCCGGTATAGCCACTCCAAAAGTTGCCCTCGAACACATTGTCGTTCAATTTGCTGTTATAAGAAATATCGAAGGAGTTGTACAAGAAATTATTGCCCCTGAAACTATTGGTATAGCAGGCCCCTATCACCCTAATGGCCCAACCATTGCCTATAAAATCGTTGTTGGTATACCGGATTCGGTTAGATCCCTCAATATTGATACCGATGGTGTTTTCCTCAAAGGTATTTCCAATGATCTCTGCATCATTGATTTCCTTCAACAACATGCCGTAAGCGGCAGTTCCCCAATTCTTGCGGAAGGTATTGTTCTTCATGGTGATGAACTTGGAGAACATGACCGCAACACCGGCACCATTGTTTTCAAAAGTGTTTTGGGTATAGATATCGT
>NZ_RZMY01000001.1 GCF_003992615.1 Flagellimonas beolgyonensis
TCGTTCGGGTCTGTACCATCTTCGTTCTCATCACCGTTAGTGACACCATCACCATCGCAATCGGCGGTCAGGTAATCACCGCTCTGTGGCAGGGTCACATGGTCGGGGTTATAGTCACAAGGATCTAATGGGTTCGTTCCATCCTCGTTTTCATCACCGTTGGTCACACCATCGCCATCACAATCCAAATTTTTCCATTCTTGGGTAGGAGTACAGTTTTGGTGTCCCCAAATAAAATCACAAGGGTCAAAAGGGTCTGTCCCGTCTTCTTTTTCTTTTCCATTGGTCACCCCATCGCCATCGCAATCCAAATTTTTCCATGTGTAAGAGGGAGAACAATTTTGATGCTCCAACACCAAATCACACGGATCCAATGGGTCCGTACCGTCTTCCTTCTCCTTACCGTTGGTCACACCATCACCATCACAATCCAAGTTCTTCCATTTGGTGGTAGGTGTGCAATTTTGGTGCTCCAAAACAAAGCTACAAGGATCTAAAGGATCAGTTCCATCATACTTTTCCTTCCCATTGGTTACGCCATCACCATCACAGTCCATATTCAACCAAGTGGTGGAAGGCGTACAATTTTGGTGTTCGAGTATAAAATCACAAGGGTCATTGGGGTCGGTACCATCAATTACCTCCTGTTCACAGGTTACTCCATCCCCATCACAATCATCAGGATTTCCAATGGAGGCTTCAAACGGATTCCACAATCCGGACAATTTCCACATGGAGACTTTAGATGACGCATTGCCGCCTTCAACTGCAAAATTCAATTGAGAATGGAGGGTATGGGTATGGGTTGCAGCTATGCCGTGAAGAGAAAATAGTCCGAAAACCATGAAAATGGCCATCATACGTGCAAAGCGGACGAATTTTATCCCAGGTTGTACAAAAGTAATTTTTTCCATAAATGATAAGTTTTGGTCAACTGATCACCATGGCTTGTAGCAGTCCTGTAAGTGTAAGAAATTGGGGTTTCTTTTTGTTATTGGTTATTTTCCTTCGACACCATCATCTCCAATTAAGTCACATAGTTAACCTATTTGACGTTTACCACCTATTTTTCTCGATAAAAGGCGATTTCCACAACATTATTTACCATATATGCCTCTTTTACAATCCTGTAAATTGAGGCAAAGGAGAATAAGACCAAAAACCAGCGGAAATTACAGTACTTTTTGGACACCAAGGATATGGAAAGGTTATTTTTTTCCAATAATATCAACAAATGGGAATACCGTTTGAAATAGGTGTTAAAACAGGATAATTCCCCTATTTTTGCCGAAAATTTTGTTGATGGAATTTGAACGGGAAATTGCAAGAAGACGAACTTTTGGGATCATCTCCCACCCTGATGCCGGTAAAACCACATTGACCGAGAAATTGCTCTTGTTCGGAGGGGCCATTCAAGAGGCCGGCGCCGTGAAGAGCAACAAGATAAAGAAATCGGCCACCAGTGATTTTATGGAAATTGAACGGCAACGGGGAATCTCCGTGGCCACATCGGTATTGGCCTTTATCTACAAAGACAAGAAGATCAATATCCTGGATACCCCCGGACACAAAGATTTTGCCGAGGATACTTTTAGGACCCTTACCGCAGTGGACAGTGTAATCGTGGTGATCGATGTGGCCAAGGGTGTTGAGGAGCAAACCGAAAAATTGGTCGAGGTCTGCCGAATGCGAAATATTCCCATGATCGTTTTCATCAATAAATTGGACCGGGAAGGAAAGGATGCCTTTGATCTTTTGGACGAGGTGGAACAAAAGTTGGGCCTTACCGTTACCCCATTGAGCTTTCCCATTGGGATGGGCTATGATTTTAAAGGGATTTACAACATCTACGAGAAAAACATCAACCTGTTCAGTGGCAATAGTAAAAAGAATATAGAGGAAACCATTGCCTTTGATGACATAGATAGTCCTGAACTTGAAAATATTATCGGCACCAAAGCAGCAGAGAACCTTCGCGATAATTTGGAACTTGTGCATGGGGTATATCCCGATTTTGACAAGGAAGCTTATTTAAAAGGAGAACAACAACCTGTTTTCTTCGGGTCGGCCCTAAACAACTTTGGTGTACGTGAACTGTTGGATTGCTTTATCGAAATTGCGCCTCCACCTCGTGCCAAAATGGCCGAAGAACGTTTGGTCAAAGCCAACGAAAAAGATTTCACCGGATTTGTATTTAAAATCCATGCCAATATGGACCCCAAACACCGAGATCGTTTGGCCTTCGTAAAAGTGGTGTCCGGAACATTTGAGCGAAATACACCTTATTTGCATGTAAGACAAGACAAAAAATTGAAGTTTTCCAGCCCCAATGCCTTTTTTGCGGAAAAGAAAGAAATTGTGGATGTTTCCTATCCAGGGGATATTGTTGGATTGCATGATACCGGGAACTTTAAAATCGGAGATACACTTACCAGTGGGGAACAGTTGCATTACAAGGGAATCCCTAGTTTTTCACCAGAACACTTCAGGTACATCAATAATGCGGACCCGATGAAGGCCAAACAACTCTACAAAGGCATCGATCAGTTGATGGACGAAGGTGTTGCACAGTTGTTCACTTTGGAATTGAACGGACGAAAAGTAATTGGTACGGTGGGAGCTCTGCAATATGAAGTGATTCAATACCGATTGGAACACGAATATGGCGCCAAGTGTACGTATGAAAATTTCCCCGTGTACAAAGCGTGTTGGGTAGATCCCGAGGACAAGAACAATGAGGAATTTAAAGAATTCAAAAGGGTAAAGCAGAAATTTTTGGCCACGGACAAACGGGGCCAATTGGTCTTTTTGGCCGATTCACAGTTCTCACTTCAGATGACACAGCAGAAGTATCCCAGTGTAAAATTGCATTACACCTCCGAATTTGAATAATGGCCACTTGGCCCTAATGAAGTATCATTTTTTTGTACATTGTTGGTATACAACCAATAAACACAAAAATTATGACAACAACCGGTAAGCCCCCAATTTCGTTTTGGGTAGTCAGTGTTATTGCCTTTGTTTGGAATTTGATGGGAGTTTTTAACTATCTCAATCAAGCCTACAACCAAGAGGCTATTCTTGAAACATTGGACCAAGCCCAACGTGAAGTTTTTGAAGGAATTCCAGCTTGGGCAACCGCAGCCTTTGCACTTGCAGTCTTCAGTGGAACCATCGGTTCCATTGGGCTCTTGCTTCGCAAGAAATGGGCACGGCCCTTTTTCATCGTTTCGTTTGTAACTGCATTGGCACAATTTATCCATTGGCTTTTTATATCCGATGCCGTGGCTGCATTTGGATCATCTACCTACGCAATGCCCCTATTAATTTTGGCGATTGGCCTGTATTTGATTTCCTTTTCGAAAAGGGCCGCGACCAACGGTTGGTTGAAATAAACCTAAAAACAAAGGCCTTGATCAATGATCAAGGCCTTTTCTTATTTTCTAAGCTTCTCCCGTAGGACCAAAGTTCAATGGGATGGGCGGTTGCTCGTAATCTTTGATCGGGCCATGGGCCTTTTCAAAACGGGCTACATTTTCGTTCAATGCCTTTAAAAATTTCTTGGCATGTTGGGGTGTCAATATAATCCGGCTTTTCACCTTTGCTTTAGGTGCACCCGGCATCAAACTGATGAAATCCACCACAAATTCCGAAACGGAATGGTTGATGATGGCCAGATTGGAATAGGTGCCCTCGGCAGTTTTCTCATCCAATTCTATATTGATCTGTTTTTGATTTTGGTTTTTTTCAGCCATACGTTCAATAAAAATAAAAAACCCTGACCTTATGGCCAGGGTTTGTTTGTATGTTACTATTTAGAACTTGAATTCCTCTTTTCGGGCCATGATCTCATCGTATTCCTCTTTGGAACCTACAATGATGCTGTCATAATCCCTCATACCGGTACCGGCAGGAATCTTGTGTCCGACGATAACGTTCTCCTTCAAGCCTTCCAAAGAATCGACCTTACCGTTTACAGCGGCTTCGTTCAATACTTTAGTTGTTTCCTGGAACGATGCTGCAGAGATAAATGATTTGGTCTGCAACGACGCCCTGGTGATACCTTGAAGAATCGGCGTAGCGGTTGCGGCAACAGCGTCCCTTGCACTCACCAAGTTCTTGTCTTCCCTTCTTAGAATGGAGTTCTCGTCCCTTAGTTGGCGTGCGGTAACGATCTGGCCTGGTTTCAACCTTTCGGAATCACCTGCATCCTCTACTACCTTCATCCCGAAGATCTCATCATTTTCATGGATGAAATCATCCTTGTGCACCAATTGGTTTTCAAGGAAGATGGTATCTCCTGGATCTTGGATCTGAACCTTACGCATCATCTGTCTAACAACCACCTCAAAGTGCTTGTCATTGATTTTCACACCTTGTAAACGGTATACTTCCTGTACTTCGTTCACCAAGTATTGCTGTACCGCAGATGGTCCTTTTATCGCCAAGATATCCTCTGGGGTAATCGACCCATCAGACAATGGCATACCAGCACGTACGTAGTCGTTTTCCTGTACCAGGATCTGGTTGGAAAGTTTTACCAAGTACTTCTTCACCTCGCCCGTTTTGGACTCGATGATGATCTCACGGTTACCACGCTTGATCTTACCGAAGGAAACCACACCGTCAATCTCGGATACAACTGCTGGGTTGGAAGGGTTACGTGCTTCGAAAAGCTCTGTTACCCTTGGAAGACCACCGGTAATATCCCCTGCCTTGGCAGACTTACGTGGTATTTTTACCAAGATTTTACCTTCTTTGATCTTCTCACCATCGTCCACCATCAAGTGGGAACCTACTGGCAAGTTGTATGAACGCAAGGTTTCACCTTTACCATCCTTGATCAACAAGGTTGGGATCAACTTTTTGTTCCTTGATTCGGAGATCACTTTTTCTTGGAAACCGGTTTGTTCGTCGATTTCAACTTGATAAGTAACCCCTTGTTCAATGTTCTCGTATGCAATCTGACCGGTAAATTCGGAAACAATGACACCGTTATAGGGATCCCATTGACAGATTACCGTACCTCTGGAGATTTTCTCACCATCCTTAACGAACAACTGGGAACCATAAGGAATGTTGTTGGTACTCAACGTAATTCCTGTTTTGGCATCGATGATCTTGATCTCTGTAGTTCGGGAAATCACAATGTTGGTTTTGGCACCTTCATTGTTCACTCCTTCCACCATACGCAAATCTTCAATTTCAGCGATACCGTCAAATTTGGACTCCAATTTGCTGTCCTCGGAAATGTTTCCTGCAATACCACCTACGTGGAAGGTACGCAAGGTCAACTGTGTTCCTGGTTCTCCGATGGATTGTGCAGCAACCACACCAACGGCTTCGCCACGCTGTACCATTTTGTTGGTGGCCAGGTTACGACCGTAACACTTGGCGCAGATACCTTGTGGTGCCTCACAGGTCAATGGTGAACGCACTTCTACCCTTTCGATAGGTGCTGCCTCCACCTTTTTCACATCGGCTTCGGAAATTTCCTGACCTGCTTTAAGGATCAACTCCTCGGTCATCGGATTGTATACATCGTGAAGTGATACCCTGCCCAAGATTCGTTCACCAAGGGATTCCACCACTTCTTCGTTTTTCTTCAATGGCTCAACTTCAATACCTCTCAACGTACCACAGTCCTCGATATTGATGATCACATCTTGCGATACATCCACCAAACGTCTGGTCAAGTATCCAGCATCCGCCGTTTTCAAAGCGGTATCCGCAAGACCTTTACGCGCACCGTGGGTAGAGATAAAGTATTCCAAGATCGATAGTCCTTCCTTAAAGTTGGAAAGAATCGGGTTCTCGATGATCTCACCACCTCCTGCTGTGGATTTCTTAGGCTTGGCCATCAAACCACGCATACCGGTCAACTGGCGAATCTGCTCCTTGGAACCCCTCGCCCCGGAATCCAACATCATATATACAGAGTTGAATCCTTGTTTGTCCTCACGGATACGTTTCATGGCCAACTCGGTCAACATGGCGTTGGTAGATGTCCAAACATCGATTACCTGGTTGTAACGCTCGTTGTTGGTGATAAGTCCCATGTTGTAGTTCATCATGATACCATCCACCTGCTCGTTGGCCTCAGCGATCATCTCATGTTTTTCAGCAGGGATGATGATATCTCCCAAACTGAAGGATAGACCACCTTTGAAGGCGAATTCATATCCCATGGATTTGATCTTATCCAAGAAATCGGCTGTCGTTGGCACATCGGTCACAGCTAAAATGTCACCAATGATGTTACGAAGCGCTTTCTTGTTCAATACGGTATTGATGAATCCTGCTTGTTCTGGCACTACAGTGTTGAACAAAACACGACCCACAGTTGTTTCAATGATCTTATTGACCAATTCCCCTTCTTCGTTGAAGTCTTTGGTTCTTACCTTAATACCGGCATTCAATGCAACTTTCTGCTCGTTAAAGGCAATTTCCACTTCTTCGGGAGAGTAGAAGGTCAACCCCTCACCTTTAACAGGCTCTTCTGGAGTGGACTTCTTTTCCTTGGTCATGTAGTACAAGCCCAAAACCATGTCTTGGGATGGTACGGTGATCGGAGAACCGTTGGCAGGGTTAAGGATGTTCTGTGAAGCCAACATCAACAATTGGGCTTCCAAAATGGCCTCTGGCCCCAATGGCAAGTGAACTGCCATCTGGTCCCCATCAAAATCCGCGTTGAATGCGGTACAGGCCAATGGGTGCAAACGAATCGCCTTACCTTCAATCAGTTTAGGCTGGAACGCTTGGATACCCAATCGGTGCAATGTGGGGGCCCGGTTCAACAATACGGGGTGTCCTTTAAGGACGTTTTCTAGGATATCCCAAACTACGGGCTCCTTCTTGTCGATAATCTTTTTGGCAGATTTTACCGTTTTTACAATACCTCTTTCAATCAACTTACGGATGATGAACGGCTTGTAAAGCTCGGCTGCCATATCTTTTGGCAGACCACATTCGTACAACTTCATTTCCGGTCCAACGACGATTACGGAACGAGCGGAGTAATCCACACGTTTACCCAAAAGGTTTTGACGGAAACGACCTTGCTTACCTTTCAAGGAATCAGAAAGGGATTTCAATGGTCTGTTGGATTCAGTTTTTACCGCGGATGCTTTTCTGGTGTTATCGAAAAGGGAATCCACAGCTTCCTGAAGCATACGTTTTTCGTTCCTCAAGATCACCTCAGGTGCCTTGATTTCCATCAAACGCTTCAAACGGTTGTTACGAATGATCACACGTCGGTACAAATCGTTCAAATCGGAAGTGGCGAAACGACCACCATCCAACGGCACCAACGGACGCAATTCCGGTGGAATAACGGGAATAACCTTCATGATCATCCATTCGGGTCTGTTTTCCCTGTTGTCCTGGGACTCACGTAAGGCTTCAACAACCTGAAGACGTTTCAAAGCTTCGGTTTTACGTTGCTTTGACGTTTCGGTGTTCGCTTTGTGTCGCAATTCGTAGGACAACTGCTCCAAATCGATACGCGCCAATAGGTCGATCAAACATTCGGCACCCATTTTTGCGATGAACTTGTTGGGATCGCTATCCTCCAAATATTGGTTTTCGGATGGAATGGACTCCAAGATGTTCAAATATTCCTCTTCGGTCAAGAAATCCATTTTGTGGATCTCTTCCCCTTCAGGCCCTTTGGCAATACCAGGCTGGATGACCACATACCTTTCGTAGTAAATGATCATGTCCAACTTTTTGGAAGGCAATCCCAAAAGGTATCCTATTTTATTTGGCAATGAACGGAAGTACCAGATATGGGCTACGGGAACCACCAAGTTGATGTGACCAACACGGTCCCTACGTACTTTCTTCTCTGTCACTTCAACACCACAACGGTCACAAACGATTCCACGGTAACGGATACGCTTATATTTTCCACAGGCACACTCATAATCCTTTACAGGACCAAAAATACGCTCGCAGAACAACCCATCACGCTCAGGCTTGTGCGTTCTATAGTTTATGGTTTCAGGCTTCAACACCTCGCCACGGGACTCTGCCAAGATGGACTCGGGAGAGGCCAATCCGATGGAAATTTTGTTGAACCTTTTTGGTGCGTTATTGTCTTTTATTCTAGCCATAACAATATGGTGATGATATAATTAATATGTATAGTGTTCTATTCTTCCAATCTGATATCCAAGCCCAAACCTTTAAGTTCGTGCATCAATACGTTGAAAGATTCCGGCAATCCAGGCTCAGGCATTGTTTCACCTTTCACAATGGATTCGTAGGTCTTGGCTCTTCCGATTACGTCATCGGATTTCACGGTCAAAATTTCACGTAGGGTTGAAGAAGCTCCATAAGCTTCCAAAGCCCATACCTCCATCTCACCAAAACGCTGACCACCAAACTGGGCCTTACCACCCAATGGTTGTTGTGTGATCAATGAATATGGTCCGATAGATCTTGCGTGCATCTTGTCGTCCACCATGTGACCCAGTTTCAACATGTAGATTACCCCTACTGTTGCCGCTTGGTCAAAACGTTGACCGGTTCCACCGTCGTACAAGTGGGTATGTCCAAAACGTGGAACACCAGCCTTATCGGTCAGTTCGTTGATCTCGTCCAGAGTGGCCCCATCAAAAATTGGAGTTCCATATTTCTGGCCCAATTTCAATCCGGCCCAACCCAATACGGTTTCGTAGATCTGACCAATGTTCATCCTTGAAGGTACACCCAGTGGGTTCAATACGATATCCACAGGGGTTCCATCTTCCAAGAACGGCATGTCTTCTTGACGAACGATACGTGCAACAATACCTTTGTTACCGTGACGACCTGCCATTTTATCACCAACTTTCAGCTTACGCTTTTTGGCGATGTACACCTTGGCCAACTTCATAATACCAGCAGGTAATTCATCACCTACAGAGATGGTAAATTTGTCCCTTCTTAGGTTTCCTTGAAGGTCGTTCAACTTGATTTTATAGTTGTGCAGCAAATCGGCTACCAAAGCATTGGTATCTTCGTCCGTGGTCCAGCTTCCACCCACCAAGTGCGCAAAATCGTCCACAGCGTTCAACATTTTAATGGTGTATTTCTTTCCTTTTGGAAGTACTTCCTCACCCAAATCGTTGATGACACCTTGCGATGTTTTTCCGTTGACCAATCCGAACAATTTCTCGATCAATACATCTTTTAATTGTTGGAATTTCACTTCGTAATCCATTTCCAAACGGGAAATGGCTTCCTTATCCTCGGAACGTTTTCTCTTATCCTTGATAGATCGGGAGAACAACTTTTTATCGATAACCACACCGCTCAATGATGGGGATGCTTTCAAAGAGGCATCCTTTACATCTCCTGCCTTGTCACCAAAGATGGCACGCAACAGTTTTTCCTCGGGTGTTGGATCGGATTCTCCTTTTGGAGTAATCTTACCGATCAAGATATCACCAGGTTTCACCTCGGCACCGATACGGATCATACCGTACTCGTCCAAATCCTTGGTCGCTTCCTCGGAAACGTTAGGGATATCGTTGGTCAATTCCTCAGCACCCAATTTGGTATCCCTTACTTCGAGGGCATACTCATCGATGTGGATAGAGGTGAAGATATCTTCACGAACCACTTTTTCAGAGATTACGATCGCATCCTCGAAGTTGTATCCTTTCCAAGGCATGAAGGCCACCTTCATGTTTCTGCCCAAGGCCAATTCTCCTTTTTCAGTGGCGTATCCTTCACAAAGTACCTGTCCTTTTTTCACCTTGTCCCCTTTTCTAACGATTGGTTTCAAGTTGATGGAGGTACCTTGATTGGTTTTTCTAAACTTCACCAATTCGTAGGTCTTGGAATCTTCATCGAAGCTTACCAATCGCTCTTCCTCGGTTCGGTCGTATTTAATGGTTATTTTCTGTGCATCCACATATTCAACCGTACCATTGCCTTCGGCATTTATCAATACCCTGGAATCGGTAGCTACCTGTCTTTCCAGACCGGTACCCACGATTGGGGATTCTGGTCGCAACAAAGGAACGGCCTGGCGCATCATGTTCGATCCCATCAAGGCACGGTTCGCATCATCGTGCTCCAAGAATGGAATCAAGGATGCTGAGATGGAAGCAATTTGGTTCGGTGCAACGTCGGTGTAGTTCACTTCTGATGGGTCAACCACCGGGAAGTCACCTTCATCACGTGCAATTACCTTGTCACGCTCGATCGTACCGTCGTCGGCCAATGGAATGTTGGCTTGGGCGATCTTCATACCTTCTTCTTCCTCAGCGCTTAGATAAATGTGATTCTTCACATCTACTTTTCCGTCGGCCACCTTGCGGTAAGGGGTTTCCAAGAAGCCCATGCTGTTTACCTTGGCAAACACGGAAAGTGAAGAGATCAAACCAATGTTCGGTCCTTCAGGTGTCTCGATCGGACACAATCTTCCGTAGTGGGTATAGTGAACGTCACGCACCTCGAATCCTGCCCTTTCCCGTGAAAGACCACCTGGACCCAATGCGGACAATCTTCTTTTGTGTGTGATCTCGGCCAACGGGTTGGTCTGATCCATGAACTGGGACAACTGGTTGGTACCGAAGAAGGAGTTGATCACGGAAGACAAGGTCTTGGCGTTGATCAAATCGATCGGGGTAAATACTTCGTTGTCACGAACGTTCATACGCTCACGGATGGTTCTTGCCATACGGGCCAAACCTACACCAAACTGTTGGGACAATTGCTCACCCACTGTTCTTACACGACGGTTGGACAAGTGGTCAATATCATCAATCTCCGCTTTGGAGTTGATCAACTCGATCAAATACTTAATGATGGTGATGATATCTTCCTTGGTAAGGACTTCTTTGTCCATTCCGATATCCAAGCCCAACTTCTTGTTCATTCGGTAACGACCTACCTCACCCAAAGAGTAACGTTGATCGGAGAAGAACAATTTATCGATGATGCCACGAGCTGTTTCCTCATCGGGCGGCTCGGCATTACGTAATTGTCTATAAATGTGCTCTACCGCTTCCTTCTCGGAGTTGGTAGGGTCTTTTTGCAAGGTGTTGTGGATAATGGCATAATCCGACTGTGCATTGTTCTCCTTGTGAAGCAAAATGGTCTTCACATCGGCATCAATGATCTCGTCGACATGCTCTTTTTCCAAAATGGTATCACGGTCCAAGATGATCTCGTTACGCTCGATGGAAACCACTTCGCCGGTATCCTCGTCCACGAAATCTTCGTGCCATGTGTTCAAAACCCTTGCGGCCAATTTACGGCCCAATACTTTTTTAAGTCCGGCCTTGGATACCTTCACTTCCTCGGAAAGGTCGAAGATTTCAAGGATATCCTTGTCCCTTTCAAAGCCAATGGCACGGAAAAGGGTGGTTACCGGTAATTTTTTCTTCCTATCGATATAGGCGTACATTACACCGTTGATATCGGTAGCGAATTCTATCCAAGATCCTTTGAACGGAATTACCCTTGCGGAGTACAATTTGGTTCCATTCGCGTGGAATGACTGTCCGAAGAATACCCCTGGTGATCTGTGCAACTGGGAAACCACTACCCTTTCGGCACCATTGATCACAAAGGTTCCACTTGGGGTCATGTATGGAATAGTACCCAAATACACGTCTTGCACGATGGTCTCGAAGTCTTCGTGCTCAGGATCGGTACAGTACAATTTAAGACGCGCTTTTAACGGAACGCTGTAGGTAAGTCCACGTTCAATACACTCTTGGATGGTATATCTTGGTGGATCTATGAAGTAATCCAAAAACTCGAGTACAAACTGGTTTCTGGTATCAGTAATTGGAAAATTCTCCATGAAGGTGTTGTAGAGACCTTCGTTCCCTCTTTCGTCAGATTTGGTTTCAAGCTGGAAAAAATCTTGAAATGATTTTATCTGAATGTCCAAGAAATCCGGGTATTCCGGTATGTTCTTAGCGGATGCGAAATTAACTCTTTCAATAGTGTTTGTGAACATCTATGGACAAATTTTGAACGTGAATACTATTCGGGTTTGTGTACGGCTTTATACACTCCTTATTAAAATAGGCTAAGGTCTAACCAAAAACTGGAAAGACCTTAACCAAATTTGTATGGGAAAAGCTATTATTTAAGCTCAACTTCTGCTCCTGCTTCTTCCAATGATTTTTTGATGCCTTCGGCCTCATCTTTGGAAACACCTTCCTTAACAGCTTTAGGTGCGCTGTCAACGATGTCCTTAGCCTCTTTCAATCCAAGACCGGTCAATTCCTTAACCAATTTAACAACTGCCAATTTGGAACCACCAGCTGCTTTAAGGATTACATCGAATTCGGTTTTTTCTTCAGCAGCTTCTTCACCACCACCAGCAGCAGCGCCACCGGCAACAGCTACTGCAGCAGCAGCAGGCTCAATACCATATTCATTTTTAAGGATGTCGGCCAACTCGTTTACCTCTTTTACTGTTAGGTTAACCAACTGTTCTGCAAAATCTTTTAAATCTGCCATTTTTCTATCGTTTAATAAAAATTTTTAAAAATATACTTAGTTTATTGTGCGCGAAT
Source organism: Flagellimonas beolgyonensis (assembly GCF_003992615.1). GTDB lineage: Bacteria > Bacteroidota > Bacteroidia > Flavobacteriales > Flavobacteriaceae > Flagellimonas > Flagellimonas beolgyonensis. The sequence goes on from NZ_RZMY01000001.1 coordinate 12,528, forward strand.
TATTTCTCAGATAAGGTCTTAAGGATACCGGCCAATTTGCCACCACCAGACTTAAGTCCGGAAATAACGTTCTTGGCTGGGGATTGCAACAATCCGATGATATCCCCGATAACTTCTTCCTTGGACTTGATGTTCACAAGTGCTTCCAAGTTTTCGTCACCGATATAGATAGCTTCCGCAATGAAAGCTCCTTTCAACAAAGGCCTATTTGATTTTTTTCTAAAGTCCTTGATAAGTTTCGCAGGGGCATTCCCAGTTTCGGACAACATCAATGAGGTGTTGCCTTTCAATACGCCGGGAAGTTCACCAAATTCCTTATCCGAGGCTTCCATTGCTTTTGCAAGCAAGGTGTTCTTAACAACCGCAAGTTTAATATTTGCCTTGAAACATGCCCTTCTTAGGTTAGAAGTGGCAACGGCATCCAATCCTGAAATATCGGCCAAATAAATATTGGCATTTTCAGCTAACTGTGCAGTCAAATCTTCTATTACTGTTGCTTTTTCTTCTCTTGTCATAGTTAAAATATTGAACTACCAGTTAATTAAACTGCTTTTGGATCAAGTTGTACACTGGGACTCATAGTACTTGACAAGTAGATGCTCTTCATGTACACTCCTTTTGCTGCAGAAGGCTTCAATTTTATCAAGGTATCGATCAATTCCTTGGCATTACCCGCGATTTTCTCAGCTGGGAAAGAAGCTTTTCCTATAGCGGCATGTACAATACCGGTCTTATCCACTTTAAAGTCAATTTTACCGGCCTTCACATCGGAAACTGCCTTGGCAACATCCATGGTCACGGTACCGGTTTTTGGGTTTGGCATTAAGCCCCTAGGACCCAATACTCTACCCAATGGACCCAATTTACCCATAACGCTTGGCATGGTGATGATCACATCAACATCAGTCCAACCGCCTTTGATCTTGTCCAAATATTCATCCAACCCTACAAAATCGGCACCGGCCTCTTTGGCCTCTGCTTCCTTATCGGGTGTCACCAAAGCCAAAACCTTAACATCCTTACCTGTTCCGTGGGGAAGTGTTACCACACCACGAACCATTTGATTTGCTTTTCGTGGATCTACGCCCAAACGAACTGCAATATCAACGGATGCGTCAAATTTTACGTTGGTTATTTCTTTTACCAAAGCTGATGCCTCTTCCAAAGAATAGAGCTTGTTCTTGTCTATCTTGGCTTGGGCCTCTTTTTGCTTTTTAGTCAATCTTGCCATTTAATAACTGCTTTAAGATTTTAAAAAGGTTTGGCTCCCGCTACTTTAAGACCCATTGATCTTGCCGTACCTGCAACCATACTCATTGCAGACTCGATGGTGAATGCGTTCAAATCCGCCATTTTGTCTTCGGCAATGGTACGTATCTGATCCCAGCTTACTGTACCATTTTTTACCCTGTTAGGTTCGCCCGATCCTTTTTTAATCTTCGCTGCCTCCATCAATTGAACTGCCGCAGGTGGTGTTTTTACGACAAAATCGAATGATTTGTCCATGTACACGGTGATAACAACAGGCAATACCTTGCCTTGTTTGTCCTGCGTACGAGCATTGAACTGCTTGCAGAACTCCATGATGTTAACACCGGCAGCACCTAAGGCGGGTCCAACCGGTGGCGATGGGTTCGCAGCACCTCCCCTAACTTGTAATTTAACTACCTTACTTACTTCTTTTGCCATTGTTTCTAATTAAATTCAAAGTTGTGTCAATTGGAAGCAACACAGCTTTTTCTATGTAACAGCTCTTCTATACTTTTTCTACTTGCATATAGCTGAGTTCCAATGGCGTCTTTCTTCCGAAAATCTTCACCATAACCTCCAGCTTACGCTTTTCTTCATTGATTTTCTCAACAGTTCCATTGAAACCATTGAAAGGACCATCAATAACCTTAACCGTTTCACCCAACACAAATGGAATGGCCACGTTGTCGGTATTCACCGCCAATTCGTCCACTTTCCCCAGCATACGGTTCACCTCTGATTTTCGCAAAGGCACGGGATCACCACCTTTGGTCTCCCCCAAAAATCCAATCACGTTGGTAATGGAACGTATAATGTGTACCATTTCACCACCCAGATTGGCCTTTATCATGATATATCCTGGAAAATAAACCCTTTCTTTGTTGATCTTTTTTCCATTTCTGATCTGTACAACTTTTTCGGTAGGCACAAGAACTTCGTCAAGGTAGTCACCGAAACCGGCGCGCTCTACCTCGCTTTCAATATAGCCCTTGATCTTGTTCTCTTGACCACTGACCGCTCTTACTACATACCATTTTTTCTCCAGAACCTCAGACATACCGATCGTTATCCTATTAATTTTTCAAAATACAGTGTGATCAACTTGCTGAAAAGGGAATCTACACCCCAGGTCGCCAAAGCGAACAAAATTGAAAAAACTGCCACAATCACCATAAGGTTGGAGGCTTTGGACCTTTCCAACCATGATACGTTGTTCTTAAGTTCCTCGAATGATTCCTTGATGTAAGTGATCATAATTCTTCTTGTATTTTCTTGCACTTGAGGAGAGACTTCCTTCGGCTACGCTCAGGACAAACTTCTCGTCATTGTGCAATTCTTTTCCTTTGCACGGGAGGAGAGACTCGAACTCCCGACACCTGGTTTTGGAGACCAGTGCTCTACCAACTGAGCTACACCCGTTTATAATTACACTGAAAGGTATCCCGAGAAATCCGGGACACCCTTTAGTGTACTATTTATTGTAAAAATGATTAATCTAGAATCTCGGTAACCTGACCAGCACCTACTGTTCTACCACCTTCACGGATGGCGAAACGTAGACCTACGTTCAACGCGATAGGTTGGATCAAATCTACAGTGATTGTCAAGTTGTCACCTGGCATAACCATTTCAACACCATCAGGAAGGTTAATGTTTCCTGTTACGTCAGTTGTACGTACGTAGAACTGAGGACGGTAGTTATTGTGGAATGGAGTGTGACGACCACCTTCTTCTTTCTTAAGGATATACACCTCAGCTTTGAATTTAGCGTGTGGCTTAACGGAACCTGGCTTACAGATTACCATACCTCTTTTGATATCGGATTTTTCGATACCTCTCAAAAGAAGACCAACGTTGTCACCAGCCTCACCTCTGTCCAAAATCTTACGGAACATCTCAACACCAGTGATGGTAGAAGTCAATTTCTCAGCACCCATACCGATAATCTCTACAGGGTCACCTGTGTTGGCAACACCAGTTTCGATACGACCAGTAGCAACGGTACCACGACCAGTAATGGTGAATACGTCTTCGATAGGCATCAAGAAAGGCTTATCAACATCCCTTTCAGGAAGTTCGATCCATGTATCAACAGCTTCCATCAACTCCATTACGGTATCAACCCATTTTTGCTCACCGTTCAAAGCACCAAGTGCAGAACCAGCGATAACAGGACCGTTGTCACCATCGTACTCGTAGAATGAAAGCAATTCCCTTACTTCCATCTCAACAAGCTCCAATAGCTCTTCATCATCCACCATGTCAACTTTGTTCAAGAAAACAACGATACGTGGAATACCTACCTGACGACCCAAAAGGATGTGCTCACGAGTCTGTGGCATAGGACCATCAGTAGCAGCAACAACCAAAATAGCTCCGTCCATCTGAGCAGCACCGGTAACCATGTTCTTTACGTAATCCGCGTGACCAGGACAGTCAACGTGAGCGTAGTGACGGTTAGCGGTTTGATACTCAACGTGTGAAGTGTTGATAGTAATACCCCTTTCTTTTTCCTCTGGAGCATTGTCGATGGAATCAAAGCTTCTCATCTCTGATAGACCTGCGTTTGCCAATACAGTTGTAATAGCAGCAGTCAATGTAGTTTTACCGTGATCCACGTGTCCAATGGTACCAATATTTAAGTGGGGTTTGGAACGATCAAAAGTTTCCTTTGCCATTTTAAAATAATTTTAATCTTAGTTTATATTAGTGTACAAATCGTTTTGAGCCAATGAGGGGATTTGAACCCCTGACCTCTTCCTTACCAAGGAAACGCTCTACCCCTGAGCTACACCGGCCTATGGGTTATCAGGTTTAGAGTTTAGGCTATCTATTAAACTCGTCAAAACTTCAACCTTTTACTTGAAAACGACTTTCAAGTTTTAGAGCGGGAGACCGGGTTCGAACCGGCGACATTCAGCTTGGAAGGCTGACGCTCTACCAACTGAGCTACTCCCGCATTTTGTTTGGAAAAAATTCCAAGTTCCAATATTTCAAAAAACCTTTTGTCCCGTGTTCCGCGGAACACTGTTTGTGGGGAGAGCAGGATTCGAACCTGCGAAGGTGAAAACCAACAGATTTACAGTCTGTCCTCGTTGGCCGCTTGAGTATCTCCCCGCCTTATTTTCAATAACTTACGAGCCGATAGAGGGACTCGAACCCACGACCCCGAGATTACAAATCACGTGCTCTAGCCAACTGAGCTATATCGGCATTTTGAACCCCTTTCGGTCACAAAAAAAGTCCGCTATTTCTAACGGACTGCAAATGTAGAGATTTATTTTTTTAATCAAAATATTTTTTTAAAAATTTTGACTAGGCATGTGCCCTCAATTTTTCCTTGCGTTTTACCAGTTGACGCTCCAAGGAACTGCATGCCGAATCCACAGCTTCCTCAAAGGTCTTGCACTGCTTTTTCACCATAATTTTATCCCCGGGAACCGAAACCATGATTTCCACTATCTTATTCTCTTTAGCACTCGTGTTCTCCACTTTCAAAAAAACTTCCGAATCAATGACCTTGTCATAGAACAGATCCAACTTATCCATCCTTTTTTGGATAAAGTCGAGGAGCTTACCATCAGCCACAAAATTTACCGATTGTGCATTTACTTTCATAAGACATAGTTTTTAATGCTGCCTAGCGACAGCGGGTTAAACAATTGCAAGTGTTTCGTTACTCCTTGCTGCGTGGATGGGCCTTTTGATGAACTTTCTTCAACTCGGCGATACTGTTGTGGGTGTACACCTGTGTTGAAGCCAAACTGGCATGGCCCAATAATTCCTTCACGGAATTTAAATCAGCCCCCCTGTTCAATAAGTGGGTCGCGAAGGTGTGCCTTAAAATATGTGGGCTTTTTTTCACCTTGGGGGACACTAAACTAAAATACTTATTTATGGTTCGATAAACAAGCGTTTCATAAATTTTAAGACCTTCTTTGGTCAATAGCAGATAAATGGCATCTGGACCCGAAGCCACTTCCTTGCGGAGCCCCAAATAGCTATTAATGTATGCGACCGTGGAGGGCAACAAGGGCAAAATCCGCTCCTTGTTCCGCTTGCCCAATACCTTTATGGTATGACTGGGCAAATCAACATCGTTCAATTTAAGATTGATGAGTTCTGCCCTTCGGATTCCTGTGGCGTACAACAATTCTATGATGAGTTTGTTCCGGACCCCCTCAAAGTCATCCTCAAAGGGCATTTCATCCAAAATGGCCTGCATCTCCTGTTCCGAAAAAGGAATTTCCACCTTCTTTTCCGTTTTGAGGGCCTTGTGCTTGGCCAAAGGTGAGGCTGACGGCTCCCCTATCTTCATCAAAAATTTATAGTAAGCGCGTAAAGAGGAAATTTTCCTGTTGATGGTTCGACTGGAAATCCCTTTTTCCGATAAGGCGACAATCCAGTTTCGCACCAAAGGATAACCAATATGTTCAATGGATTTTTCATCGTGGTTCTCCTCACAATAGGTTGCGAATTCCTCCAAGTCGGCTACATAGGCAGTGATTGTATGGTCGGAGTAATTCCGCTCCAGTTTCAAGTAAGATGCAAACGCTTCCTTGGACATACTTCAAAGGTATAGAAATACTACTGTTGGACGGAACAAAAAAATCCCGCTCCATAATTGGAACGGGATTTCGTAATCTTATATTGTAATCAAAAAGACTATACTTCCTCTTGATCCCTCAAGCTCTGAATGTACTGTGCTTTTTGAATTTGAGCTCTACGCTTTACAGAAGGCTTGGTAAACTGCTGTCTTCCTCTCAACTGGCGCATTGTACCTGTTTTGTCAAACTTACGCTTGAAACGCTTCAATGCTCTATCGATGTTCTCTCCTTCTTTTACTGGTATAATTAACATGGGCTACAACCTCCTTTCTTTTAGAATTTTGGAGTGCAAATATACACTTATTCCTATTTGTCAAACAAATTACTTGAGAATTTTTCTCGAAATAACCAATTTCTGGATTTCTGTGGTACCTTCCCCAATGGTGCACAACTTGGAGTCCCTATAGAATTTTTCAACCGGAAAATCCTTGGTATAGCCATAACCACCATGAATCTGAACTGCATCGGTAGCTACTTTTACGCAGACTTCGGATGCATACATCTTGCTCATGGCACCCAACTTGGTCACGGGCCTTCCCTCATTCTTTAAAAAGGCTGCCTTGTGCAACAGCAATTCAGATGCTTCGATTTCCGTGGCCATATCGGCCAATTTAAAGGAAACCCCCTGGAATGCGGATATCGGCTTTCCAAATTGTACGCGTTCCTTGGAATACTTCAAAGCCGCCTCAAAGGCTCCTTTGGCAATACCCAACGACAAGGCACCAATGGAAATGCGCCCACCGTCCAATACTTTCATGGACTGGATGAAGCCATCGCCGACTTCCCCCAAACGGTTAGAGTCGGGAATTCTACAATCGGAAAATATGAGCTCTGCGGTCTCACTGGCCCGCATACCCAACTTGTTTTCTTTTTTACCACTGGAGAAACCGGGCGTACCTTTTTCAATGGCAAAGGCCGTCATACCGTGACTATCACCCTTCTCACCTGTTCTGGCAATGACCACGGCAATATCACCGCTCTTTCCATGGGTGATGAAATTTTTTGCACCATTGATGATCCAATGGTCGCCATCCTTCACCGCAGTGGTGTTCATGCCCCCGGCATCCGAACCGGTATTGTGCTCGGTCAATCCCCATGCGCCGATCCATTCCCCTGTGGCCAATCTGGGGATCCATTGTTGCTTTTGCTCCTCATTTCCAAAGGAAAGGATGTGATTGGTACAAAGTGAATTGTGTGCTGCCACCGACAATCCGATGGATGGATCTACTTTTGAAATTTCTTCCAGTATGGCAATGTATTCGTGATAGCCCAGACCGGAACCTCCCAATTCTTCAGGCACAAGTATGCCCATAAAACCCAGTTCCCCGGCTTTCTTGAACACCTCGATTGGAAAAATTTGGGCTTCATCCCATTCCATTACGTGCGGAAGTATGTACTGTTGGGCAAAATCCCGTGCAGATTCAGCGACCATTTTCTGGGTCTCCGAATAATCAAAGTTCATTTTGGACAATGTATCCGTAACCATTCTAGCAATTTTTTTTATAGGGTCAAATATAGCTTAATTCTCTCAAAACGTTCCTCTGGAAAAGATGTAACGTTGGATAAATCGTCCAAGTCGGAAAATGGACCATTCAGGTTCCGATACGTCACAATTTCCCGTGCAAGATCAAAGCTGATGTAGACCAGTTTCGCCAACTCCTCGGCACTGGCCGTATTGATGGCAATTTTTTCAACCGTTGGCACGGTCTTTACTTGAAATCGTTCCAATGTTCGTTTCACCACCTCGGCATCCAGTCCGTAGACATCATATAATTGTTCCTCCACCAAAAACCCGCCCAAGCGATCGCGAAATTTAACGATACGGGCAGAAAGCGTGGGCCCAATGCCACTGATCTGCATAAGATCCGCTGCAGAGGCTGCATTCAAATCCAAAACCTCAACATTTTTGCTTCTTGGTTTAATCTCAGATTTATAATTGGCTGAGGAATTCCGTTTGTTCCATTCCGGAAATTTGAAATAGGGCGCCAAAACTTGCAGCAAGGAATCGGATACTTGGGTCACCAATTGAAACTCTGTGGCCGAATTGACAAATCTTCCAGCGCTTCTGTATTTCTGTAGGCGGTCCAACTGTTCAACAGTCAAACCGAGCTGATAGCCTTTATAGTCGCTTATATAATTGGGATTGAAGGGAAAAATCTTTTCCGAATGCAGTGCAATCGAGTTACGAAGACTATCCAGTTGTACCTGTTCGCTTTCGTTCAACACCAAAAGTTCATTTGTTTTGTTTGGCCTGGAACTTATAAAATAATAAGTGCCCTGAAGGATCACAATGATCAGCAACAAAAAGAAAATCCCACTCCGTTCCTGCTTATTGAACCTGAAGTGGGATTGTTTCATTGACTTTTTATTGTATGACTAGGATTGGCTTTTCAACTTTTTGAAAAGCTGATTGGATTTCAATTTTTGAAGGTAGCTGTCCAAATCCATCTTGACTTCACCGGACATAATGTACAATCCTATAATGTTGGGAAAGGACATGGCCAAGATCATCATATCTGAAAAATCGAGTACCGCGCCCAAACTTACAGAAGCTCCAACCACTACAAATACCAAGAAAAGCATTTTGTATACCATTTCTGAGCGCTTGCTCTTTCCGAATAGATAAGTCCAAGCCCTCATGCCGTAATACGACCAGGAAATCATGGTTGAAAAGGCAAATAGGAAAACAGCAACGGCCAATACATACGGGAACCAGGAAATTTGGCTTCCGAAGGCATCGGAGGTCAACTGTGCTCCAGCCATTCCCTCTACTTCGTGCATTCCGGTAAAGATCAATACCAAAGCGGTAAGGGTACAAACCACAACGGTATCAATAAAAGGCTCCAACAGGGCCACAAAACCTTCCGATGGCGGATTGTTGGTTTTTGCCGTACTGTGCGCAATGGCAGCAGAACCTACACCTGCCTCATTCGAGAATGCCGCACGTTGGAAACCGATGACCAAAACACCCAAAATACCACCTTTTAGGGCTGATGGGTTAAAGGCGCCTTCAAATATGGCAGAAAACGCTGGGCCGATGTTCTGAATGTTCATAATGATCACCGCAAGGGCCGCCACAATGTATATGGATGCCATGATCGGCACGATCTTACCGGTTACTTTGGCAATACTGTTGATACCTCCAATGATAACCACACCGACCAAAATGGCCGTGACCACACCAAACCAGAAACCATTTCCAGCCAAAACAGGAAATTGTCCTGCCAATTGTTCAAAAGATTGGTTGGCTTGGAACATGTTCCCTCCACCAAAGGAAGCCCCAATGGCCAATAAGGCAAACACACCTGCCAACACTTTTCCGAATCCTTTTAAATTTCTTTTTTCCAACCCGTAGCGGAGGTAGTTCATAGGTCCCCCGAAAACACGTCCATCAGGTAAGATGTCCCTGTATTTTACACCAAGGGTACATTCCACAAACTTGGAAGACATACCCAATAGACCACAAACGATCATCCAGAAAGTTGCTCCAGCACCGCCTAGGGAAACTGCTACGGCCACACCGGCAATGTTACCCAATCCAACCGTTCCTGAAACAGCTGTAGCCAATGCCTGAAAATGGGTCACCTGACCTGGCGCATCGGGATCATCATACTTTCCTTTGGCCAAATCAATGGAATGTCTGAATCCACGAATGTTGATAAAGCCCATTCGAATGGTAAAGAAAAGAGCTCCCAATACAAGCCAAATTACAATGAAGGGGATTCCTTTTATGATGGGATCACCATTCGGATGCACCATGGCAACTGGCTCATCATATTTTATTTCGGCAAAATAATGCGCACCTTGTTCAATTACGTGTTCCTGGTTTTCAGAATTGTAGATCACATCGCCTTCCTTCACCTTTTGGATCAGTTCACCATTTGCAGTCGCCTTGATGGTTTGTTCGCCGCTCTTATCACTTATAATTGCAATGTCATCTCCTTCATTTACATGTTGACCTGCAGGTTTCAACCATTGTTTTAGGACAAACTTACCTTGTGTTTCGTTGTTCCATTCTGGAATACCGACCAATTTAACGTCGGCATAGGCCACAGGATCGTAAATGCCTATCGCGGCAAAGGGGTCCCAAAACAGTACGGAACCCAATCCACTCACAGCAGGAGTCATGGTTCCATTGAATATTTCGGTAATGGATTCTGCCTTAATTTCGAATTCCTTGGTAACGGAATTTCCTGCTGCATCGGTTACCGTGACACTGTATGGAATTCCTTCAACAAGGTTCTGAGATCTTTTGGAAGTGAGGGGTGTGCTTTGATTGCTCCATTTATAGGAATAGGGCTCAACTCCTCCATCAACCTCGAGTTCAATAACCCCATCGTTTATATTCTTTGATACGTTGTACGTTTTGCCTGTCACCTTCAATTCTTGGGAATGGCCTAAGTTCAGGGCAAAAAGAGACAATAGAATAAGAAAATATTTCATATTAAGAATTAGTTAGTTTTCGGTAAAGTAAAGGCAGCAATATCTAAAAAAAAATCAACGCTATCAAATTTTATGATTTTTAACTATCCTATCTGAAACATTTCGTTGAGCTTTCGGATCTGCTCCGGTCTGCCCAGCACAATGACCTTACTGTTGGGCTGAAGTTCCATATCGGCCTCTGGGTTGATGATGTATTTCCCATCCGGGGCAATGTAACCAATTATGGTACAGCCCGTTTTTCGTCTCAGATCCAAATCGCGAAGCGAATTACACTCCATTTGATTGGTAAAATCCTCGATGCTCACCTCCTCCAAATTGGTGGTATGCTCCCCTTCCAAAGAAAGCTTGTCCATGAAAGTTATCAAATCGGGCATGACCACCAAGGATGCCATATGATCGCCCCCTATCTTATCAGGCATGATCACCTTATTGGCTCCGGCGAACTCCAATTTCTTCAATGAGGTAACCTGGGATGCTCGACTAATGATAAAAAGACTCTTGTTCAACTGTCGGGCAGAAAGCACAATAAAGAGATTGGCCGCATCGTCGGGAACTGCTGTGATCAAGTATTGGGCCCTTTCGATGCCCGCCTGCAACAAGACCTCGTCCTCGTTGGCATCGCCTTCCACGAACAACACTTCTTCCCCATGGCGCTCAATGATCTCCTTATCCTTTTCAATCACTACAAACGGTTTTTTATAGGCCATCAATTTTTCAGCAGCCTGCATTCCGTTTCTACCAAAACCACAAACCACCACATGGTTTGAAAGACTATCGATCTGTTTCTTCACTTTCTTCTTTTTTAGCATCTCCAGGGAATTTCGCCCCAAAATGTATTCTGTTACCACCGAAATAGCGAAACCGAAAATAAAAACACTGGTTACGATTAAAAATACGGTAAAAATCTTTGCATCGGCATCCAGTGGTCGCACCTCCGAGAACCCGACCGTGGTCACCGTAATAATGGTCATATAGATTGCCTCCACCCATGTAAAGTCCGATAAGAACTTATAACCGATGACCCCGATGGAAAGCACCATTACCATCAACGATAGGGCCAAGACTATTTTGGATCGCAACAATCTGATCATAACTTATAGGTCAAAAACTGAGGTTCGCTTGGTGTAGACCAAATCTTTGATCCGAAGCCAAAAAGCAATAAAAAGGTAAAGGGCAAAACCAAAGCCCAAGGTTACAAAGGTGAGGTAAATGAAGCTGGTCCTTACCACCCGGGCACGAATTCCCAAGCGTTCGGCAATCCGTCGGCATACCTCGAAGCCTCTTTTTTGAAAATAATAAAGGGTATTGTAGAACAAAGACATCCCTAAAATTATGTATTTCTATTCAATAAATGTACACCCATGGCACATCGTAGGCATTTATTTTTTGAGCAATAGTTATTGAAGAGTTCCAGCTTGGCCTGACTTTCCATGGCATTTTTGGTTTTAGATCCGATTTTTTCAAAATTCTTGAGGATGGAATTGGCCTCTGGAGCCAAATTGGAGACCAAACCGATCAAATCCTCGTTCCAATCCCGGTCCAAATGTTTGGCATAGCAAAACCGAAGTGGTACAATGGTATTGATGATCAGCAAATCCGTGAAAGTTTTGGAGAGCATTTTTTTGGTCTGCCGAGATGCCTTACCAAAGGTAAAATGGGTTTCCCAATACGATCCCACACCCACTTCCAAAACCTTATGGAGTTCTTCCACTGTGGCTGCTTGCATGAGTTTTGAAAAAAGCTGGGCATCCCTTGCATATAATTTGGCCAACTGCGCCAATCTTATGGTTGGGAAATTGGCAGGGCGAAGACCAAAAAATTCAGGCTTGCCCGAACATGTTGGGAGTCCAAACTTGGCGGTAAGGTACTCGTACTCCGTTCGTAATGAAATGAAATAGGCATCTGAGCAATCCACATCCGCCAATAGTCCAAAATGTCCAAAAAACAGACTTTCCAGTTGATGGGCATCTTGACTCACTTTTCTCACTACCGAAAAATCCAAGGTTTTGGCCCGATCTAAAAAATATGCTCCATTGACCTTGGATCCAAAACTCTTGGCCAGCAGCACAAACAATACGGCTTCCCAATTGTTTTGACTTTGTCGCAATAGGTCCATTATAAGGTTTGACTTTTGCTCCAAGCGCTCAATGTACAATCGGTGCAACCAGTTTTCGACCAAAAAGGCATCAATATGCTTAAAGTCCTTTTCACAGTTGATGAAGGTCCTTTTTGATTTTTCCATCAACTGCTGATACTGTTCCAAAAGGGCTGTGGAAACATAGTTGGACAATTCCAGTGTGGGGATTTGGGAGCCATCCTTCCTAAAAACGGCAACGTCATCCTTCCAGACTACATGAAGGACAACGTTGTTATAGTTTTCATCGGTTTCGTGATGGTGGGCATACCAATCCGAAGATTTTAGATGCATCTCCACATTGCCGGCCCACAATTGGCCATCCAATTCCAAGCTGGCATTGAAAAAATCAGGACCTGCCAAATGGTTATGGGTTCCGGGCGATAAGATCACCACTTGCTCCCCTTTTCCGGTGTACAGGCCGTCTGTTGGAAGCTTGTTAAGCCTCCAAATAAAATGAAGTAGGTCTTCTTGCATTGATTTGGGATAAATGCAGGTCTACTCTTCGCGCGCTCCTTCCCAGTTCATAAAGCCACCTGCCAAGTTATATGCATTTGCAATTCCGATACTGTTCATAATGGCACAGGCCTGCCCACTTCGGTTACCAGACCTACAATACACATAATAGTTTTTGGATTTGTCCAATTTTTGAAGCGCCTCCATGAACTCCTGCCCTGTATAAATGTCGATATTCAATGCGCCCGGAATGTACCCTTCTTCCACTTCCAACGGTGTACGCACATCCAAGATCACGGCATTGTCGTCATTTTCCAATTGTTCCGCCCATTCTTCCTGTGATAAATCTGCCATTTTTTTCAATTTATATTTTGCAAAAATAAAAATCCGGAGGAATCCTCCGGACTTCAAATAATTTTATTTTGGGTATTGTTATTTTATGCCACACCCGATGGCCTTAGTGGTCGTCACTTCGATTTCCTTTCCGGCCAACATGGCATCAATGGCGTTTTCCACAAATTTTTCTTCCACTTGGGAAGCATCTTGGTAATTGTCATCAATGGCGCCAATATATCTCACCACATTGCCGCCATCTGTTTTCTGCAGCAGAAAAACGTGGGGCGTTCGGGTGGCTCCAAATTGCGGATATACCTTCTGCCCTTCATCCAAGAGATAGGGAAAGGTAAATCCTTTGGACTTGGCCCGTTCCTGCATTTTTGCAAAACTATCACCCGGTTTGGCATCCGGGTTATTCGGATTGATAGCAATCACCGGGACGCCTTTGGACTTGTATTTGGCATCGAGGGCAATGATCCTATCTTCATACGCCTGGGCATAAGGACACGTATTGCAAGTAAAAATGACAAGAAAACCTTTGGCGGTAGCAAAATCGGCCAAAGATACCATCGAACCATCAATGTTTTTCAAGGTAAAATCGACAACCACATCGCCTACCGCATATCCCTTTGCAACAATGTGCGTATTTCTGGCATGTGTGCCCATGCTAAAGGCGGCGCCCAGTAAAAAGACCAGGACAACAGCTCCTAAAATTTTTAATTTTCTCATGATTGTGTTTAATTAATGAATTTGTTCAATTCCGCGTTCAATTCTTCATAGGTGAAGCCTTTTTCGTAAAATTCCCTTTTGTCCTTATTATATATTAAGGTAGCGGGAATGGCCCCACCCCACTCCTCGGACACTTTGGGTATCCAATCATTTTGCTTGGGATCATCCAAAATAACCACCTCAGATTTAATGCCCTTTTTGGCCACATAGGGCTCCAGGTTGGATTTCCACATGTGGGGCATGTCCAAACTCACCAAAATGATCTTTACTTTATTATTTTTCTGTTCCTCGAGCACTTGTTCAAAATAAGGAAGCTCTTCCAAGCATGGTTTGCACCAAGTTGCCCAAAAATTGATGATATAGGTATGGTCGTCTTCCCGGTGCAAGAGGGGTTCCAAACCATCAAAATCATATATCGGAAAGTTGACGTCCGCCGCCACCATCACGTTATCGGGCACTTGTTCGGACTCCATTGTATCTGTTTTCACCTCATCCCCTTCCTGTTTTTGTTTACAGGAAACCAAAACAATCAACAGCAATACAAAAACCAATAATCTATTCATTATCTGATGTTTACACTTTTAAAAATACAAATACTACCCTCCAACAATTTTGATTTAACAAAATTTTATCGGTTAAAGATAGCTATTGGTATAAAATTAATCATACATTTGTATATACAATTATTGTTTATACATGAATGTAGAGGAAATCATAAAAACTTCAAAACAGCTGCCGTTGGAATCTCGAACGATCATACATCTGTCTTTGGTTTGCAATAAAATCAACGAGGCCATGGGCACTGCTCTGAAACCTTTTGATGTGTCCCTACAACAATTTAATGTGCTCCGGATCTTAAAAGGACAGAAAGGCAAACCGGCCAACCTTAGTACAATCAATGAGCGCATGGTGACCAAAATGAGCAATACGACCAGATTGGTGGACAAACTGATCGCAAAACAATTTGTGGATCGACATGTGTGTGAAAGCAATCGCCGCAAGGTAGAAATCCTGATTACGGAGGAAGGTATGCAGGCTTTGGAAAAAATGAACCTGGCCATACAAACGGCGGAGCAGGAAGTGTTGGCCAATGTGGACACCTCCGACCTAAATGAATTAAATCAATTATTGGATAAATTTTAACTATATAATGAACACCGTATTAGAACATAGAAACTGGCGCTACGCCACCAAAAAATTCGATCCTGCCAAAAAAGTGTCGGATGCAGATCTGGAAACCTTATTGGAAGCCACTCGATTGAGTGCCTCTTCCTACGGCTTGCAACCGTACCATGTTTTCGTGATCACCGATTCGGAAATTAGGGAGCAATTGAAGCCCGCTTCCTGGGGTCAAACCCAAATCACCGATGCTTCCCATGTAATCGTATTTGCCAATGTTACCGATTTTGGGGAAGAGTTGGTGGATGATTATCTGGCCAATGTAAGCGAAACACGAAATATTCCCACCGATGGTCTTCAAGGGTATTCCGATTTTATGAAATCCAAATTGATGGATTTACCGGCCGATGTTAAAAGTCAATGGTCAGCCAAACAAGTCTACATTGCTTTTAGCAACTTGATGCAAGCGGCAGCAGAGCTAAAAATTGACACTTGTCCCATGGAAGGTTTTGAAGCTGACAAATACAATGAGATTCTGGGGCTTACCGAGAAAAACTTGAACGCCGCAGTGGTGTTGCCCATTGGGTACCGATCCGAAGAAGATGCCACCCAGCATTTACCCAAAGTGCGCAAATCAAAAGAAGAATTATTTACCCATATATAAATCACAAACTTTTAAACACAAAAACTGAAAACAATCATGAAAAAGAAAATTATGAGCTTAGTATTCGTTACCGTTGTGGGATCATCTGCCACAGCAAACACCATTGAAAAAGAAACCAAGGAAGTTAAGACCACTGAAAGCACCGTAACCTGGAAAGGGTACAAAGTGGGTGGATCCCACACGGGAACCATCGCTCTTCAATCCGGCGCTTTGCAATTTGACGGCGAAAAGTTGATAGGTGGCGAATTTGTAGTGGATATGACCAGCATCAGCACTACCGATTTGGAAGGAGACTACAAGAACAAATTGGATGGCCACTTGGCTTCCGATGACTTCTTTGGTGTTGCCAACCACCCAACTGCCAAATTGGTCTTCACCAAGGTGAAAGCAACCGGTAAAAACTCATACGCCGTTACCGGTGACCTTACCATTAAAGGTACTACCGAGCCTGTATCCTTTGAAGTATCTGTTTACGGAGACAAAGCAACAGCTTCGTTGAAAGTTGACAGAACCAAGTATGATGTAAAGTACGGTTCAGGAATCATTGGTACTGCCAAGGACAAATTGATCTATGACGAATTTGATTTGGTAGTTGATCTACAGATGTAATCGACTCCTGTTTAGTGTGTGAAAATCCCGTCCTGGAAATTCTTGGGCGGGATTTTTATTTTTAAACAAATCATTGTTTGTCCGTTAAAAATTCCTCCCTATATTTGGAGCAATGAATTTCAACAACGCAAATAACTGGTGGTGGATCAACTTACGTCAAACGTCGTGAGCTAAGTCCCCATTATAACCATACAAGAGGCTTGTCATCACGACAGGCCTTTTTCTTTTTAGGAACTTTTGTTCTTGTTTCCGCAAAGGCGGAAATCTTAAAAATTGAAAATGAGTTTTTATGTCTATATCATATCAAACAAAAAACTTGGAACTATTTATATAGGCTATACAAATGATTTAAAAAAGAGAATGTACAGACATAAGCATGGTGTTGGAAGTAAATTTGCCAGTAGATATAATCTCACAATTTTGGTCTACTATGAAAAATTCAAATTCCCAATGCCTGCCATTAGAAGAGAAAAACAATTAAAAAAGTGGAATAGAAACTGGAAGGTCAACCTTATCAATGATTTCAATCCAGATTGGAAAGACTTAACCTATTTCTTTGATTAACTAAAAAAGATTTCCACCTCCGTGGAAATAGAAATGAAAATGAAATATATCCTCAAAACACATTACAAAAAAATCTTGGCAGACACCATCACGCCAGTGAGTGTCTACCTGAAGATCAGGGACAAGTTCCCCAATAGCATCCTTTTGGAAAGTAGCGATTACCACGCCAACGACAACAGCTTTTCCTACATCTGTTGCAACCCTATCGCGTATATCAAAGTGGAAAATGAGACCATCACGCAAAAATTTCCTGATGGCACAAAAGAGGAGCTACCTATTAACCCTGAAACTGATGTAACCGAAGTCATTCACAATTTTGGTCAGCAATTTACGGCTACCCAAAACGGCTTCAAGTTCATCAACAATGGCCTTTTTGGCTATATGGCCTATGATGCGGTACGGTATTTTGAAGACATCGAGATTTCAAAAAAAGACGATTCCGTTAACATACCCGATATCTATTATGCGGTGTACAAGAACATCATTGCCATCAACCACTTTAAGAACGAAGCCTACCTTTTTGCCCATTGCTATGATTCCGAAAGCAACGTGGACGAAATTGCACAGCTTTTTAATGTAAGGACTTTTGCCTCCTATAATTTTAATAAGGAAGGAGCTCCAAAATCGAATTTGGAAGATGAAGAATACAAAGAGCATGTGGCATTGGCCAAAAAACACTGTCAACGTGGCGATGTGTTCCAATTGGTGCTTTCCCGTAGGTTCACCCAAAAATTCAAAGGGGATGAATTCAATGTTTATCGGGCTTTGCGGTCCATCAACCCCTCCCCCTACCTCTTCTACTTTGATTACGGCAATTTTAAAATATTTGGAAGCTCCCCGGAAGCACAACTGATCGTAAAAGAGGGCAAGGCGGAAATACACCCCATTGCCGGCACCTACAAACGAACCGGTAATGACGAGAAGGATGCCGAACTGGCCAAAAAACTGGCACAGGACGATAAGGAAAACAGCGAGCATGTCATGTTGGTAGATCTGGCACGAAACGACCTGAGCAGAAACGGAAACACCGTGAATGTGGAAACCTATCGAGAGGTCCAGTACTTTTCGCACGTGATCCATTTAGTTTCCAAGGTAACCGGTCAGAAGAAAAAGGACAGTACCACCATGAAAGTGGTGGCCGACACCTTTCCGGCGGGAACCTTGAGCGGCGCACCCAAACACATGGCCATGCAGCTCATAGAAAAGTACGAGAAAACCAGTCGTTCCTATTATGGCGGTGCCATCGGCTTCATGGATTTTGAGGGCAATTTTAACCACGCCATCATGATCCGGACCTTTTTGAGCAAAAACCACGAGCTGCATTACCAAGCAGGGGCTGGATTGGTGGCAGCTTCCAACCCGGAAGATGAGCTACAAGAAACCTATAACAAATTGGGCGCGTTGAACAAAGCGCTTGAAATCGCCGAAACAATCTGAGCCATGGGAAAGAAGATTTTAATGATAGACAACTACGATAGTTTCACCTATAACTTGGTGCACTATTTGGAGGATTTGGATTGCGAAGTCACCGTTAAACGAAACGACCAACTTACCTTGGAGGAAGTGGAACCCTTCGAATACATCGTGCTTTCTCCTGGTCCAGGCATCCCGGACGAAGCGGGACTTTTAAAGGAGATTATAAAAACATACGCCCCTACAAAACGAATTTTTGGTGTTTGTTTGGGATTACAGGCCATTGGTGAAGTATTCGGCGGCACCTTGGTAAATCTGGACCAAGTGTATCACGGAGTGGCCACTACCATAACAGTGACCAAGGAAGATCCTACTTTTAAAAATATGCCCAAGTCACTTCAGGTGGGGCGCTACCATTCATGGGTGGTAGACCCCAACGTTCCTGACGTTTTGGAAATTACTTCGGTGGATGAAAACGAACAGATCATGTCGCTTCGCCATAAAGAATATGATGTGACCGCTGTACAATTTCACCCCGAATCCGTATTGACCCCCGAAGGAAAACAAATGCTAAAAAACTGGTTGGAAAATGAAAGAGACACTAAATAAACTTATCAATCACGAAATACTCCCCAAGGAAGAAGCGAAACAAGTGTTAGTGAACATCGCCAAGGGAGATTACAATACCTCACAGATTGCCGCATTCCTAACCGTGTACATGATGCGGAGTGTGACCATCGAAGAATTGGAAGGCTTCCGTGACGCCCTTTTGGAACTCTGCTTGGCAGTGGACCTATCGGATTATGACCCTATCGATCTATGTGGTACGGGCGGTGACGGCAAGGACACCTTCAATATTTCCACCTTGGCATCATTTGTAACGGCCGGTGCGGGTATCCACGTGACCAAACATGGCAACTATGGGGTATCCTCCAAATGTGGCAGTAGCAATGTCATGGAGTTTTTGGGAATTAAGTTCAGCAACGACCCGGACTTTTTGAAGAAATCCATTGAGGAAGCAGGCATTTGTGTGTTGCATGCCCCGTTGTTCCACCCAGCCATGAAAAATGTGGCACCTATCCGAAGGGAACTGGCTGTAAAGACCTTTTTCAACATGTTGGGACCCATGGTAAACCCAGCATTCCCCAAAAACCAGATGGTGGGTGTTTTTAATCTGGAATTGGCACGTATGTACGGCTACCTCTATCAGAATACCGATAAGAATTTTACCGTGCTGCATGCATTGGATGGATACGATGAAATTTCGTTGACCGGAGCCACCAAACTCATTTCCAATGCATCGGAAAGTATGTTGACCCCGGCTGATTTTGGGGTGAACACGGTATTGCAGGAAGAAATTGTGGGCGGTGAGGATATTGCGGAATCGGCCCAGATATTTTTGAATGTGTTAGGTGGAAAGGGTACAGAGGCTCAGAACAATGTTGTCTGTGCCAATGCAGGGGTGGCCATTGCCACTGCGAAAAGCATTTCCCCCAAAGCAGGGTTTGAAAAAGCCAAGGAGTCTTTGTTGGGTGGCAAGGGTCTGGAAGCACTGAAAAAATTACAGGAGTTAAGTAGAAACTAGTGTCATCTCGAGCGCAGTCGAGAGATTGCTATAGATTCTTCACTACGTTCAGAATGACAAACATATAGAATGAATATACTAGACAAAATAGTAGCCGACAAACGCAAGGAGGTCGATTTGAAAAAATCCCTAATCCCCGTACCCCAATTGGAAGGTTCGGTACTCATGGAGCGCACTTCGGTGTCGTTGGCCACTGTCTTGCGAAAAAGTGGCAGTGGTATTATTGCCGAGCACAAAAGACGGTCCCCCTCCAAATCCGTAATCAATCAAAACTTGAACTTGCAGGATGTGGCCATGGGCTATGCCGATGCCGGTGTGTGTGGCATGTCCGTACTCACCGATGGGAAGTATTTTGGCGGCTCCTTGGATGATCTGGTATTGGCACGGGCGGCGGTGAACATTCCCTTGCTCCGAAAAGAATTCATCATAGATGAATACCAAATTGTGGAAGCCAAAGCCTATGGAGCCGACGTTATTTTGTTGATCGCAGCCATCCTTTCCAAGGATGAAATCAAACAGTATTCTGAATTAGCCAAAAGTCTGGGATTGGATGTGTTGCTGGAAGTGCACAACGAAGAGGAACTACATAAATCCATCATGCCCAGTTTGGACATGTTGGGGGTGAACAACCGAAATCTTAAAACCTTTGAGGTGAGTTTAGAAACCAGCAAATCGCTCTCAACACAAATTCCGGACGACTTTGTTAAAGTTTCGGAAAGCGGTATCAGTTCCGTTGAAGCTATCCAAGATTTGATGACATATGGGTACCAAGGTTTTTTGATCGGGGAAAATTTTATGAAAACAGATGATCCTGGCGCCAATGCCAAACTATTTATTGATGAATTAAATAAATGATGTCATTTCGAACTGTCAGATTAAGCGTAATCGAAATCCAAGTGAGAAATCTAAAAAAGAGATTCCTTAATCGCTCCGCTCATTTCGGAATGACAAATAATAAATTATGAAACTAAAAGTCTGTGGCATGAATCAAAACCCTGTCGAGGTGGCACAACTGCAACCGGATTATCTGGGTTTTATTTTTTGGGAACCGTCCTCTCGTTTTTTTGAGGGAGATATGCCCCAATTGCCCACTTCCATCAAAAAAGTGGGGGTTTTTGTGGATGCCACCGTGGAAGAGGTTTTGCAAAAGGTAGCGCAATACCAATTGGATGCCGTGCAGCTCCATGGAAAGGAGAGTGCTTCGTATTGCAAAGAACTAAAAGACAGCTTTCTGTCATTTCGAGCGCAGTCGAGAAATGTGAAAGCTGATGATAGCATTTTGGTCTCGACTCCGCTCGACCTGACAAGCATGGAAATCATCAAAGTGTTCTCCATCAAAGACGATTTTGATTTTGACGTCCTCAGGGATTATGAAACCGTCTGCGATTATTTCCTTTTCGACACCAAGGGAAAACTCCCTGGAGGAAACGGGTACACTTTCGACTGGTCCGTACTGGAACACTACCCATCCACCAAACCTTTCTTTTTAAGCGGAGGTATCGGTATGGATGCAGTAGAAAAGTTGAAGTCATTTTTGAACAGTCCGGCTTCCAAATACTGTTTTGCGTTGGATGTGAACAGTAAATTTGAGACGGAGCCTGGACTAAAAGATTTAACGTTGTTGAAAGCATTTAAACAAACGCTTTCGAGCTATTTAAAGGAATAATACAGTAAGTGAAAACTGTTAACTTAATACTGACAACTGATTATGAGTTATCACGCTAATGAAAAAGGATATTACGGTGAATTCGGGGGCGCATACATTCCCGAAATGCTGTATCCCAATTGCGAGGAACTTCGGCAAAACTACTTGCAGATCATGCAGGAACCTTCTTTTCAGGAAGAGTTTCACCATTTGCTGAAGGATTATGTGGGCCGCCCCACGCCTCTGTATTTTGCGGAGCGACTTTCCAAAAAATACAATACCAAAATCTACCTGAAACGGGAAGACCTCTGCCATACTGGAGCCCATAAGGTGAACAATACCATCGGGCAGATCCTGATGGCCAAAAAACTGGGCAAAAACCGCATCATTGCAGAAACCGGTGCAGGACAGCATGGTGTTGCCACAGCTACAGTTTGTGCATTGATGGGCATTGAATGTGTGGTTTACATGGGCGAAATCGACATTGCACGCCAGGCACCGAACGTGGCGCGAATGAAGATGTTGGGCGCCGAGGTTCGTCCGGCCACTTCGGGCAGTAAAACCCTGAAGGATGCGACGAACGAGGCTATTCGTGACTGGATCAACAACCCTGTGGACACCCATTACATCATCGGATCGGTGGTGGGACCCCATCCCTACCCGGATATGGTGGCTCGATTCCAATCTGTGATTTCCGAAGAGATTAAAAGTCAACTTTTGGAAAAGGAAAGCCGCGAAAACCCTGATTATGTGGTGGCCTGTGTAGGTGGGGGCAGCAATGCCGCTGGCGCTTTTTATCATTTTTTGGATACACCCGAAGTGGGCATCATTGCCGTGGAAGCCGCCGGAAAGGGGATTCACTCCGGAGAAAGTGCAGCCACCTCAGCCTTGGGTAAAGTGGGCATCATCCACGGAAGTAAAACGCTGTTGATGCAAACATCAGACGGGCAGATTACCGAACCATATTCCATTTCAGCTGGATTGGATTATCCGGGGGTGGGGCCTATGCATGCCCATTTGTACACCTCGGGTCGTGGAGAGTTCATTTCCATTACGGATGATGACGCCATGCAGGCAGGACTGGAACTGTGCAAATTGGAAGGCATTATCCCGGCCATTGAAACGTCCCATGCCCTGGCCATTTTTGAAGACCGAAAGTTCAACGAAAATGACATTGTGGTGGTGAACCTATCCGGTCGTGGTGACAAGGATTTACAGAATTATATCGATTATTTCAAATTATGAACAGGATCAAGCAAAAACTACAGGAGGACAAAAAAATCCTTTCCATATACTTTACAGCAGGCTATCCCAACTTGAACGATACCGTAAAAATCATCCAAGATTTGGAGACAAATGGCGTGGACCTTATCGAGATTGGACTACCCTTCAGTGACCCTTTGGCCGATGGCCCCACCATTCAGGAGAGCTCCACGGCCGCCCTCAAAAATGGAATGCATACGGCGTTGCTTTTTGAGCAATTAAAGGATATCAGAAAAACGGTTACCATTCCACTGATCTTGATGGGCTATTTTAATCCGGTACTACAATATGGGGTAGAAGCATTTTGTAAAAAATGTGAAGAAATTGGCATTGACGGTCTCATTTTACCTGACCTCCCTTTGGATGTGTATCAAGACGAATATGAATCCATCTTCAAAAAACATGGATTGATCAATATATTTTTGATCACACCCCAGACCAGTGATGCCCGTATCAAAGCCATCGACAGTGCTTCCGAAGGGTTCATTTATATGGTGAGTTCTGCCAGTACCACAGGTGCCAAGAAAGGTTTTGGCGATGAGCAAGCTGCTTATTTTGAGCGCATTGCTTCTATGGATCTTAACAATCCGCAAATTGTCGGGTTTGGGATCAGCAACGCCACTACGTTTCAGCAAGCGACAAAAAAAGCAAAGGGTGCCATCATCGGTTCGGCGTTTATCAAACATGTAACTCAAAAAGGGGTGGACCATATCGCCGAATTTGTGCATCAAATTCGTTAAATTTCGTGCTACAAATTCAACTCGAACCAATTCCATGAAAAATTTCATAGCGATACTTTGCCTGTTAGTTAGCGTTTCCCTTTTTTCACAAGACGATGTTGCCGTAAAATCGCAGGTTGCCGATGCCATTGTGGAGCTTCGGGAATTCATTGCCATTCCCAACGATGCGCTTGATGCCGACGATATCGACCGCAACCTAATGTGGTTGAAACGGAAATTTGGCGAACGTGGTTTTAATACCGCCGAACTCAACACAGAAGGCTTGCCTTTATTTTTTGCAGCATTGCCCGTAAGCGATGGCAAACCCACCGTTTTGATTTATATGCATTTTGATGGACAATCCGTGGATCCTTCCAAATGGGATCAGCCCGACCCCTACAAAGTGGTTTTAAAAGCCCCTGAAGGTGATGGTTTCAAAACCATTCCCTTTGAGGAACTGGATGATGATATCAATTACGAATGGCGTTTGTTCGGGAGGTCCACTTCCGACGATAAATCGCCTATTGTGATGCTCTTGAATGCAATTGACCTTTTAAAAAATGATGGTAAGGAATTGCCCATCAACGTAAAAGTAATATTGGACAGTGAGGAGGAAAGGAGCAGCAAGCCCTTGCCAAAGGCTGTAAAACAATACCGTGAGCTTTTGGAAGCCGATTTCTTGATAATCGTAGATGGTCCGGTGCATGCTTCTGGAAACCCAACTGTGGTATATGGTTGTCGGGGCATAACCACCCTTTCACTAACCACCTATGGCCCCATTAAGCCACAACATAGTGGACATTATGGCAATTTTGCCCCCAACCCGGGTTTTCAGCTGTCCCAATTATTGGCCAGCATGAAGGACGGTGAAGGTCGAGTAACCATACCCGGCTATTATGATGGCATTATCCTTGATGAGGCGACAAAGCAAGTATTAAAAAGTGTTCCAGACAGTGATGAAGCCATTGGGGAACGCCTGCAATTCAAAACAGCCGAAAAAGTAGGTAGTTTTTACCAAGAGGCATTGCAATACCCATCCCTGAATATCAGGGGTCTTGGTTCGGCTTGGATTGGTGATAACGCCCGCACCATCGTACCCGAGAGTGCTACCGCGGAGCTTGATCTTCGTTTGGTGGTCGAGAGCGATGGCAACCGATTGAAAAAACTGGTGAAGGACCATATTGCCAAACAAGGTTTTCATGTGTTGGACCATGAGCCATCCAAGGAGGAGCGTATGCAGTTTGATAAAATTGTATTTGTGAAAGAAGGCAGCGTAACCGATGCCTTCCGAACGGAGCTCGATAACCCATATGGTAAATTCTTGACCAAAACCCTGCAAAACACTTTTGGACAGGATGTGATCCAAATTCGCACCATGGGGGGAACGGTTCCCATTGCCCCTTTTGTGAACGAATTAAAGATTCCTGCTTTTATTGTACCCACGGTAAACCCGGACAACAACCAACACAGTCCGAACGAAAATGTGAAGATTGGCCAATTGGCCTATGGGATCAAAGCCTATTATGCCATTTTATCAACTGCAATGGAATAGCCTAAAATAGTTAGAACAAAAAAGCCCACTTCCTTATTGAAGCGGGCTTTTTTATGTCAAGCAACATTTTTAGTTGTTTTTCTTCTTATTTTTCTGTTGTCCCGGTGCATAGGCCTTTGCACTTTTTGCTCCGGTTACTTTTTTGACCTGTCCCGGTGCGGTGCTACTCTTTACAGTTCCATGGTTCACTTTACAGGAAGCAAGTATTGCAATTGAAAATAACAACGTAGTAATCTTAAGTAGGTTTTTCATGGGTATATCGTTTTATCCATTCAATGTAATCACTATAACGTAAAATGTGGCTGGAAATTGACCAATGCCCCATTTGAATTGATAATTGATTCAATTTCAACGTGTTAATAACCAATTGATATTAAACACCCTAAATGAATGGGAAAAGATTACAAGAAAAATTCCCTGTATTGCATGACTCGGAAGTCCATGGTTGTAAAATTGGGGTTTCGGGCTTTCAATGCTTTGTAAGATGGCAAACTACCCACGGCTCTGTTTGCCGCTCCAGACGGTGCGGTCAAGGAAACGGTCTTTACAAACCTTCCTTCAATCTGCACTTGGTGGATTCTTGGCACTTCATTGGAAATTATTTCCAAGTTCAACCCATAATCCCTTAATTGTCGCCGAAAAAAATATTCCGGCCCATTCTTGCTATTGCCTCCTGTAAATAGAATGGTATCAATATTCGGGAAGTTTTTCAAATAGCCGACCAAATCCCGAAGTTCAACATTCTGCATTCCTAGATCTGAGGCATCTATTTTGGTACGCTCCGCACTTTGCACAATATCACAGACTCCGATTTTATGTTTGAGTAGAAATTGTTCCCGTTGCACAATGGCCTCAGCGGTGGTTTCATATTTTAGGCCCAACTCGAAAATTCGGTCCAAAATGGGCCACAACATTCCATTGCAACTGCCATAACAAAAATCAACATCCTCCTTCTTTAAGTCTCCGGTGGTAAATCTTGGCGGCGGCAAGGTTCCCACAATCACCTTTGTGGCTTCTTGAAAAAGGTAAGGCTCGTAGGGATGAACGTGTTTGAATATTTTGGAACCCAATCTTTCTGCTATGCCGAGTTTCTACTCGCGTTGATATTCCCGTACAATGACCTGGTCACAATTTTTTCATACAAATCTTTGTATTCCGAATTTTGGGTAATGTGGTACAGGGCGTTCTGTTGGATGACCAACAATGGCAATACTATTTTCTCCCTAATCTTAACGGATTCCCTGGAAACCTCCTCATCCTCCATCAACATGTGCAAGCCGGCCACCTGAAGCAACATCTTCTTGGATAGCTGGTATTCATCATGCAATATGTTCCAGAAATCACCAAACTCTGGGTCTTCCTTCATATAACTGGTCAAATCGAAATTGGTTTTGGCCAGTGACATCATACTGTTCAACATCAAAGCCTTGAAAAAAGGCACTTCTTTGTACAGTTTTTTCACTTCGCGGAACCGGCCTTCGTCCTTCAATTTCTGAATGGCCGTCCCCAACCCAAAATAACCGGGCACATTCTGCTTTAATTGGCTCCAGGATCCCACAAAGGAAATGGCACGAAGATCAGACAAAGTCAATTTTTCCTTATTGCCCCGCTTTCCTGGCCTACTGCCAATATTGGCCTTGGTGTAATATTTTAGGGTACTGCGATGCTCCAAATACGGAATAAACTTCTCATGCTGTTTCAAGGCATCGTATTTATCAAAACTTAAATCGGACAACTCCTCGATCAATTTCCGTTGTGCAGCCGAGATCACATGCTCCTTTCCAAAAAGGTTATTGCTCAATCCTGCCGTCAACAACTGCTCGGAGTTGTGGATAAATTGCTCTTTGGTACCATACGTACTGGTTATGGTCTGCCCTTGAATGGTCAGCTGTATTTCATGATTGGCCACATCTTTTGTTTGGGCCGCGTAGAATTTATGCGTTTTTCCGCCACCTCTTGCAGGCGGTCCTCCCCTACCATCAAAAAATATGGCTTTTATACCGTTCTTTTTGCACACTTTGCTCAAGGTTTCCTTGGTCTTTAAAATGGACCAGTTGGCTTTGAGGTACCCGCCATCTTTTGTACCATCGGAGAAACCGAGCATTATGGTATGGGTATCGTGTCTGCGTTCCAGGTGCTTGCGATATTTGGGTATATCGAAAAGGGTTTGCATCACTTCTTCGGATACTTCCATGCCCTTCATGGTCTCGAACAGAGGAATGATGTCGAAGGTAATTTCCTTTTCATCCCATCCGCTCCATCGGAACAATCCGTACACAAACAACACCGCAAAAATATCCTCGGAATTACTGATGATGTAGCGATTGCAACCATCCTCTCCATTTTTCCGTTGTATTTCCCCAAGTTGCCGGATATTGGCAATGGTATCCTTTACAATTTCATCTTCAAAATCCAATGGATCCAATTGTATGTTTTTCTGAAGCAACCATTGCACCAACTCCTTTTCCTTGAGCTCGTCCAAACTTTCCTTGATGGCCCCTTGCTTTTTCAAAATGGTCTCCACTGCCAATTTGTGCTTGCTGTGGTCCTGACGGATATCCAATGAGGCAAAATGTGTCTTGAAAATATGCACTTTATCAATAAAGGCATCCAATTCATCCAAGTACAGTTCGTGGTAATCCGCAATCAATTTTTCCCTTACCGCACTTAAATGATCTATAATCTCGGTGTAGGCAATGGGAGCATTGGGGTTGAACATGGCCTGGTATAATTTACCGCTCAATGCATAAAGGTCTTCATGCATACCTTTGAAGGTCAGTTTTTTGCGCAGGTCCTTCAAATCGTTGTAGTAGCATTTCATCAACGTAAGTCGAAGCTCATCGGCCACCTGTTTGGTGATCTCTGCCGTCACAAAGGGGTTGCCATCCCTATCCCCGCCGGGCCAGAAGCCCAATTTAATGATATTATGGTTTTTGAAGTCCTTATCGTGTACATTGCTTTTCACGTACTGATACAAGTCCCCTACGGCATCATAATAGGTGTTTCGAAGAATGTAGATGATATTTTTGGCCTCATCCAAAGGTGTTGGTTTTTTGGCATTGATCAAAGAGGTGAGTCCCAATTGCTGAAGGGTCACATCAATATCATAGATTCTATCTTCATCGATCAGGGTGCGAAGCTCGGCAATAATGTCCAAAACAGCGGGCGTATAAAATTGGGTGGGGTGGGCCGTCAATACGATCCGTGCACTAAAGGTGGATAGCTTTTTGGATACCTTGTCCCAGTTTTTGGTCCGATTCACCAACTCAAAATAATCCTTAATGGTCAGCGAGCTACTGTATTTTTGAAGTTTCGGAAAAGCAGCATCCTCCACACTATCATACAGCACCACTTGGCGTTCCACATATTGAATGATGCGGAACATAAAATCCAATCGCTCTTTTTCATCGGTAATTTCCACGAAATTGGAAAAAAAGACCTCCAAGATTTCCTGGGGCTCCTTTCCTTCCCTTAGTCCCTTCTCGCATTGATCCAACAAAAGGGGAATCAGGATACCAACGTTCTCCACATTCTTGTACGGTAGACTCAAGAACAGGCTGTTGTAGATATTGAACTTATTGGTTACGGATTTTTTAAATTCTTCTAACCGTCTGGAATGCTGCATGAAATAATGAATGTTAGTGTTAGCACAATTGGTATTCACCCAAAGATCGTGATTCTTGGGCAACCTCGGGCGTAATTTTAAGCGTATCACAATTTTGGGTAGGCACCCTTTTATCGTAACACTGGCTTTACTCCTTAAAACTTACTGAAAATTGGGGTCTTTGCCAAGGATTTATCGAATGAAAACAGGCTCGTTCGGCTTTGTGGTATGCTCTTGACTGAACATATAGCCATCATAGTTGAATCCTTTGATGTCATCCAATGTTTTGGCATCCGTATCCAATATGTAGCGGACCATGGAGCCTCTGGCCTTTTTGGCAAAAAAGCTAATGATCTTCAACTTATCGTTTTTCCAATCTTTAAAGACCGGTGCAATTACGGGAACCTTCAATTCTTTTGTGTCAATGGCACCAAAATATTCATTGCTGGCCAGGTTGATGAACAGTTCACCTTCATCCAACTCGTTGTTTAGGGCTTCGGTGATGTCCTTTTTCCAGAATTCGTATAAATTTTTCTTACGGCCCACTTTGAGTTGTGTACCCATTTCCAATCGATAGGGTTGCATCAAATCGAGTGGTTTCAAAACACCGTAAAGTCCTGACAGAATCCGCAAGGTATCTTGTAGGGTATCCAATTTATCTTCAGGAATGGTATAAGCATCCAGTCCTTGATAGACATCCCCGTTAAAGGCATAAACAGCCGGTCTGGCATTGGCTGGGGTAAAGGGCACTGAAAATTGTTGGTTGCGCTCCCAGTTCAACTCGGCCAACTTGTCCGAAATCGACATCAACTCCGATAAGGCTTTAGGTTTTTTCTTTTTGAGAACGGCGTTCAATTTCTCCGCTTGCTCCAAAAAAATGGGATCACTGTGCCGTTTGGTAGGCAATGTGGATTCAAAATCGAGCGACTTAGCTGGGGAAATAACAATTTTCATTCGGTTTTATTTTTTGTAAAAATAGGGAGGAATTCAATTTTGGGGAAGTAATCTCCAAAGGTGTTTTCAATCCTGTGATTGATGGAAACTATAACTCATGGTGCTTGGCATAACTTCGCCATTTTTCTATGCAGTTCACCATATCTTCGGGCAGTTCGGTATCAAAACGCATAAACTCACCTGTTACCGGATGTTCGAACCCCAAGGTTTTGGCATGCAATGCCTGCCGGGGCAATTCCTTGAAGGCATTTTCCACAAATTGCTTGTATTTGGTAAAGGTGGTCCCTTTCAATATTTTATCCCCACCATAGCGTTCATCATTGAACAGGGTATGGCCAATGTATTTCATGTGCACCCGAATCTGATGGGTTCGGCCTGTTTCCAGTTTACAGGAGATCAAGGTAACATACCCATAACGCTCCAATACCTTGTAATGGGTCACGGCTTCCTTACCGTCTTCACCATCGGGAAATACCATCATTTGCAGACGGTTTTTGGGATTTCGGCCAATATGGCCCTCCACAGTTCCTTCCTCTTCCTCAACATTGCCCCAAACCAGGGCCACGTACTCCCGTTCGCTGCTTTTTTCAAAAAACTGTTGTGCCAAATGGGTCATGGCCGCCTCGGTTTTTGCAATCACCAACAATCCGGAAGTGTCCTTGTCGATACGGTGCACCAATCCTGGCCTATTGGAACTGTTATTGGGTAAATTTTCAAAGTGATAGACCAGGGCATTGATCAATGTACCGGAATAATTACCGTGTCCGGGATGCACCACCATGCCGGCTGGTTTGTTCACCACAAGGAGTGTATCGTCCTCATAAACAATATCCAAGGGAATATCCTCAGGGGTCAGTAAAAACTCGTAAGGTGGATGTTCAAACAGTACTTTGACCTCATCACCGGCCTTTACCTTGTAATTTTGTTTTACAATGACACCGTTTACCCAAATGTGGCCTTGCTTTGCCGCTTGCTGGATTTTATTTCGGGTCGCGTTTTCAATGAAATTCATCAAAAACTTGTCCACACGCAAAGGTTCCTGTCCTTTGGAAGCCAAAAACTTATGGTGCTCAAAAAGGTCGTCAGGGTTAAGTTCCTGGTTGTCGTTGGCGTCCATACTTATTGGGAATCGGCCTTTACCCTGGCACTGCCCGGAATGGTACCATTACCGCAGATCAATTCAATTTTGGAAGTTTTGGGCAACTTATCGCCCGGCTTCACATATTTCCCTTTGAATTTCATATTGTAGACCATGTCCTTGCCCAATTCATCAATGTAAGTAACACGTTCCACATCCAAACCTACCGCCCTGAGCATGGAAGCCGCATTGCGTTGGGTTACTTGAATAATGTCGGGAACACTCACTTTTTTATAGCCCGAAGGGTTCACAGTAAAATAAATCTTCCGATTGGATTTCACCTTATTTCCGGCAGGTGGATCTTGGTCCAAAATGGAAAACCTGGGATAGTCGGGATTATAATTGGACGAATCCAATATTTGATAGCGCAATCCTGCTTCTTCCACGGCACTCCTCATTTCCATCACCGACATTTTGGAAAAGTCAGGAACCTCGACAAACTCCCCATGATTGGTGGTACTTTTAAGCCATTGGAGTGATACTAATACCAATATAACAACGGCAACCACGGCCAAGCCGAGTTGGATGAGGAATGTCTTGCTTTTCAAAAAATTCAAAAAATTTTTCATGTTTAAACCTTATGGCAACAAATATAGGAAAGCCATGTCTTTTTTCTTTACTTTGGGCTTGCGTTATTTACCTGAACATGAAAAAGAACATAGCCATCATAATGGGAGGTTTCTCCAGTGAATATGGTATTTCCATGAAAAGCGGCAACGTGGTTTTCAACTATCTGGATCCAGACCAATATAACCCTTTTCGAATCATCATCACCAAGGAAAAGTGGGTATATCTGGATAAAAACGAGAGAGAGTTCCCGGTAGACCGTTCGGATTTCAGCATTATGGTGGATAATAAAAAAATCACTTTTGATTGCGTGTTCAATGCCATTCACGGCACTCCAGGCGAAGATGGGCTTATGCAGGCCTATTTTGAACTCTTGGGTATTCGACAGACCTCTTGCAACCATTATGAGGCGGCACTCACTTTTAACAAAAGGGATTTATTGAGCGTCCTCAAACCCTACAATGTTCCATGTGCCACCTCTTATTTTCTGAACAAAGGCCAAGAAATCGACGGGGATGCCATTGTTGCCAAAGTCGGACTTCCCTGTTTTGTAAAGGCCAATAGGGCCGGTAGCAGTTACGGAGTTTCCAAAGTGTACAAAAAAGAAGATTTGGAGCATGCCATTACAAATGCGTTCAAAGAGGATAACCAAATCATCATCGAATCTTTTTTGGAAGGAACCGAGGTTTCCGTAGGGGTAATCACCTACAAGAACGAAGTAACGGTCTTGCCCATCACTGAAATTATTTCGGAGAACGATTTTTTTGATTTTGAGGCAAAGTACCAAGGCAAATCCAAGGAAATCACCCCTGCCCGACTGAACCCAACACAAGAATCGAATGTCAGGAAATTGGCCGAAACCATTTACAGGGTCTTGGGACTAAAAGGCTATACGCGAAGTGAGTTCATCTTTATTGGAGACACACCTCATTTGCTAGAGGTAAACACTACTCCTGGGTTGACAGAGGAAAGCCTTTTACCGCAACAGGCCCAATGTGCGGGCATCTCCCTGGGCGAACTTTTCGACAGCGCCATTGTGGAGGCATTACGATAGAAAACAGTATTTTTAGACAAATTATTCCACACATCATGAGACGCGCATTGTTTCCCGGTTCCTTTGACCCATTGACCTTAGGCCATTACGATATCATCAAAAGAGGGATTACCTTATTCGATGAGTTGGTCATTGCCATTGGGATCAATGCCGACAAAAAATACATGTTCACTTTGGAAGAGCGCACCCAGTTCATCAAAGATGCGTTTAAGGACGAACCCAAGATCAAGGTGATGACATATAAAGGTATGACAGTGGACTTTTGTAAGGAAATCGGTGCTGATTTTATTCTTAGGGGGCTACGTAATCCCGCGGATTTTGAATTTGAAAAGGCCATTGCCCACACCAACCGAAAACTATCGGAAATCGAAACGGTTTTCCTTTTGACCTCTTCAGGAAAATCATTTATCAGCTCTTCCATTGTGCGGGATGTGATACGAAACGGAGGTGATTATTCCGGGCTCGTACCTGATACTGTTATTGTTAGGCATTAAGATGCGTTTTTAGCCGCTTTTCAGTAGGACGTTGTAGGTTAAATCTTATAACAATTTTGACGTAATAAGTCGTAAATCCGTCCAAAAACCACATTTTTCTATTCTTTCACAACATTAACTGAGGTAAATATTTCATTTCTTCTACATTGGTGGGAAATTTCTTAGTTAAAGAAGTTTTTAAAACCCCCGTACTTTGAAAGCAGTTGAGAAAATCGAGCAGCATTATTTGATCAAACAGTTGCCAAAAGCCACTGCCCTTGTGTCCAATGATGGTACATTGATGGATGTGTCGGACTCTTGGAAAGAACTCTTTGGCAAAAAAATAAATCCAAAATCTCCTATTAATGTTAGGTCTATTTTTTCAGATGTTGAAAATTTGGACATCAAACTTCTAGGTGGCCAAACCAAATCCATTCGTCACCAACTCAAGCGCGAAACAGAAATCCTTTGGTTGGAAAGTCATTTTACCCCTTGGTTTGATGATAAGGAAAATTTAATGGGAACTATTATTCAGACGGATAATATCTCACGGGAAATAGAAGCGGAACTACAACTCGAACGGGTGAATACCATGTTGAGAAGCAAGTCCGAGGTCTCCAAAGTTGGATGTTGGGAATTTGACATTAAATCAGAAGAACTGTTTTGGTGCGATGAGACCAAAAAAATCCATCAAGTGCCGAGTTCTTTTGTCCCAAACGTTAACGAAGCCATCAATTTTTACAAACAAGGCTACAGTCGCAACAAAATATCCATGTTGTTCCACAAAATTTTAAATGACGGAAAGCCTTTTTGCCAAAAGTTACAGATCATCACCCACCGTGGCGAAGAACGATGGGTTCAATCCGCTGGAAAAGCTATTATTGAAAATGGGGAAATTGTTCGGCTTTTTGGCACCTTTCAAGATATAAACGAAGAAATGGAGTCCGAGGCCAAGATCAAGGGCAATGAGCAATTATTGACCACATTGATAGATAACCTACCGTTGAACGTTTTTGTAAAAGATCTGGATTCCAAAAAAATACTGGTCAACAAGGCCGAGTGCGAATACCTTGGCAAAACCCCGGAAGAATTATTGGGCAAATCCGATTTTGACCTATATGACAAGGAAGTGGCCAAAATTTCCAGGGACGAAGACTTGGAAGTGATCCGTACCCTTAAACCCATTTTGGGAAAGGAAACCATAAGCATAAAAAAAGACGGCCAGATAACCAATTTCCTTACCTCCAAGATTCCCTTGTTCGACATTGATGGAAAGATCAATGGTCTCATTGGAATCAGTATGGACATCACACCGATAAAAAAGAAAGAGGAACAGCTACAGCATTTAATAAATATCACCTCTGTCCAAAACAAAAAGCTCATCAATTTTGCCCATATCGTTTCGCATAATCTGCGATCGCACTCCGCGAACTTTTCCATGTTGCTCCAATTCCTGAATTCAGAAGAAAACGAGGCGGAAAGAAACAAAATATTGAACATGTTGGAGCAGGCTTCCGATAATCTATTGGAAACACTCTCCAATTTAAATGAAGTGGTGGATATAAACACCAATATTAACCTTAAGAAGGCTCCAATCCAATTGAACCATGCCATTACAAAGGCCCAACAAAATTTAGCGGCTTTGCTGGATAAAAATAAGGTCATCATAGAAAACCAAGTGGACAAAGGCATATCCGTTTTAAGTATACCGGCCTATTTGGACAGTATTTTGCTGAACCTGATGACCAATGCCGTAAAATACCGCAGCCCCGATAGACAGCCAAAAATCACCATTACAGCCAAAAGGATGGAAGGGAAGATAATGCTCGATTTTACCGATAATGGTCTTGGGATTGACTTGGAACGGTATGGCGATAAAATATTCGGAATGTACAAAACGTTCCATAATAATAAAGACGCCAAAGGTTTTGGACTGTATTTGATAAGAAACCAAATCGAAGCCATGGGCGGCCAAATCTTAGTTGATAGTAAAGTGGACCATGGAACAACCTTCAAAGTATATTTCAATGATGAAAGTAAATAGCATATTTATAGTGGATGACGACCCGATTACCGTTTTCGGAATCAAAAGGATGTTGAAGCCGGTGACCAGTTGTGAAGACGTCGAAATCTTCCAAAATGGGAAGGAAGCGTTCGATGCCTTGGTGACCAAAATGGAGCAGGGGGATAACTTGCCCAACGTCATCTTCCTAGACATCAATATGCCGATAATGGATGGTTGGGACTTTTTGGAAGAGATGCTTCAATTGCCAATCGAGGAACGGATCGTTATCAATATCCTGACATCCTCTATTGATCCCATGGATCATCAGAAATGGAACGAATTCAAAAGCAAGTGCTCACATGTACTCAACTTTAAGAACAAACCCATTTTTAAAATCGAAACCAGCGACCTGAACTGCTTGAATATGGCTTCATAATCAATTAAATCCGTATTTTTGGGGGCGAGCAAAATACCATGTATCAACTTAAAGCCCCCGTACTGTTTTGAAAAAATTAGTCCTTTTTGCCTCCCTTATTTTTTTGTTCTCCTGTGAACAAAAGCAACAGGACCAAGTTGCCTCCTTCCAGACCATTTTTGAGGAATCGGATGGTATGGAGACTGCCACTTACCAACAAACCATAGATTTTTATATTGCCCTGGCCAAGGAATTTCCCGAAATCAATATCCACACTATTGGAAAGACTGATAGCGGGTACCCGTTGCACATGGTCACCTTTAACCCAGATGGTGATTTCAACTATGAGAACATCCGAAAGGAAAAGTCGATTATACTGATCAACAATGGCATACACCCAGGCGAAAGCGATGGCATCGATGCCACGATGATGTTTTACCGAGATTTGGCCACCGGAACCCTTCCCAGTCCAAAAAATACGGTTTTGGTTACCATTCCCATCTACAATGTTGGAGGTGCATTGAACAGAAACTCCACATCCCGCGCCAACCAAAACGGCCCGTTGGAATATGGCTTTCGCGGCAATGCCCGCAACTACGACCTGAACAGGGATTTTATTAAAATGGATACCAAGAACGCAAAAACGTTCGCGGAAATCTTTCATTCGGTTAAACCCGATGTGTTTGTGGACAACCATGTAAGCAATGGGGCAGACTACCAATACACCCTCACCCACCTGTTCACACAACACAATAAATTGGGCGGTGAATTGGGAAGCTACCTACACGAGACTATGATGCCCGGTTTGGAAAAATCCCTTGCTGAAAAAGAATGGGACATTACCCCTTATGTTAATGTTTTTAACGTGCCACCGGAACTTGGATTCAGTCAATTTATGGACCATCCCCGCTATTCCACGGGCTATACCACTTTGTGGAGCACTCTTGGGCTCATGGTGGAAACGCATATGCTAAAACCTTACAAGCAAAGGGTCGAGGGCACCTATTCCCTAATGCAAAGTTTGATGGAAGTAGTGGAAAAAGAACATAAGAACATCAAAGCCCTGCGAAAAGAAACCTTGGAAAAGAATCTGGAACTTTCGGAGTATTATTTTAACTGGCAAGTGGACACGACCCAAAGCTCTACCCTTCAATTCAAAGGGTTTGAAGCGGAACGCATAACCAGTGAAGTTACCGGACTCCCTCGCCTCAAATATGACCGGGAGCGACCTTTTGTAAAAGAAACTGTCTATCGCAACTATTTTGTTCCCATGGATACAATTTCGGTGCCCGATGCATACATCATAAAACAAAGCTGGCAGCATGTGATCGAGCGGCTCGATGCCAACAAAATCCAATATTTTAAATTGGAAAAGGATACCACACTATCGGTGGAAGGGTACAAAATTTTGGACTACGATACCCGGAATATGCCATACGAGGGCCATTATCCACATGCCAACACCCAAGTGGAAAAACATACCATGCAAGTGCATTTTAGAGCCGGGGATTTGGTCGTATCTACGCACCAGCCTGGTATCCGATACCTTTTGGAAACTTTGGAACCCCAAGGGGTGGATTCATTTTTCAATTGGAACTTTTTTGATACTGTTTTACAACAAAAAGAAGGCTTCTCCCCCTATGTGTTTGAGGATGTCGCCTTGGAAATGATCCAAAAAGATTCCGTACTTCGAAATGAATTTGAGGCCAAAAAAGAAATGGATCTTAATTTTTCCAATAATTGGTATGCACAATTGGATTGGATTTTTCAACGTTCCAAGTTTTTGGAAGACGCCTATTTGGGATACCCGATCTATCGGGTGGCCAAGGGCAGTGAGGCTTCAGGAATTCTGATCAAATAAGGAAGTGTCATCGAACAAAATCTTAATGTTCATATAACTGTTCTGCAGTGCCTTTTTTATTTTTTTCGGACCCTTCCACCTAACTTTTACAATGCCTTCCGATTTCTCGGCCACAAGCTTTCCGTCATACGCGGTCGACATCACAAACCAATGCGTCTGCTTTAAACGATATTCCCCATTGCGTTTGAATACATGGTAGGTGGTTTTTAAAAACCGGTCTATGGTGAGTCCGGTTACCCCAGTCTCCTCCTCCACCTCCCGAATGGCGGCACTTTCAATGGTTTCACCTTTGTCCACTTTGCCTTTGGGCAGGTCCCATTTCCCGTTTCGTTTGATGAATAGCACTTTCCCTTTTGGATTGACCACCAAGCCGCCCCCAGCCACAATAACCGGAATCTTGTGCATGAAAAGTTTCAGGATCTTGTCTCCATCGGGATGGTACAGATAGGCCTTTTTTAGTTTCTTTTTGGACAACAGGCCAATGGCCTGCATAATGGAATCGCCATCCAGCTCGAATAAATTTTCCTTCGCTTTTTTGGGTCGCTCGTTTGTTAAAATCAGTGGGGACTCATTAACAAAAACTTCATACATTTGCGCAATGGTTTTAGATAAGGGAATCGCTAAGAAAACAGCCGAGCTGTTATTACAAATTAATGCAATTAAGTTGGAACCCGAAAATCCCTTTACTTGGGCTTCGGGATGGAAATCGCCCATTTATTGCGACAATAGGATCATGCTATCCTATCCGGAAATCCGCAATTTTGTCCGTGAGGAAATGGCCAAACAGGTGGAGAACCTGTACGGCAAACCGGATGTGATCGCCGGTGTGGCCACTGGTGCCATCGGTATTGGGATTTTGGTGGCAGAAGCACTTGGACTGCCGTTCATTTATGTAAGGCCCGAACCAAAATCACATGGCAGACAAAACCAAATTGAAGGCTATTTGGAACCAGGCCAGACTGTTGTGGTCATTGAAGATTTGATCAGCACAGGAAAGAGCAGTTTAAATGCCGTAAGGGCCTTAAAGGACCAAAATGCGAATGTAAAAGGCATGGTGGCCATCTTTACCTACGGTTTTCCGGTGGCGACGTCCAATTTTGAAGCTGAAGGCGTGGAGCTCCACACCCTATCCGATTACGAACACTTGGTGGAACAGGCCTCCGAAACACATTACATTAAAGAAACTCAATTAAAAACCCTGTTGGAATGGCGATCCAATCCACAGGAATGGAAATAAATTACCAAGAATGCACATAGAAGCCGCTAAAAAGAAAGTTGCCAAAAGCGATAAAGAAGTTTTTGAATTCTTGACCGACATCAAAAACTTTGAAACATTGATGCCCGAGAATATCGATAAGTTTGAGGTACTTGATGAAAATACGTTCAAGTTTGCACTTAAGGGCATGCCCGAAATCGTGCTTAGGTTAAAAGAGCAAAATCCAAACGACAAAGTAATTTTGGGCGCTGCAAGCGATAAACTGCCATTTACCCTTACCGCAGACATTACCGCATTGGGCGATTCTGAAAGTGAGGTTGGATTGAGTTTTGAAGGACAATTCAATGCCATGATGGCGATGATGATCAAATCGCCTATCACCAATTTCATGGAAACCCTATCCAACAATTTGGATAAAATAGGTCAATAAAGTAAGGTCACTTCCTTTAAATCGAACGACCTGAATATCTGGTCCTCCAGTTCAATCACCAATTTACCAGAATCCGATACGTTCCGGATGAACCCCATGAACCGTTCCCCGTTGGAATCGGTAAATGTGGACGGCTTATCTTTACGGAACAACATTTTTTCATACGCTGGCAATAACTGGGCAACCGTTTTTTGCTCAATGGAATCCAAATGAAATTGCAATCTTTCCAAGGTTTTATCCAACAATTCCTCCAAATTTTGTGATTGACCCATTTCCAATTTTATGGAAGTGGCTTTGGTCAAACCCCCAAAATCTGTTTGGTTCACATTGAGTCCAATGCCGATCACAGCATGGGAAACCTGAGCTCCCTGTAGGATGTTCTCTATCAATATCCCGCATATTTTTAAGGAACCTGACATAATGTCGTTGGGCCATTTTATAGTGACATTGGATAATCCTAAGGTTCGTAACACATCGCAAAGGGCCATGGAAACCCCAATATTCAACACAAATTGCTGCTGGACACGCAAGGCGCTAAAATTTTTCAAAACACTGTAAGTTAGGTTTTTACCGCTCTCCGATTGCCAAGATGTGCCCATTTGCCCTCTTCCCTTCAACTGATTTTTGGCCACCACCGTGGTGTAATCTTCCATCGGTGAGGTCATCAAAAGGCCCTTTAAAAACAGATTTGTGGAATCCGTGGCATCAAGTTTGATTATTTGTGATTGTTTTCCCAATTTGACGTGCCTTATCGATTTGTTAAAAACTAGGGCTAAGAAAACAAAAAAAACATAACTTTGCAGAAACTAAAATATTTGAATGCAGAAAACGAAAGCTAGCGCAGATGAACTGATTGCCTTGATTTTGGAAGGGATTGAAGAAGTAAAGGGAGTGGATATAAACCTGCTCGACCTTAGAGAAATCGAAAATACAGTTTGTGACTACTTTATAATCTGCAATGGTACTTCCAACACGCATGTAAACGCAATTGTTTCTTCTATCCAAAAAACCGTCAGTAAAGCAAGCAAGGACAAACCTTGGCACATTGAAGGTTCCGAGAACGCGGAATGGGTATTGATGGACTATGTCAATGTTGTGGTACATGTATTCCAAAAACATATTAGGGAATTCTACGATATTGAAGGGCTTTGGGGAGATGCCAAAGTGACCATGGTGGAGAGCAGTTACAATTCTTAAAAAAAAATGGCAAAAGAGAACAATCCGAATAATGTCCCAAAAAAGCCACGATTTAGTTCGTGGTGGATCTATGGTGTGATCATAGCAATGATCATTGGTTTCCAATTTTTTGGGGGAAGCAGTTTTTCAAGTACAGAAAAAACAACAACCTCCGAATTGCAGGAGTTTTTGCGCAATGGCGACATTTCCAAAATCGTCATCATTACAAATACCCGACAGGCCAAGGTATATTTGACCGAAGAGGCCCTCAACAAGGATGTGCACAAAGGGGTGGCCAAAAAGCCCCTGTTCCCATCCAGCGGATTGATGCCCCAATACGTATTGGATTATGGGGACTTACAGATATTCCAGAATGAGATTACGGAGATAAAGAAGGAAAACAACCTCGATACCATTGTTGAATTCGATACAGAATCCAACGTATTGGGCGAGTTATTGCTGTCCTTATTACCGTTTGCCTTGATCATCGGTATTTGGATCTATTTGATGCGACGAATGTCCGGAGGTGCCGGCGGTGGTGCTGGAGGCCAGATTTTCAATATTGGAAAATCCAAAGCCAAACTATTCGACGAAAAAACAGATACTCGAACTTCATTCAAAGATGTTGCCGGCTTGGAAGGCGCCAAGGAAGAGGTTCAGGAAATTGTGGAGTTTCTTAAGAATCCCGATAAATATACTTCCCTTGGAGGAAAAATTCCGAAAGGTGCCCTATTGGTAGGCCCTCCAGGAACAGGTAAGACCCTTTTGGCCAAAGCCGTTGCCGGTGAGGCCAAAGTACCCTTCTTTTCACTTTCCGGTTCGGACTTTGTGGAAATGTTCGTTGGTGTGGGTGCTTCCAGGGTACGTGACCTTTTCAAACAAGCGAAGGATAAATCCCCTGCCATCATATTCATCGATGAGATTGATGCTATTGGTCGTGCAAGGGGTAAAAACAACTTTACAGGTTCCAATGATGAACGCGAGAACACATTGAACCAATTATTGACCGAAATGGACGGTTTTGGAACCAATACCAACGTAATCGTATTGGCCGCAACCAACCGAGCAGATGTGTTGGACAAGGCCTTGATGCGTGCCGGTCGTTTTGACCGTCAGATCTATGTGGACCTACCCGACCTGAACGAAAGAAAAGAAATTTTTGAGGTGCACCTACGCCCCATCAAAACTGCGGAAACCCTTGATTTGGATTTCTTGGCCAAACAAACCCCTGGTTTTTCTGGAGCTGATATTGCCAATGTTTGTAACGAAGCTGCCCTGATCGCTGCCAGAAAAGAGAAGAAAGCCGTTACCAAACAGGATTTCTTGGATGCAGTGGATAGAATTGTGGGCGGACTGGAAAAGAAAAACAAGATCATTACCCCAGAAGAGAAAAAGACCATCGCGTTCCACGAAGCAGGACATGCCACGGTAAGTTGGATGCTGGAGCATGCCGCACCGTTGGTAAAAGTGACCATCGTGCCGCGTGGACAATCGTTGGGTGCCGCATGGTACTTGCCCGAAGAGCGCTTGATCGTTCGTCCAGAGCAAATGCTTGACGAAATGTGTGCTACCATGGGTGGTAGGGCCGCTGAGAAGGTCATCTTCAACAAAATTTCCACTGGTGCCTTGAGCGATTTGGAAAAAGTGACCAAACAGGCTCGTGCCATGGTTACCATTTACGGCCTTAATGATCAACTTGGTAACATTACCTATTATGACTCCTCGGGTCAAAATGAATATGGATTTACCAAACCTTATAGTGAGCAAACCGCCCAAAAAATCGATCAGGAAATATCCAAGATGATTGAGGAGCAATACAAACGCGCCATCGATCTGCTTCAAGAAAACAAGGACAAACTTACGGAGTTGGCGGAACGACTTTTGGATAAAGAAGTTATCTTTAAGGACGACTTGGAAAAAATCTTTGGTAGAAGACCTTTTGAAAAAGAGGAAGAATTGGAGCCAGCGAAATAAGCCAATTATTGAATTAGCAATGTGCCAGATACCATAAATGGGAGTTTTTAAAAAACTTTTTGGGGGAGGAAAAAAGGTTTCCAAGGAAACTGTGGAAACCCGTGGTGAACATATGCCCGATCTCAAAATACCCGTGGATGAAAAATTCACCATCTATTTCAAAAAAAATGGAGGCAAATTTATATACTGTGAAGATTTCAGTGAAGTCTCCGAAGCCTTAAAAAGCATTGTTTCGGAAAACGATTGGCAAAACCATCCATTTTATACCCTTGACCCTCGACTGGAAGCCCGCTTTTCATCAGAAAACCTAACATTTACCAACAATAGGCAGGAAAGCAATATTTTCTTTACCACCTGCGAGCATTTAGTGGCCCACAACGGTTCCATTTTGGTATGCTCCAATCAGATCAAAGAGAAAAAATTGAACGAGTTGCCAACCAACCTTATCGTATTTGCCACTACCAGTCAATTGGTCGACTCCATTAGTGAGGCACTCAAGACCATCAAGGAACGCTATCAAAAGGATATACCCAATAATATCACCACATTAAAGCACTTTCAACCCACTCCAGAAAACAAAGATGATTTTCTTTCCTACGGAAGTGCCTCAAAAAATGTCTATCTTTTACTCCTAGAAGACTACTGATTTCATGAAAGAAATATTACGACGCTCCATTACGGGGGTCATTTATGTTGTACTTCTGTTAGGGGCGGTGTTCTTGAGTTCGGATGCTTTCGATTTCTTGTTCATGACCTTCGGGTTGGGCTGTCTGTATGAATTCAAGAAGATTGTCAGGCTTAAAGGTTACTTCATTTTTGTGGCCTATTTGGCATTATGGTGGGTCTATATTTATCTAATACAGGACCAAACCGCAATCACCATCTTGATGCTACTCACCTTGGCAGTCGACTTGGCCCTGCTCATGTTCTTGTTCTCCAAAAAGAGCAAACATTTCACGGAAGTCCAAAAATTCCTAATTGCTCTTTTCTACATTGGGGGCGGGTGTATTTTCCTGACAATGATTCCGTACAAACAAGACGATTTTGCCCAATTCCTGATCATGGGCATATTTATTTTGATATGGGTGAACGACACCTTTGCCTATTTGGTGGGCCGAACTTTAGGCCGAACAAAACTTTTCCCATCAGTTTCCCCAAAAAAAACCATTGAAGGTTCTGTCGGAGGTCTTATTTTTGCACTGGTTGCCGCCTATTTTTTATCATGGTACGAAACAAAACTCACTTTGATGCAATGGATGGCCATGGCAACGATCATTGTGGTTGCCGGAAGTTTGGGCGACCTTTTGGAGTCCAAGTTCAAACGTATGGCCGGAGTAAAGGACAGTGGAGCCATATTACCGGGGCATGGTGGAATTTGGGACCGTTTGGATAGTTTGGTGTTCGCCGCACCTTTTGCTTATTTGATACTTAATTTGTTCTCCTATGTTTCATAAAGAGGGTCAAAAGATTATAATTACAACATTCTTTTTAGTGGTTGCTGCCGTACTGGCCGCCCAATATTATATTGATTTGGAATGGGCCAGATATGCCGTCCAAATAGCGGCCCTTCTCTTATTGATTGCCATTCTGCAGTTCTTCAGGAACCCAAGGAGACCAGTGACCCCAAATTTTGATGATATTTTGGCGCCTGTCGATGGAAAGGTGGTTGTGATCGAGGAAGTGGACGAAACCGAATATTTTAAAGACCGAAGAAGGCAAGTATCCATATTTATGTCACCGGTGAACGTACACGTAACAAGGTACCCTGCCAGTGGCACCATTACCTACTCCAAATACCACCCAGGCAAATATTTGGTGGCGTGGCACCCAAAATCAAGTACTGAAAACGAACGTACCACAGTAATTCTCCATACC
The DNA here is from genome assembly GCF_003992615.1 of Flagellimonas beolgyonensis. GTDB lineage: Bacteria > Bacteroidota > Bacteroidia > Flavobacteriales > Flavobacteriaceae > Flagellimonas > Flagellimonas beolgyonensis. Next base: position 56,359 of record NZ_RZMY01000001.1, read on the forward strand.
CCAAAATTTGGGGAAATCGGATACCGTCAAATCGCCGGTGCCATGGCACGCCGCATTGTTAACTATGCGGAAGAAGGCGAACAAGTGACACAAGGTGAGGATGCCGGTTTCATTAAATTTGGCTCACGTGTGGACCTGTTATTGCCCTTGGATTGCAACATTACCGTAAAATTGAACCAAAAAGTAACAGGCGCCAAAACTTGTATCGCTTCCTTAAGACCACAAGATGACTGATGAAGAGCTACATAAAAGGTTCGATGCGGCCGTAAACTTCGTAAACTCGTATACGGAGCCTTTGCCTGCTGATCTTTTGCTCAAACTATATGCCTATTTCAAAATAGCCAATAGGAATTTTGAAAACCCAGGCAGCAGAACCCCATTGATCAATGCCTTTAAAGCGAATGCCCTTTTTCAAGCCAAAAACATCAGTGCCAAAGAAGCGATGCAGAAGTATGTGGCCTTGGTGGAAAAAGAATTGAAATCGCTTTAGGATACCAAATCAGGAGATACAAACGATTTTTCAAAATAAGTGAAGTAAACGGCAAACATGATGGTGGCCAAAAAATACAGTGCCACCAAATAACTCCCATACGACCAAAACGCATCCAGTCCAAACCAATCGTTGGTCCAATAGATCAAGATCAATCCTGCAACACCCCTGGCCACCTCAATCCATATCGCGTATCCTTTACGGTCCATCAAAGCCGTGTACCCAAATATTCCAACCATAACAAAGGCTCCGAAATACAACAAGCCATCAAAACCGATTTCGGCATAGTTGTAGAACATGAACAGCATTAAAAATGTGGTAAACACCAACTGAAAAATGGAATACGCCTTAAGTCCCCATGAAGTGGAGGGCTGGTATTTTTCAAAATGATAGACATCTTCTATGATTTCCACAGGATATTTTTCTTTCACATCTGCTGGCCGCCAACCAGTCGGCATAAACCAAATTCGAAGTTTGTCCCAATAGCTTTTGGTTCGCCATGTATCCTGCATCAAACGCCATAAATGCTGAAAATTGATGATAATGGGATTCCATGTATGTGCTGGTTTCAAAACACCATATTGGGGTGGCACATCGTCCAGTTCTTCTTGAAAGGTACCGAACATTCGGTCCCAAACACAGAAAATCTGCCCTAAGTTCTTATCGATATATTCCCTGTTGATGGCATGGTGCACCCGATGTTGGGAAGGAGTAACGATCACATATTCCAACCAACCCATTTTCCCGATATGACGTGTATGGTACCAAAATTGGGCAAACAGGTGAATCGGTGCCAAAACAGCGATAACCGTATTGGGAACCCCAAACAGGGCTGCAGGTATCAATAATAGAGCATAATAGCCCAATAAATTGGATATGGGTTGGCGAAGCGCGCAGGCCAAATTGAATTCCTCGCTACTATGATGGATCACATGCTGGTTCCAGAAGAAATTGATATGATGGCTCAAGCGATGGTTCCAATAGCCCGCAAAATCCAAAGCAATGAATGCCACTACCCATACCAACCAAGTGGCTTTGATCTCCACAAGGGCCAAATGTTCCAAAAGAAACGGATAACTGATCAAGATAATACCCAAACCCAAGGAATCCTTGACCACGTTGGTGAGTCCGGAACTGAGGCTGCTCACAGTATCCATTACATTATGCATTTGGTTTTTTACCAAACGACCATACAGTACTTCAACAAGTACCAATCCTACAAAAAATGGGATGGCATATAACAATGCCGCTGCATACGATTCCATTCCTAATAATTAAATTTTTCGATGCAAGTAAGGGGTTATGCGATAGAAAGTTACTCCAAATTTTTAAATAATTGGATATCATGGGCATCCGTAAGATCGGGAATATGCTCCGATCGGGGAATACAAAGCACACTTTTTGGTCGCTCCATAACCATATTTCCCACTGCCTTTGGCAACTCCTTTTCATCACGAATAGGATCTAACGGACAGTTTTTGAGATAAGGGTAGATATCTCCGCCATAAAAACTAAAAATGTTCATGCTCACTCGAAGCTCCCCTGTTTCATCCTTATAACCAGGAATATCCTCCATGGGTGGTTTCTCCACAATCTTTTTCAAATAACCCTCCGAAGAAATATCCATGACCGCAAACTTGGAAATACGTTCATCTGAATATTCAAACCCCGAACTGCCATAGCTAATCAGTGCATTGGGTGCTTTCCTTTCCATCCTGAGATCCTTGAAAGCACCTACGGAATACAAATTGTCGCCATTACAAACCGTAAAGGTGGTTTGCTTCAACTTAGGGTATTGATCTAAACATTGTTGCAGGGCATCAGCAGTTCCCAATGGTTTTTCTCTTTTATCCGGCACCTGTTGAACCGCCAGATATACCTTTAGACCGGCAGGCAATTTTTGGTCACTGACCAACTCTTGAAAGACCTGATTTTCCGGACTGGTAATCAAATACAGGTTTTCATAGCCTGCTTCCACAGCATTCTTTACCAAATAATATAAAAATGGACGGCCATGCTTCCCGACTGGTATGAGACTTTTATGCGGAATATTGTCCATTACTCCCCGGTGATCGGAAATCGCTTTCAAACTCCGTTTCATTCGGGAGGAGGCACCACCCACCATAATTATCAGACTTTTATTCTCCATCATCATATTGTTACCGCCACTTCATAAACCGCTTTTGCACCAGCATCCAAAAAGGCGTTCTTGACCTTATCCACATTTTCATCCAAAACCATGGCCACCATACAGCCACCACCACCGGAACCTATGGTCTTTGCCCCCAATGCACCTGCTTTCAGCGCTTTTTCCATCATGTTGACCATTTCTGGTGGGGTGTTCTTGATTTGATGTTGAAGAATGGCTTGATGTTCGTTCATCAACCTGCCCAATCTCTGCACATCCGGATGTTTCTTTTGCAGCTCTTCCTTGGCCTGAAGGGTTATCTGGTAATTGAAAATGGCCGCATACCAGTGATTTTGATACTCTTGTGGCACTATTGACCTGTACTTTTCATAGTCCGCTGGTGTGGATTCCTTTAAATTGAAATCTGGATGGTGTTGCTGAATGGCCGACACTGCATTTTGGGCATAAACCCGTGCATTTTTAAGCACGGTAAGTGTCTTCTTGGCCAAACCCGATTCGGCCACTAATAATTTGCCCACATCTGCACTCAATCGGACACTTTCACCACTTTGGGTATCGATGTACAACAAGCCTTTTTGGGCAATGGTATATTGATCCATGAGTCCGCCAGGTTGATCAAAGAACAACACCTCAGCCTCATAGGCCCAACGACCAATCTGATAGTCGCTAATGGTCTCCATTTTACCCTGAGTGGCAACCAAAAAACGCAGCCAAGCCACCACCAAAGCTGATGAACTGGACAACCCGGCATTTACAGGTATGTTTCCAGACACTTCAATGGCATAGCCTTCGTCAAAATGAAAGCCTTCCTTTTTGAGTACTGCCATGCAGGAACGGAAATAATCGTCCTGTAACACCTGCTGCAACCCATTTTTGAGGTCAATCACAACCTCGTCGTTCAAGTCCAACAATTCAATATGAAAATTCTTTTCAGGAATTCGACTGGCCTTCAACTGAATGAACCGATCAATGGTACCTGCGATAACGGGAAGTCCCAAATAATCCTGATGATCGCCATAAAAACAAATGCGCGCAGGAACTTTTAGTTGAATCATAAATATAAATCAGCTTATTATATCCAAAGGCTTGGTTTCTGTATAATTGCCCCTTGTAAAATCGGGAAAAGGCTGGGGTGCACCTCCACTGGCCACGGAGCGCTCGCTCAAAGGGGATACGGCACTCCACAGACAACCTTCGTACACATTTTGATCCAAAGGCAGCCCTTTCTGGAGACATTCCACAATGCGATACACCATGATCCCGTCCATTCCGCCATGTCCACTGCCTTTGGCAGCTTCGTTCAACCGTTTGTACAGGGGATGGTCATATTTCGCGTACAATTGCTCCAATTGTTCCCCTTGCACCCACGAATGGTGATCTTTGGTAATGCCCTCCACACCACCTTCAAGGGCCACCCGGGTGGGGAAGCCCGCCAAGGTTCCCTTGGTGCCCTGTATCAAGTTCAATCGGGAATAGGGTCTTGGACTTGTTTCATCCCATTGCACCATAATGGTCTTGCCCATGGTGGTTTTTATGATGGAGGTGTTCAAATCACCACCCTTAAAATTCAATTGGTTCCATTTATGGTCTTTGGGGTAATTCTTTTTTGCATACATGGCCCTGCCCCTTGCCGGGGTTGAAAATGAGACCAAGCTTCCAAAAGTATCCTCTCCCCTGGCCAAGCTCATGTATTGGGCCACCGGTCCCAGTCCGTGGGTAGGATAGAGGTTGCCATTGCGTTTGGCATAATGATGGGTACGCCAAGACCCCGTTCCCCGCTCCTGCTCTTCCATTTGCCAACGTAGTTCATGGATATAGGCTGCCTCACCGTGTAAAATTTCACCGATCAAGCCCTGTCTGCACATATTGAGAAACATGAGCTCATCACGACTATAATTTACGTTTTCCAGCATCATACAATGCTTTTGGGTGCGCTCGCTGGCATCCACAATATCCCACATTTCCTGGATGGTGGTTGCGATGGGCACCTCTACAAACGCATGTGCCCCCTGCTCCATGGCACCGATGGCCATCGGCGCATGGTTGGCCCAATTGGTCGCGATGAACACAACGTCGGGGCGCACTTCCTGCAACAGGGTCTTCCATCGGTTTTCGTCCCCCCAATATTGTTTGATGTTCCTATGTCGGTTCGGTCCACCGGCCTCATTGACCCATTGGGTTTTTTCCTTGACCAAATCCTCGTACAGATCACAAATGGCAACCACCTCGGTTCCTTCCAAAGCGGCAAAAAATTTGGCATGTGTGCCCCCTCTTGCTCCTACTCCGATAAAGGCTGCACGGACAGTTTCAATTTTTGGAGCGGCATAACCCCCCATATAAATCGAAGATAGCGGTCTTTCAGAACCGGCCTTTAGATAACTTGGAACCATGGTCACAGCGGCTGCGGACAAAGAGGTTTTCTTGATAAAACTGCGTCTATTGAGGTTTTTCATGATAGATATGCGTTGGTTTTTTACTTCAATATATTGATTTCCAAAGTATGAAAAAATGAAGAAAGGGAAGACTTCTTCCCTTTCTATATATCATTTATTGAAAACAAAATTTATTTCAAACTGGCCAAACTCTTTTCCAAGGTCTCGATTTTGGCTTCGGCATCGGCCACTTTTTTGCGTTCCATGGCCACTACCTGTTCCGGGGCATTGTTCACAAAACGTTCGTTGCTCAATTTCTTTTGCACCGAGTTTAAAAATCCCTTCGTATAGTTGAGTTCTTCCTCAATTTTTTTGATTTCGGCTTCCACATCGATAGCATCACCCATCGGAATGAAATATTCGTTGCTCTTTACCCTAAAACTCAATGCCCCATCCATACCGCTATCCACGGCTTCAAATTTGGAGAGATTGGTCAATTTTTGAATGATGGCATCCATTTGACTATTTACGCCTTCAGCGTTCAGCATGAACAATTCCAATGCATCCTTTTGGGGGATGTTCTTTTCTTTTCTAATGGTTCGAACACCGGATATGACCTCAGCCGCAAATTCAAAATCGGCGATTAAAGCCGTATTAACAGCATCAGCTTTTGGCCATTTCGATATGATCAGTGCATCTTCAGGGGTACGTTCTGCGATATGCTGCCACACCTCTTCTGTCAAAAATGGCATAAAAGGGTGAAGTAGTTTTAAGTTTTCCCCAAAAAGATGGATCACCTCATCGAAGGTCTTTTGGTCTATCGGCTGTTGATAGGCTGGTTTTACAATCTCCAACAACCAAGAGCAGAAATCGTCCCACACCAATTTGTAGGTGGCCATCAGGGCATCCGAAATTCGGTATTTCGAAAAATGGTCCTCGATTTCCACCAAGGTCTGGTTGAATTTGGCCTTGTACCACTCCAATCCAATTTTGGCCGCTTCGGGCTGGGGCAATGCTGCCGTTTCCCATCCTTTTACCAATCGGAAGGCATTCCAAACTTTATTGGCAAAGTTGGCGCCTTGCTGACATAGGGATTCGTCAAACAACAAATCGTTCCCGGCAGCGGAACTCAACATCAATCCCACACGTACGCCATCTGCCCCAAAATCCTCAATCAATTTGAGCGCATCGGGAGAGTTACCCAAGGATTTAGACATTTTTCGACGTTGCTTATCACGCACCAATCCGGTCAGGTATACATTTTCAAAAGGTCTTTTTCCCCGGTACTCATAACCTGCCATAATCATACGGGCCACCCAAAAGAAAAGGATGTCAGGCCCAGTTACCAGGTCGCTTGTTGGGTAATAATAATTTACCTGTTCATTTTCTGGCTCCAAAATACCCCCAAACACACTAATGGGCCACAACCAAGAGGAGAACCACGTATCCAATACGTCCGGATCCTGTCGTAGATCGGATTGTTGGATTTTTGGGTTTTTGGCCTGTGCCAATTTCAAGGCTTCTTCCGGGGTTTCGGCCACTACAAAATCCTCTTTCCCATCTCCATAATAGTAGGCAGGTATCTGTTGTCCCCACCATAATTGTCGGGAAATGTTCCAATCCCGAATGTTTTCCATCCAATGGCGATAGGTGTTATCAAACTTTGAAGGGTACAATTTTACGTCCCCGGTTTTCAAGACGGCATCCAAAGCCGGTTTGGCCATATCTTCCATTTTAAGGAACCACTGGTCCGAAAGTCGCGGTTCGATAACGGCCTTGGTCCGTTCGGAAGTACCTACTTTGTTCAGGTGCTGTTCGGTTTTCACCAAAAAGCCTTTTTCCTCCAACTCCTTAACTATTTCCTTTCGTACCACAAAGCGATCCTTGCCTTCGTAATGCATCCCGAAGGAATTCAAAGTGGCATTCTCGTTAAAAATATCGATGACCTCAAGATTGTGTTTTTCCCCAAGATTTTTGTCGTTTTCATCGTGGGCCGGGGTCACTTTTAAACATCCGGTACCAAATTCAATGTCCACATATTCGTCCTCGATAATGGGAATCACCCGCCCGCAAATGGGAACAATGGCTTTTTTGCCCCTTAAATGACGATACCGATCATCATTGGGGTTGATACAGATGGCCGTATCGCCTAAAATGGTTTCGGGTCGCGTTGTTGCAATGGTCACCTTTTCATCGGAGCCTTCAACAGCATAAGATAAATAATACAGATTGCCCTGCCGTTCTTCGTAAATCACTTCTTCATCGGAGAGTGTGGTCTTAGCCTCTGGGTCCCAGTTTACCATACGATAACCCCGGTAGATGAGTCCTTTGTTATAAAGGTCCACAAACACCCTGATCACCGAAGCGGACATATCGTCGTCCATTGTAAATTTGGTTCGGTTCCAATCGCAGGAACAGCCCAATTTTTTCAATTGTTGCAGAATAACACCCCCATATTCATTGGTCCAATCCCAGGCATGCTTCAAGAACTCGTCACGGGACAAGTCGGCCTTATTTATGCCTTCTTCCTTCAGTTTTGCCACCACTTTTGCTTCCGTTGCTATGGAAGCATGGTCCATTCCGGGTACCCAACAGGCATTTTTTCCCAAAAGTCTTGCCCTGCGGATCAATACATCCTGCAGGGTGTTGTTGAGCATATGGCCCATGTGCAGTACCCCGGTTACGTTTGGCGGGGGAATCACTATGGTGTAGGGCTCTCTTTCATCTGGTTGGGAACTGAAATAATTATGCTCGGTCCAGTACGAATACCAGCGCTCCTCCACCCTTTTGGGCTCATATTTTGATGGAATTTCCATTTTTTCGGTACAGTTTTTGTTAAATATGGACTTGGATTGGATTTTTGAAGGGGAAGCGAACTGTTAATTTTAAGCTATTCTTCGGAAAGAGGCCAATCCAGAAATACGAAACAAAAATAAGTAACGTTATTACATAACAAAAGAATTTTGGATGCAGGTATGAAAACATCTACATTTGAAATTCACCCAAAAACCAAAAATGATGAAAAAAACTGTACTCATGCTGTTTGTAGGGCTTGTTTCCCTAGGGATTTATGCGCAAGATGCTACGGCGAAAATCGAATTTAAGAGTGAGACCATTGACTATGGTGAAATTGACAAAGGTAGTGATGGTGTACGTGTATTTGAATTTACCAACACCGGAAATGCACCGTTGGTAATCAGTGCGGTGAGATCGAGCTGTGGCTGTACCATTCCCAAAAAGCCGGAAGAGCCCATTATGCCCGGTGAAACAGGAAAAATTGAAGTAAAATACGATACCAATAGGGTTGGACCCATCAGAAAGGCCATTACGGTGACCTCCAATGCTGATGTTCCCACCAAGGTGTTGAAAATAAAAGGCACGGTCAAAGGACCAGGAGCCAAATAAGTTAAAAGAAAATTATAAATGGACCCCGGAGCGAAAGTTTCGGGGTTTTTTATTAGTCGTCATCGAAGACTTTTTTGAGCACAAAGGAGAAGAGCAAATCCTTGTTATAGCGTTCGATAAGCACCCTAATGCGCCTTCCTTCCTTCTCGTTCAACATTTTAAGGATTTCTTGAAGCTTGTATTGGTGGACCCTTTTGCCGTTCACGGCCAGGATAACATCCCCCTCGCGAAGGCCAGCTTCGGCAGCTGGACTCCCTGCACGAATTCCGGACACAATGATTTCAGGTACAAGACTCAGCCTTGTTTTGTTTTCCAATAAAATCTGCACATTGCCAAAAGAGGATTCTTCTTCTTTGATCAATCCATTGCTATCAGAGATTCGTTCCGCAATATATCGGAGGCCATTGTGCTGAAGCTCAATACCTGCCAAGTTATATTGAAAAGGATCCTTGAAATAGCCGTTCTTTTTCAGTGTCAATTTTCCATTTGGGTAATCGAAAATCATGTTGAACCGCTTCAACACCTCACCACCCACACTGCCATTACGATCGCCGAAACTTTCTATGTCCCCAAAGGATTCGCGATATGGAAAGGCCACCTTGGCTTCCTTCAATTCAAAATCACCTATGCGAATACCCCCAATTTTGGAACGTTTTCCAAAAATATCGCCACTTAGGCCCCTGCCCAAATGATCTTCGTAGTTCTTTTCGGGTATATCCAACCCTTTCTCCGGTTGATGAAATAGCCACAAGGCATCACTGCTGCCGGTATCGACCAATAATTTTACGGGTATGTTTGCTGTATCACGCATAAGTACGGTTCCAGTCAAATAGGCCTTTCGCTCCTCAACGGTCAAAGGAATGGTCTGCATGCCTTTTCGGTTTTTATACTTGTACAATTCCGGATTATGCAGTTTCAAGGTTTTGGATGCATAATTCACCTCAACCACAAAATCACGGAATAGATCATATCCCATAATGCCATGGACAGGTATGCCCAAAGAGGTAGACAGATTGATGTCCCGATCCAACACTACATAAAGATCTTGCGCATAATTGTATGCCTTGCCCAATTTGAACACATTGCCTTTTGAACTCAAAGCCTTCATGGGTTCACCATCGCCCAATCCCCTGATCGTGATTTCGGTCACATTGTTTATTGGTACAGAATCGGAATCGGACAGGTTGAACAATATAGGCTTACTTACCCCAGAATCCAGAATAAAGGTCAATTCTGTTCCATTGATCTCCACGGGAATAATCACCAAGTTGTTGATAAGTTCAAACTTGAGCTTTTCAACCTTTTCACCCTTGGGCAAATCGTATCCTTGTGCCTTAATGAACAAGGGCACAAATAATAGAAGCGCAATAATTAACAATTTTTTCCTCAACATGCTTACTACCAAAAGGTTGTTTTTATTAAATATACAAATTAAACACAATGGTCTCATTTAATTTAACATTTCCATAAGCCATCAAATAAACCTGTTTTATGTTGTTTTCGATTCTTGGTTTCACCATTTTTGCGTAAAATTTTGAACATGCCAAGTATCTCAGAAAAAGGAAGGCATATGCCCGCTTCCCCCATTCGTAAATTGGTCCCCTACGCAGAGGCAGCCAAAAAGAAGGGAACCCATGTTATACACTTGAATATTGGCCAACCGGACATCAAAACCCCAAAAGTGGCTTTGGATGCCGTTCGCAACCACAACATTGAGGTTTTGGCCTATAGTATGACCGAAGGTTCGGAGACCTATCGGGAAAAAATTGCCGCCTATTATGCCAAAAAGGATATCCATGTTGCTGCCCAGGACATTATAGTCACCACCGGTGGGTCGGAGGCCCTTTCCTTTGCCATGGGCACCATTATGGATGCCGAGGATGAAATCATCATTCCAGAGCCTTTTTACGCCAATTATAATGGATTTGCTACAGCTGCCGGGGTAAAAGTGGTTCCTATCGTCTCAAAAATCGAGGATAATTTCGCGCTTCCACCTATTGCGTCGTTTGAAAAATTGATCGGCCCCAAAACCAAGGCCATTCTTATATGCAATCCAGGTAATCCCACGGGGTATTTGTACAGTAAGGAAGAAATAAAGCAATTGGCCGAATTGGTCAAAAAACATGACCTGTTCCTAATTGCGGATGAGGTGTACCGTGAATTTACCTATGAAGGAAAACAACATTATTCCATTTTACAGTTGGAAGGTTTGGAAAACCATGCCATAGTTGTGGATTCGGTATCCAAAAGATACAGTATGTGCGGAGCTCGAATCGGCTGCCTGGTTTCCAAGAACAGAGATGTGATACAGACAGCGCTCAAATTTGCACAAGCACGATTGTCCCCACCCACTTTTGCCCAGATTGCCAGTGAGGCGGCTTTGGATACTCCCCAGGTATATTTTGATGAAGTTATTGAAGAATATGCATCCCGAAGGAATTTGCTGATCTCGGAATTGAAAAAGTTGGACGGGGTTAAGGTTGCCATACCACAAGGAGCATTTTATTGTGTTGTGGAACTGCCGGTGGAAGATGCCGATGACTTCGCCCAATGGCTTTTGGAAAGCTTTTCGTTCGATGGGAGCACCGTTATGGTCGCACCAGCAGCGGGTTTTTATGCTACCCCCGGACTTGGTAAAAACCAGATCAGAATTGCGTATGTGCTCGAAAAAGAGCAACTTGTTAAAGCCGTCCAGATATTGGGCAAGGCACTAACCAAGTACAACAGTCTTTGAATATTGTAGAGAACATATCATTAAAGGACTACAACACCTTTGGAATTGACGCCAAAGCCCGATTCTTTGTAGAAATTACCGGATTGGCACAATTGCAAAAGGTACTCGAACTGAAGGCCTATCCCAAAAAGTTTATCATCAGCGGGGGAAGCAACATGTTGCTCACAACAGATATTGATGCGTTGGTAATGCACATCAACCTTAAAGGAATCAGTGTTGTGGAAGAAAGCGAGGATGCGGTGGAAATCAAGGCAATGGCCGGCGAAAACTGGCATGAATTTGTCATGTGGTCCCTGGAACAAGGTTATGGGGGTTTGGAAAACCTCTCCCTAATTCCGGGAAATATTGGCACGGCCCCCATCCAGAACATTGGTGCATACGGTGTGGAACTCAAAGATGTTTTTGTGAGCTGCGCTGCCATGGATGTGGAAACCGGGGAACTGGTCAGTTTTGATAAGGATACCTGTAATTTTGGTTATCGTGATTCCATTTTCAAGAACGAAGCGAAGGATAAATACATCATCACCTCCGTAAACCTTCGGCTCACCAAGAACAACCATATGCTGCATACCGGATATGGTGCCATTGAGGAGGAGCTCAAGAAAAATGAGATAATTTACCCTACAATTCGGGACATTTCCAATGCTGTGATCGCCATTCGAAAAAGCAAGCTCCCCGATCCAAAGGAATTGGGAAACAGCGGTAGTTTTTTTAAAAATCCCATCATCTCAAAAAAAGCGTTTGACAAATTCATCAAAGCCAATCCCACGGCTCCTTTTTATGAAGTGGATGCCAAAAACTATAAGATTCCGGCCGGCTGGTTGATTGAGCAATGTGGGTTCAAAGGAAAACGATTCGGTGATGCCGGCGTGCATGAAAAACAGGCATTGGTATTGGTCAATTATGGCAGTGCTACGGGAAAGGAAATACTGGATTTGGCTGTCAAAATTAAGGAAGAAGTACGCAATAGGTTCGGTATCAAGATAAAAGCCGAAGTGAACATCATAAAATAACCCCCGCACTTTTAACAGAAACGGGGGTTATACCAAACCAAACTAACCAAACTTATGTATATCGATGGGACCAAAACTGGCCCTTAATTTCTTTTTAAAGGTTAGACACATTATGCATTTTGTGTCTTAGCTTTGTTCTATATACGATATAAATCCTATTTTAGATTTTTGTCCCAAACTTTTTTTCAATGCAGCTTAAATGAGCACACTAATCGAGCGACATATTGTTTCACTCCTGGCCGAAAAGGACGACAAGGCCATTTCCCTATTGTATGAAAACTACGGGGATACGCTCTATGGTGTGGCCTATAAAGTGGTGAAGGATGAAGATCTGGCACAGGACGTTCTGCAGGAAAGTTTTATCAAAATCTGGAAAAAAGCAGACTCGTATGATGCCTCCAAGGCCAAACTTTTTACCTGGCTATTTCGCATAACCAGAAATACCGCCATCGATAAATTGAGGAGTTTGAGCAATAAAGCGGACAAAGAAGTCCAAATCGATGTTTCCAACGTATATAAGGTTGGAGTGGAGGGCATTAGCCCCGAACATCTGGACATCCAAGAAAACCTTGACAAACTGGAGGAAAAGTATAGAGTTGTGTTGGAAGCCTTGTTTTTTGAAGGGATGACACAACAGGAAGCAAGCGAAGAACTGGATATTCCGTTGGGCACCATAAAATCGAGATTGAAGATTGGTCTCAGGGAACTTGGAAAGATTTACGGCACAACAATGGCCTTACTCCTATTGCTAAATTTACTGCCATGAAAGAAAAAGTAAAAATATTTTTGGAATCCGACCTACTGGAAAAATACCTGTTGGATGATACCACCAAGGAAGAAGCCCAACAAGTGGAACGCTACATAGCCATGTACCCAGAGGTACGGGAAAACTATGATATGCTCCAAAAAAACTTGGAAACCTTCGCCAGAATGTATGCCAAGACCACACCGGAGGGCTTAAAGGAAATCATAATGAACAGCGCCAAAAAAGAGCGTATGGTCAGCAAAAGGGTTTTCCGCTATGCCATTGCTGCCAGTGTGGCCATTATGGTATTTGCAGGTTCCTCTTTCTTCTTCTGGAGCCAAAACAAGAGCCTACAGGAGGAAAATACCCTGGTTACCAACAAAATCAAATACTTGGAGGACAACATGAAGGACCAATTGGCCGATATGAGAAACCAATTTATCGTTCTTAACAACCCCGCCACCAAAAAATTGGAAGTAAAGGGTAAAAGGGAAGGCAAGGAACTCAAGGCCATTGCCTACATCAACCCTGTAAAGAAACTCTCCTACATCAATGTGAGCAATGTGCCGGAACTGCCCGAAAACAAATGCTTCCAAATGTGGGCCGAAGTCAATGGGGAATTGGTAAACTTGGGTGTTATCAAACAATTTGATGAGAAGGACAAACTTTTGGCCCTACCCTATGCCGATAATGCCGTGGGCTACATCACCATTGAACCCGAAGGAGGCAACACAGCACCCTCTGTGGATAATATTGTGGCCGATATCAAATTTTAGGCAACGACCCTAAAGTATCCTTAAAGACACTCCTGCTTTCAATAGGTATTTTGTACCTTTGTGCAAAAGTTGGATCATGAAGTTAGTATTGTTGACCATAGGTCTTTTGGCATTGGCGTTTGCCGGAATAGCCATAAAAATATGGGGGAAAAAAGACGGAAAATTTGCAGGCACCTGCGCCAGTCAAAGTCCATTTTTGAACAAGGACGGAGAAGCATGTGGTTTCTGTGGCAAGTTGCCAGATGAACAAGAGTGCAAAAAAGATTCCGTTCCCGAACTACGCTAAGTCTGGCTCCTGTTAGCTAAACCGTTTTTTTGGAGAAAACCGATAATTCCATAAAAGAAATCATTCAAAGGGCAAAAGAAGGAAACCAAATTGCCTTTAGTACCTTGTTGGATACTTTTTGGAACGATGTTTATGGGTTCCAATTGCTCCGCACCAAAAACGAGAACGACGCCGAGGACATCACCATCCGCACCTTTTCCAGGGCTTTTGATAAAATCAACTCCTATGACGAGACCTACGAGTTCAAGACCTGGCTGATTACCATTTCTAAAAATTTGCATGTTGATCTTATCCGTAAGCGAAAAAAGAGCATGCTCAGCGAACTGGACCCCAGGGGCGACGAAGCAAAAAGGGTACTGGACGAAACCCCGACCGTAGAAGATCAACTGATCACCGAACAAAATCTGGCAAACCTGCTCCGGGACATCAAAAAATTGAAGCCCCATTACCAAAAGGTCATCAACCTAAGATATTTTCACGAGATGAGCTATGCCGACATCGCCAAGGAACTGGATGAACCGGTGAACAATATCAAAGTAAAACTATTGCGGGCCAAAAAATTGCTGGCCGAAATCATCAAAAAAAAGTAGCCCCTTCCACAACGCTACTTTCCTACCCAGTTTCGTATCTTTGTAAACCAAAATTCATTGTATGAGCAACAGTGTGGCAGAAAGTGTGATTCCTCCAAAGGGAAAACCCAAATGGCTGCGGGTCAAGCTTCCAACAGGAAAAAAATATACCCAATTAAGGGGTCTTGTGGACAAGTACGACCTTCACACCATCTGTACTTCCGGCAGTTGCCCGAACATGGGCGAATGCTGGGGCGAGGGCACCGCAACCTTTATGATATTGGGCAACATCTGTACCCGTTCTTGTGGTTTTTGTGGCGTTAAGACCGGTAGACCTGAAAGCGTGGACTGGGCGGAACCCGAAAAGGTGGCACGATCGATAAAGATCATGAACATCAAGCATGCCGTACTTACCTCGGTGGACCGTGACGATCTTAAGGATATGGGATCCATTATTTGGGCAGAAACCGTAAAGGCTGTTCGTCGAATGAACCCCCAGACCACCATGGAGACGTTGATTCCCGATTTTCAAGGCATCCCGACGCATTTGGACCGAATTTTACTAGTAGCCCCCGAGGTGATCTCACACAACATGGAAACCGTAAAGCGCCTTACCCGCGAAGTGCGTATCCAAGCCAAATACGAAAGAAGCCTTGAAGTACTGGATTATTTGAAAAAAAATGGGGCCAATCGCACCAAATCCGGAATTATGCTCGGTCTGGGCGAAGAGGAACATGAAGTTATAGAAACCATGGAAGATTTGCGCAAAGCCAATGTAGATGTAGTCACCATCGGACAATACCTACAGCCCTCCAAAAAACACCTTCCGGTAAAACAGTTCATCCTACCCGAACAGTTCAAAAAGTATGAAGAACTGGGCTTGGAGATGGGCTTTAGACATGTAGAGAGCGGAGCATTGGTACGATCTTCCTACAAGGCCCACAAGCACATTCACTAGACCCTAATCCTACTTACCGGGAAATGAAAAACTTCAGAATAGGCATCAATGGCTTTGGACGTATTGGAAGAACCTTGTTCAGGCTCCTTCAAAACCATCCGAATATTAGTGTGGTGGCCATAAACGACCTTGCCGATGCCAACACGTTGGCCCATCTTTTAAAATATGACAGTATACATGGTAGGTTGGAAGCAGAAATTCAATCGGAGAAAG
Organism: Flagellimonas beolgyonensis; assembly: GCF_003992615.1. Lineage (GTDB taxonomy): Bacteria > Bacteroidota > Bacteroidia > Flavobacteriales > Flavobacteriaceae > Flagellimonas > Flagellimonas beolgyonensis. The sequence goes on from NZ_RZMY01000001.1 coordinate 72,069, forward strand.
ATGCCATACTGGTCAACGACAGAAAAATTGCCATTTTAGGACACAATCATCCAAAGGATATCGATTGGGCAAGCCATGATGTGGATATTGTGGTGGAATCCACTGGAAAATTCAAGACAAGGGAACAGCTCCAATACCATATTACCAACGGGGCCAAAAAAGTGATTCTTTCTGTCCCCCCAGATGACGAATCCATTAAGATGGTGGTTTTGGGCGTGAATGAAGGCATTTTGGATGCCAATGACGAAATTATTTCCAATGCTTCATGCACTACCAACAATGCCGCGCCCATGATCAAGGTGATCAAAGAGCTCTGTGGCATTGAGCAGGCCTACATTACTACGGTGCATTCCTATACCTCCGACCAAAACCTTCACGATGCACCGCATCGTGATTTGAGACGTTCCAGGGCAGCAAGTCAATCGATAATCCCGACAACTACAGGTGCTGCAAAAGCACTGACACATATATTTCCTGATCTATCCAATGTGATAGGTGGATGCGGTATCCGCGTACCCGTGCCCAATGGCTCGCTAACCGATATTACCTTCAATGTGGTTCGGGAAACAAGTATTGAGGAAATAAACGCTACCTTTAAAAAGGAAGCGGAAACAAGCTTAAAAAATATTTTATACTATACTGAAGACCCAATAGTTTCCATCGACATAAACAATAGTTGTCATTCTTGTACGTTTGATTCATTGATGACCTCCGTAATCGGGAAAATGGTCAAAATTATTGGATGGTATGACAATGAAACTGGTTATTGCTCCAGAATCATTGATTTAATAGCTTTGCTTATAAAGAAAGAATACATTTGATATTGAGCGCTTTACACAAAAGAATGGGCAAATACTTGCTGCTTGCGTTGCATTTTTTTCTATGCACTCAGGTTATCCATGCCCAATTCGGTGGGAGCTCCACGGAGAAAGTCCTAACCATTTTTCAGGAATTTAACCAGTATCGCCACGAAAATAAATTCGACAAGGCACTCGAAACCTTGAATGAAGCTGCAAATATTGCGGAAAACAACGAGGACGAAAAACTATTGGTCGATACCTATCACCAATATGCCCGCATTTATTTGGAAGAAGGGGACTACGATACCGCCATATTCTATTGGGACAGGGCCGGCAATGTCTTAAAGTATAGCTCATATTCCTATGGCCAAGCTTTTCACTTATACCTCGATGCGGCACTGCGTTACACGGAAGGCAACAACTTTCAATCCCTGAAATTACTGGAAGAATCTAGGAAACTGAGCAACAATCGTAACCTTACCAATAATATCCTCTTGCTGGAGGCCTACATCTTTACCAATATTGAAAAATATGACGATGCGGTAAAAAATCTGCATGCCCTTATCGTAAACTCGGATGATCAGGAACGGGCCTATTTGGCCACAAAGGCCAATTTACAGCTTTCGCGTATCAGTGTTACCCTAAACGATCTTGAAGAGGGTATCATCCATTCGAAAGCTGCATTGGAAGTGGCCCAAAAACATGGTTATGCCAACGAAATAAAAGAAGCCTATCAGCAATTATCCGATATTTATGAGCAAACAGGTGATTTTTCGCAAGCATTGACCTACAGAAAAGAATTGGAGCAGATAAAGGACTCGGTATTCAACATACAAAAGGTTCTGATTGAATCCAAGTCAGCGGACAATATCAAGTTTGAGCACCAAACCAATGAGCTGAACAAATTGCAGATCAAAAATGAGGAACTGAGCGAATCCAAAAACCGATCAGAGATCACTGCGATCTTAACATCGGCATTTTTGACCATCATTTCCCTTTTGGCCGTTTCCCTGTTCCGGAACAACCAGATCAAATTAAAAACCAACGACCTCCTATACACCAAGAACAAGGAACTAGAGCTGGCCAGGGATGCTGCAGTATCGGCCATGGAGGCGAAAACCAATTTTCTTTCCACGGTGACACACGAGTTGCGTACGCCACTTTATGCGGTTACGGGACTCACCCATTTACTATTGGAAGAAAATCCTTCGGAGCACCAAAAGGAACATTTAAAGTCACTGAAATTTTCCGGGGAATACCTACTGAACTTCATCAACGATATTCTCCAAATCAACAAGATAGATGCGGATAAGCTGGAGCCTTTGAAGATTGAGTTCAAATTGCACAAAGTACTTACCGATGTGGTCGAATCCCTCCAGCAAAATGCCAACGAAAACAAGACAAAATTACTATTGGATTACGATCCAAATATTCCAAAAACACTGCTGGGCGACCCTATAAAACTATCCCAGATCTTTATGAACTTGGTGGGTAATGCCCTTAAGTTCACCAAAAATGGAAAAGTAGAGGTAATCGCCAAAATGCTCAACCAAGAAGAGGATCAGGTAAAATTGTATTTCGAGGTCAGGGATAACGGAATCGGGATTTCAGAAGAACAGCAGAAACACATTTTTGACAGTTTTGAACAAGGATCCATCCAAATTAACAGGGAGTACGGAGGTACAGGTTTGGGCTTGACGATTGTTAAAAGTCTTTTGGGCCTATTTGGCAGCACCATCCATTTGGAAAGCGAATTGGACCACGGCAGTTCCTTCTATTTTGAAATGGACCTTAAATGTGATAGGAAGGCCGTAGATGAAGTTGCTTTTGAACTGAACAATGAAGATTTTGTGTTCAAGGGATTACATGTTTTGGTCGTCGAGGACAACAAAATCAATCAGGTGATCACCAAGAAGATGCTGACCAAAAAGGAAATTACCTGCGATATAGCCAACAATGGCAACGAGGCAATCGATATGGCCAAGGCCAATACCTATGATGCCATCCTAATGGACATACACATGCCGGGCATCAGTGGTGAGGAAGCGACTCGACAGATCAGGAAGTTTAACCAAGACATTCCCATTATTGCGTTGACAGCGATTTCTTTGGATGACAGTTTGGACAGTTTTTACGCCGCAGGCTGCAACGATGTGGTGACCAAACCATTTAAACCTGAAGTTTTCTATCAAAAAATAGGTGAGAACATCTTCAAAAACCGGGTACAAGGTTCCGTTTAGATCACACTTTTCAATTTATTTTCGAGAATGGTCCTATCATTTGGGTCAAAATGATGACTTATTTCCAAATAATATAGGTTATTGACCTTGCCATGTAGGCGAACGAAATCCTTTTCTGTGGTCAAGATCAATTCAAAACTCGAGAACCGTTGAATATCTGCATCCGAAAAATGGTGGTGGTCACCAAATTGAAAATGGTCAAAAACCATTCCTTTGGAATAAAGGTAATCCAACAATGGCTTGGGAGAAGCTATTCCGGTTACCAAGGCCACTTTTTTAGCACCAATAGCTTGTAGGGGCAACTCCTCTCCTTCTCCATTTTTTATAGTTTCAGCATAAGACAAGGTAGCAAACAATACATCTTGATGTGCCAAGGGACGTAATCGGTTCACCAATTCAGTCCTTTCACTCTCAGTCGGAAGTACCGGGCATTTGGTGACAACGATGATATCAGCACGGCGAGCTTCCCTTTTGCTGTCCCGCAGATTACCCGTAGGCAAATACCAATCTTTCACATACAAATGATCAATGGCCGTTAATAAAATGGAAAAAGTGGGTTTCACCTTTCTGTGTTGAAAGGCATCATCCAAAACAATGACATCGGGGTTTATTATGGATTCCAATTGCTCAATCCCATTTCTACGGTCCGCATCCACCGCAACGGCCACTTCAGGAAATTTGCGGTGCAGTTGAAAGGGTTCATCCCCTAAATCCAAAACCGAACTATGCCAATCGGCCAATACGAATCCGTTGCTTTTTCTTTTGTAGCCTCTACTCAGGATGGCTACCCGTTTATCGGATAACATGCGTATCAGATATTCAGTCATTGGGGTCTTGCCGGTGCCTCCAACGCTAACATTGCCCACACAAATGGTTGGCGTGGTATAGGATTTTGAAGTAAAAACACCGAAATCGTATAGCCTATTGCGGACATAAACCACCAAGGCGTAGAGCAATGAAAAAGGAAACGCTATTTTGCGGAGCAATTGCAGCATTGGACGAAAATATAATATTTTATCTTTAGCCCACTTAACTATTTTACTATGACGGTAAACGATATCGCAAATATACTCGAGGAACTTGCCCCACTGGCCCATGCAGAAGATTTTGACAATGTAGGGCTATTGGTGGGCGAACCTACAACAACGGTCAGCGGTGTTTTGGTTACGTTGGATACCTTGGAAAATGTAGTGGATGAGGCCATTGCCAAAAAGTGTAACCTGATCGTCAGTTTCCATCCCATCATATTTAAAGGCCTCAAAAGACTTACCGGAAGCAACTATGTAGAGCGTGTTGTACTAAAGGCCATTCGCCATAACATTGCAATATATTGTATGCATACGGCTTTGGATAATAGTAAAATGGGAGTAAACGCCAAGATTTGTGAGGTATTGGGCATCCAAAATCCACAAATATTGATCCCCAGAAAGGGAGCCATTAAAAAATTGGTGACCTATGCCCCACTCGCGGACGCCGCTACTGTAAAATCTGCCCTATTTGCAGCAGGAGCGGGCGAAATAGGCAAATACAGCAACTGCAGTTTCAATCTTGATGGCCTGGGCAGTTTCAAAGCTGGAGATGATGCCAATCCAACCATAGGAAAAATTGGGGAATCGCATGTGGAGAAAGAAACCCAGATCAATGTGATCTACTCCTTTGAGAAGGAGAATAATATTCTGAAAGCGTTGTTCGAATCCCACCCATATGAAGAGGTGGCCTACGAGGTAACCACCTTGGAAAATGCCAATCAGGATTTGGGTATGGGTATGATAGGCACCTTGGCAACTGAAATGGAAGAAAAGGCATTTCTTGCTTTTGTAAAGGACCGAATGAACGTCTCAGTGGTACGACATTCGGAATTTCTGGGAAGAAAAGTTAGAAAAGTAGCCGTTTTGGGGGGAAGTGGCGCTTTTGCAATTACCGCTGCAAAGCAAGCAAAAGCCGATGTTTTTATCAGTGCAGACATTAAATACCACGATTTTTTCCAAGCAGAAAACCAACTGTTAATTGCAGATATCGGGCACTTTGAAACTGAGCAGTTTACAAAAGATTTATTGGTTGATTATCTTACGAAAAAAATTCCTAATTTTGCAGTCTCTTTATCGGAGAGTATAACGAATCCCATCAAGTATTTATAAAATATATGGCGAACAAGAAAGAAAGCACCGTGGAAGAAAAATTGAGAGCTCTGTACGATCTACAGCTAATCGATTCCAGGGTGGATGAAATCCGCAATGTTAGAGGTGAGCTACCATTGGAAGTACAGGACTTGGAAGATGAGGTTTTGGGTCTTAAAACCAGATTGGACAAATTGAAGACCGATGTTGAAACCGTCAACTTCGAGATTTCGGCCAAGAAAAACCTGATTGACGAATCCAAGGCACTCATTAAAAAATATACCGAACAGCAAAAAAATGTGAGGAACAGCCGCGAATTCAACTCCTTGACCAAGGAAGTGGAGTTCCAGGAATTGGAGATCCAATTGGCCGAGAAGAACATCAAGGAATTTAAGGCACAGATTGAGCAGAAAAAGGAAGTGATCAACCAGACCAAGGAAAAATTAACGGAACGTGAGGGTCACTTGAAGCACAAAAAAGGAGAATTGGATGCCATTCTTGCCGAAACGGAAAAAGAGGAGAAAGCGCTTTTGAAGAAATCGGAAGAGTTTGAGGAAAAAATCGAAGACCGATTGATCCAAGCCTACAAAAGAATCCGTCACAATGTGAAAAACGGATTGGCCGTGGTTCCGGTGGAGCGTGGCGCATCAGGAGGATCCTTCTTTACCATTCCCCCTCAGGTGCAGGTAGAAATTGCTTCCCGCAAGAAAATCATCACCGATGAGCACAGCGGCCGTATTTTGGTCGATCCGCTATTGGCCGAGGAAGAACAAGAAAAAATGCATGAGCTTTTCGCAAAGATCTAATAGTATACAACACATAAAAAAGCCACCTTTTAGGTGGCTTTTTTGTTTCGTATCGTTGGGAATCAAGCTTCCAATTGGTTCAATATAAATGTTTCCACTTCCTTGGAATCCCATTTTTCGGCAATATTGGGCAATTGCATCACCTTTTTCATAATGGCTTCCTGTTGATCGCCAATGGCCAACGCTTCCGCGTACGGCCTATCAGAAAAAGTCACCCGGCTATAAATCGGAATCCACTTGTCCGGATGGAGGGTTGCAAAGTGTTTCTCTATCTTTTTCTGAAGGAGAAACATGGGATCGGCCGTTTTGCGGCTCATTTCCACAAAATTGCGATAACTCAGTTCCGCAATGGCATCGGCATTGGGCTTGCGTTCTTTTTGGTATTCCGAGAAAATTGTATCCCAATCATCACCGTGTTGTTCCATCAATTCGTTGAGCACATAAATATCCTCAAATCCGGCATTCATGCCCTGCCCAAAAAAAGGCACAATGGCATGGGCCGAATCACCTACCAAGGCCACCTTGTTCCAATATGTCCATGGGTAACACTTCATGGTCACCATGGCACTGGTCGGGTTATGGAAGAAATCCTTGGTCAGGTTTTCAATATCCTTTCTTACATTGGGAAAATACTCCTTAAAAAATGCCCGGGCGTCTTCCTCGGTCTTTAAGTTTTCGAACGAAACCTTACCTTCAAATGGCAAGAACAGCGTACAGGTAAAACTGCCATCAATATTCGGCATGGCAATCAGCATAAACTCGCCCCTTGGCCAAATATGAAAGGAATTTTTATCCAATTTATGGGTGCCATCTGCATTGGCAGGAATCGTCAGTTCCTTATAGCCCACATCGATAAAATCCTGTGAGTAATCGAATCGACTGCGACGTTGCATTTTGTGACGAACCCTGGAAAAAGCTCCATCACATCCGAAAATAATATCAAACTGATACTCCTGCCACTCCCCTTTCTCGGATTCCCCGGTAAAAATTTTTGCTTCTGGCAAGCTCACATCCCAAACTTTTTCATTGAAACGGAACTCGGTTCCTGCTTCTTCTGCAAGATCGATCATCCGTTTGTTTAGAATACCACGGGAAATGGACCAAATGGCTTCGCCATCCTTGCCATATTTTTGAAAATACACCGGCTTGTCGTTCACATGCATGGCCCTTTTATCCAAAGGAATCGCTATTTCCTTGATCTTCCTTTCCAAACCGACCTTTTCCAAGGAGCGCCAACCGCGGTTACTCATCGCCAAATTGATGGACCGACCGGAAAATTCAATGGTTCGAATATCTGGCCGACGATCAAATACAGTGACCGAATGTCCTAATTTCCGAAGATAAATTGCTAAAAGGGAACCCACCAATCCAGAACCGATGATGGCAATATTTTTTGGAGTCTGTGCCATAAATGACCCGTGGGTCTTTTGAAGTTAGATGGTAAAAATAAGGAATTTGATTTTTTAACCGTTGATGGAAAGGAACATCTTATTTTGTTTAATATTTTTGTATTTTTATTAAACACTTTTAATTGAAGTCGTGGCCCATCACAAACTTAGTCTTCCGGTTAAGATATGCCCAGTCTGCAAAAGACCGTTCCAATGGCGTAAAAAATGGGCCCTTAATTGGGAAGAAGTAAAATATTGCAGCGAGCGCTGCCGAAGAAACAAACCATAAACCTATGAGCAACCATTTGATATGGTTCGGAAACAATTTGCGGGTGAACGACAACCAACTATTGGATCTCGCTTGCCAAGGCGACCGTGTAATTGCTGTGTATTTTTTCGACCCCAGACATTTTGAATTCGATGCCTTTGGATTTAAGAAAATGGAACGATTCAGGGCCAAATTTTTGCTGGAGACCATAGAACAACTCAAGCAAAGTTTGGACACACTCAATATAACCCTCCTCACCTTTTATGACCGACCAGAGCATAAAATTCCTGCGATGGTGAACAAACATCAGATCGACTCACTTTTCCTTCAAAAAGAGTGGACCTCGGAGGAGATGGGCATCTTCAAGCGTGTGAAAGCCAAATTACCTTCGCACTTAAAAGTGGTAGAACACTACGACCAATTTTTGTTCCATCCTGATGATATCCCCTACAAAACATTTGAAGCCATACCGGATGTGTTCACCCAGTTTCGCAAATTATGCGAACGAAAAGCCAAAGTGCGACCCAGCACACGAATTCCCAAAAAAATGCCCAATGAAAACCGCATTGACAATAAAACGGTCATTCCCACCTTACAACAATTGGGTCTGGAAATGGTGGTACACGACCAACGTTCGGCATTCACCTTCAAGGGTGGAGAAAGCAGCGCCCTACAGCGCGTGCAATACTATTTTTGGAATTCTAAAAAGTTGGCCTTTTACAAACGGACTCGAAACGGCCTTGTTGGGACGGATTATAGCTCCAAACTATCAGCATGGCTGGCCAATGGATCACTGTCGGCCCGCACCATTTATTGGGAAGTAAAGCGATTTGAAGAAGAAGTGGAGCAAAACCAAGATACGTATTGGCTCATTTTTGAACTGATCTGGCGGGACTATTTTAAATATGTTTCCCTAAAATATGGCAACCAGATTTTTCAGTTGGAAGGTATCATGAACCGAACCTACGAATGGTATCGGGAACAGCATGTGCTTCTTAATTGGATCAACGGACAAACCGAGGACGATTTTTTGAATGCCAACATGTTGGAATTGAAACACACTGGTTGGATGAGCAATAGAGGGCGGCAAAATGTGGCAAGCTACTGGGCGAAGCATCTCCGGCAAGACTGGCGTATTGGCGCCGCCTATTTTGAATCGATGCTGATCGATTACGATGTACACAGCAATTGGGGAAATTGGATGTACAACAGTGGTGTGGGCAACGACCCCCGCAACCGCACCTTCAACACCAAACGACAAGCAGAAATGTACGATCCCAATCGAAAGTTTCAACAGCTTTGGTTACAGCCCACCTTATTTTAAGCGATGAAAAGACTACGACTTATTTTGGGTGATCAGCTCAATGGCAATCACAGTTGGTTCCATTCGATAGACGAAAATACCATGTATCTGATGGTCGAAATGCGTCAGGAAACCGATTATGTAAAACACCACATCCAAAAGGTGGTCGGCTTCTTCTTGGCGATGCGGAACTTCGCATCCACCTTAAAATCCCAGGGCCACAACGTACTCTATTTAACCATTGATGATCCTGAAAATCCACAGGACCTCGGCAAAATCCTAAAAGAGCAAATTGCCAAGCACGCCATTGAAAAATTCGAATATCAGCTGCCGGATGAATATCGATTGGATCAACAATTGAAAACCATTGGTAACGACTTGAATAGTCCAACTGAGGCATTTGACACAGAACATTTTTATGCTGACCGGGAGGAACTGGCCAAGTTTTTCAAGGGAAAGAAGCAACTGTTGATGGAAACCTTTTACCGCATGATGCGCAAAAAGCACAGTATCCTCATGATCAACGACCAACCCGAAGGAGGTCAATGGAATTTTGACCAGAGCAACAGAAAGAAATGGGATAGCTCGCCCAAAATACCAGAGGCATTGAACTTTCGCAAAAATGTTTCCGATGTGGTGGAAACCCTTGCCAATGCCGGGGTAACCACTTTTGGACATATCGACCCAAAAAACTTTAATTGGCCTACCTCACGAGAGGAAAGCTTGCAACTTCTGGATTTCTTCTGCAAGAACCTGCTTGTCCATTTCGGGGATTATCAAGATGCGTTACACACTCAGGAAAAATTTCTTTTCCATTCGCGGTTATCCTTTGCCATGAACACCAAAATGCTTTCGCCCAAGGAGGTGGTTGATGGCGTACTGAAATACTATTATACCCACAAAGAGGCCATCCATATTTCCCAGATCGAGGGTTTTGTGCGCCAAATTTTGGGCTGGCGCGAATATATGAGAGGTATTTACTGGCGCGAAATGCCCAATTATGCATCATGCAATGCCTTGGAGAACCACAATCCCCTACCTGATTTTTTCTGGACAGGAGACACAAAAATGAACTGCTTGAAACATGCCATTGGCCAGAGTCTGGATGAGGCCTACTCCCATCACATTCAACGATTGATGGTAATCGGTAACTACGCCCTGCTCACCCAAACCCACCCTGATGAAGTGGATGCCTGGTATTTGGGCGTGTACATTGATGCCTTGGAGTGGGTGGAAATCACCAACACGAGGGGCATGAGTCAATTTGCCGATGGAGGTCTAGTGGCTACCAAGCCTTATGTGAGCAGCGCGAACTACATCAACAAAATGGGCAATTATTGCAAAGACTGCCACTACAAGCACACCCAAAAAGTGGGAGAAAAAGCGTGTCCGTTCAATGCGTTGTACTGGAATTTTTTGGCAGAAAAAAGATCTCATTTCGAAAACAACCCCAGAATGGGCATGATGCTGAACCTATTGGATAAAAAAGATGCAAAAGAATTGGATGAACTCAAAAAAAGGGCTCGGGAAGTGATTGCCCATCCCGACCGATTTTAACTTTAACAATTTGTTAAGGTCCATTGGCACCAATCTTGACGTATATCTAATAAATATTCCGCTTCGGCGTCCATATATATGCAAAAAGTCCTTCCCAAAAACTTGTGAAGGACTTTTTCCTTTTATGTCAAAACTTTGTTGTTTCTATTCCAAGATGGCATCCACGATTCCGTATTCCACGGACTCTTCAGCACCCATCCAATAATCCCGGTCAAAATCTTTCATGACCTTCTCAAACGATTGTCCACAGTTATCGGCCAAAATTTGGGCACCCAACTCCTTGGTCTTAATAATTTCCTTGGCCTGGATCTCGATATTTGAAGCCTGACCCCTTGCACCGCCACTGGGTTGGTGGATCATTACTCGAGCGTGTGGCTGGATAAAACGTCTTCCTTTTTCACCTACGGATAACAAAATAGACCCCATCGAAGCTGCCAATCCGGAACAAACGGTTGAAACAGGACTTTTGATCTGTTTTATGGTATCGTATATCGCAAATCCGGAGGTCACGTAGCCACCTGGGCTGTTGATGATCAACTGTATTTCTTTATGGTTCAGTGAATCCAAATAGAACAAACGATCGATAACATGTTTGGCCGAATCATCGTCCACCATGCCCCAAAGGAACACTTTGCGTTCTTCCAATAACTTTTCTTGGATCAAATCCTGAACTTTACCTTTTTTTGAACTCATTTTTTATTTGTTGTGAGACATCAAAAATAAGCAATTCCAAGGAAGTTTTACCATTCCCGATCACATTACCTGCTTTGGTATTTGATCTCCACTTTTTGGGAGACCACATCCTTGATCGGGATCACGAACTTGCCCGATTTGGTGGCCAAGGTAAGGCTGTTGTTCTCTATGGCCTCAATGGTGCCCGCATCATCACCAATCACGATTTGATCCCCAACGGCATAGGTCTTTCGTGTATAGAACGACCGCAATAGATCGGCAATCACGTCCCGGGAACCCAACCCAAGGCCCAAGGCAAATGCCAACAGGAACGATCCCAAGATCAGCGTAATATTATTGGTAATGATGGTGGTATCTACCCCTGCTTGGTTTAGGGCCGTGATCGACATAAAAACCACAATAACATAGAACAACAGGTTGCTCACAATATTGGAGCCCCCAAATTCCAAGGAGTCGAACAGCCGTTTTACCGTATTTTTAACGAAGTTTCCGATATAGAAACCAAGCATCAAAAGCAACAAAGCACTGAAGAAACGTGGCAAATAGCGAAGCAGGTTCCCGATTTCCACAGAAATGATGGTCCAATTGAGGATATCGGCCGCTACGATCAAAAAGACCAAGATCAGCAACCAACGTACAAAGCCCAGAATGATCTTGGCCAGGTCTATTTTAAAATCGCCCTTACCAGTGATGTCCATGCCATTGACCTTTTCGTTCAACACATCCACCTTGGCAAGTTTTAGTAGTTTTCCCAAAATGAACAGTGAAATTTTGATTACGATCCAGCCCACTACCAAAATGGCGATGGCCCCAACGATTTTTGGAAAAGCCTGTGCCATTTCAGTGCCCATGCCCGAAAGTGAATCCAAGGCAATGTTCTTCCAGTTTTTAAGTGTTTCCATAGTTGTTGTTTATTTATTGTGTTCTGTTAGTTTTCGGTTTCTCCCAAGGTTCTAAAGAGTTTGCGCATGGCGGTTCCCATATTGATCGAGAACAGCGAGGCCAATTCCATGATCAACTTGGCGGCAGCAATGTCGTTCATTACCTTTTTCTTCATGCCGGGCGGGGCTTCCAATAAGGATGCTTCCAGCTCTTTGAACGGATTTTTACGTTGCTTTGCCATCGGTTACAAGGTGTTATAGATTTCCAACAATCTTTCTTTAGCTCTTTTTATTCGCATTTTGACCGCACTTTCCCCGAGTTCCAAAAGGGTGACCAATTCCTTGATGCTGGCCCCATCCTGATACTTGAGCAACAAGATGGATTTGTCCTCGGCCGAGAGCAACGCCAGGGATTTCTTGAGTTTGTCGGCCTTCATTTCAAATAGGCTTTCATCGGGTATCTCTTCGGTAAGCTTGTATTCCGTTTCATCCACCTGAACGGACTGATCACTCATTTTGCGTTGCTTGTTGCGGTTGACGTAATTGACGCAAAAGTTATAGGTAAAGGAATACAACCAAGTCGAAAACTTGGACCGCCCCTTAAAGGTGCGCAGTTTTATGAACAGTTGAAGAAATACATCCTGTGTAAGGTCTTCTGCTTCACTTTCCGAAGTGGCAAAGCCAAAGCATTTGTTGTACACCATTTTAGCGTAGCGATCGTACAGTTTTCCAAACAACAGGGGATCGTTGTTGGCCACAATTTGTTCCACCAATTCCTCATCCGACAGATGGGCATAAAGATCTTCTGTTTCCAAAAACGTTTCGTCGGGGTTTCTTATCAGTATTAGAAACAGTTTTTTAAAAAAAGTCACTTCTGGTGTTTATTAATCAATTGGCTTTTTCGAAATGGCGCGCAAATTACAGGATTTTCATGGTATATTTGGTTAAAAACCAGACATGAAGACCTATTACCTCGTTGGACTGTGCTCCATCCTATTATTTGCCAGCTGCAAAACAGAACCAAAAAAAGAAACCGAACAGCCCAAACCCGAAAAAAGCGTTCCCGAATTGATTGCCGAGGCCCATGGTTTCCAAAATTGGAAATCGGTGAAAGAAATCACCTTTACCTTTAACGTGGACCGCGATACCATGCATTTTGAACGCAGTTGGGACTGGAAACCCAAAACCAATGATGTGATCTTTACCACCACTTCGGATACGCTTGTCTATAACAGAAATGCCATGGACAGTGTGGCCCTAAAGACCAATGCCGGATTCATCAACGACCGCTATTGGTTGTTGGCGCCTTTTAACCTGATGTGGGATGCCAACAATTATACTTTTGAACATACGGCCGAATCCAAAGGCCCTATTAGTGGGGAACCCATGCAAAAGCTCACCATTCTATACGGAAATGATGGTGGTTACACCCCTGGCGATGCTTACGATTTTTATTTTACCGACGACCACCTGATCCGAGAATGGGTGTATCGCAAATCGAACCAGGAAGAGCCCTCGCTTATGGCCACTTGGGAAGATTATGTGAACATGGGTGGCTTGCAGTTGGCCCAAAAGTACAATAGGCCCAACAGCGATGTCAGCTTGTATTTTACTGGGCTAAGCGTAAAGACGGAGTAAATTGCACAGTCAAAATGACAAAGTCAAAACCAAACTATATTGACCCTAAACCATCCGAATTATGAAAATTACGACCAAACTGTTGACATTGCTTCTTACACTCATTGTATTGGGTTTTGCGATTCAAGGCTGTGAGCCAAAACAAAAAGTTGAATCCAACGAAGTAGAAAAAGAAGAAATGGTTGAAACTGAAAAACCTGAATATTTTCTTTTACGACCAGATGTGGAAAAAGGATATGGATATTCACATGCTGTAAAAATCGGGAATAGCATTAAAATTTCGGGAGCAGTAAGTATGGATGATGAAGGCAATCCGACCGCCATAGGCGATTTGGAGCAGCAAATGAAAAACTGTTATTCAGATTTGGGAAAAATACTGGAACATTACGGTTGTACATTTGATGATGTCGTCGTTGAAAATATTTTCACAACAGACATGCCCCTAATGTTGGAAAAATCCGGCTATAGAGCTGAAATTTACAAGAACCATTTTCCAACTGGTTCATGGCTTGGGGTAAAAGAATTGGCGCTACCTGAATTCATGATTGAAATAGAACTTGAAGTCCATAAATCCGAATAAAAGTTGGATCAATCATAAATTATGGGTCTGGGGCCACATGGTAGTTCATAATTAAAAGCTGCTCCTATGGGCTTGTTCAATTTCATCAGCACTACCCTTTCCTTTGCGTTTTCAGTTTGCTGGGTGGTATATTCGCGGCCAGCAACAAACATAAGGTTCACTCGGGCATTGCCATTTATTACATTGTTTTTATAACGTTTATGGTGTTTACCATCGCATCTGAACCGGGATGGGTGGATAATTATTATAACAAAATCTGCCTACACCCAATTTACAAATTGGGAACAATCCAAATTATCATTCTTACATATCGATTGGATAAATTTTAGAGTTTGCTAATCAAAAATCATTGCTTCCCTATTTGAAGAATACTTTTACCCCAGCCCATTGAAGGTAAAAAGAAAGTTAATGGAATTTTGACGACCAATAGAAAAATACCTTAGACAGCTGTTTAAAACACATCATAATGAACAAACAGGAAATCGTTGATCAACTTAGTGTAACTTATGGTGATTTCATAGATCTAATCAATGAATTGTGTTTGGAAAAATTAAATTTCCGTTTTAAGGAAAAATGGTCTGCAAAACAACAGCTGGAACATATAGTACTTTGTGTTGAGCCGCTGGTTAAAGTTTTTGGCATGCCGAAAACAATGCTCGAACAACACTTTGGTAAAGTGGACCGTCCAGTTTTATCCTATCAAGAACATCTAAATGTTTATCTTCAAAAATTGAAGACTGGAGGAAAAGCACCAACACAATATATTCCCCAAGAAGGAATAGTTATGCAAAAAGAAACCCTAGTGGACACCTTAAGATTATTGATTACAGAATTGAGTCAAAAAGTACAAGGGTTTGAAGAAACTGATCTAGAGACTTTAGCCATTCCACACCCATTGTTAGGTAAAATTACCTTGAAAGAAATGTTGTATAATGCCATTTATCATGTGCAATACCATAAGATGCAGGTTCTTGAACATCTAGAATTAATGTAATAGGGTTCCAAACCCAAAATGTTTGGAATCGAATTTGATAGTTTGCGGCAAAACCTACTTTCCCCTTCCTTTTATAAAAAAAGTGATGCCAAAAACCAAGAGTGCACTGCCAAGCAGCAGCACAAAACTATAGATCAACGAAAAGCTTTCAGCCAAAAAGCCTAGAATTACCGGTCCCAATAAAAAACCTGAATACCCCGTTCCCGCAATGAAGGCCACTCCTTGGGAAGAATCCACCCCTTTTACGTTGCCGCCGATCCGGAACAGTTCGGGTACCATCACCGAAAAACCTAATCCGCAAAGGGCAAAACCAACAATGGCCAAAAGTGTCAACTGGGTCAAGACCAAAGCGTAGCCCAAAATGGCGATACCCGCACCCAAGGCCACAATCTTGACCGAGCCAATCCGCGCACTGATACCATCACCCAAAAACCTACCCAAAGTCATGGTGGTGGAAAAGGCCAAAAAACCAGCACCGATCAAAAATTCAGGAGCCAATGCCACTTCCTTCAAATACAATCCGCTCCAGTCGATAATGGCACCTTCGCTGCCCATCGACACAAAACCAATAATGCCCAAAAGCAACAGCGGCTTGAACAATTTAAAACTGAAGGGTTCCTTTTCCACGGGGGCAGCCAAAATGTGGATGTAATTTTTTCTCAAGACAAAGTTCACCACCAATACCAATGCGACCACAATGACCATATGCAACGGTGGATTGCCAATCATAGGAATCAAAAAACTGCTCAACCCGACCAAAATACCGCCCAAGCTGAAAAAGCCGTGGGCCGCCGACATGAAGTTTTGTTTGTCCTCCTTTTCTATTTCTGTCACCAAAGTGTTCATGGCAATATCAGTAATGCCATTGCAGAGCCCAAATACAAACAAACTCCCCATCAATGCGTAATAGTTGGGTGCGAGCAAGGGCAGCAAGGCAGCAAAGGAATTACAGACCACCCCATACCATGTGGCCCTTCCCACTCCCAACTTGTTCACAATTTTGGAAGCAAATGGAAAAATGGTAAATACCCCTAGGGACAAACAAAACAGGGCAATGCCCAAATCCGCTTTGTTGATGTCGAGTTTTTCCTTAACCGATGGGATATAAATGGCCCACGTACCAAACCAAATATTGAGACTGGTAAATACAAAGGCAGGCGCAAAATATCTCGACTTGGACAGAATCAACAAGAGTGACTTCATAATTGGAGGTTGGTTAGGAGTTGAAAATTGGGCGGTACCTATTTTGCCTTTTGAAGAATACCTTCCTTCAATATTTGGCCAAAACGGTACATATCTTCATAGGAACAATAGAATGGAGCGGGCGCCAAACGTATTACATTGGGTTCGCGCCAGTCGGTAATTACCCCATTTTTCATCAAGTAATCGAACAATTCCCGGCCCTCGCCATGCAAGAACACGGAAAGTTGGCAACCCCTGTCCTCGGGTGTTATAATTTCAAAGGTGCTGTCGACCTCTTTATCAATTTCGTGCAGTACAAATTCCAAATAGGCCACAATGGTCTTTTGTTTGGCAATTAGCGCATCCATACCTACCTCATCGAAGAGTTCCAAAGAGGCCAGATAGGGCGCAATGGACAAAATGGGCGGATTGCTCAATTGCCAGGCATCGGCCGTAGGAATGGGATCAAATTCCGGTTTCATCAAAAATCGACTTTCCTTTTTGTTGCCCCACCAGCCTTCAAAACGGGGAATATCAGTCCTTCCCAAATGTTTTTCGTGTACAAAAATCCCAGAGGCATTTCCTGGACCACTGTTCATGTATTTGTAGCTGCACCACGCCGCAAAATCGGCACCCCAATCGTGCAGGTTCAATTTGATATTGCCCACCCCATGTGCCAAATCCCATCCTACAAAGGCGCCTACGTCTTTGCCCGCGCGGGTTATGGCCGCCATATCCATCACCTGACCGTTGTAATAATTGACACCACCGATCAAGACCAAGGCCAGCTCATCACCCAACTCATTGATCTTTTCAATAAAATCCTTGGTGTGCCAAGCATGTTCCCCTTCCCGTTTTTTGACCTCAACAATGGCTTCTTCAGGGTCAAATCCATGGAAACGGACCTGGCTCTGCAACATATACTGATCGGAAGGAAATGCTTTCTCCTCGCAAAGAATTTTGAACCGTTTTTGGGTAGGGCGATAGAAAGAGACCATCAACAGGTGCAAGTTCACAGTGAGAGTGTTCATCACCGAAATTTCTTGGGGTTTTGCGCCAACTACTTTTCCCAGTCCTTCTGCCAAGCGCTCGTGATAATCCCACCAGGGCTTGTCGGCATAAAAGTGGCCTTCCACAGCCAATTCCCGCCAGTCCTTCATTACTTCATCCACAAATTTTTGGGTGCGTTTGGGCTGCAATCCCAGGGAGTTACCCGTAAAATAAATCACATCTTTACCATTTACCTGGGGAAAATGAAATTCATCTCTGTATTTTGACAGGCTATCCTGTGCATCCAGTTGTTGGGCAAACGCTGGGGTATTTTGGAAAGTCATTAGAATGGGTTTGGGTCAAAAATACAACTTGTACAGGGAATTATTGGGCCAATCGCATTTCGATGATGTGCTTTTTAAATCCTACTTTTTCATACGCTTTGATGGCGGGCAAATTGTCACTGTACACCGTCAATCGAATCTCTTTGAATCCATTTTTCACAGACCATTGTTTTAAGGCCTCCACTACCAAGGCGTTGATGCCCCTACCGCGATAATTTTCATCGGTGTACATGAATCCCAAGTAGGCGTACCACTCATG
Source organism: Flagellimonas beolgyonensis (assembly GCF_003992615.1). GTDB lineage: Bacteria > Bacteroidota > Bacteroidia > Flavobacteriales > Flavobacteriaceae > Flagellimonas > Flagellimonas beolgyonensis. The sequence continues at coordinate 90,109 of NZ_RZMY01000001.1, forward strand.
GTCCAGATAATGACGTGCTTTTTTGGGAATGGCATAGCCCGAGGCAACAATTTTGCCATCCAATTCGGCCACAACCACATGGGCCTTGGAATCTTGGATCATTTGTCCCAGATCGTAATAGCTCACGGGATCTTCCTTTATGGTGATATCGAAGGGTCGTTCGGCTTTGATGATTTCCTGTTCAAAGGCAAGCAACACAGGTAAATCTTCCAGAGTTGCGGTACGAATGGATACAACGGGGGTAGACATAGGTTGAAATGGTTTTCGAAAAATCGAATGTACTTCTTTTCCCTATTTTTGCGAAAATTTAGCCATGCATTTCCTTTCGCCACTATTGGAAAATTATATTGCCGATCATTCAGAACCGGAACCAACCTTGTTAACCGAACTGACACGGGAAACCCATTTGAAGGTGGTACAACCCCGCATGATCACCGGACACTTTCAGGGCAGGGTATTGAGTATGTTGTCCAAATTGATACATCCGAAGTACATTTTGGAAATAGGTACCTATACCGGCTATTCGGCACTTTGCTTGGCGGAAGGACTGCAAAAGGATGGCCAACTGCATACCATTGAAGTGAACGAAGAATTGCATCAACTCCAACGGACTTATTTTGACAAGAGCGGGTTTGGTCCACAAATTTTTCAGCACACGGGCGATGCATTGGACATTGTGCCCACTTTGGACCAAATTTTTGACCTAGTGTTCATCGATGCGCAAAAAGTGAACTACGATGCCTATTTTGAGGCGGTCATCCAGAAGACCAAACCGGGCAGTGTTATTTTATCGGATAACGTATTGTGGTCTGGTAAGGTGGTGGAACCCTTACAAAAGGGGGACAAGGCTACCGAGGCCTTATTGGCTTACAATCAAAAACTCAAAAATGACCCTCGGCTGGAGACGGTGCTGTTGCCTATTCGGGATGGGCTGACGCTGAGCCGGGTGCGATAAACCGATTGTACAGCCAATAGAACATCCAGCCAGACAATAAGCCGACAATGGCCCCTACGATAATATCGATGGGGTAATGCACTCCCACATAAATACGGCTCAAGGAAAACAGGATGGGCCAAATAAAGAAAATCAGTCCCCATTTGATTCGGCTTCTCAAAAACAGAAACACCAACACAGTGATGGAAAACGAACTGGACGCATGTCCGGAGAAAAAGCTATAATCGGTTGGACTTTTCAGGATCCGAATCAAGGTATTGATCTCCTCGGTATTATTGGGCCGCAAACGCGCTACGGATATTTTGGTCCAATGGGTAATAGCGGTTATAAAAAGAGCGAGCCCAAGTAGGGTCAAAAATTTATAGAATGCCTCCTTCTTCGGGAATTTGGCAAACAGCAATATCAGAAAAAATAGAAAAAGGGGAATCCAAGTAGCGATATTGGTCACCGTGGCCCAAAACGTATCGTACGTTTCTATGCCCAAACCATTGAGATACACAAAAGTGTCGCGATCCCATTTGAGCAATTTTTCCAACATGGATCTATAGGTCTCGTTTGATGGAGCCGGTTACCTCGTCAACATTCTTCTTCACCTCGTTCAGTTCCTTTCGGATACCTTTGGTAAAGTCTGTATCGACATCGGCACTCTTTTGGATTTCGCGCTTGATATCATCCGTTGCGTCCTTGAGTTGACGCATACCTTTGCCCAGGCCTTTGGCTATTCCCGGGATCTTATCCGCACCAAACACCATCACCACAATAAATAGGATGAAAAAAATCTCCGCTCCGCTAATGAATAGAAAATGCATACAACAAATATAATCAGAACTTGGTAGCAAAATAAAAAAAGCCCCGTGAAATCACGAGGCTCTTTAACAGTGTTTTTGTTATTATTTTCCTTTGATGTTCTCTTTGAACTTATCAAAGTCAGATTTCTCTTCTTTCTTGGGCCAAGAATTGTTGGTGGTGTCGATATCGGCAGTTTCCAACTTGGGATCAACCACAATGCCAACCAATTCTTTTTCAGAGGCCACAACCCTTTTCACCTCGGCATCGTTCTTTCTCCAGATTTCGGGTGGGTAGGTCACGCTTTCGGTGGTACCATCGGCGTAAGTGTACTCCACGATCAATGGCATAGGAATGCCTCCTGGTTTGTCAAAAGTAATCTCGTAGAAGAACTTGGGTTCTTTTACTTGGTTTCTTTCGGCCTCGGTCATATTATCCATCATAAACTCCTTCAAGTTTTGAGATGTTTCCGTTGGCGATTTTCCTTTCAATTCGGGCATGAAGTCCTCGCTCTCCTCTTCGGCCAAATATACCAATGGAGGAAGATCGGCCTCGGTCAGGTTTCTGTCCGCCATGTATTTTTCCATTTCCTTGGTGGGCTTGCTGCTCACGTAGTACTTCTTCACACCTTTCACTCCGATATCCACGTAATCGGTAGTGTAGAACCAAGCTCTCCAGAACCAATCCAAATCAACAGCGGATGCATCTTCCATGGTACGGAAGAAATCCTCTGGGGTTGGGTGTTTGAACATCCATCGTTGTGCATACGTTTTGAACGCATGGTCGAACAATTCCCTGCCCATTACGGTCTCTCTCAAAATGTTCAAGGCCGTGGCTGGTTTACCATAGGCGTTTGGACCCAATTGGTATACGTTTTCAGGGTTTGACATGATCGGGGAAATGTATTTTTGATCACCGGCCATGTAAGGAACAATATCCGCTGGGTTACCTCTTCGTGAAGGGTATTTTTCGTTTGGAGCGATCACAGTTGGATTGTTTTGTCCAAAATCCTGCTCGGCCAAATACTGCATAAAGGTATCCAAACCTTCATCCATCCATCCCCATTGACGCTCATCAGAATTAACGATCATTGGGAAGAAGTTGTGTCCCACTTCATGGATGATCACACTGATCATACCATATTTGGTTCTATCGGAATAGGTTCCATCCTCGTTAGGACGACCATAGTTCCAGCAAATCATAGGATACTCCATACCTTGGTTCTTGGCATGCACGGAGATGGCCTTGTGATATGGATAATCAAAAGTATGTGAAGAATAGGTCTTCAAGGTTTGTGCCACAGCTTTGGTGGACAATTCTTCCCAAAGTGGATTACCTTCTTTTGGATATAGGGAAACAGCCATTACGTCTTTTCCTCCAATTTTGACCGCCTGCATGTCCCAAACAAACTTTCGGGAAGTAGCGAAAGCGTAATCACGTACATTGGTCGCCTTGAACTTCCATGTTTTGGTATCTGTGGAGAAGCCTTTTTCGGCAGCTTCTGCCTCTTCTTGGGTAACGATGATCACAGGTTTGTCATACGACTTGGTGGCCTGCTTGTATCGTTTCATCATTTCTTTGGAGAACACATCCTCACGGTTCTGCAACACCCCTGTTCCATCCAAAACGTGATCGGCAGGTACGGTAATACTCACATCATAATTTCCGAAAGGCAATGCAAACTCTCCACTGCCCCAGAACTGATGGTTCTGCCATCCTTCCACATCGCTGTATACAGCCATTCTAGGAAAAAACTGGGCAATTACATAGGCCCGGTTGCCATCCTTTGGGAAATATTCGTATCCAGATCGGGCACGGTTAACGGTATGATCGGGAATATTGTACCACCACTTGATGGAGAAAGATACTTTTTCCCCACTTTTCAACGGTTGTGGAATATTCACACGCATCATGGTTTGGTTGATGGTGTAGGACAACGGTTTTCCGCTGGCATCCTTCACCCAATCAATATTGAATCCACCATCAAATGGTTCACTAATAAAGGTTTCGGTAAAGTTTCCGGCCGTGTAGGCAATATTAACACCATTGCCATCGCGCAATGGGGATTTGGAATCCTTGGCCCGTACGTTTTGGTCCAATTGCACCCAAAGAAACTCTAGGTCATCTGGGGAGTTGTTATGATACGTGATGGTCTCCTCGCCGTAAATCTTGGCGTTTTTGTCATCCAATTGGATGTTCATCACATAATCGGCCTGTTGTTGGTAATAATCCGGTCCAGGTGCCCCGGAGGCCGAACGGTAGGTATTTGGAGTGGAAAACTCCTCGTACAATTGTTTGAACTTACTTTGATTGTAATGTCCTGGTTCGCGTTCTGGTTTAACGTCACCTTCCTCCTGTGCCATAACGACTGCTCCAAAAAGGAACAACACAGAAGCAATGCAATACTTGATTTTACTCATGTTCAATTTGATTTTAAAACGGTGAAAAATAAAGCATTTTAACCAAATGTTAAGAATGCGTTATAAGTTTAACATTCCTTTATTATTCTCTCTGATCAACACAAAACTTTTCTTGTGGCCTTTCCATTTTACATGGACCACATTCTGTTGCTCATCGAACATATCGGTGAGCACTTCGTTTTGCACGGTCAACTTTGTGACCTCGTCAATTTTTATGTCGGGAATCTCCAGATAACAGACTGCAACATCCTTGTCATAACGTTTACCCAAAAATTTGTAATCGACCAATTCGCCATTGATGGTCACGGCAAATTTGGCCCGAAAATATTTTTCAATGTATTCGTCCGCCAACTTGGATTCGTCTGGCGTGGCCAATTTGGCAACAATCCCGTACCGCTCCTTGAGCAGGGCATCCATATCATCGATAAATATCCGGCTGGTGATCTGAAAGGCCTGATCCTTTTCGGAATAGACCATATTGGTAACGCTCACATAGAATTTGTGTGCTGTAGTGAAGGACAAAAACAAGACCACCGCCAACGGCAACAGTATTTTTTTTGCGGTTTTCATTCCCATCATAGTATCATTAGACTTCATTTGCACTTTAATGTTACAGTTTTACCAAGTATTTTGCAATAAACTTGCCAAAGGTGTTAATCCAGATTATTGTTTTTACGGTACGCCCTGCTTTTCTCCAACATAAAATCCCAAATCTTCAACTGATCCTCCGAATCCACCAAGGTCTGGAAATTTTCGTCCACCTCGCAGAAATACATAAAATCATCGATTTTTTCAATGGGGATTTTCAAAGTGTTGGTAAAAAGGGAATCGGCATATGAATTTTGGACTTGCTGTGTTGTGGCATAGGCCTTGTCCACCTTCACCCGGTTCTTCAACATTTTGGTCCGTCCCGTTATGGCATTGATGATGGGATCTAAAGGCGGCGACAAGATCATGCCCAAATTGAATTTTCCGTAGGTCGCTGTTTGTAGCATGCGCTCGCTCTGTGTGGGAATGCGTTGGTGCGCATTGGGCAGACCCAAAGCCTCGGCGCTCACATCTTTTGCCAATTTCAACTGGCCCACATCCTGATTGAGGTCACCGGATAAATTATAGGGCCGGACCACAACCTCTTTCAGTTCGTTGACAAACTCTTGCATGGGCACCTCAATAAAATTGGAGCGATAGAGGGCATCGGTCACGGGCACTGTTTTTCTAATAAAGTTTACGGCTGAAAACACCAGGGTGTCGTTTAGTTGAATGGGGATGGAGAAATTTCCATCGAGGTCGGTGATCACGGCGTTCCGTGAGGTAATATTCTGTACCACAACGCCGACCACATCCTTATCTGGACTGGTAACACGGCCAAACAAGGTTTTCTCGCCATCTTGGGCATGGGCAAGCCCAACCAAGAAAAACAAAAGTAGCGGAACGATTCGTTTCATTATTCCAATGTTGCCCGGTATTCCTTGCTTTGGGTCACCAGAAAATCGATCAATTGGAATTCGTTCTCTTTCTTGAGCAGGGTCTGCGATGGAATTTTGTCATCACAGTAGATCAGAAAGGCATCTATCTTATCTTGTGGCAATTGCAGGTCCACCACAAAAAACTCATCATCGTACACATGGCGCAGTACTTCACTAACTTTTAAGGGTGGTCGTTCCTGTCCATCCACACTTTTCTTTTTCATGAGGGCCTTGAAAATGTTCACGAAATTGATTCCATCACGCATTCCCCTAACGGTTCGTGATTCTGCAACATTCTCTACTTCGGTTGCCCTATCGATCTCATATTCGAACGCCTTGAAATCCTCATTTTTAACTTCAAGAAACTTTTCTTGGTTTTCGGGGGTCACCACCACTTCATCCAGTTCCCGAACCTTTTCGGTGACTTCGACAACCAAACGGTTTTTTTGTAAAATTTCCTGAGTGATCTTCACCACTTCCAATTGATAGTTGACCGCGGTGAACACCAATTGGTCACCTTCCTTCACTTCAATCATGAACCGACCGTCATCATCGGTAATGGTGGCCTCTCCGGAGGTGGAATTGATCACATGCTCGTTGGCCACGTTGGAACTTCTGTACAAGACCGTTCCGCGCAGCATTTGTCGGTCGTCCTGCGCATACGACAAACCGGAAAGTAACAGGGCAAAAGCGACCAACAATAGATTTTTCATATCGAAGTGTTTAGTACAAGATAAAGAAAACCCTTGACAGGATATAAAAAAAATAAGGGGTTCTAAACTTTTGTTAATTCTATGTTGAAATATATACCCAAAGGGTATTCCATTCACCCTTGAACTTCGTATTTCGACGGGAAATCTCCATAAATTTCAACCAGAAGTTTAGCTTTGTTGTTTACGTTTGGCAATCCTCAAATAACAAACACCGTGAAAACGCATCTCATCGCATTGGCATTGGCCATGCTCACCATTGGCAGCCTAAGGGGCCAAGTTAAAATTGGTGACAATCCCCAAAATTTGAACCAAGCCTCCATTCTGGAACTGGAAAGCAGTACCAAAGCCCTTGTAATCACTAGGGTAAACGATATTCAAATGAACAACATAGTGCCACTTAGGGGTGCACTGGTCTACAATACCGACCACGATTGCATCCATTATTACGATGGCACCAGATGGGTAAACATTTGCGAGGAATTCGACAATACCTTTACTGTGAGCACACGGGCCGATTACTTGCGGCCACTGAACCCCAATGCCCGGGACAGTACGGTTGTGGTGACTCCGACTACCAACCCTGATGGAAGTCTTAACTACAACTTTGAGGTGAACCAGATTACCGGGGCAAACATCGTTTCTTCCTCCATCAATGGGGATTCCAAATTACAGAACGGGTCGGTGACCAACATCAAAATCCAGAATGCCACGATTGCACCCAACAAATTTGAAGATGGAAATACTGTGGGCGACTTGTTCCGCTGGAACGGCACCCAATGGACCTTGGCCAACGAGTCGGACATTTTGATCACCGAAAAAGACAGTATTGTGGGAAATGAAGTGGTCGGACCTACCGATGCAACACTCATTTTGAATGGAAATGGTGATGATGCCGTACCTTATACGCTCGATGTGGCCGATGGTGGTATTGGCAATGCAGAATTAGCGGCAGATGCGGTGACCAGTGACAAAATACAGGATGGACAAGTAAATACGCAGGATTTGGCCAATGATGCGGTAATCACCACCAAGATTTTGGATGGCAGCGTTATTAATTCAAAATTGGCTGACAACTCTGTCAACACCATTAATTTAATCGATGATAGTGTCAACGCCACAAAAATTGCAGCGGACGTGGCAGGCACCGGACTTGTGCAGAACGGAGCAACCGGAGCACTTGAGGTAGATGTCACTCAATTCACTGGTGATGGATCCCTTACCTCAACCGATAATACCATAACGATTTCAGGAACACCAACAAATGCCTTGTTTGAAGATGTGAACATTGATGTTGCTGACAATGCCATAACGAACGCTAAGATGGCGGATAACTCGGTTGGGACAACTGAAATTATTGACAACGCGGTCACATCAGCCAAGATCCTCGATGGTGGAATTAGCGAAATTGACATTTCAGACAACGCGGTGACCACCAATAAGATCTCAGATGACAACGTGACCCTTTCCAAAATTGCCAAC